>JBAZBR010000001.1:0-19817 GCA_041671325.1 Patescibacteria group bacterium
ATTGCCACTTCGGTTTTGCCAAAGCCCACATCGCCGCAAACCAGGCGGTCCATTGGCCGTTCAGACTGCATGCCCGTATAGACTTCTTCAATGGCGCGTTCTTGGTCTGGGGTTTCTTGGAAAGGGAAGGAGTCAGCCAAAGCCCTTTCCGGTTCCAACATCGGCTGCATGGGCGAGATCCGGATAAGTTCCCGGGCGGCATAAAGCCTGACTAATTCCTTGGCCAAAGCCCGCGTATCTTCTCGGACTTTGCGAGTGACTTGGTACCAGTTGGAACCCGAGAGCCGGTGCAAAGGCGGGTGGGAAACGCCAATGTATTTGGAAAGTTTTTCCGCCAATTCCACGGGTACGCTCAAACGGTCTTTTTCCGCATACTCCAAGACAAAATATTCTTTGGCAATGCCGTTGATGGCTTCAGTGCGCATGCCCTTGAAAATCCCGATGCCATGGTCCATATGGACGGCGTAATCCCCAGGCTTTAGTTCGGAAAGGAAAGAGGTATCCAGGCCCCGCGACCTGACACTGGGGGATTCGCGAGGAAAAATTTCCCGGTCAGTCAAGACAATAAGCTTGGCGGCCGGGGCTTTAAATCCAGAAATCGGGGTGTTAAAAGGAATTTCCCAGACTTCAGGCAGCGGTTGTTTGTGTTCTTTAAATAATGCTGTCAGCTGTTTTTTTCTGGCGGACAAGATCAAAACTTTATTTTTCCCCCAGCTTTTAGCATCCGCAATCAACCTTTGGTACTGGCCCGCATACAGCGGAGCAGGACGGATTTCAATATGCAGATCCGCTTGGCTATTCCCAAAAGTTCTTAGGCTCAAAGTTGGGAATTTATTCAAAACCCCCAAGACTGTACTGGTTTCAATATCAGTAATGTCTTCGGCGTCGGTGGCGATAAACAAAGTGTCTTTAGGGTTTAGATAGGCAAAAAGGTTGGTATTTTCATCGCGGGCAGGCATGCGGGCTGGGGGCACGACCATATTCTTAATTTCCGCGCCGGCTTTGTTGGCATGGTCGACCAGGTGCAAGGAAATGATTTCCTGGTCAGAAAATTCCAGCCTGACCGGATATTGGGCGCCGACCGGGAAGATATCCAAAACTCCGCCGCGCCGGGCAAATTCGCCTGGGCCGGCAACCATGGATTCAGCCATATAGCCATGGGAGACTAAATGCCGGGAAAGATCAGTGGGGGTAAAGTTTGCGCCTGGGCGAAGCTTGATTATGCCTTCGGAAAAATGTTTGACCACTGGCAGGGGAGTCAAGAAGTTTCTGGAATTGATGATTAAAATTAGGGGCGTGTTGCTGAGCAGTTCAGTCAAAACCGGCGGGGTAATTTCTGTCCGAATGGTCCGGCCGCCTTCTAAACGGAGGGCAGTCAGGGCTGAGACCACCCGGCGTTGGTGGTCTTCATCTTCAGTTAGCCAAAGCAGGCAATTGCGAGGGGAGATTTTTAAAGCTTTATTCACCAGCACAGCCTGGGCGCCAATTTCTGGAATACCAGTGGTCTGCACGCGGCGGCCGGCTTGAAGCAGCTTAATAACCTCCTTGGGAATAGGGAGTTCAAGAATATCTAATTGGTGTTTTACTAGGTGATTCGGCATGTTTTTCGATGAATTTTTGCCTTGCTGATATTAATCTAGGTCTGAGAGGCTTGACCCCGCACCACTTCCCAATATCACTTTGGAATTATGATCGGAAGATATTTTTCGTGATAAATATCTATGTTTTTAGTGGTGTTTTAATGGAAAGTGGTGCGGGGTTGACAAAAAAAGTAAATAATGATAGGTTAGTCTATTCGAAAAATGCAAAAGGTTTAAATAGCCTGTTCCCTGATATCCTACGTCCACACCGTAATCATGAGGTACCCCTCCTATTCCTCTGGTTGCATTAAGTAAGGTTTTACCTTGCGCGTGGACGTAGGGTACCAGGGAGTATGATCAAACCGCTGAAATTTCAGGCGGTTTTTGCGTTAAAAAGGTTAGCGGCTTTTTCTGGGCCATCTTTAATTGCCATTTCAATCGCTTCGGCTATTTTGGAAATTATTAGCGATAAGGCTTTGGTCTGCTCAGCATCAAAATCCTCCAAAACATAGTCAGCTGAACCGTATTTGGCTATGGCTATTTCCCGAGAATCAACCCGGCCATCCTCGTTCAAATCCAGGGATTGCGGCCGGCTTATACCAACACGGAAACGCCAAAAGTCCTGGGTATTAAGGTGTTCAATGATTGATTTAATACCATTATGGCCGGCCGCTGAAAGCTTGCGGTGGATTTTCATTTGGCCAAAAGGAATATCCATATCGTCATGAACCACCCAAGTATTCTCCAAGGGGATTCGGTAAAAAGTGGCATAGTTTTGCACGGCCTTGCCAGAATCGTTCATGAAGGTCAATGGTTTTAACAAATAAACAATCGGTTCGCCCGGCCGGCTTAATTCCCAGCCTTGTTTATCCCGATTTTCTTTAAATTTTTCCAGTTGCCATCTTTTTGCCAGCGCATCCAAAATTCGAAAGCCAAAATTATGGCGGGAGTTTGCATATTTCTCGCCTGGATTACCCAAGCCGACAATGAGTATTGGTTTCATATGGTTTTCGCATAAGGTTGGAGAAGTTTAACTTTTATGGGTACCCCAGAAAAACCAAAATTTTCCCTAAGTTTTTTTTCCGTAATTCTCGCCACCGCCACTGGCAGGGCAGTCCGCAGGTTGATATGCAGTTCAAAAATGGGGATGGGGCTGTTGATTTGGAGCAGCTTGGCTTTGATTTTTTTCCGCAGGATAAAATTCAAGTTCAGGCTGTTTATGGCTTGGCGACAAATGCTTCGCAAGCCATCAGGCCCAATCTGGCGATTAAGCTCGGTTTTTATCTGAACTAAGCTGGTTAAAATATTCTTCAGGTTCATTTTTTTCACAGCCGAAACCGAAACCAAAGGCGCCCAATCAACAAAGTTCAGGGTCCGTCGGCATTCTTTTTCCAAAATTTTTAAAGCTATTTGTTCCCGGCTTGCCAGCCGATCAGTTTGGTTGGCCACCAGCAGAAGGCCTTTGCCCGATTCCGCCGCCTTGTTAGCCAGGGTTTTTTCAACCAAACCGATCTTATCATCAATCCGCCAGACCAGCATGGCAATATCAGCTTTTTCCAATGACGCTAAAGTGGCTTTCAGGCTGAGGGCTTCAATTTGGTCGGCAGTCCGGCCCCGAGTCCTGACGCCGGCCGTATCAATTAAGGTAATTGATTGGTCTTGATAATTAATGGCAAATTCCGCAGCATCGCGGGTGGTATGGGGCAATTCCGAAACCACCCTAACTTCCTCGCCGACTAAGGCGTTGGTCAGGGCAGATTTACCGACATTGGTCTTGCCAATAATCGCGATTTTCAAGGAGCGGGTATTTGTCGAATTTTCCTCTGCCTGGCCCAAAAGCCCGGCAATGGCATCTAACAAATCCCCAGAGCCACCCCCATTTTTAGCGGAAACCAAAATTGGCGTTAAAGCCGCACGCTGGAATTTATGAATGAGTTTTTGGCCTTTCCTTAAATCCGGGGCATCCAGCTTATTTACCGCCAGCACAAGCTTCTTTTTTTCTGACAAAAGCTTATTCAAGATTTGGTTTTCCTGCTGGTGCCAGCCAGAAATCCCATCAATTACCAAAACCACTATTTCCGCTTTCGCCAGGGCTTTTTCAATTTGGTGGATGACCGCCTGGGATAAATCGTTTTTTTCAAATAGGTCAAAACCGCCGCTATCTATTAGGGTGAAAATTTTTTCATTCCACTTGATCAGTTCCTCCTTGAGGTCTCGAGTGGTATGTTCAGACGGATGAGTTATGGCAAAGTTACCGCCAACCAGGCGGTTAAATAAGGTTGATTTGCCAACGTTCGTCCGTCCCAAGATAAGGACGGCTGGATGCTTCATAGCGGCTTTTTAGGTTGAACTTGTTTGGGGCAATATTTTGGTATTTGGCTTGGCTTCGCTGTTGACAATTGTTACTGCGCTTTGGCCAAGCAGGAGCAAAATTTTCGGCTGGATCTCGGTTGCGGTATTTGTATTCTGGTTGGAGTTATCATTGGTGTTGTAATTGGAATTAGCTTCAGTGGCATGCAATAAAGTCACATCAGCTGGCAGTTCGTTAACCACTGTGGCATTATATTTTTTTTGGAGCATTGAAATTGTCTGGGGTGCCAGGCCTCCCGAAAGGTCAACAATCATGCTGTTTTCATAGCGAATGGTTTTTAATTCAGCTGAAGAAATAACGTCAATGTTAAAACCTCTCAAGGTATGAGCAGCGGTATTGCCTAAATACTTGCTGGCTGTGGCGTTTTGGATTTGGATGGGCGCAGCTTCCCTGGCAATTTGGTTTAACTGGAAGATATTGGCTGCCAAGGCTTGGATTTCTTGGTAATTGCCCAAGCCAATCCGGGGCTGCAAAACATAGGCACCATCTAGGCCGGTAGCGGCTTTGACTAAGCCATCAGGCACAGATTCCAAAACCCGAGTGACGATTTTTTCCGGTGAGAGGGATTTTAGAATTGCGGCCAGCCTGGAAACTTCCCAAAGTTCAAAGTTGCTGGAAACATGGTTGCCCAAAGTTGAAAGCAGGGAATTAATCTTGCCTGGGTTAGTCAAAGTCCCGGCATTAAGGGCTTTTTCCCGAAAAGCAAAAAGAATTTTTTGTTGGCGCTTGGATCTGGCAAAATCTGAACCCTCGCCATTAGTGCCGTGCCTGGACCTGACAAACTGCAAGGCTTTCTCACCGTTAAAATGCTGTTGGCCCGATTCAAACTTAATTGTCTGGTAGCCGTAGTTATAAGTTGGGTATTGAAAATCATTGAATGCCGTATCAACTGTCACATCAATCCCGCCCAAATCATCTACGGCTTTTTTAAAACCATCAAAGTCTGCCTTGGCATAGTAGTGCACGGTCTGGCCGGTAATTTCTTCGACAGCCTTTATGAGCATTTGGTTCCCGCCTTCAGGATTTTCGCCAGTCATGCCAAAAGCTAAGGCATTATTAATTTTCCTGAAACCATAACCCGGTAGTTCAACTAAAAAGTCCCGAGGGATAGAAAGCATGGCAACTTCATTGCTGGCTTGGTCCAAACTGGCAAAAATAATAGTGTCGGCGAGATAAGCGCCATCATGGCCTTCGCCCCCATAGCCGACCAGCAAAATATTGGTTCGGTGCTTGCCGTCATTCCTTAATTCCCGGTCGCCAGGGATGATTAATTTTCCAATTTGGCTTAAGGTTGAAGAGTTGTTATTGCCATGGAAAACCTTACTGCCAACGCCCATCACATGCAAACCCAAACCAATTATTATTAAAGCAAAGACAATTAAGACACCAAAAGTTATACGCCACAAGTGAAGATGGTGTTTTGCTATTTTTGGCGTATTAAAAGTACCCGGAGCCTGTACGTGGCCCGGTTGGGGTTTTGGAGTTGATGGGTTTTTAGTCGCTAAAATATCTTTTTCAGGCATAAATGCCGATTTCGTATGAGTAGAATGTAACGATTTTAAGCTTAGCCGTCAACCCCGCACCACTTTCAAAGTAAATTCTTCGTAAATTAAAGGATGTTTTACCGATTTATTACCTTAAAAAGGTTAAACATTAAGCGTTGAAAGTGGTGCGGGGTCAAGCATGAAAAAATGCTTAAAATTACCCTTGACAAATTCCAATAATCTACTATCATTATTGATTAACAAAAAACAACAAAGTAAAGGCCCAAATGTTTGAGTATTAAAAATTGAAAGGAGAACGCTATGGGCAGTGAGGCATGGGGCAACGCACTCGAGGTTTTGAGAAAAAGATTCGATAAGCGAATTAAAAGAGAAGCAAAGTTCTTTTTTTGGGGTATCTTTCTTTTGGTTTTGGTGTGTTTTTTTGTCTTTATAGCAGTATTAGCGTTTATATTTGATCACCTCTGAACTATTTGGCGTATACTGGGGTGCAGATCTTTAACCAGATACGGCTTACCTAAATAATTTAGTTGGGATCGGTAAGTATGAACCAAAAAGGCACAAAAACATATCCGGCAGAGCCATGAGTGCCCTGCCGGATTTTCTATTACTCGTAAAAAAACACGCATTAATTCACAAACTAAACGACCCAATAATTTTTTGGAATTTGCCCTTGCAAAAGCCTGTAGATATGCTAAAATTCCGCACATTCGCCTGTATTTATTGGGAGAATTGCGAATTGACCAATTAGTAGCTCTGTAAGCAAGAAACATGTCTTTGGTAATAAAGTCAGGGGATGTAGCTCAGTTGGTTACCCGCCCGAACGACTGAAGTCGTTCAGTCGGGCGGGGAGCGCACAACTGACTTTGGGGATGTAGCTCAGCTGGTTAGAGCGCGCCGTTCACATCGGCGAGGTCAGAGGTCCGAGTCCTCTCATCCCCACCACGCGTCATCGCTTGCTTCACCCTTCGCGTGCTTGAGGTCTCAAGCCCGCTGTGGGCTTCGCAAGCGTGCCGCTTACCCCATTTCATCATCGATGAAATGGGGACCCCATTCGGAAAATTGGGGCCCCATACAATTACTAAATAAAATTTCTTTCTTAAAAATATTTTATGCCAAGTCCAAAAAAGGAATCCCAAGTTATGACTGGTTGGTTAGTTTTATGGGAAGCCATAAAAGTTATTGCCATATCTTTGGCAATCATCATTCCGGTTAGGTACCTTTTATTACAGCCATTTTACGTTAAAGGCGCTTCAATGGAGCCTAATTACGAAGATCATGAATACCTTTTGATTGATGAGTTGACTTATCATTTCCGGAATCCTATCCGCGGAGAAGTCGTGGTTTTTAAATACCCGAACGATCCCAGCCAGTATTTTATTAAACGGGTAATTGGTTTGCCGAATGAAAATGTTTCCGTAAGCAACGACCATGTCTATATCAATGGCCAGCAAATATTAGAAGATGCGTATCTGGCCAATACGGTCTTAACCAGCGGTTCAACAAACATCACCTTGGGACCTGACCAATATCTGCTGTTTGGCGATAACCGGCCGGCCAGTTTGGATTCCAGGATTTTTGGGCCAGTGGCCAGGAAATATATTGTCGGCAAAACCTGGATCCGAGCCTGGCCATTTAATAAGTTAACCCACTTTACCGCGCCAAACTACACCTTTATCAATAATAGCTTTTCCTTTTCTTTACCAACTATCCAATAAGAAACGAACAATATGTTACCCAAAAAAACTCCTTCACCCCCAGAACCATTTGTACCCAAAAAAGGCAAAACCCCAAGTTTAATCCGAGGCATGAAAGATATTTTGCCTGTGGATTGGCCCTGGTGGAACATGGTCATGAGCAAGGTTGCCTCGCTGGCCTCAGATTTTGGTTTTGAAAGGATTGAAACCCCAATCTTGGAAGAACAGGCTTTGTTTATCCGTTCGGTGGGTAAAGACACGGATATTGTGGAAAAGGAAATGTTCATGTTCACTGACCGAGGCGGGGATAATGTGGCTATGCGGCCTGAGGGCACAGCCAGTGTCGTCAGGGCGTATTTGGAACATGGCTTCATGTCCATGCCCCAGCCGATCAAGTTTTTTTACATCGGGCCGATGTTCAGGTATGACCGCCCGCAAAGCGGCCGTTACCGCCAGTTTTGGCAGTTTGGTTTTGAAATAATCGGCGATGGCCACCCGGTAATTGATGCGGAAACCATTTCTTTGGGCAATACGATTTTCCAGGAATTGGGCATACCGGTCAAAGTCCAGATTAATTCTGTCGGGGATGCCGCTTCACGCACGGCCTATATTAAGGTTTTGAATGAATATTTTAAATCCAGGAAAAGCCAGTTATGCGAAGATTGCAAAAAAAGGTTACTGAAAAACCCCCTAAGGATTTTGGATTGCAAAGAAAGCGGTTGTCAAATCTTGGTCCAAGACGCGCCTCCGTTTTTGGACCACCTTTCCGAAGAAGCCAAAGACCACTTCACGAAAGTTTTGGAACATTTGGATGACATGGATGTTGCTTATGATTTGAACCCGAAAATCGTCCGCGGCCTGGATTATTATACCCACACCGCTTTTGAATTTTTGCCCGCCGATGAAATTGGCTTGGAAAAACAGCAGTCGGCATTAGGCGGGGGAGGCAGGTATGACGGTTTGGTGGAAACTTTTGGTGGCCGGCCAACCCCGGCTATTGGTTTTGCATGCGGCATTGAAAGGATAATTATCCAGCTGAAAGCCCGCGGTATCCAGCCGCCCACGCCCCCCCGGCCGGATATTTTCCTGGCCCAACTGGGTGACGCGGCCCGTAAAAAGGCTTTGAAGTTATTCCGGGATTTCCGGGCGGTTAATATTAAAGTTGCCGCAACTTTTTCCAAAACCAGCATTAAAGCCCAATTAGAATCAGCCAACCGTTTGCGCGCGCCATATACGGTTATTTTAGGGCAGAAAGAAATGGTTGATGGCACGGTCCTGATTCGGGACATGGAAAGCGGCATTCAGGAAGTCGTTGACTTTACCAAAACCGTAGCTGAAGTGCAAAAACGGATTAATAAAAATAATGGCGAAAAGTTAGTTATAAATCCTGAAAAATAATTTACTGGAAAAAACAATGGACTGTATTTTTTGCAAGATTGGCCAAAAAGAAATCCCCAGCGAAATTATTTGGGAGAGCCAAAACCTTTTGGCTTTTCAAGATATCCATCCCATGGCGCCAGTCCATGTTTTACTGATCCCCAAGAAACACATTGAAAGCCTGGTTAGGTTTCAACCAGAGGATAAGGGCTTAATGGCGGAAATATTTGGCGCCATACCAGAAGTTGCCCAGTTGTTGGGCATAAAAGAAAAAGGCTTTCAAACCTTAATTCGGACAGGCAAAGGCGGGGGCCAGGAAGTGCCGCATTTGCATATTCACATACTAGGCGGAACCCATTTTTAAGGTTAAAAAGCGCAGAAGTACCAAGCCAGATTGTTGCCCAATTTTTTATTGACAACGCAGGTTTGAAGTGTTATATTCAATTCACTAAAATTCTAATTTATTAATCCTTGTAAGGAGGTGTCTTTATAACGTGGTTGAAGTTAAGAAAAAAGATAATGAATCATCAGAAAGTTTAATTAGACGATTTAATCGCCGCGTCCAGCAAAGCGGGATATTATTGCGCACTAAAAAAGGCCAGCATTTTGAACCGCCCATGAATGAGCGGAAAAGCAAGGAAAAAGCCATCCGCAAGACCAAAATTTCCGATAAAAAAGAATATTTAAGGAAAATCGGGAAATTGGACGAAATCATGGCAAAATCCAAGGGCAAAGGCAGAATCCGCAGCCTGGCCAAGCTCTTAAACGTAAAAATGAAATAATGGATTTAATTAAAAGCCTTGAAACTGACTTGATTGCTGCATTAAAAAAGCATGAATCAGAAAAAGTTGAAGTTTTGCGTTATGTAAAAAGCCTTTTGCATAATGCCAAGATTGCCAAAAGGGAAGACTTGACTGAGGCGGAAATTGAAAAGCAGGTTGCCAGCGAGGTTAAAAGACGGCTGGAGGCTATTGAGCAGTTCAAAACTGGCAAGCGGGAAGATTTGGCCATAAAAGATGCAAAAGCGATTGAAATTTTAAAAGCTTATTTGCCTGAAGCCATGCCTGGAGCCGAAATCGAGAAATTAATCCAGGAACAGATTGCGGCTGTAGGCGCCAGCTCAATTGCGGATTTTGGCAAGGTCATGGGACCAGTCATGGCTAAAGTCGGCACCCGGGCAGACGGCAAAATTGTCCAGGCAAAAGTTAAAGAATTACTTTCTAAAAAATAATTACCCCGCAATTTTGCGGGGCATGCAGGTTAGTAGCTTGTCGGCTATATAAGCATGAACAAAACCCAAAAAAAATATTTCTCTCCAATTTTAATTGGCTTCCTGGCCTTAATTTTTGTCGGCCTTGGGTTTTTGCTGTTGCCGCATTTTGCCCAAGCGGTGAGTTTTGAGGATGTCGGCGCTTCCTTAGGTTTTGGGGTGGCGGACTTGAAAGATACCATTGTCAATGTCATCAAATGGGCCTTGGGCCTTTTGGGTTTGGCCGCGGTAATCATGATGATTTATGGCGGTTTTGTCTGGCTGACAGCGCGGGGCAACCAAAACCAGATTGATAAGGCCAAAAGGATTTTAATTAACGCGGCCATTGGTCTGGTTATCGTTTTACTTTCCTGGGCAATAGTTTTATTAATTTTGAGATTTACTAATCAAGTTACGGGCGGGGCAGCTGCAGCGGGAGTATGCGGTCCTGCCGCGGAACCGCCAGTAGCCTTTGGCAGCTATGGGTGTCAGGATTGTGTGGATACTCCACCGTCAGGTGATGATCTTGGTATTTTTGTAGATAATGGTTCGTGCGGTAGCATCCCAGATCCTGATGATGAAAAATGGTATGCATTAAATGAAAAACCAGCCGTTAGTGAGACTAATGTCTCGCTTTGCAGACAGGCCGTGGAAATTTTTGGCGGTCTTAGAATCCCAGAAGATAACAATGCTAAAACCGGTACCTATACGGTTAATGAGGTGCTCAACCCCGGAAATATCCTCGCTGGCACGACTTATTTAGATACTGATCACACGGCAACCTTTTTGCATGAACAAGATTTCAAACCGAACACGGAGTACGAAGTCAAGCGCGCGGATTTTTTAAGTTCTGGGTTAACGCCCCTTCCGCTGACTTTGCCACCAGAGTGGCGTTTTACCACGGGCACGGAAGGGGATGACACCCCGCCAACGGTCAGTGTTGTTTCACCAACTGGCACTATCAACTGTCTTAAACCAGAAATTGACTCGGTATTTAGTGAACCCATGCTGCCGTTATCTGTACATGTCGACAACATCAATATTTCGCCAACCCCAAGCAGTGGAGCCAAGCTCACGAGTATTGTCATGAATCCCTCGCTTGACGGGTTTACGGCGTCTTTTGATAAACCTTTAGACCCGAGCACGACCTATACGGTGACATTAAATGCGGATAAAAGTATTGCGATTGTTGACAGCCCTTCGGGCGGGAAGTACATCAAAGGTTTCAAGGATATGTGCATAAAGAATGCGCTTGACGGCAATGCGAACGGCACGGCAGATGGCACGCCTATGGATGATTATTCTTGGACGTTTACCACTGCCGATACCATGACCATTGAATGTACGCCCAAGATTTCAAGCATCGAACCAACAGCATATTATGGCAATGATTTCAGTAACTCCCAGCAGGCCTTGACTATTACGGGCGAATTTTTTGGGGTTACCGGTACGGGCGTACTTTTCCCCAACAGCGAATTGGCGACGACAGTAAATGGCGCAAGCAGCAGATGCTTCAATAGCTCCGCTATGCCCGCGGGATTCCGCCCGAAGCAAACAAATTCAGTCGCCTGCATTCGTCCGGTTGACTGGACACCAACAAAGATAACCACCCTCGTTCCAGCCGGACTTACACCATCCGTATCACCTGTTGGGCCTGTCACTGGCGGGGCGACAGATGGACCTGTGATTATCCAAAAATCAGAAAACAGCCCACCCTCTGACGCTGTCGATATCCAGACACCGCACATTGATTGGGTAAGTCCGAATAATGGCAAAGAGGGGACTTTCATTACTATCAACGGTACGCACTTTGGGAATACTCCGGGAACAGTTTACTTCCGAAAAACCGATGGTACGGAAGTGACTGGCTCGGTTCCAGCGTGCGCCGGGAGCGATGGCTGGACCGAAGACGCCGCCTCACCGGATAAGCGGAGCCAGATTATTGTCCAGGTTCCAGCTGGGTTTGCGGTTAATGAACTTACCGATATTCAGGTGAAGCACAATACCTTGCTGAGTGCTACGGGCCGGAGCAACTTGTACCGGTTTACGGTAAATGACCAAGAGCATCCAGGCCTGTGCAAAATCGTGCCGCAGTGCCATAACACGGGTGGCGGTACCTTGACTGCCGAGGGCCAAGGTTTTGGTTCTGACATTAGTAAGCTTATTAGTTTTTACAAACCCAGCGACCCGACTAAGCCAGTGACGAATGGTGAGTTGGATAATTTGGTCGGCGGTGCCGGGACAGTAGAATCCAAAGCGCAAGACATTGGCAATGACACATACACTTTCCAAATTACCGTTGATAAAATCGCAACCAATCCACTATCTTACAAAATTCCCTGCTTGCCTGCGCCAGCCGTAGTCCAGGATGCGGCCTGTAATCTTCCAGGGACGATGCCATCACCCAACCCCTATCCAGGCAGCACTAACGTTTGCCGCAACATCCGCCTGCAAGTTAGGTTTAACCAGCCAATGAATTTTGATGATGTTATTGATTTTAACAATGTCCGTATTGACCAGTGTGGCACCGGAGATGCCTTTACCTGTCCGGACTCACCGCCAGAGGTGTCCCTTGCTTCTATTAATTTCGGTTCACCCTTCACGGTTGCCACGTACACCCCGTCGGTAATCTTAACGCCAGACACCTGGTATCGGGTGACCCTGAATGGCGCAAATTTACACAGTACTCCCGCGGGTGTGGCAATCGGGCAGGATTATATCTGGACCTTCCGCGTGCGGACTGATCCGACCGAATGCACAACCGATGCCGTAAGTATCGAACCGCAGAATGCTGGTCCGGTAGCTGGTGGCGTTTCAACGCCTTTTGATGCCCAACCAATAACAAATTCCTGTGCGATCCTAAAGAATGATGCAAGTTTCACCTGGAGCACTAATGATGCCAGTCTTGCCCCAGTCGTTCCTCCAAATGGCATTGTTTCTACGGTTTCTAACCCCAACGACCATTTAAATACTACTGTTCCACCAGGGAATAATAACGGGACTGCCACGCTTACGGCCAAGACTGGCGGAAAGTCTGGAACTGCCAAATTAATCGTTGACCGGACAGCTTGTGAAACCGATGATGATTGCAATAACCTTTGCCCAGGCTCAACCTGCAAGGGCAGCGGAAAAATCAAGCATTGTTCCCCGTATATAAATAATATTGATTCGCCGTCTGGACCGCCAGCGAATATTGTCAACGTGCAAGGTTGCTTTTTTGGTCAAGCCATGGGCAATGGCAAGGTGACTTTTGCCCAAGGTGCTGTTTCAGAAAAAGGTAGTTTTGCGATTTGCGGGCCGCAGAATTGGTCAGATACGGAAATTCGAGTTCAAGCCCAACCTGATGGCGCATTGGAAGGTCCCTGGTCGGTTACGGTAACTACAGATACCCAATACGGAGCTTATACCAGTTACCCCGGAACCTATACAGTGACCAATAGCTGTCTATCAAACACTGGCGGGTCGGTTGAAATCCCGGCTGAGGGGATGCCATTAATTTGCAACATTAGCCCGAGTGCCGCTAAAGAAGGTTCAAAAATAACTTTTAATGGCGATCGTTTCAGTACAACCGAAGGGCAGACATTTTATACTAAAAACCAAGACCCTCTCCCTGGCAATTTTGATTTGACTGGTAATGGGACTTTTACGAAAAAGCAAGTAACCAATTCAACTGTACCGGCTAATATTGGCGTCCCGAATGGGTCATCTTTCCCTAAAGCCACGGTCGGCACCCTATCCAATGTGCCTGATGAATATTGCATTGCTTCGCCGGCCAGGCTGGATATTAGCTGTAATGCCAATAGTGAGTGCAGTTCAGGCTGCTGTAGTGACGGCATTTGCCAGCCGGACTTGTCTTTATGCACTGGTGGCCTAATAAAAACAATTAAACCAGCAAGCGGAATTTTAGCTTGTCGCAATTCTACTTTTCAAATTACTTTTCGTAAATTGATACAACGCGGAACGATTACGAATAATTCTATACTTTTACTAAATAGCGGAGGTGATCCAGTTGACAGTGATTTATCGGTCATTGATGCTAAAGCTGATCCCCCAGAATATCCGGATGATTATACCCAGGTTACAATTATTCCCAAACAGCCTTTAACAATCGACACTTATAGTATCTTCATTAAAGGCGGGTCTGGTGGGGTTGTGGCAAATGACGGTATGTTTATGTTTACAGATTATCCCTTCCCGCCAGTGCCGGCTAAATACACGGTTGATGCAAAATCGGTAATCTGCAAAATTGATCATATTGCAATCTTGCGAAACGCCAAACCAATAACCAGCGACACTTTTTTCTGTTCCAAAAGTGGCTGTTTGTTAAATGGCGTAGTGGATGATTTTGATGCAATCAGTCCAGACAACCAGCATGGTTATACGGTTGAGGCTTATAGCAAATATGACGAGCCATTGAGTATTGCTTCCCAGACCTGGACCCAAGCGGATCCCGGCGGTACTGGAAGCGCCAGTAATACTTATAACAAAGCCGTCAAAGGCGCAGTCTGCAGCGGTGATGATATCAGCAATACGTATTGCGGTACGAGTCTGAACGTGCCCAGCGGAACTGAAAATTTAAGCGTGAAGGTTATTGGCACTCCAGGTTCTGGTGAAGCCACGACTAGCATCTCGGTAAATTCATTCTTATGCGCCAATCCCTGGCCAGAAGTAGCAGCCAGCTGGCCATTTAAGGATCCGGATTATTCACCGCCAAGCGATTTACGTTCCCAGAATTTTGAAACCGCTTTCTGCCGCGACGATATTATGGATTACCGACTGTCGGCAAGCCCTACTCCTGGTACTAACCCAAGCGAACCAGCTTTAGTTAAAGAATATTTTTTCTTTGTTGAAAAATATAACGGTGCAAGCTGGCAAAGGAACGGCGATGCTATTGGTTTCCGGGTTTATACCAACGCGGGCATGCTTTCCCCGCAAAGGTGGTATAAACGCCAACTGAAAAAGGATTTTTCCGGCAGTCAAACGGAAATCGATGGTTATCCGGCGATCCGCGAAGGCCGGACGGTCTATATAACCGGCGTTAATGATTTTGACGCTGCTCCTTCGGCCGGATTGCTTCCTTATACCTATATAATTTCCCATACTGACAATGCTGATGCGAATACCGTGAAAATTTTCGAACAAATCATCAAGAACCTGAAATTTAACCAGAATGTTGTTTGGCCTTTTTTAGCGGATGAAAAGGCGGCTATCCGGCGCGATGTGAAAAGGCTGCAGTCATACTGGGAGATTGCTTATGCCTTGGAAACTTACAAAGCAGCCAAGGGTTATTATCCAAAATTAGAAACCGGTTCATTCCTAAAAGGCATCAGCACTTCCAACTGGCCTTCTTGGCAAAGTGAATTAGGCAAAGCCCTGGGCATTACCATGCCGACCGACCCTGTTGGCTGGGATAAAACCTTAGTTTCTTCAAAGTGCCCTAGCCCGTTTGACCCGAATACTTGCTGGAACCAAAATGACAAAATTTTCACCTATCCGACTGATGGCACGCAACCGCCCAAGTCCAAAGGCCTGCTTTATGCTTATAATCCGAATTTAAAAGAGCCTAAATTATTCGGGACCTTAGAATATGCTACAACCATCCATCCGTATGCCGACAGCTTAATAATTAATTCCGTCCAGCCACCGGCTTCCGGCATTATCACTGATAATCCTTGTTCTTCAGCGCCTGGTTCAAGCTGCGCTGGTTTTAATTACCGAATGAGTGCTGCAGATATTAAGGCAGTTTCAGATATCAAGTTGCTTTTGAACAGTGATGCTGTTGCGCCAACCGTAGAAATTGCCTCTCCGCCACCGCCAAGCGGAGATCTTTCCGGCTTGGTGGATGTTACGGCAACAGCCGTTGATTTGCCTAACCCTGGCGCTAGTGGAATTGCCAAGCTGGATTTCCAAATTCTGGATCCCAGCAAGGTTCCGCCAGTCTTACTCCGGCAAGGCTTTGCTTCCACCCCGGATAATAACAAAAAATACCATTGGTCATGGGATACCAGAAGCTTGACTAATGGCGCTTACCGCTTAAGTGTCACGGCAACGGATAAGGCTGGGAATAAATCACCGGCGAAAACCAAAGATTATACCCTTAATAATCCGCAAGGCGACATAACCCCGCCGATATTGACCTTGACTAACCCTATTTATACGGATCCACCAGCAGAAATTATCTGGGGTTTTGCGGATGTAGCTTTAAGCGCAAACGCCGCAGATAATGCGGGCGGCAGTGGTTTGGCGAAGGTCGAATTCTATCTGGGCAATTCCAAACTTGGCGAAGCCGCAAGTTCACCGGCAAATATTACAGTGCCCGGCAGTGAAATCCAAAAATTCCAAGACGGCGATTATCTTGTATCAGCCGTGGCTTATGACAATGCCGGCAATACAGCCATCAGCCGGCAAGTAAAAATTACTGTGAATAAAAATATCGACCCGCTTGCCCCGGTCCTTGAAATTACTACCCCGGCAGACGGCAGTGAAATCAGCGGGGCGGTAGTGGATGTCATCGCCGACGCCACTGATAATATTGGCATAGACCGGGTTGAGTTTAAAGTCGAACATACTACGTTGCCGAAATCTTTAACTTATACGGCTTATACCGCGCCTTACATTTATGCCATGCCAACCGCAAATTTTGTGGCTGGTACAGTTTATACAATTCAAGCTGAAGCTTTTGATCGGTATGGAAATAGCGCCACGCACTCCCATAATGTGACTTTTATGGCTACGCCAGTCCCGGATTTAGTCAGGCCAAGTATTTCAGATTTCACCCCGCCTGACGGTGTATCAGTGGCTAATACCGTTCCTATCTATGCTGTATTCACGGATAATATCAAAATTAGCAAGGTTAGAATGGATATTAACGGCATCCAGGTTCCAATTGCAGAAGGTTACCTTACTAAAACTGATGCCCAATGGATTCTTAATTATCCTTGGAATACCTTACCCGAGCCCAGGGGGCCGCTGGCCATTGCCTTGACTGTTTATGATACTTCAAATAATGCCACCACCATTGTGCATACGGTTAATGTTGATAATCGCCTGGGCTTGGTATTCCGAAACCCAAGCAATAACGCGCAGGTCAGGGATGCACCAGCTGGCAATATTATGCTTCGCACCCAACTCACTACCTGTGGCGGTAGCAACATAAACCAAACCAAATTTTATTTGGACACCAATCCGGTGCCGCTTTTCACGGCCACCAGGCTGGATAGCCGCTTAGATAGAGTAAGAATTGACGGTGGCGTACCCACCCTAGATGGCTGCGGTACTCAATATTGCCAATATCGGTGGTCATCTTTAACTTCCACTTCCAACGGTAGGCATACTTTAACCGCGATTGGCAGTGACGTAAGCGGTTGCCAAGGCGGCCAAAGGATTAGTGTCATCGTTGATAATGTGGTCAGCGATATTACCCCACCAACAATTAGCAGTGTAAATTTTTCCCCAATACTTAAACCTGATAATTACACCAACCAAGCCGAGGGGATTATCGTTAACGCCGCAGATAATATCGGCGGCAGCGGTTTGGCAACGATTGAACTTTTTGTTGACGGCCTCAGCCTAAACGCGCCGGGTTGCGGAGCCAGCCCTTGCTTGGTTGATTGGGTTCCAGTTAAGGATGGTGTGCATACTATTCACGTGGTAGTTAAGGATGTGGCTGAAAATGAGGCTAACCAAGATGTTGTGATTAATTATGATTCAAATAAACCAGTGATTACTTGGGATTCACCAGCAGATGGCACTTCAAACGTCACGCCTATAACTTTAGTTGCTTTAGTCAGCGACCCGGATAAAGATGGCTATAATTCCGGTGTCAATCGAGTTGCGTTTAACGCAAGTAATTTTTGGCAAATGCCCGTTGGACCGAATCCTTGGACTGGTATACCTGTTACAGATATTTGGAAACCAATCCTTGGTTGGAGTCCTTTTTACGCCTTAGCCATTGATCGAGCTGGCAATTCCGCCCAGTCAGCAGCGGTAAACTTAAATATTATGGGTCCGGATGACCCAACTCCGCCGGTTTTTGAAAGTTTGACTTTTAATCCGCCATTAACTGATGTTGGCGGCATTAAGTATGCCGCCCGGGGAAATTATACGGTTACCGCGACATACCATGATAATCAATCAGGAATGAGCCAGATAAATATTACCCGCGACGGCGCAACTGTGAATAGTTGTGATGTTTCTAGCATCCCCGCTGGCGACCCGGCTTCATGCTCCTGGATTTGGGATACGAGTACGGCCACCAATGGCGCAACCTATGCGATTGGCGCACACGCCACTAATAATCAAGCCGGCGATTCCGGACCAACAATCCAAGCAGTCCGGGTCGATAACGTAAATCCCATAGCTATTTTCATGAGACCCAGTGCAGGTGCGACGGTTTCCAGGGATGTCATAATTGACGTGGCAGGTGTTGATCTTTTAAGCGGCATAGCTTCAGTCACTATTTATGGAACTCCAGGCGGCTTAGTCGTTTCCCCCACTTTAACCAGCGGCGACCCGAGCAACGGACGTTGGACATATACTTGGGATACCACGGCATATGCTGACGGGGCTGTTCAATTACGCGCAGAAGTCCGTGACCAGGCTGGAAATCTATTAGCGCCAGATATCACCAGAAACATTATTATTAATAACCATCCTGTCTGTGGCGCTGGTAATTGCGCGCCGCCAACGACTAATTGTTGCGGTACATCATGTTTTGATCCGAGAATCAGCCATTGCTGTGGCGGTAGTGTAATTTATCCAAATGCTACGCCATGTCCAAGCGGTTGCCCGCCAGTTTGCGGCTAATATTAAATTATGCCAGATAAACCTAAAGATATTTTTGAGGAGGTTGAACCAGCTAATGACGCTTCACCAAGCCAAAGGCCAGTGGTAAAACCCCAGGCAGTTATGCCTAAGCAAATGCCAAATCAACCCACTCCCAGAAAATCAACCTTCAAAATGCGTTGGCTTTGGGCGGTCATTGGTATTTTAGTTTTGTTAATTTTGATATTCTTGGGGGTTATTTATGTTAAAAAGCAGAAAATTAATGCTAATGGCAATACTAATTTGGATATCAATGCCTCTGCGGCAGTGGACAACTCCAATTCAGCAACAAATATTTCAACCCGAACTACAATTGAGCCAATTAGTTCTCAAATAAATGATAAAGATAAGGATGGATTGACGGATGAAAAAGAAACTGAATTAGGAACTAATTTGGATTTGGCTGATACTGACCGGGATGGCTTGGGTGATGGTGAAGAGGTTAATGTTTACAAAACCGATCCGCGCAAGCCAGATACTGACGGTGATGGTATAATTGATGGTATGGAAGTGGAAAAAGGTTATAATCCAAATGGAGCCGGTAAGTTGCTGGATTTTGAAACCGCTAAAAGCAAACTTAACAATTCAAATACTAATAAATAATTAACCTAAAAAATATGTTTGAATCAATCACGCCCCAATCAAATACTCAAACCCCAAAAGCTCCGTTGCCGCCAACCACGCCATTGGAAATACATACCATGCCTGACCGGTTTTTGGGTGGATCGAATAAGTCTGGCAAAATGGGCATGGGTGCGCCACAACCCAAAGGCAGCAGCCGGAAGATATTGATTGTCGTGGCGGTAATTTTAGTGATTGCTTTAGGCGCCATTGCGGCAGTGTTATTCACGGACGTGCTTAACCGGAATTCAGCCAATACCAATAATGCTAATTTAGTCGTGAATAATGCCACTGCTAATAAGAATTTGAATGCTAATTCGAACTTAAACGCCAATTTAAATTCGAACTTAAACGCAAACACAAATACTAACTTAAATAGCAACGTTAATACAAACACAAACGCCAATATAAACTCGAATTTGAATGCAAACACAAATACTAACGCGAACACCAATGCCTCAAACCCTCAGGCAAAAAACAGTGTCGACACTGATAAAGACAGCTTAACCGACGCCGAAGAAGTGGTTTTTGGCACTAATCCAAGTAATCAAGACAGTGATGGTGATGGCTTTATTGATGGGCAAGAGGTCAAATTAG
>JBAZBR010000001.1:19827-220980 GCA_041671325.1 Patescibacteria group bacterium
TATAACCCCTTAGGCAAAGGCAAGTTAATCGGCTCTTCGATTGCTACGGAATTCACTAATGGTTTATATGGCGCCAGCGTGTATTATCCCATAGGCTGGTCAGCTTTGGCCCGGAGCAGTACTGAGGAATTATTATCTAACCCAACAGGGGATGAGACTATTACTTTTGCCGTTCAAGATAATCCTGCCAGGTTAACCGCCAAACAGTGGTATATCCAACAGTCGCCTTCGGTTGATGCCACGACTTTAACTGAAGTTTCGGCCTGGGATAATAAAAGCGCGGGTATTTTAAGCCCGGATGGCCTGGCATATTATTTTGCCAATGGCGGACAGCTATATATCATCTCCCTCAGTTTCGGCTTAAAACCAACTGTTGACTCCCGTACAACTTTTGAAATGGTCGCCCGCAGTTTGGCTGTTGACTCGACCAAAATTAACCTTAATACCAATTCATCAGTAAACTTAAATATAAATTCCAATTCCAACACCAATCTCAATAGTAATGCGAACTTGAACGCCAATCTGAATTCGAATACCAACAGCAATACTAATCTTTAAAATTTGGAAATGGAATTTCGGGTGGTAAATGAAACCAGGCAGCGGTTACCCAGGGTTCAATGGATAAGAATATTTAACGCCGTTCAGCGTGCCTTAAAGGCATGGCCAAAGACGTCCGTGGCTTTGATTTTTACTACCTCTGTAAAAATTAAAAAGTTGAATTCGGCATACCGTAAAAAAATTATAACTACTGACGTGTTGTCGTTTCCAACAGACAAGTTAAATGCTAAAGACGGGAGTGGCGATATCTTGATTTGTCCGGAATACGTCAAGAAAAAATTTCCAAGCTCAGAATTTAAAAAGATTTTAATCCACCGTTTTATCCATGGTTTGTTGCATTTGCATGGCTATGGCCACAAATCCGCTAAAGCGGCGGCAAAGATGGAAGAAAAATCCCAGGAAATAATCAATAAAATATCTTATGGTGGTCATCACGCCAGATAGCATTAAAAATAGCTTTCGGTATGCCTTTCGGGGACTAATTCACACCTTTAAAACCCAACAGAGTTTTCGTATCCAAACTGTGGCTGCAATAATCGTTATCTGTTTAATGATATTTTTTAAAGTGACTACGCGCGATGCGATTGTTCTAGTTTTTTTAATCACCCTGGTTATGATTTTGGAACTCATCAATACCGTAGTTGAGCATTTAACGGATTTGGTTAATTCAAAATTGATTCCGGCCGCCAAAGTTGTAAAGGACGCCATGGCCGCGGCTGTCTTATTTGCTTCAGCCATGGCCGCAGTGGTTGGTTTGGTGGTTTTTTGGCCTTATTTATGCAATTGGAAAGGATTGTAGAAAAGCCCATTTTTTAGTATACTAAGCCTATTCTATGTCTCGAGAAAACACACTCGTCGGCTTGGATCTTGGTACCACAACCATTCGGGTTGTGGTTGCCACACCGACTGAAGGAGCCCCCGCAAGCCTGCAAATTCTAGGTGTGGGTGAGCATTCAGCTGACGGCATTAGCAAAGGTACAATAACCAGCATTGAAGATGCAATTTCTTCAATTTCTGGGGCTTTGGAACAGGCCGAAAGAATGACTGGCGTGCCGGTTACGCACGCTTATGTTGGCATCAACGGGACTCATATTGCCTCGCAGGAAGTCCATGGGGTAGTGGCAGTTGCCAAAGCTGACGGGGAAATCAAGGAAGATGATGTGGAAAGGGCAATTGAAGCGGCGCAAACCACAGTCTCACCTTCAAACGTGGAAGTTTTACACGTCATCCCAAGGACTTTTACAGTTGATAACCAGAAAGGCGTGAAAGACCCAATTGGCATGTCAGGCATTCGCTTGGAAGTTGATGCCCAAATCATCCAAGGTTTGCAGGCTCAGATAAAAAACCTAACCAAATGTATTTATCGCACAGGCGTAGAAATTAATGACCTAGTTTTGGGCGTGTTAGCCGCCTCTGAGGCGGTTTTAACCAAGCGCCAAAAGGAAATCGGGGTTGGCTTGGTGAATATTGGCGCCTCCACTACCAGTTTAATCGTTTTTGAAGAGGGTGATGTTTTACACACGGCCATTTTGCCAGTCGGCGCCGGCCATATAACCAACGATATTGCCATTGGCCTGAGGACTTCAATTGAAGTGGCTGAAAAAGTAAAATTGGAATTTGGCACGGCTTTGCCTAATGAAGTTGGCAAGCGGGATGAGATTGATTTGAGCGAAATTGACCCAAAGGAAAACGGCGTGGTTTCCCGCCGGCACGTGGCAGAAATTATTGAAGCCAGGATTTCGGAAATATTTCTAATGTTAGACAAAGAATTGCAGAAAATCGACCGTTCGGGTCTGTTGCCAGCCGGCATTATGATGATTGGCGGGGGAGCAAAACTGCCGGGCTTGATTGATGTGGCCAAGCGGGAATTCCGGTTGCCAGCCGCCATAGGTTCGCCCTTGAACATTATTACCGCTATCGATAAAGTCCATGAACCTGAATACGCCACGGCTGTTGGGTTAGTTTTTTGGGGTTTAGCCCTGCAAAGCAGCGGGGGCGGTGGGGCTTCCAAATTTTCGACAGTTAACTCTGTCCTTGGTAAAATACGAGGGTGGATGAAAAACCTAACTTCCTAAATTTTTCAAAATGGCTAAATACGCTATGGAAATAAAACCCGATATCGAAACTTTTGCCAAAATTAAGGTGGTTGGCGTTGGCGGTTCAGGCGGCTCAGCCATTGACCGGATGATTTCTTCAAAAATCCGGGGTGTTGAATTTATAGCCATAAACACTGATGCGCAGGCTTTGCACCATTCTAAAGCTTCAACCAAGATCCATATCGGCAAAACCGTTACCCGGGGCTTAGGCGCAGGCATGGATCCGGATTTAGGCCAGAAAGCCGCGGAAGAGAGCCAAGATGAAATACACGACGCCTTAAAAGGTTCGGACATGGTTTTTATAACTTGCGGCCTAGGCGGCGGCACGGGCACAGGCGCCGCGCCAATTGTGGCGGAAATCGCCAAAGATATTGGAGCCTTGACTGTAGCCGTGGTTACCAAGCCTTTTGCCTTTGAAGGCATACAAAGGAAAACTATTGCTGATCATGGCATATCTGATTTGGCCGATCGGGTCGACACTTTAATTACCATTCCAAATGACCGGCTTTTGCAGATTATCGACAAAAAAACTTCGCTTTTAGACGCCTTTGGCACAGTTGATGAGGTTTTAAGGCAGGGCGTGCAAGGGATTTCCGAACTGATTACCATCCCAGGCCTCATTAATGTGGATTTTGCTGATGTTAAGTCAATAATGGAGGATGCGGGCTCAGCCCTGATGGGTATTGGCCGGGCTTCAGGCGAGAATCGGGCAGTTGATGCAGCTAAAGCCGCTATTGATAGCCCGCTTTTGGAGCTTTCCATCGATGGCGCCAAGGGAATTCTATTTACAGTTACTGGCGGTTCGGATTTGAGCATGTATGAGGTCAATGAAGCTGCCAGAATCATTACCGCTTCGGTTGATCCAAACGCCAAGGTTATTTTTGGCACGGTTATTGATGAAAACCTCAAAGGCGAAGTTAGGATAACGGTTATTGCCACTGGCTTCGGCAAGGGCGGGACTGCAGTTGCCAGGCCAATTAAGAAAATCACCCCAACCGGCTTTGAAAGCGGCTATGACTTGCCAAGAGACTCAGAACGAAAGCCCTCGTTTTTTGAAAGGGCAAAAACAGCCGTTCAGCCAAGCCAACCTGCCAGACCGGTTTCAAGGCCAGAGCCTACGCCAATCGCCAAACCAGAACCACCAAAAAAACCCGAGGAAGATTTAGAAATCCCGGCCTTTATCCGCCGGAAAATGATGTAAACCGAGTAAGCGGGGAGTAAAATAAAATGGCGTCGCGTATGTAAATTTTAAACGACGCAAATAAACGCTAGTATTCACAAGCCTTTTTACTGAAAACAGGCTTTTTTAGGTTTGCTTGACAATACTACATGTAGTGGTATACTTAGGGTATACACCACAACATATAGTGTTTTAACCAAGATAACAGCCTGGCTAAAAAGCCAGGCCAATCAAAAACAAGAGGAAATAATTAGATTTTAGTCAATTGCTTCCTTTAAAAAACAAAAACCACCGCAATTTAAGGGCAATATATCATTATTGACGAAAGAGCGGTGAAAAAGCCGCTACTGGATTGGATTTTTGCTACGAAAAATATGGCTTTTTGGTGCGACTTAAGGTAAAATAAATTTCCCCAGTTAACCAGTAAAACTAAAGTATAAGGGTCTTATGAAATGCCCAGCTTGTCACAAGCCCGATACCCGGGTTATGGATTCCCGTCTTATTGAAGATGGCATGACTATTCGGCGACGGCGAGAATGCGCTAAATGCAACTTTCGCTTTTCGACAGTCGAACAGACCGAAATCCTGAATCTGTCAGTCATCAAAAGGGATGGTCGGCATGAGCCTTATAGCCGGGAGAAATTGGAAACTGGCATCAGGCGGTCTTTCCAAAAATTGCCGATCACCCAGGATGAATTCAAGCAATTGATCAATCGGATTGAAAGGGACATCCAAATTGCCGGCCGGTCAGAGATAAAATCCAAGGAGATTGGGGAAATTGTCATGCGGCACCTGAAAAAGGCCAACCAAGTCGCTTATATCCGTTTTGCCTCGGTTTACCGGTCATTTAAAGACGTGGAAACCTTCCAGAAAGAACTGCACGATTTGCTTAAGCCCCGGCGCGCTAAAAAAGCCAAGACTAAACCCAGAAAGCGCCGCTAAATTTAATAACAATTTAATAACTTAACCTTAAATAAAAATATGCCCCATGCGACTTTAAGGGAAACCGACACGCAATCCCAGACATTAACTGGCGAATATTCGCCAAAGGGTTTGCATATTAAGCGTCGATATACCAGCGCAGGGGTTGATCCCTTGAATCAGGTTAATTATGAAAAAAGGTCTTCAGTGATCAAGAATCCTGATGGCCGGGTTGTTTATGAAATAACTGACGTGGAAGTGCCAAGTTTTTGGTCGCAGGTGGCCACGGATATTTTGGCGCAAAAGTATTTACGCAAGGCCGGGGTACCGCAATTCAATGAAGATGGTTCCATAAAACTGGATCCGCAAGGCAATCAAGTTTTAGGTTCGGAAAAATCTGCAAAACAAGTTATCCGCCGGATTGCTCTGTGTTGGCGTTGGTGGGCAGAACACTATGGTTACTTTGCCGCTTTGGAAGATGCCGAAGCTTATCAGGCAGAAATGGAATATATTTTAATCCGGCAAATGGGCGCCCCGAATTCGCCCCAGTGGTTTAACACAGGCCTGCAAGTGGCTTATGGCATCACCGGTAAGCCCCAAGGGCATTATTACGTAGAACCAACTACGGGTGAATTAAAAAAGTCAGAGGATTCTTATACTCATCCCCAACCGCACGCCTGCTTTATCCAAAGCGTTAAGGATGATTTGGTCAACGAAGGCGGCATTTTTGATTTAATCACCCGGGAAGCTCGGTTGTTTAAGTTCGGTTCTGGCACGGGCACGAATTTTTCCAACTTGCGCGGTCGTGGCGAAAGACTGGGCGGCGGCGGCACTTCTTCCGGTCTCATGTCTTTTTTGCATATTTTTGACCGAGCGGCTGGAGCCATAAAAAGCGGCGGCACCACCCGGCGGGCAGCCAAAATGGTAATTGTGGATGTTGATCACCCGGATGTCCAAGAATTCATTAATTGGAAAATGAAGGAAGAACAAAAGGTGGCTGACCTGGTGGCAGGCAGCAAAACTAATTCAAAATATTTGAATGAAATAATGCAGGTAGCCCAGGCGGAAAACGCCACTAATATTAACGCTTCTGCAAAACTTAAAAAAATTATCCAAGAAGCAGTCAGCCGCAATGTGCCTTTAAGTTACATTGTCCGGGTTTTGGATTTGGTCAAACAAGGCAAGACCAACATAGATTTTCCAGTCTTTGACACGCATTTTGAAGGTGAAGCTTATACCACAGTTTCCGGCCAAAACAGCAATAATACCGTCCGGGTTAATAATGAATTTATGGAATCAGTTAAAGCTAATGCGCCTTGGAGCCTGAAGAATCGGGTTGACGGTTCAGTGGCCAAAACCATCCCAGCTAAAGATTTGTGGAATGAAATTTCTTTTGCCGCTTGGTCTTGTGCTGATCCAGGCCTGCAATTTGATACTACAGTCAATGAATGGCACACCTGCCCAGAGGACGGCCGGATCATTGGCTCAAACCCTTGCAGTGAATACATGTTTTTGGATGACACGGCTTGCAACTTAGCTTCCATCAATCTTTCCAAATACCTAAATGACGAAACCGGGGTTTTTGATTTAGACAGTTTAAAGCACAGCATCAAATTATGGACCATCACTTTGGAAATTTCAGTTTTGATGGCCCAATTCCCCGGCAAAGAAATGGCCAGGAAAAGTTTTGAGTTCCGAACTTTAGGCTTGGGTTATGCCAACTTAGGCACGGTTTTGATGACCTTGGGCATTCCTTATGATTCCGACGAAGGCCGAGCTGTGGCCGCGGCTCTGACTGCCATCATGACTGGCGAGTCTTATGCGGCTTCAGCCGAAATGGCCAGTGCCACCGAACCCTTCCCTGGCTACGAAAGAAACAAGCGGCATATGCTGCGGGTCATCCGCAACCACCGCCGGGTGGCTTACAATGCGCCAGCCGATGAATACGAAGGCCTGACCATTACCCCAGTCAGTCTGGAACCCAGTGCTTGCCCAGCATATTTATTGGAAGCAGCCAAGGAAGCTTGGGACCGGGCTATTGCTTTGGGTGAAAAATTTGGTTTCCGCAATGCCCAGACTACGCTGATTGCCCCAACTGGTACGATTGGTTTGCTCATGGATTGCGATACCACGGGCGTGGAGCCGGATTTCGCCATGGTCAAGTTCAAGAAATTAGCTGGCGGCGGTTTTTTCAAGATCGCCAACCAATCCATGGACAAAGCTTTGAAACATTTAGGTTACACTGACCAGCAGGTTAAAGATATTGAAAGTTATGCCAAAGGCCATGGTTCTTTAATCGGTTGTCCGGGCATTAACCCAGAAGTCTTGAAAGAAAAAGGTTTTTCTGAGGCTGATTTAATCAGCCTTGAACAGAATTTACGCACGGCTTTTGACATCCGTTTTGCTTTCACGCCCTATGTTCTGGGCGAAGAGGTTTTGAAGCGCGTGGGCCTGAAAGACGAGCAAATTGCTGACCACGAATTGAATGTCTTGAAAGCCTTGGGCTTTACTGATGAAGAAATCAACGCGGCTAATGAATATGTTTGCGGCACCATGACCGTGGAAGGCGCCCCGCATTTGAAATTAGAGCATTACCCGGTTTTTGATTGCGCTAATAGGTGCGGCATGAAAGGCAAAAGATTCATTGCATATGACGCCCACCTAAAAATGATGGCCGCTACCCAGCCTTTCCTGTCCGGCGCCATTTCCAAAACCATTAACATGCCTAACGAAGCCACCATCCAGGATATTGAAAATGCCTATATGAAAAGCTGGAAATACATGTTAAAAGCTGTGGCTTTGTACCGCGACGGCTCCAAGCTTTCCCAGCCCTTGAATTCCATTTCAGGTTTGGATGAATTAGGCCAGGCCGAAACCAAGACAGAGGAAGTGAATGAGCAGGTCACACCCCAGCAGGTTTCTGATGCCGTGGCTGGCCAGGCGATCAGGGCGGCTTTGCCTAATAAACGCCGGGGTTTTGTGCAAAAATCTTTTGTGGGCGGGCATAAAGTTTACTTGCGAACTGGCGAATACCCAGACGGCAAACTTGGCGAAATTTTCATCGATATGTACAAAGAGGGGACAGCTTACCGCAGTTTGCTTTCCATGTTCGCCATTTCCATTTCTAAAGGCCTGCAATACGGTATTCCTCTGGAAGAATACGTGGACACCTTCACCTACACCCGTTTTGAGCCAGCCGGTCCTGTCCAAGGCCATGAAAACGTGAAAATGGCCACTTCTATCCTGGATTATGTTTTCCGGGTCTTAGGCTTTGAATATTTAGGCCGGACAGACTTGGTGCACGTAAAGCCGGACACTACCCCGCAGATGGACAATAAGCCCAGAGCTGTGCAAGAGCCTTTGCCAATCCACACGCCAAAAGTGAACATGACTGAAGCGGTGGCCAGCAACGTTGGCTTTGGCATGCATTCCAAGGATGAAGCCAGGCAGCAAGGCTATACTGGCGACCAATGCTCCGCTTGCGGGAGCATGAAAATGAAGCGTAATGGCACTTGCATCCTCTGTCTGGATTGCGGGGAAACCACGGGGTGCAGTTAGTTTTATATAAATTCGCATTAATAAAAAAATATATGCCAGAAGTCGAAGGAGCAGGAATAGAACAAGAGGCCAATGAGTATGGTCAGGAAATGGATCAAGCGCTTATTGATCTCGTGGTTAAGACAGCCCAAAAAGGGTCTGAGGCTGGACTCCGTGAAACCTTGAAAGACGCATATGAGTTACGTGATCACATCAATAACGTTAAAATGGATTACGAGGGCAAGCTTGATATTTCATCCTTACAAACCCGTGTTGATGAGCTTGTCGAGTTGTACGGCTTGGATGCCGAGAAATTTTCATTAAAGAGGCTTAAAGAACTCTTGGATGCAGTTGCGGTAAAGGAATAGTAATATTTTAAAAAAGAAGAAGCGACCCAACGGGGTCGCTTCTTAAATTTCCTCTGTCATTGCGGGCATATTAACCCCACCCAAACCCTCCCCTTAGTAAGGGGAGGAGTTTTCGGAATCTGCCCTCCCCTCCTTACCAAGGAGGGGGTTAGGGGGAGGTTTTTGTGTTAGGATTTAAGAAATGACCAAGCTTTATAATCAGAAAAAGCAAACGCCTTTACGCAAAATTTTGCGTAAGAATATGCCTAAAGCAGAAATATTGCTTTGGGGTAAATTGAAAAATAAACAATTGCTTGGTTTTAAGTTTCGTCGGCAATTCAGTGTCGGCAGATATGTAGTGGATTTTTATTGTCCACAATTACGATTAGCCATTGAAATTGATGGTGAAACTCATTTATCCAAAGATGCTAAAAGTTACGATCAAGAAAGGCAAAAGATTATTGAGAAGTTTGATATTAAGTTTTTACGTTTTTGGAATACTGACATATATAACAATATTGACGGAGTTCTTGAAAGGATAATTGAAAATCTAAATAAATTAAACAACCTCAATCCCTAACTCCTCGCAATGACAGAATGAAAAAAGAGCGGCCGTGGGGGTCGCTCTTTTGTAAGTAGCATTGAGGCTTGTATTTACGAAGATTTTGCAAAACTATTTTTGTAGTTTCTCAGCGTAGCAAAATCTTCTCGCAAAAAGTCTCGCCATAGGCCTATGCAACAAAGAGTAGTAAGACTGCCGATAACTAAGGCGATGGTAATGAAAGAACGTTGTAGGTCGCACACCACGATTCCACTACCGGCGAGAAGGTTGAGTCCAAGCAGGCAAGCGCATATCACTATGCTACACAAGCAGCCAATGTATGCGCTTGCTAGGCAACTAATTAGCGTAAGTATAAAGATGGAACCTGCAATGTAAAAGAGCTTATTTAAGACGCAAACAGAACGATGCATATTACCTCCGATTTGGATTTTACTCTTTTACGATAATTTAAGGCGTTTACTTTATATCTGTCAAGCACTTAAAAACGAAAAAGAGCGGGCCGGGAAGGTCCGCTCTTTAATGAAGGTTAGTCTAGGCTTATGCCCCAGTAGTCGTGGAAGCCGACAATTTGCCTGGTTTCATTGTTATACACTGCTTCACGGCCACAGAAATCATGAAAGTCTTTTTTCAAAACCTGGTTAATATACCCAAATGGTCCATCAGGCTCTAAGAGCAGGAGTCCGCGTCCACCATAGAACTGTCGGTCCTCATAGGCCAAATATAGAGCGCGTTTGACTACGTGGATTGCGGCTTGTGGGTACATCCCCCCGTAGTGCATTGTCCATCGAGGGATGTCATTTTCCCAGATGGTCGTGAAACCGGCGCTGTGATCGCCGTTCACACACCAACAGTCAACAAGACGCAGGCCGCCTTCGCGGAATTCAAATGCCTTGTACCCGGGCAAATTCGGGATAATCATTCTTTTTGCCCCTGAAGCAGCAGCCCAACCACTAAGCATCGCAGTAAAAAAGAATTCTTTGATTTCATCAATCGTTTTCATTACTTCCTCACTTTTTATTTGTACCCAGAGTCTAGAATAACACGCTACCCATGTCAATATTTAAAAAAGAGCGGCCGGGTGGTCGTTTATTTACTGCATTGACGTTTTTCATTATCGGGGTTAAGGTTTTACTCAGAATAAAGCACATTCCATAAATAATGGTCTCTAAAAGAGATTAAGGAGGTATGTCATGGCTTCTTGGGTAAAATTCATTTTTATCCTAGTCATTGCAATGGGTATGATACTGATTGTTGCCAATACTCAAAATTGGCCAGTTGCACTTTTACTGCCGGGATCTATTATCGGTCTGCTGGCCGCTCTCTTTGGAATTTCCGATAACAGTATTTCCTCCCGGAGAGAATCGGGATTTCATTTCCTAGCTGTCTCGCTTGCTGTGTTATTTACGGTTTTTCTCATCGATCAAACGGTAACTTATGGGTTTCGAGCTATGATGGCTGGCGTGCTTACTGGTGATGGTCCTCTGGCCACCAATAGCGAGCTCATAATATGCTGGTCATTGATAGCTGAAATAACACTCTGTGTATTGATGATCAGGTATATTCCCAGCCACATGGCCTCTGATACGAAACCATCTTATGACGGTTTGGCATAAGTAGGTCATATTGAACGGTCCGCGTAATAAGAAGGCTAACAGTGATCCTAACAAGAGTGGGTAAATGTACCCGCTCTTTTATTATATTTGTAAAAGAGCGGCCGGGGAGTCGCTCTTTTTAAGTTATTTAACGTGGCTTGGCTGTGGGGTACCTGTTAAAAAAATTGTGGCCATTGTTTAAACCCTGGCAGGGCATAATGGGCGCGAGCATCAATGAAACCCCTCAGGCAACCCAACAGAAACATCAGTGAATAAATAACAGGCAAAAGAGCATCATTCGTGTGGCTAGTTTTGTGCGCGCTGATCAGCCATATGATTACAGTTAGGAGCAAGACGACCATCATTCCAATTGCAATCGAATATCCAACTAGGAATGTAATTGCCAGAAGTTTGGATCCCGAACCTTGCGTGCGAAGGAGTAATGGCTTGAGGCCAAAGCGTATGATGACAGCCAGTATCGCAAAAGAGATAAGGAAGTTAATGAACATACTATCCTCCTGTTAGTCTGTGTTAATACTAGCGAATAATTCAAATTTTAGTCAATATTTAAAAAAGAGCGGGCCAGGATGGTCCGCTCCAATAGGCTGATTGTCAGCCCTGTGCTTGTTTTCGTCGGTACAAACGAATTTCTGTAATGTCTTTTTGAATCTGGCGTGATATAAGATAGAAGCCTGCTGCAAAGACTACCAGTGAACGAAGACATACTAATGTGGAAAGCGTGGGCTCGTTTCTCCAAAGAAATATCTCCGCAAGGAATATAAGAAGTGCTGCCAGGAGTGCAGAGCCAATAATGATCCATACCCCGAGAATAACCAACCACTTATTACCCGTGGTATTGTACGCTCGTTGCTTCATTAGGCTGTAGCCAATAGCACCAATCAAGATTGTTATTGCCATGTAGAGCAGTATTCTTATGTACATTTTAAACTCCTTGGTTTTGTCTGTTTTTATAACCCTAAAAGTTTCATGCTGGTTTGTCAACTAAAAAGAGCGGCCGGATGGTCGCTCTTTTTAACGGGCAATTTTAATTTGTTGGTTTTTAATGGATGCTGTCACGGTAATGGTCGCGTTTAAGCAAATGCCAAGGATGGGGTAAAGCAAAGAGATTGGCTGATTGTCCCAACGCAGAAGTACGATGCATAGTGTTAAGCCATGGCATATCGTCCAAAGTAGCCAGGGTAAAGCGTGTTCGTGGTGTGTACCCTTAATAACCCCAATAAATGTCGCAGCAAAGGAAATAGCCACGGCAAATTGAATAAATACATTTCCATACCAAGCGACTCCAGAAACATACCAACAAACAAGCGCTACTAAAGCAATATAGATTGCCATGCTGTCCAATTTACGAATCTCTTTCATGCGTCCACGAAACAAGCAAAAGCTAAACATGAAGAAGCAGTTGCCAGTAGCAACATACGCATTGATGGATTTTACCCAATCACCAGTGCCAAATTGGTAGGTGAATAGGTTTACCAAGCTAACACCGAACCAAATCATCCAAGAAGCAGCATTTGGCGTTGAACTACCAATTCGAGCCTTCTGGAAATAAATGATTATTGCGGTAAGGTTTGTTAAAGCCAACAAACACCCCAGGATAAGACTGGTTGTATTTTGCATGATTAGCCTCTTTTCAAGGGTTCAATTTTCAAGAAAATTTAACCCAATTAAGACGTATTGTCAACTCTTTAAAAAAGAAAAAGCCGCCAAAAGATTTGACGGCTGAAATTGTTTGAGCCTGGAAACCCCACGATATACAGGGTGTTCTTGCCCTTGGGGCTATGTCCCTCACGAACCACAACCCCGCGACCGTTATTGCTCCAGGCTCAAATTTGGTTGGCATTATTTCCGCTCGGCAATTAAGGTATAGGTCGGCCGATTCTTTATGTTTTCGGTTTGGAGGTTAATCTCAAAAAGCTTAACTTTTTCGCCACAGGTCAGCTTAAGCGTATCGCCAACCAGGACAAAATAATTGATAGAATCACCCGACCTGACAATTACCCAGGAAATACCACCACCGAGCAGGCTCACGGTTTGGACCGTGAAAACTTGATCTGGCCGGAAAGGGGTTAAGGTCTGCTCCTGATTGGTCTTATTACTCGGAATGAACAAAACACTGGCAAGTAAGGCCACAAATCCAACTATTAGAACAACTTTCCACCACAAAGGAATTTTTTTATCATTGTCCACTTCCTTCTGATAAGATTGTTCAAGTTCAATTCAAAGAAAATTAGCAATTATCGTTTTAAATGTCAATATTTATAAATGACTACTATGATATAATTATCATATATAATTAACTAAATAACTATATGGAAAAAAGAGGTGCATCACTTTTTATCCCTATTGCATTAATAATCATCGGCATAGGTTGGTTAATCAGCAACCTGGGGGCTAAGGATTTTGGCCAGGTCTTTGGCGACTGGTGGCCAGTATTATTCATGATTGGCGCAGCCTTAACCTGGTATAACAATAAAAAGCAGGTAACTGGGCCGCTCATTTTCATGGCTTTAGGTTTGTTTTTACTGCTTTCTAACCTGAACGTGGTTACGGGAAACGTTTGGAATTATTTTTGGCCGATAATAATTATCATCATTGGCTTTTCCATCATCAACAACCGCCGAGGTTCAGATCATAAGGGTGAAATAACGGATGATGCTAGAATTTTCACGGCTTTTGGCGGCCAAGAAAGGTATATGGATGGCAAGGATTTTAATGGCGGGGAAATTACAGCCATATTTGGCGGAGTGGACTTAGACTTGCGTAAAGCGGTTTTTACCAAAGATGCGGATATCCAGATTCTCGCCGCCTTTGGCGGAGTGGATATTCTGGTGCCAAAAAACCTTAAAGTGGAAGTTTCAGGTATCCCGATTTTTGGCGGTTTTGGCAACAAAGCCCATTTAGAAGGCAGTCCCATCGCAACTTTAAGAATCCACGGTACGGTTGTGTTTGGCGGCGTGGATATCAAAAACGAAAAAGTTTGAATATAAAACCCCGTTTTTTAGGCGGGGTTTAATTGACTTTAGTTGATTTGGTCAATAGAAATGGCAAGTTCAGTGAGGAGTTCTTCTTGATCCGACAAAACCAGTTGGTTGTCGCTGATTAATTCAAAAATCGCATAACGGTGGGCTCTGAACAGTCTGAGGATTTTTTCGACCTCTTCATCTTGAAAGCTTGCTAAGTCTTTATAAAAGAGCAGGATTATCAAAGAATCAGAAACCTCTTTGTGGGTAATTAGGTCTTCCAACAACAGTTCTGGGCGTACATGGCTGTAAATAGCCGTAGTCAAACCTGAGATGATGTCCTTGTATTTCCCGGTGCCAATATAAGACCAATATAATTCCAGCAACCGGCTTTCTCTTTTGAGTACATCCGGTTCTGTGCTGATTATTGACTGTACCATTCCTTCAAAGCTGTCTAAAACAACGGCTGGGTCAGGCATTTTACCCTCCTTATAAGTTGCAGTCTTTATTTTTCTTGACTTAATTTTCCCTTAATTTGGCGGATATGTCAAAAAGAAAAACCTTCCGGGTAAGGGAAGGTTTTTAGTTAACAGGGCTATCTACGGAATTCGCACCACCATTTATGGTGCTGTCCTTGGTATCGTCCGCAATGTGAGCATTTAAAAGACTGTACATGCCCAAACCGACCAACACATTCTTCTTTGTTTCTTGCTTTACACCAGTATTTGTGTGGCTGTCCTTCAGGCTGTTTGCATACTGGACAACTCATTTGTTTTTTCTCCTGCGAATCCGCACTTAAATTGTTGTGGAATCAGACAATGTGTTAAAGAATCCCTTCAGTAGTCAAGTCAAGCTTTTTAAGCAGGTTCAATGGTTAGGGAAGATTCGCCGACTGAATGCAGGCCGGGGATTTTTTGGGTTAAATAGTGCTGGGTGTTGATCCATTCATGGGATATTTCCAACACATCGCCCTCGCTCTTTTCCTCTTCCCATTCCAGGACTACCCGGTCAATAAAATGGCCATTTAAAAACAGGTCGTCCATGATAAGCGTGAACTTAACCGTCATTTTTTGCCCTTTCTGTCATGACAGTTTGGGCATCCTATGCACAGTGTTTCCAGCAAATTCCCATTGTTGAAAATTTTAGGAACGTTTTTGTTCCGCCAACTTTAACATTACTTTTTTAATATGTCAAAAAGCCCTTAGGTATCCTAAGAGCTTTTTAAACATCAATTTTCATGGAGGATTATTCGTTTGGTTTGTGGCAAAACCCAGAACAATAATCCAATTGTTCCGCCAATGGCGATGAAGATCCGAGCGTCAATCAGGTTAATTACTGGCCCGATTAAATACTGGATGAAAGCGCCGAAGGCAAAACCGACAATACCCCAAAAAATGAAGTAGAATTTCTGGGTGTATATCAAACCCAAACCAAGTGATGTCATTCCAATACCCAGAATCCACATTGCCCAAGGGTTTAAAAATCTTAATAGACAGGCGGCAATTATGCCAATAGCAATATAAAGCAGAAGCTTGGACATTTCTCCTCCTCGTGATTGTATTTATTTGTCAATAAAACCACCTTAATTTAATGTAAACAGCCTGTCAAATAATAAACCCGCAGGCCTGGCAGCGAGCGGGTTTGACGATAAAGAAAGCTTGGAATGCTTTTATGAGCGTGTGCTTTTCCTGTTGCCAGCGGTGCATTCCGTGTGCTTTCTTGAGCCGAAGATAGCACTGACCGCTTTTATATTGGCATTATAGGGTTTTTCTCAGGTTTGGTCAAAAAAATGCCTGCTCGAGAGTTCGAGCAGGCGGTAAAGAGCTGGACTTTGCTACCAGTAGCAAACTAATAGCAAGTCCTTGGCGCGGGTAAAGAAACTTCAGCATGTTCCCAAATTATTATAGCAATATTCAATTTTTTTGAAAAATCGACCAGTCGGTTTATAATAATCTGGTATGAGACTGTTAAAAATTCCAAAATTAAAGCAATTTCCAAGGGGTTTGAATATCTACTATTTTGGCAAAGGCAAAGGCAAGACTACGGCAGCCATCGGTCTGGCAACCAGGGCGGTTGGGTATAATCTAAAGGTTTTATTTTTCCAGTTTTTCAAAAGTCCCAAATGGCCTTCAGGTGAAAGGCTGGCTTTGGAAAAATTAGGCGTGAAAGTGGAAATCCATGGGTCTGGTTTTGTGGGCATTTGGGGGGACAAGAAAGCTTTTATTGAACATAAAAAATCCGCAGAGCAGGCTTTTAGCTTGGCGAAAAGATTATTGCTGTCCGGAAAATACCAAGTGGTGATTTTTGATGAAATTATTTCCTGCTTGGAAGTTGGATTATTGAAAGAAAAACAAATTGTGGATTTAATAAAGCAAAAGACCGCATCGCTTAAAATCAAAAACTCGCATTTAATCATGACTGGCCATCAAAAATATCCGAGTTTAGCAAAGTATTGTGATTTGATTACGGAAATGAAAATGGTCAAGCATCCTTTTTATAAAGGCTATCTGGCTGTCAGGGGAATCGATTATTAAAAAAGATCGTGATGGAAACCCTGGTGGAGTTTTTAACCCCTCCCAAACCCTCCCCTTAGTAAGGGGAGGAGTTTCAGCACCAGCCCTCCCCTCCTTACTAAGGAGGGGGTTAGGGGGAGGTTAAAGATTTAGAATGACAGAAAAGAAAAAGCGCTCCGACGATACGTCGGGGCGCTTTAAAGTGCAATTTTGGTTATAACGTGCTTAACCTATGGGACTAATGGCTTTCTAACTGACTTCTCTTGCAAGGAAAATATTCAGATCGAAATCATAAATAACTCCGAATTTTTCCTTGCTGTCAGAGTTCTTAGTGCAGTCATTCATTTTGACCCTACATTCCCAATGAATGATTTTTAAGCCCGCTTCAACCCGGGTGTGAATACCCTGGATCATGACCATAGGATTAAGGAAAGCAGTTATGCCGTTCTTTTTATTCTTCTTATTATCCGGAATTAATCCGAGTGCTGAGATCCTGCCTTGAAAATAATTTGGATCGTATTCCTCCGCCCGACCCGCCATACTAATAAAATAACCCTTTTTAAGAACCAGTTCAAAGGCTTTGATAAAGTCGTCAGTCTTCTTAAAAAAGTCAGCATCAGTTTCAGTCTTTTTAGTTCTTGGTTTACCCACCCACAACTCCTTTCATTCTTTTCATTTTATCAAGTAGCATTTTTTAAGATTATCGAATAATTCTATGCCAGAAGACGATTTTTTGTCAATCCATTGTGCTATTAACCGTGCGCCTTTAAGCAAGTTTAGTTATGTCCTATAGAAAAAGCGCCGTTCGAGTGAGCGGCGCCAAATGTCGTCAGAAGAAAGAGTTTTGATAGTTATCAGTTGAACACAAAACGGTAGCGATAAGAGCCAGTTAGCCACTGCTTGCCACGATCAAGATCCGTGCGAATCTCGTAGTCTACGAAGTAGCTTCCGAATGGAAGTGTGGCCATTGGCGTACTTGAAGTTAACCAAGACGTAATTGACACTACAACCTCCTTCTTAAAATATCCAAAAACACTAAAAAGTTACATTAAAAGATAGCATATTTGTTGGGTTTGTCAAGGTGTGCTATCTTTCTAGTACTTAACAATTTAAACAGGCAAGCCGGTGTGAACCCGGCACGGTCCCGCCACGGTATTCCCGCTACTTTCGGTAGCGAGGACAGTCCGACGCCTTTCTGCCTCTTTGGCGGAAAAAGTCAAATCCTTCGGGAAAAGGTCGAACAGGTTGGGAAAAAACCTGCGACTGTCCTGATGTCGCAGGCGTTTTTTATTTCTTTTTTAATTACATTTATGAAAAAAAATTATAAATTATTCAGCCTGTTAATAGTTTCCGCGTTTTTAGTCTTAACCGGTTGCACAAAAACCACCAATACTAACACAAATTCAGCTAATATTAATGTTAATGCAACCACAAATCAAAACACCAATACTGATACGGTTTATATGTATAAAGGTAATGACGGTAAAACCGCCATTGAATTACTTAAGACTAAGTTTACGGGCGTAACAACTACCAAATCAGGCAGTGACGAATTCGTGAATGGCATTAATAACCAAGTGGCAGGCGCAAAGCAGTACTGGGGATTTTATGTGAATGATAAAGCGGCTACAGTCGGGGCAAGCGATTATATCACCAAATCTACGGATACCATTGAATGGAGGTTAATATCTTACTAAAAAATATGGGAATGAAAAAAGTGTTGACTTTAAAAAACCTCATTGCTGTTTTATTAGTTGCCTTTGCCGTGGTGGCCAGGTTCTTGCCCCATCCGGCAAACTTTGTGCCTATTGCGGCTGTGGCCTTGTTCAGCGGGGTTTATTTGGGTAAAAAAACCTCAATTGCCGTGCCTTTAATTGTCATGATTGCTTCGGATATTTTTTTGGGGCTCCATAATTTGATTTTTTTCACCTGGGGCTGCATGATCTTGGCAGGCCTGATCGGTTGGTGGGTCAAGGACCACAAAAACTGGAAAACTGTTGTTGGCGCTTCCTTGGCAAGTTCAATTATTTTTTTCTTAGTGACCAATGCCGCGGTTTGGGTGGTGAATATGGGGGATTTTTATGCCCGAAATTTTTCTGGCTTAATCATGTCGTATACATACGCCTTGCCTTTTTTCCGAAATACGGTTTTGGGTGATTTGTTTTATACCACCGCGCTCTTTGGCGTCATGGAATTGGCTCTTGCTTGGCAGAAACATCGTCAGTTAATCAGGGCTCAAGCCTGATTGCGTAATAAGTGTTTAAGCGGTAAAATAGCGGCCATGCGCAACTATTATCGATACACGCCAGCCAGTAGGGGGTCTTTTGGCCGGGGAACTGGTCAAAATACAGGCAGAAATCGCTTAACCATTGGGATTGTCCTAATAGTCGTGGTTTTGCTGTTTGTGGCTTATTTAAAGACTGGTAAAAAGGTAGACAATACCAATTCCGAGATTGCCAACCTTAACATTCCAGCGGGCAATCTTTCGATCAAAGCGGCCAGTTTAACTACTGCTGATTGCGACGGGGTAATCAGCGTGGCCGATACTTCGGAAAAAGTCGTAACTTTGACTTATGATGTGGGGACCTTGCCAGGTGATTTGGAAAAAACCATTACCGCCGCTAAGGCCGCCAATGTGCCCACGGCTTTTTTCGTGACTGGAAAAATTATCGAAACCAACAAACCGCTGATCGAAAGCATTCATGCGGCCAGCATCCCAATTTACAACCACAGTTACGATAATTTGCGTTTTACCACGCTTGAAGATAGGGAAATCGAAGCCCAATTGCAAGGCACGGATGATTTGATCAAGACAGTCACTAATGTTTCTTCCAAGCCTTATGCCCGATTGCCTTTTGGCGTTAGTTCAGAACATGTTGTTGAAATAATGCGCCAAGCCGGATATTGCCCCTTAACCTGGACGGTTGATGGCCTGGATATTTCCTCAACAGCCACTTTGGATTCGGTCAGTAATAGAATTGATACCTATATCAAACCCGGTGGAATCATTTTATTGCACGCGGCCAGTGACTTGGCTGCTACTGCTACCCCGCGGATTATTTCGGAGTTACAGGCAAAAGGCTACCGTTTTGTTTCTTTGGACGAACTTTTCCGGATTGCCAAGCCAGTGAATTCAAATGCCAATACTTCGCAAAACCAAAATTCAAATTTGAACCAGACCCAAGCTGAGGATAGCCAAGTAAAACCTGCTTAAAGCAAGTTTTCAGGTAAGTATGATATAATTGTGGGCGAAATTTTTAATCCCAAAAATTGTATATAATAATTGCTAAATTACTATGGAAAATTTACCCCCATCTCCTTTAAAGCCAATTAATCCAAAAACCCCCAAACCGATAACTGTCCAGACTTTGGTTGTGGCCGTGGTTTTAAGCCTTGTTTTAGGCACGGTCGGCGGGTCTTTGGGCGGCTTGGCGGTTTCTGGAAATCTTGGCAATTGGTTTGGTAAAAGCAGCTCAACTGCCAGTGCTAATACCAGCTCGACCTTGAGCGTGCAGGAAGAATCCCAAACCACGGACGTGGTTAAAAGGGTCCAACCTTCAGTGGTGAGTATTATTATCAGCAAAGATTTGAGCAAGATTTATAGCCAAAGCGGGCCGTTTAATTTCTTTTTTGGGACTCAAGGCAATCCAACTGCCCCAGGCTTGCAACAAGTTGGCGGTGGTTCAGGTTTTATTCTGACTGCCGACGGTTACATCATGACCAATAAACACGTGGTCAGCGATACGCAAGCTGAATATTCGGTGGTTACCAATGACGGCAAAACTTACACGGCAAAGTTAGTGGCGACTGATCCGGTTAATGATTTAGCGGTGGTGAAAATCGAAGCCAAAGATCTGACGCCAGTAGTTTTTGGCGATTCTAGTACTTTGACAGTTGGTCAAACTGTTATTGCCATCGGTAATGCCTTAGGTCAGTACCAAAACACCGTGACTAAAGGTATTGTTTCGGGCTTAGCCAGGGATGTGACTGCCGGTGATGGCAGTTCTAGTGAAACTTTGACCAACGTCATCCAGACTGATGCGGCTATCAATTCGGGTAATTCTGGCGGACCCTTGGTAAATTTGGAAGGTCAAGTGATTGGCGTGAACACGGCGGTCAGCCAAGAAGGCCAATTAATTGGTTTTGCGATTCCCGGTAACCAAGCCAAACAAGTTTTTGATAGCGTGCAAAAGACCGGTAAAATTGTCCGGCCATTCTTAGGCGTCCGCTATGTGGAAATTACCAAGGCTATTCAAGCCCAAGAAAAATTAAGCGTCGATTATGGCGTTTTGATTCAAAGTGGTAATAGTGCAAATGAACCAGCTATTGTTTCTGGCAGTCCGGCGGAAAAAGCGGGTTTGAAAGAGAATGATATTGTCCTGGAAATTAATGGAGTCAAATTAGATTCAACCCATGGCCTGGCAACCGAAATCCAGAAGTACGCGCCAGGTAATGAAATAAGTTTAAAAGTCTTAAGTGGCGGCAAGGAAAAAACTATTAAAGTCACTCTCCAAGAATTTAAGTAAAAAAAACCCCGGAATTCCTTCCGGGGCTATGAGTTTAATATCGGGACATAAGGTGATTGATTTCCCAAGTGGAGATATGAGTTCTGTAATCCTCCCATTCAACGTTTTTGTTGTTTAAAAGCGCTTTAAAAATGTGTAAACCTAGAGCATGTCTGAGAAAGGTGCTTTTTTGAGCAATCTGAATGGCTTCTTTCAAGGAGCCGGGGAGCATTTTGATGTGGTTCTTTTGGTGATCACCCAAAGACATTTCAAAAACATTTTCCTCAATAGGCCGGCCGGGGCGGATTTTTTGGGCAATACCATCCAAACCCGCGGCTAACATTGTCGCAAAGGCTAAGTAAGGGTTGCAAGTAGGATCTGGTGAACGCAGCTCTACACGAGTGGCTTTTTCTTTTCCCAAGCGGTATCCGGGAATCCGGATTAAGGAAGAACGGTTACGGCTACCGTATGAGATGTAACACGGCGCTTCATAACCGGGCAAAATGCGCTTGTAAGAATTCACCAATTGGTTAGTGACCACGCAGAATTCCTGGGCATGCCGCATTAAGCCGCCAATGAAATACTTGGCAACCCTGGACAGGTTAAAACTTCCAGTCGGGTTGAAAAATGCATTTCGGTCTCCAGTAAAAAGCGACATGTGGGTATGCATGCCAGAGCCGTTTTCGCCAAAAATCGGCTTGGGAAAAAAGGTGATGTACAGACCATGCTTTTTCGCTACCTTTTTTGCCACCCAACGGATAAGCATGACTTGGTCAGCCATGGTCAGCGCTTCCTGGTATTTAACGTCGATTTCGAATTGGCTGGGCGCCACTTCATGGTGGGAGCATTCGCCGCGGATGCCGATTTTTTTCAAAACATCGACGATTTCTTCTGCCAGGTTGCCAGCCGAGTCAAAATAACCTTGATGGTCCAGCGGAATGGGAGTATTTTCGTCTTTAAAAACGAAAAATTCGATTTCCGGACCGACATAAAAAGTGTAACCCAGGCGTTTGGCTTTTTTGAGTATTCTTTTCAAACATTGGCGCGGATCGCCCGGAAAGGGCTGGCCATTGGGCTTGCGGATGTCACAAAAGAATATTCCCACCGGCTGGTTAATGCCCGAGATTTCCGCGGGTAGAACCCGAAAGGATTTCAGCCTGGGAATTGCCATCAAATCTGATTCTTCCAATCGGACAAAGCCTTGGATGGACGAGCCGTCAAAGCCTTGGCCAAGCTCTAAGACCTCGTAAATTTCGTCGGAGGTAATGCTCATTTCCTTAAGACCGCCCAAAATATCCGTAAAGAGTAGACGGAAATGGGTAATTCCTGCCATTTTGCCTTTCAGCCACAAGGGCAAGACGTTGCTTTTCATGTTTATTCTCCTTCCGGACTTGGTTTATTTAACTGTTGGTTTTTAAATTTTCAAAAATACAATTTGACTTTTCGCCCTCCGAAAAGTTTGGTTTTGTTTGCCAGTTACTGAGTTTTGATGGGAATAGTGTACCAAACTGTTATTGGGGGTCAAGTTTGCTTTTTTTAAAGAAAATCAGTTAATATTCAGGCATGCCCGCAATCCTTAACCAAATCCAAGACCTCCAGTCGAAGCTTGTTTCGACTTGGAGGTTACTTTGACCTTGATCAGAAAAAACAAAAGCTTTTAGAACTGGACGACCAGATGAGTCAGCCGGACTTTTGGTCAGATACTCTCAAAGCAAAGGCCATCAGCCGTCAGGCCGAAGGAATGCGTAATGAAATCCAAGCCTGGACCGAATTGCAGAAGCATTTGGCGGATTTGTCGCAGTTTGCGCAAGAAGCCAAAGCCGAAGTTGATTTGCAAGCGGAAATTGAAAAAAAGTTTTTAGACTTAAAACTACAATTTGAAAAATTAGAATTCCAGGTATTGCTGGCTGGTAAGCATGATGAAAAAAATGCAATTTTCGCCATCCATGCTGGAACCGGCGGGGTTGATGCTCAGGATTGGGCGGAAATGCTTTTGCGCATGCTTTTGAGGTTTTGTGAAAAAAAAGGCTGGATGGCCAAAGTTGTGGACGAAGCCAAAGGCCAGGAAGCCGGCATTAAAAGCGTGACCGTGATTGTTGAGGGCAGATATGCTTATGGTTATTTAAAGTCCGAAGCCGGTGTCCACCGCTTGGTCAGGATTTCACCCTATGATGCGGAAAAAATGCGCCACACCTCTTTTGCCTTGGTTGAAGTCTTGCCGGAGTTTGAGGAAATTGAAGAAATGCCCATTGATGAAAAAGATTTGCGGATTGATACTTTTCTATCATCCGGCCATGGTGGCCAAAGCGTGCAAACCACTTATTCAGCAGTCAGGGTTGTCCATCTGCCAACGAATATTGTGGTGACCTGCCAAAACGAAAGGTCGCAAAAACAAAACAAGGAAACTGCCATGAAAATTTTGCGGGCAAAATTGCACCAAATTTCCTTTAATAAGCAGCAAGCGGAAAAACAGGAATTGCGCGGGGCTTATAGCGAAGCCGCCTGGGGCAACCAGATCCGCAGTTATGTGCTTCAGCCTTATAAATTAGTAAAAGACCATCGTTCCGAAGTGGAAAGCCACCAGCCAGACGAAGTCTTGAATGGGGATTTGGACAAGTTTATTGAGGGTTATTTGCGCTGGTCAACCGCCAGAAATCAATAATTTTTCCTTTGACACCAAGCTTTTAAATAAGGTAAGGTGTTTTTAATGTAAACAAAAATGAAAATTCTTTGACAACTTGAAGAAAGGCAGGAAAACAAATGTGCGGAATTGTTGGTTATACTGGTTCACAGTCGGCCAAACCGATTTTGATTTCAGGCTTAAAACGTCTTGAATATCGGGGTTATGATTCAGCTGGTATTGCGGTTCTTAAGGACGGTAAAATTGAAGTCATCAAGCAAGTTGGATCAGTCAGCGCTCTGGATTCTGCGGCTTTAGCGTTTGATCAACCGGATATCATAACTGGCATTGCTCACACGCGTTGGGCGACTCACGGTGAACCCAACGATGTTAATGCCCATCCGCATTGCGGCTGTGGAGAAACCATATTGGCATGCAAGTTAAAGGTGGTCTTAGTCCATAATGGGACCATCGAAAATTTTGAATCGCTTCGGCAGGCAGTAATTGAACGCGGTCATGTAATAACTTCTGAAACCGATTCAGAAATTTTGGCCCATTTGATTGCCGAAGCTTATGACGGTGATCCATTAAGGACTTTGCGCACTGCTCTTGGTCAAGTCCAAGGGACATATGGTTTAGCCGTGTTGTTTGAGGGTATTGATGATCAGATTTTTTTCGCTCGGAATGGTGCACCTCTCGTACTAGGCATAAGCGACCAGGGCAATTTTATTGCCTCGGATGCAATTGCCTTCAGAGAATTTACTGACCGCATGGTTAACATCCAGGATGGTTGCGTTGGCTGGGTGTCTAAAGACCATCACCATGTTGTAGACATGAATGACGTGCCATTAGCAAGTGTTATTGAATCCGTCCCTTTTTCCTTGGAAGCTGCAGACAGGGGTCGACATGATCACTTTATGAAGAAAGAGATTGGCGAACAGCCATTAACTTTAGCCAATGCATTACAAGGCCGACTTTTACCAAATGGCAAGGTCAAGCTTGGTGGTTTGGACTTGAATGCTGACATCTTGAGAACGATTGAAAGTCATGGTTTTGTCGGCGCCGGGACTTCCTTAAACGCCGGTATGATCGCCAAGATCTTGTTTCAAGAAATCGCTGAAGTCCATGCTGATTGGGAAAACGCTTCAGAATTGGCAAACCAGAGGTGGCCTAAGTTCCGGGACAATACTGCGTTTTGGGCTATAAGCCAATCTGGTGAAACCCAGGACTTGATTGAGGCCATCAAAACCATTTTACGGCAAGAAGTCCAATGTTTTGGGATTGTTAACAAGGTTGGTAGCGTAATTGCCAGAATGGTTGGTAAAGGCGTGTATATTCATGCTGGCTTAGAAATAGGCGTAGCATCAACCAAGGCTTTTACTAATCAGGTTATTACCCTGACCTTGATCGCGCTTTATCTCCGGCAAATTCGTGGTCTAGAACGGGCATCTTGGGTAGACCGGATAATCTTTGACTTGCACAAACTTCCCGAGCTGGTAGGTCAAATTCTTGCTCGCGAAGAGCAGATTATTGCTGCTGCTGAGAAGTATGCTGGTTATCCGAACTTCTTGTATCTTGGGCGGGGGTTAAATTACCCAGTGGCTTTGGAAGGTGCTTTGAAACTTAAGGAAATCGCCTATGTTAATGCGATTGGCTATTCAACTGGCGAAATGAAACACGGGCCAATAGCCTTAATCGATGGTGGTTTCCCGACTATGGTTATCGCGCCAAAACAGGATAATTTTTATGCGCGGATCGTTACCAACATCAACCAGATTCGCTCGCGGCATGGCCGGATAATCGCGGTTGCAACTGACGGCGATGAAGGCATATGCAATTGCGTGAATGATGTCATTTGGATTCCGCCAGTTGACTATTTCCTGAGCCCAATCTTAGCGGTGGTGCCGTTACAGCTTTTTGCCTACCATATCGCTCGGATACGAGGCCTTGATCCAGACCAGCCTCGTAATTTGGCCAAAAGCGTTACGGTTCATTAATTCGTCCTTTAAAAACACCCCATTTCAAAGTGGGGTGTTTTGACATATTTAAATGTTTCTATTAAATTGATATTGACAAGCGGACGGGCCCTTTATGACCCCTTCTCGCTGGCTTTTCATTACATCCTTTATTATATGTGCCGGAATTAGCCTGGTTTATCCAGGAGTTTCTTTGTATCTGAAAGTTTTTTGGTTTAGTTTGGTAATTTTAGTAATTGTTTTTTGGCAAATAGGCGCTAAAGGTTTTTTTATTGGTGTAATGTTTTTAAGTTTGACCATCTTCCGTACCCAATCTTTTTTAGATTTTGAGCCGTTAGTGGCAACAAATTATGTAGCAAAAGGGAAGGTAGAGAAAATTTTAGATGAAAGTTTTAACCGGCAAAACATAATTATTGAAAGCCAGAACGGAAATTTACTAGTATCAATAGTCAATCAGAAAATTAAAATAGGGGATTATGCAGAAATTTTCTGTCAGCAAGTTTCTATACCAAAAATATCGTTTACCAAGATCCGGCAAAACCAACTTTCTGGAGAATGCCTGAAACCCGAAATTAAAAAGATTATTCCAAGTAAAATAAACTTCAAGAATATTTTTTACCAAGCTGGCCAAAATTTTTCCGGGAGTTTGCAGAAAATTTTACCATTACGAGAAGCTAGTTTGGCAGCAGGCATGACTATTGGCGATACAACCAATTTTTCTAAAGCGGAACTGGATAATTTTCGCAAGACTGGCATTAGCCACATTATTGCTGTTTCCGGCTCCAATCTCTCAATTATCCTGATTTTTATTACCTTTGTTTTCCAAAAATATTTTTCCAAAACCCTAAAAATCCTTTTGATTTCAGGCTTAATTTTTTCGTTTGTAGTTTTGACTGGCGGCGAGGCTTCGATTTTAAGAGCTGCAGTCATGGCTATTTTAGCTTTAATCGTCCAAAGACTGGGCCGGCCGGTTTCCGGCATTAATTTGCTTTTTACAGCTGGTATAATTTTATTAGTAATCAATCCCAGCCTGCTTTATGACAGCAAAGGCTTTCAACTTTCTTTTGGTGCGACTTTTGGTTTGATTGCCTTTTCACAAATTTTGGAGAATAAATTTAGCTTTTTGCCTAAAGTTATCAATTCCGTACTTGCCGCCACTCTAGGCGCAACCTTTGGTACATTAGCAATCTCTTTAATAAATTTTCAACAGGTTTCCATAATTGGGCCTTTGGTAAATATAATAGTCGTACCATTAGTACCCTGGATAATGGGTCTGGCAATTTTTGTGGGTTTGGTTGGTTTTGTTTTTGTGCCCCTAGCCCAGTTTATTGGTTTAAGCGCTTGGGCTTTACTAAGGTTCGTGGAAATAACCTCGGATTTTGCTGCACGTTTGCCAGGTGCCAGCTTAATTTTGCCAAGTTGGTTGGCGATTGTCCTAAGTTTATTTATCATAGTTTTATTGAGCCTAATATTTAAAAAACATGTCAAAACCTTTTTTGCTTAAACGCAGAGCCATAATCACTTGCTTGGTGATTATTATTATCAGTTTTGGTATTGGCTATTGGCAGAGCTTAGAAAGCAAAGACCTGCGCGTCTGGTTTGCGGATGTGGGCCAGGGTGACGGCATAATCATTCGTACGCCAAATCAATTTAATATCATTATTGATGGCGGACCGAACGTAGATTTTATCAAAACCGTTGATAAGAAATTGCCTTTAACTGACCAAAGTATTGATTTATTGGTTATTAGCCATCCAGACGCGGATCACATTACGGGTTTGGTCGGCTTATTAAAAGTTAATCGGGTTAAACAAGTTTTAATGACTGATGCCATAAGCACTTCCAATACTTTTAAAAGTCTGAGCAATTTAATTACTGAAAATCACATTCCGGTCATTAAAGCGGAGGCTGGTCAGGAATTTATTTTTGGTGAAGTGAAGGCTAAAGTCTTGTGGCCGCCAAAAAATTACCAATTTGATCCCAAAGATTTAAACCAAAGTTCAATAGTTTTGGAAATATCTTATGGTAAGCAAGATTTTTTGTTCACTGGGGACGCGCCAGAGGATGTGGAATTAAGTTTAATAAATAATAAAGTTTTAAATCCAGTGGAAGTCTTGAAAGTTTCCCATCATGGCAGCAAATCAGCAACCAGCGAAAATTTATTGAAAATTTCCAAACCCCAATACGCCATCCTTTCCGTTGGTTTGAATAATAAATACGGTCACCCTGCACCTTCAATTGTCAATCGGTTGCATACCTTAGGCATTCAGATGTTTCGGACAGATTACCAAGGTGAGATTTTATTCAAAAGCTCTAAGGATAATTTAATCATTAAAGCCCAAAATTAAAATTTTACCGCTATTGACAAAAAGGTCGGGATGTGGTAGCCTGGCTTGTTATAGCCATGGGTCTCCCCGGGTTATAGCTCCAGCCGCAAGGTTGGAAGTTCGTTGACAAGTGAATAACGAGTTAATGAATAAATGGGGAAATAACAGAAGTACGTAATATAAAACGGCTTCCGCCTGATGGCGTGGAGTAGGAGGTTTTTTGTATGTCAGACATGGATCAACCCGATCGTGGGCGAAAAGACCGCGATCGAAACTGGCGTGGCCGAGATCGTCGGCCCTATGGTGAAAACGGCGGTGGGGGGAAGCTCGCACTGCTGATTTCATCAGCAAAATATGATTCCCAGACGGGGCTCATCACAACCATTGTTACCGCAATGCGCGGCAACAAACCCGCACCTTCGGTGCCGGTTATACTCCACGTCGACGGAACTAATGTCGACCAAGGTGTTACGGATGCTAGTGGACAAGTTTCCTTTCTCACAAGGAACAGCCTGCCAGCTGGTGAATACCTAATCGCTGTGCGGGCGCAGGGCGAAATTGCCTCTGCCCAGCAAGTTCTCAAGGTTTATGATGAAGCGCCTGTTTCATCTAATGCGCCGGTCATTGAAGTCGAGTACGTTTCACAATCCAATCCGGACGGCTTTCAAGTCGCACTCTTCATTAGCGTTCTGCGGGGATTAACGCCTGCACGGGATGTGGAAGTGGACATTGAAGGATTCGTCGGTGCCGGAAGATTTCACACTGACCATCGCGGGATGATCGAGGTTGGGTTAACCATTCTCAACCCGAAAGGCGAGCAGAAATTGTTCGTTCCTTACAGGATCATAATCGAGACACCTGCATATGCAACTTCCCGGGTGCTCACTCTTGAGCGGCCCGAGCCCAAGCGCGTGAAAAGCGCGTCTTTCAGCAAGGCCATTCAGATATCGCCTGGCGAGTACAGGGCTCGTGCGACCTGCGAGGATGGTGAAGGCAAACCCGTGAAGGGCGCTAAACTTTCCTTGACTGGTTATGGCGAGCCCGAGTCGCTTGTGACTGACGCTGATGGTGTAGCCGAATTTACGATGAGGTGCGATCCGGATAAACGCAAGACCATCTTTGTCATTGATATCCCCAGCGTCGCCAAAAGCGAGGAGTACAATTTGACCGGCCCGCTCAAACTGCGAAAAGCAGAAGCGGGTGGGGCAGGGCGCAGTCTTTTTGGTTCAATTTTCAGAACCAATAATGGCCGCGCTTGGGTGCTCCTGGGCGTTTGCTTGGCGGTTATGGCTTGGTGGGGACTTGAAGTTTCCGCCTTGGCCACTTCTTACATGGACCAGCCGGTAGCGAAAGATCTGCGGGTCGAGTTTGACCGCAATCCGGTTGAACAGTCTGTTTACCAGTACGTTGACAACAATCAGCCGCCTGTGCAACCTGCTCCCATCAAGCGAGACCATCTTTCTTTTTGGGGTTTTGTCCGGTTGACTGGCCTAATGTTGGTGCTGATACTGGCCGTGGTCATTTATTGGCCGTGGTCGCGTCTGGATGAACTAGGTTTCTTTTTCCAAACCATCTGGGATCGTCTTTCCGACGGTTCCGGTGGAATGGTGAAGGATGAGCAACCAGGGGTGTTGCGTCGCTTTTTTGAGTCCTATATAAAACGTAACCAGCAGCCTGTTGTGGTGGTTGCGGCTACTGAAGGTGGAACTGTCCCGGTTGCCGCTGCTGCGCCTGCGCACAGTGGCGGACTAGAGAAGTATGGTCATTGGTTGGCAATCATTCCGTTGCTTATAGCGGAAGTTGCCGACTGGTTTCGCACGCTTTCCAAAGCAAAAAAAGAATAGCGAGGTAATAAAATGAAAGAGTTTTTCAAAAGAAACTGGGCCAGAATCAAGGTTGGTATGGCCTTGACCGCCGCTCTGATTATCCTGGCGATTTTTTTGGGCCATGTTACCCTGTTGCTGGGAGTAGTGGGGGTTGGTTGGGCAGGGGCGTATGTCTACTTACTGTTCAAGTCTAAATCTCCTTTTGTCGGCAAGTTGGTGGTTTTGACTATCGTCGCCTTGGTGTGGTTTGCGGCCGTGGTGCCGTTCACCGACCAATGGCTGGGGGTACACATGCCACAGACTTTATATGTCTTGCAGATGTTAATACCGCAAGCGGATACCCGTATTGCGCAATCAGGTTACGCCGGCGGGGTTGCCCAAGATGTTCAGCTTATCAACTTTGCCAAATTCATTGACCAAGTTGATGCGAGCGAATTAAGCGATTCACTTGAACTTTATAAGGTGAAGCGCACGAGGCAGGGTTGGTCTCACGAAGACACCTTAGCCGTCAATAGTTTGCTCGCTCGCATTGCGAACAGCAAAAAGACGAGTGAACGCATTGCAAAAGGGCTGGCAATAAGCAGTGCTCCCATGCCCCAGGACGATGCGAGTTCGATGATTAATTTGGATGTCACCGACAACGACCCCCTGGTCATTACGGTGCCGGCCAATTTCATGCTGGTGATGCGGGTTGAAACTGCTAATTACATGGCTGATTTTAATACCGAAACCCGGAAAGAACTTTGGTGTGATGCGGACGGCTATCAGGCCAGTCCGAATTTCATCGGTTCTCCGCGGGCCAATGATTACCCGGCGCCCGACCTTAACTTCTATGCTTTGATCTATAAGGCAGAGTTTGGGGGCTGGCAGCCGTTGGGAATGCAGGCCAAGCCGACGGTCATTAACGATTCCAATCATTCCATTAAAGTCGAAATCACGTTGAACGACGTGAGGAACGGGTTCGGTGGGAACAAAGGAATCGTAAAGATCAAGACTGAAACTCGTTCAATGGGATCGAGTTACGCCTCGATCTAAAAAACAAAAAAACAATGAACCTATGACAGGGGACGAACAAATGTTCGCCCCCTTTATTTTTTATTCAAAAAATGCTATAATGAAAGTAAGATAAAAATAAAAACTTAAGCATTAAAAAATATTTATATGAAGCTTTATTTAAAGCTAATTTTTCCCGCCATAATAATTTGCGCGGTGGTTTTATTTTTTCCAAAAAATTCCCAGGCAGCTTATGGCGATACCTCGACTTTTTTAGGCAAAATCTATGCCGGGGATGGCTTGACCCGGACTCAGGCTTTATTGGATTTTTGCGAAGACGTGGAAATTACGGCTGATGGCACTTTTTATATTGCCGACACCTATAATAACGTCATCCGTAAAGTTACGCCCGCTGGCCTGGTCTCAACTTACGCCGGCACAGGCGAATACGCCAAAAGGGATGGCGTGGCCAGCCAAGCGGCGTTTGCCTTGCCCAGGGGCTTGGATATGGACTCGGACGGGAATTTATACGTAGCTGATTCCGGCAATAATCGGATCAGGAAAATCAAGACCAATGGCACAGTCTCTACTATAGTTTCCAAAGGCTTGGATTCGCCCCAAGGCGTTCTAGTTATTGGCAGCACTTTGTACATTGCGGATTATAATCATAACGCAATCAAGAAAGTTAGCGTGAATGGCGGGATTTTATCTTTGGTTTCCAATAACGTCAAAAAACCAAAAAAGCTTGAAAAATCTGCTGACGAAAATTACCTTTACGTGGCTAATAGCGGAACTTATCAAGTTTTAAAAGTGGGTATTGCAAATGGTTCAGCTGAAATAATTGCAGGTTCAGGCAGTGCTGGTTATTGGGAAGGTATCGGCCAAGAAGCGCAATTCCGGAATATTTATGGGGTTACCAGGGCTGGGGACAAGCTTTATGTTTCTGATGGTGATGGGCTGACAGATTATGTCAGGTCAATTGATTTGAATACCAGGCAAACCGCTTTATTAGCTTCAGACTCAAAAATGCTTGATATAAATTTTCCCATGGGTTTGAGGGTTTATGGCGATTATGTTTATGTAGCCAATGCCGGCATTGGCACTATCCATCGGTTTAGCAAGACTGACCCAGGAAATGACAATGAGATTTGGGTCGGATCGACTCGTTTTGGCGATGCTTATGGGGCGAAAGCGAACGTGCTATTAGGCCGGCCTTCTGCCATGGCCATTACCAAGGATGGTTCAATAATGTATGCGGCAGAGAATAACCATATTATTAAGATCCTCATGTCTACCGGTGAAACTACGAATGTGATAGGGGATGTCATTGACGGCTATGGCGAGGGTCCTTATAACCAAGCCAGCCCTAAAGTCAGGTTTAGCACCGTAGGTTCAATCTTATTAAGTCCAGATGAAAGTTTGTTATATGTGGTTGACCGGTGGAATAACCGCATCCGCCAAGTGACTTTGACTGGCACGCCAACCGCCTCATTAATCACTGGAGCGGGCTTGACCAATTCTAATGGCAGCATGAATAATGGGTTGCGGGATGGCGCTAAATGCGTGACTGAAAGTTTAGCCCAAGCTGGCTGTGCTTATTTCCGCGGACCCAGGGGCAGCGCGCTTTCGCCTGATGGTAGCACTTTGTACGTAGCTGACACTGGTAATAATGCCATCCGTACAGTCAGGCTGTCAGACGGCCAAGTTACAACCTTGGCGGGTTCAACAACTTCAGGTTTTGCTGATGGTACAGGTACTTCAGCCAAGTTTAATTCCCCAGTTCATTTGGCTATCAGTGAAGATGGCGCCACTTTATTCGTGGCAGACATGCGGAATTATAAAATCCGGGCGATTAATACTTCAACTACACAAGTGACCACCCTGGCTGGTTCAAGGCAAAGTGTGGGCGAAGGCATCGGTTCGGAAGCGGCTTTCTCCATGCCAATCGGTTTGGCCATGGGCCCAAGTAATATGTTATACATTGCCGACAATGGTTCAAGTAATATTTACGTGGCAAATACCAAGACCAAATTAGTCACTTTGGTGGCTGGCTCAACAACTAGAGGGTATAAGGATGGCGCGAGGTTACAAGCGGCCTTTAATGATTTGACTAGTTTAACCGTGAGTCCGGATGGCCAGACTTTATACGTAGCTGACAGCTGGAATGATGTCATCCGGGCTGTGGATATTGTGGGCGGGCCGAAATTCAGCCAACCAGGACCGGTTTATTCCAGATTCATGGTAGCAAAATTAAAACAGGCTAAAAGTTCAAACCAGACGGCTTATTTGGACATATATGGCAAGAATTTCCGGAATGGGGCAGTGGCGACAATTGGGAAATATAAACTGAAAACCTTTGTGAAAAAAAGCACCAACATCAATATGATTATCCCGTGGGGCAAGATGCAGCCTGGTTATTATGACGTTAAAATCCGGAACCGAGATTCCCAGCAAATTATTAAAAAATCCGCTTTTGCCATCACTGACAGCAAAGGCAATATTCCAAAAAAGTATTTTCGGATAAGTAACTGATTTAACGACAAAGCAAAAACCACCCAAAGATTCGGGTGGTTTTAAAATTAACTTTCGGAAGGAGCGGGGAATAAAGTGGGAAGTTCAGGAATGGAAGGGTTATTCAATATCGCTCCCATTTGTTCGGCCAAAGTAGTGTATTCGCTTGGCTCATTTCCATATCTAGCCAGGACTTGGCTAATTTGGCTCTTGGGACAGAGATAAAGATCTGCTTGTTTACCATTTGGTGCCTGGATTGTCATTTGGTAAGAGCATTCTTGGCAGTCGTGCTTAAAAACCGGACCTGGAACGACTGTATATACCATCATTACCTCCTTGATTTTGAAGTGAAGTGATATTATTTCTTTTATATTGAACCGTCAACTCTAGACATTAGTAAAAACCCCAAAAAAGTATTTTCGGATAAGTAATAGTTTAATTGGCGGACCCGAAGGGAATCGCGTCCTGGGCAGCGGTGAATGCTACGCTTGCTCGCATTCACCGGCGCTCTTCCAACGTATTGTCGGAATCGCTGCTGCCCTTCGATTCCTTTTGTATCTAAAAATATCGTCATCACATAAAGTGCTGCCGAAATTTTTGGCGGACCCGAAGGGAATCGAACCCTCGGTCTCCTCCGTGATCCTGTACCATGTCGCTTCGCTCCAGATACAGGACAGACAGGTAGGTGGAGTGCAGCGCTGTCGGTTGGCGGACCCGAAGGGAATCGAACCCTCGGTCTCCTCCGTGACAGGGAGGCGTGTTAACCGCTACACTACGGGTCCAACCGACAGCGCTTCAAACTTTTTGGCGTGCTTGCCCCGTACCATCCGAGTATCAACGAGGATTGGTGCGGGGTTAACCGCTACACTACGGGTCCACTAAGTCAATTGCACTCGCGATTGTATCACGGCATTTTGTTTGTGCCAAGCTGACTTTTTGTTCTAATTTTATTGGCAATTCCTAACATTAACAAAAATAGCACAGAAATTGAACTAACTATAATTCCCAAACAAAAACTTTTGGGGCTGTATTTGAATTCAATTTGGTGTTCACCTGCGGGGATTGGACTGCCTAGAAATGCATGGTTGACTTGCAAAGCCGTGGCTGGTTTTCTATCAATAAAAACCTGCCAACCTGGGTAAAACTGCAAATTGGTAACCAAGGCTGAATTGCCAGAACTGGTGGTTTGGAGGTTCAAGTAATTATTTGATTGCCCGATAATTTTTATTTCTGCCTGTGCCGCCCCGTCGATTTGAGGCAAGTCGCCAATTATTAGAGCCTCAATATCGGGATTAATATTTGGCAAATCGCTTGGTGAATTTTCCGGGATTAATTTATTGACTGCATGGATGGCTGGTCTAATGTTGTTATTTTCCGCCAAAGTCCAGTCTTGCCAAGCCAAAATTGGCTGCCAGTTTTCAGGTAAGGGCTTATTAGTCAGCATTAAGGAAGCGCCAGTGACCTTTAACAATTTTTCATTGACTTCTTTAGCATGAAGCTGATTGGGTTTGATGACCTGGCTATTCGCCTGCCAAAGCTCAAGGTAGGTTTTGGGATAAACCGAATCATAACCTAAGATTATAGGGATGTCATAAGGCATGTATTGGTCCAAGCCGCTGTCTTTTGGCCAAAGCCTGGTATTTTTACTCAGGTTTTGGATTTGGGCAATAAAATTCGTTTGCGGGTAGAGCGTGTTTCTATCCTTAAACGGCAGGATATGTTGCCATTGCCAAACGCCTAATATGATCGTGGCAATTATTAAAAGGGGATTAAGGATTTTTTTATTGTAGGTCTGAACTGCTTCAGAGCCTAAGCCCGCCAAAAGACTTAAAGCAAAAAGCATTAAAACGCTAAAACGCCAGACAGAAACGGTGGATAACCAGGGGAAGATTTTGTCAAAAACCTCTTTTATACTCGGGAAGATTAGGGAAATAAAAATTACTATGGCGACTGCCGCATTCAAAAGCCAAATTTTTTTTCGCCAATAATAAAAGGAAAAAATCACCAACAAGAGGGCGATTGGCCCGACATAAACCGTGGTTTCCGTATAATCAGTTTGGCTTTTGGTGTTATTGCCCAGGCCATTGATTTTTGGGTCAAGGATGGTGCTAAAGGCCTGGAAATTCTTTTTTTCAAAATGCAATAAATTTTTTGGATTTAAAACCTGGCTCCAAGTATTATCCTTGGTTTCCCGATAGCTGTATTTTATGGCTTCCAAATTGGGAATTATTTGTACAGCGCTTAAACCCAAACCCAAAATTAATGCGATCAAAACCAGCCAAATTCTTTTTTTTAAGTTAGTTTTTTGGAAAAACACCATTAGCCAGATAATGCTTAAACCAAAGCAAAAAATTGCGTACTGGAAGTGCCCGCTTAAAAAAACGAAAGCAATAAACATGCTGGTTAAAAGCAGCCATTTTATTTTCAGGGTTTTTTGCAGATTGTAAATGGCATAAAGCAGCCAGGGCAGCCAAGCAATAACACTGCTCATGTGGTCCAGAGTGCTGCGAAGCAAGAATTGGGAGCTTAAAACCAAGACCAAAGCCGAAATTAAAGCCGAGGTAAATTTCCAGCCTAAAGCTCGGCCTAAAGCAAACATGCCCAGGCCAGCGACCAGAAATTGCAAAAGTAGGGTGATGATAAAGCTGGTGTAGGCGTCCAACCACCAAAAAGGCAATTTAATTGGCGACAAAACCGCTGATTGGCCATTGGCAAAAAAAGGCGTGCCCGCAAAAATTAAATTATTCCAAAAAGGGAAATGGCCTTTTTGGATTTGTTCAGCGGCGAATTTATGGTAGGGATAACCCTGGACCAGGCTATCCCGCAATAAAGAAATGTCACCAGCGGATTTTTCCAATGGCATTATTTGCCCGAGGGTTTGGGTGGCAAAGGGTGTTTGATTTTTAAAAATGGGGGCGAACAAAAACAAAGTGACACCGGAAATAATTAATCCGGCCCAAAGCCATTGGAGCTTATTATTTGTCAGGGCAGATGACATTAAGGTCGCAGAAATAAAGAATTGGATTTATTAGTACAAAATTTTTTTAAGGAATTTTTACTAAATGGTAATCAAGGGATTCAAGTATGGTTTGGCCAATAACCTGGTTTTTTTTGTCTTTTTTGATTTCCAAAGCCACTTCGCCAGGCTGTAAAAGGTTAGGGGATTTCAAATACTCAAATTTGGTATTTTCCAAATTGCCCAGATAATACCTGATAGTCGGTTCATGGCCGACATAAATGCGGTAAAGGAAAAGCTTAGGCGTTGGATTTTTTTGCAAGTAGTCACGCATTTGGGGCAGGACCGGATCCCCGGTTTTTTCTTTAAAACCATAAATCTGGCCAATTATGGCTGCACCTAGAATACCGACAAAAACCAAGCTAAGAAGGCTCAGCCATAATTTTTTTAATTGGTATTTTCTGACCAGCCAATAAAAAATTATAAAAATCAGGGCAAAGATAAAAGCTAAAAGCAAGCGCGACAATTGCGCATTGTTTTTGAATAAATAACTATTAACAATCAAATCTTTTATTGAGCCTTGCTTGTCAATCTTGTTTAAGATCAGTGGCAGCTGACGCAAAAAAATCAGCAAACCGCCGCCTAATAAAATAAAATCAAATAGTTTAATCGGAAATTTTTTAAGGTTGTATATCCAGGCGCCGATTATTAAAGCCAAAAAGGGGTAAAGCGGCAATAGATACCAGTTGGTTTTGCTGGCATTCAAGCTTAAAATCACCGCTGTTTCTACCAGGAAGATCAGCCACAAGAAATAGAGCTGATTTTTTTCTTTCCAAGTTTTCCAAGAAATCCAAATAATGGCTGGCAAAGAAAAACAAGCCCAAGGGAAAAAGCGAGACATGAAATTGCCCAAATAAGTTGTAACACCGGAATCGTTAATATAAAGGTTTGTAGTGGCCCTAGTCCAAATATCCTCACTGATATATTCATTAATAAAGTTTCCACCCCTTAAAATTATCTGGCTGATAAACCAGGCACCGAAAATCCCTATGCCAATACCAAGGGCAATTAGCCATTGTTTTTTGGAATAATTCTTGAATTTCTTAGTAAAAAGCAGGTGCAGAAAAATTGCCAAACCCGCAAAGACCGCAGCTGAAAATTTGGTTAAAACCGCCAAAGTCAAAGCCGAACTTGTCCAATATAATAATTTTGGCTTGGTCCAGCTTTGCCAATACAGCCAAAGCGAAAGAAGTAAAAGAAATACCAACAAACCATCGGTTTCTCCAGTTCGAAAAGCATGATAAAAAATAAAACGGCCGGTTAAAAAAATTCCAGCCGAAAGCCAGACAATCGGGATTTTTTTAAAGGCTTGCCAGGCCCACCAGGCAATAAGCAGGGTAGTCAAAACTCCGGCAGTGGCTGACCAAAAACGGATTGTGAATTCATTTTCCCCAAAAATTCCCGAGGCCATGCCTTGCAGCCAAAAACGCAATGGCGGTTTGCGATAGTAAGGTTGGTCGTCCCAAGTCAATTCCAGCCAATTGCCGGATTTCAGCATTTCATGCGTGACTTCGGCGTGGATGGCTTCATCCCATTTTTCCAATGGGTATTTGCCAAGATTCCAAAAGAAAACAAACAGCGCTAAAGCGGCAATCGCTAAAAATGAAAACAGGAGTTTTTTTGAATCAGGCATGGCATTATACTACCAAAATTGCGCTAATTCGCCCAGTAAAATTGTTGATAAAATTTAAAAAATCAGACTGTAGCGAAGAAACCAAAGCAAAAAACTTACTTCAGTTGAAATTAAGTAATTGGTTTTAAACTTTATTTAATTTTTTCGATGATTTTTTTGAAGAGTTCTGGGTGGAATTCCGCTAATTGGGCCAGGATTTTCCGGTCCAGTTCAACTTTGACCTTCTTCAGGCCGCCTAAAAGTTGACTGTAATTCAGGTTGTTTTGCCGTGCAGCCGCGTTGATTTTAATTTGCCAAAGCCTGCGGCTATCGCGTTTTTTCAAACGTCGGTGGATATAGGCATAACGGCCAGCTTTGCGGACGGCTACCTTAGCTAATTTGACGCTGGATTTCCTTTTCCAACGATAACCCTTAGCTCTTTCCAAGAGGTTTTTTCGGTGCTTGATATGGCTGGTTCCACGTTTGACTCGCATAGGTTATTTAGAATAAGGAGTTAAGGTCTTAATAGCCCTGATATTAGTTTTATGCGCGACAACATCCCGTCTCTTGTTGCGAGTGAGCTTTCCGGACTCGCGCGCATTAAAATGATCCTGGCCGGCTTTGCGCCTGAGGATTTTTGTCCCGCCTGAACGGCGAAAACGTTTTAGTGTTGCTTTGTGGGTTCGTAATTTTGGCATATCTAATGTGTGTTAAACTCTATCGGTTTTTTACCGACCCGTCAATACCCAAGCTTAAGTCCTAAATTATTTCTTTTGCCTCAATAGTACAGTCAGCCTTCCGCCCATGGCGCTGACCGGGGAATCAACTACCACATTCTCGCCCAAACTGGCAACAAATTCATGGATAATCTTTTTCGCCAAGTCCATCCGGGCTCTTTCCCGGCCTCGCAGAATCATTTCCAGCTTGACCCGATCACCTTGTTCAAAAAATTTCATGGTCTGGTTTTTGCGCAATTCCAAATCATGGGCGCCAATTTTTAAGGAAAGCCTTAAGCCCTTGATTTCCGCAGTTTTTTGTTTGGCTTTTAGTTTACGTTCGGCTTTTTCTTGCTGGTATAGGTACGAACCCCAATTAATAATTTTGCAGATGGGCGGTTTGGCTACGGGGTTAACCTCAACTAGGTCTAATTCTTGTTCCTTGGCCAATTGTAAGGCCTGGAAAGTAGGCATTTGGCCCAAGAATCTGCCATCCGGCCCAATTACCTGGATTTCGGGCAGCCGGATTTGCTCGTTTATGCGGAATCTTTTAGTGCTTATAAAATTAGTATTTTAGAGATGAGATAGGAGTATTATAACACACCAAAAACCCAACTAGGGGCCCCCAATTTTTAATCAAAAATTGGGGTAAGCGGCACGCTTATGATATTAGCCTCACGGATGTGGAGCGCACGACCCCGAGCACAGTCGAGGGGGAGGAGCACGCATCCGTGAGGAAAAGCGGCGCGTTTGTGAAACCCAAAACAAACTCATATTTTATGAGTCGGGGCCCCCATTTTATCAAAGATGAAATGGGGAAAGCGAGCTGCGCCTGGAACCTGGCTTCACGGATGTGGAGCGAACGAATCCCGTCATCCGACTGGATGAACTCCATGAGGAGCAAGTATAATGAAATCCCTGGCGGAACTGGCTATTTATTTATTAAATGCTTGTTTCGAAAAGCAATACCCGACCCTGATTTAAGATATTTTTCAAACGTTAAAGCAATTTTATTTTTATCAAAAGCGCAATACCAAACAATTTTGACTGGTCGTTTTTTAGTAGTCGTTTGGCATTTACCCTGGTTATGGTCGACTAATCTTTGTTTTAGACTATCAGTTGAGCCCGTATAAAATTTGCCATTATTCAATTTTAAAATATAAACATAACGCATATATGTTTTTATTTAGGTCCTCCTTCGCCGAGGCTTCGGAGGACAGCCTTCGCCCTCGAAATAACATAATATATTCTAACAAAAAGTTTATCAAGGATGGCCTGCCAGCCGAAGCCCCAACGGGGCGAAGGCTGGTGGAGATGAGGGGTCTTGCACCCCTGTCTAGTAAGCCGTCAATTAGCATTCTACAGATATAGGTTATTCAATAAAGTTCAGCAACTCTCGCACGGAACAACCAAGGTCGGTAATTGCTTAGCATGAGTCATTCTCGATTTTCCCATATCATGCGGTATTGGAAGATCCAGCCTGAAATATGACACTCGCGAATCCTGGCTCAGGCACCGGGGCGAATGGGTTATTGGTTTTTAAGCAACAACCGGAGCAAAAGCAGGGACGGTAAAGGTTTTCGCCAAAACAGTCTTTACTTTGCTGACAAATGAATTGGCATTTGTCGAATTTCCGACAAGTTTAACGCCATTGCTGGAGCGGGCGGTCTGCGTGCTAATTATCAAAGCTAACTATCAACTATTGAACATCCCCATGAGAAATCGGCAAATTAACTTCTCATGATGATTTTCATTTTTTAAATTTTACTCCGCATAGCCCTGGCCATATCCCTTTCCACGTCACGCTTCTTAATGCTTGCTCTTTTATCATGTGATTTTTTACCGCGGGCTAAGCCCAAAGTGACTTTGACTAAACCTTGATGAGTGTAAAGATTCAAAGGGATTAAAGTTACACCGGTGCTTTTCATTTTTCCCAAGAGTGAAGAAATTTCATTTCTTGTTAAAAGCAACCGTCTTTCCCTTTCTGGGATGTAACTTTTTTGCACTAAGCGGGCGGGTTTGTAAGGGGCAATATATGTATGTAGTAGCCAAAGAGAATTTTCCCGAATACTGACATATGCGCCCTGCAAATTAATACTACCCATTTTGGCGGATTTTACTTCAGGACCGGTCAAGACTATGCCAGCTTCGAATTTTTCCAAGATATCGTAATTGAAATTGGCTTTGCGGTTGTTGGTTAATTGGGGCATGGCCTTTAGTATAGAGAAAATTTGCGCCAGCGTCTCCCGTCGGGAGACGCTGGCGCTGATGTTTAAGCGGCTAATGTTGCGAATATTGTGCCTTCGAGTTTCATGATTCTTTCGTCGAAATCAACCCGGCGGCTGGTTCGATAAGCCATGCTCAAGCCAATATAGATATCGGTCCAGAGTGCTTCCAGACAGACCTCGATCCTTGCTAGCTTTGTCGTTATGATCTCGTCGATTAGCCTTTTTAATTGGAAGCTAACTCGGCCTGGATCATTCCAATCCATGTTCTCCATATAGATATTGTCCGGACCATCATCGCCCAGGAGGGCGATAACCATCCAATCACAACCCTGTTTCACTCGGGCTGGTTCAACAGGAAGGGAAATCCCGAAGATATCATTTGGAACACGCTTCATTTGGATACATCTTCCACTTAACGCCTCGATTTCCGCCTTTAAGCTCAAGAAGTAGTCACTAGTATTTACATAATCCACGGTGTCCTTCTCCTTTATCAATGAATTGTTTATTTCTTTTTGACTTAAGATACTAGCATTTTTATATATTTTGTCAACCCCGCACCACTTTCCATTAAATCATTACTTAAAAAGTAGATATTTATCGCAAAAAATATCCACAACTAATTTCAACATAATTTTGGAAAGTGGTGCGGGGTCAAGCCCAGCCCGTACCCAAACGAAAAAGCCGAGGAAAGATTCCGCGGCTTATATTGTTGTCATGATGTCCTCCTTTTATGCGTCTCCTTACTATAATCTTTCGAATTCTAGGGATGATCTTTTAACAAAGTCCAACCCTATCATTTTTTGAAAAAAGGAGGCACGGTTGGTGAGAAATAACATAGAGAGTTCAAGTAAGTGCTCTTCGCTGCAATGTTCTTCCCAGGACATTGTGAACTCTTGAATGTGTTGGCCATTCACGGTGATATCCACCATTTTAAGAGTGAATGAACAAAGCATCTTATAATCCTTTTGTTTGTGTTTTATTTTTTAACTTAGGATAATAGCATATCAAAATAATCTTGTCAAGTATTAAGAAGTATAAAAAAGGCCCGCAACCAGAACTGGGTCGCGGGCAAAATTTGTGCTACGGGAATGGACATGACAGACGAGGCATGATCGTACCTCCGTTTTGGCCGGGTTTATTTTGGGGCGTTATTGCCCAGGTTGCATGAGTATTGCCGGAAAAATAAGTTTTTTTAGATTCTTACCCTAGACAAATCCTGTCGTATTCCGAGGCATTTATCCTCCGCATCAATTAAGGGTTTTTCGAAGGCATTATTGCCGGGAGAGTTGACGGCGAACATTTTGTACTACGTAAATCCGGTTGAATATAACACCGATACCTCCCCTGGGATATGTGGCTTAAACGCTCAAACTAATAAACCCACGAATTCTCGCCAAATTTCTGCAACTAAAAGGGCAGTATTTCAGCAAGAACTAAGTAGCATATATCATTTATTTAATTTTGTCAAGGCCCAAGGGGCACAAGCGTGTTATAATCAGCGTATGAATATTCGGAAACAAATAGGGGATTTGCTCGAAAAATTTTCCAATAACCAGGTAAAAGATTTTCAAGTAGAAATCCCGGAAAATTTGAATTTTGGCGATTATTCCACCAACCTGGTTTTGAAATTAGTTAAAGAGCAAAAGCAAGCCCCCAAGGAAATTTCTGAAAAATTGATTAAGTTCTTTGCTAAAAACCAGCATCCAGCCATTGAAAAAGTCCATATTGCTGGCCCGGGTTTTGTGAATTTCAGCCTTAAAGAATCTTGGTTAATTGAACAAGTAGGGGAGCTGAATAAATCTTCGGAAAGGTTTTCCAAATCCGAAATCGGCTTGGGTAAAAAAGTTCATTTGGAATTCATTTCCGCCAACCCCACCGGGCCCTTAACTTTAGCTAACGCCCGAGGCGGATTTTTAGGGGATATCTTAAGCAGGGTATTAAAGCGCGCGGGTTATAAAGTTTTCACTGAATATTACGTTAATGACCGGGGCAACCAGGTGGCGGTTTTGGCCGAGTCAGTCTTGCGGAAATACTGGCAACAACATGGCATTACCATTGATTTTCCAGAAACCTGTTACCAAGGCGCATATGTTGATGAGTTGGCTAAAAAACTGCACTTACCAAATTATAAAATAACCGATACCCAAAAACTCAACGAGATCCGGGACAAGATAAAAGACAAAGTAGTGGAAAAAATGTTGAAGGAAATCCAAAGGGTGGTTAGCGAAGAAATGGGCATCCATTTTGATAGTTGGTTTTCGGAAAAAAACCTGGTGGAAAATTCAAAAACCACTGAAGAGGTGTTGGCTCAGTTAAAAAATCAGGGAGCAGTGTACGAAAAAGAAGGAGCCACCTGGCTTGCCACAACCAAGTTCGGTGATGACAAGGATCGGGTTTTAATCAAAACTAACGGAGAAATGACCTATTTCGTACCGGATATTGCTTATCATTGGTTGAAATTCACCAAATATAAATCCGATATCGCTATAAATATTTTGGGTGCCGATCACCACGGTTATGTTGACCGCATGCAAGCGGCCATGAAAGCCTTGGGCGTTAAAGGTGAATTAAAAATTATTTTAATCCAATTTGTAAGATTGATCCAAGCCGGCAAAGAAGTGAAAATGTCCAAACGCCGGGGAACTTATGTGGAAGCCGAAGAAATTATTAATGAAGCTGGTCTGGATGCCACTAGGTTTTTCTTTATCATGCATGCGGCCAACACGCATATGGATTTTGATTTGGATTTGGCCAAAGCCAGGAATGAAAAAAATCCAGTTTATTACGTGCAATATGCCCACGCCCGGATTTGCAGTATTTTAAAAAATGTCCAAGGCCTGAAAACCATCAAAGATCCAGAAAAAAAATTAGAGCCTGTGGAACGAAGGTTAATCCTGCAACTAATCCGTTGGCCAGAAGTTTTGGAAGACGTATCTGTGGATTATGGAGCGCACCGCTTGCCGCAATACGCCATGGAATTAGCCAGAACTTTCCATGAGTTTTATACTAAGGTCAGGGTAATTGATAACAATCAAGTCAGGGATTTTCCCTTGAAATTAACCAAAGCGACAAAAAACGTTTTAGCTGATATACTCAAAATCCTCGGAATTTCCGCACCCGAGAAGATGTGAAACTCTGTTAGTAAAAGCGTTTATTAAAGAATTAGTTGTTCACGGAGTTTCACCCCGTAGATATACTATTTTATAAAAATATGCGGGGTGAAATTAACTTTCAAAAAATAATAAATCTATGAAAATAGGCATTGATTGCAGAACAATTTTGAACCCTGAATCCGGTGAACGCGCTGGGGTGGGGCACTATGTAGAAGGCCTGGTCATGGCCTTGGTTAAACATTATCCCAAAGAACAGTTTGTCTTGTATTTTGATTACCGGATGCGGGACGTGAATGTGTATAAAGCCCCGAACGTGAAAATAAAGCATTTCCCATTCTCCCAATATGGCAGGTTTTTGTCATTCGGTTATTCGCACATGTTAATTTCCGCCTACCTTTTGAAAGAGGGTTTGGATGTTTTACATGTGCCGGCCGGGGTTGTCCCCATAACTTATCCCAAAAAAGTTGTTTATACGGTCCACGATTTTGCTATTTTCCGCCACCCAGAATGGTTTCCTTCCTCTTTTATTTCCCGTTCAGTCTTGGTGCCGCAGAGCTTGCGCAAGGCTGATCGCATTATTGCGGTATCCCGAAGTACGGCTAAAGATTTAAAACAGCTATTCAATATCAAATCGGAAAAAATTGACGTCGTTTATAATGGTTATGACGTGGATAAAATTCCGTTAAAAAGGTGCAACCAGGAAATTTTGGAGAAGTTTAAATTGCCTAAAAAATATTTTGTTTTTGTGGGAACCCTGGAGCCCAGGAAAAATATTATTAATTTAATGCGGGCCTTTAAGCAATTCTTGGAAAGCAATCCGGATAAAAAAGATGTGATTTTGGCAGTTTGCGGCCAAGCTGGCTATCATGCGGAAGAAATCATGCAAGAAATGCTGGACTTGGGTTTGAAACGGAGCATCCGGTATTTGGGTTATATCACCCATAATGAAAAAATCGAACTAATAAAACACAGTGCGGCATTTGTGTTTCCTTCTTTTTATGAAGGTTTTGGTTTGCCAGTCTTGGAAGCCTTGGCCTTGGGCGCACCGACCATAGCCAGCAAGGTTTCTTCTATGCCGGAAATTGCCGGCAAGGCCGCAATTTATATTGACCCGAAAGATATTAATGAAATCGCCAAAGCCATGAAAGATGTTTTGGTTAAGCCCAATCTAGCCAATAAACTAAAAGAGCTAGGCAAAAAACAAGCCCAGCAATTTTCTTGGGAAAACTGCGCCAGGGAAACCATGAAGGTTTATCAAAAGACGGCTGGGAAAAAGAAATAGTATCAGGTGTGGATCTCAATATCGTTGTAATTAAACAAAACCTGATTTAAGTAACCAGGGGGTTGACAATATTAAAAAGAAGGATATGCTTATATTGTGCTTGTGAGGGTAATTCCCGAAACCGGCTAAGGATTCCAACGCTGGAAAAGCAAGCACAACAAAAATGCCCTTTTTAGGGCTTTTTGTCTATCATGGCCTCCATATCAAAGCTTTGTGTTTTTTTATACTGTAATAGTGATATTCGCAATCTGGAAACTTTCTGATTACTACTGTAAAGTATTTTGTTCTATTATCAACAATTCCCCTTACTTCTGTATAGGTTACAAATATTTTTTTAGCATTCGTTGTTTCTTCTCTGATATCTTGTTTAGCATGCATTGCTTGTCGAATTACTTCTGGCGCATATGGAATTAAATTTAAACGCATTTGAATATCCTGATCATTCCTTCTGTGTCCACCGGACTTATACATTGCATGATTCCAACCATGCCTATTAAAGATTACGCGTGCTTTAATAGGTTTACAATAAACAGAACCAATTAGCTTGTATTGTTTTTTTACAGAATCTATTAGTTGCCTTGTGGTTTTCTTGGGCATATTTTCTTAAATTGACCTATAATTTATTTATGTTGTTTGCCTATTTTAAACCCAGACAAATAAGTAGTCAACCTTGTCAAAAAGTAGCATTTGCAGTACAGTAAGGGTTGCCACCAAGCTAAGATTTTTTATGCATTCCAAAAAAACCGTAGCGGAAAAACCTAAGCAAAAACCCAAAAGCCCGTTCCCAAAAATGGAAGAGGAAATTTTGGATTTTTGGGAAAATGAAAAAATTTTTTCCAAGACCTTGGCCAAAACCAAAAATGGAGAACGGTTCAGGTTTTTTGAAGGCCCGCCCACGGCTAATGGCCAGCCTGGCATCCATCATGTCTTGGCCAGGATCTATAAAGATGTCATTGTGCGTTTCAAGACCATGCAAGGTTTTTACGTGGAAAGAAAAGCTGGCTGGGATACCCATGGCCTGCCCGTGGAGTTACAAGTGGAAAAAGCCTTGAAAATTTCCGGCAAACAGCAGATTGAAAATATCGTGTCCGGGGACAAAAGGGCCAGTATCATAAAGTTCAACGACGAATGCAAAAAAACCGTCATGCAGTATAGGCAGGATTGGGAAGAAATAACCAAACGTATTGGTTTTTGGCTGGATTTGGATAATCCATATATTACTTATAACCCTGATTATATTGAAAGCGTTTGGTGGGTCTTGAAGCAAATCTCCGAAAAAAAAGATCCAAGCGGCCAAGCCTTGCTTTATAAAGGCCATAAGGTGGTCCAACATTGTCCCAGGTGCGAAACCGCCTTGTCCTCCCATGAAGTGGCGCAGGGCTACAAAACTGTAACTGAAAATTCAGTTTACTTAAAATTTAAAGTCCAACCAGATTCAGTTGATGTTAAGCCGAATTTGAAAAAAATTATCAAAAGCGATTCAGTTTATATTTTATCCTGGACAACCACGCCTTGGACTCTGCCCGGAAACGTGGCTTTAGCCATTGGTAAAGATATAAACTATGTGGTTGTTAAAAAAGGGGATGAGCAATACATTTTGGCTAAAGATCGTCTGGATATTTTGGAGGATTATAAAATATTAGGTGAAGTTCCTGGTAAAGAATTAATTGGTCTAAGTTATGAGTCTTTATTTTCTGGCGCGGTTGATAAAGGCGACTCAAAAACCGCTTGGACAGTTTTGCCAGCGGATTTTGTGACTACGGCTGACGGTACGGGTGTTGTCCACACCGCAGTCATGTATGGCGAAGACGATTACCAGTTAGGCAAAAAAAATGGCCTACCAACCCAGCACACCGTGGACCAGACTGGGAAATTTTTACCCTCAGTCAAGAAATGGGCGGGTAAATTCGTTAAAGACAAAAACGTAGAAACCGGCATTATCCAGGATTTGCAAGACCGGAAATTACTATTAAAGGTGGAACTTTATACCCACGAGTACCCGTTTTGCTGGCGCTGTGAAACGCCCCTCCTATATTACGCTAAAGATAGCTGGTTCATCCGCATGTCCAGTTTAAGAGCAGAGTTGTTAAAAAATAATCAAGACATAAATTGGGTGCCGGCATATTTAAAGAATGGCCGTTTTGGCGAATGGCTGAAAGAAGTGAAAGACTGGGCGATTTCCCGGGAAAGGTATTGGGGTACGCCTTTGCCAATTTGGGTTTGCGAAAAATGCGAAAACATGAAAGTAATTGGAAGTTTTAAAGAACTACTTGGAGAAAAAGAACATTTAAATTTGTTAAGGGAAAATAACCAATTAGAATTTGATCCGCATCGCCCGTTTGTCGACGAAATAAAATTAAAATGCGACAAGTGCAGTGGCGAGATGAGCCGGGTGCCGGAAGTCATGGATGTTTGGTTTGATTCCGGGGCAATGCCTTTTGCCCAATGGCATTATCCTTTTGAAAATAAGGAAAGGATTGAGCAGGGCCTGAATTTCCCGGCAGATTATATTTCTGAAGCCATTGACCAGACCCGGGGCTGGTTTTACACGCTCTTGGCAATTTCAACATCCTTGGGCAAGGGCGCTCCATATAGAAATGTCATTTCCTTGGGGCATATCTTGGATAATAAAGGCCAGAAAATGTCCAAGTCCAAAGGCAATATTGTAGAACCTAATCAGGTGATTAATGAATTTGGCGCGGACGCTTTGAGGATTCACTTGTTTATTATGAGCCAGGCTGGCGATCCTAAGCTTTTTGACAAAAAAGGCGTGGACGAGGTAGTTAAAAAAACCATTTTAATCTTTTGGAATATTTTCACCTTTTACCAAACCTATGTCGCCGAAGCCAAGCCAAAGGATTTTAGCGGAGAGCCAGAAGGCTTGATGGATAAATGGGTTTTGGCCCGGCTGAGTAAAGCTGTTAGTACCATAACCCAGAAGCTGGAAAATTTTGACCCGACCTCTGCCACGCGGGAGCTTCAAGAGTTCATTATTGAGCTTTCCACTTGGTATCTTAGGCGCAGTCGGGATAGGTTAAGGCCGGGTGAAAATTTTAATCAAGAATCAGCAGGCGTAATCAAACATGTCATCAAGCAAACTGCAGTGTTAATGGCACCCTTTGCCCCGTTTTTAGCTGAGAAGATTTATCAAGAGGTAAAAGCTGCAGCTGATCCTGAAAGTGTGCATTTGGAAACCTGGCCTAAAGCTTCCAAACCAGAAACCCCGATATTAAAAGATATGGAAATTGCCAGGCAAGCCGTGGAATTAGGCCATGCAATCCGTAAAGAAAATAACCTTAAAGTCCGACAGCCCTTAAGCCTGGTGGAAGTTAATAAAAAAGTCAGTGAGGAAATGCTCAAAATTTTAAGCGAGGAATTAAATGTGGTCCAGGCTAAGGTCGTTAAAAACATTTCCAATGGAAATTTTTGGAAAGCCAAAACTGGCGGAGATTTGACCGTGAACTTGAATTCGGAAATTTCCGAAGAATTAAGGCACCAAGGCTTGGTGCGGGAAATGGCCAGGCAGATTAATGATTTGCGCAAATCCGCCGGTTTGACCATAAAAGACTTGGTTGATGTTGAATGGCAAACCGAAGATGAAAACCTAAAGCATATCTTTACTGAGCACGCGCCAGAGCTAAGGCAATTAACCAGGAGCCGCGGTATAAAAATTGGCAAAGTGGAAAATGTGGAGTTTAAAAAAGATTTGTTGCTGGGTGAATCCAGGTTGGTAATTGGCATGAAAAAATGAGCCTGCACGAAGTCACCGGCGTAATCTTAAACCGTCGGGATGTCAGGGAAGACAGCCGGCTGTATACGGTTTTAACCCATGAGCGCGGCAAGCTGGAGGTTTTTGGGCGAGGCATAAAAAAAGCCAAAGCCAAGCTTGGTGGGCATTTGGAGCCTGGCGCCACCGTTAAATTGACATTAGTTCAAGGCAAGACCGGGGAAACAATCACGGCAGTTGAGCGGCTGTATTATCCCAATGCGGTTATGCAAAGTTTGGAGAAATTGGCGACTTTGGGTTTTATTTTGAATTTGGTGGATTCAGTGACCAAAGCCGAAGCGCAGGATATTGGCCTGGCTTCTTTTTTGCAGGAAGCCATTGGCCGTTTGGAAAGTTTAAGCGAAGAAAAAAACAAGCAAGCGCGTTTTCGCATGTGGTTTACCTGGCACGTCTTTAATTTAATTGGTTTGGGTCCTGAACTTCAAACTTGCGTACATTGCCGAAAATCCCTGAGTGAAAGCGGCGTAAAATTTTCCCCGCTTTTGGGTGGCTGGCTGGGGATGGAGTGCCGGGATTTTGATGACAAGGCTCTGGTCGTCGAAAGCCAAACCAGGGATTTTGTCCGCGTCTTAAACCGCAGCGCCTGGGAAGAGACTGAATTGTTCAAAATTGATAATGGCTCGGAAAAAACCGCAGCCCAAATCACCCTTTCGGAAATGCATCATGTCTTGGAAAAGCATTTGCCTTCAGAAAAGTTTATTGATTTTGTCAGGCATTTTTAAAAGATAAACCTTTAGATTTGTTGGCTTTTCTAAAACCTAAAAAATCAGTATACTATATGAACTTATGCCAAAATCAAAGCTAGCCGATAATGAAAAATTTAAAAGAATTCCGGTCAGAAAGCAAAAAGTAAAAGTCGAAGATGAAGAAATACGGGAAGAAGAGGTAAAAGAGGAAAACTCAGAAATTCAGGGGATAGAACCAGAAGAAAAACCCAGGGAATTATATGAAGATGCTGATGAATCCAAACCTTCAGCAATTTCGAATAAAAAAGTAAAAATCCTTAGGGAGGAAGTTTTAGATGCAATTTACAAACCGGAAAATTCAGAAGAAAAGCCAAGGGATATGAAAAAAATTGAGAAAGGGTCAAATAAGCACCGCAAGCTTTACATCTCGCTTGGTATCCTTTTTGTTCTGGCGGTTGCCAGCGCTTCGGGTTTTTTTGTCTTTAGCCGGAAGAACAACCAGTTCAACGAAAGAATAACTCTGTTGCCTTCAGCGCCAACCAGCGTTGCGGCAGGCGATGAACTGACTATAACCATTGCCATCAAGAATAACGAAAAAATTGCCATAAAAAATTCCGAGCTGACTTTTACCCCGCCTGATGGTTTCACCTTCAAATCATCCACGCCGGCGCCCAGCAATGAATTCAATAATGCTTGGGAAATCGGTACGTTGAATAATAGTTCGGGTTCTACCGTCACCATAGTTGGCCGGCTTGTCGGCAACCAAGAAGAAGAAAAAAGCTTCAATTTTACCTTGGGTTACCGCCCGGCTAATTTTAATTATGATTTTCAAAAAAATTCCAGCCTTAAAGTCCGGATTTCCAGCTCAGTTCTGAAAATTACGCCTGAGATACCCTTAAGGATTTTTGCTGGGATGCCTACTGATATTCCCGTGACCATTGAAAATACCGGGACTGATAAGCTTGATGGCGTCAAGTTAATTGTGGATTACCCGGAAAGTTTCAGTTTTTCCAAGTCTGACCCCAAACCCTCGGAAAAGGAAAATACTTGGCAGATCGCTTCCATTCCAGCCAAAAGCAAGGTTAAAATTATAATCACGGGCAGTGTCAGTGGTTCACCTGGTGATACGCCGGAATTCAAATTTAGAGCCGGCAAAGAAGGGAACAAGGAATTTGAAGTTCAAGCCCAGGCTAACGGTATTGGCACCATAGTCAAAGCCGGCATGGGTCTGATTGCTTCAATCACCAACCCAAGTAAAGGACTGAATGCAGATTGGGGCGAAACTTTGAATTACATGTTCAGCTACAAGAACGATAGCGAGAGCGACATGCAGGACGCGGTAATTACTGTCGAATTTATGCAGAAAAATTCTGCCAGCCAGGATGTGGCAATTTTGGATTTAGACAACCGTTCAGGCGTCTCAGCGGGAAAGCTTGATGGCCGGACTGTAACTTGGACCAAAAGCGATATCCTGGGTTTGGCTATGGTCAAGGCTGGTGAAGGCGGCGATATTTTACTTAGGGTACCCCTAAAGTCCGGTCCAGAGATTAAAATCCAAGAAGATAAGAATTTTGTAGTCACGACCAATTCTCGGGTCTCGGTCAGCGGTATTGCGGATATTGAAGGCAAGAGTTTTGAAACCCAGGCGCCCAGCCTGCAAACCAAAATCAATACTAAATTGAATGTTGAACCTGAGGCTAGATATTATAATGAAGAACAAATTCCAGTTGGTAGCGGGCCAATTCCACCCCAAGTTGGCAAAACCACGGTTTACCAATTAAGTTGGACCTTGACCAACCCGACCAATGAAGCGACCCAAATAGTCATAATTTCAGCTTTGCCGGACGGAGTCACTTGGGTCGGCAAGCAGAGTGTTACTGCCGGCCAAGCAATCACTTACAATGCTGAAACCCGGGAAGTGACTTGGCGGATTAACCGCGTACCTCCAGGTACTGGTAGCCTGTTTGCCAGCCTGGAAGCCAAGTTTGAAGTTTCCATCACCCCCAGCGCAACTGATCTGGGTAAAATTATGATCTTATTAAACCAAACCGTGACCACTGCCCGGGACGAATTCACTCTCCAGGATTTGCGGATTGAAAAAGCCATTTTGACTACGGACTTGAACAATGACGTGGCTGGCCAGGGCAAAGGCCTGGTTGCTGAAGCCGCGCCAGGAAGTTAATTTGTATGGAAGAAGAGCCTTTTACCCAATTGGAAAAACTACAATTAGAAGAACAAAGTCTAGTTGACCGATATAACGAATTGGCCCACCATTCTGGTAATAATCCCAAAGATAGGGAATTACGGCGATCGGCGGATGAAGCTTATGACCACTTGCAGGCAATAAGGATAAAAATAGCGGAATTAACAAACAAATAGTTTTATAAAAACCTGTTCTTATCAGGGAGGATCTTTTATGCGGACAGTCATCGGTTGTTGCGTTTACGAAGAAGACGGGATCATTTGCATTTACAAGGCAGTGTATGATATCCAACCACGCCCTGATGGTGGAACCGTCAACCGGTTGGTCTATGCTTCAACCAAGGAATTAAGGTTTTCCTATGACAACCGAAATGGCGATCATCCAACGCCGGCTGAGGTTGTCGAGATTTTAAGACTAAACCGAGCAGAAAGTTTTTTGTAGCCGTAAATCACCTAAATTGTATGGTTTGGGTGATTTTATATTGACATAAACTTACTTTAGGATTTAAGCTGGAATTAATAAAAAAACGAAAACCAAAAAAGCGAGGTTTATATGTCGAAAGTTACCCGTTCTTTGACATTTATTGTTTTGTTTCTTCTGATTAGCGTTGTGGCTATTAGCTGGGTGTTTGATCTGCAAGAAGGTTTTGGATCTGAAAATCTGATGATTATACATATTGCGATTACCGTTGGGGTAGCTTTTATTGTTAGCGGGGTAATTAAGGGTACAGGTAGGGATACGGTTGGGGGTTCAGACTTATTGTGGATAAGCATTTTTTTCTTAATGGCAATAACATTTGCAGTCTCCTCTCCTAATGTTTTTGAAGACAATTTCGCCTACTATGATGCGGATGGCCAGTTCCTTAACCGTTCGCATTTTATACCTTTGCTAGAACATCGGGTGATTTATCCGGAGATGGTTCAAGCGGAAGTAAGCTTACCAAATGGTGATTTGTTTATTCTAACGGTCAGGGTTTTAAACCAGTCAAAAGTGCTTTTTACGGCTTATGGCAAAAATCCTGAAGCCATTCACGACAGCTTGCATATATGGTTGAAAAAGGCGTATAAGGATGTTGTCAGTAAAAACCCAGCGCTTGAACCGATACCCCAAAAGGCGGTTAATGACTCACTGGGGATTGAACTCATCAACGCTCTCAACTTTATGCAATTGCCCGCCTTAGCTTATGACGCTCGGTCTATTGAGATTCAGGAATTTCCAAAAGACTTTCCTATTAAGGGAATTGACAAGTCTCCACTAACGCGCCATTTAAACGAATTTTGAATTTTTTTCAAAAAGCCCCAGGGTTAGACCCCAGGGCTTTTATTAATCCAAAATTAAATAAAATGATATACTTACCTTAGAAATAAACATTTAGATTATGGCTGAAAGCTTGGCAAAAAACGCAAGTAAATTCATTCTCCGGGAATTAATCGGTGACATTATTTTGTTTCCAGTCTGGTGGTATGTCAAAGGTTTAGCCCGCTTTAGCGCTTTTTGCTGGTACAAAGTCGGAGAATTCACTAACCGGAGCAGGTTAAGCCCAAAAGTTTGGTTCCAAAATCTCTTTGTGCCAATGTACGGCGATTACAGCCGGAGCGGCCGGGCGATCAGCTTTTTTGTCAGGCTGGTCGTAGCCTTGGCTTTATCAGTTGTATTCATTATTTACCTGTTCGGTTTTTCTATTTTCTTCCTGGGCTATTTAGCTTTGCCAATTGCGGTAGTTTATTATTTTTTACGGCAATTGTTCAACCTGCCTTGGCTAACATTTTAATACATGCCAAAAGTCCAGAAACCATACGTAATTATAAATTGCCCAACTTGTTCCCAAGCCCAAGGCATTTGCCCGGCCTGCAAAGACAGACGCGCGGCCATGTGGCTGATGGGCCGGTATTTTGTCTGGGATAAAAAGGTTGACCGTTGGCAAATTGCCGAAGAAAGGTTTCAACGAAACCTGCATCAAGGCTTTAACGTGCTTTTAATCCTTTTTGGAATTTTTGGTTTAGGCGCGATGGTTTGGCAGGCTTTGGAGCAAAAAGTCGTATTGGATCTGGATTCCATATTAGAATTCTTAAGCACCCGGAATATTTGGAAAATCTTGGCTTCAATTTCTTTTCTGGGGGATTTAATAGTTAGCTCCAGAATTGTAAAAGCCAGGCAAGAAAGGATTTTAGTTGCCCATCGTGACAGTGAATTATTATCCGTACCAGCCCCGGAGATCTCTTGGCCAGATGTGATCCGGGAAGAAACACGTTTTGAAAATATTGCCCCCGCATTTTTAGCAGCTGCGCAAAAAGTGGTAGAGGGCGCTTGGACTTTGGCGGAACGATTGAAAAATCCAGAAGTCATGCCCATCCATATTTTTGCCGCCCTTTTTGCTTTTCATGATACCCAAGTGGTTTTTGGCCGTCTGGGCATTGGCAGCAAATCTTTAAGCCAGAGAGTAAATCATGTTTTAGCGAAAATGCCGACAACCCCAAATCCACCCAAATTAGGTCAAGCCGCCACCGAGATTTTACTCCGAGCTTATTTGGAATCAGTCATGTCTAGCCGGCCAATCGTGAATGTGGCTGAATTAATAGTTGCCGTTGGTTATGACCAGGAAGTAAATCCTGGCTGACTTGGCTATTGATGAAACCAAATTAAGAAACGTAGTGGCTTGGATTAACATTACCCATCGCATGTCCAAGGCATACCAGAATTGGCGCGGGAAAGCCAAATACCGTTCCAAGGGCGGCATGAACCGGGCATTCACGGCAATTGCCACGCCCATGCTGGATTCTTGCAGTCATGACCTTACGCAATTAGCCCGTTCGGGCATGTTAACCCAATGCATTGACCGGTCAAAAGAATTTGAAGAAATTTATAGGGTTATTGAAAGCGGCCGGCAAAATCCAGTTTTAGTCGGTTTGCCCGGCGTAGGCAAGACTTCAATCGTGGAAGGCTTGGCTTATCGCATGGTAGCAGATGAAGTGCCGCCGGCCTTGCAAGACAAGCGCTTGGTCAGCATATCAATTGCCTCCTTAGTCGGTTCATCCGGTCGGCAAGGGGAGCTGGAAGAAAAATTTAATATTGTCCTTAACGAAGTTACCCGTTCAGGAAATATAGTCTTGTATATCGACAACATCCAGAACCTTATGGGTTTGACCACCGAAGGCGGCAGCAAGATGGATTTGGCAGAAATGTTTGCCCAGGCTTTAGGTCGCCACGCTTTCATGGCCATTGCCACCACTAATCCGGTTGACGAGCACCGGTATTTAGAAAAATCCAGCTTGGTTTCGGTTTTCCAAAGAGTGGCAGTGAATGAAGTCGATACCAATGGCGGCATCCAGATTTTGGAAGGCAAAGTCGGCGTGATTGAAAATAAACAACAGGTTTTATTCGGCTATGATGCCATAGAAAAAGCCGTCACCTTGTCGCAACGCTATATCCATGACCGCTACTTGCCGGAAAAAGCCGTCACCTTGGCTGAAGAAGCCGCAGTGTATGTCCACAAGACTAGGGGGCGGGGCAGTATCATTTCGGGTGAAGATGTGGCGGCTATTGTTTCCGAAAAGACAAACGTGCCAGTAACCCAAGTCACTGAAGCGGAAACGGAAAAACTTCTGCATTTGGAAGATCGAATCCACGAAAGGGTGATTGGCCAGGAAGAAGCGGTGAAAGCGGTGTCCTCAGCCTTGCGAAGGGCTAGGGCGGAATTGCGGGATGCCCGCCGGCCAATTGCTAACTTCTTATTTTTGGGCCCCACTGGCGTGGGTAAGACTGAATTGGCCAAGGCCGTGGCTGAAGTTTATTTTGGCGATGAAAAAGCCATGATCCGCCTTGATATGTCTGAATACCAAGTCCAATCCAGCTTAGCTCGGCTAATCGGCAACCCAAATACTGGCGAAGGGGGATTTTTGACTGAAGCCATCCGTAAAAACCCTTTCACGCTCTTGCTCTTGGATGAATTGGAAAAAGCCCATCCGGATATTTTAAATGTCTTTTTGCAAGTCATGGACGATGGCCGTTTGACTGATAATGCCGGTCGGACAATTGATTTTACCAATATCATCATGATTGCCACTTCCAATGCCGGCACTTCAATAATCCAAGCCGGGATCAATGCCGGTGAAGCCTTGGAAAGCATTAAGCAAAGGTTGATTGAAAAAGAACTAGCGCAATATTATCGGCCAGAATTTTTAAACCGTTTTGACGCCATTATTGTTTTCAAGCCTTTAGATTTTAACCAAGTGATTGCTATAGCCAAACTCATGCTTAAGCAATTAAGCGGGATTTTGAAAGAAAAAGGCGTCAGCTTACGGGTGACTGAACCAGCCGTAGTGGAATTAGCGGAAAAAGGTTTTGATCCGCAATTCGGCGCCCGGCCTTTGCGCCGCGCTTTGCAGGAGCATGTGGACAATGCTTTGGCTAACGCTTTGTTAACCGGTAAACTCGCCCGACGGGATGTGGCGGTGCTTGAACCTGGCGGGATTGTCAGGGTGGAAAAAGCGAAAGAGATTTAAATTAATTTTTCTCATAAAAAAATCCCCGCTTCTTTTTGAAGCGGGGATTGTTAAAGGGTTTATTACTATTCAACCATAAGCGTTTGATTGCGATCAGGTCCTACGGAAATTATCCGGGGGCGAATACCGCCCTCTCGCGAGACGAAATCCAGGATGGTTTTTAGGTTGTCGGGCAGGTCTGCATATCGCTTAATGTCAGCAATTGGACTATTCCAACCTGGAAACGATTGGTAATGCGGAACGCAATGGCGCAGAATATCACTGTCAGGGATAGCGACGCGTATCTTTCCCTCGCCATCACCAAGTATTTGTTGTCCAAGCCGTATTTTCGGTCCATTGTAAGTGTAATGCGTGCAGATTTTGATTTCATCGCATTCGCTCAAAACATCTACTTTGGTCAAAATTACGTCTGGGCCGTTGGTCCCGACCGCCAAACGAAGTAGCGGTAAGTCCAGCCAGCCAACGCGACGAGGCCGGCCAGTTGTTGCTCCATACTCGTCACTTGCTTTTCGGATAGCAATTCCCTGTAGGAACGGATTCGAGTCGTTGACTGAAACATTAGGATACAAATCGGCTTCTTGAGCTTTATTAATTCCCGATGTAGCGCACCATTGTTCGGATTTCTCACCACCAATTTCAGTTGGGAACGGCCCATCACCAACCCTCGTTTCTGCGAAGGCTTTCACTATCCCCAAGATCAAATCAATAACCCATTCAGGAAGTCCAACACCTTTAGCCAGACCGCGATATGAGCAGTCCGATGATGTTGCGTATGGATACGTACCGTCATCGACAGACAGTAGGAATCCTTGTGCGCCTTCGAGTAGTATGTTGAGCCTGCCAACTTTTTCACGAATGAAAGTATCTGTGTCTCGAATGAGTGCTTCAAGTATTTTCCCATACCTGACGTAATGTTCGACTATGGCATCAACATCAAATAGTGACGTTGTATGCCAAAATGCGCCATGACCGACTCGGGGATGATGCAGTGCTTGTTTTACCAGCTCTGGATCAACTCCCTGTAAATAAATGAGTTTATCCCTCAAGTTCAGCCGTAATTTTTTGGCAAGAACATCAGGATTCAGCAAATCGTTCATTATGAGGCCAATTCGAGCAACGTGATCTTCGTAAGCTGGTCCGATGCCGCGAAGCGTCGTTCCAATTTTGCCTTCTGCAACGCTTTCTCTGATCATTTCCACAACCATGTGTTGTGGAAGTACCAGTTTGGCATTTAGAGCGATTTGTAGATTATTGTAGGTAAGACCTTCCTGATTGAGGATTTCGACTTCCTGGCAAAGGACATTTGGGTCGATAACCGTGCCTTTTCCGATGATGTTAATCTTATTTTCACCGTCATAGAGAATGCCAGATGGAATAAGATGAAACACATGCTTCTTGCCATGCGCGATAATGGTATGTCCGGCATTTGCGCCTCCGGTTCCTCTGGCAATAATGTCAGCCCAATCTGCAAAGAAATCGACGAACTTGCCTTTACCGCTATCACCCCATTGATTGCAAACAATCGCCAGGGTTTTAACTTCCTTTAGCAGAAGGATTCTGCCTTCAAGAATTGATTGCATTTCGACTCCTTCCTTATTTTGCCGAAGAATCGGTGATAATGACATCATGGGGATGGGATTCGGTTAAGCCAGCGGTCGAGATCCTCCAAAAGTTTGCTTTTTCTTGGAGTTCGGCAATTGTATCAGCGCCGACATAACCCATACCGCTGCGAAGGCCGCCGACGTATTTCACTAAAACGTAAGCCACCTTGCCGTCATAGGGGACAACACTTTCAATGCCTTCAGGGACAAGTTTGGTGATGTCGTCATTTTGACGGTAACGTTCACGAGATGCTCTGCTGGCCTTTAATGCCGGGAGCGAGCCCATTCCCCGGTAGACTTTCACGCGTCCCTGAGGGGTATCGCGGATTTCACCAGGAGCTTCATCAGTTCCAGCCAGGACTCGACCAAGCATCACTGAATCAGCACCAAGACCAAGAGCAATAGGCACATCACCTGAGTTCTTAATGCCGCCGTCTGCGCAGGTGGGGACTCCTGTTCCTCTGAGAGCTTTTGCGCACTCATAGACTGCCGTGGCTTGCGGACAACCGATACCCGCAACAATGCGGGTAGTACAAATGGAACCAGGACCTTGCCCGACTTTAACTCCATCAACCCCGGCCATGGCGAGATGTTTTGCCGAATCGCCTTCGGAAACATTTCCGGCAACAATGTCGACTTGAGGGTATTGCGTTTTGAGTTTCTTGATTATGGTGTAGACGTTTTTGGAATTTCCATGGGCAGTGTCTACCACCAGGACATCGCAACCGGCCTCGATTAGTGCCGTTGCTCGTTCAAGTTCGTGTTCGTTGGCGCCTATTGCCGCACCGACTCGCAAATGGCCGTCTTGGTCAACATTGAAGAGCGTCGAGCTGCCTTCAAGCAATCGTTTAACATCACTGAGTGCATACATGCCAGCAATGCCACCCGATTCGTTGAGTAGCGGAAGGACTTTCTTGCGCGCTTGGCGTAGCAAATCATAAGCTTGTTTAAGCGTAGTATCAGATTTTGCTGTGACCAGATCTGCAAAGGGAGTCATCATCTTCCCGGCTGGAAGAGCGTTGTCATTGGCTAGATCAAAATCATTTTGCGTAATCAAACCAACAACTTTACCCTCGTTATCCAGTACGGGAAAACTGTTAAAGCTGAAACCATTGCGATGCCTGCGTTCCTCAATCTCTGAGATAGTATCGTTAATGTTTACGCAGATTGGGTTTTCAATGCAGCCGTTCAGGTGCAGCTTAACACGTTTCACCTGTGAAGCCTGAGCTTCAAATGCAAGCGCCCGATGGATAATTCCCAAGCCGCCATTTTTGGCCATGGCAATTGCCATGAAAACTTCGGTAACAGTGTCCATGGCTGCGCTGACAATGGGGACATTCAACGGCACGTTTCGGGAAAACCGAGATGTGAGTATGGCATCCGCAGGATTAGTTTCGGAGTATCCTGTTTTTAGCCGTAAATCATCGTAAGCCAGTGCCATTCCCGATTCGGCCATCATCTTGAAGAATGCATCTTTTTTCATCATTTCTCCTTTTGTCGATTTATCGACTTTATGGTTGTTTAGTAATTTCAAAGATCTTTGTTTATTGGTTCTATCTACCTTACTAAAAAGGAGGACTTCTTGTAAAGCTAGGGATCTTTGTTTTTTCAAATTTATCTATTTTTTAATCCTTTTAAAAGTATAGGATTATTTTGTTTTGGAAATAAAACTTATCCACAGGATTTACTGTAGACTCTAAAATGGCACTTTCTTCGCCGATTTTTAAAAGTGGTGAATGTTCGGCTTTCAACAAAAATTCTATCACTCGCAAAATTCTAAGTCAAGCCCATGTGGATATTTTTGTCTTGACGGCTTTTATTTTTGCGCTACGCTTGAATTTGAAGACGTCAAATACCACAAAGGGAATTCAACATAATTTCTGCCTATACATAAATTACGACGGGTGACAGAAATAGAAAAAGTCTTTTGAAAAGCAGCGCACACCCGTGCTCTGCAACAACTTAAGAAGATAAATAGCAATGCACATAATAGTGTTTGCTTTGTTTTGCCAGGAATAATGATTTTTTAAACACGGACATGTTGAAAAAGTAAGCGCCAATAAGGAGGTGGTTTTTGGCAGAAACATGTAAACTTTTTTAAGAAAAAAACATGGCTTTAAAACTGAAAGGAGATTTAGTATGACGTTACCACGTGACGGGAAGTTTCGGACTTCCTCATTTAGCAACATTGACCCGGTTCCGTTTTGCGTAGCTGTCGCGCGAAAGGAAGATGGGAGTATCGTCGTGAGGAATTCACGTGATACTGCCTCAAAAACAACCCTGGAATTCAATGAGCTGGAATGGGGAGCGTTCGTCAAGGGTGTCAAAGCTGGTGAATTCGACGTCTAGTATGGTTCTTTGCATCATCGGAAACTTCTAAAGGCAGACTTTATTGTCTGCCTTTTAAAATTATAGATTTCTTGATTTTGTTATTAAGTTGTAAAATAAATTTATGAAAAAAGTCGCGATTTTCGACATTGACGGCACCATCTTTCGTTCAAGTCTCACAATTGAGGTTACCAATACGTTAATCGCAGAAGATATATTTCCAGCCTCGACTCGTAAAAGTTACCAGCGGGCGTATGAAAATTGGTTAAACCGCAAGGATTCTTATGATAAGTATATTGACGCGGTGGTAAAGGCGTTTGATAAGCATATAAAAGGCGTACCACGCGTGGATTTCCTGCGTATTGCACGCCAAGTCGTAGCTTACCAGCAGCACCGCGTATACCGTTTCACTCGGGATATGGTGCGTACGCTTAGGAAGCGGGGATATTTTCTCATTGCCATTTCACATTCGCCAACAGACGTGGTAGGTGAGTTTGCCAAGCGCTGGGGGTTTCACCGGGTGTACGGGCTTGGTTTTGAGTTGGACAAGCACGGGAAATTTACGGGAAGGATTACTTTCGACAAATTTCTCCACGACAAAGCCAAAATTCTGCAGCATGCGGTTGCTACAGAGAAGCTCTCTCTCAAAGGTTCAATTGGAGTAGGGGATTCTGAAGGGGATATTCCCATGCTCAAGTTGGTAGACCGGCCAATATGTTTTAACCCAAATAGCGTTTTGTATCGGTATGCCAAACGTTCAAAATGGGAAATCGTGGTGGAAAGGAAAGACGTGATTTATAAAATATAAAAAAATGAGGTAGCGCACATTGTGTGCTACCTCATAAATTATAAATTTCATTCTTACTCGCCAAACCAATTACGGCAACGAGCTCAAGGGTTCTAGTCGCTGTTTTGTCAAACAGCCATATTGGTTGATGGCTAAGATGATGTTAGCGCTATCCTTATGGGTCGCCGTAACCAATAGGGATTCTTTTGTGGCAACAGTTATGGCATAGGTGTATATATCCATTTCAGGAATTGTTATGCCGATATCCTTGAAACCGTCCGGATTGGACGCCGAGGCAGTTTTACCCGAACCCCAGTAGCAATTGTGAATATCCTTGTTGGTGCCAAAAAATGCTTCCCACATGGTTAAATCGGGACGCGTAGAGATGTATCCCACCTCTGCTTTCGAGATTTTTTCCAGCATCTGCTTTGCTACGGGATGTGATTCAACTGGTGGTGGCGTAGGTGTAGATGGTAACGTGACAGCCAACCAAAGAACGAAGCCCACTGTTCCAAACGCATAGAGTAGCCGCCAAATAAATGGTTTATCAGAAACAATCAAAAAACCAAAGTCAGACATCGATATACCTCCTAAAACTAAATGGTTTATGTAAACGTACTTTGTGTGTATTAGCAGATGGTATAAATTCCTTAAATAATTGTCAATAGATTATTAATTTGAAAAATTATTTAAGGTTTGACAATTTTTACCAATCATTTTAGGTTAAGGGGAAAAGAAATAGCAATTTTGAAAATCAAATAGAAAGCGAGGTAAAATGTCAGGTTTTCAGAGGATAGGCGGCGACACGGAAATGTCGACAGACCTTATGTTTTGCGGCAACAAAACAGAAATTACCATAAGGCCCATATTCAAAAGTCGAGTGGCTGTAATAACCGACACTGAAGAGGCTTCCTTGCGCGGTAAAGCTATCATGCCGATTAACGGGAAGCTCGTTGTATTTCCGGATATGTATTTTTTGCGCCGGGCTTTGATGCACGGCAGCGAAACCTACTTGAGGCTGGATGAGGGCGAATTGGCCAAGCTTAAAAAGGCCATGCAGAATGCCTACCGCCTCAATGCCATACTTCTTGGCTTGAGCAAAGACAATGCCGATGAGCTGATGCTTGCCATAGCCGAGCAGGTTGAAACTATGATAGCCGCTGTTAATCCAGATGCACGCCTGGAACTGAAAAAGCAGATCCTCTCCCAACTTGAGGCAATTGGCCATGTTAATGACAGTCTCAACCGGATTAATCCCAGTGCTTTGTTGGCCCGGCTAGTGGCGGTCACCAACCGGCTAACCAAGAGGGAAACTGCGGCGGGTGGCATAACCTCAATTTTTGCCTTAAGGCGCAAAGCGGCAGAGTTATGCATCGACATCCTGGAATACCATGTCTTGTGCGCGGCTGACTATCTGGTTAACCTTTTCAAGAAATGGGACCAGGTAATCGGCTTCCAGCGCAAAGGTACGGCCAACCAACTTAAAATCTACGCCCAGGTATTCCGGATTATCGACATCTTACCTTTTGAGAGGACTTTTTCACATTCGGCAGATGAATTTGAAAAAGCTTCGGTGGCCTTAAGGTCCAATCGGGTCACGGAGGCAAAAGACTTGCTGAGGATTTCTCTTTCCAGCTTCCTTTTGCGCAAAGCTCGAATTGAACTTGAACAGGTGGCCTTTGCAGTCAGCCGACAAAAGCGATTCAATAACCCGGATTTTGATTGTTTTTCCTGGGCTAAGAAATTAGCCGCGGTTACTGATTCAATCCAGACAATTGACACTTCTGGCATGCAGAACTTCCCGCAAGAAGTAGTTTGTTCTTACCTTTATAAGGCTATAAAGGAAATTGAAGTCCAGCAATGCTCAAGCGCCCATGACTCAATGGGCATGGTGATTGCTTTGGTTTAAAAACCTTGACGGATTCTTTCATGGTTTGCTAAAATGGGAATCCAAAATCAAAAAATTGCCCCGATAGCTCAGTTCGTACCCGCCCGAACGACTGAAGTCGTTCAGTCGGGCGGGGAGCTTTAGAGTTAAGGTTTCCGGCAGAGCCGGATCCGGCTACGCCGGACAAATCCGGCTCGTGGCCTTAATACGGCCTATAGCTCAGTTGGGAGAGCGCTAGGCATGGACCTAGGGGTCCCTGGTTCAAATCCAGGTAGGCCGATAAGTTTCTTTGTACAAAAGGCGGATCAATCCAGATCCGCCTTTTTCTTGTGTTTTTAAGGAAAAAACCATAAAATAAACCTACCATGAATGAAAATTCAAAAATGGAAAAATTAGTTTCCTTCTGCAAACAAAGGGGTTTCATTTTTCAATCTGGGGAAAAATACGGCGGCTTGCAGGGCTTTTGGGATTTCGGGCCAATGGGGGTGGAACTGAAAAATAATTTGAAAAAATCCTGGTGGCAGCGTTTCGTGCAGGAAAGGCAGGATATCGTGGGTTTGGATTCCGCAATCATCACTAATCCGCAGGTCTGGGAAAAGAGTGGGCATGTTCAAGGTTTTTCTGACAAATTAGTGGAATGTAAAAAATGTCATCACCGTTTTAAGGTTGATGATTTAGGTGATGTTAAGAAATGTCCAGATTGCCAGGGTGAATTTACGATAGAAAAGAATTTTAACACCATGTTCAAGACTTTTGTCGGGCCAGTTGAAGATTCCTCGTCTACGGCTTTTTTGCGACCCGAAACCGCACAGAATATTTTTATTAATTTTGACAATGTCCGGCAGTCTTCTCGAATGAAGGTACCTTTTGGTATTGCCCAGATTGGCAAAGCGTTCCGGAATGAAATTACCCCTGGGAATTTTATTTTCCGCTCCAGAGAATTTGAACAAATGGAAATCGAATATTTTGTGGAACCCAAAGATGATGAGAAGTGGTTTAAAAAATGGGTAGAAGAAAGCCGGCAATGGTTTATTGATATTGGCATTAAAAAAGAAAACTTGCGTTTGTTTGAACAGCCAAAAGCAGAATTGGCGCATTATTCCAAAGCTACGACTGATATTGAATACAAATTTCCATTCGACAAAGGTTGGGCAGAGTTGATGGGTATTGCCAACCGCACGGATTTTGACTTGAAGGCTCATGGGTTTATGTATAAAGATGAAAATAATAAAGAATTCGTGCCATACGTGATTGAACCTTCGGCTGGCGTGGATCGGGCCATGTTGGCGATTTTGTTGGATGCTTTTGAAGAAGTAAAAGGCGGCCGAACCACCACCACGGAAAGCACTAAAGAATCAGAAGTTGTTTTGCGCTTGCATAAGTCTATAGCCCCATACAAGGTAGCGGTTTTGCCTTTATCCAAAAAAGAACAATTAAGCAAACCGGCTTTGGAAATTTTCAAAGATTTGCAAAAGCATTTTATGGTCACTTATGATGAAATTTCCTCAATTGGCCGGCGTTATCGCAGGCAAGATGAAATCGGCACGCCGTATTGCGTCACCATGGATTTTGAAAGCTTGGATGATAAAAAAGTCACGGTCAGGGATCGGGACACTATGGCCCAGGACCGGATTGCGATAGGGGATTTGATTAATTATTTAAAAGAAAAATTAAATTAACACTGTCATTGCGAGGAAGTGCCCATAGGCACTGACGCGGCAATCTCTTGGTTAAATAGTGAGATCGCCACGGCTTTCGACCTTGCGATGATAAAAATTTACGGTGTACATTTCGATTTTCCGCAATGGGCGGATGAAAGAACAATTAATAATAGTTAATATAAATTAATATGGGCGTTGTAAGCGGATTTTTACATAGAACTACTAGTATTACAGATCCAATAACGGGCTGTACAGCTGGCGATACTGCTTCTTTGGAGGCTTGTAACCAGACATATTACCTTAAGCAGCAAAATTCAATACTTCAAAAGACCCAATCACAACAAGCATCAGCGGCCAACACTCAAAAAAATGTTAAAGAACTTCAAGATCAAATTACTACATTACAACAGGATAACGCTGTGCTTAAAGCAAAGTCAGAACTTTTTCAACAAGTTGAGCAAGGAAATACTCAGTTAGTTGTACAATTAGCAAATCAAACAGCTAAAAACGATTTATTTTTAGCGTTAATTATTAGTCTTGCTATGTTAATGGCCGTCGGGTGGATAATGTTTATACTTCGAATAAAACATAATCATTAATTCGTAATATATGTTGAATAAAATAGTTACGTTGCCTAGATTAATTTTTGTATTAATTTTTGGATATGTTGGCGCAAATATATCAGCCTTCTTTGCTTATAATCAAGGTAAAGCAGACTCAATTGATTATTTAGCCGGGGGCGCAATTGCGGTTTTTACTTTAGCAGTTGGGATTGGGTTTGGTTATTCGTATTTAAAAAAGCAAGAGAGCAACAAAGAAATTAATGCTGAAATTATGGGATTTATTTTAGCTACCATAATTGAAATTGGAATTAATACTTACCTTATCTTCTCAAATCTTTAAAATAAAAATAAATTTAATGTTATCATTGCCCTTCAGCTGGATTGAAAATGAAACCAAGAAGAATCCATCAAACAGATTTCCCATATTTTATTACCACTAAAGTTAAAGGTAATAAGAGTTTTTTTGATAATGTTGAATATTCAGAATTACTAAATGATGTGATTATCAACACTTGTAAATTAAAAGGTTATTTATTGGTATCATTTTGCATAATGCCTGATCATTTGCATTTGATTGTTTGGCAAGATCCTGAACTATTAATAACCAACCCAGCGCGGGCGGCTCTGCCCGCGTCTGGGCATGGAAAATCTATATCCACCGTAGCCACAGGGGGCTGCGCTGGGGTTGGAGAGGCGGCAGAAAGCGCTGTTAACACCCGCGCTGGGTTAATAAGTATAAAGGACACGCTTCCGAATTCCAAAACCCCAGCCCAGGCGGCCCTGCCTGGGCGCGTACAGACAATTTCCGATTTAATGCATGGCATCAAATCGTATTTTATTGAAAGACTTAGAGTTTTATATCAAATAAACGATTTTTCTTGGCAACCAAGTTTTCATTTCAGAATTTTAAGCTCTGATGAGGCCGCTAAAACTGCCATCAAGTATATTCAGACAAACCCAATAAAAACTAAACTTACAGAAAAATTTACGCAAAAGCCATATCAATACTTGGATGAAGGATTAGTCCAAGGTGTGCTAAAATGACGTATATGGATAAAAAAATAAAAATCGGCATTACTTTAGCTCTAAGCACTGCGGTAATTTCGGGTGTGGTGAATTTTTTAAGCAAAGTTAGTGTCACCGTCCTAAAAGATGCCACACTTTTTACTTTTTTAAAGAATTCCATTGTCGCAGTTTTATTAGTTGGGATCATTTTGGCTTTCAAAAAATGGCCGGAAATTAAAGCACTTAATAAAAAAAGTTGGATAAACTTATTGCTTATAGGCGCAATCGGCGGTAGTTTGCCATTCATCCTTTACTTCCAAGGTTTGACTCACACCAGCGCTTTAACTGCTGGTTTTATCCATAAGACTTTATTTATTTGGGTGGCGATTTTTGCCGTCGGGTTTTTAAAAGAAAAGATTGGCCGTTTGCAAATAGGCGCTTTAGTTTTATTTTTAGGTGGGAATTTGCTTTTGGGTGGTTTCCAGAATTTCCATTTTGGCCAAGGCGAATTAATGATTTTGGCTGCCACGTTTTTGTGGGCCATTGAAAACATCATTGCCAAAAAAACCTTAAAAAATGTTTCCAGCCTGACCGTAGCTTCGGCTCGCATGGTTTTTGGGGCAGTAATTTTATTGGTCGTGGTTGGTTTTAGCGGGAAATTAACATTAATATCAAATCTTTCACCGGTGCAATGGTTGTGGACCCTAATTCCATCAGTGCTTTTACTGGGTTATATTTTGACTTGGTATTCAGCCTTGAAAATTTTACCGGCTTCAGTAGTCGCTTGTTTGTTAGTACCTGCAACATTTATTACCACGGTTTTATCAACCATATTCCTGAAAAATCCCTTAACCAGTTTGAATAATTTAAGCGGGGTTTTGGTTGTTAGCGCAATCGTTTTATTGGTTGCTAGTTTAAGGCAAACCCATTTGAAAAAAATCAATGTTAAATCCGCCAACGAATCCCTGGCGTGATCCGTCTTTACAGACGAGACAGGACGGCGTAGCGCGTTGCGCCAAATACGCCTTTGGACCAAACAAGCTACACATGTGCGGCCCTGACGCTAATAGCGAAGTTTTAGCATATTTAAAAGCTGGCGTGACTGACGCGGGCTTAACGCATATTTTGCAAAAATTCCAGACACTGTACCCATATTTACGCTCGATTGCCAGGGCAAACCACATCAAAGACCCTTTTGACGATCGGGTAGTGGAAGCTTATTGGCTGGGCAATGAATTATTGGAAAGCGTGCCTAAGAATCAATTTTACAAACACCTGGCAGATGATTTGGAATTAAAAAGAAAAAGCTCGCCCAAGAATTTTGACGAATTGATCCAAAAATTGCCCCAAGGCGCCAGAATGCATCATTCTTTTCATGTGTTCAATGTTTACAAACGCACTGGCCATTTGGAAATCCTGCACACTTTAGAAAGCATGGATGCTTGCCGGATAAGTTGGGGTAAGGTGGAAAAAATTGATGGGCCAAAAGTTACTTTGAAAAGAAAACCTTTAAAATTAATAAACCAAAAATTAGAACTAGCTCCTGAAGAAGATTTTGTTTTGCATCGCAGGCTTGAGGAAGATAATACTTTTGACGAACTTAAAAAAGGAGATCTGGTGACTTTGCATTGGTACCAGGCGTGTGAAATTGTCCAACCTGAAAATATTAAATGGTTGGACTTTTACACCAATAAGCACTTGCAATTAGCCAACTTAACCATTTAATTTATGGAAATTTGGATTTTTGGCAACCCGGATTTACCCGAAGATAGCCTGCCGATTAAGCTGCTTCCGATTTTGCAAAAGACTTACCCTAAGCATAAATTCATTCTCCAAGACCCTTTGGACGAATGGCAAATGCCAGCCAAGCTTTTTATTATCGATACCATTAAGGGTCTGGATAAGGTCCAGGTTTTCAAATCCTTGCAAGAATTTGAAAACGCCCCCAGGGTTACCATGCATGATTACGATTTATTGACTAACCTGGCTTTTTTAAAAAAACTAAACAAACTCCCAGAATTTCAAATCCTGGGTATCCCGCCGGAAATGGCTTTTGAGCAAGCTCTGGAAAACGTAAAAGCTAAGCTTTCTGAATTTTGATTTTTAAGAAATGCGAAGCGCAACTCATGCAGGGGTCATATGCCCGGATGATTTTTTCCAATTCCAATTGGATAGTTTCCTGGTCAGGATCAGTCGGTAAAATTTCCTGCAAATGTTTAGCCATATCCTGTTCAATATTAATTTGATTTTGGCCAGTTGGAACCACGATTTCTCCTTCTTTAACCAAGCCATCTTCGCCAATGTCCACTTTGTGGTATAAGGTCCCGCGGGGCGCTTCAACCACGCCAATGCCAATGCCGGATTTTTTAGTCGGTTGGACCAAAGCTTCTTTTTGGAATTTGGTATTTGTTAAGTAATCAATTGATTGGTCAACCGAATGTAGGATTTCAATGGCCTGGGCCAGGTTATTGTCAAAAATATTGGTGGAGGGAAATTTAGCCAGCGTAGATTTTAAATCAGCTTTAGTTTTTGGATGCAAAGACTCTTTAGCCAAGTTCAATCTGGCCAAAGCGCCGACCATATAAGTTTCACCTTTGAATTCATAACCGGAAGCTTGGGAATAGGGGATAACTTTGTGTTCCAAATGGTTCCGAAAATCTTTTTCCTGGATCCGTTCGTCAGTCAAATCGCTGGCAATTTCCCCATCCAAAAAGGAAAAGGGATTATTGACCAGGGCCATGAAATGGGTTTTGCGGTCAAATTTGTATTGGCATTTTTCAAACCTTTCCACGGTTCGTAAAACCGCAGGCCGGATATGTTCCAATTTATGGATGGCTTCTTTTACTTCATCAACAGTGGGGACTTTTAAGAATCCGCCAATGCTGGGGTTGACGGCGTGCACACTGCGGCCAGCTATGATAATTGATAAATAATTACCCGCGGCCTTAATGTCAAAAGCGTCGTGCAAGATTTGGTGCTGTTCAGGATCATTCTCGTTAAAAGACAAAAAAGAATCCTTGCCATACATGTCTGGCAAGGCGAAAAGGTATAGGTGTAGGGCGTGGTCGCGGATATTCAAGCCATACATGGTCAAATGTTTCATGATCATGGATTGCTCGGTCGGTTGAATGCCTAAAGCATGTTCGCAGGCTTCAATACTGCAGAGCAAATGCGCGTTGGAGCAAGTGCCGCAAATCCTGGCCAGGAGGGCCGGTAACCCGCGATAAAGCTTGCCGCGCATGGCTTGGGTGTAAAACCTTTTATACTCGGTTATGCCAAAGCGGCAATATTCCACTTTACCAGCTTTGATTTTCACGTCCAAGGTGGCCGCGCCTTCAACCTTGGTAATTTCTTTGGTTAAGGATAAATCTACTGTATGCATAAATTAAATAATCTTAAATTCCTTTAATAAAGCATCCAAAGCTTTTAAAAAGACTTTTTCATCCATGGGACAGCCGGGCACATTCATATCCACCTTGATTACATCAGCTAGTTTTTGGCCTTTGGGCAAGAATTCAAATTTTTCCAAAAGCGGCTCGATTTCCTTGGCTTCTTTGGGTTTGAAAGTATTCCTTTGGGCTGAAGGCATGCCCGTGCAGGCGCAGGCGCCAATCGCCACGACTTTTTTAGATTTTGAGCGGATTTCCTTGACCATATCAACCTGCTTTTGGGAGTTTAAGGCACCCTCAATAAAAGCTACGTCCAGCTTATCTAATACATTTTTAGATTGTAAAACCCGGGCATGTCGGATATCCAACAGTTTTTTCCATTCCTGCCAATGGTCATTCAATAATTCTGTGAAAATAATAGTGCTGTCTTCACAGCAAGAGAAGGTAAACCAGCCGATACGTAATTTCTTTTGGGGCATATTTTTGGAATTCAAGATTATTAAGTATATTATAACAGTATAAGCCAGATAATTAAAACGTCTTCGTGAGGTAAGTTTTGAATACTCGCACGTTAGAGAGCGCGCTTTTGATTTATTGAACTCGAGCGTACCTTTTAAGGTGCGCTCGTTCGCAATTTAAAAACCAAAAAGAAAACCGGCACTCATTGAGCGCCGGTAAAGAATCATGACTGAACAAAATCGTGGCTGCCGATTTGTTTGCCGCAGATGTGGCATAAATAGTTTGCGCCGGCAGAGCCAGAAAGTACACCAAAATCACTATAGCCTTTTGCAATCGGGGTGCCTTTGACCCAACCACAACCAGTTCGGGAGTCTTTGCTATGGGGCTTTCGACAAAGGTAGGCTTGCTCGCCATTTTTAGCATTGGCTTGTTTCGGATCATCCCAGTCGGTTTTTTTGAGGGTAAATCTGCTCCCGTCGCTTGAACTAAGGTCAGCTAGGCGATTGGCCACTAAGCCCACTTCTCGGGCTAAAACCAGAGCAGCGGCAATAATTTGTTTGTTAATTTTATCAATTTTTTTCTGGAGAGCTCTTGCCAAGCCGGCTTGGGTCTTTTGTAGTGCGGTAATGTCGGCATGGTCTTGAGCTTTCAGCGCTCGGATCCTTTGAATAATATCCGTGCCTTCGAAAGGGCTAATACCAGGATTGTCATAGTACGATGCATCGTGTATTCCCACGTTTTCTCCTTTGTTTGGTTTTATTAGGTTTTCTACACTTTAGGAGGTTAAACTTGGCTCGTCAAGAGATGGCAATATGCTAAACTTTTAATGAGGTTTTATTAAATAAGTGCGGCTTAATTTCAGTACTTTACCTGTCATTGCGAGCGACGAATCTGTGAGGAGCGCGGCAATCTCCTTAATGTTGTGAGATTGCTACGTCTCTGCCTACGGCAGATCCTCGCAATGACATAAAGAAATATGCTCATCGATACCCACGCCCATCTAAATTTTAACGCCTATAAGGAGGATATTGACCAGGTCATTAGCCGGACTTTAAACGCAGGCATGAAAGTCGTTAATGTTGGGTCGCAATTTTCTACCAGTAAAAGGGCAGTTGACATGACCCAGAAATACCCAGGTCAAATGTATGCGGCCGTGGCTTTGCATCCCATCCATTTGCACGAAACTTATGTGGATGAAGTGGAGATTCCTTTTAAAAGCCGGGAAGAAAAATTTGTGGAAGCTGATTATGAAAAATTAGCCAAAGAAAAAGGCGTGGTGGCCATAGGGGAATGCGGTTTGGATTATTTCCATATGCCCGAAGGCTTGGATGAAAAAGAATTTACCAATAAACAAAAAGAAGTTTTCATCCAGCACATCGATTTGGCTAAAAAATTGAATTTACCCATAATCCTGCATTGTCGTTCAACCAAAGTGGACCCGGATCGGGCGTATTTGGAAATGTTGGAGGTTTTAAAACAGGAGAATTTTAATAACGCGGTTATTCACTGCTACACAGCCAGCTTGGAAGTAGCAAAAAAATATTTAGAAGCGGGTTTCATGATTTCTTTTACCGGCATAATTACTTTCCCCAATGCTAAAACTTTATGGCCAGTAGTTGATTTTGCGCCAATGGATAGGATTATGGTTGAAACTGACGCGCCATACTTGGCACCCCAAACTGTTAGAGGCAAACGTAATGAGCCTTTGTATGTTAGATACGTGGCGGAAAAAATTGCAGAACTAAAAAGTATCAGTTTTAATCAAGTCGAGGAAAAAACTACTGAAAATGCTATTAAGTTTTTTAATTTAAAATAGTCAAGGGCAAATAATTGACGTTTTCATTTCATGATGATATTTTGGAATCGTCAACGATAATCAAATTCATTTAAGGAGGGTTTATGCGCTGGTACGCTGTCACAATTGGTAGAATAAGAAACGGGGTAGTGGTACGTAAATCAGTCAGAGGGATTCATGTTGAAACAGAAAAAAGGAATCCAAAGTCCGCCAGGGAGTTGGCCAAGGAACAGATGAGGAGAGGCGAAAGAATACTCAAGGTCAACGAGGTCGGTGGCGAGAGCGGCGGTTAAAAGTCAACATGTTCATAATATAGGTTGCCTATGCAGGCAGCCTATTGTTTAAAGTTAATTTATGATTGACTTTTTTTAAATAAAAATCTAGTTTTAATCTATAAACCGATCATTCACAAGGAGGTCGTTGTGGCCAAACGCAGAAAACACCCGATTCGTTTTAAGCGATTAAGTTGCCCGCAAGCAAGAGAGATTATCGCTAAGACTCTTAAAGAATCAATTTTCTTAATGGAGTTCTATCGCTTGCGCCAGCATCTGCGGCATTGCTCAGAATGCTTTAGTTTTTGGGAGAGAATCTGGAAAGGGGTAATAAGCATAACCCTTAAGAGTTATTTAATTACTAAGGGTTATCGGGATCGGAATTATGTCCCGCTCTATATAACTCGTGATTTTTCACCCGAGACTTTAAAGGAATTGGAGACTGGCCAGCTAACCAAAACCGAGACAAGATTGGTTAAACGCCGTCTTCGTCTATGGTCAAAACAGAACTCATCGTGTAATAAAACATAGTTAAATTCTTCAATCCCTCGAAACATATCGGGGGATTTCTTTAATATAAATACCCACCTAGGCTAAGGCTACGGAGGGTTATTAGTTTCTAATTGAAAAAGGAGGCTGATAAAAAATAACCCACCTTCCTCCAAAGGTGGGTAAATCAAGTAAAAGTTCAATTTTTTTTCAGTGTAAGCTACCAGTGACCATGCTCGCGACCCCTAGGGATCTTTCCGCCATTGCGGCCGTGTCTGGAGGATGCTCGGCCAGGAAATTTTTTTAACGAGGACCTTCCTCTTCTTCCTCCGCGCCGCTTTGGCGGGCCGAATTTGTAGTCGACAAGGGCCGGTACTGGACTCTCAGGCTTTTTAGTCGCCTGTTGCTTAACACTGGCCATGTAAGCCTCCTTGGCCTTTTTAAGGGTGGGTAGGTATATTCCGGAATTCATAAATTAACATCTCAGCTAAAAAAATGCAAGCGCCCCATAGCCTTTTCACCAGAGCTTTTTTAAGATAAGCTTAGTCTATGGAGATATTAATTATTATTTTAATTGCCTTAGTTTTAATCGGAATTGGGGTAATCATTATTCGCGGGAATAAAAGCGGAACCGATACCGGCTCTAATGAAAAGCTTATCCGTTTGGAAGAAAGGTTGGCCCAGTTGAATGAAAAAAACACGGAAATGACTCGGGTTATGGATACCAAATTGGGTGAATCTACTCGGGCCATGCAAGAGCAATTCGGCCATTCCACCAAGATTGTCAAAGACGTGACTGAACGTTTAACCCGTTTGGATGAAACCAACAAGCAAGTTTTGAATTTTTCCGATCAACTTAAAAATTTGCAAGATATTTTGACTAATCCCAAGCAACGGGGGATTTTGGGTGAATATTTTTTAGACACGGTTTTGAAAAATGTCTTACCGCCGAATTCCTACCAGATGCAATATAAGTTCAAAGACGGGGAAATCGTTGACGCGGTGGTGAAAATTAAAGGCAAACTAGTGCCCGTGGATTCCAAGTTCAGTTTGGAAAATTATAACCGTTTGGCGGCCACCCACATTGAAAGCGAACGTAAAGTTTTGGAAAAGGCTTTTGTCAATGACTTAAAAATGCGGATCCAGGAAACCGCCAAATATATCCGGCCGAATGAAGACACCATGGATTTCGCTTTCATGTTTATCCCTTCCGAAGCTATTTATTATGACTTGCTGGTCAATAAAATCGGCGCCATCACTGATGATACGGAAAATTTAATCCAACGTGCGGCTTCCAAATATCACGTCATAATTGTTTCCCCAACTTCTTTTTTGGCTTATCTGCAAACCGTATTGGAAGGCTTGCGCGCCATGCAGATTGAAGAATCAGCCAAGGAAATTAGGAAAAATGTGGAATTGCTGGGCAAGCATATTGGAAGTTATGATGCTTATATGCAGAAATTGGGGAATCACTTGGGTACAACCGTAAACACCTACAACACGGCTTATAAGGAATTTAAAAAGGTTGATAAAGATATTTTGAAGATTGCCGAAGTTGGTGGGAAAATCGAACCAATGGAATTGGAAAAGCCGAAAGAGGAGCAAGATTAATAATTATTTCTACAAAATAATCGTACTTGATTTTTTTGCGATTTTGTGGTAATATAAATATACAAAAATAAAAACCATTATGAATATTCAAAAAATCAAAATAATGTATAGTAATTGGCATCAGCTTTGGATCCATGGCCCAGCCCACTGGATGATTTTTGCATGTGCAATAATTGTTTTTACGTCTTTGTTTGCGTATTGCATTAATACCTCAGCGGACCAAAACAACTGGGTTGTTTCTGATGCGGTTGCACAAGTTTCAACCCGTTAAAATAATTTCAATTAAATCAGGATTGCCCCAATCTTGATTTTTTTTATTACTTAAGTAAACTGAACTTAATGTTAAAAGTCCAAAATTTAACGAAAAAATTCAATTCATTCACCGCGGTTGACGATGTTTCTTTTCAAGCAAACGGCGGAGAAATTTTTGGCTTGCTCGGGCCAAATGGCGCCGGCAAAACCACGACCATTAGCGTCATTGCCACGGTTTTAAGCCCGACTTCTGGCACGGCTGAGGTGGTGGGTTTTGATATTTTAAAAAATTCCGAAGCCGTCAGGCAGAATTTAGGCTTGTTGACTTCGGAAATAGGCTTGTATGACCGTTTTACCGCCCGGGAAAATTTACGCTACTTTGGCAAGTTGTACGGCATGGAAGGGGAGAAGCTGGAAGACAGGATTAATAGGCTGATTGAGATATTGGACATGAAAATGTTTGCCGACCGCCGAGCCGGCAAATTTTCCACAGGCATGAAGCAAAAAGTGGCCATTGCCAGGTCTATTATTCACGACCCCAAAGTGATTATTTTTGATGAGCCGACGGCGGGTTTGGATGTCTTGGCCGCGCAAACTGTGATTAATTACATGAAAACTGCCAGGGCTGAAGGCAAACTTGTGGTTTTATCCACTCATGACATGACCCATGCCCAAGAACTTTGTGATCGAGTAGCAATTATGCACCGGGGAAAAATCGTGGCTCTGGATAAGCAAGAAGTGATTTTCCAAAAAACCCAAACCCAGAATTTGGAAGAGGCTTTTTTGAAAATCATTGGTGAAGATGAAATTTCAGCTGCTAACCAAGAGCGGGAAGCGCAATTCCTGAAAAAATCCGATAAACCCAAGAGGAGATTTGGTTTATGAAAAAAGTTTTTACGGTTTTCATCAAAGAAATAATTGACAGTTTGCGCGATCGGCGCACGCTCACGACTTCCGTGCTCATGCCGATTTTACTCATGCCGGCCATTTTAATTGGCAGTATGAAATTCCAGGAAGCCCAGATAAAAAAGTCCGCAGAACAGCCGGCGATTGTGGCCATTGAAAACGCCCAAGCTTTTCCAACCCTGGTAAATTTTTTAGAAAAGCAGCCTAAGGTTACCATTAAGGCAATTCAGGATTATGCCAAAGCTTTGGATAGCGGGGAAATAAATATTTATTTGAATCCAGCCAGCGATTTTGAAAAACTGGTTAAAGATTATAAACCGGCTGAAATTCGGATAATCCAAAAAAGCTCTAATTTGGAATCAGCATCCGCCAATACAAAAGTTTTAGCAATTTTACAGGTTTTCAACCAAGAGTTGGCAGTTCAAAGGCTCCAAAAACTTGGACAAAATCCAGAAATATTAACGGCCGTCAATCCGGTTAGCGTGGACATTGCCACGCCTGAAGAAAAGGGCGGATTTTTCCTAGGACTCTTACTGCCAATGTTCATCGTCTTGTTTGCTATTGTCGGGGGTATGTATATTGCTATTGACGTCTCCGCCGGGGAAAAAGAAAGGAAAACCCTGGAAGCTTTAATTTTAACTCCAGTATCCAGGTTGAAAATTGTCATGGGTAAGTTTTTAGCCGTGGCTACTACGGCCAGTACTTCCATAATTTTATCTTTAATGTCTTTATACGCGGCCTTTAGGATGTTCCCGCCGGATTTTGGCATGGGCCAAGTCACTATTAATTTAACCCCTGGTTCAATTGGCATCATGCTGGGTATTGGCGTGATTTTAGCCATAATGTTTTCCGGTTTGTTATTGTCCGTGGCTATTTTTGCCAAGAGCTATAAAGAAGCCCAGAATTACATCACCCCGTTTTATTTATTGGCAGTCTTGCCTGTAGCCATTTTCGCCCAACTGCCAAGTTTTAAGCCGGGCTTGGGCATGTTCGTGGTGCCAGGCGTTAACGCGGTTTTTGTCTTTAAAGAAGTCTTGATTAAAGTTTTTAATCCAGCACATATCTTAATTACTTTAATCTCTTTGCTTATTTATTCAGCCATTGCCATAATTGTAGCCAGCAAGATTTATTCCAAAGAGGGGATTTTGTTCAGGGATTAAAAAACCACCCGAATTCTCGGGTGGTTCAAAGATTAGTTGTTTATTTTTTCTGATGAGCCAGTAATAATTTTTCCAGCTCGGCTTTTAGGTATTTGACCAGGTCCGCAAAAAGCTGGATCCGCCGATCTTGTTCGGCAGTACTCAAGCCATCACGTTGCTCGATGTTGGCGATATAATGCGGCCGCTTTTGGGTAATGTCAACTTCAAAACCCAAAGTCCGTTCATACAAAGCCAGCTCTAAGGCCCATTTGGAATTATTGTTAATCCCAGAGGTTTCAACTACCAATGAGCCAATTTGTTGGGCCAGGTCTGGCCGGACGGCTAAATCCAGGCCTAAATCCAGAGTCTCAGCCAGGATTTTTTCAGGCTGAGCCAGTCTTTCATTGAGTACGTGGTACATCAAGGCCCAGTAGATAGCAAAGGCAAAATGGTAGTATTTCCATTTCCATATGCCTGAATTGCGTAAGCTTTCGGAAACCCGGACTTCGTTTGGCTCGAAACAATTGAATTCAATGGTATCCAAGGTCAGCATTCGAAAGGCTGGAAAAAGCCTTAAACGTGAAAGGTCCTGAAGAGCCTCCCAATTGGGTTTTACGCCAAGCCCTTCCCACTCACGGATTTTGATTAAAAATTCATCTTGGACGTTAACTTGTTTAGGTTCAGGCAGACTTTGCCTGGGCGCTTCAATGAGCAAGGCTTTTTGCAGGATCGGGTGCATTTCTTTGGGAATACCCAAGAGGCCTTTTCTGGCCCAAAAATAGCCCAAAGTAAGATAGGGATTGAAAAGAGAAAACATATTTATTGTCCTTTCAAATTGCAGGTTTTTTGTTTGTTTCCATTGAATCTAGCTTAAGCGTGAAAAATGTCAAACTTCTAACGGGGCTTGACTTTTACCTGAATTAAGGTAGACTGATTTTTCAAACCAACATAGTTTTTAATTCATCGTGATAATGAAAGGAGGAGCGCTTGGCGATTAGCACGGAAGATAGGGGAATAATCAGTTCATGGAGAAAGACCGGCGTAATTACCGAGGTGGATGGCCAAAAACTCATTAATGTCTCGCCTCATGGCGTTATAATCGTGATGTGCGGTGATGCTGATCGAGCCTTGGAGATGCTTGATTTTTTAAAGCTAAAAATCAACACTCGCCGTTTTCATCTGCGCGCCGAGGATGGAGGCCCTTTGCGCTATCATCCTAGCGTCCCGATTCCGCCAAAACTCAGGATGGACAAACAGTTGCTGGCTGGATTGCATGGCAGCCGAGGTCTGAAAAAAATCCCAACCTTGATATTAATGGCGCATTGGCCTTGCGGTATGGCTGCGCAAATCAAGCTGGGAATTCGGGATACGGTTTGGTACACGATTCAGCTTGTTCAGATTCTCTCCGACCTTGGTTGGGATAAGAAAAGGATCATTCCCATGTTGCACGTGGATTATTCCACGCGAATGCGTACTTATTTTATTGAGGCCAAATCCCCAGGGCAAATCTATCAGTAAATCTACGGCCGCCAAAAGCAATGGCGGCCTTTTCTTTTTCCAAAAAATTTGATAGGATAAAAATCTAAAAATATTAAACTTAAATCCATGTCCCACACCTGCCAAGCTATCGTTTTCAATTGTATCGATTTCCGCTTTCATTCCGCCATCCGGGATTTTTTAATTTCTAATGGATTGAAAGATAACTATGATTTAGCCAGTCTGGCTGGCATTACCAAGGGTTTGGTTGAAGGAGATAAAGCCAGTTCCGAATTAATTTTAAAACAAATTGAAATATCACGGAGATTGCACGGCGTTAAAGAAGTAATTTTAATCCACCATATGGATTGTGGCGCGTATGGCGGGCATCAGGCTTTTGAAAGTTTACAAGCCGAGCATGCTAAGCAAGCTCAGGATTTGACCTTAGCCAAAAAAATCATCCTAGAGAAATTTTCACAACTGGAAGTCAAAAAAATCATTGCCAGGATTGAAGAGAAAAACGGAGGAAACTATATTGACTTTGAGGTATTAGACTAAGCCATGAATATCGCCTAAAATATTGGTAGTTATGCCAACCCAATCTAGGATTATTGAAGTTAAAAACATCACAAAAATTTACACGCTGGGTGAAGTCAAAGTCCCGGCTCTGAAAGGCGTTTCCCTGCAAATCAATGAAGGGGATTTTTTAATTATCACTGGCCGGAATTGTTCTGGTAAGTCCACGCTTTTAAGGCAGTTGGGTTTGTTAGATAAACCAGATACCGGAGAAATATTTTTAGAAAACCAGGAAGTGACGAAAATGAATGAACTCGGCCGTTCACGCCTGCGACTCCGTCATTTAGGCTATATTTTCCAAGAGTACGCCCTAATTGCAGAGCTTAGTGCTTTGGAAAATGTTATTTTACCAGCCATGATGACCGAGAAATTTTCGGTTTGCAAAAAACGAGGTATGGATTTATTAACCAAGGTCGGTTTGGATAAAAAATACAAGAATTTACCCAGACAGCTTTCCGGCGGCGAACAGCAGCGGGTGGCAATTGCCAGGGCTTTGATTAACAATCCGGTGGTCTTGTTTGCGGATGAGCCCACGGCGAATTTGGATACGGTAGCCTCCAAGGATATTTTGAATATTTTTAAAGAATTGAACGAGAGAGACAAGCACACAATCGTCATGATTACCCACGAAGAGGATGAAACCAAATATGCCAACCGACTTATTAAAATGTCTGACGGAAAAATTATATGAAAGGTGAAGGTCGAATCCCATTTTTTTTGACTAACCGTTATTTGCGGCACGGCAATAAATGGACTTTTGGGTTGATAGTTTTTCTGATGGCCGTGGCGTTCGTGAATTTGGTTTTTGTGGCTGCTTTATTTAACGGTATTATCGATAATGCTAATAAGCAGATTGTTAACACTTATACTGGCCATGTTTTTATTACGCCTAAAGCAGGTAGTGATTACATCGAAAATGTCGATCAAATTTTAAATACCATCAAATCTGTACCAAATGTTAAAGCCGCCAGTTCGGAAATGTTAGTGCCAGGCAATTTGCAGTATAAAAATATTAAAGGCACCTGGCAGATTTTAGCAATCAATCCGGATTTGGAAAAGCAAGCAACTAATGTCTCGGAAAAAATGTCAGCAGGAAGTTATCTAGAGGCTAGTGATACGGACCAGATCATTATCGGCAGGCAAATAGCCGGAGGCGAGGGCGTGGAAATGGACGCATTTTCTTTTAAAGGCGCCCAGGTCGGCGAAAAAGTTTCTATAATAATTAATGGTGTAGCCAAGGAATTTACAATTAAAGGGATTTTTTATACTAAGTTTTTAGATGCTGACCAACGGGCTTTCATTACCAGCGCGGCCTTAGATAATTTGGTCCCAAATTTGAGAGACAAAGCCACTAGCATTCTCATTCGGGCACAAAAAACTGGTCAAGAAAATCAGATTATTTCCAGTTTACAAGCCCAAGGCATTGTTGGCACATTTTTATCCTGGAAAGATGCAGCCGGCTTGATGTCCAGCGTCACCAACAGTTTTTTAAGTATTAATGTCATCATGTCCACGGTTGCAGTCTTGATTGCCGCGGTTACCATTTTTATAGTTATTTACATTGATATTTCCAGTAAACGTCAGCAGATTGGGATTTTAAGGGCCATTGGCATTCGGCCTTATTTAATCCGCACTACGTATGTTTTGCAAACTTTAATATATTCAGTTTCCGGCGTGCTTCTAGGTCTAATAATATTTTTTGCCGCTATTGTTCCATATTTTATTGCCCACCCTTTTGCATTGCCCATTGGTGATTCAGTCTTAGTAGTGGATGCGCTGGATATTAACATTCGGATATTAGCCATTATTTTAGTAGCGGTTTTATCCGGTCTTATCCCTTCAATCATGATAACCAGGTTAAAAATCCTGGATGCCATTTGGGGTAAATAAGTTGTCCACAGTCAAGAAGTTTTTGTATTAAGGTAAATGGGTTTTTCTTAACAAAAAACCTTTTTTTAATTTTCAATGCAGATCGATTAGTAGTAATATAAAAATATGAAAGGGCAAATTGCCACAAATAAAAGTCGACAAAAGCGATAACTAGCCCCGTGTTTTAAAACGCGGGTTTTTTGAAGATCTGAAAACCGAGAAAACTGAACTTTAAAAATAATTTCGGAGAGGAGGCTTGCCTTCGAAACTCAGAATTCGATAATTCCTTTAACGCCACCGCGCGTTAGTATCGTTCTGTACCACCCGGATGGTATCGAGGTAGATGGGAAATTATATCCACGGAAAACATTAGGGGATAAATGTTATTTCTTTGACAATGTTTGGTACCAGACCGAAGAGGAAAAATGGGTCGCATATATGTTAAGCACCATGGGAATACGATTCCATCACCATGTTGCATTGCCATGTAAGCGGCTTAATCGTGAACGTAAACAAAAAACTTGGCATCCCGATTTCGTTCTGGATTCACTTCAACGTTGGATCGATCCTGTATTTTATTCTGGCTCGGTTATTCTAGGTATTGAAGTCAAAAGAACCTTTGAAACATACGGGGAGGAAGCAGTTAGCAGTGCGCGTGATGTTCAACAAAATCTGGGTATTCCTGTACTGATTATTAATCGTAAAAGGATTGAAAAATATCTGAGCCACAATGGTCGTCTTCCTCTTAAACCTTTGGTACGCGCCGCGTAATTAATTTCCAAATCCTCGCATAATATAAGCGGGGATTTTTTAAAAACCTCTTTTCGCATTTTAATTGACAATTATCAGAATCAGGATTATATTTAGACTTAATTGAAAATAAGCATATGATTTTACGCATTCCACAATTGCATATGGGTCAAAAAATTTCGCCAAAAAGCGGTCTCTTTTGTGTTACTAATGCTGACCGTTTTTATGGGTTTTTGCCTGCATGCAGTTTGGATATGCTTATGAATTAAACTAATTTTCTAAGCGAAGAATATCTCGGCTGCATCCAGGCCGAGATTTTTTGTTTTTGATTAAGATTTTGGTTGTTCGTTAACAATTCAAAAAGAAAGGAAATAGATTATGGATAAATTTCAAGCCAAAAGGAACTTAATCCTTTATGGGATTTTCCAAGCCTTGCGCGAACCGCTTTTCTGGGGCCCGATTATAATCCTTTACCTCCAGCAAATGGGCCACATGAGCCTTTCGAGTATCTACTTGGTGGAATCCATAACCATGTTGCTCTTGATCGTGTTACAAATCCCAACTGGCGCCTTGGCTGATTTACTAGGCAGGAAAAACACCATGATCATTGGCAGTATCTTGGTCGTGCTGGATAATGTGCTGTTTGCCCTAGTTGATTCCCTAGCCATGGTTTTGGTGGCCAATCTTGTCTGGGCAGTTGGCTTTGCTTTTGTCTCAGGCGCTGATTCTTCGTTCTTGTATGATACTTTGGCTGTAACCGGCGAAACTGAGAAGTACAAGAAAATTGAAGGCCGGACAACTGGCATCAGGTTATTGCTGATTGCTCTGACTTCAATTTTTGTAGGTTATTTGGCCAGCGTCAACTTACGTTTGCCAGTCTGGCTGGGTATTCCCGGAATGGTAATGGCTTTACTTGTCGTTTGCTTGATGAAAGAGCCGCCTAGACCAAAACATGTTAATGGAGAACCAGCTTATCGGCAGCATTGGAGCTTGATGAAGCTGAGTGTTCTGTTTGTGGCTAATAGTAAAAAGCTTAAGTGGATAATTGCTTACACGGTCTTGCTGGGAGTGATCGGCAAAGCTTGGTTCTTTACCTATAACCCTTACTTTGAAATGCTGAAATTGCCTTTACACTACTATGGTTGGATTTTCTTTGCTGTAAACGTGGTGGCGGCAATTTTTAGTTATGGTTCAGATTGGCTGGCAAAAAAACTAACTGAAAAGACGAACGTGCTTGGTATGGTTATGCTAACTGGCGTGCCAATAATTCTCTTGTCAGCTTTGGTTTATTGGCCAATGGTAGTGTTGGTTCTGACCCAAAGCATGGTCAGGGGGCATTTGCGGCCTTTCATGGGGCATTTCCTGCATGACCACCTAGATTCAGAAAACCGGGCAACTGTGGTTTCCATCCAAGCGGCAGTTGATGGTTTTGGGCAATTCGCTTTTTTTGGGATTTTCGGCCTGGCTTTAAAAGCGATTAGTCTTACTACCACCCTGTTTGGGCTTGGGATGTTCAGCTTACTTCTTGGTGGGTATCTTTACGTGAAATATTTAAAGATATTCCACCCAAAAGCAAAATAAGGATACCCCCTTATCAAATTTGGTAAGGGGGTTTCCCGGGAATATAACCCATGTTATATTAAATCTGCCCATGTAGTTAGGCTAACGGGCAAAAACAAACAGGAAGCCCATACAGAAAGGTCTGGGCAGTAATCATGAAACATAACAAGTACGGGGTCATGATCACCTAGAACCAAGCTGGTTGCTGCGATCCTAATTACTGGAACCCAGTAATTAAAAAATGACCCAACCCGCGGAATGCAAGTCATTCCCCGGGTTTTTTATAACCCCAGTCCGTTCTATTCTCATTAGTAAAAAAAGAAAAATGATGCTATTCTTAATTTGACTTTGTAGCCTAAAAGCGAACGAGGTCAGAAACAAACAAACTGCCGAAGATGAGGATGTTAAAGAAAGGCAGGCTGTACTTTTATGAAACGTTTACTGAGTGGGGTCGTGATCGCCTAAATACAACTGGCAACAAAGGCGTTAAATTACCATTAGCCGGTCGCCCGGACGGTAAGTCATCTTAACCCCGACCCGAGGGATGCAAGTCATTCCCCGGGTTTTTTATAATCAAAGATTTGTCGTTAACAATATCTAATGTTATTCTTTTATTAGCCTCACGCAGTTGCGGTTCACGAGGCAGGAAACACGGCAGATGATAAACTGAGGAAAAAGAAAGGTCGGTGCCGTATGTTCAGATGCTATTTTTTGGAGGTCGTGATCGTCTAACTCGCCCAAAAAAATGACGTTAAATTATCGGAGTAGTAAACCGATAGTCACGCAAGACCTCTCCCCTGGAAATACTTCCAGGGGATTTTTTTAATTTGACTAATTTTCAAGCATCAGATAGGTTATTGTAAAAGCAGATTAACACCAAAAGAGAAGGGAAGCATCATGAATGAAAATGTTGGCTTTAATATCGGTGACAAAATCTTGATTATTTACGGTGGCGTTCAAGAAGCTAATGGCCAGGTGTTAACTATTCAAAACCGGGGCGGCAATACACATATAACTTTGGATTCAAACTATAACCTCCAAAGACCCGTTGGCTCTAATGGTCAATGGAGATTGTATCATGACGGAACATTTTTAATATGTTGCACCATTAAAAAAGCCGAATCGCCAGCCAAATGATTTTTCTAAAAACCCCCAACACATTTTATGGTTGCGGGTTTTTTAATTGCAGGAATAATGATTTTTGGTTAATATATAAACATGAAATTTAGCTCTAGTCAAACCTTTAAGTTAGCCAAAAGGGGATTTTAATATTCGATAATGAGCAATCAAGACCCAACAAACAAAATTCATACCCTGTTAGTTTCCGATCTGCACTTAGGTTCACGCTTAAGCCGGGCTGAAGAATTTTATAATTTTTTAGCCAGCCAACAAATCACTAGGCATGAGTATAAATTCAACCAACTAATTTTACTAGGCGACATTTTTAATGATTTGAATTTTTCTAAATTTGGCAAATTTGAATGGAAAATCATTGGACTTATCCGTCGGATAAATGACAGGCGGAGCAATGCAAAGGTAGTATGGATCCGGGGCAACCATGATAGCGCCATCGTGAATTTAATGTCGCAATTAGTCGGCGTGGCCGTGCATGAAGAATTTTTGTGCCAGATTGGGGAAAAGAAATTTTTGGTAATGCATGGCGACCAATTTGACAAATGGGTAAATGATTGGCCGTATCTCAGTAAAATTCCCACAAAAATTTATAATTTTATCCAGAAAGTTGATGGTAAAAGACATCATTTAAGCCGGTTCATCAAAGATAAAAGCAAAACCTGGCTCAGGATTAACAAGTCAGTAGCCGAAGGCATTATTAAATATGCTAAAGAAAAACAGTATCAAGTTGATGGGGTTTTATGTGGTCACACCCACATCTCTGAAAATTTTTTACAAGACGGAATAATGTATTACAACACTGGCTGTTGGACAGGCGAACACGATCCGACTTACATCAAAATTTCCCACACTGGTGAAGTGGAAATTAAAGAATACTTTTCGCCTAAATAACTTTTCTTAGGTACTAATATTGACAGGAATATAGTTTTGTGCTAATTTATTGTATCAAAAAACAGATAAAACAAAACAAAAGGAAGGTATAAAATGGTAGCTTTGGAAACTAAACCTCGGGAAAGTGCGTGGCAAGTAAGCAGGCCCCAATCATTTTATCTGGCACAAGGGGTAATGTTTTTATTTGTTGGGCTTTTTATTGGCTTATTTATTGGCCCCATGCTGGTAGCTTTGACCCTGCTTAATGTGACAGCCGGAGTGAGTGCGAGTTTATCCATTGCCGTGTTATTTGGTTGGATTTTTGAAAGAGCAATGGGTTGTTATGGCTCCACTGCAAATTTCAGCTTTATGGATCTTTGCACTATTCCTGGCTGCGTTGGTCTTGGAATATCGGCTTGGATAATTTTCCTGAGCCATGCAACTCATGTGTATTCCGCATTAGCAATGCTTCTTGTTTTACCGATCACCACTTGGTTGTGGTCGTTCCGTTACAAGCAAAGCTAGATACCAATCTTAAACCCGACCGTTTTGGCCGGGTTTTTTCTTTTTAGTTACGAATATACTAAAATACCTTTATGGCCCTAATGTCATCTTTAAATCCTGCGCAAAAGCAGGCCATCACCCATAAAAGTGGGCCGCTCTTGATTGTAGCTGGGGCAGGCACGGGTAAAACCACGGTTATTACCCAGCGTTTGGCTTGGCTGATTTCTGATCAAAAAATCCAGCCTGACCATATTTTAGCCTTAACTTTCACGGATAAGGCCGCGGGGGAAATGGAAGAGCGGGTGGATAAATTACTGCCCATGGGTTACGTGGATTTGTGGGTTTCCACTTTTCACGCTTTTTGCGAAAGGATTTTGCGGGATCATGCCTTGGATATTGGTCTGGTGCCGGATTTCAAGTTGCTGGATGAAACTGACCAAGCCATTTTGATGCGGGAAAATCTGGATAAGTTCGAACTGAATTATTACCGGCCTTTGGGCAATCCCACCAAATTCGTGGCCAGCCTGATCAAACATTTTTCCCGCTGCAAGGACGAAGCCATTCGGCCCGAGGAATATTTGAAATATGCGGAAAAATTAAAGTTAGATTTGGATCAGGTGCATGGTCCCGCCATAAATTCAAAGGCAAAACACCGGCGGGACGTCGCTCCACAAGAGGTTTCATCAAAAGAAGAAGGTGCACAAGTGGATCTCCGCCGAAAAAAGAAAACCGAAGATGAAACTGATCAGATTGTTGAATCGGAACGTATTAATGAAATCGCCAACGCTTACCATACTTACCAGCAATTGCTTTTTGAAAAAGGTGCTTTGGATTTTGGCGATTTGATTACTCAAGCCTTGTATCTTTTTCAAAACCGGCCCAAAATATTAAATAAATACCGGAAGCAATTCGAATACATTTTGGTTGACGAATTCCAAGACACCAACTGGGCGCAATACGAACTGGTAAAAATTTTAGCCCAACCAGTTAACAATTTGACGGTAGTCGGGGATGATGACCAAAGCATTTATAAATTCCGCGGGGCATCGGTGGCCAATATCTTGGCTTTTAAAAAAGACTTCCCCAAGACCAAAGAAATTGTTTTGACTGAAAATTACCGTAGTACCCAAAACATTTTGGATTTGTCTTATGAATTCATCCAAAACAATAACCCCAACCGCTTGGAGGTGCAGTTAGGTGGTAAAAAATCAGCCAAGAGTAAAAATCCTGGACCGATGATAAGTAAGAAATTACTTGCCCAAACCAAAGATAAAGGCTTGATAGAATATTGGCTCATGCCCACTTTGGAACAGGAAGTTTTGGCCGTAATTGAAAAAATTCTGGAAATTAAAAAGTCTGGTAAAGAAAAAATATCTTACAATGATTTTGCCATTTTAGTTAGGGCTAATGACAGTGCCACGCCGATCTTCCAAAAATTAAAAGCCGTGGAAATCCCTTTCCAATTCTTGGCTTCGGCCGGGTTATACCGCCAACCGATTATTTTGGATATTTTGAATTACCTTAAGCTCTTGGGTAATTACCACGAAACCCCAAGCCTGTATCGGCTTTTGACCTTACCAATCTTAAAAATTCCTTTGCCCGATGTCATGACTTTAATGGCCATGGCCAGGCGGGAAACCAAGTCACTTTACGAGATTGTCCAATCCGCCAGGTTTTTAAATGGCCTTAAGCCCGAAACCGTAATTGGCATTGATAAATTACTGGCTTGGCTGGCAAAGCATGCGCAAATGGCCCGGACCCAACCTATCGGTGAAGTGGCTTTGAAATTTTTGGAAGATTCTGGTTTGTTGAAAAACGTCACCAGCAAAACCGATACTGAACATTTGGAACAGGTAAATTATGTCAATCAACTTTTTCAAATTTTTCATAATTTCCAAATCCGGCATGCTGAACCCACAGTCGGGAATTTTTTGAAAGAATTAGCTTTTGCCCAAGAAGCCGGGGACAGCGGCAGTCTGAAACCGCCAGAATGGGAACAAGGACCCGAAGCCGTAAAAATCATGACTGTGCATGGCTCCAAAGGTTTGGAATTTCCCTATGTTTTTATCGTAAATTTGGTCGACAAAAGATTCCCAACCATTGAAAGGCGAGAGGCAATTGAATTGCCAGTTGACCTAGTCAGGGAAAAGTTGCCAGAAGGGGATTGGCATTTGCAGGAAGAACGACGTTTATTTTATGTCGGTATTACCCGAGCCAAACAAGGTGTATTTTTCACCGGGGCTGAAGATTATGGCGGTACACGCAAGAAAAAGCCCTCTCGGTTTATGGAAGAATTAGGCCTTACACCAAAAGCCTTTAAATTAAAATCAAATTTATTAGTAAAGCCCGAAAACGGTCCAAGCAAACCAGAGAATAATTTGGAGTTATTGCGCAAAATCATGCCCCCGTATTTCAGTTTTACTCAATTGAAAGCTTTTGAAAAATGCCCCAAGCAATACAAATACGCGCACCTTTTAAAAATTCCAACCCCAGGCAAAGCCTCTTTCAGTTTTGGCCAAACCATTCACACCACACTTTTAAATTTTTTCAAATTGGTCAAAGAACGGGCTAATGCCGGCCAGCAGGATTTGTTCGGCAACCAAGTCGATAAAAAAACTGAAAGCCAAGAACCTTTAGTCAGCTGGTCAGAATTACAGCAGGTTTATCAAGGCGCTTGGATTGATTCTTGGTATGAAGATGCTCAACAAAAGCAGAAATATAAAAAACGGGGTATTGAATTCTTGAAAAGATTTTATGACAGTTTGCCCACACCTTGGCCCAAACCGATTGATTTGGAAAAGGGTTTTACCATCACCATCAATGGTCAAATGTTAAAGGGTAAGATTGACCGGATTGATGCCGTGTCTGGTGGTATTGAAATAATTGATTATAAAACTTCAGAAAGGCCGCCGGAAGAGGAAAAGGATGCGGAGTTGGAACAGTTGCATATTTACGCCATGGCAGCCAGGGAAGCCTTGAAATTAAATCCAGTTAAACTTACTTATATTTATCTAGCCATAGAAAAACCATATTCTTACGAAGTTGACGAAAAAGCCATTGAAAAAACCAAGGCGGAAATTTCTGAAACAATTACAGAAATATTGAAAAGTGATTTTGTGGCGACACCCGCTAAGCACGTTTGCGTTCATTGCGACTTTCAGGGAATTTGCGAAGATAGATGGAGGGGATAGTTTACCCCGCCCAAACCCTCCCCTTACTAAGGGGAGGAGTTTTCGGAACTAGCCCTCCAGGGGGTTAGGGGGAGGTTTTTATGTTAGGATTTAAGTAATAACCAAGCAATAAGTCGTTTGACTAAAGAAGGCTAAATGATAGGATTCAAATAAGTTTCTATAATTAATTAAAAATACTATGAACAATCCAGAAGAAAGAAACATGTCTCAAGAAGAGGGAAAAGATAATGTAGTTGAATTACGGGATGAATTGGAAGCAAAATTTAAAAGTGGAGCTGGAGTAAAAGAATTACAACCGATTGTGGAAGCTATTGCGACTCAATGTGCTGACCACACTGTGTGGAAAGATGTTGATAGAAAAGCCTGGGAAAAAGAGTACGATCAGGAATACGATCGTTTAGAAGAAACATATCTTCTTAATAACAATAATTAAAAAGCTCGGAAGTATTTACTATAGACGGATAGGGTGAGGATGGTTGTGGTAAGTGGGTGTAGGTGTCCGCTATTGCCAGGAGTACGTTAATTACAATTGTCCACACTCTGTCATTGCGAACCCGAGCGAAGCGAGTGGTGAAGCAATCTCATGCGTAAGAAGTATTTACTAAAACTGTATTACATTGCATGAAACGATTTTGGTTTATATTAATACCAATTATAATAGCCGGAGGGCTTTTTGTTGTGCTTGGTAAAAAAAGTTTAAACAACCAAGCAAATTTGAATCAGATTAATACAAATGCAAATTTAAATTCCAACCAAGTAGTCTTAAATGAAAATAGCAATTTAAATCAACCAGTAACTAATCAATCAAGCGCTAATCAGAATCAAAATTTAAACACCAATTCCAGTCAAAGCGTTTTACTTCCGCCAATCTCCAACGCCTTATCCCGAATTACCAAAAAGCCATTTGGAATTTACATCACCCCGAAAACTTCGCCAGTTCAACCTGAAAGGTTTACGGGTTATCACACGGGTGTGGATTTTGAAACCTTAGCCAGTGAAGCGAATATTGATGTGCCAATTTCTGCAGTGGTTAATGGCAAGGTTTTGGTCAAGCAATATGTTTCGGGTTATGGCGGGGTTTTGATTCAAAGTGCCACTATAAATAATCAAGCGGTAACAATTTTATATGGGCATTTAAAATTAGCCAGTATCAATTTAAAAGTCGGCCAACAAATTAAAGCCGGAGATAAAATTGGGGTTTTGGGTAAAGGTTATTCTTCCGAAACTGACGGCGAAAGAAAACATTTGCATTTGGGAATCCATATCGGCACTTCCATCAATTACAAAGGTTATGTCAGAATTAAAAGCCAGTTAAGTGGTTGGTTAGACGCGCAGAAATTGTTGTAGGTTTGACTTAAACAAAGCGAGTCATTATAATAAATTTCGACGAATCACAAACATCCCTCCTGGAGGGGAGTTTGTGCCGTTTTATTTCCCTTATGTCTCAACATACTTCAATTACATTACGCATATATTGGCAGCATGTTAAACGGTACCCCTTGACCGTGGTATTTGCATTGGCCGCGATCATCTTGGCGGCCATAGCAGGAGTCATCCAACCGCTTTTCTTCAAGAAGTTTTTCGATATTCTCTCGCAGGCCGGGCCAGACCGAGGCGGTATTGCCAGACAATTGCTTCAAGTCCTCATCACAATCGGGGCTTTGGAGTTATTTGGTTGGGCAATGTATCGCTTAGCAACTTTCACATCAATCGTGGTGCAGGGCAAGGTAATGTACGACCTAAGTACTATGTGTTTTGCCGCATTGCACCGGCACGCAGTAAGTTTTTTCGCTAACAATTTCGTGGGTTCGTTGGTGAAAAAAGTTAAGTGGTTTTCCCGCGCATTCGAGAAAGTATCAGATGACATCTTCTGGCGCATCATTCCAATGATCACCAGCCTAATCGCCATTTGTGTAGTTTTATTCCAGCGTAACACCACCCTCGGACTGGTTATTTTTGTTTGGTTGGCTATTTTCCTGAGCGCTCAAGCTTTTTTTATTCGGTACAAACTTAAATACGATCTGGCGCGTTCCACGGCTGAGACAAAGTCCACGGCTGTCCTGGCAGATACTATTACGAATTACAGCACCATAACGCTCTTCGGCGGTTTCCTGCGCGAGGTGCGGCGTTTCAGCCGCGCCATGGGCGCGCAGCGCCGGCTGTACATGCTGAGTTGGAATATTAGCGGTATTTTTGATGCTATCCAAAGCTTCCTTATGTTGTCATTGGAAATTGGCGGATTCGTACTTATTATCCACCTGTGGAAGCAAGGCATTTTGACGCTCGGCGACTTCGTACTTTTCCAGTCATACATATTGGTTCTCTTCAACCGGTTGTGGGATTTCGGCCGCGTGGCGCGGAATATTTACGAGAGTTTGGCAGACGCCGATGAGATGACGGTGGTTTTACAGACACCGCTGGAAGTTACAGACGTGCGTTCGGCCAAACCATTAGTGGTTTCAAAGGGTATAATTCATTTTGATAAGGTTGATTTTAATTATCAGCAAACCCGACGCATACTGCACCGATTTAGTTTGGAAATTGCACCCTGCGAACATATCGCGCTGGTCGGTTCGTCTGGGGCGGGGAAGTCTACAGTGGTGCAGGTACTGCTCCGACTGCAAGATCTCTCGGGCGGGCACATAAAAATTGACGATCAAGATATTTCTAAAGTTACGCAGGAAAGCTTACGTCGAAGCATTAGCGTAGTACCGCAGGATGTTGTGCTTTTCCACCGCTCGCTCATGGAAAATATCCGGTACGGCAAGTCAGATGCTTCAGATGCAGAAGTAATTGAAGCGGCTAAAGCGGCACATTGCCATGAGTTCATCCAGACGTTCACTGATCAATATAATACTTATGTGGGTGAACGCGGAGTTAAACTTTCGGGCGGAGAGCGCCAGCGCGTGGCTATTGCCCGTGCTATGTTGGCGAACTCGCCAATCCTCGTGCTGGATGAAGCAACCTCAAGCCTAGATTCGGAATCCGAGCATCTGGTGCAGGCGGCTCTCGCCAAGCTCATGGCTGGGAAGACTGTACTGGCAATCGCGCATCGGCTTTCTACTATTCGCGCCATGGATCGGATAGTGGTTATGGATGCTGGTCGAATAATTGAAACTGGTACGCATGACGAATTGCTCGTTAAGCATCCAGGCGTTTATAGTAAGCTGTGGAACCTTCAAGTTACTGGTACTGGCGTGCTACCCAAGTTGGTTGAAGTTGGAGAAGAAGATTTGTAAGGTTAGTTCAAAATGACAAACCAACCCTTCCATGCTATTTTAAGGCTGAAAGGAGGAATTTGGCCTTATGGGTTTTACCCCGATAAAATATACCTTAAATCGGAATATCCAATCCTCGGGCCTGCAAAACCAAGTTGATGGCGCACGCGTCATCGATATTTTTTCGCAGATAATCAAGGAAATTTTTGGGCCAGAATTCAATGAAAAAACCAAGGCTTTGTACTTAAAAAACCGGACCCTGACTATTTCAGTTACCTCGTCGGTAATTGGGCAGGAAATTAAATTGCGAGAGGCAAAGATAGTTGAAGCTATAAATCAAAAAATTGAGGTAAATTTGGTTGAAAGATTGAGGTTTTTAGTATAAAGATTTGGAGGGAAAACCCTAGTTTTTTTGCGAAAAAATCACTAGCAAAAACGCTATAAATATGTTATATTTATAAGGCAAACAGAGCCTTATTTTTTATTATCCGCCTTCGCACTAACTTTAAATTTTTCAAGTTATAAAGAAGTATTATTTTAAGACCTACTTCAATATATACAGACTACAAGAGCTTCGGCGGATTGCGCTATAGTTTTTTGGCGGATAAACCCTCCGAAGCTTTCCTGCCGACTGGAGCTTCAGCGAAGGTCGGAGCAAAGGAGGGTAGTAGAAATAAATTTTTTTCATTATCTTATGAGCTTAAAAAGTTATTTAATTATTTTCACCATTGCCACCCTGATTTTTTGGGCAGCTTGGGCAATTGTTTTCACGCAATTGAATCCTGACAGCAACCAAATCGTGACGGTCACCGCTTTTGCCGTAACTTTAGGTTTTGCCGCAGCCGGCACCTTTTCCTTGTTCGGTTTTGCAGTCAGGGCGCTATTCGGCAAAGATCCGGTCTTATTCCGGGTCTTGCGGACTTCAACCCGCCAAGGTGTGGTAACCGCAATTTTTTTGGAAGCACTTTTGGTTTTGCAAACCGTACGCTGGTTAGCTTGGTGGAATGTTATTCCTCTAGCCCTATTTTTCATTCTCATGGAAGGTTTTTTCTTAGCCCAAGATAGCACCGTGGAAAGGCAAACTCGATGAAGCAAGAGATTGAAAAATTATTTCAGGAAACTCTAAATAAAATCCAAACCCTTAAGAGTCTGGAAGATTTACAAAACTTATATTATGGCGTTTTAGGCAGGAAAGGGAAGTTTGCCCAATTACTTTCTGAATTACCAAATTTACCAGCGAATGAAAGAGCGGGCCTTGGCACCATAGCCAATCAAACCCGGAGTAAGCTGCAACAAGCTTTTGATCAGGCCAAAGTAAGATTTCAGAATCAAACCAGTAGTTCAACGGATTTTGACCCGACTTGGCCGGGTATTTTACCAAACATCGGGCATGTCCATCCGATCTCGGCTTTTTTAGAAAATGCGGTAAAGTTTTTTTCCAGCTTTGGCTATGACGTAGTTGAAGGGCCGGATGTTGAATACAGTCAGTATAATTTTGATTTATTGAATATCCCTGCGAACCATCCCAGCCGGGACCTTTGGGATACCTATTATATCCAGCCCCAAAGTTCACAGATTCTCTTGCGCACCCATACTTCGCCAGTCCAGATCCGCTATATGGAAACCCACAAACCACCGGTGCATATAATTGTGCCTGGCCGCGTGTATCGGCATGAAGCCACGGATGCTGGGCACGAAACCACCTTTACCCAGATTGAAGCATTGGTCATTGATAAGAATATCCATCTCACGGATTTGATCGGCACCCTGGATGCCTTTTTGCAGCATGTTTTTGGCAAGGTCAAAACCCGGGTACGGCCGCATTATTATCCTTTCGTGGAACCGGGTCTGGACATCGACATGTCCTGCTTGCTTTGCGGCGGCAACGGCTGCCCAGTCTGCAAGCATTCCGGCTGGCTGGAAATGCTGGGTGCAGGCATGGTGCATCCCAAAGTTTTAAAAAACATGAAAGCCGACCCGGACAAATATTCCGGTTTTGCTTTTGGCATTGGCGTGGAAAGAATGGTCATGCTACTTTATGGCATCCATGATATCCGCTTGTTCCTTTCGGGCGATTTAAGATTTTTAGAACAATTTAATTAATTATTAATTAAAAAAACATATGGAAGAAAAAACTTTAGAAGAAGTTGAGCGAGATATTCAAGATATTGAGGATAAGGAGTTGGATATCAAGCCAGAGCCGGAAGATTTAGTATTGGAAAAGGAAATGGAATTAACTGGAAAAGAAGAAGAATTTTTAGCTAAATTGAGACATGAAATAAGAACCTGGAAAGCTAGTGTTTCTGAATATGTCTATAACACTCAAGGTTATATCAGAGGGATTCAAGAGGAGGATGATTTTTCCCAAGAAGATATCGAATTATTTCATGCCTTTTTATTAGTTAAAGACAGATCGTCATATTATTTTCGAACAAACTTTGAAAAAAAATTAAATAAACATTTAACAAAATTTGATGGCAAACCCGAATCAGCATCTTATCAATTAGCAAGAATATTGGAATCCCTGAATCCAACCGTGGCTGAATCAGCTATGGCAGCCTAAAATAAATTATGCGAATACCTCTAAACTGGCTAAAAGAATTTGTCGCTCTTAGGTTAAGTCCGCAAAAACTTAGCCAGGTTTTGACTTTGTCCGGTTCAGAGGTTGAAAAAATTGAAACTGGGCCAGAAGTGACTGGGGTAATCGTGGGTGAAGTTTTGGAAGCCAACAAGCATCCCAATGCTGACCGTTTAAAGGTTTGCAAAGTCAGATTAGAACCCAAAGGAGAACCCAGGATAATTGTCTGTGGGGCGCCGAACGTGGCAGCTGGGCAAAAGGTCTGCGTAGCCATGCCTGGCACGGTTTTGGCTAATGGCCGGGAACTGCAAAAAGCCAATATCCGCGGGGTGGAATCTGATGGCATGATATGCGCCCAGGATGAGTTGGGTATTGGTACTGACCACAGCGGCATAATTGTTTTGGATAAATCGGCTGAAATTGGTGAACCGGCCAGCAAATGGCTAGCCAAACCCGAAACGGTTTTGGAATTGGATATCACGCCGAACCGGGGTGATTGCTTATCAATCCGGGGTTTGGCCAGGGAAGTGGCTGCCTTGACTGGCGGTAAGCTAAAATCACTTAAAGGTTTATTAAAAGAATCATCAGAAAAAAATCAGTTAAAAGTAAAAATTCAGGACACTAAGGCTTGTCCACAATATGTAGCTAGAACTGTAAAAGGCATTAAATTAACAAACTCGCCAGATTATGTCCAAGCACGGCTGTTAGCGTGCGGCATGCGTCCGATTAATGCCGTAGTTGATGCCACGAATTACGTCATGCTGGAACTTGGCCAGCCCTTACATGCTTTTGATGCAGATAAGGTTAAACAAATTGTGGTCAGGAAGGCGAAGGCTAATGAAAAAATCAAAACTTTAGATGGCCAAAACCGAAATTTACAGATCAATGACATTTTAATTACTGACGGCAAAAATCCTATTGCCATTGCCGGCGTGATGGGCGGGTCTGAAACTGAAGTCAGCCAGACAACGGAAAATATCATAATCGAATCAGCCAGGTTTGATCCCACAAGCATTCGGTTAACCGCCAATCGTTTGACCTTGCGATCAGAAGCCAGCACGCGCTTTGAAAAGGGGATTGACCCGAATGTTGCAATTGAAGCTGTGGATCGAGTGGCGGATTTAATCGTTCAATGGACTGGCGGTAAAATTTTAAAAGGCCAGGTTATAGCCGGACAAAAATCAATTTTCAAACCCAAGCCAATTTTGTTGGACTTGGAATATGCGGAAAAAATCTTGGGTGTTAAAGTCAGTCCCAGCTTGGCCAAACAAAAACTTACAGCTTTGCAGTGCAAGGTTTTGGTTACTGGTAAAAAATTTAAAGTCAGCCCGCCAAGCTTTAGACTCGATTTATCAACACCAATTGATTTAGTAGAAGAAATCGGGCGATTAATGGATTACAATACTTTTACGCCCAGCCTGCCTTTAACCCCGCAAAAAATCCGGCAGCAACCCAGTAACTTAGTCTTCTCCACGCTAGTAAGGCGCCGCTTGGTGATAGGCGGATTTACCGAAGTTTCAACTTATAGTTTTTACAGTAAAAAAACCGCCAGTAATTTTGATTTAGCTGACCAAACGCACGTGGCCTTGGCCAACCCCTTAAACCCAGACCAGGAATTAATGCGCCGCTCGATTATGCCCCAAATTTTGGAAATTGCCGGCCGAGCAAGCATCACTCGGGATAATTTGAAAATTTTTGAAATCGGCAAGGTTTTTTGGCCCCAAGACCAAAACAAGAAACTGCCGGATGAACCAGTTATGTTGGGCATGGTTTGTGTGCAAAAAAATCCTGAACCTTATTTGGTGATCAAGGGCGCTCTGGAGGATTTATTTACCTATTTTGGCTTTAAGGATATTAGGATCCATGCTTCTACCTCCACTTCAGCCAGGATTGTGGTTGGCAATGAACCAATTGGCATAATCGGACAGGTAGCCAGGAAATACCTGGAATTGGTAAAAATCAAGAAGCCCGCAGCCTTTTGCGAAATTGACTTAAGCCAATTAGCCAAAGCCTTAAGGGTTATTAAACGGGCCAAATCTTTACCCTTGTATCCAGCCGTGCAAAGGGATTTGGCTTTTGCCTTGCCAAAATCTGTTGCCTATGTTGAACTGGTTAGGATTATTAGAAATATTGATCCGCTTATTTTGTCAGTCCGGGGCTTTGACCGCTTTAAAATGCCGGATGGCCGCTTAAGCGTGGCCTTCCAAATCACTTTCCAGTCGCCAGGCAAAACCTTGACTCACGAAGAAGTCCAAAAGATTGTTGAAAAGATAGCCCAGGAAGCCAAAAAAACTTTTGGCGCAGAATTAAGAAATTAATTTAATAAACCCCAAAAATTTAAAATAATATTGATAATTAACTAACCCCTCACCCGGCCTTCGGCCACCCTCTCCCGCATTGGGGAGAGGGGAATGCTCAACACGCCCTCTCCTCTGGCAGGAGAGGGTCCGCGCCCGCCTGCCTTCGCAGGCGAAGTACGGTGGGCAGGAAGCGGGTGAGAGGAGGCGCTAAGGCAAAAATTCGAGGTAGAATTTTGTTCTTAAGTCTATGAATTACGAATTAATAGCATTTAATTACTTAAATTAAAGTTGAATAGTTATGACAAAAAAATCCCCATCTTCTGAATATTCAGCCAAGCAAATAACCGTCTTGGAGGGTTTGGAGCCGGTCCGCAAGAGGCCAGGCATGTATATTGGCAACACTTCCACTGAAGGCTTGCATCATTTGGTTTGGGAAGTCGTAGACAACTGTTTGGATGAAGCCATGGCCGGCCATGCCAAGAATATCATTTTAATATTAATGCCTGACCATAAGGTTTCTGTGGAAGATGACGGCCGCGGCATTCCAGTTGACATCCATAAGCAAACTAAAAAATCAGCCTTAGAAACTGTCTTAACTGTTCTTCATGCTGGCGGCAAGTTCGGCGAAGGCGGTTATAAAATTTCCGGCGGTTTACATGGCGTCGGCGTCTCAGTCGTCAACGCTTTGTCAATTTATATGCGGGCGGAAGTCAAGCGCGATGGCAAGTTATGGGCGCAGGAATATAAAAGGGGCAAAGCCCAATTCAAGGCCAAACCAGTGGGCAAAGCCCGGGGCACTGGCACGACTATTATTTTCCAGCCAGATTCGGAAATTTTTGAAACTTTAGAATTTAATTTGCAGACCATTAAGGACCATTTGCGCCAGCAGGCTTACCTGACCAAAGGCGTTAAAATCAAAATAATCGATAAACGCTTGCCAGTGCCTAGGGGTCAAAACGCGCCAAGTTATACTTTTTGCTTTGAGGGCGGCGTTGCCAGCTACGTGAAGCACTTGAACCATAACAAGGAAAAGAAGCATGACAATGTTTTCTATGCTGACAAAGAATCAAACAATATCCAGGTGGAAGTTGCCATGCAATATACGGATGATTATAAGGAAACGGTTTTCAGTTTTGCCAATAATATTTTTACCACGGAAGGCGGTATGCACTTGATGGGTTTCCGGGGAGCTTTGACCCGGCAGCTGAATTCCTATGCGCGCAAGCAAGGTTATATAAAAGAGAAAGATGATAACCTAGGCGGGGAAGACGTACGGGAAGGCTGTACAGCCGTTATTTCCGTAAAAGTCCGGGAACCGCAATTCGAAGGCCAGACCAAAGCCAAATTAGGCAATGCCGAAGTCAAACCCGCGGTGGAAGGCGTGATGGCCGAAGCTTTGGAAATTTATTTAGAAGAGCATCCCCGGGATGCCGAAGCCATAATCGGCAAATGCGTTTTAGCCCAAAGGGCCAGAGTGGCAGCCCGCGCCGCTCGTGATACTGTTTTGCGCAAAGGCGCTCTGGATGGTTTTGCTTTGCCGGGCAAATTGGCTGATTGTTCATCCAAAGACCCGAAAAATTCCGAACTGTACCTGGTGGAAGGCGATTCAGCCGGCGGCAGCGCCAAACAGGGGAGAGACCGAAATTTCCAAGCTATCCTACCTTTGCGCGGAAAAATTCTGAACGTGGAAAGAGCCAGGTTAGACAAAATGCTTGCCAATAATGAAATCAAATCTTTGATCATTGCCATGGGTACGAATTTTGGCGAACAATTCCGGCTTGAGGATTTGCGCTATGACCGCATTATTATTATGACTGATGCGGACGTTGATGGTTCGCATATCCGGACTTTGCTGTTGACTTTGTTCTACCGGTATTTCCCCCAGCTGATTTTAACCGGCCATTTATACATTGCCCAGCCTCCGCTTTTCCGCGTGCAAAAAGGCAAGGACTTCAAATACGTTTTTAATGAAGACGCTCTGGAAAAAGTAAAAAAAGAGTTTGAAGCTAAAATCGCAGCCAAGCCGGTTAAACCAGCCAAGGGCAAAAAAGCTGAAGCAGTTGAACCGCCAGTTGCACCAGACGAATCGGGCAATGTCATTGAAACCACAGGCAGCGGATTGAACATCCAGCGCTATAAAGGCTTAGGCGAAATGAACCCGACCCAGCTTTGGGAAACCACCATGAACCCGGTAACACGTATGATGAAGTTGGTAACTTTAGATGATGCCGAAGCTGCTGACCAGGTTTTCGACATGTTAATGGGCAATGAAGTGGCGCCTCGAAAACGCTTTATCCAGACGCATGCAAAATCAGTCAAAAACCTCGACATTTAAAATTATTTTATCCCGAGCTAAGCTCCCGAATCTTATTGAATAAGTGTAGCTGAGACGGGCAGAAGGGTGGGGAAAGTGGTATAAATATTAAAATAATACTAAGATCATTTTTCACTCTTCTTTAAATCTAAATTTTTCAGTGTCTCCATTTGATAGTTTGATTATCAATTTACAAGGTAAAGTCTGGCATCCTGTTGGTGGATCAAAATCTGTAAACGTGATAGACGGTAAAATTTTTATAATTCAGCAACTTAGATTATTGAGATCCGCCTATATTTCATTAGTGGAAGTCGCAGACGAGGTAAAGAAACGTCAAGAAAGAATGAAAGGTACTACAGAAGTACCATTTGTTATCGCAGCTCTTGATCACGCTGCCGATCAATCTAATGTGATATTAAGTTTTAACAGTTTTGTGAGTGTGTTATATCAATTAAATCGCGTCCTGCCCATACATTTTCCTGGCTGTGGAGATATACCTAATTATCCGAGGATACGTTTTTATCGTAATAAAGCAGTTGAACATTGGGATGAGTATGTTGCTAGTGTACCCGGTACAGGTTTCACATTTAAATTTGGAAAAGCAGCAATACCAGTAATTGAAGGCGACTTTGAATATCCCAAAAGGCAAATACTTCTTCAGGAAGTTAAAGCTAAGTTCAAAGTTATAGGTGGCAATTTCGTTTGGGTTGATGAGGCATACAATATGCTTGGCTGCGATAAGGCGTATTGCGATGCAGTATTCAAAGCACTTGAGGGATCAGGGAAAATGAGTTTACATAAAGGTAAAAATTCCGATTTTGATTCACTTATCTCACTATTGTTGAGATTCGGATTTCCAGCGCCTTTTAATGACGTCGAAGAATATTGCGACTTGTTGGTAGCACATATTAGTAGGTTTGTTTGAGTGAAATTAATATATAACACTTTCACGGTTGGCTGCTAATTTTCAGCACGATCCTATTATCATCTCTTAATGACACTCAAAAACAGGCGGTTACATATGCGTCCGGCCTGCTTTTAATCGACATTCGTGAGGGGTTTAGGATGATAGGTAAAAAATAATTTTAAGTATATAAAAAATCTCGCTACTTGGCGGGATTTTAGTTAATAAATTTTTATCTTGCAAACGGTTCTAATCGTTCAACTCTTCGAACATCAGAATCATCAATGACATTTTTATCGTGGAGAATGCCAACCAAAGCATGGAGTTTGGTATCTTCTTTTCGCGTGAGCACCACCAAGTCTCCGCGGAGGTCAGATAATTTGTCATCCAAGTAATCCTTTGTGACAAAGTGCATAAGCCTCTGGTCAAGATAGTCTTTGGTAACTAAGGTAGCCATTTTAGTTTGGATATCTTGCAACTGTCTGTCAACCGATGTCGAATAAACATGAATTGCCTCCATGATTTCAGAGTTGTTTGGTTGTTGAGAGGTTTTTGAGGTCATAAATTTAAGATGGGTTAGCCATCCTCAAGTCCAGATTACCAGCATAGCGCGACTTTTACCTTATGACAAATAGATTTAAATGTGGCTATTTTTCGTTTGGTTGACAACCTTAAGTATAGGTGTTAAATTATCCACATCACGCCCGAGCGGGCGGTTTTTAAGAATCACAATTCTCCTAAAATTCAGTAAAAATGGCTAATTGGCTGACGAAATATTTCAAAGAATCCTACGAAGAACTCAAAAAAGTGTCTTGGCCCACCCGCAAGGACACTGTTCGGGACACCCTGGTAGTTATTGGCGTTTCCTTGGCTGTGGCCGCTTTTTTAGGCCTTTTAGACTTAGGCCTAACCTTTGGCTTAGAGAAATTATTTGCTAGATAACCCGTTAATATATGCCAAAACAAACAGTCCAATATGGCCGTAAATGGTATGTCTTGCACACCTATTCTGGCTATGAGGAAAATGTCTCCAGGAATTTAAGGCAAAGAATCGAATCCATGGACATGCAAGACAAGATTTTTAACGTCCTCATTCCAACCGAGAACAAGATCAAGATCAAGAACGGCAAGCGCCGGGTCGTCACCGAAAAGATTTTTCCTGGTTATGTTTTGGTGGAAATGATCGTTACGGATGATTCTTGGTATGTTATCCGTAATACCCCCAATGTCACTGGTTTTGTCGGCACCGGCACTACGCCTACGCCAATATCAGATGAAGAGGTTAAGGAAATGCAAAGGCGCATGGGTGTGGCTGAACCGAAATTCAAGATTGATGTAATGGTTGGCACACCAGTTAAGATCACTGATGGTCCATTCAAGGAATTTGAAGGCAAGGTTGCCGAAATTGACGAAGCTCGTGGAAAAGTTAAAGTATTAGTCTCCATGTTTGGACGGGAAACACCGGTGGAACTAGACTTCTTGCAAATTAAGAAAATTTAAAGTTACGAAATACGAAAAAAGATACGAATTTACGAATTACGAATTCGTAAATTCCAACCCAAAACTTAGTCTTATAATTCGTATTTTGTACATTCGTAAAATTCGTTCGTAATTCGTAAATAATATTATGGCTAAAAAAATTAAGACAGTCGTTAAACTCCAAATTACTGGCGGCCAGGCTAATCCAGCGCCTCCAGTCGGTACGGCTTTAGGGCCCCATGGTTTGAATTTGGCTGAGTTCTGCAAAAAATTCAATGAAGCTACCAAAGACCGGATGGGCGAAGTTACTCCGGCGGAAATTACAATTTATGAAGATCGGACTTATGAATTTATCCTTAAAACTCCGCCAGCCGCGGAATTGCTGAAAAAAGCCGCTAAGATTGAAAAGGGCTCAGGCAAGCCTTTGCAGGAAAAAGTCGGCAAAGTGACGAAAGCGCAAATTAAGGAAATTGCGGAAAAGAAAATGCCAGATTTGAATGCTAAAGACTTGGCGGGCGCCATGCGAATTGTCGAAGGCACTGCCCGCAATATGGGTATCACTATTGAAAAATAAAGATATGCAACAACCCCCCAGTACAATTCGAAGCATTTATTTCTACTTAGTCTCATTAATTGCTTTAGGTTTTATAGTGGGGTCCAGTGTTTATCTTTTGAATTACGCGGCTAAAGCAGGCGTTTTCAAGAATGCAGATTTTACTTATCGGGGCACACCTCCAGGAATTTTTGCAGTTTCGCCAAAGATTGACTCGGCTAGCCCTGCTTTTGCTGTCACTTGCCAAGACAAATGTTCACTCACTGACTCAGACCGGCTTAGCATTTCTGACTGGCAGCAAAATTATAAAGCTTGGCGTGAACAGCCTTCAGCCAAGACCAACCGGGCTAGGGGATTAGTGAACGCCTTATCCTTTCTGGTTGTTGCCTTGCCGATTTTTTTCTTTCATTTTCGGACCGCCCAAAAAGATTATAAACAGGCAAATGATTCGGCAAATGGCGAATCCGTAAGCCGGGGTTCAAAGACCTTGCGTTCGATATATTTTTATCTGGTTGCTTTAGCGGCGGTGGTAATGTTCATAATTTCCGCAGGTGTGACAATCAATACGGTTTTGAAAACCTGGGTCGTTAAAGATGCAAATACTAAATCCTCAGCAAGTACGCCGGTCAAATTGCCTGGAACGCCAGCAACTACCGATACCCAGGGCGTCAGTTCATTGTTGGCCTGCGCGGATAAATGCAGTCTTTCAGCCGAAGTCAAACAGGAATTACAAAATTGGCAAACGGATTATACCCAAGCCCAAACCGAGCTTGATAACCAAAACAAGAATGATTGGCAAAGGACCTTAGCCACTTCAATGCCTTTCCTTTTAGTCAGTATTCCATTATTCTGGTTGCACTGGCTGGTCATTCAAAAAGACCGGAAAAAACAAATAAGTTAAATTTTAATCATTAATTAGGCGGGAGAGTCGTTAGTCACGATTCGCAATCCCTTTATCAAGGGGGCCACCGCGGAAATTAAACCTATGATAAAACGTTCAAAGCGTTATAAAGAAGCTGCCAAGCTTATTGATAAGAGCAAGTCTTATCCTTTAGCCGAAGCAGTGGCTTTAGCAAAAAAGACTGCAAACACCAAGTTTGTGGGCAGTTTGGAATTGCACTTGAAATTGGGCATTGATCCCAAGAAGGCCGAACAGTTAGTCAGGGGCTCGGTGAATTTGCCGCATGGCACGGGCAAGTCCAAGAAAGTCGTGGTTTTTGCGACTGGCCCAGCCGCCACTGCCGCGGAAAAAGCCGGAGCTGCCAGGGTCGGCGGCGAAGAGCTGATTAAAGAAATCAGGGAAAAGGGCGGCTTGGATGCGGATGTGGTTGTGGCCACGCCAGACATGATGAAGCATTTAAGCACGGTGGCTAAAATTTTGGGTCCCAGGGGCTTGATGCCAAACCCAAAAAATGAGACCATCACGCCTGATGTGGCTAAAGCTGTGAAGGAATTATCAGGCGGCAAGGTGACCTTTAGGAACGATGAATCCGGCAATTTGCACCAAGTCATTGGCAAACAGGGATTTGAAGACAAAGCCTTGGTTGAGAATGCGGAAAGTTATTTAGAGGCGGTCAAAAGGGTAAAACCGGCAGCAATTAAAGGCACTTATATCCAATCTTTGACCCTGAGTTCTTCCATGGGGCCGGGGATTAAAGTTCAAATCTAACCGTTCAAAACCATGAATAAAAGAGAAAATTATTTATCTTGGGATGAGTGTTTCATGTTAATGGCGGAATTGATCGCCCAGCGCTCCAAAGACCCCAATACCCAGGCTGGCTCGGTTATCGTCAATGAAAATAATATCATAGTTGGTTTGGGTTATAACGGTTTTCCACGCAGTACCAGCGATGATGAATTGCCTTGGGCCAGGGAAGGGGATTTTTTAGAGACGAAATATGCTTACGTGGTCCATGCTGAAGAAAATGCCATTTATAACGCCAATAAATCGACCCATGGCTGCAAAATGTACGCCACGCTTTTCCCTTGCAATGAATGCGTTAAAGCCATAATCCAAAACGGCATTAAGGAAGTGATTTTTGCTTCAGATAAATATCATGATGAAAACATCTGGATTGCAGCCAGGAAAATGCTGGATATGGCTGGAGTGAAATACCGCCAATATACCCCTCAAAATAAATTAAAACTTGAAAAGTCATGATAATTGGTTTGACTGGCCTGCTAGGCGCAGGCAAAGGCACGGCAACCGAATATATCGCGAAGAAGTATGGAGCGGTGACCAAGAAGTTTTCAGATCCGATCCGGGATATCATTAAGCGCTTGTACCAGCCCATTACCCGCGAACACATGCAAAGCTTGGGCAAGTATTTGCGTTCAGAATTTAATAATAATAATATTTTTGCGGAAACCCTGCTTAATGATGTCAGCCAGTCTGACCAGAAACTTATCGTCTTGGAAGGTTTTCGCCATAAAGATGAATACCAGCTTTTTCGAAAACGTGATGATTTTATTTTTGTGGCTGTGGAAGCCAGCTTGGAAAAGCGCTTTGAAAGAGTCAAACTACGTCCGGAAAACGTTGGCGACCAAAATTTAACTTTGGAGCATTTCAAGCTCCAGCATGAATTTGAAACTGAGCAGGCAATTCCCAGCCTGATTACGCTGGCAGATTTCCGTTTGGACAATAACGGCACCCCGGAAGAATTAATTAAACAAATTGATGAATTAATGAAAAAACTTGGCCATGAAATTCAAAGTTAAGATTTTAAATCCAGAAGCACTACCGCCTAAATATGCGCATGAAGGTGATGCGGGTTTGGATGTTTTTTCTTGCGAAGATCATGTTTTGCAGCCTGGGGAAAGGTATTTGTTTAAGCTTGGATTTAGCGCGGAATTTGAACCAGGTTATGTATGTCTGGTCTGGGATCGGTCAGGCTTGGCCGCTAAGCAAGGACTGACCAACCTGGCTGGGGTAATTGACGCCAGCTATCGTGGTGAATATGGCATAGTGGTATTAAACACCTCCCAAGAAGCAGTAGAAATAAAAAAAGGGGAGAGGATTGCCCAAATGTTAATTCAACCCGTCCAAAGCGTTCAAGTTGAAGTGGTGCAGGAATTATCAGACTCCCAAAGAAGCCAAGGCGGTTTTGGAAGCACGGGGAAGTAATCATCTGTCATTGCGAGCGACCCCGCGGCCGCGGGGGAGCGCGGCAATCTCCTAATCTGTTTATATTTATAAAGACCCCTCACCCCTTCGGGGTTCAGGATGGGCATATTTGGTTTTGACTTTTTTCTCGGGTTAAATTAAGGTGGAAGCAGCAAATTTTTAGATGGTCGTTTGAAAACCTAAGCCTTTTTCAAGGAGAAGAGTAATGACAGCCGCGGAAATTGGGTTTCGGAAGCGTTTAGCCGCTCAACAGATAAGCAAGGAAACTTTAGTTTGTGTTGGTTTGGATCCTATGCCGGAAAAATTGCCTGTTTGTTTTTCAACTTCATCCAATCAATTATTAGCGCAGAAGGTAGCTACCTGGATGAAGGATATTGTTTTTGTTACAGCGCATTTTGGTTGCATGTTCAAGCTGCAAAGCGCGCACTGGGAAGCCATTCCCGGGGGACGCGAAGCCATGCAAGAAGTAATTCAATTTATCAAAAAAGAATTTCCCTATATGCCTGTGTTTTTGGATTGTAAGCGGGGAGATATCGGTCGAACCCAAGAGCGATATCGAGTGGCGCATTTTAATCTAGATGGTGTTGATGGCATGAACTTTTCGCCCTATATGGGCAAAGACTGCATGGAGTTCTTGGTCGACAAGAGCTATCCAGGCCGGGCGATTGTTGGCCTATGCTACACCAGCAATCCTTCAGCCCGGGAAGTGCAGAATTTGCTTATTGACAACCGTATGCCGTTGTGGGAAGTCATCGCTATCATGACTTTTCAATGGGCCAAAGATCTTGGCATTCTTGAAAACGCCGGTCTGGTCATGGCCGCGGCTTATGAAGAGCCCAAAGGCTCTGGGCACATTTACGACAGGCACTTGATTCGTTGCCGGGAGATAGTTGGCGACAAGCTCTGGTTCCTGATTCCAGGCATTGGTAACCAAGGCGGGTTCATTGAACAAACAGTCAAAGCTGCTTATATAGGTCCAGGTTCAATTGCAATCAACTCTTCTTCGGATATAATCTTTGCCAGTACTGGCGAAGATTATGCCCAGGCCGCGGTTAATAAAGCCAAAGCCTTGCGTGACGCAATACGGGCAACGATGCCTAAATGAAAATCACCGAAGAAATATCGGCTGTTTTACAATAAAGGAGGCAATACCGTGAAATGTGACGTTTGTAAGGGAAAAGGCCAGAAATATGTCGTTGACAGAGTTGTCCAAGGACAAGATTACGGTCCATCAACAGAAGGGCACCATGAGAGATGCTGGAAGTGCAATGGCGAAGGAGAGATCCCACCGTTCACCATGAACGAACAAGAAGTTCTGGAAGTTCTTGGTAAAGTTGCGGCGGTAATTACCAACAGCCACATTGTCTATACCTCTGGCAAACACGGCTCGGTTTATGTTAACAAGGATGCGATATATCCGCATACTAAGGAAACATCAAAGTTATGCCGTGCAATTGCCCAACAGTTTACTGACAAAGGCGTGGAGTTGGTGATCTCTCCAGCAGTCGGCGGCGTCATCCTTTCGCAATGGACGGCGTATCACCTCACCATGTTGACAGGAACTGAAGTCATGGGCGTGTATGCCGATAAAGCCAGCGAAAGCGATGATTTTATCATCAAACGCGGATATGACAAGCTGATTGCCGGCAAGCGAGTGCTGGTGGTAGAAGATGTTTTAACCACCGGCGGCTCCGTGAAAAGAGTCGTAGAAGCAGTTCGTGCCTTCGGCGGAAATGTCATCGGGGTTGGCGCGCTGTGCAACCGCGGCGGTATTATGCTAAAGGACATTGGTAATGTGCCAGAGCTTTACGCCCTGGTTAACGTTAATCTTGAAGCCTGGGACGAGGCAGATTGTCCGCTTTGTAAACAAGGTGTGCCCATCAGTACCGATGTCGGCAAAGGCAGGGAATTCCTTGCCCGGAAACAAGTTCCTTAAGCTTTCGATCGCTAAAAAGCGGCTAGGTCTGAAATATTGACCCAGGCCGCTTTTTTATTGTCTTGCCAGCTTTCTTATAGTTTAGTAAAGTATGCGCACATGGGCAGCATAGAAACTAATGATCGAGAGATATTTGCCATAACTGGCTTGGCGCCAGAAGTGCTGGCCGTGGGCATGGCCAAATATTCCCGCTCCCAAGCTTCCATCAAGGAAACCATTGCGGAATTGACCGAAGAAAAATCCGCGGAATTCCACGAGAAGTGGGTTTTGGGTTATGGCGACGCTTCCGTGGCTGATATGGCCGTGGTGGCTTTGGCTTGTGAAAATGTCTCAATTTTGGCCAGCAAAGCCATTGAAGACCATCGCTTGGCTTCTTATCAGGAGAAATCCACACGTTATGTTTCTTTTGAACGCCAAGCTTTACCTGATGGCACCAAATTGCCCAGGCGCTATTACCGGCCAGTGCCAATCATGTCGTCGGTTCACACTGGGCTATATGAAGATACTTGCGAGAAAATGTTTGATGCCTATAACGACCTGACTGACTTGATGCAGGAGTTTTATAAAAATAAATATCCGCTTATAGCTGACATGACGGAAAAAGGTTATACAGCCAAACTCAAGGCTCGGTCTTTGGATATTGCCCGCTATGTTTTGCCAGCTTCCACTTTAACAAATCTTGGCTGGATAACTTCTGCTAGGAGTTTGCGTCGGGCAATTTTTAAAATGAAGCAGAATGATTTGGATGAAATCCGACAAATCGCCCATGAAGTGGAAGAGGCAGCCACTGAACCAGCACATAATCCCCAAGCTTTGAAAGTCGATGAATTTTTAAAAGAAGGCGAACAAAACCCAGATCCAAAAATCCAGGAGCTCATGGCCAAAATTCGCGCTTCGATAAATTTGCAAGTCAAAGGTGCGCCAACTCTGATTAAGTACACAGATCCCACGCCTTACAATCGGGAAGCCCGTCATCGGATGCAAGAACTGGCAATTAAATATCTGGGTGATTTGCACGTTTTGGCAGATGAAGCGCGAGTCAAATTCCACCCCAGCCAAAATTTGGAAATTGACCTGGCTACCACATTGCTTTATGAAGTGACGCATTTTTCTTTTGGCCAAATTAGAGAAGTGATTGAAAGCTTGAGTCCAGCCGAACGCCAAGAAATTATTGAAGCCGCTACCACTGATCGGGGCGACCATGACGTGGTGGGCCGGGCTTTTGAAGCCGGCGGTTTGATTTTTGACACCCTAATGGACTTTGGCGCTTTCCGGGACTTGCAAAGGCATAGAATCTGTACGCAAATCCACCAGCCCTTAACCCTAGAACACGGCTTTGAATCACCGCCTATGCCTATGGGCTTGGAAGAAGCAGGGGGATTAGATATTTTTGAAACTATTTGCCAGCAAGTTGCTGCCAGTTATCGGATTTTGTCCGCGGATTTTCCCCAAGAGGCCAGTTATATCTTGCCTTTGGCTACTAAAAAGCGAACGTTATTTTTCATGAATCCTAGGGAATTAACGCATATGGTTGAATTACGTTCACGTTCTGGCGGTCACTTGTCTTACCGATACATTGTCGAAGAAATGTATAATCAGGTTAAAGCGATTTATCCGAACTTGGCCAAGCACATCCGCATTTCGGAAATTGATTTTGCAAAAGATTTTTACAAGCGGTAATTATTAATTTAAACATCAAAAACCCCCGATCGAAACCGAGGGTTTTTTTAGAAATGTGCGGGCAATTGTTTAGCCCAGAAGCTTGCCAATGCCATAAGCGCCAAAAAAGTACAAGCAGACCCAGATAGCATGGCCGAGTAAAGCGTAAACGGTAAAAAGCACGGTTGTGGGTTTTTCCCTAAACCCGGCACGATAATTGATATAACCAAGTCCGCCGGATTTCCAAAAGCGGCTGGTAAAAATCAGGAGGCCTTTTGACTTGGCTTGATTAAATCTGTCTCTGGCGGCCTCAAAGCCATTATTTCCAACGACGAAATTTGGTGTTTTTAGATTTCGGCCTAAGTAATAGGCAAAAAGAGATCCAGCGGTGGTTGCTATGACCAATATGGCAAAATTCGGAATGCCATAAGTCGGCGAAATGATCCAAGCAAAACCCAGCAAGATCGGCGCGGGATTGGTTGGAACACCGGGAATTAAATTGCCGATTACGGCCAGAAGCATCAAAAACACAATGCCCCAGCCAGAAGCGGCGATTGTGGTTAAAGCATGCCGGAAATCAGGCCAAATAATAAGCAAGATTAGCCAAGGGATATACAGCCAAGAGCAGACCTTTGAGAATTTGTCCAAACCGCCCATATCCCGAGTGAAGAATTTCATGATTAACCTCCGTTTGTTTTGATAATTATTCAGTTTTCAAGTTTTTGGTTTTCGGATAAGATTAACATTTAAAGGAATTTTGTCAATACCTTAGGGGACTGATAAAATAGGAGTATGAAAAAAGGCGTATTCATTATAGTTGATGGTTTGGATGGGTCGGGCAAGGGCACGGCCGTGGATGCTTATGGCGAATGGGCGCAAAAGCAGGGTCTGAAAATCTTTGATTTGCGGGAATATTCCAAAAAACACCATGCATTGCCGGAACCGGAAGAATTAAGGACATATCAGATAATATTGTCTGGGGAGCCGACTTATGATGGGATTGGCCGGGCGATTCGGGAAGAATTCGTGAAGGAAAACAACCGGGAATATTCAGCTAAAGCTACGGCCGAAGCTTTTAGCTTGGATAGGTTGGTTTTGTATACCAAAGTCATTTTGCCAGCCTTAGAAATGGGTAAAATGGTCATTCAAGAAAGAGGCTTGACTACCTCGATTTGTTACCAGCCAATCCAGGGCAATATTGCCTTGAAAGAACTTTTAAAGTTGGAAGGCAACCAATTTACCTTAAAGCATCGGCCAGATTTATTATTAATCGTAGTTTGTCCGCCCAAGACCTGCATCCAGCGCTTGCAAAAAAGGTTAGGCAAACAAGACCAGGCAATTTTTGAAAAACTGGATTTTCTAAAAAAAGCTGATAAGCGTTTTCGAAGTCCTTGGTTTGCGGATATTTTCAGAAAACAGGGGAGCGTGGTAGGGTATTTGGACACTAACGACACTGTAGAAGAAACCAAGAAAGAGGCAATCGGTTACATCAATGATTTTCTTAAAAGATTATGACATTAGAACCTGTTATTGGATTGGAGATCCACATTCAACTCAAAACTAAGAGTAAGATGTTTTGTGCCTGCGCTAACGTGGATACCGAAGTTGCGCCAAATACCGCGGTTTGCCCGATATGCCTGGGGCATCCGGGAGTTTTGCCTTCACCCAATGCCCAGGCTTTTAAATTTGCAGTTGAGTTCGCCCAAAGCTTGAATTTTGAAATTCCGGCTTTGACCAAATTTGACCGCAAGCATTATGCTTATCCAGACTTGCCAAAAGGTTACCAAATTTCCCAGGCAGATTTGCCTTTGGGCAAGAACGGCCATGTGCTTTTTGAAATTGACGGGCAAACCCAAAGAGTCCAGTTTGAAAGAATCCATTTGGAGGAAGATTCAGCCAAAAACGTGAAAGCGCCTGATGGCCGGATTTTGGTTGATTATAACCGCGCTGGCACCCCGCTCTTGGAATTGGTAACCACCCCAAGTATCCATTCGCCAAAAGAGGCAAAATTATTCCTGGAGGAACTGCATAAAATCGCCAGGCATTTGAAAGTTTCCAAAGCCGATATGGAGCAAGGGCATTTACGTTGCGACGCTAATATTTCTTTAAGGCCTATTCCCGAAGAAACCTTGACGGCGCCAATTCAGCCCAACGAACATGGCTTTTTTCCCAAAACCGAGATAAAAAATTTAAATTCTTTCCGAAACGTAGAAAGAGCCCTGAACTACGAAATAAAAAGGCAGACTGAGTTATGGAATGAGGGCAAGCCTCCGGAAAAACAGTCCACTAGGGGTTGGGACGAAAGAAGAGGCATGACAGTCGAACATCGAGGTAAAGAGACCAGTGCTGATTACCGTTATTTTGCCGAGCCAGACATCCCGACTATCGAATTAGCCGATGAATATCTTTTACAAAATACCAGCGATTTAGTGGAATTGCCCAGGGATAAAACTAAGCGCTTCCAGGCGCAATACAATTTATCAGCGGCTGAAGCTAAACAATTGGCCCATGACTTGCACGTTGCGAATTGGTTTGAAGCGGTAGTATCTGAACTTCAGAAATGGATTACAGCCAGGCAAGGCGCTATGCCGGATATGCCAGAAGAGGAGTGGACTAAAATTAACCAAAAAATAATAAGAAAAGCAGCTGGTTGGGTAACGACCAAATTATTTGGTATTTTAGCCGAACAGCAAATTGCTTTTCAAGATTTGAAAGTCAGCCCCGAAGATTTCGCAGAATTTTTAACTTTATTAAATGAACATCAGCTGAATAATACTACTGCGTTGGTACTGCTTCAGCAGATGGTCAAGACCGGTTGGGATCCGCATCGAATCATGTCGGAACAAGATTTAAAACAAATAACCGACCCCCGAAATATTATCGGGATTGTTGATCGGGTTTTAACGGAGAATCTGGAAATCGTTGAAGATGTTAAAAACGGCAAAGTCACCAAAGTACAGTATTTAATCGGCCAGGTCATGAAGTTAAGCAAAGGCAAGGCTGACCCGGATATAGTCAGGGATCTCCTGGGCAATAAACTGAAAATAGATATTTAACCTAGGAATTCTTTAATTAATTTATTTGCTTGGGCCACATTTGTCACCCAATGGATTTTCTTATTCCTTTTAAACCAAGTGATTTGCCTTTTGGCGTATTGGCAGATTGCCCGATAGAGTTGCTGTTCCATTTCTTCACGGCTGATTTTATTTTGGATAAAAAGTGTCAAATAGCGGTACTCTAAACCTAGTTCGATAAGCCGTTTAGCTGGGACCCCCGCTTGCAAGAGCTTTCTGACTTCTGCCAACATTCCCTGTTTAAGCCTTTTTTGCAGACGGATTTTGATTTTGTTTTTGAGGATTTTTAGGCCTGGGTTCATTCCCAGCCAAAGCACTTGGTAGGCTGGTTGGTTTTTTAAGAGGGGAATGGGCTTTTTGGATTTTAAAATAATTTCCAAGGCCCGGACTAATCTGGCTGGATTATGCCGGTCGATATTTTTTGCCCGAAGCGGATCCAGTTTTTCTAGTTTTTTATAGAGAATTTCATTTGGCAGTTTGCTAAGCTTTTTCCGTAAAATCAAGTCTGGTTTGACTGCAGGCAGCTGCATGCCTGAAAGTAAAGCGTCAACCCAAAATCCGGTCCCGCCAACAATAATTGGAATTTTTTTTCTTTTGGCTACATCGCCGACGGCAATTTTTGAACTTTTAATAAAATCCGCAACTGAAAATATTTTTTTTACCCCGATCACATCCAAAAGATGGTGGGGAATTTTTTTTCTTTCCAATTTTGAGATTTTACCGCTGCCCAAGTCCAAACTTCTATAAACTTGCCTGGAATCAGCTGAAACAATCTCCCCATTATAATTTGCAGCAATTTTTAAGCTTAAAGCTGATTTCCCGCTGGCATTTGGCCCAACTAAAGCAATTATTTGAATTTTTTTCCTTGGCATATGTTTATTTCATAACGATTTGCATTTTTAGTCAAACCGTGGTACAATATAGATAAATAAAATAAAATATGATGAAATTATGGAGGTAAAGCCGCAGAAAGAAATAATCAGCCACTTTATAGGCTTATTTATCAAGGAGGTCATCCATCCGGGCTTATGGCTCGCTTTTTTATTAATTATTTAACAAATTATTAACCAAATCTTATGCCAAGACCAAAAATTATTCCAAATCCAAAAAAAGTCCTGACTAAAACTAAGGTTTATACCCACACCTCGGTCAAGCTCTCGATTTTATTAATGATTGCTGCGGCAACTGTCGGTACTGGCATAATCAGCGCAGGCTTGATACTAGCTGCTTTACCAACCAAGGTAAAACAATCAGCGCCAATACTCGCAGCGCCAGTTTCAATTAACAAAAGCCAGGATAATGTAGTGCTGATTAAATTTAAACCAAACCTGAACCAAACCAAAAGATTAAAAGCAGTAACTACGGCTTTGAAAAAGCCAGTTAAATGTTTGATCAGAACTAGCAGTGTGGCAAGCAAGTGGCCGAAAAAGAGCATCAAGACCGTCAACTATTATGATGCTTGTTCGCTTAAGATTCAAAGTTTAATGCCGGTAGTTTCGGTTTCGGATAATGTTAATTCCGGTTTTTCAGAAAGGGCAGCTCGTTCGGATGCAAAATTAGCAGCTCAAGCCAAAGCAGATTTGTCAAGATGGTATGTTTTGACGGTTAAAGGTACGCCAGACTTGAATTCTTTGGTCAAGATTTTTTCAGGTGTTGAAGGCATTGAAGTAGCGGCAAAAAATCCCCAACTTTCCGCTGCCGGGGTTATTACTAATTCTGCGGCTGCCACGGCTTATAGTTTAATTAACGCCCAAGCCGCGCAAGATAATGTATACGGTGTTGAGGGTGATGCCAATGGCGATGGTCAGGCAACTTGGCTTGATATAGTATATTTAAAAGATTATTTATTTGGCAGTGGTCCGGCCCCAAAACATATTTATTTGGTTGATTTTAATAAAAATGGCATAGTTGATGTCGGTGATTTGATTATTTTGGCCAGGAACTTGGATACGACAAACCCGACGCCAAAAGACCTGAATAAAGACGGGTTGGTAAATTATGATGATGTTAATTATCTTATTAATTATATTTTTAACGGTGGCCCCGCGCCCAGTCCGCTATCAAATGCAGATTTGAATGCTGATGGTTCCGTGAATATCGGTGATGCGGTTATGTTTGTCAGATATTTGCAGGAAAATTCCATCCAGCTATCTTGCTTGACTGGGGACGCAAATGGCGACGGTTCAGTGAATGTCCTGGATGCTTATTATATCAGTGATTATATTTTCAAAAATGGCCCCGCGCCTTCGCCTTTACTTTGCGGTGATGTTAACGGCGACGGTAAAGTGACAATTGGTGATGCGGTCGCGTTGGTTCACTTGCAAAGAAACTCATCCCTAACTAACTCTCCTGAAGTGAAAGCGGCAGTTTTTGTAAACCCATTAAGTCCTTCAACGAACGTAATTCAAAATAATACAGTACCTGAATTTTTAGTGGGTGATGTTAACGGCGACGCCAAGATTAACAGCGATGACGTTACTTATTTATTGGATTATATTTTCAGTAATGGCCCCGCGCCCAGCCCATTAGCCAGAGCTGATGTCAATAATGATGGCAAGGTCAATGTTGGCGACGCAATAGCCTTAGTCCAGCAAGTTGCTGAAGCCGTCGCCGCCAAAGCTGCGGTTGCGGACTTGAATAATGATGGCAAGGTAAATAATGCAGACGCGCAATTTATTGTCGATTATATTTTCAATAACGGTCCTGCGCCGGATTTGAATAAAGCCGACATCAATAATGATGGCAAGGTCAATATTGGCGACGCGATTGCCTTAAGCTTGTATTTGACTGAAACCCAAACCCAGTTAACACAAGATTCTTTCCAGATGCCAGAAGGCGACCAAAACTATATTATTGGCGATGTTAACGGTGATAACCAAGTCAACCTTGATGACGCGAATTTCCTGGTCAATTATTTGTTTAAGGACGGCCCCGCGCCAAGTCCCTTAGCTAGGGGCGATGTCAACCAAGACGGCCAGGTTAATATCGGCGACGCGATCACGATAGCTAGGATAGTCGAGCAAAACAATAATGATAATTCTTTAACGCTCGTGGGTGATGTCAGCGGCGACCAGAAAGTGGATTATCAGGATGTGGATGCGCTTTCCAAGGCTTTGGTTAAGGGTTATGCAAGCCCAGCCGGAGATATCAATCAAGATGGGCGGTCGGGCGATTTATTGGATTTGTATGCCATGGTGGAAATTTTGAAATTAGAAGCCAATAATCAAAATTCTTATGATTTTAATGGCGACGGTAAAGTCAATTTAAGCGATGTTGATTATTTGATTGCTTATATCCTTAAGAACGGTCCAGCTCCTGCAGATTTGGATGCGGCAGACGTAAATGGCGATGGCCTGGTGAATATCGGCGATTGTATCGCCCTGGTCAGAATGTTGACAAACGTCAATGCTTTGGATTTTATTAGGGGCGATGTCGATAAAGACGGTTTGGTCACTCAAAGCGATATAGACTTTTTAATTGCCTATCTCTTTAAGAACGGCCCGGCGCCAGAACCAATTGGCCGTGGCGACGTCAATGCTGATGGTTTAGTCAATATTGGCGACGCTATCGCTCTAGTCTTAAAACTTTATCCTCGAGAGACGGATTCTTCACCGGACATTTTGGTGAAAGTTGCGGTATTGGATACTGGCTATAATAATACAGTTGGCAAAGTGAGCGCCAGCGCCTTAATGAATTATAATGTTAAAAATTATTATGGTTGGAATGCGCTAACTGGCGGCTCAACGAAAGATTTGAATGGTCACGGAACTAATGTTGTTAAATTAATCCAGTATATTGCGCCCAAAGCGAAAATTTTGCCGGTTTCAATTTTGAATTCGCAAGGCATCGGGACTTGCCTTTCAGCCACCCAAGGCCTTGGTTATGCGGTAAAACAGGGTGTGGATATTATCAATATAAGTGCCAGCGGTTTGGGTAATTGCGAACTATTTAATACCGCTGTAAAATGGGCCGAAGGCAATGGCGCGCTTGTAGTTGTTGCGGCGGGTAATGATTCTTCGGTTGTAAAAGGATGGCAAAGCAGATCCGAAGCTTTAATAGTTGGCGCGACTAATAAAGGCATCCGCACCAAATATACAAATGCTGCAAATATTTATGCCCCTGAATTACCCGACAACAAAGGCACATCCTTAAGCGCTGCTTTAGTTTCTGGCTCGCTTGGATTATATTTAGCCAAGCCGACAAATCTTACTGTGGATCAGATTCAAATTCAGACTCTTAAAACGGCAACAAAACTTAAAGGTTTACCCATAATTAATGCCGGGGAATTAACTAAATAATTTATGGACCAGATTACCCTTAAAAAAACCAAAACTTCAATCGGAACCAAAATTGGTGTTACAATTGCAGTTTTTACGGTGGTTACTTTGGGTGTAATCTTCGGTTATGCAATGTATATGGGCGGCTTTGGCAGGTAGTGGGTAATTTGATTGAAATTGAAAAACGCTCCGCTTGGCGGGGCGTTTTTGGTAAGAAGTTCATTGGCCGCAAATTTTTTGCATTTCCCGATAATACTCCAGATCATCAGGATTACCCCTCAGCATTTGAATTTGCAGATAGGCATCATGGTTTGGACAGGTTCCAGAATCATCTGAAGTCAGATAGCAAACCGGACAGTAAAAGATTTTACCCCTTTGGTTTGCCGGTTTCTTTTCGGGTAAGTATCGAATACCAACCTGCCGGTTTTTTTGTTTTTGTTGTAAAAAAAACATCCAGAAGATAAAGACAATAATTAGCAAAAAAGTTGCAGCCAGAACATAGGGGGAAACGACAGCAGTCCAGGCATAGATTTGCATGGTTCCTCCGAGGTTTTACATGAGCTATTTTAAATTATAAGCACTTTAGCATTGTATTTTTTTCAAGTCAATTGTATAATAATATCGCATAAAATTTATTCAAAAAACTATTGGTATGCTACTCCGAATCCCTTTTTATTATCAAATAAACAAATACGCCTGCGGACCGGCGGTTTTGCAGATGCTTTTGGAATATTTTGGGATTTTTAGGACGCAAAGGACTTTAATTAAACAGGCCAAAACCACTAAAAGTAACGGGACTAGCCGGAAGAATTTAGTCCTGGCTTATAAGAAGTTTGGCTTGAAAACTAAAGTCATTTTCCCCTCGGACTTGAATGACATCAAAACTTTTTTGAAAAAGAAAATCCCGGTCATTGTCAGTTATTTAGAGCTTGATGGCGATCAGGAGCATTACTCAATCGTCATTGGCATGACAAAAAAAGAGTTGATTTTCCAGGATCCCTGGCTAGGCAGCAAATATCGTATTGATCAGAATAATTTTCTCCTGCGCTGGCACAATCAGGATAGGCTGAAAAAATACAGGGGCTGGATGCTGGCTGTATATCAACCTAAAAAACCAGGCTTTTTGAAAAGATTGCCAGGCATTATTAGGAACCTGAAAACCCGAACAAAAGTTTAAGCTTATAAGGGCTTGACCCCGCACCACTTTCCAAAATACATCCAAAATTAGTTTAAGATGTTTTTTGTGATAAATATCCATGTTTTTTTAAGCAATGTTTTAATGGAAAGTGGTGCGGGGTTGACAAATTCTGTAGGTATGCTAACATGATTCTTCGTGTACCTTTTCAATTTAGAAATGTGGAAAAAAGAAGCTGAAAACCCTGGGTTCCGCGCAATTTTTGATTGCGCCAACGATCTCGGGCATGCTTCTAGAGGCTACCCGCGATTAATGGCTCCCGTGGATATGGGAGACGAAAAGCTGAACAGAAAAAAGGCGATTCGTTAAAATCCACTGGTTATGAATTAGCGCCCAATTTTCTTTCGACAGTTCAGTCGTAAAATCGGCTTCTGTCAGCTAGAAATCTAGCAGAGAGAAAAACTTGTTAAGCCTGGGCTATTGCGGAAAAGCCCATCCTAGGAAGGTTTAGCGAGGTTTGTAACCATAGGTTTCTTTTTCCATGTAGGGGGAGGCAGTGCGCCACACAAAAAAAGGCCGGCTGGATTTTCTCGATTATTGCCGGTCAAGGTCACGGTGCCCGTACATACTGGCGGCTCACGCGTTGTTGGTTGAAGTTAAGCGCGTCATTGCGAAAGTCGCTTGGTACAGAAGCGCGCGCCTGTGGCCACAAGGAGAAATAATGCATCGTAGGAATCAAGCGCCAAAGAGCAATTATCACAATCATCAGCTCACTGGTCGATCCCGCCGTGCATCAGCGCCCTGCCTCCCCATTTCTTTTCTTTGTCCTTTGTTATATCGAATGGACCGACTCGCAACCGGTCCTTTTTGTTTTTTATAAAATATTTAGATGGAGGGTTGACCCCGCACCACTTTCTAAGCAAATACCAATCTTATTAATTAATATGTTATTTCGATAAATACCCTAATAATTCGAGAGTAGTTATTATTGAAAGTGGTGCGGGGTTGACAATAATTAAATCTGGTGCTATTTTTCTTAGCTGATCTTTGACAAACGTTAACTTAAAAAACCAAACCAAAAGGGGTAAATGTGCAAACTCGGCTTGTAAGCAAGAAAAAGCTGATTGTGACTTTGCTGGTAATGGTATTGATTACAATCAGTTTAGCCGCTACCGTTTATGCCCTTGAACAATATAAACAGGGGCAATTCATAAACCGAATGCTAGGGATGTTAGTATCCTCAGAATTGTCCGCGGCAGCTTTAAAGAAACTTGGCTATAAGATCTGGACAGTCGGCTTACTGATGCTAACGGCAAATGTTTTAAGTTTGATATTTGATTCGTGCTATGCCGTCTTCTTTCTTTGGTTTAAACCCATAAGAACGTTCCTAGGGTTTATAAGTCAAATTTTCAGGGAATTCGCCATATTTTTGAAGGTTTATTGGAAAAGGTTTTGCGTAATCTGGAAAAGGAAAGTTGGTAGGATTAATTTCCAAATTCCTGGCTCACATCATGTAGTCAACCTCGCTAACCACGTTGATGATCTTCGAAAGAATCCCTCAAAAATTGGCCTGGTAACAATCTTTATGTTGGGATTGGTGCCCAAGATTCCTATCCCATATTTCCCTGGATTTATGGTTTTTGCAGTCCTTGCCATTCGCTACAATAAATTGGGTTGGCGAGGCTGGGCGGCTTTAATAGCTGGCATGCTTTTACGCATAGCTTTGGTGCTGTTCGCTCTTTATTTCTAAAACGGGTAACCTTTGAGAAGGCGCCCGTTTTGTTTTTTCCTAAACATTTTCCTTTTTTGCGATTATATCCTTGACTTTCTTAATAAAACTGGATTTTTTCATGACTGATACTTTTTCCTTGCCCCGGATGCGGACATGCAAGTTTTTGGACTTTTTCTCCTTATCGCCGATAACAAGCATATAAGGGATTTTTTGTTTGACCGCTTGGCGGATTTTGTAACCTACGGTTTCGTTATCGTCATAGACCTCAATCCGAATATTTTCTTCAGTAAATTCTTTAGCCAATTTTTTTGAATGGCTAATATGAGTTTTGCCGACTGGGATAATGGCCACTTGGACAGGGGAGAGCCAGACTGGAAAAGAGCCTGCATAGTGCTCAATTAAAAAAGCTATAGTCCTTTCCAAACAACCTACTGAAGCCCGGTGCAAGACAATGGGTTGTTTTTCCTGGCCATGGTTGTCAATATATTTTAGGTTAAACCTTTTTGGCAGGACAAAATCATATTGTACGGTAAAAGCCGTGTCTTCCTGGCCATTAATTCTTTTCATCTGTACGTCAATTTTTGGCCCGTAAAAAGCCGCTTCGCCTTCAGCTTCATAAAAAGGCGCTTTGGTATCCTTTAAAACTTTTCTTAAGACATTTTCGGCAATATCCCATGCTTTATCATCCTTGTAATATTTTTTCGAGTCATTCCTATCGCCCAAAGAAAGCCGGTATAAATAATCCTTGCCCTTTTTCAGGCCTAAGTTTTTATTAATGAAATCAATTAGTTTCAAAACTTCCTTGATTTCTGATTCAGCCTGCTGGGGTTCCAAGAAAATATGCGCATCAGCCAAGGTAAAAATCCTAACCCGCATCAAGCCAGTTAATTCGCCACTTTTTTCATATCGGAATTGTGAAGCAAGTTCCGCAATCCGCAAAGGCAATTCACGATAACTGCGAGGTTTGGAGGCATAAAGCATGAAATGGTGCGGGCAAGTCATGGGCCGCAAGATCAATTCATCCTCATCCACTTTCATGACAGGGTACATGGTGTCTTTGTAATACGGGTAATGGCCGGAGGTCTTGTATAAGTCCGTCTTAGCCAGGGGCGGGGTATAGACATGCTGGTAGCCGCGTTTCAATTCTTCATCAACCGTAAACCTTTCCAACTCGCGGCGGATGGTTGCGCCTTTCGAGGTGAGCATGGGCAAACCTCGGCCGACTTGATCAGCAAAAACAAACAAATCCAATTCTTGTCCAAGCTTACGGTGGTCGCGTTTTCTGGCTTCTTCTTGCATTTGCAGATACTCATCTAAGGTTTTTTTGTCCGCAAATGCCACGCCATAAATTCGGGTCAGCATTTGGTTTTTCTCGTTGCCACGCCAATAAGCGCCAGCCACATGGGTCAATTTAAAACCCTCCACGGGAATTTCCTTGGTGGAATTGATATGCGGGCCTGAACACAAATCCAAAAATTTGCCGGATTGGTAATAGGTAATTGGTTTTTTTTCTTTAAACAGTTCGTCGATCAATTCCAACTTGTATTTTTGGTTTTTAGAAAGCTCTTTAGCTTCGGATGGGGTAATGTCAAGCTTTTGGAAAACCAAATTTTGGCTAATAAATTTCTTCATCTGTTTTTCCAGTTTAGGCAAGTCGGCATTGGTAATAGGTTGGGGGAGTTCAAAATCATAATAAAAACCATTTTCAATTACCGGACCGATGGCTAATTTGGCATTGGGGAATTTTTCCAAAACGGCCATGGCTAAAATGTGGGAGAGAGAATGGCGGATTTTATACAGTTGTTCGTTATCCATATAATTTTTATAATTAAATAAAACCAAAGCAATTTATTGCTTCGGGTCCCTTTTATCAATATTTGATAATGTGGGAGGTTCCACCCGGATTCTCCGACGTACGTCGGAGCACTCATTTCTATCAGTCTTTAGCTTAGTCTACCTTCGGTAGATACCATTGTTTGGCAGGATGCTTGGTTAATTGCATCTCAATCACTAAAAACTGAAATTAGTATAGGGTAATTGGCAGGTATTGACAAATTGTAAAAGTCATGCTATTTTATAAAGTTCATTTTTCACATGGTGTGAAATTTGGACAGCCAAAACCAAAATTTACCTACTGGCGATGGATGATGGGTAACACCCTGAACCAATCAAAAGAGGTAGAGGAGTTTATATGTCGTTATATGCGTACATTGATACAACAGAGTTACCGCAAGGCTGGCACTTAAAATTGCACAACTCAGCGTGTGGATTTTTAATTGGCCCCGATGGCAGAGAGTGTCAAATTTCCCTTCGTAATTCTGAATATTATTTTCAAACTTATGAGGATGGGTTCGCGCCAGTCATACAAGCAATTCTTATTCCAGCCATATATCGGGTTACGTTGGTGATGAAGGTTCATGACCCAGAACATATGGCAATTATTGACTGCGGGGAGTCTGTAAGGGGATCCACAACCGCAAACGTAAGAAAGGATTGCACATTTATCGATAAGGGGAAGCGGGTAGACTTCATAGAGATTTCTATTAGCGGGCCATCCATTGAAGAAGTGATGGCATTGAAGAGTGAAATCCTCTGCGGTCGTCAGGCTGATGAACCCTATTACAAAATAACTAGTCTCAAACGTTGGTTGAAAGTACGGTTTATGAGGCTGGTGAGAGCTTGGGTGCGTCAGAATGAGGAAACCCGTGGTGAAGTTACGCCATAAACTTTACCATGATAGCGTTTGACGGGCTTGGAATTTCTGAGCCCGTTTTCTTTTTCTTGACTTTTGCCTCATTTAAATTATCATAAACCCATACCTCAAAGGAGGTGCGTATGTATTCCAAGGTTCGTTTCCTGCTGGATCCCACTGACGGAGGCTAGTGACGAAAAAGCTAAAATCCGTCTAAGGATTCGGCCAAACCTTTCTTGGAGGGTAGTAATGTTCAAGAAAGTCGATCATTTCCTGCTGGATCCTCACGAGGGAGAGTAGAGGGGTTTCGAAATTCTGAATGAGGATTAAAAGCAATAGGGTGGAGTCAATTTGATCCACCCTGTTTTAATTGGGGCTTGTTTTAACTTAGGCCGCTTCCCGGTGGCGTGGGGGGTGTTCTGGATTGATGATTTTTTCAACCTCTTGCCTGACTGCACCATCAATTTCCTTTTGGGTTTTTTTCTGGCCGGAATAGGTGCTTTCAAAATCCATTAAAGCGCTATAAGCCTGGTTAGCGGCGGCATCAATTGTTTCATCCTGGTTATAAAACTCCTGCCATCTTTCGTCAGATACATTTTCAACTTTATCTAGCCTTTCTTTTTCGTACATGTGGAAGCGCTGTTTGACTCTGGCTTCAATTAATTCTTTTAGCAACCTTTCATAGACCAAAGATTGGTCAATATTGCTTTCCGTTGCCTCTTCAACTGATGGAATTTCAATTGTTGGCATAGGTTTGGAAGATTAAAGTTAAAATTATTGGCCTCGGTTGACTTCCAGCTGGAGGTTGTTTTTTTCACTAGTGATTTTGTTTGACCAGAATGGCGCCAATTCTATGATTACGCTTGAAACCGCTGGGTATTTGGCCAGCAAGGCTTCAACCTCAGTTTTAGTCTTACCGGTGTAGGTTTCGGCTTTAAGCAGGGTATGGCTCGGCGCTAAAGTGGTTTTGCCAGTGGCGGTTATTTCAAATTCAGCTTTTTGCTTGGCACTGTCATAAGAATTAATTTTAAAAGCCAAATCATTACTGGATATTTGCAGAAGTTGCAGGTCGGCAGTAATGGTGGAATTCAAAAGTTTGGTAGCCGAATCCACAACCAGAGCTTCGTCAATGGCAATTCCGATAGTCTTTACGGTCAATTTTAGCGTGTAGCTGGTTTTTTTATCACCAATTTTAGGGCCTTCACGTTTGGTAGCTGTAGCATAAACCATGTCAGTGAATAATTTCCGGCCAGTGGGCACCAGTTTTTGTAAGTCAGGCAAAGCTTTTTCCGCCGCTGATTTCAAAAGCTCACTTTCCGCATTAGCCAGTTCATTGGCGGTTAAACCTGGGACATTAGAATTGGAAGAGGTTGAAGTGGTTTGTTCACCGTAAAAATTTTCAGTAGCAAGGCCGTAAATCTTGTCTTGGAGGCCAAGCCACAGGCCTGGAATTGTAAAACGCGTATCTTTTTCCAAAGCGCCTTTTTCTCCGGTTTCATCAGCGATAATTAAAGTTTCAACACTGCCCCCGGCAGGCACTATGACTTTTTCCTGGATCCGGAAAATCAAACCACCCGGCGACTTGAAACGCGTGGTGGCCATTAAGGGCTGGGCTTTGGAATAGTTATTAATGATTTTAATTTCACCCCTGGCTTTACCCGAGAAAGCTGGAGTTTCTTGAGTTTCTGCGGTTGTAGTTTCGGCTTTAGTCTCGGCTTGGAAGGACTCTTCAACCTCTACGGTTTTTTCCAGAAATGCCGCCGGGATATCAGTATCGATTGGTGTGGAAGCGGCGGTCAAATTGGTTTTAGCTTCAGCTTTTTGGGGAGTCCAGGTAAAGCTGACCCGGCTTTTACCTGCAGCCAAGAATAAAACTCCGCCTAAAATGATTATGGCTATGGCCAAGAAACCAAAGACCCAATATTTTTGGCGATCGGTTGTGGTGTGGCGGGGATGGTGTTCCGTATTGTGATGTTCAGAATGGTGTTCAGAATGGTGTTCGTGATGATGTTGTTCAGTCATATTTTTATCTAGTTAAGTTTGATTCGCCGAGTATTTTGGCTAATTCTGGCCAAGCCAGCCGGCTGTTAATTGTATATTTAGTTTTTATTCGTTTGCCCCCATTGCCATTTTGGGTCAGGAGTTCAACCGGGGTGGCGCCTGGGTATTTTTCAAAAAGGCTTTTTAAGGTTTCAAACTTTTCTTTGCTTATTTTGGCTTCTAACCTGATAACCAAAGGCCTAATGCCGCTCTGTGTATTAGCGTAAACTTCTAATGCCTGGGTGTCCAGCTCCCGGGCTGAATCGGCCAAAAGCTTGGTTTCACCGTCTTTATCCGAAATTTTCCCTTCAATGATAACCAAGCGGCCATCAACCCAAAGCTCGTTGGTGCTTTGGAACAACTTTGGAAAAACTAAGACCTCAACCGACCCGCCCGCGTCCTCAATCCTGACAAAAAGCATGGAATCATTTTTTTTGGTCAGGATTTTTTGGATTTTAGCCACGATCCCGCCAATCCTGACTCTTTCATCCTTGCCGTGTTCGGCTAAGCGGCTGATGGGCGTGGCAATCAAGCTTAATTGTTCCTGGAAAACCCTTAAAGGATGATCTGATAAATACAAGCCGACCAAATCTTTTTCCCATTGCAGACATTGGGTTTTAGTGGCAGGGTCGGTTGGTTTCAATCTAAGGGTTGGCGCGTTGCCAGCTGGCAGGTCAGCAAATAAAGATACTTGGTTATTGGTTTGGGCGGTATTGGCATTTTTATTAAATTTTAAAAGGGTTTCTGAATTGTTTAAAAGTTGGCCGCGTTCGCCAAACCGGTCAAAGGCTCCGCATTTAATCAGGCTTTCCAATGATTTTTTATTAAAATCCTTGACTTGAACTCGGGTTAATAAATCTTCCAAGGAACGATAATGCCCATTAGCTTTTCTTTCATGGACAATGGCTTTAACTACATTTTCACCGACGTTTTTTACGGCCGTTAAGCCAAAACGTATTCTATGGGTAGGTTTTTTAGTTTCCGGGTCATAGACGGCAGTAAACGTCGAATAGCTTTCATTAATATCTGGCGGCAGGACTTGGATGCCCATATGTCGGCACTCATCAATTTCAATGGCAATCCGGTCAATTGATCCGTGGTCACCGGTCAATAAGGCGGCCATAAAAGCTTCGGGTTCGTGGGTTTTGAAATAGGCGGTTTGGTAGGCAATCAGGGCGTAGCAAGCGGCATGTGACCGGTTAAAGCCGTACCTGGCAAATGGCTCGATGAAGTCAAAAACTTTTTCAGCCGTGGCTTTCTTGATGCCGTTGTTGACGCAACCGTTAATGAATTTTGTCCTTTGTTCTTTTAAAAGTTTGGCGATTTTTTTGCCCACGGCTTTGCGAAGCACATCAGCTTCACCCAGGGTGAAACCGGCTAAGTCCCGGGCAATTTCCATAATTTGTTCCTGGTAAACTGCCACGCCGTAAGTTTTTTTCAAAATCTTTTCTAATTTTGGGTGGAGGTAGGAAGCGGATTTTTTGCCATGCTTGCGAGCGATAAAATCGGGGATAAATTCTATCGGCCCCGGCCGATACAAGGAAACCATGGCAATTAAATCTTCCAGTTCAGTGGGCTTGAGCTCTTTTAAATATCGGCGCATGCCAGAAGATTCAAATTGAAAGACCCCAATAGTCGTGCCGCCTTGCAATAATTCAAAAACCTTGGGGTCATCCAAAGGTAACTTGCCTAAATCATATATTTTATTTTGGGCTTTTTGGATAATTTCAATGGTCTGTTCCAGTACGGTTAAGTTTCGCAAGCCCAAAAAGTCCATTTTTAACAAACCCAAATCTTCAATCGGGTGCAGGGAATATTGGCTAATGACCGTATCATCATCCACGCCCGCGTGCTGTAAAGGAATATGTTCAATTAAAGGTTCTTTAGTAATGACCACGCCGCAAGCGTGAACCGAGGCATGCCTGGCCACGCCTTCCAAGCGGGCGGCGATGTTTAAGAGTTTTTTGCCGTCTTGGTCATTTTGCATTATTTCTTTTAGTTCTAAGACTGTATCCAAGGCTTGAGGTAAAGTTGTAAACATGGGGATTAGCTTGGCGACGCGGTCGCAATAGGTATAAGGGAAACCTAAGACTCGGCCCACATCCCTGATTGCGGCTCTGGCTGCCATAGTCCCAAAAGTAATAATTTGAGCCACATGGTCTTCGCCGTATTTTTCTGCCACGTATTTTAAAACGTCATCCCGTCTGGTGTCGGCAAAATCCAAGTCAATATCCGGCATGGAAATTCTTTCAGGATTCAAAAATCTTTCAAACAAAAGATCATAGGCCAGGGGATCGACATTAGTAATATTAGTCAAATAGGAAACAATTGAACCGGCTGCCGAACCGCGGCCCGGGCCAACCACCACGCCATGGTTTTTGGCCCAATTCACAAAGTCCTGGACAATCAGGAAATAACCGGCAAAACCCGTCTTTTCTATGACCGAGAACTCATAATCAACACGCTCTAAAATTTTCCGGTCATTTTCCCGGCCGGGATATCTTTTTGGAATGCCAGCTATGGCTAATTTTCTCAAATAAGAATTTGCCGTTTCAGCCTCTGGCACCTCAAAGTGGGGGAGTTGGGTATTGCCAAGCGGCATTTCAACATTGCACCGTTCGGCAATTCTTAAAGTGTTTTCAATAACCTCGGGATGGTCTGGAAAAGCTTTTTTAAAATCTGCTTCTGACCGCATACTGACATTCACGCCTTTATAGGTCATGCGTTTTGGATCAGCAACCATGCTTCGGGTCTGGATGGCCAAAAGCACGTCCTGGATATCCGCATCATCTTCGGACAAATAATGCACATCATTTGTGGCCACCACCCCGAGCTTAAATTTTTTTGCCAATTTAAAGATTTCCTCATTTACTTTCAACTGTTCTTCCATATTGGTATGAGGCTGGACTTCCAAGAAATAATTGGATTCGCCGAAAATTTTTGAATATTTTTTTATGATTGCCTCGGGATTTTCATTAATTTTCCCCAAAATAGCTGATGGTAGTTCACCCTGCAAGCAGGCGGTAAGGGCAATCAAGCCATTATGGTATTTGTTCAGCAATTCTTCGTCGATGCGGGGTCGGTAATAAAAACCTTCCAAGTGGGAATAGGTTACAAGCTTTAATAAATTTTTATAACCAGTAAAATTTTCCGCCAATAAAACCAGGTGAAACGGTTTTTCATCTATCTTGGCTTCTTTATCATGGCGGGATCTCCTGGCTACATAAGCCTCCACGCCGATAATTGGCTTGAGGCCGGCCGCAATGGCTTTTTGGAAAAATTCTACGGCGCCATATAACACCCCATGATCAGTTAACGCTACAGCAGGCGAATTTTGGTTTTTTGCATAATTAACTAAATCGTCGATCTTGGGCAGGCCGTCGAGCAGGGAATAATGGGAATGGACATGGAGATGGACGAACGACATGAGCGCTTGATTTTAAGGTAAAAATCCCCCCGAGCCAGCATGACATGAGGTTTTAGGTTGGCATGATTTTTCCATTATTCAAAATCTTCTTCAGTTTTTTTTGCCTGCTTTTTGGCCTTTCGGTTTTGGACAAAACTGGTAACGTCGCTTACCGCTTTGACAATACTGCCGATTGCCGAGGCCGAAGAACTGACTTTATCTTGAATAGTATCCAAAATTGTGCCTAAATGTTCCAGCCGATCGTGTACGCTCTCAATCATCTTGCGAAATTCCTGGATTGCTTGGTTTACGGTCTTAACAATTTGGACCATATAATACAAAAGCCACACCATAAAAGCGCCGACTGCCAGTAAAACCGCGGCTAATACGATGTTCAAAATATCGCCTGTGTTCATAGAAAAAAAGTATAACATATTTTGAGTTTGGCAGCCAAAGGGAATTTTAGTTATACTGGGGGTATGGCAGACAACGTTTCCGATTTGGGCTTAAGGTTAAATTACTGGTTTTTAACCAACCGCCAGCAGCTGAGAAAGTGGTGGGTGATATTGTTATTGGCTCTGGATATATTCATTCTGGCTGTTTGCATTACCCAGGGTCTGCTTATGATTATTCGCTTTCATGACTCAAGCAATACTTTAAGCAGTATTGTTGAAACAACCAAGCAGAATGGCCAGGCTCAATCGGCTTTTAAGCCTAAAAACTTGGTTCAAGCTACGGCTTTTACGACTTTACACGGCTTGGGCCGGTATGATTTTTCTGCACGTTTGGAAAACCCCAATGATTATTGGCTAGCCACGGCGACTGTGCAATTTGGAGGCGGGAAGAATAAACTAACTCCGGTTCAAGTTATATTGCCGCCAAAGAGCATAAGATATGCCATGGCCTTGGATATTGAACCGGCAACCGAAAACGAAGTTCCGAAAGCCAGTTATTCTGTAACTAATATTAATTGGGAGAAACTGGACGCAGCCGAAGTTGCAAAAAATATCATAGATCTTAAGGTTGAAAAACTTAAACAATCCCAAACTTCATTAATATCCAGAGAGGGCACCAATAGGGTTGTTACCCAGGTCAATGGTGAAGTTTCAAATAAGAGTTTTTTTAAATTAGATGGCTTGAGAATAGCAATTGTTTTAAGCAATGGTACAGAAACTATTGGGGTCAGAAGTGCGATAATTTCCAGCATAGCCGCCGAAACAACCCTGCCGTTTTCAGTTGAATGGGATACGGCTTTGCCCAGTGCGCAAAAAGTTGAGGCTTTTCCTGAAATTCATAGCCGGTTAATCAAGCCGTAAAAAGCATGGCCAAAATTAACCTTCAAGGCTTGCGGCAAATTGATTGGTTGCTGTTGTTGGCAACTTCACTTTTAGTTTTTTTCGGCTTAGTAGCCTTAGCCAGTGTTACCATTGCAAAATCTCCACCAGAATGGGAGCCTTTTTTCCGCCAATCGATTTTTTTGATACTGGGCCTGCTGCTTTCTGGCTTGGCGATTCTTGTTGATTACCGGATTTTACGCGGCTATAGCATGCATGCCTATGTTTTTTCAATTATTCTGTTAGTTGGGGTTTTAATCTTTGGCACAACAATCCGCAATACCACCGGTTGGTTTGTGATTGCCGGCATAAGTTTTCAGCCGGTTGAGCTGGTAAAACTTCTTTGGATTGTGGCTTTTAGCGCATATTTGGCAAGATACGCCAGAGCTTTTGATCAGTGGCGGCACTTGTGGATTTCTGGCGGATTTATGCTGGCCTTATTAATCTTAATCATGCTCCAGCCGGATTTGGGTTCGGCATTCGTCATTCTGGTCATTTACCTTGGTCTTTTATTACTGGCAAATGTAAAGCTAAAGCAAGTTCTATTATTATTGTTAATTTTAGTAACCGCTGGAGTTTTAAGTTATTTTTTTCTTCTTCAGAATTATCAAAAAGACAGGATTAAAGTTTTATTCCAACCGGGCAGTGATCCTTTGGGTAGCGGGTATAACGTAACCCAATCAATCATCGCTATTGGTTCCGGCCAGTTTTTTGGCCGCGGTTTTGGCCAGGGCACGCAAAGCCAGTTGAATTTTTTGCCTGAACAGCAGACTGATTTTATTTTCTCGGTTTTTGCCGAAGAGTTTGGTTTTTTAGGAACCGCTTTATTGCTTTCTGCTTTTGCCTTGCTTTTGATTAGAAGCTCAATTATTGCCAGGCGATCCAGGGAAGATTTTGGCGCGTTCTTGTCGGCTGGTATTGGCATTTGGTTTGTCGTCCAGCTTTTTATAAATGTCGGCATGAATATGGGGATATTACCGGTCACCGGCATACCCCTGCCTTTAGTCAGTGCTGGCGGCAGTTCCTTGGTTTCCAGCCTGGTTGCCATTGGCTTGATCCAAAGCGTGGTTTTAAGGACGAGATTGACAGTTTAGAAATTTAAAAATACTGAATTTACCTATAGTACTTAGTATTGGGGCGCCTCTTTTAGCGCTTGATTAGCTTATTAAATTTCGTACAAATATGGCACTTTAATAGATAGGCCTGCGAGAAAGATCAGTTGTGGTTTTAAATTCTTGACGTCAGAAAAAAATAATGTTATAGTTTAGCTTGAAAAAATATTTAAATATGAAATTTCAACCCTCAATGCAATCTGGATTTGATTTAAGAGCCGGTGTAGATTTTGCCGGCATCTGCCCGGCATGCAAAACCGCATTTGACCCCTGGTCAATCAGGTTGATTGCTCAGCAAGAGGAAAAGCATTTATTGCATATTGTTTGCCAAAAATGCCAAATTGCTTCTTTGGCGCTGGTTTTGGTCCAAGCTGGGGGCTTGAAAGCCTTTGAATTAATTACTGATTTAAACCAGGAAGATGCCCAAAAATTCGGCAAATTGCCAGCTATCAGCATGAATGAAGTTTTAGCTTTCCATGTAGAATTACAGAACTATTGAACATTCCCTTGAAAGCTTGCGAAACTCTGGAATATCCTTTAGATTATTGATGCCTGCTGAACAGGCTGGAAACCCTTGTTTTATTTACTCAATTTGCATTATATGACTTTAAAATTACAGGCAAAAATCAGAACAGCTAATAAAACTGAAAAGATAAAAATCCGTAAAAGCGGTTTAATCCCAGCGGTTTTATATGGCCACGGCATCAAGAACCAAAACTTGTCAGTAGAAAAAAAGGTTTTTGAGAAAATTTATCGCGAGGCGGGAGAATCCACGATTATTGAGACAGAAATTGAAGGCCAACACCCAGTAAAAGCCTTAATTCAAGATGTAACCCGTCACCCGACAACCGGCGATATCTTGCATGTGGATTTTTATCAAATCAGAATGGATGAAAAAATTACCCACGATATCCCGTTGAGTTTTGTTGGTGAATCCAAGGCTGTTAAAGAGCTGGGAGGCATTTTGGTAAAAAATCTCTCTACACTTTCAATTCGCTGCTTGCCTGCTGATTTGCCATCCGAATTAACAGTAGACATTTCAATTCTATTGGATTTTGAATCACGTATAACAGTGGCCGAGTTAATTGCACCTAAGGGCGTAGAAATTTTAGCCAAACCCGAAGAGGTCTTAGCCGTGGTTGAACCGCCAAGGAGCGAAGAAGAACTTAAGGCTTTGGATGAAAAAGTTGAAGAAAAGATAGAAGAAGTGGAAAAAGTAGAGAAGGAAAAGAAAGAGGAAGAACCTGAAGTCGAGGGAACAGAAAAACCAAAGGCTGAAACCAAACCCGAAAAGAAATAAAATAAAGGATATGGGCATAAAATTAACTGATAGTCCAAAAGATTACACTTTTGGTAAAAGGAAAAACCGGTGGCCTTGGATAATTGCCGGGGGTTCAATTGCTTTAATTTTGATCGGAGTAGGCGCATATTTAGTCTACGGAAAAACTATTGATTCAAGCGACGCAGGAAAAAATAAAAGAATAACTGAAATAATGCCAAGGGTTTTGGATGGGGTATTGCTTGAAGGCGAGAAGGCCAACCTTTTTCCGCTTTGTATTATGATTGATAACCATTCCAGCGTTCGGCCGCAATCCGGGTTAAGCAAGGCTGGGGTGGTTTATGAAGTTCTGGCTGAAGGAGGGATAACCAGGTTTATGGCAGTCTTTGCCGTGAATGGTGATGTTGAATTTGGGCCTATCAGGTCGGCTCGGCCGTATTTTGTTGATTTAGCCCGGGAATATAACTGCCTTTTCCTCCATGCCGGGGCTTCGCCTCAGGGGGATGAGGAAATAATAAATACCAATATTTTAGATTTTAACCAGCGTTATCATCCTACAAGTTTTTATCGCATTCCTGGCTCGCCTTATGATCATGTGCTTTATGAGCACACGCTTTTTTCCAATCTTGGGAAGATTGAAATCAGCCGCGTTGCCATGAAAATTAAAGATCGGGGGACATATGAAGGCTGGCCGTTTAAAGAAGACGCACCCGTGGCTAACCCAAGCTTAAAAAATATAGTTGTTGATTTTTCAACTTCAGCCTATAAGGTGGAATATATATACAAGAAAGATTCAAATGCATATTTAAGGAAACAAGCCGGTACCATTGCTGAAGACAAGCAGGATAACTCTGAAATTACCCCAAAGAATGTGGCATTGATGTTCACCAGTTCAACACTCTATGACGAGCTCAGGAGGAATATCAGTGTGGTTGGCCAGGGTAAGTTGGTTTTATTCCAAGATGGCCAGAGTATTATTGGTACATGGCGGAAATCAAGCCCTGAAAGCCGATTGGAATTCCTGGATTCGACCGGGGCCAAGCTGGCATTAAACCGGGGCCAAACCTGGGTTGAAGTGATAGATATACCCGAAAAAAATATTACCTATTAATTATTAATTTATTAAAACCCATGCCGCCAAAACCAACAGTGCAAAAAAATAATCAAAATAATCAAAGTAAAAAGCCCGATGATACGGAAAAAATTGAAGACCAAACCCAAGACGACTTGAAAATTTTAGAGGAACAGAAATCCCCAGAAAAGAAAAAGCCTAATTCAAAAAATCCACCGGTGAAAAAATCGACTCGTTGGTTATTTTTGGTATTAGGCGCAGTTGCCATAGCCATTATTGTTACGGGCATTGGTTATATGATTTGGGCGCCAAAAACCGAACAGGCTGCAGACACAGAGACAAATACAAACCAACCTGTAATAGAAAATCCAGACTTGCCAGATTTGATGGGTGGCGATCGTTTTGATAGAGGGCATTATTATCCCGTTGCCATTATGATAGACAATCTCGCGCCGGCCCGTCCGCAATCCGGTTTGCAAGCCGCTTCCGTGGTTTATGAAGCTTTGGTTGAAGGCGGTATCACCAGGTTTATGGCTGTTTTTGACCATGGCGATATCAGCCAGATTGGGCCTGTCAGATCTGCCCGGCCGTACTTTTTGTCATGGTTAGCCGAATACGATGCAGCCTATGCCCATGCCGGCGGTTCGCCAGAGGCTTTAGGCAACATCAATAAAAATCGTGTCCATGATATTAATGCTTTAAGCAAAGCTTCCAGGGCTTTTTACCGCGACAAAACCCGGCCAGCTCCACATAACCTGTACACAACTTCAAATTCAATGTATACAACGACCCAAGCCATGAAACTGAAAATTTCTGATGTTGATTTGGTTTCTTGGCAATTTGCCACTAGTCTGGATGCTTTGCCAACCGCCGCAGTTGATATTAAAAAAGTAACTTTGAATTTTTCAGGCAGTTCAAAAAGTTCTGAAGTCTCTTATACATACGACGCGGTAAACCAAAACTTTTTGCGCAATTCAGCCGGCAAAAGCCATGAGGATCGTTTAACAAAAGCTCAAATTAAAGTGAAAAACTTAATAATCCAGACAATTTCAAATAAAATTATTGCTGGCGAGAAAGGCCGGTTAACCATGACAGTGACCGGTACTGGTAAGGCTAAAATTTTCCAAAACGGAAAAGTTTTTGATGCCACCTGGACAAAAACCGATGAAAATTCAAGGACAATATTTACCTTAGCCGATGGAAGCCAAGTTAAGTTTCAGGTTGGTAATACCTGGATAGAAGTTTTGCCTGAAGGCCGGACTGTGGTTATTGAATGACCAAAAAACCTAAAGTCAAATTATTGCTGATAGATCTGGACGATACGCTTATCGGTCCAGATCTTCAGGTTTCCCTAAAAAACCGGCAAGCCATAAAAAAAGCCATTCGTGCTGGCATTAAAGTAACTTTAGCAACTGGTCGGACGCTTACCACTACCCTGCCTTTTGCTCTGAAGCTAGGCCTGACCCACACCTTGGTTTGTTTTCAAGGCGCTTTGTTGACGGGCAAGAGCAAGCGATTATCTTCACGTACCATGCCGCCCCAGCATTATCTAGATATCATTAGATTTGGCTTGCAATACAAAGTCCAAATTTGTGTATACGCATTGGACCACGATACGGTCTTTTTCCAAAGGCCTTTAAACCGGTATGGCAAGGAATATTTGGATAAAATTGAACAAGTAAGGCAGATCAGCTTGGTGAACTTATTAAATTATCCTTTTACCCACCCCCCGATCAAGATAATGTTAATTGCCCATCCGGAAACCATCATAAAATTGGAGAAAGAGGCTCGTAAGAAATTTGATAATACACTTTACATAACCCGTACCCGAAATACCTTGTTGGAATTTTTGCACCCCCAAGTGAATAAAGGTTACGCGCTGAAAAAATTAGTTGAACATTATAATTTGGACATTTCTCAAACTGCAGCCATTGGCGACGGTTACAATGACATTCCCATGCTAAAAACTGCTGGCGTTTCTTTTGCCGTAAAGAACGCTCCAGCCAAGGTAGAAAGATCTGCCGATTATGTCGTCTCATCTTGGGACCAAGACGGTGTAGCCGAAGCGATTGAGCGGATCTTAAAAAACCAATATTAATCCTTGAATTCGTGTTAAAATATGCCCATATGCACAAGGCTTTTTCCTTAACCAACGGGGTTAGGGTTCTGACCTCGCCCTTAAAAGAAACCCAGGCAGTCACTGTCATGGTTTTTGTTAAAGTAGGTTCCCGCTATGAGACCCAGGAATTAAATGGCGCTTCGCATTTTTTGGAACACATGATGTTCAAAGGTACTCAGCGCCGGCCAAATACCCTGATGATTTCCAAAGAATTGGATGGGATCGGTGCGGAATATAATGCCTTCACTTCCAAAGACCATACTGGTTATTATATTAAAACCAATCATCAACATATTGACCTGGCTTTGGACATGCTTTCAGATATGTTAGTTAATTCTAAATTTGAAGCCAAAGAATTAGATCGGGAAAGGGGCGTTATAATCGAAGAAATCAACATGTATGAAGACAACCCCATGGCGCACATTGAGGATGTTTTCGAAAATGGTTTGTATGGCGACACGCCTTTGGGCTGGAATATTGCCGGAAAAAAAGAGGGGATTACTAAAATGTCCAGGGAAAAAATGCTGGCTTACAAAAATAAATATTATATCGGCAGGAATATGTGGCTGGTCATTGCCGGTAAAGTGCCGGAGAATTTAAATCAATTGATCAAAAAATATTTCAACTTGATTCCTGGGAAAAGCAATGTGCCAAAGTATGTGGGGCAAAAGGGATATTCAAAAAATAAAATCCACTTGCAATACAAAGAGACAGAACAATCACATTTGATAATTGGCGGGCCTGGGCTGAAATATTCTGCTAAGGAGCTAAACGCGGTTTCATTATTAGCAATTATGCTAGGCGGAAATATGAGTTCCAGGCTATTCATTGAAATTCGGGAAAGAATGGGCTTGTGTTATTTTATCCGCGCAGGCTTGAGTCCCTATGAAGACATTGGGCATTTTCAAGTCCAAGCTGGGTTGGATAAAACCAGGATAAAAGAAGCCATCCCCGCAATTCTGCAGGAAATTTCTAAAATGCAGAAAGGCGATTTTAGCCCCGAAGAATTAAGGCGGGCAAAGGAATTTATTAAAGGCAAATTTATTTTGGAACTGGAAGATTCAGAAAATATTGCCGGCTGGATGGGCAAACAGGCCTTATTCATGAAAAAAATCAAGACTGCCAAGGAAAGGATTGCAGAAGTTGAGGCGGTAAAAATAAACGAAGTTAAAAAAATCGCTAAACAAGTTTTAGATATAAAGAATTTCCATCTGGCCATCATCGGACCTTATAAGGACCAAAAGGTTTTTGAAAAATTCATTAACTAGACGTGCGAGTCCAAACTTTCATCAAGAAAGGCTCGGGTAAAATTTTGGAGGATGCTTTGATTGTTAAGCCTCCAGTTTTTGGGGTTTTTGACGGGGCCACAGGTTTAGACGAATTTGCTAATAACAAAGGCTTGACAGGCGGTTATTTGGCGGCGAGTCTGGCAAAAAAGATTTTTGCTAATTCTAAAATGACATTAGCAAAATCTGCCGTGAGTTTGAACAATAAACTGCGAATTACCATGCAGAAAGAGGGGATAAACATAAACGAGAAGTTCCGGCGTTGGGCCCTAGCTTTAGCAGCAATTAAAATCTATGATAAATATTTTGAATGGATACAAATTACCGATTGTTCAATTTTGGTTATTTATAAAACTGGCAAATGCAGGCTTTTAGTAGAAAATTATGAAATTGATAGAGATCTGTTACTATTATGGCAAAAATATTCAATGTTAAAAATCAAAGATATTTTTACTATAATTAAACCAATTATTCGTGAAAAGAGAAATGATGCCAACAAAAAATATGGCCTAATTGATGGGGGTTTAAAGATGGAAAAATTTTTACGATTAGGCAAAGTAAATTTAGAAGGGATCAAACATGTAATTCTTTTTACTGACGGCTTCCTTCCGCCAAAAAAAGATCCTCGAAAAAAAGATGATTTTTCGAATTTTGTAAGATTGTTTGAAAAGGGCGGTTTAAAATTAGTTGCCAAAACTCATTGGCAAATTCAAAGCGCTGATCCTTGGGGCTGGAAATATATCCGCTTGAAAAAACATGATGATATGGCGGCCATAGCCTTGAGTTTTTAAGTTTTTGCCCTAAAAACCAAATACCGATATAATTATCCCATGGCAGATACTATTAATAACCCAGGAAGTTTTTCCATAAACATATCAACCTCAACTATGTTGAGGGTGGTTTTAATCATAATTTTATTGGCTTTTGCCTATGCTATTAGGGAAGTCTTTGTTTTATTCATCGTTGCTTTGGTTTTAGCTACGGCCTTAGACCCGATGGTGGATAAAATGGCTACCCGAAGGATCCCCAGAACTTTAAGCGTAATCATGCTTTACATTGTACTTTTTGGCACCATAGCTTTGATTTTAGCCTTAATAATTCCGGCTTTAGTTAACCAGGTTAATGAATTATCCTCAAGTTTCCCAAGTTTATACCAAAAATTTGTTGATGAATTTACTGCATTACGCGATATTTCCGCCAATGCCGGGTTCCAAAATAGCATTAGTAATTTCTTGCAATCTTTGCAGATGAATGTTGGCAAGGCGGGAACCAGCATCTTTGGCGCCATTACCAGTTTTTTTGGCGGCTTGATTGCTTTTATCGCCATTCTGATCATGACTTATTACATGCTGAGTGAAGAAAATGGCATGAAAAAGTTCTTTACTAATATTGCCCCAGTAAAATACCAACCGTTCATTAACCAACTTTTAATCAAAGTCCAATTCAAGCTCGGCGGCTGGTTAAGGGGACAGCTATTGATCATGTTGATTGTGGCAGTTACAGATTTTATCGGCATGTCTATTATTGGCGTAAAATACGCGCTGGTCCTGGCATTGTTTGCCGGGCTTCTGGAAATCGTGCCTTTGGTCGGTTCGACCATCGCGGCAATACCGGCAGTTTTTGTGGCCTTTACTTTAAGCCCGCTTAAAGGCATTTTAACTCTCATTCTATTCTTTGTGGTTCAGCAAATCCAGAATAATTTCATATCCCCAAAAGTCATGAAAAGCAATACTGGCCTGCATTCGGTAGTGACCATCGTAGTCTTGTTAATTGGCGGGAAAATCGCTGGCTTGTTGGGCATCCTTTTAGCAATTCCAGTCACTTTAATCATTATGACAATTTATTCCGAAATTTGGGGCAAGCGTCGGGCAGAAGAAATGACCTTGGAACAATAGGATAATATGAAAAAAAATCTGGTACCCTTATTAATTACCACGCCTATTTATTATGCCAATGCGGCGCCGCATGTGGGCTCGGCTTATACGACTATTGCCACGGATGTGTTAGCCAGGTTTTGGCGTAGCCAAGGCAGAAAAGTTTTTTTTCTGACTGGAACTGATGAACATGGCTCAAAAGTGGCTGAGGCGGCCAATAAAGCAGGGGTAGATCCCCAGGCTTTTGTTGACCAGCAAGCAAAAGTTTTCAAAGCCGCTTTTGAAGAGCTGAATATCAGTTTTAACCGTTTTATCCGGACAACCGAATCAGACCATGTTTTAGGCGTTGAGGTATTTTTGGACAAATTAAAAAAAGCCCAGACCCCCCTGGGCAATCCCGCAATTTATGAAGGCGAGTATAAAGGTCTATATTGCCAAGGCTGTGAAAAATTCATAACCGAAAAAGAACTGGTTGACGGTAAATGCCCATTGCATCTCACGGTGCCGCAGCATTTGGTTGAAAACAATTATTTTTTCAGGCTTTCAGACTATTTACCGGATTTAAAAAAAGCCATTGTTAAAAACAAGATTAGCATTTTCCCTAAAACTGCACGGGAAGAAGTTTTGGGATATTTTAAACAAGGCCTGAATGATTTTTCCATTTCCCGGCAAAATGTGAAGTGGGGGATCCCACTGCCATTTGACAAGTCCCAGACGGCTTATGTTTGGGTGGATGCTTTGCCGAATTATTTGACTGGCATTGGTTTTGGCAAGAATACTTCATACCGCAATTGGTGGCGAAGCGAAGTTATCCATTTCATGGCCAGGGATATTTTGAAATTCCATGCCATATATTGGCCAGCCTTGTTAATGGCCATTAAAGAACCCATTCCTGAAACTATCATTGCCCATGGCTATTTCACAATCGCGGGCAAGAAAATGAGCAAGTCTTTGGGTAATGTCATTTTGCCCTCGGAAATGATTGCCAAATATGGGGTTGATGGCACGCGTTACCTTTTGCTGTCCGCTTTCCCGTTTGGCCAGGATGGGGATTTGCCAGTCGATAAGTTTGCTGAAAAATATAATGCAGATTTGGCTAATGGCTTGGGCAACCTGGTTTCCAGGACTACCAACATGGTTGAAAGGTTTTTAGCTGGGAAGATTAAACCGGTTAAACCGCCAAAATCACTGGACAAGGCCCTGGGTTATATTGCCAAATACCAATTCAGCCAGGCTTTGAATGAGATCTGGAAAACTATCGCTTGGGCAAACCAGCAGATTGATAATGCCAAGCCTTGGGAGCTTGCCAAAAATCAAGTAAAAGCTGATACTTTAAAATTAGAGGGGCTGTTGAATGGTTTAGTGGCGCAATTGCTAGAAATTGCCAAAGTCCTTAAGTCTTTTATGCCTGAATCGTGCGAAAAAATTGAAAAAATTTTGAAAGCCAAAAAGATTCTAAAAAATTTACCCTTATTCATGCGGGTTGTATGAACACCACAGATATAATTTTGTTAATACTTTTATTCGGTTTTACCTGGGCAGGTTTTTGGTATGGCTTGATCCAAACTCTGGGCGGTATTGTCGGGGTGGTAGCCGGGGCGATTATTGCCAGCCGCACTTATTCGGTTGCCGCCGGCTGGGTTGGCGGGGTTGGCACCCGGGCCGGTTTATCAGAATGGCTGGCTTTTTCGGTAATATTCGTGGTGGTAAACCGAGCTATGGCAATTGCCACGGGCTCAGTAGGAAAAATTTTAAACGTGGTAAAAGTTGTGCCTTTTGTCGGCACCATCAACCGGTTGGGCGGGGCTGTTGTTGGCTTGGCTGAAGGCGCCTTAGTCATAGGCTTGATAATTGCCATGGCCCAGAGGTTTGAATTAAGCCCGCAATTAGTAACCATGTTGGATAATTCAAGGGTCGCGAATATTCTGGGGGCTTTTGGTTCAAGCCTAATGCCTTTGATGCCTAGCGCCATCCGCGGGACAAAAGCTCTTTTAGGCGTTTAAATGTCCGGCATACTTTACATTGTTGCCACGCCAATCGGGAATTTGTCAGACCTTTCGGTTCGGGCGAAAGAAGTTTTAGCGCATGTCAACGCGGTTTTGTCCGAAGACACGCGGGAGGCGGCAAAATTGTTGGCCCATATTGGCGCGGAAAAAACCGTCATCCGTTATGATGAGCATACCCGTGGCGCAAGAGAAGACACGATTTTGAATAAATTAAAAAGCGGTGAAAGTTTAGCCTTGATTGCGGATAGGGGAACGCCGAATATTGCGGACCCAGGCGGTAGATTAGTGGAAAGGGTTTATAGAGAATGTCCGGGGGTAAAAGTCGTGCCCATACCCGGTCCTTCAGCCATGAGCGCGGCTTTGTCAGTCTGCGGTTTTCCTTTACAACAATTTTGCGGTTATGGCTTTTTGCCTTTGAAAAACAAAAGGCAAGCAATTTTAAGACAGATGGCTGAAGATCCTCGGCCAGCCGTATTTTTTGAATCACCGCATCGGATTGAAAAAGTCCTGACTTTTTTTATCGAAACTTGTCCGGACAGGGAAGTGTTTATCGGCCGGGAATTAACCAAGACTTTTGAACATCTTTATCGCGGCAAACCCGAAGAAGTTCTTAAAGCATTGCGAGCTGATGCAGTGAAGGGGGAGTTTGTGGTGGTTTTGGGACCGGGAAAGTAAAAAATGTTTGGTCTTGACCGCGCACCACTTTCTAAACAAATATCAATTTTATTAATTAATATGTTAGTTCGATAAATATCCTAATAATTCGAGTGTAGTTATTATAGAAAGTGGTGCGGGGTTGACAGAATCATTAATCCATGATACTATACTTTGTTATTTAGTACCTTGAAAATCTACCCGCCCGCCACGGCTACGCCGTAGGCGTATCGGGCAGGCCTGCGAAACAACGTAGTCATAGCCAAAAGGTACTGATTATTTGGTACTTCCTGGCTACGACTACCAAGGTGGCGGTCCGCTGGCAATAAACCAAAATTGGCGAAACCCTAATTACAGAAAGGAAAAAACGCCATGGATAAGCAAACAGGAAAACTGGTTGCTAGAATCTCCGAGAATCTTCCGGACATGGATCCTCGCCAGATGCAAATCTGGATCGACGATCCTAAAAGACTTCAAGTAGCTCTTGCAAACGCGCTCTGTCCGGTCAGAATGGTTGACGTTACGACCAATGGTCGCGGCGGTGAGGAGTGGATTACCCACCTCGAAGAAAAACGCTACCGTGTTGGTGACTGGGCGAAGCAGCTACTCCGCAACAAGAAGTTTGTTGCCACGAACGGCAAAACCTACACTCTCGCCATCATCATGGGCGACGAGTTCAAGGATAATGAACGCACCAACAAGAACATCAGAGAAACTGCTCACGCTCGTGGGTACCTTGATCCGTCTGTCGAACTTGGCCCCTACCTTCGCGAGATGTTCTCTGATGAAGATCTCAAGAAAATGGGCCTTTGGGCACTCATTCTCATGCATGAGCCCATTGCCGATTCGGTTGGTGACCTGTACATGCTTGGTGTCGACCGCTTCGATGTTGGTCGTTGGCTGAACACCTACCACGGTAACCCTGACGATGGGTGGAGTCGTGAGGTCGGGTTCATGTTCTTGGTTCCCGTAAGTAGCAATTAGTCCTTTGGACTTCTAACCTTTGGTCTTTTGGACCCTTGCCCGCCTCGACTCGACGTCTCGGCGAGGCGGGGCTTTAGCCCTTGGACAAACGTACAAACCCCGCATCTTGATTTCGTAACACACGAATGATGGATGTGGGGTTTATTTATTTCTGTTAAAATAAAGATGGTAGTAGGTGAATAGGTGGATGGCTACGGCTTTCCGCTACCGAATCCAGTGAACATATAACTCAGAATATCTTCGGGTACGCCTTAAGATAGCGCAGTGTATGTGAACTTAAAAAAATGAAGCTACTTGGTATAGCGTCCTAGGGCATTTTATATGCCGGATTCGATTCAGCCTTGAGAGTATCCCGTTGCGACTTGCGCAGCGAGGCGAGTCAAGAGGCAGTGGCATGGGCGGTACGTTATACAAATCCGATTCGGATGGTGACCTGAACATGCTTGGTGTCAACCGCAACGATAATGGTCGTTGGCTGAACACCTACAACGGTAACCCTGACAATAGGTGGAATCGTGAGATCGGGTTCATGTTCTTGGTTCCCGCAACTCGCTTCGTCACTCTCCCTATTTATGGGGAGAGTTTTGTTTCCCCGTTAGAGGTGTAATATTAACAGTATCACTCTTGGACGACATTTTTTACTTAAACGTAAGAACCTCTAACGGGGTTTTGTCAGTTGGCCGTTCCACCCGCCCAACATTTTTCCGATTTCATCTATTTTCATGGACAACGCGATATACTTTTTGTTATCCAGCGATTTTGTTTCCCACAAGATCATTAAAAGTATTTTTAGCGTGTCTGTTTTTTGAATGGCGCGACGAACATAGGGCAATTTTTCAGTTCGTCCTAAAAAGCTTGCGGTAGCAATCGCTTCTATTGTTTCGATGAAGAGGGTATCAATGCGTTGACCTAATGTGTGCCTGTGTGTTTTTGGTATTGTTTGAAAATATCCGTACCAAAGCAAATACGCACTTTTTACCTTTTGCAGGACTGGCAAAAGTCGGGGGGGGTAGGATTAAGAGTATGAGTAGGATGCAACTCATTCATAGTTATCAGCATATCATTTCCATAGAAAATTTACTTGAGGCATGGCGAGAATTCTTGGTAGGAAAACGATCTCGTTTGGATGTGCAGGCATTTGAGATTAACTTAATGAGTAATATCATATCGTTACATAATGATCTTGCTACCAAAAAGTATCAGCATTCGTCGTATGAAGCTTTTAATATTTCCGATCCAAAACCTCGCAACATTCATAAAGCCAAGGTGCGAGACAGGTTATTACATCACGCCCTATACCGTGTTTTGTATCCATTTTTTGATAAGACATTTGTTGCCGATTCGTATTCGTGCAGGATTGGGAAAGGGACACATAAAGCAATGGAGAGGTTTCGAGGATTCGCGAATAAGACATCTCGCAATAACACAAAAACATTGTGGGTGCTAAAGTGCGATGTCAAGAAATTTTTTGCATCCATTGACCAAACTTTGCTCATGGAAATTTTGAGTGAGTACATTCCGGATAACAATGTCAGATGGCTTATGGGTCAGATTATTGGCAGTTTTTATTCAACCGAAAAAGGCAAAGGGTTACCACTTGGCAACCTAACCTCGCAACTGTTCGTTAATATGTATATGAATGAATTTGATCAATTCGTAAAGCATAAACTTAAAGCCAAGTATTACATTCGCTATGCGGATGATTTTGTTTTCATGTCGGATAGTAAGGCGTGGTTAGAATCACTGGTTCCGTTGATTAGAGATTTTTTAGCAGTCAGACTTCGCCTCACCTTACATCCACAAAAATTATTTCTTAAAACCTTGGCTTCAGGCGTTGACTTTCTGGGATGGGTGAATTTTCCCGATCATCGCGTGTTACGCACGACAGCCCGACGGCGGATGGAAAGTCGCATCATAGAGCATCCAACGAGTGAAACGATCCAGTCTTATTTAGGCTTACTTAAACACGGGAATACTGAGAAAATTAAAGCACAAATGTTAGGTGGTCAATTTTTGTAGCTGGATTAATCCAAGATTTTAAAAATTAACCGCTTGACTTTTTGCTGAAAATTACTACAATATTGGTGCTTGTTGAGCCCGACTGTTTTTTTAGCCTTAGTCGTACATATGGGTTTTACCGGGCGAAACCCTCCGAAGCGCATCCTCCTTCGTCCCACTGTCGCGTGACTACGGAGGATATCCTCGTATTAAAACCTTTATCGATAGGTTTTCTCTAATCGTTGATGGAAGCGAAGGAGGGTAATAATGTGCAAAATCCCCCGGAAAATCGGGGAATCGTCTGTTTTAAATATAAGTAAATGGAAAATCGTGAAAAATCCGGCTTTTGGCAAGCCTTGGGGATTGCCTGGGAACTCGGTTATGTTATTGCTATCCCCATTGTCGTTTTTGGCCTCTTAGGCAGGTTTTTAGACAAGAAATTCCAGACTTCGCCTTGGCTTTTATTGGCCGGCATAATCATTTCAATTGCAATTTCTTCGTTCGGCCTGGTTTCCAAATTTAAAAAAATGCTGAAAAAAATTGAAGACACCACAAAAACCCCACCTTCTTCAAATCCTAACCAAGAATCAAAATAATGGCATCTGAAGTTTCCTTAGCTGCAGAAAAAGTATTCCATCTTGGGCCTTTGCCCATAACCAACAGCCTTTTGGCTACTTGGGTGGTTATGGCGATTTTGGTTATTGGTGCCATTATTTTAAACCGAAAAATAAAGAAAGACCGGCCAGGTGGTTACCAAAATTTAGTGGAAATGATTTTTGAAGGCGCTTTGGGTTTGATGGACTCGGTCACACAAGATCGCAAGCAATCCATGAAATTTTTTCCTTTTGTTTTCACCTTTTTCATTTTAATAATTTGTGGCAACTGGTTTGGGCTATTGCCTGGTGTAGGAACCGTGGGCTTCCATGAAATCCATGATGGTAAGGAATTGTTCGTGCCTTTGTTAAGAGGCTCGGCCGCAGATTTGAATTTTACTTTGGCCTTAGCTGCCATTTCGGTAGTAGCTACCCAAATAATCGCTGTCGTCACTTTGGGTTTTTTCAAGCATGCAAAGAAATATATAAACTTTAAAAATCCGATTATGGGTTTTGTCGGCGCCTTAGAAGTCATTTCCGAATTCGCCAAAATCTTATCCTTTTCCTTCCGGTTATTCGGGAATATTTTTGCCGGGGAAGTCTTGTTGATTGTCATAGGATTAATAATTCCATATCTTGTACCAATCCCATTTTTATTCCTGGAATTATTTGTTGGCTTTATCCAGGCTTTTATTTTCTCGGTATTGACCTTAGTTTTCTTGAAAATTGCCACTACGGCCACCGAGCATTAGTAATCAGGCCTTTGGATTTTAGTTATAAAATTCAAATGTTTCATTATTAATTAACAGCATTTTAACTTCGACTTTAAAAATCCAAAAAACAGTCGGAAGGAAAAATGTGAAAGGACATGTTTATGGAAGCAGATGCAGCAAAACTTTTCGCCGCCGCCCTGGCCATTGCCGTTGGCGGGTTTGGCCCAGCCTTTGCCATCGGCAAATTGGCTGCCAAGGCCATGGAAGCCATCGGCCGCAACCCAGAAGCCGCGGGCAAGATCCAAGTGCCCATGCTGATAGCTATGGCTTTTGCCGAAGCTATCGCAGTTTACGCTTTAGTCGTGGCTTTGATCATCAAATTCGTCTAATTTTCAATTAGCCTTGTCTTGCTCCGCAACTGCGGGGCTGGACAGGCTAGTGGATAATTCTATTGTCATTTCGAGCGGAGCAAAGCGAAGTCGAGAAATCTCGCCTTTACTAGACTAGATTCCTCCACTCCGTTCAGCCAAATGGCTGAACTTCGGTCGGAATGACAAGTTTGTAAATTAACTAATAAATTACTTAAATATGGGAGATTTAATAAAACAATTCGGCATAGAACCCAGCCTCTTGATTGCGCAAATAATTAATTTTGGCATTGTCCTGTTTGTCTTGTGGAAGTTTGCCTATAAACCAGTCCTAAAAGTATTGCGTGAAAGGCAAGCTAAAGTCAAAAAAAGTCTGGAAGATGCCAAAGCGGTGGAAATGAAACTGCAGGAAGCGGAAAAGATGAAACAGGAAAAGATTTTGGAAGCCAGGGGTGAAGCCGAGGCAATTTTGGAGAATGCCTCTAAAGAAAGCGAAAGATACCGCCAACAGAGATTGGCGGAAGTCCAGTCCGAAATTGACGGCATGAAAGTCCATGCTCAGGCTGAAATTGTTGCCCAAAAAGCCCAAGCTTTGAATCAAGCCAAGGCCGAGATGGTGGATTTGGTAATTAGCGCAACCGGGAAAGTCGTGGGTAAATCCGGCATTGAAAAAGTTAATAAAGCTTTAGTGGAAGAAGCGGTGGAGGAAACCAAGAATGTCTAAATTTACAGTTAACCAATATGCGGCTGCTTATCAGGCTGCAGTCAAAGATAAAGCAGGGAAAGAGCGGGAAGTTATTGCCCATAATTTGGTAAAGACCTTGGCTTACCGCCGGCAAATAAAATTATTGCCAAGGATAATGACAGCTTTGGAAAGATTGATTGCGGAAGCTGGCGGGCCGATTGTGGTTAAAATTAAGGCCACCAGTAAACCAGATGAACAGACTTGCGGAATATTAAAACAACAATTGGAAAAAGCCTTGGGCCGGGAAGTAAAAGTCCGCTGCCAAGTTGACCCGAAAATTTTGGCCGGCATCAAAATCCAGATAGGGGACCAATTAATCGACAATTCCCTAGCTTCCAGGTTATTTAATTTAAAAAAACAACTTTTAACTAATTCCTAAATTATGCCCCACACTATCGTTGAAGTCCTTAAAACCCAACTCCAAAATTTTCAAGCCCAAGTCGCCAAAACCACAGTCGGCCATGTCATCGAAGTCGGCGATGGCATTGCCCGGGTTGAAGGCTTGTCCGATATCCGTTCAAGCGAAAAAGTAGTTTTTGCCTCTGGCGCCCAGGGCGTAGCTCAGAATTTGGAAGAAGACACGGTTGGCATCATGATCATGAAAGGTGCGGTAGAAGTTAAAGAGGGTGAAGAAGTTCGGGGTACGGGAGAAATACTGTCTGTTCCCGTGGGCCAGGAAATGGTTGGTCGGGTAGTAAACCCTTTGGGTGAAGCTATTGATGGCAAGGGCGCTATTCAAACTAAAACGACTTATCCCGTAGAAAGGATCGCGCCCGGGGTAATTACCCGGGAATCAGTTAAACAGCCCTTACAAACCGGTATAAAAGCTATTGATGCGCTTATCCCAATTGGCCGAGGTCAAAGAGAATTAATTATCGGTGATAGACAAACTGGCAAGACTGCGATCGTCATTGACACCATTATCAATCAAAAAGGCACGGGTGTAACTTGCATTTATGTAGCCATTGGCCAAAAAGCCTCAAAGATCGCGCGTATTGTGGCAGAACTTGAAAAGCACGGAGCTATGGAGCACACTATCGTGGTTTTAGCCAACGCCTCAGATCCGGCAGCTTTATCTTTCCTGGCACCCTATGCTGGCTGTGCCATGGGTGAATATTTCATGGATCAAGGCAAGGATGCTTTGGTAATTTATGATGACCTCTCCAAACACGCTTGGGCTTACCGCCAAATTTCCTTGCTTTTGCGCCGTCCCCCAGGCCGGGAAGCCTACCCAGGTGACATTTTTTACTTGCATTCCAGGTTGTTGGAACGCGCTGCGAAATTAAACAAGGATATGAAAGGCGGTAGCTTGACGGCTTTGCCGATTATTGAAACCCAAGCTGGGGATGTTTCGGCTTACATCCCGACTAACGTGATTTCCATTACTGATGGCCAAATTTATTTGGAATCAGATTTGTTTTACCAAGGCCAAAGGCCGGCTTTGAACATCGGCTTGTCAGTATCCCGCGTAGGTTCAGCCGCGCAAAATAAAGCCATGAAAAAAGTAGCAGGCAAATTAAGGTTAGACATGGCCCAATACCGGGAATTAGCGGCTTTTGCCCAATTCGGTTCAGATTTAGACGCAGCCACTAAAGCGCAGTTGGAAAGAGGCAAGCGGACAGCAGAATTATTGAAGCAGGGCTTACTTAAGCCAATACCCGTTACCCAACAAATTTCAGTTTTGTATGCAGTCACCCAAGGTTTGCTAGATGAAGTTGCCGTTGAAGATATCCAGGCCTGGGAAAAAGCTTTTTTACACGCGCTTTCAACCCAGCAAAACAAGTTTTTGGAAAAATTGGCCAAATCGGCCGAGTTGACTCCGGAAATCGAGAAAGAACTCAAGGAGATAATCGTGAATTTTAACGCTTTAAGGAAAAATAAATAATGCCCAGCACCCGCGACATCAAACGTCGGATCAAATCCATTGGTAATACCCGCAAGATTACCAAAGCCATGGAATTGGTTTCGGCCGCGAAAATGCGCAAAGCCGTGAGTCAAGCTTTAGCTACCCGGGCGTATGCGCATGCGGCCTGGGAGGTTTTAACCAATGTTTCCGAAGTCACTAATCGGGAAAGCCATCCTTTGTTAATTCAGAGGACTGTAAAAAAAGTTGCCGTGATTGTCATCAGCTCTGACCGCGGTTTGGCCGGAGGCTTTAATGCCAACGTGGTTAGGCAGGCTTTGGAAGTAATCGCCCTGGAAAACCAAGTACCGGTGGATATCATTGCTTTGGGAAATAAAGGTGCGGATGGTTTGCGCCGGGCAGGTACGAATTTAGTTGCAGCTTTTTCCAATCCCCACACCAAACCCACTATTGAAGATTTGACGCCAATTACCAAGATTGCCATTGATGATTTTGTATCAGGGGTTTATGACAAGATTTATACGGTGTACACGGATTTTGTTTCTACCTTAACTCAAAAAGCCAGGTCAAGAATAATTTTGCCAATCCAAAAAGAAACCCTCCGCCAAGTCTTGGATGATGTAGCGCCGGAAATTGAAACAATGAAAGTTGATGCCAATAATCCCTACCTGTTTGAGCCAAACCCGGATGAAGTTTTGGAAAAAATGTTGCGGGCTTTGGTCCAGTCCCAAGTTTACCAGGTGGTTTTGGAATCTTTAGCTTCAGAACACGCCGCCCGCATGGTCGCCATGCGCAATGCCAATGATGCGGCTGAAGAATTGACTGATGATTTGACTTTAACTTACAACCAAGCTCGCCAGGCTGGCATTACCCGGGAGATCGCGGAAATATCCGCTGGCCGTGCGGCGTTGGAGTGATGTCATCCCGAGCGAAGTCGAGGGATCTCGTTAACCTAAATATTTAAGAAATCGAGATTCCTCCGCTTCACCCCGCAATGCGGGGTTACGGTCGGAATGACAAATAAAAAACGTACATTACAAAATCTGATTACCCTCATCCGGCCCCGCGGCCGCGGGGTCGCTCGCAATGACAGATAAAAAGTGTTCCTTACAAAACGAAAAAGCGCCTTGAAGTTATCGCAGCGCTTTAGTAAAGATAATTCAATTACAGAGGTTTTCTGGACACTACGGTAAAAAATCCGTCAATGTAAAGAATCTGGAAGAGTTCAAATTTTTTAATACACAGGCCATTAAGGTAACCCTTAAGTTCTGTGGGTGTAACCACTTCAACATGGTAATCATAAGCAATAACCACTTTTTTACCCCTTTCCTTTTGTGTTTATACAGGCTAATTTAATTAGATATGTTAACAAAAGTATGAATATTTGTCAAGCCATTTATGAAATGAAAGTTTTAATTTCTAAATAACATTAGGAATTAAAATTTCTAGTTCATAATCAATTTATCTAAAAACACTTATGTCAAGCAAAGAAGGAAAAATTACTCAAATCATCGGGCCGGTTGTCGACGTGCATTTTGAAGGCGAGCTGCCCTCGATTTATACGGCAATAAATATTGAAAGAAAAGATGATAAACCTTTAGTTTTGGAAGTCCAGCAGCACACTGGTGCCAACACCGTACGTTGCGTGGCTATGGGCTCAACAGATGGCTTGCAACGCGGTGTAGTTGCCAAAAACACCAATGCGCCAATTTCCGTGCCAGTCGGGCCGGAAACTTTGGGCAGGATTTTTAATGTTGTGGGTGATGTGGTTGATGGCGGGCCAGAAGTGAAATCCAAAAAGCGTTATCCCATCCATAGGGAATCTCCGAAATTCACTGACCAATCCACCAAGGCTGAAGTCTTTGAGACTGGGATAAAAGTTATTGATTTGATTTGCCCAATTGTCAAAGGCGGCAAGGTAGGTTTGTTCGGTGGCGCCGGCGTGGGCAAAACCGTGGTCATCCAAGAATTAATCCGGAACATTGCGGCTGAACACGGTGGTTATTCAGTTTTTGCTGGGGTTGGCGAAAGGACCCGGGAAGGCAATGACCTTTACCATGAAATGACGGCTTCCGGCGTTATTAAAAAAACCTCAATGGTATTCGGCCAAATGAATGAACCCCCAGGCGCCCGTTCCCGCGTGGCCTTGTCTGGTCTGGCCGTGGCTGAATATTTCCGCGACGAAGAGCAAAAAGACGTTTTGCTTTTCATTGATAACATCTTCCGCTTTACCCAAGCCGGTTCAGAGGTTTCAGCCCTGTTAGGCCGCATCCCTTCAGCCGTGGGTTACCAGCCAACCTTGGCCGAAGAAATGGGCGAATTGCAGGAAAGGATTACTTCCACCAAAAAAGGCTCCATCACTTCAGTCCAAGCGGTGTATGTGCCGGCTGATGACTTGACTGACCCGGCACCAGCCACAACCTTTGCCCACTTGGATTCTACCGTTGTGCTTTCCCGCTCTTTAAGCGAACTTGGAATTTATCCGGCAGTCGATCCTTTGGATTCGTCCTCGACAATTTTAGATCCGGCGATCGTGGGTGAAGAGCATTACCAAGTAGCTCGCCAAGTCCAGAAAGTTTTGCAACGTTATAAGGACTTGCAAGACATTATCGCCATTTTGGGCATGGAAGAATTAAGTCCTGATGACAGAATTACGGTTTCCCGGGCCAGAAAAATCCAAAGGTTCTTATCTCAGCCATTTTTCGTGGCTGAACAATTCACTGGCACTGCAGGCAAATATGTCCCACGAGCTGAAACCGTTAAAAGCTTCAAGGAGATTTTAGAAGGCAAATATGACGAGGTGTCAGAGCAAGCCTTTTATATGAAAGGGACAATTGAGGACGTGAAGATAAGTTAAATTACTTGTCACCCTGAGCCTGAGTATTATGAAGGCGAAGGGTCTCCACAAGTGTAAATAATATTTATAAAGATTCTCCCGCCTGCCTCGCCAGTGCGAGTACGGTGGGCAGGTCCCCCGCAGTCGCGGGGTCAGAATGACAAAAACCTTATGCTAAAAGTTTTAAACCTCACTATTACCACGCCTGAAAAAATCGTTTACCAAGACACGGTTGATGAGATTGTTTTACCAACCTTGCAAGGCGAGATTGGCATACTGCCGAATCATATCCCTTTAGTTTCAATTTTAGCTGCTGGTGAAATCAGGATAAAAAAACAAGGTGAAATAACCCTCATGGCAGTCTCCGCCGGCTTTATTGAGGTGAAAAATAATAATATAACGATTTTGGCTGACACTGCGGAAAAGGCCGAAGAGATTGACGAGCAAAGGGCGCAAGCGGGCAGGGAACGGGCTTTGAAATTAATGCAGGAAAGGGCGACTGATGATGTTGGTCTGGCTAGCGCCCAAGCGGCCTTGGCCAAAGAACTAGCCAGGTTAAAAGTCGCCAGGAAACACCGGAAACGAGTTTAATATTAATAAGTGAAATATTGACAATCCACCCTTAAAGATGGATAGTTTTAGCGTAGAATTATTGAAAAAGCCTATGACTCGAATTACCACGATATTAGGCGATATTACTCAACAGAAAGTTGACGCTATTGTTAATGCTGCCAACCCGCGTTTATCCGGAGGCGGGGGAGTTGATGGGGCGATCCATAAAGCCGCCGGCCCAGGTTTGTTAAAGGAATGTCAAACTTTAGGTGGTTGTAAAGTGGGGGAAGCGAAAATTACCAAAGGCTATAATTTGCCAGTGAAATTTGTCATTCATACTGTGGGTCCGGTATACAGGGGTTTGGCCCAAGACGCTGAATTGTTAGCTTTATGCTATCGGAATTCATTAGATTTGGCGTTAAAAAATAAAGTTCGCACTATTGCTTTTCCGGCAATATCCACAGGCGCCTATGGCTACCCTAAAGAAGAAGCGGAAAAAATTGCTTTGCATACAGTTAAAGAATGGGTTCTAGCCCACCCTGAGACTTTAGATGAAGTTAGGCTTGTCTTATTTGCTACGCGGGATATAGGCGGTGTTTAAGTCAAATTTAATTATTAAAATGAGGTTTTTCTAATCACCTTGATTTTTAGGAAGGTTTTGGATTATCATTTAAATAGTACACTCAAAGCCGAAAGGAGGCCGGTATGGCCAAATTGCCCAAAGGTGGAATGATTGACCTATCAACCAGAAAATCAGGCGCCGTAGTTCCTTCTACCGGTACCCCGTCAATTGGAACACCAAGGCCGCAAGATCATGCATGGATGTCAACATCTGACATTGATCATTGCAATCCACCATTTCCAAAAGGGAAGCCAAGAAACAATCGCAAGGAGTAACACTACTTTTCATGCGATTCCAGATCCTTAAAAGAGAGGCATTAACCTCTCTTTTTTAAATTAATAATGGGTATATACTAAACTCTAGTATGGGTTCAAAAATTTTAATTTATATGGGCTTGTTTATCGGTTCAACGGTTGGAAGTTTAGTCCCTTCGCTTTGGCACCAAAGCGTTTTTTCAGGTCAGTCCTGGCTTGGCAGTTTAATTGGCGGAATTGTAGGAATTTGGGCGGGTTTTAAAATTAACCAGAAAATTACTGGAGGTTAAAACTATGTTTCATATCACCCCGCCAAAACCTACAAAAGCTAAGCATATTATTTATTTGATCAGTACTACGATTTTGGGCATTCTCTTGAGTTTGTTAGCTCACGTGGGTTTGGAGTCATGGTATTTACATTGGGCTCAAGACAATAATCATTTAGTGGTTTGGTATGGCGGCTGTGCCTTGCCCTGGGAAGTCCAAGTAGCGCTACCAATTTTAGGAGCTTTGTTTGGTTTTTGGCTGGGCAGGATTTGGTGGCGAATTGTTTATGTTGAACAAAAGTGGCTGAAGAAAAAGTAATAAAAAAACGCCCGGTAAGCCAGGCGTTTTTAATGTTCAGCTATTCATAGACGATGTTGTAGTCAGGGTCTGATAAGCGTTTCAAAACCAAGAAGGTATTAAGCGTCTCGCCGTTGGAACAGGGGACAAACCCGCCCTCACCTTTAGGGCAAAGTGCCCTGAGTATTGGTATAAAAACAGGAAGATGACTTGGGGTAGTTCCCAACCAGACTTCACCACCGTGGGTGATTATAACCATGATACCATTATTGGTCGACCATTTACCCATTTTGGCGTCCGTGAGTCTTTCACCAATGTATTCGCCTGCGTGGTTACCATAAGCTTCGAGACCAGTCACGTGGACGAATCCAAATCGCCTTAATGCGTCTCTCTCCTGTTGATTTGTTTTCGCTCCTTGTAAATGAACTACACGATCGACAGAGATTTTCATACTTTTCCTCCTTTCTCTGTCTTTTTACATACATACCATACAGCGTGATTGCTGTATTTTTAACCTAAGAGTATAGGGTATTTTTGGTTTATTGTCAAGGCTAATTTTTGGAATTAAAAAATAGGCTGGAGTCTTACCCAAGACTCCAGCCCCTTAACGATCCCTCAAGGAGGCCTTAGAAAAGGCCGTTACTAGCCCTGCTACCAAGAGCTCTTGTCTTGCCGCCGCTCAAGAGCGCCTAGCAGCAAAACCAGTATAAAATAAAAAACGCAGTTGTCAAATATGATTATAGTAAAAGCTTTAATTTTAAAGGAGGTTTTAAATTTGCTTTTTAACGCATTTTAAGTAAAAATTAAGTTATCTACTATTAATCATCAAGAATATGACCAGAAAAACATATTACTTATTAATGCCAGCACTTTTATTGGCTATGGTTTTTGGGCTTTCAGCCTGTAAAAGCACCAGCCAAAAAGCTGCCGAATCAATTATTGAAAAATCCACCAATGGCCAAGCTGACGTGGATTTAACCAATAATAGCATCAAGGTAAATACAAACGGGTCTTCTTGGGAAACTGGCGATAAAGTCAGCTTGCCAACGGATTTCCCATCAGATATTTATGTGCCAGAAGGAACCATTAAGACAGCGCTCAAGACTGATGCAAACAGCAGCTTTACGGTTAGTTTGGAATCCACAACTTCCATGGCAGACATCAAATCCGCTTATGAAAGCCATTTTCAATCCCAAAGCTGGACTATTACTTCTTCAGGCGCAATCCAAAATTCTTTTTCTTACCTGGCCCAAAAGGGCAATCGGGATTTGACCGTGGGCATTTCAGATTCTGACGGCAAGAGAATCGTTTCGATTACTACTTATACCAATTCAACGACAACACAGGTTCCTGATAATAATACCAATTCAGACGAAGCCGCAACCAATAATTAGATAGTTTTTCATTAAAAATAAACAAATATGGGAAAATTTATTATTCTACCGACTGAGCAAAAGTTTATAAAAATCAGGAATTTCAATGTTGTAATGGGTTTCTTACATTTGATCCAGGCCATTGCCATGCTTTTTATTAGTTCGGATTTTAGCTTGCCAGTAAATTCCTCTTTTGTTCAATTCAATGTGGCCAGCGGGAAATTAGAACCGGTATTGAATACGCTTTTTAGCTTGCGCATTGGGCCTTTGGTTGCCGGGTTCTTATTCCTTTCTGCTTTAGCGCATTTCGCCATTTCTTCCGGCCGGATTTACGAATGGTATATCAAGAATTTGAAAAAAGGCCTAAACCTTGCACGCTGGATTGAATATGCCCTAAGTTCATCTTTAATGATCGTGATAATTGCCATGCTGGTTGGCATGTATGATGGGGTCAGCCTGATGTTGATGTTCTTCTTAAACATGATGATGATTTTCTTTGGTTGGCTTATGGAACTGCATAACCAATCAATTTCAAAAACTAACTGGACATCCTACGTTTTTGGTTGTATTGCCGGCGCCATTCCTTGGTTAGCCGTGGCGTTTTATCTTTTTGGTTCGGGCGGTCCAACCGGCCATGCGCCGACCTTTGTCTACTGGATTTTCTTTTCAATTTTCATTTTCTTCGATATTTTTGCGGTCAATATGATTTTGCAATACAAGAAAGTCGGCAAGTGGAAAGATTACTTATATGGCGAAAGGGCGTATATAATCTTGAGTTTGGTAGCTAAGTCACTTTTAGCTTGGCAAGTCTTTTTCGGGACTTTAAGGCCGGTTTAATCTAGTTTGACAAAAATATTTATAATTTCTATTATTAAGTTGCCTGCGGTTGCTTTATCCTTGCCTAAGCAGCCCGCAGCATTTGTAGAGTGCCCCTTTTGAAAGCCATCTCTCTGCCCCCCGCAGGAGATGGCTATTTTTTTAAATGACTAGAGCCTAAACCAAAAATATTTTATCTATATGAAAAAGATTTTAATGATTGAGGATAATCAGGCTTTGCTGGAATTAATGAAATCAAAATATCAAGCTCTGGATTTGGAATTTCTAAGTTTAACTTACCCGCCAAAAAATTTAATTGAAGTCATTACGAATTTTCTACCAGACATTATTTCTATGGACGTAACTATGCCGAATATGGATGGTTTTACCGCAACAAAAATTATAAAAACTAACTCAGAAACCAAAAACATCCCCATATTCTTTTATACGAACATGGGCAGAAAGCAAGACGTGGCCTTAGGCAGAGCATTAGGCGCAATCGGATACTTTATCAAGACTGAAAACTCTCCCGATGAAGTTGTTAATTGGGTAAAAAGCTTTTTGGGTTAAATTGGTTTAAGGATGTCAACCGTGTCAATTGTTGGCGCGTTGACTGTCTTGGAAATCGGGTAGACTTGAAGCAAATCATCCGGAAAAACAGCCAAGCATTTCTTTAAGCTTTCAATTGGGCTTGTCAAATCCAACCATGTTTTTTCAGTTTCGGGATTTAAAATTACTGGCATGCGGTCATGTATTTTACTAATCAGCGAATTGGGTTCAGTCGTGATGATGGTGAAAGAGGGGAGGGTTTCATCCTTAAAAACATATGGCTCCCAAAGACCGGCAAAAGCAAAGGGTTGGTTTGACTTTAAGGCAATCCGAAATGGCTGGCTGCCAGTCTTTAACCTTTGCCATTCAAAGAAGCCATCGCAAATCACCAAGCACCTTTGTTTTTGGAAGGCGTGTTTGAAAGTCGGCTTTTCTGCCACTGATTCAGCCCGGGCATTGATCAGACCTTCGGGTCTGTCCTTCAGCCATTTCAGTCTTAAACCCCAAATCCCAGGTTGGATAGCTTGAGGTTTTTCGTTGGTGATAACTGGCAAAATCTGTGAAGGCGCGGCATTATAGTGCTTAAAAATCTTGCCTTGGACTTTTGCGCCAAAGCGTTTTTCCAGGATTTCATCCGGTGAGAATATTGAATAACGGCCACACATAGATAAAAACAGTATATCTTGAGGCAGGAAAGCCGTAAAACTGATATAATATACCCATAAAATATGCCAAATCCAGTACCCACGCCAAAATCAATAAATCCAGAAGAAGAACCCGAGGATATTTTTGAATTTGTCGAAAAAACTCCTGAAAAACCAGTGGAAGTGAAGATTGAGAAAGTCCGGGAAGCCTTAGAACAGCACGGCGAGAGGTTTGAACCTAAAGCCGCCCAGCAAACCGAAACCCGTGAATTGCCAGCCCAAGCGCCTGTTTCAAGCCAACCGACCATGCCTCTGCCCATCGCTGAGGAAGAAAAACGGGTTCAAGAGGTGGAGCAAATATTAGCTGATGGCTTGCAGGATTTGTACATGTCTTTGCCTCCGGTAGAACAACAAAAATTTAAAATTGAAGGCGAAAAAGCTGCCCGGGAAGTCGTTGGTCTTTTAGGCCAAGTTAAAGTAAAAATTGATTTGATAATAAGCGTCATCCGCAGGTGGTTATCTATTATTCCAGGCGTGAATAAGTTTTTTATCGAGCAGGAATCAAAAATTAAAGCCCAAAAACTCCTACTCTTAAAACAAAGAAAATAAAATATGTTAGGAATTTGGCCAAGTCCAGCCTTTGCCCAAGACCTGGAAACCGAAACCGCAATCCAGACTCCGTCTAATTACATTTTATACGGCGTAATTGCTTTGACCATAATTTTCATCATCTTGTTTTTCATTTGGTTAAGGCAACGGCGGAAGAAAAATGCGCCCGAAGGCCTGCAAAGAATCTGCCTAATGATTACCTTGCCAAAAGAACAGCAGGAAGAGGAAGGCAGCAAAGGCCCTTCTCGGATCCAGCACATGCAAGAACAGATAAGCGTAGGGGAATCATTCCTTTCGTTTTTGGGCAATATGCGTTCCCAACGCTGGTTTAACACTTTGGGCCGAGGCCGGAGCGACCATTTTAGCTTGGAAATCGTCGCGGATAGGGGCGATATCCGTTTTTATGCCGTCATTCCGCAGATGATGCAGGAATTCATGGAGCAGCAAATTCACGCCCAATATCCCAGCGCAGAAGTGGTTGTCCAACCAGAATATAATCCTTTTCGGCCGAAATCTTTTATCGTCGGCGCCATGCTGGCCCAGAAAAAAAATAAAGTTTTGCCGATGCTCACCTTTCGCCGGATGGATGTTGATCCTTTATCTGGTTTGACAAATGCCTTGAGCAAATTGGAAAAAGACGAATCAGCGGTTATCCAATTTGTTTGTCGGTCTTCACACCCGCGCTGGCATATCCGCGCAAATTTGGTCATCAGGCAATTACGGGACGGAAAAAGGTCAGTGCTGTACAATCGGTACTGGGTATTTATGGCAAAAAGCATTATTTCCGGAATTTTTTCAACCTTTTTTTCCAAAAAATCCAAGCAAGACGAGCTTAGCTTGCAAAAGCAGCTGACTCCGGGTGATGAAGAAATTCTCCAGAAAGTTCAGGAAAAAAATGCCAAAGCCGGTTTAGACGTAAACATTCGGGTTATTGTATCATGCCCAAATTTAAGCGCGGCTGACTTGCGTTTAAAAAACATTTTGGATTCTTTTGGTCAATATAATGCTTTTAATACTGGCAATACCTTAATAAGAAGAAATCCATGGAAAAAGGATGAACTAATCCATGATTTTATTTACCGTTCATTTGATAGATGGCGATTTTCAATTTTGAATGTGGAAGAGCTGGCCAGCATGTGGCATCTGCCTATTCCCTCAACGGAAACCCCGAACATTCGCTGGATCCTTTATCGGACCGCGCCACCGCCGATAAATATTCCGCCGACTGGAGTAATTTTAGGCTCCAGCCATTTCCGGGGTGAAGAAAAAATAATCAAGATTGCCCGGGAAGACCGGCGGCGTCATGTCTACATTATTGGTAAATCTGGCGTGGGTAAATCCGTGCTCATGACGCAAATGGCCCTGCAGGATATTGCCAATGGCGATGGGGTTTGCGTGGTAGATCCGCATGGGGATTTAATCATGGATATCCTAGCCAGACTGCCGATACACCGCCGGAATGACGTCATCCATTTTAATCCTTCGGATGTTGAAAATCCTGTGGGTTTGAATATGCTGGACGCCAAGACGCCTGAAACTCAGGATTTTGCCGTGCAGGAAATGATTGCGATTTTCATGAAATTGTTCCCGCCGGAAGTCATTGGCCCGATGTTTGAGCATAATATGCGCAATGTCATGTTAACCCTGATGGCTGACCGCGAACACCCAGGCACGATCGTGGAAATCCCACGGATGTTTACCGACCCGGTTTTCCAAAAAGCCAAAGTTTCCAAAGTTACGGATCCGATCGTCAGGTCTTTTTGGGAAAAAGAAATGGCCAAGACTTCGGATTTCCACAAAAGCGAAATGCTGGGTTATCTGATTTCCAAAGTCGGCAGGTTTGTGGAAAACAGCATGATGCGCAATGTCATTGGCCAGTCGGAAAGCGGTTTTGATTTTGAAAAGATCATGAATGAAGGCAAAATTCTCTTAGTCAACCTTTCCAAAGGCACGACCGGCGAAGTCAATGCCAACTTGCTTGGCTTGATAATTGTTTCCAAATTGCAAATGGCTGCCTTGCGCCGGGCCAGTCTGCCCCAAGAGCAAAGGAAAGATTTTTTCCTGTATATTGACGAGTTCCAAAATTTCATCACGGATTCCATCGCCACCATTTTGTCCGAAGCTAGAAAATACCGCTTGAACCTGACGATTGCCCACCAGTACGTCGGCCAGTTGGTGGAAAAGCAAGATACCCGCATTCGTGATGCGGTCTTCGGCAATGTTGGCACTATTGTGGCTTTCCGGGTTGGAGTCGAAGACGCGGAAATTTTTTCCCAAGCCTTTGCCCCAATCTTCAACCAGTTTGACGTGACTAATATGGAAAAATACACAGCCATCGTCAAACTGCTTATTGATAATGCTTCTTCCAAGCCATTTACCATGAACACTTTGCCGCCCAGTCAGCCAATTCCAGGCCAGGCCGAACAAATAGTCGCCTTATCCAGGCAACTTTATGGGCGACCTCGGGCGCAAATCGAAGCCGAAATTATGGAAAGGTCGCAATTAGGCGCCAGTGCCGCCCCACCGCCCATGGTGGCGGAAAAAAAGGCGTAAATTTTATTTTAATTTGCTATGAAAACTATACCCGATTCACGGACTGAAGAAATTTCCAATAAGCAGATTGTGATATTAAAACAATCTTGGCTGTTAATATTGATTATCGCGTTAGCAATGTTAATAGCCGGAGGAATGTATTATTGGTCGCAGGTACGTCCTGTTTATATCCGGCGTGAATGTCAGGTCATGGTAGACCATGTTCTTGCTGAAAAGCTAGCAAAAAATGGTTTTTATTATAATAATGAAAGTCGATGGGTAAGGACTGAAACAAAAGATTGTAGTTATCTAGATGAACTACTAGAAAATAAAGAATGTGGCAGACCGGTCATCAAGGAACTTGATCCAGAGGACTTAGTAGAAAATCAAGAAGTCGCCAACAAGTCTTATACCCCGTGTTTACGGAGGCATGGGCTGTAATACCAGTTAAACAAAATTCGTTTTTGGCCTAAACAATAAATAACCAAACATTATGATTGTCATTCACGTTTTAATATCAATAATATTCTACTTTATCTTAATGTATCTAAGTATAAATCTGTTAGGGCTGCTCATAAGAGGTCTCTTTACTTATCCAGAAATTGATAAAATAAAAGCCGAAACAAAGAATGATTTTATTAAAAAAGAAATTGGAAAATCTGAACGCGCTGATAAATGGATTAATCTCATCGCGTTTTTAGGTATTATCGGTTATATTTATGCCACATTTCATTTTTGGAATATAGGGGTTTCTGCTATTGCAATAGTATTGATGTTGGTCAGGCTTCCTTATTTACTATGGGAAATTAAAACAGGACAAGAACTTAACCGTGTTGCCTCAGTCTTTTCTATGCCCAAAAACGCTTTGCAATATATTGCTACTTTTTTAACCTTAGCTGCCCTACCAGCTTTATATTATTTTTTGTATCACTTTTAAAAACGTCTTAAGTAAATAAGCACTTAAATTTTAAGAATCACAGGCAAAAAATTAATTTCATCTAACATGGGTTAGTTGGCTAGATGGCTAAATAAAACTACCTTAATAAATATGTCATGAAAAAAGTTATTGATTTACTCACTGTAAATAAATATTACCGAATGAGCGATGGTGATTTAGAAAGAGAGGCAGCAAAATGGAAAATTGGAGAATATTTTGATGGACGTTTAATCTCAAGAAGACTAGTAATTGAACAGTTAATTGAGCGCCAAAAAGCAAACAATTCAAGAATTGCGATTTTCATATCATTTATTGCTTTGCTAATAAGCCTTGTCGCATTACTCATACCTTGAATCTGGTAACAAAAAAACTGCGCCCACTCACCCAAATTGCTTGTTCACTTACGCGGTCGGCTCCGCCGGAATGATACCGCGACGCTCTATCGCAACTTCGGCTAGCCCGAAACGTCAGGCGCCATTAGGCAGATATTTATATCTATGAAAGTATTTACAAGGGAAGAGTGGATAAAATTACTAAAAAGAGATCTTTCGCCGTTACCTTCAAATGATAGTCCAGTTCATCAATACGCGGTCCCGGAGAATCTAATTGTAACAGTGACTACAAAGAATAAGGTCAGGAGAAATTATACATTCGGTGGGCCAATCTGGTGCGGTATATTAGATTTTTCTAATGAGAGTGTATTAAAGCTGACATATTTAAGCCCATTGAAAAAACCTCATAATATCAAGTGGAATAAAATTAAAGAAATTACACTACATTACATATCTACCTGACATCACTTAACACAGGCTAGTCGGTTCGTGAGAAAAAAATGAGACTAACCAATATTTTTCAAAGTAAAATAATAATACTAGCTTTGTTTATTATTTTAATACTCATATTACATGGTTGTGCTTTATCTGAACCAAATGAAACCTCATCGTCTACTTCCGATTGTCATCCTAGCTATTCGGAATGTCTAAAAGCAGATGCTAGTGATTATGATTGTGCCGGTGGTTCCGGGAATGGTCCATTCTATACAGGGAGAGTGAAAGTCACGGGTCCAGATGAATTTGATCTAGATCGTGATAACGATGGTTGGGGGTGTGAATAATATAATTTTACCTCACCCATATCTCTCAGCTTCGCTCGGGTCATTGGCTAACCCGAAACGTTTTATTTTACGGCTTATTCAATTCGCGAGCTACACACTAATTTGATCTATGAGTTACTACATTATTATCCGAGGACCACTCGGCTGCGGGAAATCAACTATCTCAGAGCGATTAGCAATGGCGTTCAACGCAGAGCACATTTCTGTTGATCGCGTTCTAGATGATCACGGATTGACAGATGACAAAGAGGATGGATATATCTCTCAAGCCAGCTTCAAACGTGCTAATGAAATCATTACCCCGAAAGCTAAAGAGTTTTTGGATAACGGTAAAACCATTGTCTTTGATGGAAACTTCTACTGGAAGTCCCAACTGGATGATCTCATCCAAAGATTAGATTATCCTCATTACGTATTTACCCTTAAAGTTCCTCTGGAGCTCTGTATTGTACGCGATCACAAAAGAGATAAAACACATGGAAAAGACGCAGCCGAGGCGGTTTATGCAAAATCAACGTCATTTGAGTACGGCATGCCGATTGATGCCACTGGAACGATTGATGAAACAATCAACAAAATCTGTTCTTTTATTCCAGCATTAAATTAGTATGTAACTTGTTCACCTAAATTGCTTGTCCGCTTAGGCGGTTGGCATGCCGGCCAATTATACCGCCCCGCCGCCTATGGTGGCAGAGAAGAAGGCTTAAAAATACTAAGATTTTTTTGAAGCGGCTTCTTCGAACGCTTTATCAATAAGTTCGGCAATTTTATTAACAACCGCTTCTGGATCGGCTTTTTCATCGAAAAAAATGTTATGGTAGTTTTCGGCTTTAAAACCCATGCTGTTAAGCATGGACCAAACTCGGTCTTGTTGGGCTTTAAAATGATTAGGTAAGATGACCAAGTGCGCAATTTTCCGGTTTTCGGCATCTAAAAACGCTGAAGCATCCAATGCTTCGCACATCCAACGGCCTTGCTTTGACCTTAACACAAAACTTTCAGAACCATTATTAAACCTGATGGTCTTATCCTTAACCTCTTCGCCAGATACTATTTCTTTTAAACCCTCGCCCTCCAATAAGCCGGGGTTATTTTGGTATAAAGCCCTTATTAATTCAGGAGCTTTTTCAGTCTTACTGCTTTCAGACACTAATAAATAATTTTCATTTTCTTGGTCTTCATTTTTTATGACCCCTTGCTCCTGTAAAAATTGCTTTATGCTGGCCTTAAAATTTTCCTTGACTTCATCTGAAAGCGCAATTTGTTTAGTCTCACCCTGACCTCCGGCTTTTTCAAAATTTTTTGCTAAGGGGTCAACCGGTACACCGCTTGGGCCTGTGGTATCTGGCAGATCAGTATTATATTCATCATAAAGTGAGATCATCCGAGCTTTTTTAAATTTTTCCCTTAGGTATCTGCCAATAGCTACGCCTATCTTGTCGATATTCGGCAGGTTTTCTTTTAAAATATCCCCAGTGGCTAAATTATGGTCAGAAAGGTAAGGACTATAAGATTCCCATTCTAATTGCGTACCCTGTAAATAAGCTTTAATAATCTGATCTATTTGGCATTTTTCAAAATCCACAATTTCCCGGGAAACTTCCTGGTTTTCTGGTTGAGAGATAACTTCAGTTCTTTTCAAGGCTTGTTCTTGATTAAATTGTGCTGCCGCTGCTTTTTCTTCAGTTGACCGAAAACCGATGGCTTCAGACATATATACTTAATTAATTTTGTACGTTTTCATTTTAATCTAATTTGGTCTTAAGTCAAATATTTGACTTCTGCTTTGAATTGGTTTAAGTTTGAATGAAAATAAAGAACCTTTAAAAAGAAGGGTTAAAAATGAGGCGCCAGAGAATTGGCTATACTCGGAAAGTTTTTACCAAGCAATTTATTGAAAAGTTAATTTTATCAAAATTCAACTCTGACGAAATCAGGTTGATTATGTTGGCTTGGCTATTTTCCGAAGTGGGGCATAAAGGGCAGACCCGAAAAGATGGTATCACTCCTTACGCTTATCATCCGCTCAGAGTTGTTTTGATCTTGATGTTGGAATGCGGAGTTTTCCTGACAAGAACGTGTATTTTGGGCTTTATTCATGACTTGCGTGAAGATTCAGAAATCCTGACCGATGAACTAGTAAGACTGCTTTTCGGTGAAGCCGTGCTTGCAGATTGGCTGACGATTTCCAAATTTCCGGGTAAAAATTATTTTGCCGAGTTTGAAAAAGCCTCTTGGCTGGCAATCCTGGTCAAACTGGCTGATCGGCTTGATAATTTACGCGATTTTAAAGCCCCAGAGTCTTTTCGGCGCGAATACATTGCTGAAACCGAAGCTAATTACTTTGCGCTGATTAGGATTTTTGAGAGAAAAGCTCCCAAAAGATATAAGCACTTAGCGAATTACTTCAGGCTTGAGCTTAATTACGCCCTAGCCAAAGTCCGCCGGTCTTTAAAAAAAGCAACTTGATTAAAGCGCGTCAGCCTTATGGCGCGCTTTTTGTAATAATCAGGAATCTGGTTTTTTGACTTAAATCCTTTTGGAATTCAAATTTATAATTATTATAATCCCGCATTTTGGTTTCCAGCCAAGGCTCTTGGGCGGGAGAGATTTCCAAAATCGCCTGGGGGATTTGCTTGTCAATAATTTCCTCAATCAGTTGGTAAATTAAGTCTAAACCTTGCCGGCCGCCATCAAGGGCAAGTTTTGGCTCAAAGGGGACATTCTGGAGTTCTGTCTGAGTCAAATAGGGAAGATTACTAATAACCAAATCCAAACGGGCAAATTTATTTATGGGCTGGAGGTATTTGCCTTTTAAGAATTTAACTTTGGCATTTTGGCCATGAAGTTTGGCATTAGTCCTGGCAACCGCTAAGGCTTTTTCCGATGGGTCAAGCGCCAGGATTTCCGCTAAGGGAAAGTATTTTGCCAAGGTAATAGCCAAACAGCCTGAACCAGTGCCGACATCCGCAATCGTCAGCCGGATATCGCGTTTATAATTCTGCAAAACCCAATCAACTATTTGTTCGGTTTCCGGGCGGGGGATTAAGACGTTTTCGTCAACCTTAAAATCCAAACCATAAAAACCCTTGCTGCCAGTCAAATAAGCCATTGGCCAGCCTTTAATCCTTTTTTTCAATAAGCTATAAAATATTTTGGATTGGCTGGCTGTAATTTTGTAATCCGGGTGGGCTACTAAATAACTGACCGGTTGTTTCAAGACAAGACTCAAAATATCCCGGGCTTCATTTAAAGTTACGGGAGTTAAATTAATTATTTTTTGGGCTTGGAGCAATATTTCTTCAATCGAAAGGGTTTTTGCCCGCATATTAGCTGTTTTCTCGGCGCATTTTTTGCAGGGCAACAGTTATTTTTTCAATATCGCCATCCATAATGCTGTTAATATTATGAAAGTTTTCATTCAAACGGTGATCGGTTATACGGTCTTGGGGGAAATTATAGGTCCGGATTTTTTCACTGCGGTCGCCACTGCCGACTTGGCTTTTCCTGATGCGGGAATCTTCGATGCGTTTTTTTTCTTGTTGCATGTCAAAAACCCTGGCCCGCAAGACTTCCATGGCTTTCTCCCTATTTTGTTTTTGCGACCTTTCGTCTTGGCATTTGACTACAATGCCAGTAGGAATATGGGTCATCCTGACAGCGGAGTAGGTAGTGTTAACAGATTGGCCGCCATGCCCAGAAGAAGTCGTTACTTCAAGTTTTACTTCCTCGGGTTTGATTTGGACATCACCTTCTTCCACAACTGGAAGGACAGCTACTGTTGAGGTGGAAGTGTGGACCCGACCGCTTTTTTCTGTAGCTGGCACCCTTTGCACGCGATGCACGCCTGATTCTGTTCTTAGTATGCCATAAGCATCCAAACCGTTTACTTCAAAAATAATTTCTTTATATCCGCCAATGCCTGTCCGGTTAGTATCTAAAATGTGGGTTGACCAGCCTTGCCTTTCGGCAAAACGGATATACATGCGGGAAAGTTCAGCCGCAAATAAGCCTGACTCATCCCCGCCAGCACCGGCGCGAATTTCAATTATGACATTATGGGAATCCAGCGGGTCTTTTGGTTTTTCAAAATCCAATATTTTTTGGCTTACTTCCTTAAGTTCTTCAACAATTCTCTTTTCTTCATCAGAGCCTAAACTTACTAACTCCAGATCAGCATCCATTTGCGCGGATTTGGCGTCGACTAGCTGTTTTTCAAGCAAATTTTTTTGAGTTAGCAAGTTTAAACTTTCCAAAACCTCTTTAAGTTCGCGAGAAAATTTTTGTAAACTTAAAGCGTCACCAGAACTGGCGGCGTTCTGGATTTTTGTTTCTAATTCCTCGCGTTTTTTTAATAAGTCAATTTTGTCCATAAATATTTGCTTGCACTGAACGATAGCCAAAAAGCCCCAATAAAAAAATTGAGACTAAGTTTGCCAGGGTTATTTTTTTGACTTGGTTTTTTTTTGCGCTAATCTCGAAGTTACTTTAGCGGTTGATTTCTCTTTCAAACGCTTAAACCTCTCAACCCGGCCTTGGGTATCAACAACCTTTTGTTTGCCCGTAAAAAGCGGATGGCAATTGGAACAAACTTCCACGTGAAGCTCTTTTTGGGTGGAACCCGTAGTAAAGCTATGGCCGCAACCGCAAATAACCTTGGCGTCAGTATGGTATTCTGGGTGGATTTTTTTCTTCATAAGTTCGTCAAATATAACACATTCCTAATATCCGTCAAGTCTGGGTTGGATAAGCAAAGAGTTTGATTTTGTTGCTGCGCTATTGTAGTATATTTTGAAGTGCAGTTCTTTTAAAAAACAGTTATATTAAGGCGGAGACAATGAAAATAGAGAAAGCTATTGAATCAGCGAGGTTGTACTTAAATGCGCAAGTAAATGATGGTTTTTGTTTAGAGTTTCATCAACTCCGGAACGGCCCAAGTATTGCATGGACAACTGCTTGAGTAGGTTCCACACTTTCTGAATTTCATGCTATTCCTCAAGGAATGCTTGAGGCGGTATTGTCTTTACAACAAAAGGATTGTGGCGGTTGGTCATATAATCAGCACGTTGTACCTGACGCTGACACTACATTAAGGGTTCTTCAATTTCTGGGTAAGGCAGGATTCAATAACGAAGTTATAATTAACAGAGCTGAACAATTCGTTATTGCTCATCAACAAGCCGATGGGGGTATAGCAACCTACTTGCCCGATATGGTTACAGCCATGGGTTACCCCGAAGGCGGATGGACGGTCTCACACCCTTGCGTTACCGCCCTGGCCAGTCGTATTTTGCGAAATGAACAAGCGAAGCAAAAAGCACGTCAATACTTAGATATACGACTTGCCAATGGTGATACCCGAGCGTATTGGTGGAAAACACCATGGTATGTCAGATATGAATCTGGGTTTATTAACGGGGAAAGTTTCAGTAATGATCCAGTCGAACTTTCATTAGTGCTTCTTTTAAAGGCACGCTATAGCTTAGCCGACAGAAAGCTACTCGTGAGCTTGAAGAATTTACAGCTTGATGATGGTAGCTGGCCGGCTAGTCGACAGTTTCGAATTCCTCGGCCTAATCAGTTTCTTGAAGATATCAACGAAGGAACTGAGTTAGTTGAAGATCGGACAAGAATTTTTTCAACCGCAGCCGCAGTAGTAGCAATCTCTCGCCAAAAGGCACTTCTTAATTGAGGCGCCTTTTTATATGTGTTAAATTTATTAAGTGAGCCCTTGCCAGAAATTAAGCTTTATGTTAAAGTCTAGCAAGTTATTATTAATATCTCTCATACGCCCCCTCTAGCAAGAGTTTAATTGTTTCCTGCCTTAAATCATTAAGGTTAACAATTAAGAAAGGCGTAGCGGAAATTTAAAGAAAGGATTATTTTTATGCATGAGGTCACTCTCCTCGAAATGCTCCAAAAGGGCGTGCATTTTGGACATCAAGAATCAAGATGGAGCCCAAAAATGAAGCCATTCATTTTTACGTCCCGTAATGGCATTCATATCATTAATTTGGAAGCAACGCGGGATAGAATGAAAGTCGCGGCTGAATTTGCTGCCTCGATTGCCAAATCAGGCGGCAAGATTTTATTTGTCGGCACTAAAAGACAGGCCAAAGCCATAATCAAGAAATACGCTGAAACATGCGGCATGCCTTTTATGGTTGAAAGGTGGGTTGGTGGGGCGTTAACAAACTTTTCGACAATCCACGAATTGATAAAGAAATTAAAGCGGCTTAAAAGCGAGCAGATTGCTGGGTTATTGGATAAATACACCAAGAAAGAGCAATTGAACATAAACAAGGAAATTGTGAAATTACAGAACGAAATTGGCGGCATGGAAATGCTTGACCAGGTTCCCCAAGCGATATTCATAGTTGATTCTACTAAAGAAAGGACGGCCTTGCGTGAAGCTAGAAAAATGAAAATTCCAGTTATCGCAATTTGCGATACAAATAGCAATCCAGATATAATTGATTTTCCAATACCTGCTAATGATGACGCCACAAAATCAATTGATTTTATAGCTGGTTATATCTGTGAAGCAATTCAAGAAGGCAAGTCAAATCAGGCTCAAACCGTCTAAGTTTATAAAAAATATGACAAATATTTCAATTAATAATGTCCAACAATTAAGAGAAAAAACTGGAGTGGGCGTGATGGCCGCCAAAAAAGCCCTGGAAGAAAGCGGGGGAGATGTTGAGAAAGCAGTGACGGTTTTGCGCAAAGCCGGGCAAAAAATTGCTGAAAAAAAGCAAAATCGCCAGACTCATGAAGGCGTGGTTGGAACGTACTTGCATTCCAACAAAAAACTTTTAGCTGCAGTGGCGGTGGCTTGCGAAACGGATTTTGTTGCGCTGACCGACCCCTTTCAAGAATTAGCCCATGATTTAGCCATGCACGTGGCGGCTATGAACCCGGAATATTTAGGCCCAGAAAATGTACCCGCTGACTTGGTTAATAAAGAAAAAGAAATTGCTAAAGCCCAAGCAATCAGCGAAGGCAAATCCGTAAAAATCATTGAGAATATCGTTAGCGGCAAGCTTAATAAATTTTTTGAAGAGAAGTGTTTACTGAAGCAAAAGTTTTTTAAAGACGATGAAAAGACCATCGAACAGGTAATCCAAGAAGCAATTCAGAAGTTAGGTGAAAACATCAAAATAAAAGAATTTATCCGTTTTACTATTTAATTTTTATGTTAATTGACTGGATTGCGCTTGCTATTTTTGGGCTTTGTATGGTAATCTGCGCGGTTATTATTTGGCGCAAGCTTCCAACTTTAGCCAGTATAAAAACCGAAGCAATTCCTAAACATCAGCAAGCTGCCCAAAAGAAGGCGCTCTTAGATAAGAGATTACAAGATAAACTAGGCAGTTTTGAAACCGCAGTAATAAAAGTCTTTAAATTAATTTACCTGAATTTACAGAAATTCTTTAGAAATTTACTTAAATATCTGAAAGTTCGGGAAAGTGAATATCGCCGCAAAGTAATCACTCAAAAGGCAATTGAAAATCCCGATGCCTTAAGGGCAAAAATTGTAACTGCCCTGAATGAGGCTCAAATAAATTTAAAACAGAATGATCTGGAAAAAGCCGAGCAAATATTTGTTGATGTGATAAGTATGGATGCAAAAAATATAGACGCTTATTTGGGTTTATCTGATGTGGCAATGTCAAAAAAAGATTATGCAAATGCCAAGGAAGCTTTAAATTTTGTTTTAAAACTGCATCAAGATAATGAAGCGGCTTATAGCCGGCTTGGCAGGATTGCTTCGGATGAAGGAAACTTCAATGAAGCTGAAGCTGATTATTTAAAATCAATATCCCTGAATGCTTCCATGGCCAATGCGCAATTTGAATTGGGGAGTGTTGAAGAAAAACTTGGCAATTACGAGAAAGCAGAACAGGCTTTTTCTGAATCAGTAAAATTAGAGCCTGCCAACCCAAAATATTTAGATGGATTAATACAGTTTGCCATTAGACAAAAAAATAAAAATTTAGCCAAAGAAACCTTGAAAAAATTAAAAGAAGCTAATCCAGAAAATGAAAAAATTGATGAGTTATCAGAAAACATTAAAACAATTTAAATAATTTGTTTTCTCCCGCCACCTCTGCCGTTGTAGCTCAGCTGGTAGAGCAACTCCATGGTAAGGAGTAGGTCGCCGGTTCAATTCCGGCCAACGGCTCCAGAGGTGGCGGGAGAAATTACGCAACGGTTTTGTCCCGCACATTATAAATTCAATAGTTGTAAACGGGATCTTCGAAATTGCATCAAAATTTGCCAGCGTAGCTCAGCTGGTACCCCGCACAACTCACTACGTTCGTTTGCGGGGCAGGGAGCAACGGTTTTGTCTCCCTTCGGGAGATGTCCCGTAGGGACATAAACCTTGAAAAATAATTAGTTTTAAACCCGAGCCGCCCTAGCTCAGTGGTAGAGCAACTGTTTTGTAAACAGTAGGTCGTCAGTTCGACTCTGACGGGCGGCTCCAAACCCGGCGGGCAGAAACCGTAGGTCGTCCCGCGGCCGCGGGACCGCTGGCTCCACGCGTCATCGCTTGTTCCACCCTTCGTGTACTCGAATTGTCGAGTCCACTGCGGGTTCCACAAGCGTGCCGCTTTCCCCAAATTTTTCTTTGAAAAATTTGGGGCTCCAATTCATTAATTTCAATAATTCAATTATTATCCTATGTCACAAGAAAATCTTATCAAGTTAGAATGTACGGTTTGCAAGCACGTGAATTATCATTCAAAAAAGAACAAAAAAACTTTGAAAAAACGTTTGGAATTGAAGAAACACTGTTCATGGTGCGAAAAGCATACTTTACACAAGGAAACTAAATAATTGGATGGGGGAATAGTTCAGCGGTAGAACAGCGGTCTCCCCGCCTTCCACGCCCGACGTACCAGACGCACTCTGGCGGGGACGGGTCGGAGTACGGAAATTATATTATATTGCTAGTTGATGGGGGCGTAGTTCAACAGTAGAACTTCGGTCTCCAAAACCGGTAACGAGGGTGCGACACCTTCCGCCCCCGCCAACTAGCGGTATACATGATATTATTCCTATTTTTTCTATATTTTTTAACAAAAATTAATGCAACTTACAATATTATTTTTCATACTGTATATTGCCGTTGTAGTAATAATCGGTGTAATATCTTCACGAAAAGAGACTGAAGACGGTTTTATGATCGCAGAAAGGAAGGTGTCTGGTATCCAGGTTGCTGCCACAATGAGCGCTGGTTTTTTTGACGGTGCAACACTCGCGGTATATCTTGCGTATATTTACCTATACGGAATGTCGGCGGCATGGCTCTTTGTTGGTTTAGCCATTGGCTTTATTCTTTTGCGCCGTCGATATGCGCTGATAATAAAGAAAAGGGCGGATGAAATGCATGTGTACTCTATGCCTGAATATTTTTATAAAATTTTTGGGAAAAGAACTGGTTTAATGTTCACATTTTTACTAGTTCTGCAGTATTTTCTTCTGCTAATAGTAAACTTCATAATCGCTGGCAAAGTATTGTCATTAATTTTCCCTGTATCTTATTTCATTTCGGTAATGATCGGAGGTGCTGTAATCCTTACTTATCTTTTACTCGCCGGTTTTAAAGCCGTTATTAAAACAGACTTTTTTCAGTTAATAATAATGTTTATAATGAGTTTAACAGTAGCAATATTCTTGTTTGGTAAAACCAATATACCAATTTCTGATTTTAGACCTTTTACTTTAGGAGTTGGCAATTTAGTAGGATTTTTACTGTTAGGATGTGTAGGAATAATGGTCGCACCCGACCTTTGGCAACGTATTTTCGCTACCAAAGATGAAATTAACCTCAAACGAGGATTGGGTTATTCCGCAATCATCTTGCCATTACTTGCTATCATTATTAGTATTGTTGGTCTTGCAACTAAACAATTCTTTCCAAATATTGTCCCTGAAAATGCACTTATTACAGGGTTCTCTGAGTTATTACCCTTTGGGCTTAAGGAGTTTGGCATTGTCCTGTTATATGCCGTCGCCCTTTCGTCGTCGGACACTATCACTTTCTTAGTATCATCAATCTTTACCAGAGATTTGAAAAATTACACTAAACGGTTTGGCGAAGAATCAATGAAAAAACTTACTCGATTTTTCATGATAGTATTCGTATTAGTTGCCGTTCTTATTGCTATATTCTATCAAAACATTGTTGCCCTCGGTCTATCATTGGGCAGTTTAAGTTTGGCCTTATTCCCTGTCATTCTCGGCACCTTTTATTGGAAGCTAAACGAACGTGCGGTTTATTGGAGCTTGTTGATAGCTTTTCTGAGCGTTGTCGCAGTATTTTTAGCTGATGCTGTGAATCCGCAAAATGTGGCAATTTCTCTACCTGTTGCGGTCATTAGTCTGTTTATCCTTAACAAAATTTTTAAGAAAAAAGAAAGAATAACCTCTGCGCCTAAAGTTACAATGACTTTGTAGAAAACGTGGGCATTATCCAATATCACGGTACTATATCTGCCAAGCGGGCATGCAAAACCGGTAACGAGGGTGCGACACCTTTTGCTCCTGTTGCATAACTATATCGAAATTTATGTTACCAAAAATAATTCTTTTTGATGTCGGCAATGTGGTTATCGATGCCGATCAAGCAATTACTCATAAACTTCTTCAAAGTTTGGGTGTTCCAAAGGAACAGTCCGAATTATTTTATAAGAATAAGGAATACTTTGAGTTTAGCCGCGGTAATATTTGCGGGCAGGATTTTTATAAATCCTTAATTAATGAGTATTTAAAAATTCCGCTCTCTTACGAGCAGGTGGTAAACGCCCACAACCAACATATTTATGGAGTTAATGAAAACGTTATTCAAACCATTAAGGGCTTATCAAAGTACACAATTTTATTTGCGACAGATACCAACGAGTGGCAAACCGCCAGAGAGAAGGAGTTAATAAACTTGAAATTATATAGCCAACATATTTTTAGATCTCACGAATTACATAAGTTAAAAGTGGATGATGGATTCTTTGAGGGTATTCTTGAATTTCTTAACATTAATTCAGCCGAGGTTCTTTTTATCGATGATGATCCGCAAAAGTTAAATATGGCGATAAGACAGGGTTTGGAAGGGTTAATTTTTGAAAATAATCTTCAATTGAAACAATCTTTAAGCAATTTGGGTATTTAAGGCTTATTTAGAAATGAATTTAAAATAACCTGTTTGTCAATTAATACCGCCAAGAAAGCGGTTTTTTTGTTAGTGTTGACGGAATTTCATTATTGTGTGAAAATAAAAAAGCTACAATGCTTACCTTAAGATGCGAAATCAACATCAAAAACAATTCCTAAAGCGGGTTTTAACCTCAAGAGGTATAATTGTTTTTGAGGTTTTAATTATAGCTTTTTTACTTATTGGCATTTCTAAGGAAATTATCAGGCGAGTTTCATTAAGGCAGGAAATAACGACCCTAGAAAAGCAAATTACCGAACTTGAATCGCAAAACCGAAGCTTGGGAGAATATGTAGCCTCGATAAATACCGAAAGTTTTAAAGAAAAAGAGGCGCGGAAGCGCTTAAACCTTCAAAAACCCGGAGAATCTTTACTAATCTTGCCGGAAACCAAGAGTTTATCAAATGAAACACCAGAAAATTCAATTTCAAACTCCATTGGAAAAGGAAAGTCGAACCCGCTTCGATGGTGGCGATATTTCTTTACTTCTTCAACTTAATTAATTTATGACCGAAATTCATCCTGATCATGAGGCGGTTCGAGCAGAGATTGCGGAAGCAAAATTACCCGATCCAGAGCATCATGATTTAAAAAAATTACCTCCTCCGCACATCCATTGGCTTAGAAGGATAGCTATCTGGCTGGGCGGCTTGGTTGTTTTATTAATCCTGGTTTTTGCCGTAGGCTATTTGCGGTTCAGCTGGCAGAACAAAATATTATTATGGCCAGCCAAAGTTTTGCCCTATCCAGTCTCAATTGTGGGAGGTGAATGGCTTTCATATTATGATTATCAAGCTGATGTGCCAAATATAACCCAATACGTTGAAAGAAATTCCCCACCAGATGCCGAGGTTACCAGAAATATGTCTTTAGACGTTTATTCCCGCAAGATAATCTTGAATAAGATGATTGGCGAGGAAATTATCAATAAAATTGGTCTAGCCAAAAAATTAACCGTCACCCAGGCTGATATTGATAAAACTTATCAAAATTACGTCACCCAGGCTGGCAGTACTGAAGCAGAAATTTCTGATACTATTAAAACTTTGTACAACTGGTCGGTGGATGAATTCAAACAAAAATTAATCAGTTCTCAGGTTATCCAGGAAAAATTGGCTGAATCATATTTTGCTGAAGTAAAAAATCAAGTTGAACAGCTCCGAACGGAAATCCTGAAAGACCCCAAAACTTTTGGTGAAGTTGCAAAAACACAAAGCGATGATACCTCAGCTGCCAAAGGTGGATTAATTGAGCCTATGAATACTGCTGCCCTTAAGACAGCCTATAGCGATTCGGCCGCGCAGATTGAAAGCCTGAAGGTTGGCGAAATCTCAAACGTTCTGGAAACCAGCCGAGGTTATGAAATTGTGTATTTGGAAAAGAAGGAAGCGGCAAAAAAAACGGCTGATGGTAATATGTTTACTTTGAGGGTAATTTCCAAAATGCCGGATTATAATACCTGGATCCAGGATTTAGTTAATGCAGAAATAAAGAAAAGCCGAATTATTGTTTTTGAACCAAGATTCAGATGGGAAGCGGACTGCGGTATCTTAACTAAAGCGGAGCCAAGCTGCAAAACTACGGCTAGTAATTAAATTAAGTTTGGATCCCCGCGCGGCGGAACTGGCGCGTGGGGAAGGCGAGGCTTCGTGCGGAGTCTGGAGTGAGCAAGCGTTAGCGTGCTTACGGAAGGCGAAGCACGAAACGAGCTGGAGCCAGCGGTCCCGCGGCCGCGGGACGACCTCTGCTTTACCTGCCCACCGTACTTCGCTTGGCGAAGGCAGGCGGGCGAAAGCATTGCTCTTCCGGGGAGTTCGGATCCCGTAAGCGGGATAGCCTCACTCCCGTCTTGGCTCTCGCAAACTCAAGCAGTTGAGTTTGCTCGTCGCCTCGACCCAACTGAGCTAGATTGGAGCCACCCGTCGGAGTCGAACCGACGACCTCTGCTTTACGAAAGCATTGCTCTACCAACTGAGCTAGGGTGGCATAAGATATGACGCGTGGAGCGGGTAACGGGAATCGGACCCGTATCTCATCCTTGGGAAGGATATGTACTACCACTGTACTATACCCGCCTGCAATCAGGATTTTAAACAATGTATGGATATATGACAAGCTTAAAAAAACTTTCATTCGCCATTTGCGCCTTTTTAGTGATTTTTTTGCCAATCAAAGTTTTTGCGGCTGAACCAACGATAATTGACGTTGAAAGCGATTTCGCAGTCCGCGGCAGGGAATATAAAATTGGAGAAGAATTCACTTTAGGTTTAAGACCCGACCTTTTTTCCTCTCCAGCCAGGATTACCATCACCCCGGAAGCTACTTTACCATTAGCCCTGCCTCCTAGGTATGAAGAGGCTGGCAAGCGTTATGAGTTAGTAATTGACGCGGCAGATGAAGGTGTGATGGCGGCAGATGCCATGTGGTTAAAAGTTTTAAGCGCTCCAAAAGCTGGGACAGAAACAGTTTTATTAGGCTTTAATTTTTCCAAACAAATTTGGGAATTTTTGGGACGTGGTGCGGACGCTCAGAATTTTATTAAAGGATCAACAAAACAACTGCATACTGTAATTGTAGCGGCAGCAGATTTATTTACCGTTCCAGGGAATTTTGGCAGTGATTTAATTGTTAATTCAAAAACACAAGTTATAGATTTATCATCCCAATCAGTATTAAATTTTAAATTTGAAAATCTGCAATTTACTTTACCGAGTTCAACTATCAGCCAGAATGCGAGTTTAATAGTAATTCCAAATGTCGTTAGTCCTTTAATTTTACCGAGTCGATTTAAGGCCCGAACTTCATATTATCAGATAGCTCTACGTCAGCCCGGTGGGATAAAAATCCGGCCAACCGCTCCAATTACAATTTCGCCGACTTTAGCCAAGAACGGTTTTTTTGAACAAAAAGTTTTAATTTATAATGCCACCCATAAAACCTGGGAAACAGCCATTAAAAACCGTGTACCCAATCCAGAATCAATTTTTTTAATTGTTGATGATTTGGGCGAAGAGCAGGGGATAGCCAGTTGGTATTCAAGCAAAAAGTATCCTGATGGCGTAGCTCATAATCGTTATCCCATGGGTACTAAGCTAAAAGTCACAAATATCGAAAATAACAAATCAACCATCGTTAAAGTCGTCTCACGGGGACCGTACATTCGCGGTCGGGTTATTGATATGGTTTATACGGCATTTAAAAAGATAAAAGGCAAAAATGGCGGGGTAGCCACGGTCAAGGTTGCGGTTGTCGATTTGAAAGTTTTAGGCGAAACCATTGCAAAAACTGAAACACAATTAAATCCGGTTCCCACAGATGTCAATTCCAAGGAGCCTATTAAGCTTCCAATTTCGAGTACTGCTGGTGCAGTTTATGATGTTGATAATAAGGTCTTTGTGGCAATAAAAAATTCAGATGAAGCCCATCCAATCGCCAGCCTGTCCAAATTAATGACAGCTTTAGTTTATCTTGATCGCAAACCAACCTTTAGGAATAAAGTCACTTATCAAAAATCAGATTCAGCAATATGCGCTTGTCTGTATGTGTCACCAGGCGAAACTTTAACAACCAAAGATTTGTGGAATGCCATGCTGATCGGTTCGGCAAATAACGCAGTTAAAGCGTTAGTCAGGTCAACGAAATTATCAGAAGCAGAGTTTGTAAAACTAATGAACGAGAAGGCAAAGGCCTTGGGCCTTAACACCCTAACTTTTGCCGATCCAACCGGCTTAGATCCAGCAAACCAGGGCTCAGCTGCGGATATGGCAAAACTTGCCGCCATTGCTTTTTCTCGCCCAGAAATTGCCAATACGACCATTAAAAAAAGCTATACTTTTTCAACCCTTAATACCAAAAGAAGCCATACCATAACCAACCGTAACCAGATTTTAACCAGTGGCTGGCAAGTAACCGGGACAAAAACTGGATATATAGAAGAATCAGGTTTTTGCTTAATCGGCCAGGTAAAAGGCAAGACCACAAACCGGAATTTAGTCGTGGTCACTTTGGGGGCCCAATCAAAAGCCCTGCATTATACTGAAATGGAAAATTCATTTAGCATTGGTTTTGCAAATATTCAATGATTACTTTTGAAAAGGTTTCCAAAATTTACCCTCATAATGTCATTGCCCTAAAAGACATAAACCTTACCATTGAACCCGGCGAGTTAGTTTCTATTGTTGGCCAATCCGGCACGGGCAAGACCACTTTAGCAAAAATGATCATTGCCGAAGAGCATGCTTCAGAAGGCCGGGTAATTATCGGTGATTGGGATATTACGAATATAAACACTAAGGACGTACCGCTTTTACGCCGGCAGATTGGTGTGGTGTTCCAGGATTTTAAGCTTTTGCCCCAGAAGACCTTATTTGAAAATGTAGCTTTTGCCTTGGAGGTATCCGGGGCTTCCCATAGCAAAATTCAGCAAATCGTTCCGCAAGTTTTAAAAATAGTCGGTCTGCAACAAAAGCAAGACCGTTTTCCAAGGGAGGTTTCTGGTGGCGAGCAGCAGCGCGTGGTTATTGCCCGAGCCTTGGTCCATCGCCCAAAAATTTTAGTTGCGGATGAACCAACCGGCAATCTTGACGCGATTAATGCCCATGAGATTGTTGAATTACTGCTCAAAATCAATAGTTTTGGAACAACCGTTGTTTTGGTAACCCACAATCGGGAAATCGTAAACGGCCTTCGAAAAAGAGTTATAACCCTTGATCACGGCCACTTGGTCTCAGATCAAGCTACAGGGAAATATCGATTATGATAGCCTTACAAACCAGTCGTGCCATCAAATTTGCCATTCAGAATTTCCGCAGGAACCTTTGGCTTTCCATTGTAACCATAATTATCGTCGCGGTTGCGGTTTTTTCAATAAGTTTAGTATCGGCTTTAAATGTTTTGGGCGGGCGGGCTTTGCAGACCGTTGAAAAGAAAGTTGATGTCACCTTGGAATTAAAAACTGATGTCACTGAAGATCAAGCGCTTGCTTTTAAGGGAAGATTGGAAGCCCTACCCAACATCCAAAGTATTGTGTATCAAAGCAAAACCCAAGCTTTTGAGAATTTCAAGCAAATCCATAAAGACGATCCAAACATTCAAGCTTTATTGGCTGAACTTACGGAAAACCCCTTGCCTGCAAACATAATCATTAAGGCAAAAAAAATCACCGACTTTGAGCAAATCATGAAGTTTGTGGACATTGATGAAAATATTAAATTAATTGCGGATAAAGACAGGGATTTTCAGGATAGCCAGACTGTCATAACAAAATTGACCCAAATTACCGATCGCATCAGGGAAATCGGGATTTTAGTTAGCGGGGTATTTGCCCTGCTGTCTTTAATTGTTTTATTCAATACTATCCGAATTGCCATTTACACCCATCGGGAAGAGATTGGGATAATGAGATTGGTTGGCGCTTCGAATGGTTTTATCCGTTCACCGTTTATAATTGAAAGCATTATTTATAGCATCATTGGCGCAGGCATTGCTTTGGCAGTAATTATCGTTCTTTGGCAAAGCGCGGCGCCGGCGGTATACAGGTTTTTCTTTGTTGGAACAGACGTGAGTGTCAGCAATATTTTAAAACAGGAATTTTGGGCAATTCTTGGCTGGGAGTTTATTGGCGCAATAATCTTGAGCACTTTAAGCGCTTGGATTGCCGCTCGGAGGTACTTGAAAGTCTGAGAAAATTAATTTAATCTAGTGAATCATTCCGGGATCGTCTTCCGCCAGAGGCGGATTAAGAAAATGGTAGGACAGCGGCCTTTTCCGCCCTAGGCGGACTCGCCTCCGGCGAGGAAGCCAAGATATAATTTATGTATTACGTTTACGTATTACTAAGTCATAAAGATAGAACAAGATATATTGGTTATTCTTCAAAAGAACCACATATTCGTCTCGCTGAACATAATAGTAGCAAAGGAATGTTTACACGTGGTCATCAACCCTGGATACTGACTTATTATGAAGAATTTGAACAGATAAAGACTGCTCGTGAGCGTGAGTTATTCTAAAAAAAGCGGCCAGGGCAGGAAATGGCTTGACGACAAGTTTAAAAAATAATTTATTCCGGGATCGTCTAATGGTAGGACAGCGGCCTTTGAAGCCGTTTATCTTGGTTCGAATCCAGGTCCCGGAGCCAATGTGCACGAAGCGACCGCTCTGGGTCGTTTTGTGCTGTAGTTGCAAAGGATTTCTTTGGTTCTAACATAGTCATTACTCGCTCTGCATTCTGATCAAGATTTTTCACCGCAAACAGGAGAATGTCCAATGAAAGGTGGAGCTTTCCGTCCTTTAAAGAAAAGTTCGAACCTAGCGTTGTAAAAATCTCTTTTTTCACCTCAAGGCTTCCCGTAGCGAATACGCGCCGTGCTTTCTCTGCAAAGTTGATGCCCCGCTCGGCAATCCCCAGCCAATTTTCAATCCGCTTGTCCGTATCTTTCAAGAATTCCTGCATACGGTCTTTCTCTTTTAGTAAGGCAACCTTCCTGCCTCGAAACTCCACCTCATCAATCTCACTGTTTGCCCGCATGTCAATGAGGTTATCAAGCTTCTTCACGCACGATTCGTACTCTCGACGTTGGTTGCCGTAAACACGTTCCCGGTCCACTACTTCAAGCTTGTGCATTTCCCGGAGCCTCGCAATAGCCCAGTCTCGAAAATCCTCTTTGATTTCTAATTTACCAAGTTCAGTGGCAATCTGCTTTTCCACTTCACCTTCCTCAAGGGACTTTTGGGTGCAGTTCGGGTACTTCCGCTTCGTGCAGTGGTAGTAAATGTAGTGTTGGACGGTTCCATCAGCGAGGCGTTTCGTTTTCTCTTCAGCCGTGACCATTGCACCGCACTCGCCACAGCGGATTGGGCCACGGTAAGGAAAGTCATGCGTCTTTGAGCGCTGGGGTGACGGGCGGCCAAGGAGTTCCTGAATGCGTTCAAACTCCTCTCGGTTAATCATTGCTTTGTGAATACCTTTATGCCAGTTGCCGCTACCCTTGGGATACTCGAACTCCCCATAGTAGAACGTATTTGTGAAAATGTTGTAGATGGAGCTTCGACAAATTGGGGTGCCATAAGTGCCCCTAAGTTTCCACTCATCAGCCGCAATTTGCTGGATGCGTGGCGGAGAGTAGTTACCCGTAAGCATGAGATCAAACATCTTTCGCACCAGGCCAAAGCGCTCCGGGTCGGGTGTAATAGTTTTCATGCCTTTGGTCATGTACATTTCGTTTTTATAACCCAGGGGTGCGGGAGCGGGCAGTACTCCCATTTGTGCTTTTTGAACCAAACCACGCTTCACATCCCTGCCTTTCTTGGCGCTCTCATACTGCGACTGCGAAAGCGCCAGTTGTAGCATCCAGATACCTTCAGGCGAGTTATTCTCAAAGTGGTAGGTGGCCAGCTTGAGGTCTTTGATGATGCCCTCACGTAACATGTAGGTAATACTACTCGCGTCAACTTCATTGCGAGAAAGACGATCTGGATGCCACGCGAGTAAGCCCTGGCGTTCGCCCTTCCGAATACGTTCCAACATCTTGGTAAAAGCAGGGCGATTATACGGGTGAAAGGCACTGGCCTTGTCCTCAACGAATTCAATATCGAGGTCAGCAAAGACCTCAGTGAGCTTATTCTTTTGCGCAGGGATAGATAACGCCTGTCGCTCTTTTCCTTCAGAGGACTTACGTACGTAAGCGAAGTATTTAGTTGTTTTGCCGTGTGGATCCATAAACCTTTTAATAGGATAGCTTAGTTGCGTTATAGCACTTTTTATATTTCAAGGTTAGTATAGCTTCTAGACGCCTGTTCGTAGAGCCTATACAGACGTTGTTGTTTTTTTGTGGGCTTTCCGGCGTAGTATGGGTTTTTTATTTTCTCCTGAAGTTCATACATTTTCTTGTGCATCATAAGAGTATTGAAGAGCGAAAAGTATTTACTACGTCGGTTTTCATTTCTGGAACTGTAGGTGAGATTGTAACAATGCCGGCAGGCGAAAAAAGTGCCAATTTGGTAGAGAACCCCCACCCGTCGACCGCAGTAATGACCATTGGAGAAGAATGGGCAACGAAACCAATATCGTTTACCCCCGTATCGGCATACCGTGGTAGTAAGAGGTACCCGACAGTCAAAAGCCTTCTCATCGCCATTGGGGTCGGTCTGTGCATAGGTTAAAAGTATATAAGCATTTTCACCAAGTGCCGAGACAGCGAGGTGGGTACTACTTTCCTCACCAGTGTAACCGTTGGTCCAGGTCATGGTCGCTGTTCTCCCGCTGGAAAGAAGGCCATTATGTTTGAGCACGTTAATAGATAGCTTCTTTAACCGATCTGCCTCGATTTTGCGTAAAATCGTTATCCTATAATTACCGAAATCATTTGAGATTGGGGTCGGTTGCGGCATTAAAGTAATTTTTCAGTTACATTTACCCCACCCTTCGTCTCACTATTATTGCCAGGAGGATTAGCCGTCAAATCGTTGGCGTCTTTACTACCATCAGAATTTTGAAAGTGGGAGGATGGGAAAATCAAGATTTTCCGTTTATCATCGGGATCTTGCTCCTGGATGATAAGCCCGGCCGTCTCCAACATTGGCAGTATTTGCTGACGGAGCTGATGCGTGTCCAGCATCCGTCCGTAGACGGCGAAGTGTTTACTTAGCACCTCTTGGCGGGTAACTCCGACTGTACCTACGACTTTCTCTATTCCGTCTTGCCCTACATTTTTTTCCTCCCAAGCAGGAAAAATTATGTCTTTATAGAGGTCGTAAATGTAGGGTGGCAAATTGAGTTCCTGGCTTACAGAGATTTTATCCCAGAGCATGAAGGCCGCATCAATATCTTCATTATTAGCCATGATGGTTGAGTCTGTCTGTTCCCGCCACCAGATATTAAGGAGGGCAAACGCTTTAATAAGGGAGAGAAGTCGTTTGATGTCCCGTTGGTGACGCGGTTTGAGGAACTGATGATCGCCAAGGAAGCGTTTCTCTATCCTCTCCGGTGATACGATATTTATTTCCTTTGCATTCTCCAGCTTGATGGCACGGATGCGTTCTTTGAGCAAGATGCGTCCTGGATCCGCCTCTAGCCAGCTCGTGAAGCTTTCGCTGTTTGCTTCTTTGCGAATAACGGCGCTAATACCCTCGTGAATTTTTTCCTGATTAACCTCTGGCGAGAGTAGAAGAAAGCGGGTTGCTTCTTGCTCATCTATACGGAGTCCCGCGGTACAAAAGATGACTGACGGAAAACCTTTAATAATTACAGTCTTGGTTCGGTTGCCACCTTTTTCATTTTTGTCGGTTATTTTGGATTGCATCTCTTTTTCGTCATGGGACAAAAGAGATCGTAATCGCTCTAGAAGATCGGCATGAGGTTGATCTAGAAAAATGATTATTTTCCTCGATAAATCCACTACGATTGTATTCGTATCCTTGTCAAACTCACCTTGCTCGTGAAAAAAAGCGTTGGGTGAGCAGTTGCCCAATTTCATAACATCTTGATTTGGAAACAAATTGGAGATTTCCAGTGGGATGTAGCTTTTCCCCGTTGAGGATGGTGCGTTGTAACTGATGTTGAATTGGGCGTTTTCGGTGTATGCAGACAATTCACATAAGAACGTGGCGAGCTTGTTTTCTGCGTCGTGTTTAATGGTCAACCCAAGCGTTGCAAGGAGCTGATTGACTGTGAGCGGCGTGAACTTGCTAGTATCAATCCGTTCGGGATACGGTTTCGCGTACTTGGAGAATAGGTCCTCAACCGTGCCATTCAGCTTAGTGAAGTAATCAGTTACATCCCCCCCATCGCCGACCTCCGGCGGAAGGGTGATGATGAATGTTTCTACTTTTCCGCCATCTTCAACCATTTTTGCGGTTCGCTCTGCGCCCTTTCGACCAGCATTATCGTTGTCGAAGCATACATAAACCTCCTTGAGGTTTTGGATACGTTCTGCCCATTCTTTATTGAACGTCATTGCCCCATGAGTCGAAGTAACAGCTAAAACACCTTTGGAGATGAGTAAGAGTCTGTCTAGTTCTCCCTCACACACCACCAGAGGGCTATCTGAAGTTTCTAGAGCTCCCCAGTCATACAGTTGGGCTTCCACCCCACTGGGGTAGGTCATTTTGTCATTCCCAAATGCTGGATCCTGTCGGAGCTTAAAAAAGACGTAATTCCCGTAGGTATCCTTGATGGGTATGGTAATCCACTGCTTACGGTAGAATTGCCCGTAGCCGAGCTTGTAGGCGTCAATTACAGCGTCTGTAAGCCCCCGCTCGTGTAGGTATTCACGAATATGAATTGGGAGTGCCTGGTGGTACTTCTCAACCTTGTCTGTAACAGAGTTGATCGTCCGGCGAGGGCGTGACTCCTCGTCGCCCAGATGTTTGCGGAGGGTTTGGAGATTACCTTGTGCGCCACACTTCTTGCAGTCGTACTGCCCGGTTTCGGTATTGAAGTACAAGTGCGCCTCTCCGTTCCTGCTATCCTTGTCGCACTCGTTTAATAGGCATTTCGTGATGAGTTCGTTGCCACTCTCGCGGAATGCGATACCCTTCTGGGCTAGGTACTCGCGGATGGTAATTGTCTGTAGGGTCATAGTGGGTAATGTTTAGTGAGTGAGGGGTTGGGGAAAGTTCTTTGCGCTTTCTTTCAGGACAACCTCCATTAGGCGGATGAGTCGTAGTCCCTTCTCCAGTGCTTCCTCCTTGGTGAGGTCCACACCAAAGTGCTTGCGGTAGAGCATTTGGAACTCGGTAAGGTGGTCGTCCGTGAGCTGCATGGCTATTCGGAGTAGAGCCGATTTTTTAGCATTTTGAGGGTGTCGAAGTACTGTAATGCAGAGATTTTGAGTTCACCCGCCCAATATTTATTTATAGCCTCGTCGATTCCTTCCTTACGTTTGAAGACAAAAAGTGCCTTCCGTGGGTTCGTTTTATCGAGCGTTACAAGTTCAAAACCTGAACAGAGGAGCGCGGAACAAGCGCCCATGTCAAAGGACCTTAGAAGATGCTCTTGGTTGTCAAGCGGAATGTGGCGGATCTCTTCCGGGGGTATGCTCTTCTGTCCTTGAGTCATAAATATTTAGGTAATAAAAAAATAGCGTAATCTACTTTAAAGTTACGCGTTAGCTGTTTTGTTGTCGTTGTAGGCTTATTGGGTCATATCATTTCTGACTTAATCTGTATGTTTCCACTCCGGTAAACCTTTAAGAAATGAATTGATGATTTCTTCGTTAATATTTAGACTTCGTAAGTTCTGCGTATCTATTTTTGTACGAAATTCTACACCGGCGCTTGATATACCCGGAAAGAAGAGTTTTTTAAGTTCCTTAGTAAAACCTAAATCATCAATGATTTGGTGAAGCGACTTTTTGAGAGTTGTTCTCATTCCCGACTCGATATCCTTTTTCGTATGCTTTTGATCAGGATGAGCAAAAACATACTCACAAAATTTATCATTTTCGCTGTCAAAGTTAGGCCTACTAAGAATGCGGTCGTTAATAATCAGCTCACGGGTTTTGGGACGAAAAATAGAGTAAATGGAGCGGGGATCAATACTATTATGTGAATAGACAATAGATTGTTTCTTCTTACTTCCAGCTTTCAACTTTTGAAAAGAAGGTTCGACATCTTCATATTCGTCTGCGACCCATTTTAAGTAGTTTTCAAAAGCAACATTATCAATAATTTGTATAGAAAAATGATCTAAGGGAGCGACATGATCGGTTAGGGTAATCCACCTGTACCGAATACCACCACCCTCAAGTGAAGCTTTTTTTAGAATGCTTTCAACTTCGGATTGATTTTTTACAAGTCCTCGGCCGGCTTCGAAGAAGTCAGTCCATTTGATATTAAAATTAACCTGATCACGTGGCGCTATCTCTTTTCGTTGCCGTATATAAAGTAATATCCTCTTTATCTTCAGAAGGCCGTCTCTCTTGAGTTGTAATTGATTCTTATCTTGTTGATCCATAGTAATAATATACTTGCACAATGTCCTGCTTTTCAGTATGATTTTATCAGCTTCAAGACTTTTTTCAAGAGCAAATGCGTTAGCAGAATAGACAATTTTCGAGCCTAAACCTCACTTCGTGAGGCATGGTACCAAACCCCTTAGTAGATACTGAACCCCGTGTTCAGCGACTCTACTAAGGGTCACATTCCGAAAGGGATGTGGGTGGCCGAAAGGTCGCTAGCTGGCGCGGGGTTTTGTGTTTTTACTCTCTTATCAAATCATAAACTATGGAAAGTTCTGCAGAAAAAATTATCAAAGTGCAACAAAAAAGATACTACCATTGTGAAAAGTGTGGTTCCTATACAAGAGCGCCAATTGAAGAGCCAAACTTCTTTTTCCTGTTGTTGGGAGGTTTTCTGATAGCACTTATTCGTCAATGGGTAAAATCTAAGCCGCCTAAAGTATGCGTGAAATGCGGTAGTAGTATTACATCAAAAGAAATATTTTTAAGAACAGAGATGGGTAAAAGCCGAAAGGAAATTGCATTTTATTTACCCTCAGGTGATAGAGTTCAATCGCAAACTTAATATATGAAAATTGTTAAAGCTAAACAGTCTTTTATTATTCTTGCCGTACTGTGGTTTATGATGTTGATCCCGATTATTGTGGACGCTCATTTGAGTCGTGTTGGGGCACTGATTTTCTGGCTGCCCTTTTGCTTTATGATTTTCTACTTGTATCGTATTTTAACCCCATGACCTCACGTCTCGAAAAAGTACTCATTGTAAGTATGGGTTTTAATTGTCATCCAATGTCCCGCCGCTGATGGTGGTGTAGCGGATGACGTGGTCAATCTTATGCAACAGTCAAATTCAACCCATATAGTTATTGGTATCAGTGCTTTCATTGCCAGTTTTTTCTTCTATTTCATATTGCTTCCACGAAGTATCACGGTGAGTTATGCTTATGAAGATACCTTAAGCTTGAGTACTCTGTGGCTAGTTCTTGGTACTTTATGTTTTTGGATCGCTTTTTTGTGTGTGTATGGTTATTTCAAAAAATAATAGAACATTATTATCTCGGCATGTCGATATAAAGAGACTTTGTTCTACTGGATATAATGCTTTATCGAAATAGCAATGTATAAAATTTTTATCTTTGAGGACGATCATTTTCTACGTGAGATGTATGTTGGGATGCTTAAGACAGAAGGTTTTGAGGTTTTTGAATTTGAATATCCGCCAATTAACGTGGTGGATATTATCGCTCAAGCAAAACCCGACGTGATAATATTTGGTATACTGCCGAACCTTTCGGGTCCTGAAACTATTAAGCAGTTGCAAGTTGACCCAAGAACCAAGAATATCCCTTGTCTTGACCTTGGTAACATCAATAAACCTATTGATAAAAAATCTCATAAATGGAGCGGCGCGGATGACTATAAAATGATGGCTGACATGATGCCTTCTGCTGTTATCAACCGCGCGAAGGCGTTGATCGGTTTGCCTCCAACTAAATATAAATCAGTATACAAACAGAAACCTTTAGAAACATTACAACCACCAGCTACGCCAACTAAAGTTGCAAATCCACAATACAACTTTAAAATAATGATGTTTGAAGATGATCTGTTTATGCAGGGAATGTATGAACTAAAATACCAAGCGCATGGTATTACAGTAGTTGCATTTGAATACCCACCAGTAAATGTTGCTGATGTAGTTGCAAAAGAAAAACCAGATGTAATATCTATGGGAGTAATTATGCCACACATGGATGGTTTTGAGGCAGCGGCTATTCTTCATAAAGATCCACGAACAAAAGCCATTCCACTTTTCTTTTTTACAAACATGGGGAGGAAAAAAGACATTGAAAAAGGCGTGTCTTTAGGAGCGGTAGATTACATAATTAAAACTAATTGTCCTCCCCAGGCAGTTCTTGAAAGGGTAGTAACGATTGTACAAAAATCAAATGCTAACCATTAACCACGCTAGAAAGCTAATTGGCGACAGTGCGCTTACTGATGATGAAGTTCAGGATATTATGGATAGACTTTACCAACTGGCAGCAACTGGGTTAGATCATTACGTTGCTTATCGTAAAAACGGAAAGGAGGAAAGTGATGTAGCGCCATTTTTTATAAAAAGGGGAAACGTGTAGTAGGTTAAAAGATTTAGAGCAGCCCTTTCTGCAGAAGGTATGGCGGTTAGTACGGATTTTTTACGTTTTAAAGTAGTAAGTAACAGGGTGGGGACGCTTGACGACCTGAGCAAATTACGAGAGGATTAAGCCATCAAATTTTAACCATATACACCTATGGACAACCAACCTCAACCAACAACATCAACTAATAAAGCTCTGTGGATCGTGCTTATTATTGTAGTCCTCGCAATTGCCGGGTATGGGATATATACGCTTGTTTCTAATCAAGACAATGAAAATACTAACAATGCCAATACCGCCGTAAACCAGAATACGAATGTGGTTGCTAATTCAAACATTGCTCTGAATCAGAACACGAATAGCGCCATAAACGGAAATGCGAATCTGAATGTGAATGCCGAGAATACAAATGGTTCGGTTAGCGCTAACCAGAATAGTAATACATCCATAGTCAGTTTTACAAAAGGGTCATATGATTATACTGACCAACTGAAGAATTCATTTACCAACGCTACCTATTACATTCGTAAAGCGACCGGTGAACAGTTTTGTGGTGTAAATGGATCTGGGGTATGTGAATTGGTTCGAGCAGAAACCAATGAGTCGTTCATGGTTGTGGCGAACCTCTTTTTTAAAGAAACTCCAAAGACATCTGGTGCGCTCCAGGGTGCATCGCTCCTTACGTTCTCTGATGCTAACACGCTTATCATTAAGTATGCTTCGGGTGACCATGGTGGCAGCAGTAGTAGCGTATACGCCTATAATCTTAAGACTAAGAATTTGCAACAAAAAATTGTTTTTATTCAAGCGGAATCCAGCACTTCTGGCACATACGGTGTTGATTACTACCAGATTGAAAAAGATGGAAAGAAGCTAGTTTTTGTGAACAACTCTACATCTACGTATACAACGGTAGGTATATTTACTGTCTCAGGCTCTACAGTCACGCCCCTCTCTTCATCTATCACAACGCCTTTTACGGTGGTGTTTGATGTAGCAAAAAATTACCAGAATAATAGAATTTCATTGCTAGTTAATAATACTACTCTCACATTTGATTTTTTAACCCTCAGATTCGAGTAGTTACAAATCCAATAACGGACATTCACAACTTAATACTTAACTAAAACCCAAACACAGGAGGTCAGTGATGAAACTGACAAAAGTAATGTGGCTAGTAGTAGTCACAGTTGTTCTCTGGACTGCTGGACTTTCTCTAGCTGCAGAAGGACCGGCGATGTTACCGATCTTTGGTAACCACGCAAGGGGCGCCTCAGCAGGTTGGAAGTTCACGGAGTACGCATGTGGGTATCCAAATGGGTGTGTTTATCACCCTGGGTGGGACTTTAATTTGTCCAATCCAAACGATGCCCATCAGAATGTTTACGCCATTGCGGACGGCACGGTGGTTAGCGCGGCGCCCCATTACCCAACCACATGGGGATCCGTAATTATTGAGCATAACATCAATGGACAGCACTTTTACTCACAGTATGGTCACTGTGAAGAAGTATTTGTTATTGCTAACCAGCAAGTGCATAAGGGGAATCGAATTGCAAAGGTTGGCGACATTGGCGCACAAGGTGCGTACCATTTGCACTGGGAGATAAGAACAACCTCTCATGAGAACCCGGCTCTTCTGGATTACTGGACTGATAATCTAAAGAATCAAGCAACGGTTGAATCTTGGTACCGTAATCCTGAACGCATGATTGTCCGTCTGGACATTGATGCCGAACGACAATCACAAGGCGAAGGGAACTATGGCAGTCTGGTGCAGGACAACGACTGGTTTATTCCCCTGAACGCCGATGCTCCGTACAACGGTGACAACACCCCGAAGACTTGTTACGTCCAAAGATGGTCGGGTGGCACGTTCGGCCCCTGTGGCGTTATCTATGATGCTCTCGGTGGAACTCGTACCGCCTATACAGTTCGTAACGGTTTCTGGGGTACGTGGAACGGTGCGGGTGGCCCCTCGAGCTCCATTGGCATACCCATAACCAATGAGTACAACAATGGCGGCTCAACTGCCAGACAGGATTTTCAGAAAGGATACCTGTATTGGAACGGTAGTTCAGTGTCAGTCAATTACTATCCAAACTGTTCGCCTGGTTGGACCTCATCAGGCTGGAACAACCAGTACTCGTATCTCTTCGCTCGGGCGTATGAACGCAACGGTGCGCGAAATGCGCTCGGTGAGGCAATTGGGCAGGTAAATGGCTGGAACGGTTTCTTTCGTCAGAATTTCACTGACGGTCGCTGTGTAATATACGACCCGAACAACGCTGTGGACAATTCTGCAGCGACGAACGAGGCGTACTACCTCACTGGCAACTTCTACACCGTGTATTTCCAAGAGTACCCGAGCGCCTGGCAAACCATCGGCCCCCCGACGCGCGATCGCGAGGGAAATGTGCAGTACTTTAAGACTGGCCGGATGGTGGAAGAGGCGAACGGCGTAATCCGCGTGTACAACGCGAGTGGCCAGCAAGTGTGGACGAACTACGTTGGGGGTGCTGGTGGCGGAGGAGACCCGTACGTCGACCTCGCCGTTCTGTACGATTACGGCGGGTGCCAGACGCGAGCCCATACGTTCCTGTCTACGGGTAGTACGTTCAACTACCAAGGTAACGAAGGCTGGGCGATCCTGAACAACTATTGCTTGCAGTATGTTGTGCGGAGCGTATCTGGCGACTTCGACGGTAATGGCGTTGCCGATGTGGCCATGCTTTACCAATACGGCGAGTGTAGCGTCGGCATCCACGTGCTCCTCTCTACGGGTGCAAGCTTCACATACCAACCATACTGGTGGCAGTCGAGTGGGTTCTGTCCATACGCCATCAGGGGTATGGTTGCCGGTGACTTCAATGGCGATGGTAAGGATGATATTGCCACGGTCTACGACTTCGGGAACAACCAAATCCGCATCTTCGTCTTGCTCTCTACAGGCAGTGGCTTCGCGTACCAGCCAGGAAACGAAGCCTGGTTGATTAACTACAGCTACGATGGGAGTGCGGTGAAGTTCGTGAACGCTGGTGATTTGAACGCCGACGGTAAAGACGACATTGTCATGGCCTACCGTTACGGCCCCTCAAGTACAGCGTTGCACGTCTTCCTTTCCACGGGTTCCAGCTTCACATATCAGTCCTTCTGGTTCTGGGCTGATGGCTGGTTCGCCCTGGACGCCATGAAGTTCATGGAGATGGGTGACCTGAATGGCGATGGGAAGTGCGACGTGGTTATGGCCTGTCGGTACGGGTCGAATGAAATGGCTCTGCTCACATTCCTCTCCACCGGTACTGGCTTTAACTACCAGGGCTGGTGGTACCACAACGTCTCCTACAGCCTAGATGCTGTGAAATACATGGCGGTTGGGGATATCACTGGTGATGGCCTGGCCGACGTAGCTATGTCTTACCTCTATAGTGAGTATTCCGGTGCCATCCACTGTTTTACTTCCAGTGGTTCGGGCTTCAACTACTCGCCGTGGTGGTGGCAGAGTACGAGCTACGGCTGGGACCATACGAACGGTTTCTTCCTTGGGAAGTTCGACGGCAGCGGTACGCCAAAAGTGCTGGCAGGTGATCAGGAATGTTCACTCCCGCTGATGTTCCAGCTTAACCAGAATTACCCGAACCCATTTAACCCGGCAACAGTAATTGCCTATACGTTACCAAGCGCCACGCACGTAACCCTAGAGGTGTACAACGTCTTGGGTCAGCGTGTTACGACTTTGGTAGATGAACAGCAAACAGCAGGTGAGCATACCGCTACTTGGGATGCTAACCCCTACTCTTCCGGCGTGTACTTCTATCGTCTCCGAGCTGGAGAAGCCACGGAGACGAAAAAGATGCTCTTGCTGAAATGATCTTAACCTTAAACATCAACACGCCCTGCGGACTATCCGTGGGGCGTTTTTCAATTCAGAAATTTAAAATTAGCAATAGTGAGTTGCGGTAATCACGAAAATTTTTTATAGTAAAGACTATTTTTAATGGATCTTGCCTCCCAAATATAACTCATTAGGTGTAAGATTTGATCATGCGAAAGCCCCTAGAAAAACTTAGAAAAATTGGCCTAAAGCATGCTCTTAGCACGCGTCTTTACGGAATCGTTGGTGTTTTTATTGTATTATCCTTCGCCATCCCCCAGTTATCACTAGCGTCAACAATTACCGCTCGTTCTTTGGCACTCAAGCTTACCGTACACGCAGAGGATGGAGCCGGGTATGTTCGTTCTGCATTTAAGCTATGGATTGATGCTGACCATGACGGTTGTGATACGCGACAGGAGGTATTGATTGTTGAATCAAAGGTTAAACCTAAGCTTGGAGCCAAATGTAAAATTATCTCGGGCAAGTGGATATCCTGGTATGACAACAAAACCTGGACGAAACCTGCTGACGTTGCTATTGATCATGTTGTCCCTCTTAAGGAAGCCTGGGATTCTGGGGCAAAATTTTGGACAGCCGCAACCCGCGAGCGTTATGCAAACGATTTAAGTTTCAGTTGGGGACTTGATGCCATAACTAGCAAAGTTAACTCCAGTAAGGGTGACAAAGACCCCGCTCAGTGGCTCCCTCCACTCACTTCCGCACGGTGTACCTATGCTATCCATTGGGTTGCAATTAAATACCGATGGAAGCTTACCGTTGACTCTGCTGAGCAAAAAAAGTTACTATCCATCCTCTCTGGTACCTGTGGCTCACGTACACTTACAGTACCAACTGTAATTGCTACAAGTACCACGATAAATCAAAATACCAATGCAAACACTAATACAATCAACACCAGTGCGCCTATTATTGCCCCGGTCCAGACGCCCGCACCAACACCAGTAGTTGTTACTCCAGTACCTAACACGAGTTCCTGTTGCAAAGTTTGTACAAGCGGGCAAGCTTGTGGCGATAGCTGTATTTCTTGGTCTTACACATGCCATAAGGGCGTAGGCTGCGCCTGCCAAGGATAAATCATTCCAATGTCAATGAAATGGAACAAAGCTAGTACCCTAGTGGTTTTACTTTTTCTTGTAACAGTAACTCTAAATTTTTATTATGGTTCTGTTTTATATTCAAAAGTATTAGGGAAGCAGTACCAATTCACTATTGGCAAGGAATGTTTTAAATCACGTCCTGATTGCGAAGCAAAGTATTTTCAAGGTTATTTAGATAAAATTGGTTCTCTTACCAATGAGAGCAGAACCTATTTTTCAAACATCATTATTCAAAACAACCAAAAAGGATATACAGGAAATTGTCCTTGTCCTTACGATAGTGATAGTGCGGGGAATAGTTGTGGAGGGAGATCTAGTTACTCAAAAAATGGACGAATATCATTTTGCTATGACTCCGATGTACCAGCTGAACAGATTGTGGACTTAAAGAGCTCGATGATTGCTCAGGAAAGAAAAAATCTTGATGATGCTATACAAAAAGATATTAACATTTATCACGAACAGTACACATTGCTTATAGTAGTAATTATATATAGTGTGATATTTTTCTACTTTAAAAATAAAAAATATTGAAGGAATCTCCCTAGACACTGACACTTTAACGTTAAATAGAATTTAGCCATGATGTTGCTTTAAAAATTTTTTATTTTTTTCTAACAAACGAGGCGTATACTAGAGAAAAATTTGGAGACGGCTCTTTATTTCAGGTGGGTAGGGGGGGGCGGTAATAAAACTTCACAAAATGAGTAGTATTGAGTATACTTGAGTTGCTTTATGAATATCGCAATAACGGGCAATAGAAGAATATCCGAGACAATTCTTTACTTGCTCAAACGAGCTGATGAGAGAGGGGTACACAACCTCTCGAAATTTCAAATTATGAAACTTCTATACCTAATTGAGGTAGAGTATAGGAGATATCTTGGGAAAGGATTCTTTGAGACGCCAACATTTACAAGATTTGATCGAGGACCAATTCTTAATGAAGCATATCCAATTATTGATACATTAATTTCAAGTGGTAAGGTCAAACTAACAATTCAAAGAAACCCAGGGTATGGACACGATAGGCATAGCCATTCTTTAAACAATCCAGATATTAAGGTGAGCCTTAGAGATGGAGAAAAAATATTCTTGAATAGTATTATTGATAGCTACATTGAATTAACACAAGCAAAATTGAGTAAAATTGCATACTCAACCGAACCAATGAAGAAAGTTCTGGCTAAAGAAAAAGGGGGAGAAATTTCTAAAGAAGCATTAGACATGGGACTAGTAAAAAAACAAAGCTTTGGCTAATCCACCGGGATCAATACTTCATTTTACTAAGTACGTTTTCCTGGATAATAATGAGGCCAGGAACCATTTCGCTTTGCTTCTTATCCCAGAGGACAAGACTAGTTTTACTAGAAGCGTTTGGTGTTGCGTCATTTCGTCAAACATTGATTACACCACTGGAATGAAAAAGTATTGTGTAAGGTTGGGAGAACGCTACCCATGTTTTTTACACCGTACTTACGTACACACTCACAAAATTGATTTACAGGAGAAAATTAATCTTCATAGAAACAACCCACGTGGGCTATTACGTGGAAGTGATCTCCGTCTTGTATTTCGAAAACTTCAAAGTTATATCTCTTCAAAAACATCATTAGAACCTGAAATCAAAGCCACCATATTCAGAGAGTGGCAGTTGCATTATGGGACCCTGCTTTGAAGATGAGTTTTGTCCTGATTAAATAGTGAGTACTGGGGTGGGGTAAATTTACAAAGTAATTGTTTGGTAGCAAAAGTTTGATTTTCCGCTTAAAGCTGCGTTTCTAACGTCGTCCAACAATCGGAGCCAGTTAGAAATGCCGCTCCCGACAGGGGAGGTTTTTGCTTTAGCGTAGCTCAAGAATTGGGGTTCGAACCGCAATGTTTTGACCAATGACATCTGCACGGCAGTTTGAATATCCCTCAGTGGTTTTTGCGGCTTTATTTGCAGAATTCCATTAAGAAGAACGAGGTTCGAACCTGTATAACACAGTATTGCCCGTTTGTCCTCAAGGGTGCCATTGTCGAACTGACCTTTCGCGGTATGAGCAAAGTCAAAGGCATCTTCGCAGGCCTTTAATACATGTTCGAAGCGAGCATCACTATCATTGAGAAGTTCCTTCAGTCGGAATTGTTCTTGCTCAAGGTCGGACTTCTTCGCTAGGTATTCATCATCATTGAGAAGACCACGCAAGCGCATGTTAACCAATTCTCCAAGTTCCTTTCTGCCTGCCTCAAAACGTCGATGCAAAGAATTAAGAGTGGCACTGTCGGCCTTGCGTTCGTCATCATGAAGTTCTTTTAGGATTTCAATAGTCCAATCTCGAATTTCTCGGCTGATCGTGAGACTGCCCAAGAAATCGGATATCTGTATTTCCAATGCGGCACGCTCAATTACGCGTTGGGTGCAGTTGACCGAACGCTTTCGTTTTGTACAATGATAGTAAATGTACGTACGTCCGTTGCGGTTCGTTTTATGCTCGGCCGTGATAGCAGCGCCGCATTCCCCGCACTTTATCATTCCAGTGAATGCAAAATTATGTTGTTTCGGTCGAGGCCGGCTTGAAAGCCCCAGTATTTCCTGCACACGGTCGTATTCAGATTTAGAAATCATTGGTTGATGAGAACCAGTGAAGAGTTCGTTGTTGTAGAGAATAGCTCCATAGTAAAACGGATTTGTAAATATCCGGTAGATTGTCGAATATTGCACTGGACCGCCGCCCATTCGGACAAATTTGCGGGTACGAAGTGCAAGTTGATCTGTGGCAATCTGAAGCACTTTCCTTGGGGTAAAGCTTCCAGTTATCATCATATCCCACATCTTGCGAACTAAAGGAAACCGGACCGGATCTTTGATCACCGTATGTGTATTGCGGTCATTTAGATAACCCAAAGGCGGCATTCCTGGCATCCAACCTTGGGCGATTTTCGCCCGGAGGCCGCGTTTGACGTTGTCAGAGAGATCATCGACGTACTTTTTGGCCATGCCGAATTCAAGTTGCATCCAAAATTTGTCATTACCCGTATTCAGAAATGAACGCTGAGGAGTGTGGATGACTTTTAGCTTTTGTTCTTCCATCGCCCAGATGACGGCACCGCCATCAACCGGATTTCTGGCCAGGCGGTCAAGCTTCCAGCAGACAACCTGGTCGATTATTCCCTTTTGGACCAAGGCGAATAGTTGATTAAAGATCGGTCGGCCCGGAGATTTGGCCGATCGGGATTCCGTGAAGACTTTTTCAATGACAAGTCCATCGTTTTCTGCAAAGGCCTTCAATTCGCGGACCTGAGATTCAATAGACAATATCTGTCGATCCTCAGATTCGCTCGATTTTCTAGCATAGATAATAGTTTTGGACATATGGCTAATGTGGTTCATTATTAACCCTACTCCGAACTGCCCCATAGGGGCAACCGAGAAAACGTTCGAACCCGTTTAATCGATATCAGCATCTGATTTCATCAAGGTTTTAAAAAGATTGGTGAGTCTATTTGCTATCTCCCAGGCTTCCTTATCAGAGAGCTTATGACCAAATTCATCTTCATAGATGGCCTTAAGTTCTTCAATCGATTTCTGCGCTAATGGCATAAGCCCTAACCATAACAATCCCGTTAAGTCTGAACAGAGAGGAAATATTGCCTCTACGAGCAAACCAACCCAAAATGTCAATTCCTTGGGTCATCCTTGTTTTTATCCACAGCGGGTTGCCTAGAGTGGCAATTGCAGGCATTTGCATCCCTGCCCTAATCTTGCTGTTACTGCTAGTTTAGTAATCAGGAGGGTATATTTTATGTCAAAAATCGCTCTTTCCCCGCGATTCCCAAATGATATCCGGCGGATTCGAAGATCACGGCATCTAAGATTGAAGGATGTGGCCATTCTTATGGGTCAAAAATCAGTGGCACATATCTCGCACTGGGAAAAAGGTCGGAAGATTCCGTCTTTAACAAATCTTTTCAAACTCGCGGCAATTCTGGGTATTCAGCCGGAATTCCTATTCCTCGAACTATACAGGCAGATTCGAAAAGATGTGCATGAACTCAACCAGAACCATAATATTTTCGAAAGGTATGACTGACCTTTGAAACGGATTCTCATATTGCATATCATGTTCCTCTATGTCAGCCGCATGATTGCCGGCACAACTAATTCATTGGAATACAAGTGATTGTGCCTATTTTATGGGCACGACGCTGAGGCCATCGAGAGATCAGGTTGGGGCAAGATAATGCCTTGGGGAAAATCTTAGATTTCTACCGACAAATGGATAGGCGATTTTATGCGAAACATAAATGGGGACGAAACAGTATAGTGCCCCCACTTGGCAACTTTATGACACATCGTTATCGCTTGATAATCTGTCGATATAGCAACAATTCATTTCCCTTAAAGGCGAACTTGCCATTGTCCTCAATGTCATATCGGATCAATGGGTGAACTGAAGTGTAAAGCCGAGTTGCGATTATACGTCCCCATTCGCAAAGAAATATCGAGACTCCGGAATCATCGACCAATTCAAAGAAATTTTCTTCCCAGGTCGTTTTCAACCACTCTGGAGGCGACTCTGAGGCCCTATACGGAGTTGAATAGGCAATAGTGCCGAGCTCTCCAGATTCAATCCACTCAACAAGCCACGGATTTCCAAGCTTTGCTAATCGATCTCTATCTTTGGACGTTAGCGCCGCGCCGCCAAGAATTACTATGTTTGTTTCGTAATTCGAAAACAGTTCTTTTCCCTTCTCGAGGGCAGGCATAAATATTTCTCGCAGTACATTTGGTGATGTGGCCAAGATTTGGGGTTTCGTAATGACCAACGCCTTAAACAAGCGGTCCTTTTCAAGTAGTGCCTCTTTGTCCGATATCTTATACGCAAGAAACCTGAGACCAGTACAATATGTTGTCAACCCGAATTGAATCGCTGCCGACTTGAATATCTTTCCGGATACATGATCGCTCCTATAATTTCCAGATTCCGGTTCCGATTCTATCTGAATTCCAAAATCGTAAGGATATGGATCTGTACCGGGAAAGGTGATAAGAATCTTCTCTTCATGAAGCTTCAATTCACGAAACAGTTTACTGATTGGCTTCTGCATAATCAAGAATTCATCAGGACTCAAGTAGCTTATGAGTGGCGATCTAAATGGTTTGCCACCAGTGCTGACTTTCACAAATGAATCGGTAGGTCTTTGCGTCAACAGTTCTTCCACAAAACCATGATCATATAGGTTTGCGAGTTCTGACCTATTGACAATCGGGATATTTCTAAAATCATTAATGGTGCATATCTCACGAATATGAATTCTGTTTCTCCAAAATATTGATTTATGACAATTCTCGACGACCTCCTTCAATTTTGGCAGGCTTGATAATATGTATTCATTTTCAGTCATACGGTCATATTATACCATGTTATATCGACAGTCATACAAATCGATGTCCAAAAGAGGGAAATATTCATTGAGTAGTCTAAACAACATAAGTACCGCTGGGCGTTCTAATGCATAATCATCGCAATTAATAGTGCAAAGCCCAAGATCCCTTGCGTATCGAATCGCGAAATCATCGGGATCGCCACTTAAGTAGCATTGGACTCCAATGTCACTCATAAAATCAATATCTTGAAGTGACATGGCCGAGCCAGCTACGATACCGACCCGCTCAATAATATTCATTGGATCACCAGCGACAACAATATATTCAGGGTTTAATCTGGAATTGACATACACGGCGAATTCGCTCAGTGTCGTGGAGGGCATGGTTGTTACCACGTATTCGCCTGTTTGTGAAACAACCCGCAACTCAAGATTTGCGGCTAGTTGATACCCGGTGCCATGACTGGCCCTATCAAGGTTATCATGAAGACTGTAAATCGCAATATTTGAACGATTTAAAAGATCGGTAATTTTACCCCACCATTTTTCGGGAGGAGGCCCAAACTTGGATTGGAGAAGGAGGGGCCTATGAGTTATCAAGAGATCACACCTAGTATTGATACAATAACTGATCACATCGAGTGTTTTCTCATAGGAGACCACCACTCGCTTAACACCTATTCGATCTGATCCCCATTGAAGTCCGCTGGTATCCTGGGGGCCCTGTAAAGAGAGTGGAAAACGGGCCTCGAGGTAATCGATAATGGTTTTAGCATTCATTATCACAATATCGAATTGCTAGCCTTATTGCGAGTTTAGCCGCCAAGCGTTTAGCGAGCCGGCATTGGGTGAGAAGAGTTGGAATTCCCCGTACAACCTTAAGGCTCTGACCAAGGATCAAGTTATCGGAAACGTATAGAACCGCGATTGCTTGCACACCTCGAAAGCTACATTCATACATAAGCTCTGCCGCTTCTTGATCGATTACGGATACATAATTGCGCATGTCAAGTGGCACATTCCGCATTGCACTGACCAGATAGTTGACCGAACCACAACTTGCCACTCGCACGGGAACATTTGATAATGCCGCTAATGAAAGAGCGTCCTTTATTAGCTTCGGGTCTAAGATCGTAACCTTTCCATCCAAAGTGGTAGTATAATTCGGTATCACCAGGGTACCTATATTAATATGGGGATCGATACTTGCGCAAGCACCGCAGGATACGATTAACCGGAGAGCAGGAGGAAATGCATGCACGCATTTATGAGCTTCAATTCTTCCTTGGACAAAGTAGACGGATAGATAGATTGATCCGACGGTGAGGAATACATTATTGGATACTTTTTGGGCTGTAACAATAGGCGCTGCAGTCGCCATAAACCATTTCTGTTTCCATGCATAACCGTAGTGAGGAATTCTATTGCCACACATCACCAAGGATGATAACGCAGGGCTATTCATGAGGTGTCCCCCAGTCGAATCTTAGCGGAATTTCCTTTTCTCGAAATACAATCCAATCCTCATCGATAAGGCGATATATCCTTTCAACCGTACCATAGTGTTTTAGGAGGGCAATCTGCGGTCGCGGATTAGCCTCTGCGCACATCATCATTACATTGTTAATACTTGGTTCGATAAGGCCAGCGTTTAGAAAATCACGTACCGGCTGAAACTGAACCGCGACATTACTCGGAAAGCCGGTTGCGGATTTGACATCGCGAAGAATTGCCTCAATATCGTCTTTTGTCGTATGCTCATGAATAATTATTTTAAACTCAACGTTTGTGAATCTGGAAGCGTTGGACAAGGATTCCATCACCAAATCATAGGCGTCTTGCCCCGATGTATCACGGTATTTCCCTCGCGTATCCTTTATATCAATTTTCACCGCATCGGCGTATTGACACATTGCAGTAACTCGGTCAGGAAATAATCCGTTAGTGGAAAATAATGTGGTAATTCCTTCGGCTTGTAGTGCATTCATAATTGAAATAGCGGCTTTGAAGTGGAGGGTGATTTCGCCACCAGTAACTACGACGGTATTGTAATATTCAAGCTCCCTTAATCTGATAAGAATTTCATTTACGGGCACGTCGGGGAATCTTTTTTCTAGAAAGTCGCGCCGGTGACAATAGTAACAGCGACAATTGCATGGGCCGGCTAATATTTTGTGGCCGATTAATTGCTTATTTGGAAAAAAACATTGGATATCTAAGAAGTATCCTCGTTCAAACCCTACAAATGGTAAGGACAAATTTGGCATCAGGGCCCCCTTATTTCCCGTGGATGGGTATTTCGTTTAGATTATTAGTTCCAAAGCCGTCAATGACGGGGTTAGCTTCGTCCCATATTTCATCATAGAGCAGTTTCGTCATGCGGTAGAGAGAATTCTGACCGTCGACAATTTGATATTGCTTCGAAATATGACCGTTTGATCCGACGTAGTAAGAAAGAAGCGCTCGCTTGTCAAAGATGATAGTTCGGATCACTGGGCGTCTGTTGTACAGCCTTATCTCGAGATTTAAAGCGTGGGACCTTTTCAATTCTAGAATATTGCGGATGCCATTTTGGCATTCCAAAGCGAAATGATTTGGCTCATGCCCCAATTCGTTGGCCCGGACAATCATATGAGTTGAAGCTGGATCCAACATAAGAATTAGGATGCGTCCATTCCATCCTTTGGGAAGTCGGCAAATGACATAATTGATTAGGCTGCGGTCGGTCCCGAGCATCCGTGCTCCACGGATAGCGAGAATCCGTATCTCCGTACTCTCTTGGAAATACTGGGTCAGCAGTGTCGTGGGATCAGGGGTGTCGCTGTGAAGGCGCTTGAGACCGCTTTGGCGTAGCAGAATATATGTTGCTGTCAAAAAATATAGCAGGTATATTCCGAAAACGAAGATCGCTACGCTAATGATAGTGGCCCACAAATTATTTGTAGCAAAATAGACAAATAAACCTGCAATGATATTGAGAGTAATAGCTAGAACGACTTGCGTTTGCCATTTCATATAGATTGTTCCCTTGGCCGCCTTTGCCCTAAGAAAGAATAGTGATTGAACGGGTCAATATGCAAATCTATGATTGCAAATTCATAAAAAAGCCGGGGTATCTCGTCTTCTTTGAAATAATGGTGCGGGAGACCCTTCTCTCGTCCATCGAGTGGGACAAATGTTCCAGGTTCGATCTCTTCTTGCGTCTTGCTAGGCTCATTCTTAGACACTGGCATTGTAACCCAAAGCAACCCACCAGGCCTAACAACCCGTGAAATCTCCGAAATCGTAGAAATTACGCCGTTAAGTCTATTATGGTGAATAACTTGGATGCTGATTAAACCATCAAAGTAATCTCGGTCATATGGAAGGTAGGCGATATCAAATAATGAAAAATGTCCAGAAAGCCCTTTGGCAGAGAACCTTATCATTGAATAGGCGAGGCCAGTTGCGGACGAATCGAGACAGTAGATATCAAAATGCTCTTCCGCAAGTAATATTGCATGCCGCCCTCCGCCGCTCCCCAAATCCAAGACGCGCTTTATATTCCGCTTCCTGAATAGATCGCAAATAGCACGAAACTCAGGGTGGGGGTCCCTATCCAAAAACTCATTTGCCCTATATATCTTTTCCCAAGCCGTGTCCATTGTTATTGCCCCTTGCTTGCGTTCGATACTAATATCTAGTTAATACCCTTCCCCGGGGACTTTATATGTTTCCAATTCTAAAACCCGCAAACAACAACCGATTGAAACATGAGCAATGGTTTTGTCAAAAGATAAAGGCTTTGGATTCGAATAGCAAGGATAAACTGGTATATTGAATGAATAGATTACGTTAGAAATGGGATAATCTGTACAGCGCTTGCAATATTGGTCGTGACGGTTACAAAATACTTTGTCCCGAACGAACAATTAGATTCGTTCAACAAGCCCCCGGCTAAAGTGGTCAATATTGAGACCGTAAACACGAGGATGCTGCCTGAAAGTGATCGCTAGACCATGCGGACGACAAACCATCTTTAGGAAGCTGGTGTTCTTGAATATGCTGGGAACTAATCGGAATAAATATTGCGCAATAAACCACGTGCCTGCGTAATAATCCTGTTTCTTTTGTCAGGCTGGGCCAAATAGTCCGAACTGTCCATTTTCTCAAATCATCAAAAAAGCCCTAATAGACAGGACTTTTTTGTTTCAGGGCTGGTTATTGGCGAAAATTATGTTTTGGGTCACCAAGGATGGAACGAACTCTGCGGTATTTCCCGTCTATATTAAAAAGACCTGATTTAATATAAAAGGGTCGGTGAAACCGGTTCTTCTTGAAGAGGTATAAATGAGCTTCTTTCCTTGAAAAATAATTGGGCAGATAGACCGCGTCACCGATGTTCACCTTGCAGTTAGTGTTGGCATTAGCTTGGTTGTTGCAAACAGGTGTTGTTCCGAATTGAAATACGCAATTAATTAGATATACCGCATCGCTGACATTTATCTTGGTGTCATTATTGGCATCGTCTGGAGTAATGCAGCATGATGGAATCAAGTCAATAGACCCTGATTCGGTTAGAGTAAACCGCTCGTTTCAATAATACTCCATCGAACATGATGCTGGAGTGGTACAGGGCGGCCATATCCCGAATGAATTCTAGATTGAAGTTCCGTAGGAGTTCTATTTGACAGGGAAGCTTACCCTATTCTAGTAGTTGCCACCGCGGAAATCAATGGGGACAGCTATGGGTTCACCCCCCCACTTCGAGAATTCTCACCATATTCTGAACCGTCGAACTCGTGGCCATCATTGTACAATCTATTGAATGATATATACTTACCAGAGGGTATCGGGCGGCGCATGTTTTGCTCTTGAGATCTGTGTTTGGGACAATGAAATTACCAGGAGGTAGTAAGTATGGATTCTACGCGCACAATAGAGCTCATTTCCTTGATCGTGATCGGTGCCAGCTTGGTTTCGTTGCTGCTAGATTTCTTGGGAATCTCGCGTGCATACTCAGCGTCACCATCTATAATTAGATTTGGTAAGTTGGGGTTGCTTTTAAACGGCATGCTTGCGGTGATAGTCGTGTCGATACTCGTGTTCGCGCGTGCAGACGTCACGATTGGATTAGGAAATAGCACGCTGGCTTGGCTTGTTACGGCTTTCGCTGTAGGGGTAATTTCTCAATTGCTTTCTGTCGAGAGATTCAAGAGCTCATAGCCAGCACATTGCGAAGACACCAATCCAATCGATAATCCTGCCGTCTTTAGGCAAGGCTTCGCCCGGGCACGTTTTCCGACCACAATCCGTTCGTACTGACTGGTATGGACGGATTTTGATTGCTAGATCCAGGTGTGTAGGCAGGCAATAGCATCTGAGTGTAGCAACCGATACAA
>JBAZBR010000001.1:220990-286618 GCA_041671325.1 Patescibacteria group bacterium
GGCATCCGTCCAGCATGACCTGTCCGCAAAGGCGCTCACCTATGGACGACTCGAATTCCCTTTGGCCGTCCTTAAAAATCCCTACATATATTTGAGGTCCTAGACCAAAATTTTTTCTTGACATATTTCTCCGGTCACGCTATCTATTATTATGGCCGAGCATCGGGATGGGGAAGGAATCACCGCTAGCCAGAAACTTGAGCGGTTTTTGGTATATTTTGTGGCCTCGCTCTTCAATAAACTGAGGTATCTGGCTTTTCCCGCGTTGTGCATGTTTGTAGTTTTTTTATATGTCGCGAAGAAGCTTGGTGCCGAAGGGATGGCTGAGGGGTTAGAACCAGCCTTTTGGATTCTTGGCACCTGTATTTATGTTACGTTCGTGATCTTGCAGTCGATCGATTTCTGGAAATACGACAAATGGAAGAAATCGCGGGGGATCAGCGTATGATACCGTTTGCTTACATCGTAAGAATGCTGTTTACGTTAGTCATTTTCGTCTTTACCGTCATCCTCGTTCGCTTCTTTCAGCTCGTGAATCGGTCTCCATGGCTAATGTATCCTGTCTGTTGTATCTTCGTGATTGCCTGCGTCATCTATTATTATTATCGCATTGAGGCAAATTTCAATTACATATCGACGAGGGTTGGCTTTGGCGCGAAGAGACCTTTATCACTATTCCTGCGCTCGTGCGATTTTCTGATCTACGCGTTCCTTAAGCTTGATTGGACGGGGCTAGCCTTTTTCTTCACGGCAACTGTGCTTCCATCCCTTATCGTAGTCATTCAAAAACTGCCAAGGGTGGCTGCAGAAGCTCCAGGTACAATACACGGAAATATTTCCGCAATCGTTTTTGGCATATTGCTTGGGTACCTCGTTCGAAAGACCTTTATCTTAAGCATCACAAAGCAGTACTTACGAGTCGCGACTCGTATGGATTGGTTGCGTTTTTCATTCATCGTGGTTGCTGCCGCTGCTACGTTTACGTATTCCGTGTATACCCACCTTTTAGCTGAATTCGTATTCGGAGTTTCTCTAGGCATCTCGTTCGATCTCTTGTGGTGGCTGAGACAGCGGGCAGCTACGTACCGCATGCGACGGGGGTTACTGGCATTCACCTACATCAAGGGGGCTCATTTCATGCGAGAGGATTTTATATCGAACCTCCTTTTGGGTAGGTCAAGGGAACTACCGCGGATAATCGATAAAGAACGTCGGTCTTTTGGGATGACACGCAATTACTATTTAATGCGTTGCTGCCAATTGTTTTACAATCGCCGATTCGAGCAACTGCATAAATTCTACAACAATTATCTTCCGAAAGAGTTCAGGACTGATCTTTGGTTCAAACACATCATTGGAGGCACGTATTTCTCTATCGGTGACTACAAAGGCGGCATCACCGTACTTACGAAATTGATCGAGGAGTTACAACCAGATTCGACTGAAGACCAGAAGCTCCGGCCCCACGTTTTGGTCACTTTGGCTTCCTTCTATGATCAGCAGTATTGCGCGACGCTGTCTAATGATAGCCTGGAGCGTGCGGTCGATTTATGTTGGCAAGCGGTGAAATTGGATCCGACTTGTTCTTTCGCAGCAATATCGCTGGCCTACTACATTGCCAAATCAGTACCCACATTTGAATTTGGCGAGAACGCCGAAAGGTTACAGCAGTGCCACGACAGTCTCAAGCAGGCACTCTTTCATTTTTCAAGATCAGACAACTTTCCGTGGCAGGATGCTTCGAAAACGTATGTAGAGTACTCAACCATCTTTTACATATTGGTAAGGGGTTATATCTACATGAAAATGGGGGTGTTGAAGTTTGCTAGGGACGATTTTTCCAACTGTCTGCTGATAGATCCTCTATACGCTCGGGGGCATTTGCATATGGCCGAGCTGTTTGAACGTTTGGTTCCGGGAGGCGGTAACGCGGAAGATAGTGCTTTCGAGTATCTCAAGGTAATGCATGTTATCCCCGGGATAAATCTATCTTCGCCTCTGTTCCAAATGGCTCGCACTTTGTTAAAACAGACAGTTGTGCGTATCGGCGATAACCTAGTATATAAGGACCCGCGTGTATGTGGTCAAACAATCCGGACACAACCTACCTCTAATTAGGACATGGTTTGCCTGGTGGCAATGGCCTTTCGATACTCGTTCTTCCTTCGGTTAAGAATCTCTTAAAAATCTTTCGTTTAATCTCCACCTGTTGCTCCAGGATCTCAGCTGCCGGACCGAGGTATGCATCTGCTGGAATCACATTGGCGAGTGACTTGTGGTACCGCCGTTGATTGTAGTAATCCATGAATGTTGCGGTCCAAGCGGTCAGATACTGCGGAATGTGCGACGTCCAACAATGAAAATAATCATGATCTGGCTCAAGCCAAGGTAGAATATTTGTATACAATATAATATAGACAAACAAAATAAAGATAGGCTTATAACAAACCGCCACAGTTACTCTTACCCTAAGCATGTCAGGCAATACCGCCGACGACTCCTTATTCGGGTTTGGGAAATCGCATGGATAGTCAGCCGTAAGCCACACGCAGTCTTCCATTGGGAGAAGTGCCGGTGCAATCCGACGTTGGAAGATGCTCTTGCTATCGCAGCAGCCTTGGATTGCCCAGTGGAGGCGTTATTCTTAGATCAATTTCGACAAATCCGCAAGGTGGTGTTGAAACGTAGGGCCAATCTTCAGGCCAAGCGTTACCCTGATTTTCGGTCCTGTTTAACACACTAAATGCCCTGCAATGCCAGGACTGTCATCCAGGTTATCCTCAGTTGAGGGACGAAAGGTTCCCGACTTCGGCAATTGATGGGTTTTTGAGGTCTGTTTATACTGCCTGGTGCTATGGAAATACCAAGTCATCAACCTTTATATCTTTATCGACGACAACACCGCCTCAAGCGGGTCGCTTTGGCTAAATCGATCGGTTGTTCTACAAAATCTTTGTCCCGCTGGGAGCATGGGATAACCCGGCCCCGTATGTCCTGGGCAGTTCAGGCTAGCCGCGTGACGGGTTTATCGCTTGACCAGTTGTTTGGCGAGAAGCTATTACCTTCCGTATCTGCTAATTCTGTTTCTGTGCCCGGCTGAGAATTCGGTGTTGCTGTTTTCGAAAAGAAGAATATTTTTTGACCTCCAAAAGGATCTGTTTGAAGATGGGCGCAGAACGGTTTTCAAGGTAGAAGGTTCGAACGTCCTTGATTAGGGCGAGCCACGGGTCATCACGAACTCCACCCTCCGCACGCTCGCTTTCGCGAGTTTGCTTCGGATTCCGTTCGTGTGCCCCTTTCCCCAAATTTTCATTCTGAAAATTTAGGGGCCCCAAAAGCGTGCCGCTTTACTTATTCTGCTAAAAAATAGTATGGAATCCTAACTAAAGATCAACTTTTTTATTTTTAAAAATAAGGTATAATTATTATAAAGGTGGGGTCTCCACCAATAAGATAAAAATTTATCATTAAAAATATCCAAACATATGGGTAATTTGAGTAAAAGCCTTATTAGAATAATAGGGATTTTTTCAGGTATTTTAATTATTTTTGGCACCTCGGTCACCCCGATGGCTAGCGCCAAAAAGGTTTCAATGGCCTTGGCAGACAGCCAACAATCGGCCGTGTCCACCGACCTTGGCATCTATGGCGGGGATAATTGGGATATTGCGGTTGACGGCGACCACGTCTATACCATTGCCAACGGAGTGCCTAACGGTTTCTTCTATTCGACTGACGCGGCTGCTACCTGGCAACGCCCTACCGGAACATATGATTTTGGTTCCGGCACCGCGGTTGAAGTGGATCCGACAACCCACGCAGTTTACATAGCACTCGATGGGCTATTTAAAAGTTCCGATTACGGCGTGACTTTGACGAAAATTGCAGACAGTGTCGGCAATCCATTACTCTTCGCCCAAGGAAGACTATTTGCAACACATAATGATACCATCTACGTCAGTAGCGATAATGGAGCAACCTTTGCGACCGTAGCGATATCCGGTGAAAATATCATGAGCTATGCTGCATCAAAAACAGCCGGTACATTCTACGCCGTAACCCGAAACTCCACAACAAGTGCGGCGCATCTGTATACCAGTACTGATTACGGCGTAACCTGGACAGCTATTACTGTCGACGCCAGCGTGACTTCGTATACCGATGTTAACGCTGATCCATATGATGCAAGCATCCTGACCTTAAGCGGCGATAATGCCTTGTGGTTATCACTTAATGCCGGTACATCCTGGACAAAGATAGGAGTAACACCCGCCCGTTCCTGCGGTAACTTCTCGGTCTGGACCTCCACCCGCTGGTACGCCTGTGCTGGCTACTCCACAGACAACGGAACTACTTGGACTAATATGGACACACATACGTATGTCATGCGCGGTCCAGGCAAGATTATTGCCATCAATACCGCTGATGAGGATATCATTTACGGCGACTGCATGAGTGGCATTTGTAAGAGTACTGATGGCGGTCTAACCTGGCATAATAGCCTGAAAGGCATTACCGGCGTTAACGTCTTGGCGATAAGTTATACTACTGACAAAACTACAGCTTGGGTCTCATCAAGCAATGGCTTGGCGAAAACCTCAAATTTCAATTCAACCACGCCGACCTGGACCTGGCCGATCTTGCCTTGTGACCCCAGCCCGAGTGCTCGTTGCGATTCGAGTGGCATTGGCGAATCAGTCTGGGTAAAACCGAATGATCCGACTATTGTCATGGCCGGATCAATTGGGGGCTGGGTATATCGGAGTACAGATTCTGGAACCACTTGGACAGCCCAAATCCCTACAGTAGTAAATCAAGCTAAGTTTAAAACCGATACTTGGAACAATTTGCGACCTAAGCATTTCTTGAGTGACCCAACTGACGCTAATATTCTTTATCTGGCGATGTACGACCCGATTGACAATAACGGCGCCGTTCTGAAAAGTACCGATGCTGGGATTACTTGGACGGATATGGGCATTGCCGATGACGCACCGGCTACGGTTCTGTCTATGACGAAAACCGGAGTGCTTTATGCCGGGACTGGTTATGGCAAATCAACAACGACTACTAAGGGTATTTATAAGTTCGACGGGGCGAGCTGGACCAAGCTGGTTGGAATCGAAACTAGCCTGAATATCATTAGCATTCTTGTCGATCCGGAGGTTGAGACCACAGTCTACGCCACAGCCGCAAATGATTTAGCCCCGTTACAATTGGATGGGTTCTACAAGTCTATTGATAGCGGTGCAACCTGGACAAAGATCGTCCCGACTGGCTATACGGACTTTGGTGCTATTACCGTGCAAAAGAACACTTCACCGAACACCCTTTACATGTCGGCTAGTGATAGCGCTAACCATGGCATCTTGCTCAAATCAAGTGATCAAGGCGCCACTTGGGGCGTGCTTTATCAAGGTTTAAAATCAGAGTCTTATGGCGCGGTTGTGTTTGATGGTTTAGTTGTCGGCTCAAAACACGGTTTGTTTGGGCTTAAATCAAAAGGCACATTCCTATCCTTAAATGGCGCAAAAGTTAAAGCTAAAGTTCCGGTGAAGCTCTCTGCTACCTTGAAGGATAAAGCCACTAAAAAAATCTTAAGCGGAAAATTAGTCAAACTTTACTACAAGGAGGGCAATAAATGGAAACTTAAGGCAACCGCAGTTTCGAATAAAAAAGGTAAAGTAACTTTCACGGTTAAGACTCATATCACCAGGCAATACCATATGGCTTGGGCTCCTGGGAAAATCGATAAGAATGAGTATGCTGGCACGGATTCAAGCAATGTGACGATAACCATAAAAAAATAGTTAACAATTCAATAATGATTAAAGCTCCCGCCAAAGGCGGGAGCTTTTGGTATGGCAATAAAGTTTTCTGCTATAATTATTCCATGCATGAATTATTGGCAAAAGAACTAATTGCTAAAGGCGTGTTGTATTCAGATAACATTATTAAGGCCTTTAACAAAGTCAGGCGTGTTGATTTTGTGCATGAAGATTTTCATTCCCAAGCTTATGATGACGCGCCTTTGCCTATTGGCAAGGGCCAAAGCATATCTCAACCCTCGACTGTGGCGCATATGCTGGAATTACTGGCGGTTGAACCTGGCAGCCGGATTTTGGAGGTTGGTTGTGGCTCAGGCTGGCTGACCGCGCTTTTAGCAGAGATCACTGGTCCAAGCGGTTTTGTTTATGCCATAGACATCATTCCAGAATTGACCGAATTGACTAAACACCATTTGGTTTCATACCACTTTAATAATATTAAAACTAAAATCGGTAATGGCTGGCTTGGCATACCCGAACACGCACCTTTCAACCGGATAATTGTGTCAGCAGCAGCACCAAAAATTCCCGGAAAATTAATTGAGCAACTGACACATGGTGGGAGATTAGTAATGCCAGTAGGGGAAGATATCCAGGATTTAGTCTTATTGAAAAAATCAGAAAAAGGTGAAATTACTGAAGAGCATCATCCGGGTTATCAATTTGTCCCCCTAATTTCTTCAGATAAAAAATAATATGAAAATAGTCATTTTAGCCGGTGGCGGCGGTACCAGGCTTTGGCCAATTTCCAGGAAAAATTCACCCAAGCAAAGCCAGGCGTTTATTGATAATAAAACCCTGCTTCAAAAAACTTTTGACCGGGTCAGGCGCGGTTTCAAGTTAACCGATATTTTTGTTTCAACCAACTATCAGCAGTTACCATTATTGCAAAAACAGATACCTAAATTACCGCGTTTAAACTTCATTGCCGAAAGCGCTAAACGGGATACAGCCGGTGCCATTGGTTTAGCAGTGGCTTATATTGATAAGTTATACCCCCGCGAAACCATGATGACCGTGGGTTCTGACCATTTTATTAAGGATGAAAAATCCTTTATAGAATTAGTTAAGTTGGCTGAAAAAATAATTAAGGAAAATCATAAGCAAACCGCCCTGATTGCCGTGCGTCCGACTTATCCAGAAACCGGCTATGGCTACATCAAGGTCAATAAGATATTCAAGCAATACGGCAATAATGAGGTTTTTTACGGGGAAAAATTCATTGAAAAGCCCAATCTCGCCAAAGCCAAGCAATACTTAAGAAGCTGGGACTACCTTTGGAATACCAATATGTTTTGCTGGCGCAGCGATTATTTATTAGATTTATTCAAACTTTATCTGCCAAAACATTACAAAATTTTGAAACGTATTCAACCAGCATTGGGAACGCCAAAGGCTAGGCCAACAATTTTAAGGGAATTTAGCAAACTGCCCTCCATTTCCATTGATTATGGGATTATGGAAAAAACAAAAAAGATCGTGGTTATCCCGGCAAGTTTTGGTTGGGCGGATATTGGGCATTGGCGCACGGTCAGGGACGTTTTACAAAAGAAACCTGGCATGAATGTGATTCGGGGTAAGCATATTGGTTCAGCCGAAAATTCTTTAATCTATAGCTATACTAAAAGGGTCATCACCACAGCAGGCGTAAAAAACTTGATTATTGTGGATACTGAAGATGCGTTGTTAGTTTGTCCTGCGGATGCCGCCCAAGAAGTGAAAAAAATCGTGGAAGAATTGAAAAATAGAAATTTAAAGTCCTTAATTTGATGAAAAAAATCCTCCTAAGCTTAGCTGGCGCGGTTTTAATTGTTTTAGTCGTCTTCATAATTTGGTTTTTAAATAGTTCCAACGTCCAAAGCAGTTTTGCGGAAAATAAAGATTTCGAAGTAATTACCGGCCAGGGTGTTAATCAAATAGCGGATAATTTAAAAAACCAAGTCTTTATTAACAGTACCTTAGCTTTTAAAATTGAAGTAGTTTTAGAGGGCGTAAAGAGTGATTTTAAGGCGGGGACGTTTTCAATTCCCGCTCGTTCGAGTATTAGCCAGATAATTGAAATTTTAACCAGCACTCCAAAATCAGATGAGGTAGAAATCAGGATTCCGGAAGATGCTACAGCAAAAGAGATTTCAATAATTTTAGAGCAAAAAGGCGTTATGAGTTCTGCAGAATTCATTAGCATTGCCAGCACCACGGATTCAAGGAATGTTGCTCCGGACAATGCCTACCCCTTTTTGGGCGATAAACCCCAATCCGCAACCATGGAGGGTTTTCTTTTCCCAGATACCTACCGTTTTTTCAAAAAAGCTACGCCCGCCCACGTCTTGAAAAAGTTTTTGGATAATTTTGGACTGAAAGTTCCCCAGGAAATTTTGAATAAAATAAACGCTGACGGCCATACAATTTATCAAGGCATTATTTTGGCAAGCATTGTCGATAAGGAAGTCAGGACAGATACGGATAGGAAAATTGCCGCAGGGATATTCTGGAACAGGCTGAAGTTAGGCATGGCTATGCAATCTGATGCCACGGTTAACTATGTTACTGGCAAGCAGGCCTTACAGCCGACAAATGAGGATATTTCTATTGAATCGCTTTATAATACTTATAAACAACAGGGCTTACCTCCGGGTCCCATTGGCAACCCCAGTCTTTCAGCTATTCGGGCAGTAGCTTATCCGCAAGAGTCTGACTATTTATATTTCCTGACCAAGCCAGATGGGACTACAGTTTTTAGCAAAACTTATGAAGAGCACTTGGCTAACAAAAGGAAATATCTGCAATGAGTAATATTAAAGCCCCCATTGTCATTTCAGTTGGTGGCTCTTTGGTTATTCCGGGGGAAATCGATATTGATTTTCTTAACAAATTCCGGAATTTAGTTTTAGATGAATTAAAAAAAGGCCGGAAATTCATTTTAGTGGTTGGGGGCGGGAAAATCGCCAGAGTTTACCAGCAAGCCGCTAAAAAAGTGATACCCGTAAATAATCAAGACCTGGATTGGATTGGCATTCATTCAACCCGGCTTAATGCCCAGTTATTAAGGATTATTTTCCAAAAACAGGCATTTCCAAAAATTATTACTAATAAGCAAAAAATCAATCCCAAAATAAAGTCCCCAATTATTATTGCTTCAGGTTTTCGGCCTGGCAATTCAACGGATTATATCGCAGTCTTGCTGGCCAAAGCTTATAAGGCTAAAACCATCATAAACCTTTCTAATATTGATTGGGTATATACAAAAGATCCGAGGAAATTCAAAAATGCCAAAATTATTAAGCAAATTAGCTGGCCTGCTTTCCTAAAAATTATCGGAACCAAGTGGGAGCCTGGGGAAAACGTGCCTTTTGATCCAATTGCCAGCAAATTCGCCCATAAATGGGGGATGAAGGTGGTAATTTGTAATGGTAAGGATTTTAGTAATTTACGGCTGCTTTTTAAGGGACAGGAGCATAAAGGTACGGTAATTCAATAAGGAATAGATATACAAAAAACCCTTCTATGCAAAGAAGAGTTTTTTGAATGAACGGTTCAAGGTCAATCGATAGGTATTTCGGTGACATTCAGGAGGGCAACAACTTCCAAATTTGGTTCAAGTACATAATCATACCCCCCCTGATTCACCAACTTGATCAAATAGCCGGGTGTGTGTGTTATTTCTGTGAATCCTTTAAAATCATGTATCACGCATTCCAGGATACCCTTTACCTGGCCAAAGTCTACCCGAATTCTTTGGCCAGTTTGGAATTTCCGCGTACTTCCCTGTGCTTCACACGCTTGAGCTTCTTTAGAAGTAGGGAATTCCGCATTGCAGATACTGCATCTAAAGAACGGTTTTGGCACCTTAGACTCCTTGGAAAAGGTTATTGTTCAGATATATGTTTGGCTTTATTTCAAATAAAATTAGTCCAAAACAAATTATATGTCAAGGGGGGAACATTGGGGGTTTTATGAATTAGATATATTAATCGGGAACTTAATTTGACAGTTTTTCGGGAATAAGTTAGTCTATTTTCAGGGTATCCACAGACCGTAGGTGGCTCACATAAAAAAGGGCGTAATACCTACGCAGGAAACCGCTGAGTTCCCAATATTGGGATAATTACGTCTGTGGAAACACAGCTTATTTTTTATATAAATATATGGCAAAAACTAAAGCGGAAAAGCAAGAAACAATTAAAAAATTCAAGGACAATTTAGGCCAAATGAAAGTGGCAATCTTTGCGGCCATTGATGGCTTGACCGTAAAGGAAATTACAAAGTTACGGAAAGAAATGCGGGAAGCAAAAGTGAATTTTATTGGCTGTAAAAAAACCCTTTTTAATTTGGCTTTGAAAGAAAATGGTTTTGATACTGAACCACTAAAAGCTTTTCGGGGGAATGTAGGCATTGCCTTTGGCCTGGAAGATGAAGTCAAACCAGCCAGTATTTTGCAGGGCTTTGTGAAAGTAAATAAGAAATTGCAGTTTGTCGGAGGTTTATTGAACGGCAAATGGTTAAGCGCGGCAGAAGTGAAAGGCTTGGCTAACTTGCCAACCAAGGAAATCCTTTTGGCAAAATTGGTCGGTTCAATCAAAGCGCCAATCTCTGGTTTAGTAAATGTTTTGGCTGGTCCCATGCGTGGCTTAGTCCAAGTTTTGAAAGCCAAAGCTGAAAAAACTTCTTAATTTACTTATTAATTAATAATTAATCCTTTAAACATATGTCTGAAGAAAAAAAGAACGTAGAAGTTCCAGAAAAGTTCAAAACTTTAGTGGAACAAATCGAAAAGTTGTCAGTCGTGGACTTGGCTGAATTAGTCAAAGTTCTGGAAGACAAGTTTGGTGTTTCTGCTGCCGCCCCAGTCATGATGGGCGCTATGCCAGTTGCCGGCGCTGCAGCCGCAGACGCTGGTGAAGAAAAGTCCACTTTCAATGTGGAATTGACCTCAGCTGGTGGCAGTAAGATTGCCGTTATTAAAGTCTTGCGCGAAATTACCGGCAAAGGCTTGAAAGATGCCAAAGACTTGGCTGATGCCGCGCCAAAAGTCGTGAAAGAAAATGCCGCCAAGGAAGAAGCAGAGGAATTGAAGAAAAAACTGGAAGAAGCCGGCGCGACTGTGACTTTGAAGTAATTAATTTTATTCAAGTTAAATAAGGCTTACCTGAATTAAGGCAGGCCTTATTTTTAAGGTTGTGGATCCTGTTCCATCTCGCTACCGCTCGATGAACAGGGCGAAGGTCAACATGTGAGGTTCCTCGTATGACTCGGGACGAAATACAAGGAAGCCCTTCGTGAGTATACTCAGGGGAAAGTAAAGTCAGTCTTATAAAAAGGTCCTTCGGCTACGCCTCAGGACGAAAAGTCAAGAAAACTTGACTTTTCGGTTTTTATTCGGTTATAATAGTAATTACTATGTTGGTATTCCATGAACAGCCACACCAAAAAATTCGGGTTTTTGCCGACTTTTCCCTTGGTCAAAACAACCTTAAGCGAGTTATCCCCAAGGCCTTTTTTTGGGCTGGCCGGAGGTATGATATCCAGTCAGTTAACCTGGTTTACCAGCGCAGGCGAGGGGACAAGTTTGACTGGTGTTTTGCAGTTTCTGATTTGGCCAATGCTTTTGTCCTGGCTTTTAACCCTGAAAGCCTGGAATGGACTTTAGATGAAGTCCAAGGTGGATAAAAAAACAAGGACCCGCTCCCTCACAAAGCAGATCCTCTACCGCCCTCTTTGATGGCCTTTGGGGTATCCCCCCTCTTCTGTAAGGCCTAAGAAGGCAAGTTCAAAAGATCTCAATTCCATTATAGTTAGAGATTTTTACAAGTCAAACCCCGCACCACTTTCTAAATAAATATTGATTTTAATAAATCTAAGATATTATTTCTGTGAATTTCTTAAAAATTAAAAAGTAATTTTCATAGAAAGTGGTGCGGGGTCAACCCCATAAAGTTATGCTCTTATAAATAAAAAATCGGCCTGGTTTAATAAGCCGATTTAGATGGTAGATTGCTTATTTGACGCAATTCACTAAGGTCTTATTCTGGCAACACTTGTCCCTTCGTGCATAATAATTCGTTTTTCCTTAAGGGAGACATTTGGTAAACGATCAGGCTTAATATGGTTCCCATGAACAAGCAGGTGATGCCGACTGGCCAATGATTCCAGATGCCTATTTCGTGGCCTCCGTACAAAAAGCAGTGGACAGCGGCCAAAATCAGACTGGTTATAAAAACGACTCCGGTTCCAGCCTTGCGGCTTGTCTCACTGTTTCTGATTATGACAGAAGTGATTAGTGCTGTAATCAGGATCAGGCCGGCGAAAAGCCGAAGTTCCTGCCAATAACCACTCAGCCAGCCGCTGGCCGTAATCACGCTTATGCCAACAATCAAGATCACCAGGAACTTTTGCATTTTGGTCATTATTACCCTCCAGGGTTAGGCCATGAAAAGTGAACTATTTTGAAATAATCTTAGTAAATTGCCATTGGCTTTGTCAATAAAATTATACAACGCATTGTTCTCCATTTTGACCCCGCCAATAGGTTAGAGTCAGGCTATCGGCGGGACGGAGCTCCGCAAAAGCTTTATGATAGGCAAGTGAAATTCCAGCGGAGCTCCGCATGAATTCATAGATAAATAATATATGCAAAGAATCGTTTTACACTTTGACATGAATTCGTACTTCGCCTCAGTCGAACAACAGGCGAACCCGTTTTTGCGCGGCCAGCCAGTGGGCGTCTGTTCAACCATGTCCAGGCGCGGTTGCATAATTGCTTCTTCCAAAGAAGCCAAGGCTTTTGGCGTCAAAACTGGCTGTCGGGTGGCTGAAGCGCAAATTTTGTGTCCGCAAATAAAATTAGTGGAAGTGGATCCGCCCAAGTACCGGACTACTACCCAGAAAATTTTTGGCTTGTGCAAAGATTATACCAGCGACATTGAATTATATTCAATTGATGAAGGCTTTTTGGATTTGACTGGACTGGTAAAATCTTTTCCAGAAGCGATTGGCATTGGCCAGCTTATAAAAGCCAGGATCAAGAATGAAGTCGGGGAGTGGCTGAATAATTCCATGGGTATTGCTTACACCCGCTGGCTGGCAAAATTTGGCAGCGATATTGCGCCCAAAGGCGGGTTGGTGGTGATTACGCCGGCCAATCGTTTAACATACCTGAAAGGCCGCGAACTGGAAGACGCCTGGGGCATTGCCGGGGCTTTGGCTAGCCGCCTGCAGGTGCTGGGCATCCAAACTTTAGACGAGTTGGCCAGGTATTCGCCTATTAACCTTTTGGAAATTTTTGGCATAAAAGGTTATGAACTTTGGGCCAATGTTAATGGCATTGAATTGGCTGGCTTGGCAGAAAAGCAGTTGCCAAAATCCATTGGCCACAGCCACGTTTTGCGCAAAAGGAATCATGATGAAAAGTTCCATAAGGCCGTGATCATGCGGCTGGCGGAAAAAACCGGCCGGAGACTGCGGGAAATTGGCTTGGAAGGCCATGGCTTGTATGCCTTTATGAAGCTGGAGGGCTTAGGGGATTTTGGCGCCAGTAAAAAAGTCTTTAGGCCAATTATCACTACCCAAAGGATTTATAGCCAGACTTTGGAAATCCTGGAGCTGCACCTTAAAAAGGGCGTACCAACTTTTTTCGCCTTAGGCCTCTTCAATCTCCAACCCAAGTCAAACCAATTAAGCCTTTTTGAAAAGCCTAAATCCGAAGCTTTGGTCAGAGCATTAGACAGAATCAATAATAAATACGGCGAGGAGGCGATTGTCCAGGGTGATTTGGTGCGTTTAGGTTTTCAACATGTGCCAGACCGGATTGGTTTTCGGAAGACCGTAGGCTTAGATGACTAACTATTTTTGAATCCCAAAAACTTGTAGGTTATTCCCATTCAAGAGATATATTTTTTGTGCACTTTCATCTACGGTAAAATCTGAGGTCGTGCCTATAGCATCAAGAGCATATTGGTTAATAAATTTCCCGGCTTTAGAAAAGACCGCGATCCGTTTTAAGCCCTTATCTAAAATATAAAGGTTTTGCAGGGTTGTATCAGCCGCGAGCTTGTCTGCAGAAGATAAGGACGGTTCAACGGTTGAAAGCGCTAATTGGACCCTTTGGCCTTGGTTGAATTTCATAACCTCGCCTTGGTTAGTGAGGACATATAAGGAACCGTCAACGGAAAGATCAGTGGCGTTATTTAAAGTTTGGCTTTGTTTGAGCCAGTTTACGGCTTTGTAGCCCGTACCTTGACGAGTAGCTTTCAAGATTAGGTTATTCGCTATATCAATTGAATATAAAGCCGTATTATAGGTTGCAAAGCCGGCCAAATTAGCGTTTGCGTTTGGCAAGACTAAACTAAGCCGAGTGCCTTTAGTCGAACTTGGTTTTTGTTCAATAATTTCAAAACCAGAAGTTAAGGCGATTAAACTACCGCTGCCAAAGGTTGATAGTTCCGTAATGTCAGTATTGCCAGGCAAGGTGGCTAATTCTTTAACTTCGCCCGTGGCGCTGCTTATGGATATAAGCTGATTATTATTAGCATTAATAGTGAATAAATTTTTTCCTAAAATTACTAGACCATTTCCATTAACCCCCGTTTTAAATGTGGCTAAAGTTTTGATTTCGGGCTTAATTTCATGTCTGGTTTTTACCAAGACCGCTTCAATATCAGCAAGTAATGTTGTTTGTTGAGTTTTTTGGGATTTCGATTTATTTGGCAAGTTATTGGTTAATTTTTTTGCTTCTGTTAAAAGAGTTTTTGCCCGATCTTCGTCACCGTAAAGTAAAGCAGATCTGGCAGATTCAATATTGCTTTGAATAGTCGAAATTGAATTTTGGGTTGTCTGGTTGCTGCTTGAGCGTTGGCGCTGTATACCGGCGACGATTAAAACAATTGCTAAAATCAGCGCAATTGTAATCGTGCTTAAAAAAAGCATCCTAGATTTTTGAGGCAGGCCTTTAACTGAATTTACCTGCCTTTCAATGGCCACTGGAATTTGCTGAGGGGTTTTTCTTAGGTTATTGCCTAAGGAACGTATTGAGTGGATTAATTTAGGCGTTGCCTGTATAGCTTGACGGCTCCTTTGCCAAACAAATCTTGGAATTTTACTAAGAATTGTCCTTCTAATCTCTTTAGCCACTAAACGGGAATGAGAAGGCGACAATACTTGACCTTTTCGAACTTGGTTTTGTTTTTCAAAAATTGTATTTTCATTTTCTAAAGCAGAAGAAATCCGGGTTGGTTTTCTTAAAACCCAAGCTCTGAATAATATTTTGGCTTCTCGGAAAAACCTTTTTCCACTTTTTTTTACCGTCGGCCAAAGTGAAGGCGTAAGTAATTCTTGAGTTTGGGCGTTTTGAGCCAGCATATTATCGATAGATTTTTTAGGCGCACCGGCAATATTTTGTATTAGTTGTTGTTCTTGGGAAGCAGGCGATGAAATTGCGACATTTTCACCGCGCAATATAATCGAAGCAAAAGCCGAACGAGTTGGGTCCTGACGTAAAATTTCTTCAAAAAATTCAGCAGCTCCGCCTAAAGGTGTTTCGGCAATCGTCCTTCTTAGTTTTTCAATTGAAAAATAATCAAGCACATTTGAGGTGCTAAAAAAGATTGCGTCACTGTTTTTTATTTCACCAGAAGCAATTGAAGCGAACATTTTTATAGGATTGACCTTTTGAAGTCGATTTTGCTTACCTAACAAATCAATGACTTTTTTTTCATGCATTAACAAACCTAAAATTTTGCCGGTATCAGCAAAATGAAGTTTTTCTTCAAGGATTGTAAATATTACCATTGAAAAATTATCAACCCAATCAGAACCAAAATCACTTATCAATTCACCTAAGTAACGGTTGCAGGCTTGGATTGTGTGTTCAAAAGCGACCTCGGGATTAACCTCCGGAGAGGTATAATAAGCAGCTTTCAAGAAGTCTTGCAAACGGCTTAATAATTCTTGGTTAATTCGGTCAGCAGAAGTAATTTCGGCCAAAAAACCCAGTTTTCCCAAGATCCTTTCTTCAGCCGGGCTTGGTCGGGCTATAAAGACATGAGCCGTCGCCCGGCTGTTGGTAGCGTCGTATATGAGTAATTTTTCGATTTTATTCATCTTGTTTTAGTCACCTTAACTAAAGTATACTACAGCTATCTATGTACCGTGAAATGCATTTATGCTAGAAGAAATTTTTGGCTCAAACACTCGATATGCCCTTTTAAGGCTGCTGATTTTTAATCCCAGCAAAACCTATCAAACTACCGAGTTAAGTAAAAAAACCGGTTTGAGTCTGGCGTCCATAAGGGCAGAAATTAAACGCCTTGAACAAAGTGGATTAGTTAGGGTTAGTGAACAGGATAATGTTAATTTAGTCCAGATAGATCCGCAAAACCCATTATTTCCAGAATTGCGCGCTTTATTTTTGAAGGCGCAAATTTTGACTGAATATAATTTTGGAAAAAAACTTTTAAAAATTGGCAGTTTAGCTTATGCTGCCTTAACAGGATATTTTACTAATATTCCAGAAGCCAAGACAGATATTTTCATTGTCGGTACGGTCAACCGTTTAAAATTGAGAAAATTAGTAAGAAGGTTTCAAAAAGACATGGACCATAGCTTGCGTTATACGGTAATGTCAAAAAAAGAGTATCAATATCGTAATGATATTACTGATCGGTTTTTATATGATATTATTGAAAACCGAAAAATTGTTTTAGTTGATAAAATGCCTAAATGAAGGAAACAATTTTCCTGTTGATCATTGCCGAATCCACCAAATTGATAATTGTAAAAAAGCAAGGCAATAAACTTTTTAGCAAGACAAAAACTGCAGACTTGTTTAAAAATGCAGATTCTTTGACTTTAATCAATCAAGTTTTTAAACTACAGAAAAATCAAAAATTAAACGGAATATTTTTAAGTATAGAAAAGCAAAGCTTTTCTTCAACTCGTGCCTTGGTGAGCATAGCCAATGCCTTGGCTTACGCATATAATTGTAAAGCCGTGGAGTTAAAAGTTTCTCTACCAAGCTCCCAAATTTCAAAACTTTTTACTCTTGGCAAAAATGAATTGTCCAAAACCATTACGCAATTTATTAAACCCACATACCTTAATTTGCCTAATATTACTAAACCCAAATTAAAAATTAACGAATTTCATATTTGTTCGGGGGCATTAGTTTATGATCAAGTAAATAAAAAGTTTCTATTTATCAGACGAAAAGATACCAAAAAAATTGGTTTACCTAAAGGCCATCAAGAAAAGAATGAGAATTTAGGCTTTACCGCTAAAAGAGAAGCTGGCGAGGAAACTGGGTATTCTGATTTAAAATTAATCGGTAAATTGAAAAGTATAAAATATAAATTTACGGTAAAGGGCGAGTTACATGAAAAAACCGAACACCAATTTTTATTATTATTGAATTCTTCTAAGACAAAAAATAGGTTAAGCACCGGTGAAGTAAAAAATTTGGATAACCTGTGGCTTACGCCACAACAAGCTTTATTAGATCCGAATTTGTATCCAAATTTACAGGATACAATAAAAAAGGCTATTTTTATCTTGAAAAAACGAAATTTATTTTAAGTATTTACTGAAGCAAGATTTTTGTTGAAAAAATTAAAATTGAAGCGTTTATTTAATTTTAAACCAATAGCTTTAGAACCCACGATTTCTTCAGGTTTTTTTACTCCTATCCAGGAAGATGTAACTTGGTATCGTAAAGCCAAGCCTTTTTTGCCAAGCCAAGAATAAACATCTTCTGTTTTTGCGTTTAGAAATTCACCAATAAATGCAATCCCAGATTCCTTTAGTCTTAAGGCGCTAGATTGGCCTAAGCCTGGCAAAAACCTTATGGGTATTCGGTTTAAGGTCTGAGCATCGTTTTTATCATAAAATTGAAAGCCAGGTTGGCGTAAGGTGAGATTAGCAAGTTTGGCTAAAGTTGGACTGCTGCCAAAACCAATATTAACTTTGCATTCCAGCTCCTGCCAACAAGCATTTTGGATTTTTAAGAAAATTATTGCTCTTTCAATAGATGTAGAGTAGGGAATAGTAAGCAGGATTTCATTATTCTTTTCCATAACAAACTCACCCCATTTTTTTGAAATTTTAATAAAAGCCCTGGAAAAACCTTTTAAAAAACCGGATTGAATGGGTCTAATTACCAATCGTGGAGTAATTTGAAAAGCTTTTTTTAAACTCATCCCTTTTTTTATGCCAAAGCTTGCAGCAATAACATTGCAGTCAACAATAGTCAATTCTGAATTTATATTTTCGATAATTGCCAAAGGGACATTTCTAAATTGCGGATTGAGTGCCTCCTCCACGCTCGCGGCAAAATGGTTTATAGAAATATATAAATAATGCCTTGGGCTAAGATTTTCGAATGGTTGTTTTGAAGTTTTGTTATACATAGATAAACTAATATATTTATATTCTGTCCTACTAGGTTAGCGTTAAATTTGCTAAGGAATGGTTCTACCAAAATAATTCATTAGATTTAGACGCTCCACCCCGCAAAAAAATTGAGAGAAGGTATGCCTGCGGGGCGTCACTTAACAAAAGAGCTAAAAAATAAGTGGGTATTTTTTGTAAGTTGAGTGCCGAATTAAAACCGAAAATAAAAATTAAAAAAATTAATACTTGCGAATTAGGCCAATAACCTTTCCTTGGATAGTAACGTTTTTAACGTCAATAGGCTGATAATTTGGATTTGCCGGTTGAAGCCTAATAAAATTTTTCTTACGGAAAAACTTTTTTAAAGTAGCATTCCCGTCATCCAAGAGCGCCACAACCATATCGCCATCTTTGGCTAATTGGGTTTTTTCCACCACCACCAAATCACCATCATTTACTAAACTTTCAATCATTGAATCGCCTCTGACTTTCAAGATGTAAGCATTTTTCTTGCCGACTAAATTTTGCGGCACTGGGATCATGTCCTGCTTATCCTCAAAGGCTTCAATTGGCGAGCCAGCGGCAATAGTCCCAACCAGCGGCAATAAACTTGAAGCAAATTCCAAATCCGGTTTAAGATCTGGCTCGATAATTTCAATACCGCGCGTATTATTCTTATCTCTTTTTATAAACCCGGATTTTTCCAAAAAAGTCAGGTGTTCATGGACCGTGGCTAAGGAGGATAAGTCAAAAGCCTTGGCAATTTCCGTTAAAGTCGGGGCATAACCATGCTCTTGCATGTATTTTTTTAGAAAATCCAGAATAGCCCTTTTTTGTTTGTGTAATATTGGCGCCATATTTGCTATGAATTACGAATAAATACGAATTTTGCTAATTAAGGTAGAAATAGTATAACCGAAATAAAACCGAAAATCAATTAAAAATACAATAATTTTGAATGTTTTATGAGGTTTATTTATGAAACGTGATTTTTTAACAAAAAGTCCTGTGGATAACTTTTGAAGTTAAAATAAGCTTAAAATCCGCATTTTAGATTAAACGGTATTGGTGATTATCTGGTTTATGTGGATAAACCGCCTTGACAGCAGGTTTTTTGCACCTTATGCTGTAATTCCTAAAAAGAGAAAACCAAAAGAGTATTGAACTAGCCAGTGGCTAGTCAGATTAAAAAGTCGGTCGGAACATGATTCTGGATCTTCTTCAGCCTTCGGGCTACCAATACCCAGAGCGCGGTAGCGTCACTTGTCTAATAGGGCTCACTCCTCTTAAATTAGTTGCGGTACGCGTATTCATGTTTTTTCTGCGGTTTGCCCAGATGGTTAACCCAGAGAAAGCGCATAGCAAGCGTATATGTTTGCCATTCCCATGAATGGCCAGAGTATCAGGTTTTACCTGAATTGCCCTTTAAAAAAGGCATTTCAACAGAGGTCAAAACCTGACCTTTGAATGACTAACCGCTTCTAGCGTATTCCAGTCCGACTTGTATGGGGGCCTTCCTTTGCGTCGGCCCCCTTTTTTTATTATTTGATTAATACAAGTGCTAAAATGAAGTATATGCAAAAAGCAACTTGGTTTTTAGGAATAGACGGTGGCGGGACTAAAACCGAAGCCCTGCTTGGTTATGGTAAGCGGGTTGCTTGGGGAAAAGCTGGTCCATCAAACCCGCGCGCGGTTGGTTTCGCAGAAGCTGCGAAGAATGTGAAGGCCGCTATCATTTCAGCAGAGAAGCAACTTGGACAAAGACGTTTATATAAAGCCGTGATTGGCTTGGCTGGGATGGATACGCCTCGGGACATTGCGACAATGCACCGCGCGCTGAGCAAGGCGCTTCGTGGAATGCTGGCGCCAAACTGGAAGCTGGTTAATGATATTATCATCGCGCTTCGATCAGGTACGGACGCAAAGCATGCCGCAGTTGTAATCGCCGGCACTGGTTCAAACGCTTATGCTTATGGGCCAAGAGGCGTTGCCCGGGCAAGCGGCCGTGGCCATCGTCTGGCAGATGAAGGTTCAGGCTATGCACAAGGCCTTGCCGCGCTGCATGCCGTGACTAAAGCCGATGATGGGCGGGGGCCAGCCACCAAGCTGACACCTCTGATACTCGAACATTTTAAAGTGCATAAACCCGTTAATTTGGTTCAGATCGTTTACCAGGCTGGATTTGGCAAACCGCAAATCGCCGCGCTTGCCCCGCTTGTGCAAACTGCCGCCGAAAAAGGGGATAAGGCGGCAAAAAATATTCTTGCTGATGCCGCTCGTGAGCTGGCGATCCTCGCCTCGACAGTCGTACGGAAAAGTGGTTTGCAGCAAAAAGCTTTCCCACTTATAACAATTGGCGGGATTTTCAAGTGCCCAATTGTTATTCCAGCAATTTTTAAAAAAGGCGTTAAGCAAATTGCGCCTAAGGTAAGTTTTATCATGCCAAAACCCCGACCGGCTTACGGCGCCTGGCTAATGGCAGGTAAATAGTTCTTTGATGGGCAGGAATAAATTTGGAATTATTATTTTATGCACTATAGTATTTTTTGGGCTTTGCGTTTATTTAATAAAGTCAAATAAGAAATTAATGCCGGAAAAAATAAACTTTCTAACTGAAGATAAAGTCACCATAATCGGGGATTATTATAACGCCAAAAGCAGTCGGGTGGCCTTGCTTTTGCATATGATGCCAGCAACCAAAGAAAGCTGGCAGGCTTTCGCTGAAGGTTTGTTGGAAAAAGAAATTAGTTCCTTAGCCATTGATTTACGCGGTCACGGGCAAAGCCTTGACCAAATTGGCCAGGTTTTAAATTATCAGAATTTTGGAGATCTCCAGCATCAAGCCAGCGCTAAAGACGTGGAAGCGGCTTTAACTTGGCTAAAAAATCGCGGATTTAAAGAAAATAATATAGCCATTGTCGGTGCTAGTATTGGGGCAAACTTAGCCCTTCAAGAAATGGGTTATAAGCCGGAATATAAGATTGTGGTTGCAATTTCTGCGGGTTCGGACTATCGTGGAATTCAGCCCGCGCCTTTTATTTCGTCATATAAATCCAACCAGCGGATATTATTCATAGCCAGCCATGAAGATACTGAATCGGCAATCGCCAGCCAAAGTTTTTTTGACCAGACCCAAGCCCAGAAAAAATTAATCATGCTGGATAATGCCGGGCATGGCACAAATATTTTTTTAAATTCACCGCAAACGCTTGCAGATGCAATTTCTTGGCTAAACCTAAACTTACCAAAATGATTTTAAATGATTTAAGTCAAAAAATAATCAACCAAGTGTTTTCTTTTTATGCTAAAGCCATAAATTTGGAATCACCGGCAATACCGACAATTGAAGAAGTAAAGCTTTCGATAGCAGGTGACACCAAGCGTTTTGTCTACTTCCCACCAACGAAAAGTTTAATTTCTGCTGAATTGTGGCTGACTGAAGATTCAAACAAAAACATTTTTTTTACTTTTGCCATCCCGAGTGATTTGACTAAAACCAAAACAGAAAAAGCTGAAGAAGCAAAGAAGGTGTTTGATAAGGAGCTGCAACAGTTTTTGGTGGATTACTATATTTAAGCCAAATGTGATATTTTATAAGCATCAAGATTAATTGGAAAAAATATGTCAACCAGAAGCACTTTGTATTTAAAATCAGCCGTAATCATTTTAATTTCTGGCTTTTTGGTCTTTGGACTTTCTGCTTGCAAAAAGAATTCAGGTAATCAAAATTCTAACAGCTCGACAAATTCAGTTAAGGCAACGCCAAAAAGCCCCGGTTTGGTTTTTAGCGCAGAACCCAATAAAGGCCCAGTTAACGGCGGGACAACAGTAAAATTTACTGGCGAAGGCATCCAAGGGAATTTAAAGGTTTTATTTGGAGAAAATGAAGCTACAGACGTGGTGGTAAAAAGCGATAAGGAAATAGAGTGCAAAACCCCGGCCGGGAAAAAGGGTAAAGTTAACGTAACCCTTAAAGCTGAAGCAGGCACGGTGACAACCCTGGAACAAGCCTTTACCTACGAATAAGACTGCAGTATAATCCGAATTCATGCTTTAGGCCAAACCTAGGTGTAAAAATTTTTTATATATCCCATGCTTTCAAAAAAATTTGAATATCGCATCTATCGAATCTTAGAAATCATCCCTGGCGCTATGGTTTGGGTAACTTTTTTGTTGGCCCTTGGCTTGTCTTTTATAAATCCGCTTTTTGTCATTGCTTTTATAATCGTTTTTGACGCGCTTTGGCTTGCCCGGATAAGCTATTTGTTGATTTACCTGTTAGCCGCATATTTTAAGTTTAGGAAAGAAAGCAAAAAAGACTGGCTAAGCTTGGCTCAGGCCCAAAATGGTTTTGGGGATTTGATGCACTTAATTTTTTTGCCGACATATAAGGAACCCGAAGTGGTGATTGATCAAACTCTGGAAAGCTTGACTAAAATTCAATATCCAGCCAAAAAACTTTTTGTGGTCTTGTGCGGCGAAGAGAAAGACAAAGAAAATTTTTTGAATATAGCCGGCAAGATGGAAAGTAAGTACCAGGATGCCTTTTTTAAATTATTAGTTACTTTGCATCCTCAGGATGTCCCGGGTGAAGTGGCTGGCAAGGGCGCCAATACTGCTTACGCCGGGAAAATTGCCAAAGGCATAATTGACGAATTGCAGATTGCTTATGAAAAAATCGTGGTTTCTTCTTTTGATGTTGATACCGTGGTTCACCCCCAATATTTTGCCTGTTTGGCTTACCACTATTTGACTGTGCCTAAACCAACTCGCACCAGCTATCAGCCTCTGGCGCTTTATAACAATAATGTCTGGCAGTCGCCATTTTTAATGCGCGTGGTTTCCATGTCCACGACTTTTTGGCTCTTGACCGAACAAATGCGGCCAGAAAGGTTATTTACCTTTTCTTCCCACTCTATGTCGTTTAAGGCTTTAGTAGACGTGGGTTTTTGGCAAAGCGACATTGTCACTGAAGATTCCCGGATCTGCGTGCAGGGCATAATTGAATATGACGGCGATTACCGGGTTCAGCCCATGTTCATTCCGCTCTCCATGGATACGGTTATGGGACAGAATTTAAAAAGCAGCTTGTCGAATCAATACAAACAGGTCCGTCGCTGGGCTTATGGCGTCGAAAATTTTCCCTTTATGGCTTGGAATTTTTGGGGCAATAAAAACATAAAATTTTTAAAAAAATTCAGGTATATTTATAACCAGCTAGAAGGCATTTATTCCTGGGCTACGGCGCCGATTTTAATTTTTGTTTTGGGCCGATTACCGATTGCCATCGCTAACCATCGGGGCTTAAATTCGGCAATCATCCAAAATACGCCTCATATCTTGTCTATTTTAATGACCGTATCCATGATCGGCTTGTTAGCTTCGGCTTTTATCAGTTTAACTTTGCTCCCGCCAAAACCAACAATTGTTCCACGCTGGCATTGGGTGATCATGTTCGCCCAATGGATATTTTTCCCCATTACCATGATAATATTTGGTTCCATCCCAGCCACTGATGCAGTTACCAGGTTGATGCTGGGAAAATACTTGGGTTTTCAGGTTACGGAAAAATTCCGGAAAAAAAATTAGAAATATGAAAAAACCCACCAGTCATTTGACTGGTGGGTTTTTAAAAAGGTCTTTGTATTTCTCAAGTTGCTTCTGGGCGTTCTTTGCGGCCAGAGTGCCTTTGTAATTTGTTTTGACATCTGTCCACATATCCTGAGCAAGCTTTAATGCCGCTTCGGAATTGCCACCGACTTTTAGTTCAACCTTGCCCATATTGAGCAGAATTGTGCCACGCACTTCAGCATCAAAAAAGCTTTCATAAGGCGAAGGGTTGAGTATTTCCTCACCATCGCAGTAGAGCATGAGCGCTTGGGAAATTTTCAAGCATCGGTTCCAAAAATACTCAGCGCTATCCAGCCGGTCAGCTTCGACAAAAAGGTTGGCAGCCAAAAATTGGACCGTGAAATCATCCGGATTGCGCTGGGCTAAAGTGTCAAGCCTATAGAAGGCCTGGGTTACCCTGGATTTGGTATTGCCAAAGAATTTTTGTACAAAGCCATCTTCTTTTGCCCGGACAGCTTTAGCGATGCAGAGATAAGCTTCGGTTGACGGCAGGCTGTCAAACCGCAAAGCTTTTTCAAGGTTCGCAATCGCCGAATCAGCGTCAGCTTTTTTGTTGTCGCTATGGTTTAAAAAAGCTTGGTTTATGTACAAAACCCCACGTTCTCGGAAGTGTTCAGAATCATTTGGCAAGCAAGCAATCAGCGAATCAGCTTGGGTTCCGGCAATGGTGCAGATTTGTTCGCTGGCTGAAAGGTTTGGACAAAAAAGCCAAAACAGCAAGAATGAAATGAAAACTTTAGTTTTCATGAAATCCCTTCTTTTTGTAAGATCGATTTTATTTTCTAATGACTTTAGCAGTTTATGGCAAGCTAGTCAAGACCCTAAAAAACAATTACCATTAAAACATGCGCAGATTTTCCGGAGTCTTAATCATTATTATCAGCACCATAATTGGCTTTGGCGTAATTTTGGGTTGGTCATTCAGGTTATCAATATTGAAAAGCGAAACCTGGAAAGAAGCTTTGCAACAAGCCAAGATTTACGACCATTTAGTTTCAGATTTGACGGTTTCCATAATTGACAGCAGTGAATCGAAAAATGAGGTTTTAGCCAATGCGCCAGTTACCTCAGCTGAAGCGGCTGATTTGGTTAATGCAGTCATTACCCCCGTTTATTTGCAGACCCAAGTTGAAAAAACCCTGGATTTGACTTTTGATATTATTTTCAGCCGGACTGATTTTAATTCCGCGAAATTAGAAATTCCTCTTCAGGACATCAAAAACCGTCTGCCAGTGGCTGTTCAGGAATTATTGATTAAAAAAATCAACAAACTGCCAATCTGTACTACAGCACAACTGAAGGAATTCGAAAAACAAAAAACCCTTGATACGGTTTTGCCTCCCTGTAAGCCAAAAGGCATGGATGCCAGGAGCATTGTCAATGAATCCTTGAAAATTGAAGAAATTACCAAACAGATCCCGGAGACAATTGATATCATTGCAGAAATCAAGAAAACCCAGGAAGACTCTGACAGCCAAAATTCATTAAACGAGGTCATTGTCAAAATCCAAGACATTGCCAAACTTTCCTTAAAATACCATTTATTCGCAACTTGCATTTGGCTTGGCTTGCTGGTTATATTATTCTTGATTTTCTTACCAAGCTTGCGGCGGTGCTTTCGCTGGTTTTCAATCGGCCTTTTTATACCAAATTTTTTATTAATTATTGGAGCCAGTGTTGGCCGGAACAGAATATCTGAAATTACCATTAAAACCGATGCCACTAATGAAATTTTGGTGAGGAATATTACGCCCATTATCCAAAACTTAGCCACCCAAACAGTCTCTCAAGTGCAAAAATTGGCTTTGATCGGTTTAGTTGCCAGCCTGGTCCTATTTGCGATACAATTTGTTTGGCCGCCTAAAAAATCAATTAAATAAATTATTATGACTGATACTAATCCATCCGTTCATTCCATAGACCCGACTGAAAAAAAATTAAAACAGGAAACAATGCATCACGCGATTTGGTTCTTGTTAGTAGTTGTAATTGTTGCGGTTTTTGGGTTTGGCTTGTTAAAAGGCGCTTGGCAGCAAATGACCCGGTCCAAATATTACCAAGCCGTGCACCTGACCAATGGCCAGATATTTTTTGGCAAACTGCAAGCCTGGAATCACAAAGAAGTCTTATTAACCCAAGTTTATTATTTACAAACCACTGAAGCTGCAACTGATAATAAGAATGCTAATACCAACACTTCTTCCCAATTCAGCCTAGTTAAGCTTGGCAATGAATTGCACGGACCACTAAACCGGATTTACATCAATAAAAGCCAAATTGTTTACACCGAAGATTTAAAAAATGATTCGCAGGTTACCAAGGCGATTTTAGGCAATAAATAAATCAATGAATAAAAAAATTTTATTAACAGGCGATCGGCCTACCGGTAAGCTGCACCTCGGCCATTATGTCGGCAGCCTGGCTAACCGCTTGAAGTTTCAAAAAGAATATAACTGTTTTTTTATCATAGCTGATTACCAGGTTTTAACCGACCATTTGCAAGATACCAAGCAAGTTCCGCAAAACGTGGAAGAGGTGATTTTAGATTGGCTTTCGATTGGCCTTGATCCTAAGCAAAGCACATTCTTCATCCAATCAGCCGTGCCGCAATTGGCTGAGCTGACCATGTATTTTTCCATGTTGGTGACTATTGCGCGTCTGCGCCGAAATCCCACCATAAAATCCGAAGCCCAAAATGTCCGGGTTGATTCAAATAAGGACAATATCACTTATGGTTTTTTGGGCTACCCAGTTTCCCAAGCGGCTGACATCTTGTTATTCCGACCAGATATCGTGCCAGTAGGCGAAGACCAATTGCCGCATATTGAACAGACCCGGGAGATTGCGGATAAGTTCAATTCGCTTTTTGGCAAGGTTTTTAAATTACCCAAAGCCATAGTCAGTGAAAATTCCAGGCTGCCGGGCTTGGACGGCAAGAATAAAATGAGCAAGAGTTTGGGCAACGCAATTTATCTTTCGGATTCAGCAGATGAAGTTAAGAAAAAAGTTATGACTGCTTACACTGACCCGACCCGGATCCGGGCCACTGACCCAGGTCATTTGCAGGGGAATGTAGTTTTTACTTATTTAGACGCATTTCATCCAAATAAGAAAGAATTGAACTTATTAAAGCAGCGTTACCAAAAAGGCCAAGTAGGGGACGTGGAAGTTAAAAAGATATTAATCGATGTTTTAAATGATTTCTTGGATCCAATCCACAAGAGAAGACAGGAATTTGAAAAGAATAAGAAATATTTAAAAACTATTTTGACTGAGGGTTGTGAGCAGGCTAGGGCAGTGGGCGAAAAAACTATGGTCGAGGTGCGTAAAGCCGTACATTACGATTATCCGGAGTTGCTGGGGTAGCTGAAATGCTTAGGATCAAAAAGGAGATTGCCACGTCGTCCCGCAGTCGCGGGACTTCTCGCAATGATAGGGGAAGGTTTTTGATAAATATTTTTTTAATCATTTATTGTTTGGGTTTTATGATTTAGTATTTGTATATGTTTAATATAGGTTACCGGACAATTTATCAAAAAGATATCCGTTTTGCCATAAAAGAAGCAAAAAAGAACGACTTTAAGGTTATTGAAATACATTTAACCTCACCTCAGTTTAGTCCCTTTAAATATTCCTTAAAAGAATTAAAATTAATAAAGTATTTTGCTGCACGAGAAGACATTATTTTGCAAGTTCATGCTCCCTTAGAGCAGTCATTAATCTTTACTAATAAACAATTAAGAATTGGTGCGAAAAGACAGTTAGAGGAAATGATCAAGTTCGGTAGAAACTTAGGTGTAAAATGTCTTACTTTGCATCCAGGTAAGGCGGCAATATATCATTTTGCTGATGGCAAGAAGGTGAAAGATGATGATGTCTACCCAAAATTTTATGGGGGACTTTTTGAGGATAGTATTAAGCATATTGTATCTATTGTCCCGAAAGATTTTTTTGTCTGTATTGAAAACACCGATAATTTCACTTCTCAATACCAAAAAGTCTTAAATAAATACTTGCCAAGCGGTAAATTATTTTTGACTTGGGATATAAGAAAAAATTATTCTTATAAAACTAATAAGTTGATTAAGGAACAATGGGGATTTATCCAGAGGAATAAAGACTATGTAAAAAATTTGCATGTTAGCGGTTTCAGTATAACTCATGGGGAAATTAAGGGCTGGGAAAAAAGATTAGATAGGTTTATTGGTCTGTTTGGAAATAGGAGATTATCGTTAATTATCGAAATTATGCCTCTCAAATATGCTCTTGAGGCAAAAAAAATAATAATTAAGACTGTAAACAGACTAGGGCAGTAGGGAAAGAAACCATGCAAGAGGTGCGTAAAGCCGTGCATTATGACTATCCCGAGTTGTTGAAGTAGATCAAAAGCAAAAAATATTTAGAAGTCCCGGTCAGAGCCGGGACTTTTTAGTTATCCACAGATTTTTTAGGAAATTACTAAGACTTGTCAAAATCGTCTAATTTTGTCGTGGTTGACGAGAACACTTTAGTGGTGTAAAATGGAATAGCAGGGTGAAAAGTGGATAAAAGTGGGGATAAGTCATTTCACTTGTGCATAACTATTTCAAAACCCTTTAAGTTAAAGCAAATGTTTATAGGCGAGTATCATCATGGCATAGACGAAAAGGGCCGGTTAGCCATACCGGTTAAGTTTCGTGAACGCCTTTTGCATGGCGCCGTGGTCACTCGGGGAATTGATAAGTGCCTTTTTGTTTACCCCCAGCGGGACTGGCTGCAGCTGGCAGATAAGCTGGCAAAACTACCTATTTCCCAAGCGAACACTCGGGCTTTTTCCCGTCTCATGCTGGCTGGAGCCATGCAATTGGAAGTTGATAAGCAGGGCCGGGTGGTTTTGCCGGATTATCTAAGGAAATATGGTTCGATAAAGAAAAAAGTGGTGGTGGCAGGGCTGTATAATCGTTTGGAAATTTGGGATGAAAATGCCTGGGAAAAATATAAGACTAGCACAGAAAAAACCTCCGGTACTATCGCTGAAAACCTTGGCGCTTTAGGCGTTTAATTAATTAGGGGATCCATGCTTGCCCCGAACCAATTGCTGGATTCAAATTCCAGCACAAACCCTAAACATATACCTGTTCTTTTAGAAGAAGTAATTGAGCTTAGCCAACCCAAAAACGGTGAAAATGTCATTGATTGCACATTAGGCTTAGGCGGTTATGCCGAGAAGTTTTTGGAAGCCATAAAACCTAACGGCAGGCTGTTGGGCTTGGATAGGGATGGCAAAGCCATAGGATTGGTAAAAACTAAATTTGAAAAATTCAACGACAGGTTGATATTAAGGCAAGGTAATTTTGGTAACTTGAAAAATTTAATCAAAGATTTCCCCCAACCGGAAATTATTGTTGCTGACCTGGGCTTATCCAGCTTTGAACTGGATGACAAGAATAGGGGATTTGCTTTTCAAAAGCTTGGCCCGTTAGACATGCGAATGGACCAGACTTCTGGAAAGACGGCAGCTGATCTTTTAAATACGCTTCCAACCAAGGAGCTGGAAAAAATCTTGAGAGAATACGGCGAAGAGCCTAAAGCCGAATTGATTGCCAGGGGTATTTGCGAAAAAAGGAAAGTCAAACCGTTTGTAACTACTAAAGACTTAACTGAACTGATTGACGAAGTTTACAGAAAGCTATTGCATGCTCCGCCAAATCGGAAGTTGTGGTTTAAGCGGCAGTTGCATCCAGCCACCCAAACCTTTCAAGCCTTAAGAATTGCTGTCAATGATGAAATATCAGAATTGGAAAAATTCTTGCCCCAAGCTTTTGAAATTTTAAGACCAAAGGGCAGGCTGGCAGTGGTTTCGTTCCATTCCTTGGAAGACCGGCTGGTCAAAAGATTTTTCCAGGAGAAAGCCAAAAAATGCTCCTGTCCGCCAGAACAATTGCAATGCACTTGTGACCGAATTCCAGAAGGTTTACTCATTAGCAAAAAGCCAATCCAGCCAAGTTTACAAGAAATTAATTTCAATCCCAGAGCCCGCAGCGCGAAATTGCGGGCCATAAAAAAGAATTAAATGTCCAAGTTCACCCAATTTTTTAGAAGCCATTTAAGAAAGACCCGTACGGAGGAATCCATAAAATGCCAAAGCCTTTGGCATGCTCAAAACCTGCCGATTGTTTTGGGTGTGCTAATTGCCGTTTTAGCGGTTGGTTATTTAATTCAAATCAACCGAAGCTCGACAAAAAGTTTTATGGTTCATGCCCTAACCCAAAAGCAGCAAGCCTTGATTGAACAAAGGAGAAATTTGGAGTTGCAGCAAGCCGAGCTCTCGGCTTTAACTAATTTGGAAAATTCCCCAATCATTTCCGAAATGGTAGCCAGTCGGAATCCAGAATACCTGTTGCCACCTGCAGCTGATGTGGCCAGAAAATAACCTAAACTTGCCATGGTGAAAAGGCTCCGGCCAAGGACCTCACCAAACAATCGCGATCGCCTCTGGGTTATACAGGTGGTCGTGGTTGCGTTTACCGCCATAATTGGCCTGCGATTATTTACTTTGCAGGTTATCAGGCACAGCGCTTATGCGGCGATTGCGGAAAATGAGAGTAATTTAGCGGCTAAATTAATACCAAACCGGGGCGATATATTCGTTAAAGACCGGGCAAACCCAGAAGAGCTTTTCCCTTTGGCCACCAGCCGGAACGAACCCTTGGTTTACGCCATCCCGAATTCGATAATAGAAAAAGAAGCTACCGCCGCTGTTCTGGCGCCAATTTTGAGCATGGATAAAGAAGAAATTTTATACAAGGTTTCCAAACCAAAGGACATTTACGAAGTCCTAAAAAGAAGACTGACTGTACCTGAAGTTGCGGCTATTGAAGAATTGAGACTAAAAGGCATTAAATTTGAAGATGAGAGATGGCGCTATTATCCGGAAAATTATTTCGCTAGCCACGTCGTGGGTTTTGTGGGCTATAAGGGTGATGAAAGAAAAGGATTGTATGGGGTGGAAGCGGCCATGGATTTAGTCTTAGCTGGCAAGGAAGGCAAGCTTCAAGATCAATCCGCAGCCAGGGAGTTTTTACCGGTAGCAGGAGGATTTTTTAAAGAAGCAGTGAATGGCGCAAATATTACTTTAACCTTGGATCATACTGTCCAATACCAGGCTTGTTCAAAATTAAAAACTGCAGTTGCCAAGCATGGGGCTGATGGCGGTGCCTTGGCAATCATGGAAGTGGCGACTGGCCGGATGCTGGCAATTTGCGGCCAGCCGGATTATGACCCGAATAATTATTCAAAGACTGAAAACCCTTCGGCTTTTAATAATCCAGTAGTTTTTGGCGCTTATGAACCAGGGTCGGTTTTCAAGGCCATAACCATGGCTGCGGCTTTGGATTTGGGCAAGGTTACGCCGCAAAGCACTTATGTAGACACTGGCGCAGTTAAAATTGGGTCGTTCACCATCCGCAACTCTGATGAAAAAGCTTATGGCACGCAAACCATGACCCAGGTTTTGGAAAAATCTTTGAACACTGGGGCTATCCATGCCGCAGAACTAGTCGGGCTCCAGCCCCTTGCCAAGTATGTAAAAAACTTTGGCTTTGGCGAAAAAACTAATATTGAAATGAGCGGTGAGATTGGGGGAAACTTGGCCGCCTTAACTAAGAAGGGGGATATCTTTTTAGCCACTTCTTCTTTTGGCCAGGGGATTACCGTGACGCCACTTCAATTATTGGCGGCTTTTGGGGCAATTGCCAATGGCGGAAAATTAATGAAGCCTTTTGTGGTGTCAGAAATCCGTTACCCAGACGGTCGGACTGAAAAAACTGAATCCCAAGTCGTTCGCCAGGTCATTCGCGCTGACACTGCTTCAACCCTTTCGGCCATGCTGGTAAACGTGGTTGAGCATGGGCATGGCAAGAAAGCCGGGGTACCGGGTTATTATATTGCCGGCAAAACTGGCACTGCCCAAGTCAGGGCAACCACTGGGAGTGGTTATGATCCTCACAAAACCAACGGGACTTTTGCAGGCTTTGCGCCAGTGGAAAATCCGCGCTTTGCCATGGTCGCGGTTATTAATGTGCCAAAAGACGTACAGTTTGCCGAAAGTTCAGCCGCCCCCCTATTTGGGGAAATTATGGATTTTTTGCTTAAGTATTATGACATTCAACCCAATAGGGAAGTTTCTCAATGACAAATTTAATCTTTCCATGTTAGGGTAAGTTTATGAAGAAAATGATCTTAAAAATATTGGAATGGAAGCTGACTTTTTTAGCCAAGAGGGTATTGGCTAAATATCAGCCGAAAATTGTGGCAGTGGCTGGTTCAGTTGGCAAGACTTCAACAGTCAAAGCCATTGCTTTAGCCCTGGCTAAGGATTTTAAAGTTGGCCAGACATTGCGAAGTTACAACCACGAATTAGGTTTACCTTTATCCATTTTGAGATTGGAAACCGGCTATCGGTCACTTTGGCGCTGGATAAAAATATTTTATTTAGGTAGTAAATTGGCGTTTGGGAGAAAGTCAGAACATTATCCAAATTTATTGGTATTAGAAATTGGGGCAGAAAAAGTTGGGGATTTGGATAAATTTTTAAAGTGGGTTCATCCCGAAATCGGCGTGCTTACCGCCGTCACCACCGAACATGTTGAATTTTTTGGCACGGTGAATGCGGCGATTAATGAAGAATTTAAAATTATTAAAAATTTACCCAAGACCGCTACTGCCGTAATTAATGATGATGACTCGAATATTGTAGGGATGGCAAAAGACATTAAAAACCCTATTATCCGTTTTAGCCAGACCCACCAGGTTGAAGTCACCGTGACCAATGCCGCAATCCTGGGAGAAAGCATTACTGATGTCCAGGGGGTGAGTGCAAAAATTTCCGTGGCAGGCAGCAGCATTCCAGTAGTAATTAAGGATACTCTGGGTAGCCATTCATTATATGCCGTAGCTGCGGCTTTTGCCGCTGCCCAGGCTTTAAAAGTAAACCTATCAAATGTTTCTGAACAAATGCGGAATTACCAGCCCCCAGCTGGCCGGATGCATTTAATCAAAGGGATAAAGAATACTTTGATTATTGATGACACTTATAATTCTTCACCTGCAGCCGCAAAAGCCGCCATTGAAACCTTGCAGGAATTAAAAACCTCAAGTAAAAAATATGCAATCCTGGGTGACATGTTAGAACTTGGTTCAGTCAGCGAAGAAGAACATAAAAAGTTGGGGGAGTTTGTAGCTGGCAAGACTGATTATTTAATTACGGTTGGCGAACAGGCTAAGCATATCGCCCAAGCCGCAGAAAAAGCTGAGATGAATGAGGATAAGATTTTAAGTTTTGATAAACCTGAAGGCGTGGGAAACTTTTTGCAGGACCGTTTGCATCCTGGAGATTTGATATTAATAAAAGCCTCCCAAGGTACGCGCTGTGAAAAAATCGTTAAGGAAATTATGGCTGAGCCAGAAAAGGCCAAGGAATTATTAACTCGGCAATATTGGCCCTGGATTTAAGAACTAATTTGGGATTATGGTTTTCACCCTGTTTTTTGCTATACAAATTATTTTAACTTGACAAAGCCCGTATAAGGAGTAAATTTGTTTGAACAAAAAGAATAAAGAAAAGGAGTTCTTATAAAATGTCCTTGGAACACTTGATGGAAAATCTTGGTTCAAGCGATCTGCATACGGTTATCAGGTTGCATGACCAAGACGCACGTTGCCAATGTCAAAGTGAAAACAAGCAAGTTTTCGCATGCACCATATGCTCAGTGGTTTTTTGCAATCATTGTCCTAACGTGAAAATTTCCCAGACTACTATCACATGTCCGGATGGGCATAAGATGTTGCTTAAGTAGGTTGTTTGAAAAAAGGCCGAGGTTAACGCTCGGTCTTTTTCTTTTGGGGTTTTTAGCCTTATAATGACCATATATGTGGAAAAAAATAATAATAATCTCAAGTTTCTTATTCATCTTCCCTTTAGTAGCCCATCAGCAAGTTACATCAGAGCAAGTGGATGTATTTAAGGCCAAGATCGAAATTCAGTCCGACACCACCGTTAAGGTCCAGGAAACCATCCTTTATAATTTTGGGAGTTCAGAAAGGCATGGCATATACCGCAATATCCCTTATGTTTACAACCGCAAAGGCGCTAAATATACGCTTAGGGTAATGATCCAGAGCGTCAAAGACGAAAACGGCCGGGATTACAAATTTACCCAAAGCCGGAGCGGGGGCATGTTTGAAATCAAAATCGGTGACAGCAAAACTTATGTGAGCGGCGAAAAAACTTATGTCATCGAGTATACAGTAAACCGTGCGATAAATTATTTCGAGCAACAAGATGAATTCTATTGGAATGTGACTGGCAATGGTTGGGAAGTGCCAATTCAGTCTGCTAGCGCTGAAGTGACATTACCAAATAATGCGGCGCCTAAGGAAATAATTTGTTATACAGGGCAGACAGGTTCGACTTTAACCAATTGCACCAAGAACATTAAAGCCGATAAGTCTGCGGAATTCATTGCTCAGTCCCTTTTGGCTTTCCAGGGTTTGACCATTGATGTGGCAATCAAGAAAGGGGTTTTGGCAAAACCCACGGGTTTTGAAAGCGCAAAATTTTTTTTAATTGACAACTGGTATTTTGTCATCCCGATTTTGGTTTGGCTGTGCCTGCATTGGCTTTGGCTGAAAAAAGGCAAGGATCCCAAAGGCCGGGGAACAATCGTGCCGCAATATGAACCGCCCTTGAATTTAATGCCTGGGGAATTAGGGACTTTGTGGGATGAAAAAGCAGATAGTAAAGAAGTCTCGGCAACCATTATTAACCTGGCAGTCAAGGGATATTTGAAAATAAAAGATTTGGGCAATAAGAATTATGAATTTATCAGACTGAAGGAAGATACGAACCAGTCAAACCCAATCGAAAAGCAAGTTATGGATGCCTTGTTCAAGGAAGCGGGTAGTGCAAAAAGCGTGGAATTAAAATCTTTAAAAAACAAATTTTATTTAGACTTGACGCTTATTACCAAGGCTTTGTATGAAAGCATGGCCAGCGAAGGATTTTTTAGTGCCAATCCCCAGACCGTGAAAGGTAAATACATCGGCATCGGTTTTGGCGTCTGCATGTTTGGCTTTATGATTGTTCAAATCCAAAGCAGTTTTTTTGTAGTTTCTGCGTTTTTGGCTTTTATTTTGAGCGGGATTTTATTTATCATTTATGGAAGCTTCATGCCGCAAAAAACCATTAAGGGCGCAGAGACACAAGAAGAGATTAAGGGCTTCAGATGGTTTTTGTCCGTAACCGAAACCGAACGATTAAAATTCCATAATGCACCGGCCAAAAAGCCAGAACAATTTGAAAAGTTCTTGCCTTACGCCATGGTTTTGGAGGTAGAAAAAGAATGGGCTAAACAATTTGAAGGCATGATGCTTTCGCAACCCGGTTGGTATGAAGGCCAACCAGGTGCGGTCTTCAATGCTGTTTATTTCGGTTCAATAATGTCAGGCATGAACCATGATATGAATTCATCGCTTGCTTCCAGGCCATCTAGTGCTGGCAGCGGTACCTCTGGTTTTGGCGGCGGCGGATTTTCTGGCGGCGGTTTTGGAGGGGGTGGGGGCGGGTCTTGGTAAAGTCAGGGTGGGAAACCTACGGTTTCCCCGTCTCCCGCACCTTTTAATCAAAAATTAAGAACGGAATCCCGCCGAACGGCGGGACGGTGCTACCCCTTTCCCTTGTGGAGTCGCTGTCTCAGTCGTCGCACAAAACAAGTTTGATGCTCCTTCTTCGTTGCGACGGTTTTCCGACAGTCATCGGTCCGCAAAAGGAGATCTACCACTATGAACAACCATTCAACCAATGAGAACGCAGTAACCTATCGGGCTTTGGCGCATTTTTACGACACGATGATGGGGGGGAATAAATATCCGGGATGGAAAAACCTCATCGCTTCGGTTGTGAAACAGTATCATGTCGCAACTGGAACGTGTCTTGATGTGGCCTGCGGAACAGGAAACATTTCAAAACTCGCTCTTGAGCTTGGTTTTCGGGTTGTCGGCGTCGACATGTCGAAGGAAATGGTTTCTGTCGCTCAAACGAAATTTCCCAACGAAACGTTTATCGCTTCGGACATTCGGGATTTTACGTTAGGTCAAGAAGCCACATCCGGCATTACGCTCGCAGTATCGTTTTACGATTCCCTGAACTATCTTCTTTCGGATGAGGACATGCTCAAGGCGCTTGAGGCGGTTTATCGAAATGTTGCTTCTGGGACAATCTTTCTTTTCGACATGAATACGCTCGATCATGTTCAGGCTGCCCAGAAGTATGCGCCTCGAGTGCAGGTTGAACCCGACTTCTATTCTGTTTATCGCTTTAGCGGTGAAGGAAGATTCTGGGTTCTTGATATGGATATCTTCGTCAAAGAAGGTGCCATGTATCGTCTAGCGCAAGAGCGCCACGTAGAACGATCCTATGATCGGGACGATATCGTTCCGCTTGTCAAAAAAGCAGGATTCGAACTTTTGGAAGTAAAAGAGGAATACAAAGTCTATCCAGACGGTGTAAACCGTTTGAGTAGACTGTATTTCATTGTTCGTAAACCCTAACCCCCTACTTTCGAAGGAGGGGATATTTTCGTAATTCAATTACCAAAGGGGAGAATAAAAAGTGGGGGTTCTTGTCATTGCGAGGAACGAGTTTCCGAGTAACGCGGCAATCTAATGAATTTTTCTCATCCCGAATTAATTTCGGGATCTTTTTTTTAATATGTATCTTTGTGACCCAGACGTACGTCGACGGTAATCGCCAGCATTTGACAGTTTTAAGTTTGACTTTATGCTTGACAAGAGCATACTTTAAGCGTAATCTAAGCCGTTACAATTAATTTTTTATAAATATGGGAAATAGCAAAAAAGTCGGTAAAACAATAGGCATTATTGTTTTAGGAGCGGTTTTATTTATTATGCCGATAATAGCAAGGAGTTCAGCGGTTGACATAAAAAGTCAGAGGCAGGCCGACTTTAACCAGACTTTAATTTCAAATGATAAACGGTACGAAATCACATCTGAAGATATAAAAAGGGGGTACGTGGAAGGCGAAGTACTGGTTAAATTTCAAGAGAATAAAATTGATTTAAATAGTTCTCTTGACGATAAAAAAATTCAAGTATTCTATCAGGATAAAGCCGTAAGAGGCGAGAGCATAATTAAAGAGGAAAATTTAGCTTTATTAAAATCTGACAATAAGACAACGGAAAATCTTATAAACGAACTAAGAAAGGATACGGCAGTGGAATACGTTGAACCAAATTATATTCGTCATTACGAGGGCGTACCAAATGATACAGATTTTAATAAATTATGGGGTCTGCATAATTCCGGACAAAATGTTAATGGAGTCACGGGGACAAACGATGCTGATATTGATGCTCCGGAAGCATGGGATATTCAAACAGATAGCAATTCACTAACTGTTGCTGTTATTGACTCTGGGATAGCGCCCAATCATCCTGATTTATCATCAAATTTAGTTGCCGGTTGGGATTTTGTAGATAATGATTCAACCACCGACGACATGGTTGGACATGGCACTCATGTAGCTGGAATTATTGGGGCAGTGGGGAACAATAGCCAGGGTATAACGGGATTAAATTGGAATGTAAAAATAATGCCGTTAAAAGTCGGTGATCTTGAAGGCGTAACAACTGCCAGGTTTATATCAGCGTTAGATTTTGCAGTTGATAACGGGATTAAAATTGTTAATTATAGTGTCGGTGGATATAGTTATAGTAGTTTAGAATATTGGGCGATAGAATCTGCTAGAAACAACGGAGTATTATTGATAGCTGCTGCCGGTAACGAGGCAAATAATAATGATGGAACTCATCACTATCCATCTGATTATGATTTAGATAACATCATATCAGTAGCCGCGACGGATCAAGATGATAATTTAGCCGAATTTTCAAATTACGGAACCACTTCGGTCGATGTAACCGCACCTGGAAAGAATATTTATAGTACAGTACCATATAATGCCTTTTTTGAAACTTTTGAAAACGCAACTAAGCCTGGATTTACTGGAACAAATTTTACATCAAGCGGATCAAATAATTATTGGGAAACGTGGGGAACATCTAATATTAATGCTTGGGGCAATCATAATTTATACCCTTACGAAGCTAATTCAAATGGAATTCTTACCTCAAGCGCCGTTGATAGCTCTGCACAAAGTATAGTTATACTGCAATATGATTATCAAATAGAAGCGGAAAATTCCTTTTTATGTTTAAATGATTATTTATCCACCGAAGTCTATGACGGCAGTATCTGGCATGAAGTCGCTTATTATTGCGGCAAGCGGGGAGATATAGAGAGTATTAATATTAGTGTTTATAAAAACGCTGATTTGAAAGTAAGGTTTAAATGGGTGACTAACAGTTCGGATAATAATTATAGCGGTACTTATATTGATAATATAAAGATACTTTATCCAAATTCAACAAGCGGTGGGTATGAGTATATGGACGGTACCTCAATGGCCACTCCTTATGTAACAGGTCTAGCCGCACTAATTAAATCTTACAAGCCAAGTTATTCCTATAAAGCAATAAAGGAAAACATTATCAACAATGTTGATAAAAAGGATTCATTAAGTGGTAAAGTTTTATCTGGTGGCAGGATTAACGCTTATAATAGTTTACTAAATGTAGATATCACACCTCCTACGGCAATCTTCACTTATTCGAAAACAGACCAAACGAACGGGAACGTAATAGCAACTTTAGTTCCTAGTGAACCAGTTAACATAACAAATAACAGCGGTTTAAACACCCGAACTTTTACGGAGAATGGCAGTTTTACCTTTGAATTCGAGGACGCGGCGGGAAATGTTGGTTCGGCGACAGCTACTGTAAGTAACATTGATAAAGTAAGGCCAATTATTACTTTTTCTGGAAGCACTCCGGTGAATATTACCCAAGGCGAAGCCTATGCTGATGCTGGAGCGACCGCGTCGGATAATTTTGATGGAGATATTACATCCAGGATCGTAGTCGTGAATCCGGTTAATACTTCAGTTGCTGGATCGTACACTATCACTTATAACGTGACGGACTCCGCTGGGAACACCGCGGAACAAGTTGTTCGAATAGTGAATGTGAATGCTCCACCAGCACCACCTCCTCCACCTCCGCCCGCGCCAACCGCACCCGCGCCGGTAGTTTCAACGCCACCCATAAGCACGCCTACGTCTCCAGTACTTATACCCAAGGTATTAGGCGAGGAAGTTATTGTGCCCGTGATTACAAGTTTAAAATTGAGCAAAGGCGAGTATAAATATAAATTAAATGGAAAAATTATTTCGATTAAGCCATTTGGTACTTCTTACAAAGGTAAAGTATGGGCGAAAAAAGTAAATTTTGGCACAGAACTTGGCGTAGTTTATTTGTTTATAAATTCTGAAAAGCTGAAAACCGGGGCAGTAAAAATGTATAGTACCCAGGGCAAATTAATTGGTACATTCAAGCCATACGGCGGTTTTGCGACAAATGGTTTAAACGCCGATATAACTATTATTAACAATGAAGTTTACTTAGCAGTTGGCACGACTAAGGCTGGAACTACTGCCAGGATATACAAGGTTACGAATAAAACCCTTAAAAGTATTAATACGGTAAAAGCCTCTAAATCCAACGGAAACGTCATTGTGGCATATTTAAAACTTTATAGTGGCCAATATGGCTTGGTAACCATGCTGAAAAACCAAAAGTCAACTATAAAAGTTTGGAAGTATGATTCAATAAAGAACAAATTTATTGAGGATACGAAATTCAATAAGAAAAAGATCAAAGTTGTTAATGGTATCCCGAAATTATAAACTACGATTAGTTACAAAATAGGTGGTGTTGAAACGTAGAAAGAAAGGAAGTAGACAATCGTCAACCTCACCCCTACCCTCTCCTATATAGGAGAGGGGGTTTCGTATACGATCTAACCCAGCTGGTAAAATACCTTGTTCGTAATAACCTTAAGGGTTGACAAAACTTAATAACCTGCTAGCTTAAAGTAAAGCGCCGTCGCGAAATCAGCGCCGTCGCTAATCCAATAAAATATCGGTTTTATGGCCAAAAGCCTGCCTAAGATCATCTTGCTGTTTGCCGGCGGATCAACTCTTCAAATCGAAGGGGGCGGGGTGATGACTGTAAATTCACCCAAAGATATCCAAGCCTGGATGGACCAAGTCCCAGAGCTGGCCCTGATCGCCAAAGTCGAACCGGTTTTTGTCATGCCTGACGGCAAGCATATTGAAATCCCGGACTGGAATATTTTGGCGCAAAAAGTTTTGCAGTATACCGACGATTATGACGGCTTTGTGATTTTGCAGGGCGTGGACACTATGCTCTACACCAGCGCCTTCTTGTCGTATGTTTTGAAAGATTTGGCCAAGCCCGTGGTTATCACTGGTTCGCCTTTGACCCCAACTTTGCAAGCGGCCAAGGAAGCGGAAAAAGCCACCATCAATTATCGCAATCTGGGAGTGCGCGCCAACCTCATTAATGCTATTCAAGTTTCCACTTTCAAAGTTCCGGAAGTAACCATTGCTTTTGGCAACCAGGTTATCCGCGCCAACCGGGCCAGGAAATCGCCGAATATTTCTTTTAACATGTTTGACGCGGACGAGCGCGATGTCATGGGCCGTGTGGATTTTGGCATTAAGTTAAAAAGTGAAAGCGAAAAAACCGTGGAGCCGAAAAAAATCCATCTCACCGAAGTTAAGCCCGCTAACCTGAAAATCCTGACCATCCACCCGACTTTTGAACCCGAAGAATTGAATGAAGCCATAAAGAATTTGCCTGACGGCATCCTTATCCAAACTTTCATGCAAGAAGGCTGGCCCGAAAGTTTGCAATACCTATTGAAAGTTGCCAACGACAAGGAAATTCCAGTCGTAGTTTTAAATCCGTATTTTGCCCTGGCTACCAAACTGCCGAACGTGCAAATGGTCTCGGGTATTTCATTGGAAGCTTTGTACGCTAAATTCCTCTGGGCTCTGTCGAAAGCTCGGAATCCCCAAATTGTCTTGCAATTAATCAGCCAAAATCGCGCTGGGGAGTTTGGGCTGGAAGAAAAGAAAGCCAAATAGTATGCGCGTCTATTTCTTCCAAGCCCCCAGCGACAAGCCCCGGTTTGAAAATATCCGAATGGAGATTTTGGAAGTTTTAGACATGAAAAAAGTTTTTTATGTTACTTCTGACGGCAAAAACAGTTTGGATATTCCCGCCGAAGAATTGGAAGCCTTGAACGAAAGCGGGGGATCCATGCTAGATAAGATGGATGCTTTAGTCATTGAAGGCTCCACGCCAGATGCGGACATTGGCTATTTATTGGCTTATGCCATGAGTTTGCGACGACCAACCTTGTATTTGTATGATAAGGATATTTCCAATAAAGGCGTTTTGAAGTTTTTAGGCAATCGCCAAATCCCCGGGCACATCCATGTCAAATCATATTCCGGTGAACAGGTTAAGGATTTCGTGGACAAATTCATAACGGATTTGCAAGGCGATGAAGCCGAGGAATTGCCTAGCATTAAATTCACCTTACGCATTACCCCGCAAATGGAGAGGTACTTGCAATGGAAAGCCAAGAAATTCAAGATGACCAAGGCAGATTTCCTGCGGGAAAAAATTTCCGTAGAGCTGATTGAAAAGGATGAGGAATATCAAAAATATTTAAAGAAGAAATGATATGATTGAACTATTAAAAATAATTTATTGGTTAGTTGCAATTACGAACTTTATTGTAGCAGTTTTCGTTTTGTTAAAGGGGATAAAGAAAAAGCCTAACTGGTTATTTTTTCTTTTGGTAATGGCATGTAATGGCTGGTTAATCTCAAATTATTTTTCATATTTCGTCAGAGATCTAAATGTTGCTTTAATTGCAGCACGGGTATCTTACTTTTTTGCCTCATTAATAATGCCATTTTTAATTCTTTTTGTTTATAACTTCCCATTCAAGACAAGTTTTAAGAATAAAAATTATTTCATTATAATTATTCCTGCAATACTTTCTGTGTTTTTATCTTTTGGTCCATGGTTTGTTAAAAGTATTGAGATTAAAGAAAAAATTAATTTCTATGTTAATGGGAATTTGCATTTATTTTATACTTTATCGATTGGATTATATCTAATCATTTATTGTTACATTTATTTTAAGAAGTTTAAACAAGCGAATCCGATTGAAAAATCAAAATTAAAATATATTGTAATAGGGTTAATAATTACCGCACTTTTTAGTATTTATTTTGATTTATTATATCCATATATTCATAAAATTGAAGCTTGGTCTGGCGGAGTTTATGGTTCACCAACAACAATAATTTTTACTCTATCTGTTGCTTATGCGATTTTACGTTACAGGCTTTTAGACATACGGATCGTCATTCAAAAAAGCTTTGTGCAATTGATGACTTTTGTGATTTTGTTTGCGATTTATGCTTATGCTCTGATTTTAATTCAGAATGTTTCCAGCAAATCCGTGGCTTTAAATAATAATACTGGTTTATTAATTACTATTTTTGTCATTGCTTTAACTATTGAACCTCTCCGCAAATGGATCTACAAACTTATTGACGGGATTTTTGAGAATAAGGAAAAACAAAGGCAAGAGGCCTTGCAAAGGGTGCAATTAGTCACTAATTCCACATTGCAATTCCAAACTTTACTAACCAAGACCCAAGTTGAATTGGAATCTGTTTTCGGGTCAGGAATTGACTTTTACTTGGCAGAAAGAAAGACTGGGAATTTTATCCAATATCCAAAAGGTGATAAAAAATTGGCTATGGAAAATTCTGTAGGTATGAAAATTTTACCGGGTAATATTCTCATTGCTGATGAATTACCCTATAGGATTGAAAACGGTGAGACTGCATTAATCCACACCTCGGATTGGTTAAAACAAAACCATTACTCAGCAGTTGTGCCCATTGGCTCAGAAGAGGAAATGGTAGGCATCTTTTGCCTTCCAATTAGTACCGGCCATCAAAAACCCATTACCGCAGACATGGTTAGGTTTTTGAAGGAATTCCAAACCTCGGTCTTTTTCCCTTTTGCCAGCGCTTATGCCTACAAGTTGGCGATTGAGAGAATTGCGCTGAAGTAATCTAATGACGTATAAAAATAAACTTGCCAGACTGTTTTAAGCATATTAAGCTGAGAATAACTTAGAATATTAACCCCCTAAATATATGAAAGGAGTAATTTTAGCCGGTGGCACTGGTTCCAGGTTATTCCCTTTAACCAAAGTCACCAATAAGCACTTATTACCGGTTTACAACAAACCCATGATTTTTTATCCTTTGCAAACCTTGAAGGACGCAGGAGTAAAAGATATTATGATAATTTCCGGCAAGGGCCATGCTGGCGGTTTTTTGGAACTTCTGGGTGATGGTCATGATTTTGGCGTACGTTTGTCATATGGCGTGCAAGAGCAACCAGGCGGTATTGCTCAAGCTTTGGGTTTGGCCGAAGATTTTGCCGATAACCAAAAAATCGTAGTAATTTTGGGTGATAATATTTTAGAAGATAATATTGCCAAAGCCACCAGTGATTTTGAAAATCAGGAAAAAGGCGGTAAAATATTTTTAAAAGAAGTGGAGAATCCAAAATCTTTTGGCGTAGCAGAAGTCCAGGGTGATAAAATTATCGGCATTGTGGAAAAGCCTGCCGAACCCAAAAGCAATTTAGCCGTGATCGGGGTGTATATGTATGACGCTGATGTTTTTCAAGTGATTAAAACCTTAAAGCCTTCAGCCAGGGGCGAATTGGAAGTTACGGATTTAAATAATTATTATGTCGGAGAGGGAACCATGACTTATGAAATCTTGAAAGGTTCTTGGGGTGATGGCGGAGAGTCATTTGATTCATTACTCAAAGCCTCGATTCAGGCTGCAGAGTGGGAAAAACGTAAGCAATTTTAGGCAGACAGTTCAAGGCCATTGTTTAATTGACTAAGCCGATTTTTGGTACGCTAGATTCATAGGCAAAAATAAATTACTAAGTTGACGCGTACTAATATGGTTCTTATACTGTTGATAGAAAAATAACGAATCGTTCTTCTCATTTAGGAAGGGGTTGACTAATGGCTTTATTAACACCTGAGCAAGAAGCTGTTTTACGGGCTAAAGTTGCTGAAAGGTTTCCTGGCGATGCGTTGCAAAAACTTGCGGCCGATCAATCATTAGCTCCTTGGTGGAATGGAGTTGTAGATCGACTTGATAGCGCTATGCGCACTATTGATATTGACCAACTTGCTTCGTTGGCCGCAGCTCAAAACAAAATGGTTGATTGATATCAGTGCATAAGTTCTTACGATACAGGCGTTTTCTTACGCCTGTATTTTTTGTAATAGTTTTGGATCTCTAAATGAAAATAGGTAAAAGAGTGTTTGCAAAAAACGAATTTTTCTGTTATAATAATACTATAAACAAATTTTTTATTATGAATCTACGCTCTCTTAAGGAATTAGCGCTTCAAGGCCAGCAAGTGGTTGTCCGGGTGGATTTTAATGTGCCCATTAAAAACGGTAAGGTCAATGATCCTTCCAGAATAAAAGCAGCTTTGCCTACTATTAATTACCTTCGGGAACAGCAGTGCCGGATTGTCTTGATTACCCACCTTGGCAAACCCAAAGGCACGCATGACCCGGCTTGCAGTCTGCAGCCAGTTTTTGATTACTTAGCTGGGATTATGCCCAGCGTAAAGTTTTCTACTTATGTTCCAGGGAGCGACGAGGCTATTAAAAGAAGCCAGGAAGTCAGGCCGGGAGATGTTTTGTTATTTGATAATTTAAGATTTCATGCCGGTGAAGAAGCCAATGATTTGGAATTTTCAAAAAAACTTGCGGCTCTGGGTGACATTTTTATAAACGAAGCTTTTTCAGTTTGTCATCGCAAAGCCGCGTCAGTTTCCACCTTACCCAAGCTTTTGCCCTCGGCTGCGGGTTTTGAACTGCAAAAAGAAGTTGAGTATTTAAGTAATTTAATGGAAGAGCCTGAACGTCCTTTTATTGGCATTATTGGCGGGGCAAAAATTTCCACCAAGTTACCAGTGATCAGGAATTTATTGGAAAAAGTTGATTATCTGTTATTAGGCGGAGCTTTAGCCAACACTATTTTAAAAGCCCAAGGTGTGGCAGTTGGTAAATCCTTGATTGAAGAAAGCATGGTGGATGAGGTGAAAGATTTAAGCTTGGTAAATAATAAGCTTCGCGTGCCGATTGACGTGGTTATGGCGCCCAGCATTGAAGCGAATGCCCAATCCCAGACCGTGGCCGTGGCTAATGTACCGGATGACCAGAGAATTTTGGATATTGGGCCAGAGACTATTGAGCTTTACGACATGATTTTAAAGACGGCCAAGACCGTGGTTTGGAACGGACCCATGGGCTATTTTGAATTGCCGCAATTTGAAGTTGGCACAAAACAAATTGCGGAAATCATGTCTAATTTAAATGCCCAGACTATTGCCGGGGGCGGTGAAACCTTGGAAGCCATCACGGGCTTGAAATTAAGCGAAAAATTCACTTTTCTTTCCACTGGCGGGGGAGCCATGCTTTCTTATTTAGAAGGCAAAACTTTACCAGGCATAGAACCGCTAATTAAAATTTAAACCATGCCAAAACTAATTAGTTTAAAAGCGATTGAAATTTTAGATTCACGCGGTAACCCAACTTTGCAGGTCAAAGCAGATTTTGATGATGGCAGCACTGGTACAGCTGGTGTGCCTTCAGGTGCTTCTACTGGTAGCCATGAAGCTTTGGAATTGCGGGACAATGACCAGCGTTTTCATGGTAAAGGCGTCAGGAAAGCTGTTAGTAATGTCAACCAAGAAATCGCCAAAGTTTTAGTGGGTAAGGAAATTAAAGATTTGAAAAAAATTGATAAAAAACTTTGTACCTTGGATGGTACAAAAAATAAAGCCAGGCTGGGAGCCAACGCCATCTTGGGCGTTTCTTTGGCTATGGCCAAAGCTTTGGCCAAAAGCCAAAAACAGCCTTTATATAAATTTTTAATTCAAGAGTATGGATTTAAGCTTGGACAAGTGAAATTTCCCAGGCCAATGTTCAATGTCATAAATGGCGGCTTGCATGCGGATTCGGGCTTGTCATTTCAGGAATACATGGTCATCCCTAAAACTGGAAATTTTCCAGAAGATGTCAGGTGCGGAGCAGAAGTTTTTCAAAGTTTAAAAAAATTATTGACAAACAAAAGCCTTTCTACTTTAGTCGGGGACGAAGGCGGTTTCGCGCCGAATTTAAGGTCTAATGAGGAGCCTTTGCAATTATTAGCTCAAGCCGTGGAACAAGCGGGTTATGAATTAGGCAAGGATGTGGAATTAGGTTTAGATGCGGCGGCAACCCAATTACTCAAACCTGAAGGTGCGTACTCCCTGGCTTTGGAAGGCAAGGGCTTAACACCTGAGCAAATGATTGCCTTGTATTTGGAATGGCATAAAAAATACCATTTATTTTCAGTTGAAGATGGCTTAGCAGAAGATGATTGGGAAAATTGGCAAGCCCTGACCTCGGGATTAACCAAAGCCAGCATGATGGTAGTCGGTGACGATCTTTTTGTGACTAATACAGAAAGATTAAAAATTGGCATTCAAAAGGGCGTTGCTAATTCAATTTTAATTAAAGTTAACCAAATTGGAACTTTGACTGAAACCATTGAAGCCATAAAATTAGCGCAAAAAAATAATTATCAAGTGGTAGTTTCGCATCGTTCAGGTGAAACCTGTGATAGCACGATTGCGGATTTAGCCTTGGCAGTAGGCGCAGGCTTTATCAAGTCTGGCTCTTTATCCAGAAGCGAAAGATCCGCAAAATATAACCGTCTGCTGACTATTTGGGAGGAAACCAATGGCTAAAATAGTTTCGCAAATCAAACCATATTTGCCGGTTGTTTTAGTCGTAATTGACGGTTGGGGAATTGGCAAGCCCGGACCTTGGAACGCCATAACCCAAGCAAAGACCCCGAATTATACCTATCTCTTGAAACGCTACCCTAACACAAGCCTTGAAGCTGGCGGGAGGGCGGTTGGTCTTTCTAAAGGCCAAGATGGCAATAGCGAAGCCGGGCACATGAACATCGGGGCGGGCCGCGTGGTCTTGCAGGACGAAGTGGAAATTTCACGGGCTATCACGACTGGCGCATTTTTCCGAAACCCGGCATTCATCCGGGCTATCCGTCATGTCCAGAAGCATAACTCCACTCTTCATCTGATTGGGATGATGGGCAATAACCAAAGTGCCCATGCCAGTCCCGACCACCTCCTCGCCCTGCTGACCTTTGTCCGACTGATGAGGCTGAAGCATGTAAAATTGCATATTTTTACAGATGGTCGGGACAGCCCGCGTTTTGCGGCCATCAAGATTTTAAAAATGCTGGAGATGGAGCTAGGGAATACGCGCATTGCTTCGGTTACCGGCCGGTATTATGCCATGGATCGCGCATTGCACTGGGGGCGCATTAAACAGACATATGACCTACTCACCCTTGGGAGCGGGTTGCGGGCAACCAGCCCAGAAAGCGCAATCCTGGAGGCTTATAACCGGAATGGAAGTGACGAATTCATTATGCCAACAGCAGTGGTGCCTGAAGGACATCGCCCGAGCGTCGTGAAGGATAATGATTCAATTATCTTCTTTAACTTGCGCAGTGACCGGGCCCGACAGCTCACCAAGGCTTTCGTACAGCTGGATTTTTCTGGCTTCCGCCGGAAAAAAATTATTAAGAATTTAGTTTTTGTTGCCATGACGGACTTTGGGCCAGATTTGCCAGGAGTCCTTTCAGCTTTTCCCAGCCGGGATATTGATGATACATTACCCATGGTTTTAAAAGGCTATAGGCAGTTGTACGTATCCGAAAGTGAAAAATATGCGCATATGACCTATTTTTTTAACGGTGGATATGATCACCCCGTGGCAGGTGAAGATCGCGTCTCTATACCTTCACCAAAAGTGCTGACTTACGATAAACGGCCAGCCATGTCCACGGCAAAAGTCACGCAGTACGTCATTCGCGACCTAAAAAAACAAGCCCACGATTTTATTGCCCTAAACTATGCGGCGCCAGATATGGTGGCGCACACCGGGCACATGCACGCGTCGATTAAGGCAGTTGAAGCCGTGGATAAAGGTCTTGGCATATTGGAACGAGCAGTTCGTAAGGCACATGGTACTCTGATTATCACCGCTGACCATGGTAACATTGAAGAATTGAAAAATATTAGGACTGGCGAAGTTGATACAGAACATTCTAATACCCCCGTACCTTTTATTTTAGTGAATAAAAATTATAAAAAGTGCAAATTAAGGAAATTTGGGTGTCTGGCCAATATCGCTCCGACCATCCTGGATTTAATGCAAGTCAGTAAGCCGAAACTGATGATAGGAAAAAGCTTATTAATTAAAAAGCAAAAACATGAATGCTGAATCATTTGTACCTCGAGTCAGGCCACTGGTATTATTAATTTTAGACGGCTGGGGAATTGGCAAGCCTTCCAGAAGCAATCCCTACAGCATTGCTAAATTGCCTAATTATGAAGATTTGATTTTGCATTATCCAGCCATAGCCTTGCAGGCTTCCGGTGAGTCCGTAGGTTTACCTTGGGGTGAGATGGGCAATTCTGAAGTCGGCCACGTGAATTGGGTTCGGGAAAAATCATATACCAAAATCTTCCCAGGATTAACCGGGCAATATCTGACGGCAGTTTTTTCAAAAACCCAGCCTTGTTATCAGCTATCGAAAATACCAAGAAACGGAATACCGCCCTGCACCTTATGGGCCTGGTAAGTTCTGGCGGAGTCCACAGTTTTAATGAACATGCTTATGCCTTGATTGAAATGGCCAAGCAACAAGGCGTGAAAGAACTCTATTTCCATGCTTTTTTGGATGGCCGAGATACGCCGCCAAAAAGCGCGGAAAATTTTATCGGCAAGCTGATAAGCCACATGAAAGAAGTTGGCTTAGGCAAGATCGCCACCTTAAGCGGCAGATTTTACGCCATGGACCGTGATAATCGCTGGGATAGGGAAGAAAAAGCCTTTAAAGCCTTGGTCAAGGGTGAAGCGGATAAAAAAGGCCCAGACCCAATTGCTTTAATCCAGCAAAGTTATGCGGTTGGAGTGTATGATGAAGAATTCATCCCAACTGTCATCACCAATGAAAAAGGCGAGCCTGTTGGCACTATAAAAGACGGTGATAGTATTATAACTTTTAATTTTCGGCCAGACCGCATGCGGCAAATTACTAAGGTTTTTACCCTACCAGGTTTTGAAAAATTTGACCGGGGAACGTATTTTAAAGATTTGTTTTTTGTGACCATGACTGAATACGACAAGGACTTGCCGGTTATCGTGGCTTTTCCGCCAGAAGAAATAAATTACCCGATTGCTAGGGTTATTTCTGATGCGGGTTTAAAGCAAATGCATATAGCCGAAACTGAAAAATACGCGCATGTCACTTATTTTTTCAATGGCGGACATGAACAAGCTTATCCCAATGAAGACCATGTGCTCATTCCCAGTCCGCATGTTTCCAGTTATGACCGCAAACCAGCCATGTCTGTTCGGGAAATCACCGAGAGGTTGGTTAAAGAACTGGCTAAAGGTACCTATGATTTTTATGTCGTTAATTTTGCCAATGCGGATATGGTTGCCCATACTGGTAATATGCAAGCTACTATTGAGTCTTTAGAAATTTTGGATGAATGTTTAAAACAAGTAGTGGAAGCAGTTTTAGCCATAAATGGCGCTTTATATATCACGGCTGACCATGGCAATGCTGAAGAATTAGTAAACATGCAAACCGGCTCGATTGACAAGGAACATTCAACCAGCCCAGTTCCGTTAATCGCCGTAGCGAATTTTTGGAAAGACACTTCCCCATATATAATCCCAGGCGGCATGTCAGCCCTGAATTCAGCCCAGCCTGTGGGCATTTTGGCAGATGTGACCGTAACAATCCTGGAAACTTTGGGTTTGCCAGTGCCGGAAGAAATGACGGGCCGAAATTTATTAAATTAATTAATTATGCCCGAAGCTGAAAATGCTGCCAGTATCCCGCAAACTAAAAGTCATTTAAGGAGGCACTATGGTTTTTTACGCATTTTAATTGCCCTGCCAATTTTTTTTATTGGTGCCTTTTTATTGATTTCACAATCTCCAAAACCAAGAATAACTTCACCTTTAGTCAATAATGCCTTGCCTTTGGATGCGTCTTTGGCTATAGATTTTTCATGGCCGGTTTCCCGGAATCTGGACTTTAAAATTAGCCCGAACGTTGAAGGTGAACTTAGCTTTGAATCAGCTTGGTTTAAAGACCGCATGGTAACTCAGGCAGTTTTTACACCGGATTTTACTTGGGATCCCAATGTCAAATATGAAATTACCTTAACAAACGTAAAAAACGCCATTCCCGGCAGGCAAGTCGGCCAAACCCACACTTTAAATTTTTCTACCCTGCCAAATCTTAAAATCACTAGCGTACAACCCGCTCAAACCGAAATAATTTCAGCCGATACCAATTGGCAAATAAATTTTGACCGCGCCCAGTCAAAATTTGAAGAATATACTTTTCAATTATCGCCGAGCCTAGATTTTTCTGCGGAAAAATTACCAAATAATTCAGGATATGTGATTAGACCTTCGCAATTATTAGCCCAAGGCCAAAAGTATGCCCTAAAAGCTTTTCAAACTGAAAAAAAGTATGTCTTTAATACCCAAGAAGTGGCCAGCATGTCTGAACAAAATTTGGTAGTCAATGATGTTTGGCAAGTCAGGCAACCGCCAGGAGTTACAAAAGTTTATCCAACCGGCACTAATATCCCTTTGAATGCTAATTTGGAGATAGATTTTTCAGAAAGTTTTGCCAAAGAAATTTTATTAGCTAATTTGACTATTGAGCCAGCTTTGGCAGGGAATTGGAGCAGTCAGGATGGTAAAGCTTATATTTTTATTCCCGAAGAATTAAAATCAGCCACGACTTACACGGTTAAAGTCAAAGCTGGCACTAAGACTTTGGCTGGAGGTTTTTTAGCTGAAGATGTGGTTTACCAATTTTCCACCATTGAACCGGTAAAAATTATTTCCAGCACGCCCAAAAATGGTGATAAGGGCATTGCCGTAGGCAGTACTTTGAAATTTACCTTTAACCAGCCAGTTGACCACAAAAACGCCGAATCGAAATTTAAAATTACCCCGGCTATTTCCGGAGATTTTTCCTGGACAGAAAATACTTTAAATTTCAAACCCAAATCGCCATTAAATTTTAGTTTAAATTATAGTATTATTTTTGCTTCTGGAATTTTAGCGCCGGCAGGTTTAAATTCAGTAATCCAAGAGGTTATTAATTTTACGACCGAAGTTTCGGTTACCCGTTTAGCCGTGCCTTTCCACAGGCAAGAACACAAATTGAGTTGTGAAATTGCCACTTTAGTCATGGCCTTGCGTTATCGGGGAATTGATATTAGCGAGCAACCCATAATCGACGCGATCGGTTTTGACCCGACCCCGAAAAAGAATGGGGTTTGGGGAAATCCGAATATAGCTTTTGTCGGTGATATAGACGGCCAACAGCCCGAAACTGGTTATGGGGTTTATTGGGAGCCGATTGCTAAAGCGTCCTTAAAATACCGTAATGCCCGGGCATTTACTAATGGCAAGTTGACAGACATTACTTCTGAAGTTAAAAAGGGCAATCCCGTGATTGTTTGGGGCACGGCTGGTACTGGCCGGAGGATTGATTGGAAAACCAAAACCGGGGAAAACATAATTGCCATAACCGGTGAACATACTCGTATAGTCATTGGCTTTGTTGGGTCAGTGGAAAATCCATCCAAGATAATTACCCTGGACCCGCTTTATGGTGAAAAGAATTTTACCCAGTCAGCATTTTTATATAACTGGAGTTTGTTAGGTAATAGCGGGGTAGTGGTAGAGTAATTCATAAACAATAAATTCACTATATAGGAATTTCTTTCTATAGATTTGTCTTTTTCAAATTTAAGCAGTAGGCTATTAAAAAAGCTTTTTTAACAAATAAAAGGGGACAGATTAGGAGGATTTTAGCATGGTTAACGAAGATATTAAGAAAATTATCGTGGTTTCAGACAGTACTGGGAGTACGGCCAACCGGGTGCTTGGAGCTGTACTGGCTCAATATAAAAAGTTGGATATAAGTTTTTGTGTTGAGCATATTTACCGTGAAGTAAGGACACGGAAACAGGTTGACCAAATTTTAGCGACAATCGATGATGACTATATGGTGGTCTTCACCATTGTCATTGAAGATTTGCGACATTACTTCCACGACAAGCTTGAAGAAAGGGGGATATTGCACCTGAATGTTTTGGGACCAATGCTGCGGACCTGTAAACGTTTTTTAGGCGTCGTTGACCACTATCAACCTGGTTTGACCGTTAAACTTGATGAAGCCTACGACCATCGGGTTAAGGCCGTGCATTTTGCCCTGGAGCATGATGATGGCAATGGTTTACGCTTGAAAGACGCCGAATTGGTTTTAGTCGGCCCGTCGCGTTGCGGTAAGACCCCGCTTTCCATGTACATTGCCAGCGTAGCTGGTTTATGGGTCGGGAATATCCCCATAGTCCCTTTGGAAACCATGAAAGCAGATTTACTGCGCCGCTTAAAGGAAGTGGACCCATCGAAAATTGTGGGATTGTTCATTTCTGCGGATGAGTTGTTGAAGCACCGCCAAGAGCGATCTGAAAAATTAGGAATAAACAGTAGTCAAGTTGGCTTAGGTGTTTATCATGATTTCAGCGCTATTCGGCAGGAAATCATTTTTTGCCGAAGATTGTATAAAAAGCAAGACTGGCCAGTAATCGAAACTACTCGCCGGGCTTATGAAGAGGTGGCTGTAGAAATCTTGGCTGCCGTGGGCTTTCCTGATATTCGGGCAATCCATCGCACCTAGCTGTAATCAACTTGTTTTTTTATAAGCCTAGCTTTCAATTTTGGAGGCTGGGCTTTTTTATTTAATAAAAACCCCCACCCTAGAGATGAGAGTTTTTGAAAAGAAAAATTAGCTTTATATGCTAATTTCACGATACTGATGTTGCCGCATGATATGGATGATGCTGTCGTTATCAGAAGGCGTTACCACTAGCATTGAACGGAACTTGCTGGGTATGACAAAATTCTTGAGACGGCTGATGTCAAGATAAACGTAGTCATCAGTCGAAGAAAAAATACTGTACGGTTTTGCGGTTGACATTAGTACGCCTTCTTTTACCCATGGCCGGTCTGTGGAAACTTCGAAAATCTTCATCACGGGTTCACCTTGGGCATTGCGGGCAAACCGTACAAAAGCCAGCCAATGAATCCATTCACCGATTTTTTCCCCATTAGCCATGATAAAACCAATTGGGCCATGGTTTTTTTGGAGTTCGGAAAGATACAGGATCCTGGCTGGGCCGCCGGGTTGGGTATGGTGGACAAAAGCATCTTTCTGGTCTTTAGCCACAAAGATCATGCAATCGTCAAAATTTTCCCTGTACCCAGCTTTATTGGGCGAGCCAAGGAAAGTGACGAACCGCTTGCGATCGTCTGCGGTAGCACAGAGTTCACTAGCGGTTAAGAATTCCAACCGCTTGCCGTGCTTGCAAATATGCTCCAAATCAATCGTGTCTAAATGCTTATCCGTAAAGCGCGGAAGCTTCAAGTTGAAAACACCCGCAGGAGAAGCAACAAAAATTGTTTGGGTTATGTAGTTTAAAATAACCGAAAAAATTATCTCTCCCTTCCGTACGCAGGTGATTGAAGTCGTCGCCCCGGTAATTGAAGCGGGCGCTTCAAACATTTGATTCCAGATACTAATACTTTTCTCACGACCCATCAGGATGCCAAGCTTCTGCAGTTCCTGACCCTTAGAGATTTCTTGGATAAATCTTTTTAGAAAACTGGAACGGTCAGTTGGATCGCAAAAGAACATTAATGGCTGTCTAACTGGATCTGAATCACTCGGCCAACGCCGTTTTGCCGCTTCATCCAATTCTTCGGTTACAAAAATTGCATGATCATCAAAATCGCGAATTCTTCTGGCTATGCAGATTTCCGGAATTGCGTCTAGGCCAAGAGTGTCGCCTTTGCCATACCGAACCTGTGCCAAGGTTTCTGCGGCAGAGCTTTCAAATAGCTCACGCCATGCCGTTATCTCGGCGTTAATCGCCACGTCGCAATATTGTTTTTCAATGCCTTGCATACTTTTCCTCCATTCAAGTTAAGCGTATTTAGTTGTTAAATTACCTTGTTTATTAACAACATCTTAAGCAAGGTTTTGATTGTAGTCAAGCCATTAAATTACTTTTGAAACGATTATTTATTCAGTCAAATTTTTTTAGTGTATACTTTAAATATGAAGAAAATCACATTTCCAAAAGACGAACTGGTCCATAACACTTTTTTGGAATGGTGGTATTGGAATGGCCAGCTTTGGGACGAACAAGGCCGACATTACAGTTACATGAATTGCCTTTTCCGGATCAAGCCAAAAAAGGTGCAATTACCGCTTTTCAAGAGGGTGCCTTTTGAAAATATGTATTTTTCCCACTCCTTGCTTTCAGATATTACCCGTAAAAAATTTACAACCCAAATTGACTATTTGGACTTGGTTGCCAAAGACAGTTTTTCCAAACCCAATTTATTCGTAAACTACGCCAGTCCCATTACCAAAACCGGGTACTTCAATAAAGTTATGGAATTTAAGGATGACCATTATTTTTTAAAGAATGAAAATATCGAATTGAATTTAGGTTTAGTTAAAAAACCTTTGTTGGAGAACGGCAATGGTTTTGTTAAATTAAGCACCAAGAAGTCCTATTATTATTCTTTAACTAATCTTTCCACCCAAGGCGTAATTAAAATCAATAATCAACTAATTCAAGTTAAGGGTAAATCTTGGATGGATCACCAATGGGCTAATGTAAAATTTACCCGGGATAAGTGGGATTGGTTTTCCATACAACTTGAAAATAATTCTGAATTAGTCTGTTACCAATATGGCAAGGGTAAAAACAAATCAACTTTAGCCACTATTATCCATCCAAATTCCAAGCAGGAATCTACGAAAATAGCCTTTATTAAACCTTGTGGAAAATCTTGGCATAGCTCAAAAACGCACGCAGATTATCCTTTAGAATGGCAGATTGAAATTCCTAAATTTAAATTAAAAATTCAAGCTAGGGCATTAAATAACAATCAAGAGGTTATTTTCGGCGTATTGAATTATTGGGAAGGACCAATGGAAATAAAAGCCCAAATAGCCGATCGCTCGGTTACGGGTTGGGGATTTACTGAACTGGTTGGTTATGATTCAGTTTTTAATGACCGGACAATGTTAAAAAATAATCTTAAGGATAGGTTAGTAAACCGTTATAAAAAATTTTTTACATTTTAATTAATAAATATATGGCGGAAAAACAAGAAGAATTCAAAATTGATGGTGATAAAATTGTCGCCAAGGTAAAAGAACTTATAAAGGAAGGCAATGCGCGGAAGATTATCATCAAGAATGAAAAAGGGGAGTCAATCATGGAAATTCCCGTGACTATTGGTGCGGTTGGCGCTTTGTTAGCCCCCTATTTGTCGGCAGTTGGCGCCCTGGCTGCAATTTTAACAAAGTGTACGATTATTGTCGTTAAAAAATAATTAAATAGCGAACGATCATTTTGATGGTCCGCTATTTTGGAATTCCAGTAAAGAAAGCAATCAGCCATGCACACCAGGCATAAATCGAGTATTTATGGAAAAGGTGCGCAGGTTTTCCGCCTTTAAAATATGCCCGCAATGCCCAAATCAAATGCAGGAGCATGATAATTAAAGCGGCATAACCACAGCATTTATGAAAGTCAAGCTGATGAGTACGAGCTGACAAACGCATTATAGTTGTCCCGATCAAATCATCAGCAAAGCCCAAGCAAAAAATAATTATCATCCAGCGCTCAAGGTGGTGCTTGATTTTCTCTGACCAGATTGCCGTGGTATAGAACATTAAGGCCAAAATCATGAAAAGAACTGCCCAAAACATTTTGTCCTCCTTGGTTTTGAATTAATTTACACCCCAGCAATAGAATGTCAAATATTTAATAGAGCATACTTCAATTTATGGGCACTTACCAAGAATTTATTTTAGACTATAAAAAATTAGACAATCCAAAACAAGCCAATATTTTGCGAGGGTTTTTCAAAACGGGTAAAGGCGAATATGGAGAAGGTGATGTATTTTTGGGCATAAAAGTCCCGGTACAAAGATCGGCAGTCAAAAAATATTACGATTTGCCAATTAATGATGTCATTAGAATTTTAACAAACAAGATTCATGAGTATCGTTTATCGGCATTGTTTATATTGGTGCATAAGTTTCAAAAAGGGGATGATGCTTTAAAAAATCAAATCTTCAATTTATACCTTAAAAATACCAAGTTCATTAATAACTGGGATTTGGTGGATTTATCTGCGCCAAATATAGTCGGTAATTATTTATTGGATAAACCCCGAACAATTTTATATGAGCTGGCTAAATCCAAGAATCTCTGGGAAAGACGGATTTCAGTGTTAAGCACATTTACTTTTATACGCCAAAATGATTTTAAAGATACCTTACGAATCAGCGGAATATTATTAAATGATAAACACGATTTAATCCATAAAGCCGTGGGATGGATGTTAAGGGAAATCGGCAAAAGAAACAAAAAAATAGAAGAAAATTTTTTAAAGAAATATTATCGCCAAATGCCCAGAACAATGTTAAGATACGCAATAGAAAGGTTTCCTAAAGCTAAGCAACAAAAATATTTAAAGAAAGATTAGATGTATGGCAAAATCTTGGTTCAGGAAAAGAAAAGGCTTGAAAAGTCCAGATAAAGGCTGGGGCTTTGTACCTATAAGTTTTGAAGGCGTGACCATGTATTTGATTCTGCTGGCTTTAGCTATATTTTTGGTCATTCATTTTCAAATATGGCAGGCAACGGTTACCCAGGGTTTGAGTTTTGGGTTATTATTTATTTTTATTCTGATTATTTTTGCTTTTCTGGCCAGAATGCGGACATTAAAAGATTGAATTTGATAACAGTGAATTTTATCGGTACAAAAGAAAAACGACCCCAAAATACAGGGGTCGTTCAGGCATCAGGCGGGTGTGTTAGCGTCTTGTGTTTTGAGTCGAGGGTCGCCTGGTTGTATAAAGGTCCATGAGCAATGCCTACAGAAAGTGTCATTTTTGCATACTTGACCCTGGCAATGATTGCACCTCGGGCCCCATAACTGCGATCCGCATTCTTTACAGACCAGTTTGGCGCCATCAACAATTTTGGCAATTTGTCGGGGTCTAGCTCGGTACTTTTCAAGGATTTTCTTGACAACATCCGGAGAAAAAGTTGAGCTTTCCATTAACCTCTCCTTACTTAAGATTTAACTTCATTCTAATCGTAAGACCTTATAATAAATCAGTTTTAGTGTCAAGAATAATTTAACATTGACTTTTTCCCAACAAAGATCTAAAATAATTAGACTCAATTTAAATCACCATAAATTTTTATGATGGAAATTTTTCGAAATATGTTCCGCAGGAAATTACGGACTTTACTGACTATAACCGGCATAACCGTGGGTATTTTTGCTTTTACAGTCATGGGTTCCATGGCCTTGAGGTTTAATAAAATGATTTCTGGCGGGAAAAGCTATATCACCGGCCAAATCACCATTATGCCCAAAGGTGCTTCGTACATGAGCGGAGGCGGTTCTTTTTTACCCCTAGATACCTTGGAAAAGATTTCTAAAGTTGAAGGCGTGGAAGCTGTGGCTGGCGGGATTTCTTTAATGGTAAAAGAACCTGACCCTGATAATCCAACTGGTGGCGGTTTTGGCCAGCCTGCAACTATTGAAGGCATGGATTTAAAATCAGCTTATAAAAATCGGAATTGGCAGACCATAGCCATGAAATCCGGCCGCATGCTGGATAAAAATGATGCTTCGACAAATAATGTTGCAATTGGCTATACCATTGCTTCTGATGAAAAAATTGAAGTTGGGGATAAGATGAAGATCCGTGGGAAAGATTTTAATGTAGTCGGTATTGCTGACCAAACTTTGACTGGTCCAGATATGTACGTTTTTATGCCCATTGAATCAGCCAGGGATTTACTGATTGCATCTACACCTTTTCTAAAATCCTTGAAAGCAAGTTCGGAAGAGGCAGCTAAAATTTCTGATGCCGCGTTAGCCAAGTTGCCCCAAGCCACGCGCGACCAATTAATCCAAGCCAAAGCCTTTAAGGTAGAAGATTTGAACCAAATGGCCGCAGCTTCTTGGAAAGACGGGCAAGATCCTGATGTTGTTGCAAATCGAATCAAAGACCAATTCAAGGATGAGGCATTGGTACTTTCGCCGACTAAACTTGGCGAAACTATTGATAAGGCTTCTGCAGTTTTTAATGCCATAATTTTGGGTAGTGCGGTTATTGCGCTTATAGTTGGCGGCTTTTCCATCATTAATACCATGATCATGTCCATTTCCGAAAGAAAAAGGGAAATCGGCATCAAAAAAGCCATTGGCGCTTCTAATCGTTCCATTGCTTGGGACTATACAATTGAAGCCGGGTTTATAGGTATTGTCGGTGGAATTATTGGCATGTTGCTTGGTATTTTAGTAGCTACAATTATCAATACCAAAACTAAAGCCAGTGGCGCGGAAATTTTCCTGATTAAAGCCTGGTTCATGGCCATAGTCGTGGGTTTTTCATTTGTTTTGGGTATCTTGGCAGGAGTACTTCCGGCCATCAGGGCATCCAAAATGAAAGTGGTTGATGCTATTCGCGAATTATAAATTAAAAAATATGTCAAAAATATTAATTCAAGCTAAAAATCTTCATAAAAAGTACCAGATGACCAAAAGCAACATTATCCATGCTTTAAATGGCGTGGATATTGAAGTTCAAGAAGGTGACTTTTCCGCTATTGTCGGACCGTCAGGCTGCGGAAAATCAACCCTGCTGCATATTTTAGGTTTGTTGGATACCCTAGATGAGGGCGAATACAATTTGGATGGCATCGACGCCAGGAAGATCAAGGGAAAAGACGCCAACCAAGTCCGGGCCAAGAAAATCGGTTTTATCTTCCAAGGCTTTAATTTGATTCCCACTTTAACGGCCTTGGAAAATGTCATGCAAGCCGGCAGGTATGGCGGCATGAACTTTAAACAAAGAAAAACTAGGGCAGAAGAACTTTTAGACATGATGGGCTTGAAAGAAAGGATGAATCATAAGCCTAATGAGCTTTCCGGCGGGCAACAGCAACGGGTGGCAATTGCCAGGGCTTTAGTCAACAAACCCGCTATAATTTTGGCGGACGAGCCTACTGGGGAATTGGACAGCAAGACTTCTTTGGAAATAATCGAGCTTTTGAAGAAATTAAATAAAGAGAATAACCAGACTTTCTTAATGGTCACGCATAATTTGGAAGTTGCCCAAGCCTGCAAAAAAATTATCCAGCTCAAAGACGGCAAGAACGCTTAAATAAAAAATGAAAAAGTCCCTAAAGTCAAAAAGGGGCTTTTTTGTTATACTAAATTCATGAAAGCTAAAAATAAATTTCCTAGAGGCGTTGAGGTTGTTGGGGCACCAATAATAGAAAATAATAAAGGCCAGTTACTCTTTATCAAATCTCCAAAATGGGGCAATAAGTGGGTGTTTCCCGGTGGACATATTAAGGCTGGAGAGACTATTGAACAAGGGCTAATCCGCGAAGGTTATGAAGAAACAGGTCTAAAACTCAAACCCATAAAAGTTTTTAATTGGGGCGAACTTATTGAATCAAAAGAATTTTCCCGACCAGCGCACCTAATTTATTTTGATCTTTATTGTAAAATGGCTGGAGGAAGTTTAGCCTTTGATAAGCGGGAAGTGACTGATTATAAATGGCTGTATCCTAAAACGGCTCTAAAGTTAAATTTAGAAAAAACTAATATTAGTTCACTAAAGGCCTTTTTGAAATATAAGAAGGTTTCAAGGCATAAGAAATAAAATCATGAATTTAAAGCCTTTATTTAATCCTAAAAGCATTGCCGTAATAGGTGCTTCACATGACCGGAAAAAGCTTGGTAATGTAATTTTTCGGAATTGCCTGGCTTTTGGGTTCAAGGGTAAAGTCTATCCAATCAACCCTAAGTTAAAGAAAGTGGAAGGCCGTCAGGCATTTCCCAATTTAATCAGTTTATCAAAAGCAGTTGATTTGGTAATAATTGTTACTCCTGCACCCACAGTCCCTCAAATTTTGAAAGATGCAGTTAAGGCAAAGGCAAAGTCAGTAGTAATTATCAGCGCCGGGTTCGGGGAAACTGGACTGCGCGGTAAAAATTTAGAATCGCAAATTAAAAAAATCATTAAAAATAAGATTCCAGTTATTGGCCCAAATTGTTTGGGGGTTGTTTTGCCATATTTGAAATTGAATGCTTCTTTTGGCGTGGGTTTGCCTAAAAATGGCGGGGTCAGTATTTTATCCCAATCCGGCGCCATAGCCGTAGCCGAAATGGAGTGGGCCGCCAGCCAAAACATTGGTTTTAGATCAATCATAAGTTTGGGCAATAAAACCATTTTGAATGAAACGGATTTATTAAAAACTTTAGGTGAAGACAAGGGCACCAAAGTAATTTTGATGTATTTGGAAGATATTCGTGAAGGCCGAAAGTTTTTACAAATTGCCCAGCAAGTTACCAAGCGTAAACCCGTGGTCATTTTACGAGCAGGCCGCAGCCAAGCCGCAGCCAAGGCAGCGAAGTCCCATACTGGCGCTTTAGCTGGTTCCAGCCAAGTCACTGATGCGGTCTTGAAACAAGCTGGCTGCTTAGTAGTCAATAATACGGATGAGTGGTTCACCTTGGCTGAAGTTTTTGACCAACCAAAAAAGCCAGCCGGTAACCAGGTCGCGATTATCACTAATGCTGGCGGCCCAGGAATTTTAGCCACTGATGCGGTTGATAAAGCAGCTTTGCAGCTCTCGCAATTTTCCAAGAAATCTGACAGTTCATTAAAAAAAGTTTTGCCTCCAACTGCTGCCCTACACAATCCCATTGACGTGGTAGGGGATGCGCCGCCAGAAAGATACCAAAAAGCTTTAAATATAGTTTTAGCAGATAAAGCCGTGGATATGGTTTTGGTCATTTTGACCCACCAATTAGTCACCGATTCCTTAAAGGTCGCTAAAATAATCATTGCCGCCCAAGCCAAAACTTCAAAACCAATCTTGCCGGTATTTATTGGCGGCGCTAAAGTCGCCAAAGGCATTGAGGTAATGGAAAAAGCTGGTTTGCCGGTTTTTGCTTATCCAGAGCAAGCCGTGTTTGCGGCTGAAGCGCTTTATAATTCCAAATTTGAAAAAAGGATTCCAGTTTTGCCGCTTTTGAAATCAAAAAAAATAGTTACTATGTCAGGGGTAGCAATTTCCGGCGAAGCAGCGGCCAAGGTTTTGAGTAAAGCCAAATTAAAAGTTTTACCGACATTTAAGCTCAAGAATTCAGTTCAAGCCATCAACATTGCAAAACGTTTGCATCTGCCAGTGGTCATGAAAATTGATTCACCAAAAATTTTGCATAAGACTGAAAGCGGGGGAGTTCTGGTAGACTTACACACTCCCAGCATGGTGAAATCCGCTTTTAAGAAAATGCAAAATAAATTCAAAACCGTCTTAAAAAATCCGGATTCTAATATCGTTCTGCAAGACCAAAGGTTTGGCGGTTTGGAGCTGATTATTGGCGCCATCCAAGACCCGCAATTCGGGCCGGTGGTAATTTTGGGCTTGGGCGGCATTTACGTGGAAGCTATCCGAAAAGTCAATTACCTTTGTGCGCCTATGGATAAAATTTCCGCACAAAGATTTTTGGAAAATTCAAATGTTTGGCCAATTTTAAAAGGCGTGCGGGGCCAAACTTTTGCAGTGAATAAAGTCGCCGAAATTTTAGTCAAAGTCAGTAATTTCATTGCCAAGCATCCGGAAATCAAGTCTTTGGACTTAAATCCAGTTTTAGTCGGCTGTGACCAGGCATTTATTTTGGATGCCCGGATTGAATTCCTAAAATGACTTTAGATATTCCCATAAGCCAAATAGGCAACCCAACTGTATTTTTTTCCCGTTTGGGTTATCATCATGAGCCCAATGGCAGTTTTGCCAAAAGGGTCAGCGGCATGCCTTTTCCTCGTTACCATTTATATTTTGAGGTTGGCACAGACATGGTACGCGTAAATTTGCATTTGGACGCCAAAAAACCCAGTTACCAAGGTACCAGCGCCCATGCCGGGGAATATGACGGGGAAGTGGTGGAAATGGAGCTTACAAGGATTAAACAGTACGCGGGAGTTTAGCGGGAAATATCTTGAAATTTTTTGTGAAATAAGTATTTATGGTTAAAATCAATCGACAAACCTCAATTATAATTGCGCTAATATCATTTATTATATTAATTTTATCTTTTAGTCTACCAGAGGAAAATGGCGCAATTCTCATGATGATTGGTATTTTAGGTTTAATAGTTGGTCTGGCAGTCGGTATTAATTCTTCATGGAAAAGAACAATTATTAATAAAAATGAATTTGATCTGGTTTACACATTCCATAAGACTAATTTTATTTCGCCCATAAGCGTTATTTTCAATATCTTGAGCCTGCTTTGGCTGCTTATTGCCAAAATTCAATCCGGCCAAACTTTAGAAATAGCATTAATATTTTTTATAGGTTTTTGGCTTTTGTCTGCAATTGAACTTATTGTCAAGATTGCCAAACAGTCAAATTTTGATGGTTTTACATTTGGTTTTAATAAAGAGGGTATCACGTTGCTCAAGGGTGATTGGGTGAAAAAATATGCTTGGGAAAATTATAGAGGATTTAATACAGCGTACTCAACTCGCTACGGTGAATTTCTTTCGTACCTCCCTTATATCTCAATATTTTTTCACGAAACGGATAAGTACACCATAAATTTATTTTATTCGGAAAAGGGCAGGCAGCAGTCCATGGAACAGACCGCTCCGGGGTATAAAGTAAAAAAGTATCATCAAATTGAAACTCAGAAAAATAACTTGTCTCAAGTAATTTCATATCTTAAAAAATATTTACCCCAAATTCAAAAAGATATTTCTTTGAAGGAACGCTTATAAATATTATCACAAGGATTAAACAGTACGCTGGGGTTTGAAGCTAAGAAAAACCGCCTCCGAATTGGGGGCGGTTGTCGTTCTTGTTTTACTCGTTTTGGTTCATTAGGCTTGCTGGAGACTGGCTTTGTCAGCCTCGGCGAGTATTTGCAGAACGTAGCCGGCACCAGCCAAAATGAGCGCTATTACGCCGACCATTACGACCGCATGCCGGAATATCACGAGAATGAATTCCGGAAGCTTGCCATCCAAAAGCAGTGAAAGAGTCAGGACAGCGATGGTTGCCAAAAAGGCAAGGGTGCCGATGATATTGAGTTTCTTTGCCTCCGCCAAGCGGACAGGGATCGGCTTTAAGGTACTCAATGACATACGTTCCTCCCCATATTAGTGTATTGGTGATTTTTGGTTTTCTAAAAAAAATAGCACTTAATTCGTGCTCTGTCAAGCTCGTGCTAATAAAACTTTTAAGGATATTTAGCAAATATAATTTATGCTATAATTTAACAATGAAGCAAGTTACTAATCGTTTCACTTGGAAAATTGGCGGCGCGGCCGGGGACGGCATCATGGTCACTGGCGCCATGCTGGGCAAGATTTTCACCCGGGCCGGGCTTTGGGTTGTGGATTATTCCGAATATCCATCGCTTATTCGCGGCGGGCACAATACCCAGGTGGTGCAGGTTGATGAAGAGCAGATTTTTTCCCATGACCAAGGCAATGAAATTTTAGTGGCTTTGAACGAAGAGACGGTCAGACTCCATGCCAAAGAAATCAGCCCGAATGGCGTGATTATTTATGATGAGGAAAGATTGAAAATTTTGCCAGCCATGATTGGCAATCGGAACGATATTTCTTTAATGGCCGTACCATTTAAAAAAATTGCCGCAGATTTAGGCGGTAAGGATATTATGCAGAATACGGTGGCCTTAGGCGCTTCTTTAGGATTTTTAACAGCGCCGTTTGAACTAGTGGAAGACGTCATGCATGATACTTTTGATGATAAAGGTGAGGCGATAGTCAAGATGAACATTGATATTGCCAAGGCGGGTTATGAATATGTTTTGAAAAATTTTAAAAAGGAATTCCCTTGGCGCATCAAACCAAAAAAATCAGAAAAACGGATTATCATTGGCGGCAATGATGCCATATCTTTGGGCCTGATCCAAGGCGGTTTGAAATTTTATTCAGCATATCCCATGACCCCAGCCTCATCCATCCTTTCCACCTTGGCCGAATTAGCCCCGACTTATGGGCACATTACCAAACACTCGGAAGATGAAATTTCGGCAATCAATCTGGCAATTGGCGCTTCCTATGCGGGCGTCAGGGCAGCCACCGGTACTTCCGGCGGGGGTTTTTGTTTGATGACCGAAGGTTTAGGCTTGGCGGCCGAGACAGAAACGCCGTTGGTAGTCATTAATGCCCAAAGGCCTGGGCCTTCCACTGGTATGCCCACTTGGACTGAACAGGGGGATTTGCGGATGGTCATGCACGCTTCCCAGGGTGATTTTCCCAGGGTGGTAGTGGCGCCAGGCAATCCTGAACAGGCTTTTTATGAATCCATCCGGGCTTTGAATCTGGCCGAGCTTTTCCAAACCCAAGTCATAATTTTAACTGATAAATATCTGGCCGAAAGCCATTGGACTTCAGAATTTTTTGACATCAAGAAAATCAAGATTGAAAAAGAGAAATTAGCGGATTTAAGAGCTAATTCAGATTATTTCAAAAGGTATTTAAATACCAAAAACGGCATCAGTCCGCGCTCCATCCCTGGCCAGGCTGGCGGGATTTTTACGGCCAATTCAGACGAGCACAATGAATTTGGTTTTACCAGTGAAGCCGGCGAAGACCGGAAAATGCAAATGGAAAAGCGGGCGAAAAAATTTCAGGCCATTAGTGAATATTTTTCAGAGCCGGTCGTGAAATACGGGCCTGAAACAGCTGATGTGACTTTGGTCACTTGGGGTTCCACAACTTTGGTCTGCCAAGAAGCCTTAAGAAAATTAAACGCTATGGGGATAAATGCCAACATTCTTCAAATTCTTTATATTTTGCCATTCCCAACTGGTTTAGTTACAGCCAATTTAAAAAACTCCAAAAAAACAATTTTAATTGAAAATAATTTTTCAGCGCAATTGGGTGGCGTGATCCGTGAATATACTGGCCTTGTTTGCAATGAAAAATTATTAAAGTATGATGGCCGGCCTTTCTGGCCAGAAGAAATTGTGGAATTCGTGAAAAAAAATATTTAGCTTATGCCAAAAACTGTAAAAAAAATTAGCGACTATGAAACTCCCATGAAACCAACTTGGTGTCCGGGTTGCGGAGATTATGGCATTTGGACAGCTTTGCGCATGGCAATTGCCGAGCTGGGCTGGGAACCGCATGAGTTTTTAATGGTCTATGGCATTGGCTGTTCAGGCAATATGGCTAATGTGGTAAAAAGCTATGGTTTCCATGGTTTGCACGGCCGGGCCTTGCCCGTGGCCATTGGCGCAAAATTAGCAAACAAGAATTTAAAAGTCATTGCCTTAGGCGGAGACGGGGATGGCTACGGTGAAGGCGGCAACCATTTCATCCATTCTT
>JBAZBR010000001.1:286628-494396 GCA_041671325.1 Patescibacteria group bacterium
GACATCACTTATATTGTCCACGACAATCAAGTTTACGGCTTGACCAAAGGCCAGATGGCGCCGACCACGGAAAAAGGCCAGGTCACCAGTTCCACGCCCGAAGGTTCTATTGACCAGCCAATTAACCCGCCAGCGTTGGCCATTGCCGCCGGCGGGACATTCGTGGCCCAAGGTTTTGCGGGTGACACCCGGCAATTGTCAGACTTGATCAAGCAAGGCATTGCCCATCCCGGCTTTGCCCACATTAACGTGCTCCAACCTTGCGTAACTTTTAACCACCACAATACTTTTTCTTGGTTTTTGAAAAGAGTTTACAAGCTAGATGAAAAAAACCACCAACCCAAAGACAAAATCAAAGCTTTTCAAAAAGCTTTGGAATGGGGCGAGAAAATTCCCACGGGGATTTTGTACCAGGAAATCCGTGATACCTATGAACAGGACGTGTCGGAATTAAAGAATCAAAATTTATTAACTGAAGATTTGAGCAAAATTGATGTTTCAGGAACTTTAAGGAAGTACAGTTAAGGCAACATTTATTGGGTTTTCAAATTATCAAACGTTTTTGGTATTGACAAAAATCAAAAACTGTACTATCCTATTTGGTTATAGACAAATGCAACTTTGGTTATTCCAACATTTTCAAGGAGAAGAAATTGGTTAAAGTAAGGGAAGGTTGCCTTGAAAGGGAGATTTGTCCGCGTTGTCACAGGGGCAGACTTTGGAAAGTGACGAATATGGGAATTTACGCAGGTGACTTGCGCTGTGACAATACGGCGGAAAATTGCACATTTTTCTGTAGAGTTCGTAAGAAAAAATATTAAAAGGGGTTAGAAGTAACTCCTTTTTTGTGTAAAAAAATGTAAATAACAAATGACCCCATTATTTTCTAATAGGGTCAAGAGAATATGCCAATGTTTTTGTTGTACCTGATAATTAAAGTTGCCCTTAATGACCAGGCCAGAAAGGTATGAATTTTTGGCCAGCAAAGTAGGCAAGCGGTTGTCCATAAAAAAGCGGTATCTTGCAAACCTGCCGAACTTAAAAATTGACCTAGGCAAATAATGATTAAAGCCAGCTGTAAAGTTGCCCGGGTAAAACATTTTTTACGGTGGAACCTGAAACCCAGGTTTTCAACCTTTGCCCTAATCCAGGAAGAAATTAAATGGGCAGCCAAAGCGCCGATAATCCAAAGATTAAATGTCAGTGGGTAGTGGTGGATTGAATAAGCTAACAGGCCTAAAAAGAAGCAAGTATCGCTAATCCGGTCGGAATACGGATCTAGGAATTGGCCGAGTTTTTTTCGGGCCTCGAATTGACTGGCAGTGTTTTTGGCTAAATCACCGTCAAGACAATCACAAAGGCCATTAAGCAGGATAAATACCACGGCAATAAGCCAATGGCCTCTGCTTAAAGCCAGAGCCGCAACGATTGAAAAGCCTACTCCAGCAAAGGTCACGTAATTAGCCTGTATTTTGAGTTTTAAAAGCAAAAACACCAAAGGCCAAATCATATTGCTGGCTAGACGATGCAGTTTGGTTTTTGGAAATTCGTTGACTGGAATATCCATTTTACCGTCCTTTTCAAAGAACTGTAGACTCATTTTTCAGTAAAAGCTTATACTTCGTTAAAGATTTGTCAATAGGTTTTTTTTATCAGTATTTGCTATAATTAGCTTATGGAAAAAATCTGGAAAGTGGCTGAACCGATAAGCCCCGAACTAAAAAATGAGTATCCCGAACTGGACGAGATTGTTTTGCAGTTGCTTTGGAACCGGGGCTTAAAGAGCCAAAAAGATATTGACGAATTTTTAAACCCGGATTGGCTGGAAGACATCCACGACCCGTTTTTATTTGTGGACATGGCCAAGGCTGTCAAGCGGATTTTTTCAGCCATAAAAAAACAGGAGATGATAATCGTCCATGGCGACTATGACGCAGACGGGGTTTGTTCTTCAGCCATCCTTTTTAATACCTTAACGGCCTTGGGCGCAAAAGTTGACGTGTACCTGCCGCATCGTGAAAAAGAAGGCTATGGCTTGAATTTGCAAACCATTGATCATTTGCATGAAGTGCATAAAGCCAAGCTTATCATTACCTGCGATTGCGGAACCAGCAATTATGAAGAAGTGGAAAAAGCCAAAAAGCTGGATATGGATGTGATCATCACTGATCACCACCATGAGCCGCCCAAAAGGCCGCAAGCCTTTGCCTTGATCAACCCGCAACTGAAAGATTCTGGTTATCCTTTTCCGCACTTGGCCGGGTCGGGTGTAGCTTTTAAATTGGCCCAAGCCTTAATCCATGAATCTGGCCAGGAACTGATTAACAATTTATCCAAAGAAGGCTTTGAAAAATGGCTTTTGGATTTTGTGGCCATCAGCACTATTACGGATTTCATGCCTTTGGTCGGCGAAAACCGGACTATGGTCAAATTCGGCTTGTTGGTTTTGCGCAAGTCGCCCAGGCCAGGCTTTAAAGCCTTGTCAGAAGTCATGAGTACGCGCCAGGAAAATATCGACACCACAACTATTGGTTTCCAGATTGGGCCCAGGCTGAACGCGGCTGGCCGCATGGACCACGCTAGCACGGCGTTTCGCTTGCTGATCAGCCAAAATCTGGAAGAAGCCCAAGCTATTGCCATAGCCTTAAACCAGTCAAACGCGGAAAGGCAAAAAGTCACCCAAGAGATACTTGATAAAGTCAAAGCAATAATCGGCGTAGTCACGCCTGAGCAAAAAATGCTGGTGGCTTTGGGTGACGGCTGGCCAGTCGGGGTGATTGGCCTGGTGGCCGGCAAAATGGTGGATGAATACCACCGGCCGGTCTTGATCATGTCCAAGCACGAAAAAGAAGTGGTGGGTTCAGGCCGGAGCATTGCCAACTATGACATCACCGAAGCTTTGGTCAGGCACAAGCAGCATCTTTCCCGCTTTGGCGGCCATGCCGGTGCTTGCGGGTTTACTTTAGTGGCTGGCGAATATGAAAAGTTTGCCAAGGCAATTGTTGAAGACGCCAATTCCAGGATAAGCGAAAAAGACCTTTTGAAAGAAATAAAAATTGACGCAGAAGTCGGGATGAAACAAATAGGCTTTAAGCTTCTGGATATTTTAGAAAGCTTTGAACCCTTTGGCGAAGGCAATCCCAAACCAATTTTTGTCTGCCAAAATATGCAAATTACAGAATTGCAGCCGGTTGGCAAGGACAATAAGCACATCCGGATTGTGGTAAACCATAATACTCCGGAGCCGCGGAAATTCATTGCCTTTGGGACGGGGAAAGCTTATAGCCAGATGCTATCAGTTGGCGATAATATTGACGTGGTTTTCAGCATTGACCGCAATGAATGGAATGGCACCCGGGAACTTCAGCTTAAGGTTATTGATCTAAAATTAGCCCAAGAATAAGCATGCCTGCACACCTGCTTTATACTGATGGGGGCGCCCGGGGAAATCCAGGTCCGGCCGCAATTGGTTTTATTTTGATGCAGGGCAATAAAATAATCCAGAAACAGGGGGAAAAAATCGGGGAAGCCACCAATAATGTCGCGGAATACGAAGCAGTCTTCAGGGGCTTGACCAAAGCCCAGGCCATGGGCATAAAAAATTTGGAATGCCGGCTAGACAGCCTTTTGGTTTGCGAACAGCTTAACCAAAGGTATAAGATAAAAGACCCCAATTTGGGCAAGCTGTTCGTGAAGATTTGGAACCTTATGCCTAATTTTGAAAAAATAACCTTTAATTACATACCCCGTGAAGAAAATGCCTTGGCTGATAATTTGGTCAACCAAGCTTTAGATGGGAAAGTCTAAATATGTTGGTAAATATCATAATGATCATCATTTTAGCGGGGGTGGTTTTGATAATCCTGATCGCCTGGTATATTTCCACAATCATAATCAAGCAGCCTCGGGAAGTCCGGCCCCAAGATTGGAAAAAATATAAATTAAAGCCTGAGTTCCTGAAATTCCCGGCCAATGACGGGCTGGAATTGTCAGGCGCTTTTATCAGCGGCTCTAACCGGGCAACTATAGTATTGTTGCATGGTTATGGCCATTCCAAAACCCAGCTATTGCCCCAAGCCTGTTTCTTGAACCAAGCCGGCTATAATGTTTTTGTTTTTGATTTTCGTGGTTCAGGCGAAAGCGGCGGCGAATACATTACTTTTGGCGAAGAAGAGCAAAAGGATTTAACTGGTGCCATTAAATATCTCCATACCCGCAAAGACATTGACCATGGCCGAATAGGGATTTTTGGCTATTCCATGGGCGGGTCAGTGGCCTTGCTTAAGGGCGGGGAATTTAGCGAAGTCCGGGCCTATGTTTTGGATTCCAGTTATGGGGAATTCCGTTCTTTGATTGAAATGAATTTTAAGGAATACTTAGGCGGCGTACCATTTTTCCCTTTAGGCTATTTGGTTTTGTACATGATTAAAGTCAGGACTGGCGCTTATTTTGACGATATCCGGCCTTTAAAAAGCCTGACTAAGCTAAAAAATACGCCACTCTTGATTATCCACGGCATGCAGGATAAAAGAGTTCCGGTTTGGGACGCCATGAAAATGCAAGCCAACGCGCGCGGGCCAGCCGAATTAATGCTGGTTAAAGGGGCCGATCATTACACCACATATTCCACGGCAGGGGAAGAATATGCCAAGAAAGTTTTGGGATTTTTCCAGACAAATTTATTGGAAATCTAGCCTTTCTTGCTTAAGGCCAGCAAATGGAGTTAAATTAAAAATATGCACTTAGAAGTTATCCGAAAAAAATTCCTAAAGTATTTCAAAAGGCAAAAGCACGTTTTGATCTTGTCTTCATCCTTGATTCCCCAAAACGATTCCAGCGTGCTTTTGACCACCGCGGGCATGCAGCAGCTCAAACCATATTTCATGGGCGAAAGAGATCCTTTGATAGATTTCAAGTCTAAAAAATTTGCCTCTGTCCAAAAGTGCTTCCGGACTTCGGATATCCAAGAAGTGGGAGATTTAAGCCATCTGACTTTTTTTGAAATGCTGGGGAACTTCAGCGTGGCTGACTATTTCAAGAAGGAAGCCATAAATTTTGCCTGGGAATTTTTAATCAAAGAATTGAAAATGAACCCCGAATTCTTATGGGCGACTTATTATAACGGCCTTAATTCCAAATCCAGGAAAAGCCAGATTCCAGCAGACAAGGACTCAATCAAGTATTGGCAAAAAAACCTGCCCAAAAATCACATCGTCGGGTTTATTGAAAAAGCCAACTTTTGGGGCCCGCCAGGGAAAACCGGGCCTTGCGGTCCCTGTTCAGAACTTCACTATGACCTGACTCGGACCCCGTGCGAAAAAGGCAAGAAATGCCTGCCAAATTGCGAATGCGGCCGGTATGTGGAAATTTGGAATTTGGTTTTTATGCAATACCAGAAGACTGAAGCCGGGGATTTTGTGGAATTGCCGAATAAGAATATCGATACGGGCATGGGTTTGGAAAGGCTGACCATGGCCATAAACAACAAGACCAGTGTTTTCCAAACCGAAGCTTTTGAAAAAATTATTGGAACCGTTGAAGCCGATGAGCGTTTCGGCTCAACCGGCAACCAAATTGAAGATGCCAAGCGCTTGCGCATTGCCGCCGACCATTTCAAAGGCACGGTTTTCTTGCGGACTGATGAAGTCCGGTTCAGCAATAAAGAACAGGGTTATATAATGCGGCGGATTTTCCGGCGGGCCTGCGACCAGTACCTGCATCCAGGGCCAAACCTAAAAGCGGTTATTGAGGTCATCATCAATGAATTCAAGGAAGCTTACCCGGAATTGGCGCAAAAAAGCCAAGACATTATTGCAGATTGTGAAAAAGAATACTTGGCTTATGAAAAAGTCCGGAACTTGAACATTTCAACTTTATTGAAACAACTGCCCGCCGAAGGCATTCTTTCCCAAATTCCTTGGCCTGAAGGCCCGTCTTCAATCCAGATAACCGGCCAGGCGGCTTTCCAATTATTTTCAACCTTCGGCGCCTCAGTGGACCAGTTAAAGCAGAAGGGTTTTGTCTTTGATGAGCTGGAATTTGAAGCCGAAATGCAAAAACATAAGTCAGTTTCCCGGGCCGGGGTGGAAAACAAATTCGGCGGCCATGGTTTGAATAGTGCGGTCTTAACAGCCGAAGAAAAGGAAAAGATGACTAAGCTGCATACCGCCACGCATTTGCTGCATAAAGCCTTGCGGGAAGTCTTGGGTGATTCAGTACAGCAAGAAGGTTCAGACATCAATCCTGAACGCCTGCGTTTTGATTTTAAACATCCGGAAAAATTGACTGCTGAAGAAATTACTGAAGTTGAAAATATTGTCAATGAAAAAATTAAGGAAGATTTGCCGGTGACTTTCCAAGAAATGCCCATGGCTGAAGCTTTAAAAACCGGCGCCCTGGCTTTTTTTAAGGAAAAATATCCAGAAAGCGTAAAGGTATACAGCATCGGGGATTTTTCCAAAGAGCTTTGCGGCGGCCCGCATGTGGAACACACTAAAGAACTGGGTGAATTCAAGATCTTGTCGGAAAAATCCGTTTCAGCCGGCATCCGCCGGATCAAAGCTACCGTCGATTGAAAATGTAAAACTATTTAAATTATAAAAGTTTTATGGGTTCAGAAAATTTATCTAATCGTGAAATTACTCCAGGCGATATTGAAGCTGAGAAAGCGGGTATTTATCGTGAATTATTGCACGGCCAGCCTGATGCCATTTGCATTTTAAGCGGGGATATAAAAATTCAAGCCTACTTCTGCAGAAGCAAGACGGTCAGGTTATAGCTCAACGGCGTATAGCGACAGTGATGCCTTTGGCGTATTGGGGGGCAAAGCCCGGGTTATAGCGGCGGCAGAAATCGGCAAGTATTTCCCAGAAAGCAAGTTAATTTCCAATTCCCATTCGCGTGATTCAGAAAAACCAACCCACGCGGCGGTGATTGCCGAAGAATTGCAAAGTGCCGGTATTCCAGCCGAAAGGATTGTCCAAGAAGAGGAATCTATTGACACCTATTCTGAGATTGCGGAGTTGTTAAAAATGATCGAGGCTAATAAGTGGAAAAATATCTCAGTAGTTACCAGTGATTACCATATTCCCCGGGCAGAAAAACTTTATGAACATTTGGCGGAAATATCCCAGCAAGACTCGGACATTATTGCCGCCTTGCAATATTGTAAAGACAATGAAATAAAGATTAATTTCATCGCGGCAGAAACCATCCTGCCTTTCCGTTCTAAACGATATGAAAGTATTATCACTCAGGCTAAGGAAACAGAAGAATATAAAAAAAGGGTTGAGTTTGAAGCTGAGGGCGTGGATCGAATTGAGAAAGGCCTTTACCAGGTTGATTTGCATAAGCCCGAAGACAAAGAACCCAGATAAGCCTAGAATGTTTATCCAACTTTATTTTAAAAAAAGGGAGCTGATTGCAGCTCCCTTGCTTTTGGCTAAATTCACAGAACTAAGCTTGCACGATATTTTTCGAGTTGGGCTTGCCAGAGGTTGAAAAGTTTTGGCTGGGCTGGTTCTATAACGAACAGCTCTTCTTCGTCTTTTTGGTTAAAAGGGCTAGGATCAGGCTGGAATATTCTCTGATGAGTATTTAGTCCCCAGAGTGCATCTTTATTACCGGAAAACTCCCTAAAAAGATCTGAGGCTTTCCTGATGCCACCCAAACCAAGTTCAGTCCAAGTAACCACAATTTCCCCATCACTTGCCGCAAGCTCTTTAGCCAGGGCAGGAGCTTCAGCATCATGCTCAGTTAAAATTTTGAACATGCGAAAGATGGTTAGATTATTTGCAGGTGAAAGAAAAGTTCCGTGTGCTTGGGGAGTTAAAATAATTCCTCGTTTCCTGGTGTCGATGCAAAGTTTGACTGAAGGAGAAATTTGCAAATCAAAGACGCCAGCTTTATCCTCGCGGAATTTGAAATTCCAATAATTACTTGATGCACTCCAAGCAGATTTAGGATTTTGGTCAAGCAAGGTAAAAGTCTCATCCCTACAATCTGGTCGTGGTTGCCTTTTAATCCCCCCTGCTTCAATAACAGCGAGTAAAGGATCATCCAGTTCGTATTCTTTCATTGGTAAAGATTGGGTTGGATCAGTACTGAGTTGCAAGCCTTTTAATGTGGCCACTTTTTGGTAAAGAGCTTTAGCCGTGAAGGTTTCTATACCTTCTCTTAAATCGTTTGTACCCATTTAGGATCTCCTTTGTTTTTTTGTTCTTTGGTCTTTGTTAAGAAGACCCTATCAAATACATAAATTAATACAAGACTTGACGGTTTTCAGGGCTTTTGTTAGAATCAATTCACTTGAAATGTTAATTTAAATTTAGTTCCAGATATTCCCGAACTTGTTCCGTTCTGCCGCGTACTGTGACCCAATTAATTGGGCTAAAGTTACGTGGACCCCGTTTTTTTAACGGGGATATATTTATTAATAACCAATGCGTCATACCCAATCACCAGCGCCCAAGCCCGAAGCCCGGGGTGTCAATAAAAAAGGCTTTTTGGAAGTCGAAGGCATAGTTGAAGAATTACTGCCTTCCGCGACTTTTCGGGTCAAATTAAATAATGACCACCTGATCTTAGCCCATTTATCAGGCCGGATGCGGATGCATAAGATCAAGATTTTGCCGGGCGATACGGTGATCCTGGAAATGACGCCTTATGACCTGAATAAGGGCCGGATAACTTTTAGGAAATAATTTTATGAAAGTCAGAGCTTCTGTCAAACCAATTTGCGCCAAGTGCCGGGTCATCAGACGCGGCAAGAAGTTGCTTGTGATTTGTTCAAATCCCAAACATAAGCAAAGACAAGGATAAAAAATATGCCAGCAAGAATTGCGGGAATAATTTTACCCAATAAACCCCTCAAAGTCGCCCTCGGCTATATTTATGGCGTGGGTCCGAGTTTGGCCAAAAAGATTATAGCCAAGGCCGAACTTGACCCGCAAATCCGGACGAATGATTTGACCGAATCAGAGGTAGCCAAGCTTCGGGACATTATTGAAAAGCAATATAAAGTTGAAGGCGATTTAAGGCGGGAAGTTCTGCTGAATATCAAGCGCAAAAAGGAAATTAATTGTTATGAAGGCTTGCGGCATGCCCGGAACCTGCCTGTCCACGGCCAGCGGACCAAGACCAATTCCCGGACGGTCAGGGGCAATACCCGTCGGACCATGGGCAGCGGCCGAAAATCTTCAGCTGAAAAGACCTAAACTTAAATAATTTATGGCAGAAGAAATTAAAAAAGAAATAGCTGAAAAGCCTAAAGAAGATCCTAAGGCGGTTAAGGCGGAAAAAACTGCAGAACCGGCCGCGGTTTCAGCTCCCAAACGCAAGCGCAAAAAAGCCAAGAAATTCATCCAGCATGGCATTGCGCATGTTCAGGCTACTTATAACAACACCATTGTCAGCATTTCGGATTTAAACGGCAATGTGGCGGGCTGGTCTTCAGCCGGGGCTGTGGGCTTTAAAGGCCCGAAAAAAGGCACACCCTATGCCGCAGGCATTGTGGTCAAGACTTTGCTGGAAAAAATCAAGGACGTGGGCTTGCGCCAAGTTGACGTCAGGGTCAAAGGCATTGGCAGCGGCCGGGAAGCCGCCATCCGGGCTTTGGCAGGGGCAGGCATAACTATCGTCACCATCAAGGATTTGACTCCCATTCCGCATAATGGCGTGAGACCGCCAAAAGTAAGAAGAGTTTAATATGGCCAGGAACTTAACAGCAAAACACACCCGCTGCCGCCGTTATGGCGTAAAATTGTGCGACTCGGCCAAGTGCCCAGTCGTGCGCCGGCCATATCCGCCGGGCCAGCACGGGCCCAAAGGCACTTCCAGGTTGTCTGAATATGGTTTGCAGTTGGCCGAAAAGCAAAAAGCCAAAGCCATTTACGGTTTGCTGGAAAGGCAGTTCAGGAATTATTTCATCAAAGCCAAAAGCAAAAAAGGGGACACAGGCTTGTTGTTGCTGCAGCTTTTGGAAAAACGTCTGGATAACGTGGTCTACCGTTTAGGTTTGGCCATGACCCACAGCCAGGCTAGGCAATTTGTCGGCCATGGTTTTGTCTTGGTCAATGGCAAGAAAGTCAATATCCCGTCTTATAGCGTCAAGATCAATGATGAAATCAGCATAATTAAAAAACCCAAAATCCGGACTCAGGTTACGGAAAAAGTCAAAACCCGCAGGGAAAAACCGCCAGCCTGGTTGAATATTGAACCGGAAAACCTTTCGGGTAAAATTCTGCGTTTGCCAGAGGCAGAAGATGTCCAACAGCCCTTAAATTTACAATTAATTGTCGAATATTATTCTCGCTAATATTATCTTATAAACCTATGGAACGCATCCAATTACCTTCAAAAATCAGTGTGATAGACCAAGGCGAATACCAATCAGATTTCGTCATTGAGCCTTGTTATCCGGGCTATGGCACCACTTTAGGCAATGCCTTAAGGCGGGTTTTGCTTTCTTCTTTGCCCGGCGCGGCAGTCACCGCTGTCAAGATTACCGGAGCGACCCATGAATTTTCAACCTTGCCGCATGTCAAGGAAGATATGGTGGATTTGATCTTGAATATCAAAGGCATCCGTTTGCAGATGTTTGAAGGCGAAAACGCCATCATTTCCGTCAAAGCCAAAGGCGAAAAAGTCTTGACGGTGGGCGATTTGAAATGTCCGGCAAATGTGGAAGCCAAGAACCCTGACCATATCATTGCGCATCTGACTGATAAGTCAGCCGAACTGGAAATGGAATTGACTGTCGGGGTGGGCCGCGGCTATATCCCGGTGGAAATACGGGAAAAAGAAAAACTGGATTTGGGTACCATTGCTATTGATGCCATTTATACCCCAGTCAGGAACGTGAATTTCCACGTGGAGAATGTCCGGGTTGGCCAAATGACCAATTATGACAAGGTGACAATTTCGGTAAAAACTGACGGGACGGTCAGCCCAACCCAGGCTTTCCTGGATTCTGCCAAGATTTTAGAGGAGCATTTCCAGCACTTGATCGCTTCCTTGCCCATGCCAGAGGAAATTACGAAAGCGGTGATTTTGGCTGAAGCCAAGCCCAAAAAGAGAGCTAAGAAAGAAAAGGAAAAATAATTTTAACCTATGCGCCACCGCAAAACCCGACCAACTTTAGACCGGAAAGCCGCTTCCCGAAACGCTTTATTAAAAGGTTTAGCCAATTCCTTTGTTTTGCATGGCCAAATCAAGAGCAGCGTGGCCAAGATCCGGGCAGTCAAGCCGATTATTGAAAAAGCCATTACCACGGCCAAGACCAATGATTTGGCCAGCCGCCGGAAATTGGGCAAATATTTTTCCGAAACTGCCGTCAATAAGCTTTTGAAAGACCTGGGGCCGAAATACAAGGACCGCCAAGGCGGTTATACCCGGAAGATCTTAGGCGGACGGAATTTGGGCGATAATTCCCAGCAAGCTTATTTAGAATTAGTTTAGTATGCGAAAACCCTTAGTCTCCAATAATCAAGTGGTCATTGACGCTTCCGGCAAGATTTTAGGCCGTTTGGCCTCTCAGGTTGCCGTGGTTTTGCGCGGCAAGAATTTGCCCAGCTTTAGGCCAGATGTCATTTCCGGACCCAAGGTCCTGGTCAAGAATTTTTCTAAAATGCTGGTTACAGGGGATAGTATAAACAGAAAATGTACGCGCATTTTTCCGGCTATGCCGGGGGTTTGCGCCAAACCAGCCTGGGCGAAAAAATGAAAAAAGACCCGAAAGCAGTTTTGATGCTGGCCGTCAAAAGGATGCTGCCGGATAACCGGACCCGGAATAAAATTTTAAAACGCTTAACCATTCAACTCTAATTTCATGCCTACCAAAAACCCGAAAATTTTAAAAAAGAAAGTTGCCAAGCCGGCGCCGAAAAAAGCTGGGATCAAGAAAATTTCTGTTAAAAAGCCCAAAGTTGAAACTTTAAAAGTCCAGGTTGATTTGCCTAATTTTGAACAAAAAATCCAGGCCTTGCCGCCTCGGGAGAAATATTTGTTTGCCGTAGGCAAAAGGAAAAGGGCCATTGTCCGAGTCCGGTATTATGATTTGGGTACGGGTGAGATAATTGTCAATGACATGACTTTGGAAAAATATTTTGGTTTCCAGCCCTGGATTGACTTGGCGCGGGAGCCTCTGAACCTGACGGGCTGGCAAAAAGGCCGCTGGTCAATCAAGGCCCAAGGCGGGGGCAAGGCTGGCCAAGCTTTTGCCGTGGGCCATGGCATGTCAAAAATGCTGCTCCAGATCGACCCGACTTTAAGGCCGACTTTGAAAAGTGCAGGCTTGCTGACCCGGGATGCTAGGATTAAGGAAAGGAAAAAGTACGGCTTGAAGCGCGCCCGCCGGGCGCCCCAATGGCAGAAGCGGTAGGGGATGTTTAATTTTCTACGGTTTTAAAAAAGCCGTAATTAACCCCAAAGCTATGTCAAACCCCAAAGCAGCCGAAATAAGCGAAGGCCAAAGCAAGATTTTTAGGAACACCTCCTACCTGACTGGGGCGTTTGTTTTGCAGAAGATAATTTCTTTTGTTTATTACACGGTGGTCGTCGACCATATCGGGGTTTCCAAGACCGGGGCCTATGATCCCATCAAGTCCCTGATCCCCATTGCTTTAATCCTCATTGATTTTTCCCTGTCTGCGGTCATTACCCGGGAAATTGCCAGAAATCCCGGCAGCACTAAAACTTACCTGGGAAATGTTTTGGGCATAAAATTGATATTCAGCCTGGTTGTCTTGGCGGCTTTTGGCTTGGTCACGAATTTCGGCAGTTTTTCCCAAGAAGTCCAGTCCTCTTTGTACCTGGTCGCTTTGATCGTCGCCTTTGACACTTTCACCCTGACTTTTTTTGCGATTTTGCGGGGTTTGCAGAACATGAAGTACGAAGCCCTGGGCATGATCGTCAACCAGCTGATTGCCGTGGGCATGGGTTATGCGGCCTTGCGCATGGGTTTTGGCATGCGGGGCGTGTTCTTTGCCACAGTCATTGCCAGCGTCGTGAATTTTTTCTGGTCAATGCTGGCTGTCCGGCGTTATGCCAAGATCTGGCCCAAGATCATGTGGGACAAGAATTTAATCATTTTACTTTTAAAACTGGCCCTGCCCTTTGCCGTAGCTGCCATGCTGACCAAGGTTTACACCTATACTGACCGCTATTTATTGCTGGCTTTCAAAGGCTCTACTTCCGTGGCTTATTACGCCATCGCCCATAAACTGACTTTTGCCCTGGAATTCCTGCCTTCGGCCTTTGCAGCCAGCCTTTTTCCGGCCATGAGCGCCTATTTCATCACTTCCAAATACAAATTGGAGCTGACTTTTGAAAAAGCCGTTTTTTACATGATGATCATTTCCATCCCGATTTCCATCATGATCATGGTTTTGGCAAATGGCATCATTGACCTGGCTTTCCCCAGGTTTCATTCAGCCGTCCACCCTTTGCAAGTCTTGATTTTGAGCTTACCCGTCATTTTCATGAATTTCCCGGTCGGCACTCTTTTGAATGCCGTGAACAAGACTAAGCTGACCACATTGAACATGGCTATCACGGTCTTGGTCAACCTTTCCATCAACGCACTCTTGATCAAGAGATTTTCTTACATGGGTTCAGCCTTTGCCACCCTGGTCAGCGGCATTACGCTTTTCGGCCTGGGTCTTTATTGGGTCAATAAGCAGATCAAGGTGCCGTTCAAGAGCTTGTTCAAAAAATTAATCAGGGCTTATATTCCTGCCATTATTGCGGGCCTGGCAGTCTGCCCTTTGCGCGGCGAGTTCAGCTTCAAAATTTTAGGCCGGGAAGCCAGCGTGGTAGCCTTAATCATCCTCTATTTCATCATTTATTTTGCCCTGCTCTTCCTGTTCCGCGGCATCATAAAATCAGAGATTGTTGATTTCAAGAATTCCTTCATCCACAAAAAGAGCGCATGAAAATCCTGCTTATTACCACGACTTTCTTGCCCCGCTTTGGCGGCGTAGAAAACTTTTTGGCAAATCTTTTTTCGAACCATAGTCATTTAGATATTGAAGTTTTGTGCGAACCCACTGAATCAGTTGCCCATGGCTGGAAAATAATCCGTCTGCCGCTTTTAACCCATAAATTTTTGCGGCCGCGCTGGTTAGCCACCCTCTGGCAAATACCCAAGCTGGTCAAAAGCAACAAGTACGATTTGATTATCCTCGGCCATTACGCGCCGTACTTGGTATCAGCCTTGCGAGCCCGTAAAAAATTCGGGACGCCTGTCATGGTCATTACCCATGGCATGGATGTTTTGAGTTATGACCAGGCTGGGGGATTGCGTAGGCGTATGTTGAGGAAAAATTTGCCCCAGGCAGACTTAGCCATTGCCAATAGCCAATACACCAATAACCATTTGAAAAGATTGGGCGTAGCAGAGAGTAGGCGAGCAGTTCTGACCCCAGGTGCGGAAATCCCAAAATTAGGCTTGCCAAAATTTGATGCCAAGAAAGTTTTTGGTTTGCCGCCAGATTCCTTGACTTTATTGACAGTCGGCAGGCTGGTCAAGCGTAAAGGCCATGAAATTGCCATTGATGCTTTTGTTGCTTTAGCCAAAAAATACCCAAACTTGAATTATTTAATTGTCGGCCATGGCCCGGAAAACGCCAATATCCAAAAACACATTGAACAGCACCATCAAGCTAACCGGATTTTATTGGTCAAAGATTTGGAAGACATTAACTTGGCTTACGCCGCCAGCGATTTGTTCATTTTTCCCAGCGTGGAATTGAAAAACGGGGATGTGGAAGGCTTTGGTTTGGTCAGCGTAGAAGCCCAAATGCACGGTTTGTCTGTTATTGGCAGTAACAGCGGCGGTATTCCCGAAACCATTGAGAAAGGCCTGACTGGGGAGATTGTGGAGCCAGGCAAGGCCGATGAATTAGCCAAAGCCATTGAACCCTTCCTAAGCCGGCCAGAGCAATTACAACGTTATTCCGAACGCGCCCAAAAATTCGCCCAAGAACATTTTAACTGGGAAGACAGGCGGAAAAAGATTGTGGAATTACTTCACTTGATTACTGAAGTGCCAAAAATAAAAATTAGTGTAGTCATCCCGGCTTTTAATGCCGAGCTTACATTAGCCAAGACCATTACTGATTTGCAAAATCAAACCTTGAAACCCGCAGAAATAATCGTGGTTGATGACGGGTCAAAAGACCGGACTTCAGAAATTGCCAAACAATTTAAGGTTGAATTAGTAAAACAGGAGAACCGTGGCGCCCCAGCCGCCCGTAATGCAGGTTTTGCCAAAACCACAGGCCAATTTATTTTATTTTGTGATGCAGATATTGAATTGCACCCCCAAATGCTGGAACGCATGGCCAGAGCTTTAATCCTGCACCCCGAAGCCGGTTATGCCTATTCAGACTTCAAATTCGGCTGGCACACTTTTGATTTGTTTGACTTTGACGCGGAAAGATTAAAAAAAGAAAACTATATTTCCACCATGTCATTATTAAGGCGGGAAAATTGTATTGGTTTTGATGAGAGTTTAAAGCGATATCAAGACTGGGATTTATGGAAAAGACTATTACCCAAAGGAGTATATGGAATTTGGGTGCCGGGAAGGATGTTTTCAGGTACCCATGGTAGCGGCATAAGCAAAGATTCAATGGGGGACATTACCAAGCAAGTCAGGCGGAAATTCTTTAAATCATAGATTTTACCTTCTCTGGCGGTATAAGGTATTGACAGGTTTTTTAGAGTGTAGTACTATGAAAATAGTCACTTCACTTTTTGTATAATATGGTAAAGAAACTGAATCGTATAAAAATCGAAGAAAAGCTGAAAGCTGAAGGTTTTGAGGTATTTACTCAACGTGAATTCCAGGGGCTTTTTAGTGTTTCTTCAAACACTGCCGGTGTCTACATTTCGAAAAATGTGCACAGTGGCTTATTCGTAAAGCTCCGAAACGGTTTTTACTTGGTTAAGGATAGTCTGCCCGACCGCCCCTTCATTGCAGGCAAACTCTACCAGCCGTCGTACATCTCACTCGAAACCGCGCTTTCTCACTACCACATCATTCCGGAAGTCGTGTATGCAACCACCTCCATTACCACGAAAGCCGCCCGAGAATTTACTACACCGATTGGTATTTTTATCTACCAGCAAATCAAGGTGCCAGCATTCACTGGTTACCAACTGGGTGTTGTTGATCGCCACAAGGCTCTCATCGCTGAACCAGAAAAAGCTTTGGCAGATTACCTCTACTTCGTCGATCTCAAGCAGCGCGTGTTGAACGACCGTTTGCGGTTGAAAGGGCTAAAGCAAACGAAACTTCTTGCGTATGCCAAGCTCTTCCAGCGACCTAGCCTTTTAAAGCTCATTCGTCACGTATATGTTGAATCTCGCAAACCTACAAGAATTTACTAAGCGTTCACAAACTAATTCCGAAAACGTCATTCGGGAGTACTGCCAGCATGTTTTTTTGTCCGTACTTTATCGTCAACCTGGCGCAGAAAATTTACTCTTTAAAGGTGGTACGGCTTTGCGGATTGTTTTTCATAGCCCTCGTTTTTCTGAAGATTTAGATTTTACGGGTTCTCGGATTACTCAGCGTGAAGTCGAGGAGCTTTTTACGGAAACCCTGACGAATATTGAAAAAAACGGTTTTAGCGTGGAACTTGAAGAGGCAAAGAATACCAGTGGCGGTTATCTTGGGGAGGCGATTTTTCGTGTATATGACCAAAAAATTATTATTCGGATTGAAGTTTCTTTACGTGCTGGGAAGCCAATTAGCGGGATCCGAAAACTCATTGAGAACGATTACATTCCCGAATACAGCCTAGTGCACTTGGCCAAAGAGGCGATTGTGCAAGGCAAATTGGAAGCATTGCTGGCTCGCCATAAGCCCAGAGATTTTTATGATTACTTTTTTCTGCTTTCCGACAATTACCCATTAGTCAGGGAGGCCAAACACGTTGCTGAAGTGCGCAAACTCCTGCAGGAAAGCAAACTTGATTTTCGCCGCGAACTCCGCCAGTTTTTGCCCGCCAGCCACGCCATGCATTTACGGGACTTTAGAAAAGTGTTGGAACAGAAGCTTGATAGTATTAGCTAATATGCTCAATTTTTTGCCTTGGTATTTTCGCCTGCTTTTCCGCTTATTTCCGCGCATAACGGCTAATTTTCTTGGTCGCAAGATGTCTGGTGGAATTGATTTTGCAACTCTCCAAAAAATTTTGGAGAAAACGAAATGCGTTGATTTAATCCCGTTGAATACCGAAAATGACCTTGGTTTCCAGATCATATTAGACAGTAAAGTCGCTTTGTTCTTTAGCCAAGATAGCGATCATTTCGCTTATGATGGCTATGAAGTAGGCGAGTATGACAAGGGCGAGGTAACGGTTTTGGATCATTGGCAAAAGGAAGAATAAAAAGTTTTAATTTAATGCAGAGATCATTAATTTGCTAGTAATTTGCATTTTCATCCTTAAAGTGCAAGCATAAATCCATAAACCGCTCATTTAACCAAGGGATATGCCATGAGGAAGAAATTCAAGTTTTTTTGGGTGTTCTCAAATGTAATAATGTGGCTGGCCATCCTTATTGGTTGTGACGCAATGTTGACAGAAGGGTCAATACCGCTTATTTTAGCCTGCCTAGTGGTCATTGTTGCTTGCTATTTTGCCAGCCCAATCTTCAAAAAAGCGTACCTTGGCAGATTTGCCAATAGTCATGACCCAATCCAAAGGAAGTCTACTTAAGGCTTCCTTTTAAATTAATATTAAAAAAATCCCGGCAGGCAAAATGCCTACCGGGTGTTTTCATGTGCATAAGGCCAGCCAGACCCTAGAGGAGGGAATTCGCCCCTGGACATCTTTGCTGATGCCATTCCCATTAGAACTTCAAGGATTCTTGAAGCAAAAAGGAGGTTGAATGTTTCGAGCAACATCCAAATGGTGGCCTGTTTCGGCGAGGCCCCTGCGGCCGTAACCGCAGGGCTTTGCTGGCGCTGAACCAGATTGATTGACTTGACCCTCTATATTAGCACTTCTTATACACATGGAATGAGCAGGTTTTCATATTAACAAAAAACGGTTTAGATTGGAAGTTTTTTTAGATCCCAAACCGGTTATTTTGGTATACTTAAAGCATGAATGAAAACTTTGATTCTTCGCCTGAAACTGCGCCAAAACCAAGCAAGGCGAGTTATTTGGAAAGATATACCCAGCCCGACTCCGTTGAAATGACTTTCCATGACCTGAAAATCTTGCACCCTGAGGATTTTACTCCGCCGGAAGATTATTTGGAATATGCGGAACAGATGCAGAAAAAAGTGCAGGATTTTTTTGGAACCAAGCCAAAACGGCCATTCTTGCTTTCCTTTGTTTACAAAGGTGAAGATTGGAAACAGCGGAAGGCCTATCGCGCCGGGCCATTAAAGCAAAAGCTTGGAAAAGACATTATCGTGCTCGGGGTGGACAAAGAACATCCTGAGCTTCCGCCATACGCAAAGGATTCTTTCGCGCATGAATACACGCATGTGGTGTTTGACGAGTGGATTCATGGCGACAAAAAAGGTTTGGTGAACAGGTATATCAGCGAAGGCATAGCCGAATATGTCAGCAAGCATGTTTTTGGCGAAGAAATTTCCGGCAGACAAGAGGACTTTATCCAACGCGCAAATAATTATTTATCCAAGCATAAGGATTTCCAGCCTGAACAGTTTTTGCGCCCAGACAAAATTAACTCAAAGCTTCTGGACACGGGTGATTCAAAAGAGGATTCCATGCTTGAAGAGGTACCTTACAACTTGGGACCGTATATTGTCCAAAAATTATTCGAGCGGCTGGATAAAAATCAATTGAAAGGTTTTTTCCAAGAAGCTGTCCTTACGGATGAAGAGGTGCCAAAAGAGGAATTAACTCAGACAGTCCGCGCCAAATCCGCCGAAGCATTCAGGAAGTATTTAAAAATGAACCCTGAAGAAGTTTACAAATGGCTTTCTGATGGGTTAAAAAGTTCCGAGTAGTTCATAAGCTTGGAAGTTGACCCCGTTAGAAATTTTATTTCTAACGGGGTTGATATTTAAGCGAAAAAATGGGAAAAGTTAAAAAGCCAGACCTATTAGGAATGGGGTATTTGACATTCCCAAATATCAGCACTAAGATGACACGAAGATTAAATGTTTTTCAAAAAGGAGGCAGTTCATGTCCTTTACTCAAATATCAAGTTGGGGGGATATCGGCGACAAGCTGTCGTCGCAGGGCCTGCGGGTTTACGGAGACAATATTCCCGTTTTGATCGCCGATGCTGGTGCTGTCAAAGGTTATCGGATCTTACGCAGGATTGTCGCTACTGGCGTCCGTGTTTCTGTCACTGGCAATTACCTGGGTGCTGCGGAGAAGGAAGCTGAGTACCTGGCCGCTCTCTGGTTTGCCAATCAGGCAATTTCCCTCGGCGGGAATGCGGTCATCAATTTCCGCCGGTCCAGATACCGGCCGTCTGAGTACTTTGACCGGGAAGACCGCACCACTGATTATGACTGCGATTGTACCTTTACCGGGAAAATCGTAGAAGTTCAAACCCAGCTCAAGCTGGCCGTCAATTAAATAATTTTTATACCCTGGTATATCACTGGGGTATTTTTATTTGCTTTTTTAGCGAAAAACAGGGAAAATGGGGGTATGAATGACAAAATTTTTGTATTGGAATTAGCCAAGCAAGCCGGAGTAATAATGCGCCGGCATTTTTCTAATGAAGTTCAAAAAGAATGGAAATCAGATAAGACGCCCGTCACGATTGCTGACAAAGAAATAAATGATTTAGTTGCCACTGCGGTCGCTAAAGATTATCCAAGCCATGGTTTGCTTACCGAAGAAGGTGGGAGCAACCACGAAGATCGAAAATATCTTTGGGTGTGCGATCCGATAGACGGGACACTTCCATACGCGCATGGTATCCCAACCTCAGCCTTTTCTCTGGCCTTGGTAAAAAATGGCGAACCTGTTTTAGGCGTAATATGTGACCCGTTAATGGACCGGGTGTATTTTGCCGAGAAAGGCAAAGGCGCAACTCTGAACGGCAAGTCAATTTCCGTGATACAGGAAACAGATTTGGCCAATAAGGTCGTCGGCACGGCTTTGGTTAGGTTGGCCTATAGTCCTATCGATCTGCTTAAATTATATAAACAGCTTTGGGATGCGGGCTTAAAACCAATAAACGCGATTGTAACAACATACATGGGCATGTTAGTGGCAGGCGGACAGCTGATCGCCAATATTTTTCCCGGAAACAAACCCTGGGATACTGCCGCCCAAAAAATCATAATTGAAGAAGCTGGCGGAAAAGTCACTGACCTCAAAGGCAACGAACAGCGCTATGATAGGCTGAACGGCGGTATACTTGCGACCAATGGCTTGGTCCATGATCGCTTTTTAGAGATCTTGAATAGGTGTTATAAAAGTTGATTTTTCCCTTTAAAAATGGGATGATGAGGGTATGCCAGTAAACAAACCCAAAGAATATTTTAGTGGTTCAAAAAATAGGTTTTGAGTTTTTTATGAATTTATTTTTTAAAACAAAACTAGCTGATAAATATTCAAACGCATCTCAAAAAATTAGAGTTTTAACTGAGCATTGGGTTGATGAGTCGGTATTTTGTCCAAATTGTGGTCATGTAGATATAGATAAATACGAAAACAACAAACCTGTTGCAGATTTTCATTGCACAAATTGCGGTGAGGATTATGAGCTAAAAAGCAAAAAGAATCAAATCGGTACAAAGGTTGTCGACGGCGCTTATCATACCATGCTTGAACGGTTAACAAGCACTAACAATCCAAATTTTTTTCTACTGCGCTACAATTTATCAAATTTTGAAGTTACGAACTTTTTTGTCATCCCGAAACATTTTTTTGTACCCAAGATAATTGAAAAACGTAATCCACTTGCTTCAACAGCTCGTCGAGCGGGATGGATAGGGTGTAACATTTTACTGAACAGTATACCGCAAACAGGTAAGATATATTATGTTCGTGATAAACAAATTGAACCAAAGGCTAAGGTGTTAAAGGAATGGAAAAAGACTCTATTTTTACGTGAAGAAAAGGAAGTTGTGGAAAAAGGTTGGTTGACGGATATAATGCGTTGCATTGAGAAACTCAGCAAACGTGAATTTATACTTGATGATGTGTACGCCTTTGAAAAGAAATTAAGTCAGCTACATCCAGAAAATAGTCACATTAAAGACAAAATACGCCAGCAATTACAAATTTTACGGGATAAAGGGTATTTGGACTTTATCTCGCGCGGTTATTATCGTGTAACTTAAAATATGTATATAAGACTTTCAGCACAATTCGCGAAAATAATTTTACATTTTAATCCCTTTGCAAATCTAAAGGTTATGTGTCGTGGATATAGTGAAGATTTGAAGAATTTTAGCGAGCTTGTATGGGAAGATGATAAATATTTAGATTTTAATGATAAAGAAACATACCCGGAATTTCAGCTATGGTACATTTAATTAAACCGCATCATAATACATTATCCATAAAAGGTGCATAAACAATATAGATTTAATGAGATTTTACAAAATAATTTGACTTTGTTACAATATATATGTAAAGTTGTCTGCCAAACGTTTTTAAACATATTTGAATATACAATACAAGTAAAAAATGGAAGTGACAAAAAAAGATTCATTTTTCAAAGTATATGCGAACCTACCTATTGGACTTAGGGATGAGGTAATTCTAGTAATTCCAAATATTGGTCCAATCACCTGGAATGCTGCTTACAATGAAATTTCAAATGATACAGAACTTGGGAAAACTTTACTATTAAGACTGCAAGAATTAAAATTTATTTAAACATGTCAGATACAATATCGGATACAAAACAAGAAGAGCAAAATATTGTGATTGAACGCCTAAAAACATTGCCAGAAAATGTTCAAATTTCAGTTGGTAGCGAGGGTGATTTTAAAAGAGATGAATTAATACAACGTATTGAGAGGCAAGATCCCGTAGGAATGAAAGTAGTTAAAGCTCAAATATCATTTTTACAAAATTTGAAGCACGGTAAATTTTATGAACAAATCTATTCTGCTGACACGTCCGACTCATGATCGGACTGTTATTTATATTTCAAGGTGGGCAGAAAAAGTAATAAATTTTGCAAAAGAAAAAGGCGATAAAATTCTAGATTTATTTGGCGAAAAGGCTAATAAGCAGCAATTTGAAAGCATGCTAAAAAAGCAATGCCCAAGTTATTGTTATTTAAATGGTCATGGTGATAGCAAGTGCATAACCGGTCAATATAATATACCACTTGTAACGATTAATAATAATCATGATATATTAACATCAAAAGTGGTTTACGGACTATCATGTAGTGCTGCAAAGGAGTTAGGGCCAGCTTGTGTTAAATCCGGGACAAAGGCATTTATTGGTTATAATGATGATTACATTTTTACTTTTGATGATAATAGTAGAACTCGTCCACTAGATGACAAGTTAGCCAAATTATTTTTAGAACCTAGTAATTTAATTAGCACATCCTTAATTAAAGGTCATACAGTATCTGAATCAATTATTGCTAGTAAAAACGCATTGGCACGTAATATTAGTAAAGCCCTTACCAGTGAAGCAAAAGCTGAAGAACGCGCTGCGGCTCCATTTTTAATATGGGATTTAGAAAATTTAACTTTTTATGGTGAACCTGGAGCAAAAATATAATCAGTATAAATCTTAATTGGATGACTAAATTTTAGACAGGAATTTAGTTAGAAGAAATTTAAATCATCTTATGCCTGCAGACCCAAGATTAGTTACAATAAAAAGCTATGTCAAAAAAAGAAATTACTGAGAATGGCCAATTATATGGATAAACCATTAATTAAGTTTATTAAAATAATAAAAAGCGGTTCACGAGCAGAAGTAAAAGAAGCCCAGAAACAGATTGAAAAGTTTTGGTATAAGATCCGCTTTCCGCGGCGTGAAAAAGATAAGAAAACTTATGAAGTATTTGTCTATGAAATAAGAAATTTGGGCAAAATTGAGAATTTGGATAACAAGGCATATCTTATCAACACTCTCAAATGGCCGTTTTTAGCGATCGGGGAGGAGCATTTTGAAGAATGGTCGGAATTTATTCTTAAATATATCCAGAATCCATCCGGAAAAATCAGGCAGGCTATTATACACGCTACTGATTATTTAATTATGGGTACTATGATGGATTTAAATTTTGATTTCAAAAATAACAACAAAATAAGCCAGTCGGACAAAGATAGAATTGGAAAAAATCGGGATAGATTTGGAGACTTTGTTCACAGAACCGAGCTACTCTTGGAAAAATACGATAAACCGGAATTTCACCGGTATAAATATATTGAAAAAATGCCCTCGAGTGTTTATAAAAGCTTACAAAAGTTGTTGGTCGAAGTCCTTTTGCGTAGTGAGTATTATGAAAACATTTATCAGGATTGGCTGAAAGAAACCCACTATCAAAACCAAGATTTAGTCAAAGAATATATTATCAGGATGAAAGTTATTAACGACTACCTGGCTTTTCATGACCAGATTGATATGCATGAAATTGAAAATAATAAAAATAAATTTATCTCCGAGCGAGCCAAGCTTTTTAACAAGAAATATCCACTGACTGCCAAAAAAAGATTAATTTTCATTTTAGCTCATATTGGATCCCTGGAGTGCTATCAATCGCTGACAAAGTACCTTGAGCGGCCTGATGATGAATTAGTATTTTGGGCGGAAATTGCCTTGGATGAATGTAAAACTTTTTTAAAAAGTTATATTTTGGGAAAGGACAGTGAATCAGTAATGGTCGGCGCTGGCAAAAAAGGTAATAAGCTCCGTTTTTATTTTATTTTGAATCATTACCAAAAGAAGAATTTTTTCGAAAGCCAGAAGCAAATAATTATTAAGTTCATTAATCGGATGGCCGCATCAACCAGTTTTTTAATAGAAAAAATTGAAATAATTGAAAATTTTGTATTGGTTACGGCCTTGCATGGATTGGATCAAGCACCAGCCGAATTAATTGAATCATGCATTGAGGCGTGTAATAAAGGTGAACGCTTCTTATCAGAGAAATATTTTGTTGTAAATACCCATAAACCAACTGAAAATGAAATTAAAGATTATTTGAATTAAATAAATTATATTCGTTTCAAACTGCGATTTTTCAGGTATAAATTTTAGATAATAATTTATTATACCCGCAGATCCACAATTAGTTGAAGGAGCAGGGAAATTGGTTTGGGGCGTTGCACGTGTTTTGATCCCAGCCTTATTGATAATTGGGGTTATTGAAGTTGTTATAATCTTGATTCGTAAGAAACTTAGAAATATTAGCAATAAACTAAGATTAAGCAATACTGAAAATTGTCCCCGATGTGGAGGTAAATTAGTGGAAAATAATAGCAAATTTGGGCCTTTCTTAGGTTGCTCAAATTATCCAAAGTGTAATTTTACTAAAGAATTAAAATAACTTTTATGAAAACAATGCTCGTTGATGCCGTAGACACTTTTATTATAGAGGGTGAAGGTATATTCACGGAGATGCAAAAATTATTAGATGAGTACCCAAATCCAAAAATCATTTTAACCAATGCCAATGACGAGCAAATGCTGAAATTTGGTTTGGATAAAATGCCTTACCCGGTTTTTACCCTTAAGCACCAACCCGACAAGGTTGATCCAGAGTATTTTAAGAAAATGCTAGAGAACTTTCATTTTACGCCAGAAGATGTGATTTATTTTGAGCATAATGCGAAGGCAGTAGAAAGTGCTCGTTCTATTGGAATTGATTCATACCACTACGATATGGGCAAGAAAGACCTTATTGCACTGAAAAGGTTTTTGGAAAGCTATTTATAATCGTGTAATTTTACTAAGGATGTAGACAAGGTGGGTAGGAGTTTAGGATCTGGAGCCGGAGAGCAAAAAACCTGCTTTTTCGTATTAAAATGATACGGTTTACTTATCAAATTGATATGATAAGTTGAAAACCGTGAAAAGATGGTAAATTATGCGTATTTTCACGTTTATGTTGACAAAACCGTGAAAAGAGATATAATGTTGGTATATGACTAAAATACTTAGTGTTTTCAACAAGCTAAATTCTCTTCGGGAAAGGTACTACAAAGCCTCATCTGGTAAGGAGGATCTTTTGACGTTGATCGCCGAAGCAGAAGTAGCCGAACAGGTTTATAACTCGAATGCCATAGAAAACAGCACGCTCACGCTTGAAGAAACCGAAAAAATACTTCTCCAAATTGAATTGGATAGGTATATTAACGAACGGGAAATTTTTGAAGCCAAGAATCTGGCGCGTGTCGTTACCTATATCCATAAACGGGCGAAAGAGCAAGAGTTAACGCTTGAGGTTATTCTATCGTTGCACAAGATGCTCATTGCGAATATTCGCGATGACGTTGCAGGACGTTTTCGGAAAGACAATGAATTCGTCCGGGTCGGCAGCCACATTGCCCCAAATCCTAAGGAAGTGGTGGAACGCCTTAAAAAAATGTTGGCTGAGTACAATGCCTCCAGTCATGTGAATGTTATCAAGCGTATTGCCAAAATTCACCTAACGTTTGAAAATACCCATCCATTTGTTGACGGCAATGGCCGTATTGGTCGGGTGCTGAATAATTACTTACTCATACGAGAGGGGTTTGTACCAATCAATATTAAGTTTATTGATCGGAAGAAGTATTACGAAGCATTCAAAGAATTTGACGCAAAAGGTTTGACCGATGTTATGGAAGAAATTGTCGGCAAGGCGCTTACAAATAGTTACTACAAGCGGCTTGCATACTTGGAAGGCAAGAAAATTATTACCCTGGTTGAATATGCCAAGCGAAACAAGCTTTCACATCCAAATCTTATTAATAAGGCTACCCGGCAAACCACTGAAGCCTTTTTAGAAAAGGGTATATGGAAGATTGGCGTATAAAATTAGATAAAAAATTTTAATAATTGGCAAATTTTTATGCTGAGGTTTTTAAAAAGATGCCAAAGAAAAAATTTTAAAAACCAGTTATTAAAGTACAATTTTACTAAGGATATTAAATAAAAAAATTAGCCTATGCCTAAAACAAAGCTTGGGAGGGCAGGGGGTAAGGGAATTAGGGTAGGGTAAAATAAGGGAAATAATGTCAATTTAAAACTAATTAAAATCATTTATGGAAATAGATCAAGAGCAGGAAGAACTAAACAAAAATCAAAAAGAAATTACAAAGTACAATGCCTATGCCTGGTTAGGGATTGGATTGGGCGCTTTTTCGGTTATATTTTATTCAACTATCCCAGGCATGGCTTCAGGAATTGCGGCAATTGTTTTTAGTATAATTGCGAATAAAGGCGTTAAGCGTTATAAAATGGAGCAAAAATGGCGCGTTACCGTAGCATTTTTACTGGGTCTGGTTGGATTTTTATATGGGTTGGTGAATTATATTGGCAGCGTGATAAAATAAATGATTTTTAAGATGATGATTGCCGGAGTGATGGGGAGAGCAAGATTGCCGCGTCCCTGCCTACGGCAGGTCCTCGCAATGACAAAGTGAGGGTGGTAATGACGGAGGGGAGTAATGACAAACGTTCAATGTTATGATATAGCTATACATACATTATGTCGGATATTCAATTAATCTCTAAACCTTTAACAAAGACTGAATTGCAAGATATTGCAAATGAGCGTTTTGGCGATATGGTGAAAGGTGTGGTGGATGTTGAAAAGAAAGTAGTTGCTCTTGGCGGTGAGCTGCACTCAGATATTGAGGCATTTCTTCTGGACCACGATTCAGTTCAAACAAATTTGTGGGGCATTAATTTGTACCCGGCAATGGAATTTCCAGAGATGGTGGAATTCGATTCTATGATCAACATTCGGCCCAGTCAAGGTAACAAGTCGCGAGGGGTTGAGGACGTAGAAACACAAAAGCGTATCCTCGAAGTCGTACGAAGTATTATTGTATGATAAGCACAGCCCAGCACGTAGATCTCGCGCGGGATCGGTGGCAGACCATGTCGCTTGCTGAGCAACTTGGAAATGTTGGTAGTGAATATAGCAGGGCTCGGCGATGTAAAAAGAATGGCAACGAGCAATTTTTTGAAAAGGCTTTTGCACGACTCCTTGAGCTTTTAGATTTAACGATTACCGACAACCGTTGGCGCGGCGCACGTCGCCGTGAACTTGCCCGGGTACGCAGTGAAGTGTGTACAGAGTTCATGCAAGCCGATCTTCCGGGAAACGGGTTTAGTAAGTACTTTGATTCAATGGCTATAGCTGCCAGACATTAGTGCAAGGTTCAGGGTGACAAGAGGAAGTGGCAATGACGGAGAGTTGTAGGTTTATATCCCAGACATCATTTAATTTTTGTCTAATTTGACGCTGGGGTATGCAAGTGTTATGTTGGCATTGGTAAGCAGAAATTGATCTTTCACACTCAAACAAAAGAAACAGAGGTGTTTTTTTATGTCAGGAAATGATGGAAAAGACGATGGTGATCTTGGGACAGCGATTGGCATCTTTCTTCTTGGAGCCTTAGGTTACGCTGCCTTGGGTGTACTGAGTGGATTAGCGGACAGAGGTAAACCTCAGAACACCACAACGCCAGAGGTGCCTGAGTATACGCCGTCACCAAGTCCAAGGAGCTCGAGTAGCTATAGTCGTCCCAGCGAAGAATTGTTTGAATGCCCGAATCCAAGTTGCAAACGGATGGTGAAGAAGAGTGAATTGTATTCGCGATCATGCGATTATTGTGATCCAAGCGACCTGATAGAATAATAACAGTTTTCGGGGTGCTTGGTGCAGTTAATTTTGAATGGGTTGTTTTAAACCGCTCAGCTCATTCAAGTGTCCAGCAATGAATTTTTTGCTGGCGCTTTTTTTATACATAAAGAAGCGGCTGGTTTCGGAAACCGACCGCTTTCAGAATAAGTGCTTTTTTGCTCATCTGTCATGGTAGAAAATATGTCTGGATTGGGCGAGCGTTTTCTTCTCGGTCGCCAGCCGAATTTCTTCTTCACTGGGTGGGGGATAATCAGAGACCAGGTAAGGACCATAGCAATCCTCTTCAAGCGGTCCGGCCGACCGTTCCATATACTGGGCAGTATTGAACCCAACCCATTGGTTACGGCCTGGAATCCAGAAGAGATCCGTGCCTTCATATCCAGTTGGGCGTTCGTTTTCCGGCGGCAGCGGTTGCAAGGTCTGTGAAGCATCAAAGAGAACGGTTTCGTCTTTGTCGACATCAGGAACGAAATATGGTTTACCCTCGTGAATGTGAAAGATAACCCTATCAGTCAGCACTTTTACGTTAATTGTCGCACTCATGGCGACCTCCTTTTTTTGGTGTCGGTTTTTAATAATTTAGTTTTATGCCAATTAGGTTGTTATGTCAATAACGATTTTAGATTTTAATAAATCTAAAAAAATAAAAAAGATCCAATGGAATGCATCGGATCTTGGAGTTTTGTTGGCACGAATTTATCAATCGAATTTAAAGTCGTGCCCGTTGAATATTTCGGCTTTTTTAGCCTCAAGGGCTTCAGCCAGGTTTTTCGTCACATCTGCATCAATTAAGTAAACTTCATCGCGAAGATCCACTCTAAGTCCCGTGCGAGATTCCAGCGGCCATATTTCTTTAACCACAGAAATGTATTTTGTTCCATTATCTAGAGAGCAGTCGCACAGCAAAAGTCCAGTTGAATCCGCGGTTAGCATTAATTCGGCCATGGCTGAGTCATCAATCAGCAAAGAATCAGCCGGATTCCACGAGATGTTGAAAGTAGAATACCTACTGCAGGAACATTGGTCGATATCCAACGAAAGAATTACGGGTTGATTCATTGAAGTTGTTTGAAGCGTGGAAAGAGTTGTGACTTTCGTTCGTGAAGGGACTTTGTTCAGGCCTTTTGCCACTGGCTTTTCACCGCCAGGAATCATAAAGAAGGCGGCAATAATGATTACTGCAAGAGTAAACAGAACGTACTTAACTTTTGGAGACATTTTTCCTCCTTATTCTCCGTTTGGTTAGACGTTGACTGGTTTCATTATGAGAACATTACATTTTTTGTTTGATGATCAATCTTAGGCAATATTACATTTTTTGTCAAAATCTGCATCCAATGGTTAGTAACAATTACTATTGTGTTCAAGACAACTTCTTCTCCAAATTCTTAAGCATGTCTTCAACCATGGCAGGCAAATCATATTGCGGTTGCCAGCCCCAATCTTGGCGAGCGGCAGAATCATCAATAGTCTTTGGCCAGGAATCGGCAATGGCTTGGTGGAAATCCGGGTCGTAAGAAATTTTGAAATCAGGGAAATGTTTTAGTAGAATCGAGGCTAATTCTCCTGGCGTAAAACTGAAAGCCGTGACATTATAGCTGGTCCGGATTTTTATTTTTTCCGAGGGGGCTTCCATCAGGTCAATGGTCGCTTTAATGGCATCAGCCATGTACATCATGGGTAAGGCCGTGTCTTTTTTCAGGAAGCAGGAGAATGGCTGTTTCTGCAAAGCGGCATAGAACATGGAAATGGAATATTCAGTCGTGCCGTCCGAAGGCGGGGCTGCATGACTGATCAAGCCCGGATAGCGTAAACTACGGACATCCAGCTTGTAACGGTGGTGGTAATAATTGCAAAGCAGTTCGCCAGCCACCTTAGCCACCCCATAAATCGTGGAAGGTTCCAGGATGGTGGTTTGGGGTGTATTTTCCCTGGGCGTGTTCGGGCCAAAAGCGGCAATGGAACTGGGCCAGAATATTTTTGAGACGTTCAGGTCACGAGCAACGTCCAAAACATTTTTCAAGCCGTCAAAATTCACCTGCCAAGACCGGTCAGGTTCTTTTTCGCTAGCTCCAGAAATCATGCCAGCTAAATGATAGATATCAGTGATGCTATGTTTTTTAATGGCCTGGGATATTGAATCTTTGTCAGTGGTATCTATCCGTTCCGTGGTAATTTTGGAGTATTGGGGAGCAGGCTTCAAGATTCCGGCAATAACATTTTCGGTGCCGAAGTTTTTTTGCAAAGCCGGCACTAAAACCGAACCGACCTGTCCGGCTGAACCAGTAACTAAGATTTTTTTCATACTAAATTTGGATTAATGAATTGTTTACAAATTATATCTGAAATTGTGAGTTTAGGGTAACTGCAGGCGTGTTTTTAAGCTATACTTTTTGTATGCGCATACCCACCCGAAAACCAGGACTATATTCCAATATGCAACGCGATCCGCACCTGACCCAGGCGAAGTTTGAGGAAATGACCAGGCAATTAGCAGGGCTTAAAGCCGTACGGCCAGCCGTCATAGCCGAAGTGAAAAGGTTGGCAGAAATGGGGGACTTTTCGGAAAACGCCGCTTACCAACTTTCCAAAGGCCATTTGCGGGGGATTAACCAGCGCATTTTGGAATTGGAAGACCACTTGAAATTAGCGGAAATAATTCCTATTGATGGCAATTCAAAAACAATCCAACTGGGCAGTACAGTAATCATTGAACAGGCAGGTAAGCGTCAATCCTATCAAATCCTCGGTCCCACAGAAACCAATCCTGGAAAAGGGATTATTTCGCATAAATCTCCTTTAGGTGCGGCTTTAATGGGTAAAAAGGTTGGCGAGATGGCGCATTTAAAAATTGGCGGGAAAGAGGTTGAGGTAAAAATTGTAAAAGTAGGATAAAAATTTGATTCCCGCGTCAGTGCTCATGGGCACTTTCTCGCAATGACGGATGTAAATAAATAAAAAAATCGCCTGCCAAAGGTAGACGATTTTATAAGGTGCTTGGAAGAGTCAAAGCTGAGGCTTTGACGCCGTCCATTAGTTCGGTAATCAGCTCGTGGACAGACATGATCCGGTCAATGCGGTAGACATTGGCTCCGCAGAAGATCAAACCATTATCTATTTCTCCATCGAACGACTGATCGAGTTGCTCCGCGATACAGAATAATGCCTTTTCCTGTTCACACGATCTCAGACAGTGGTAAGGACAGGAAAGTTTTCGTGTTTCGCCCCCTTTTCTTTGGTTCTCCCGCAGTTTCGCGAGTTCCTTGAGGAATTTGTTGTTGAGGACGCGGCCAGGCATGCCGACAGGCGTCCTAATAATCCGTATATCCTCAGGTTTGGCTTGGACATACTCCAGCTTAAATCGTTCGGAAACAGGGCATTCAAATGTAGCAACGAAACGGGTTCCAAGTTGAGCGGCAGAAGCCCCAAGGGAAAGATAATAAGCAATATCTTCTCCAGTGTACACACCGCCAGCGACAATTATGGGTATTTTCCGTCCGTATTCTTGTTCATAGCGATTAATTATTTGGAGAGTTTCCCGGAGAATATTTTCAAGAGAAAACTTTCCAATATTTTCCGGCAGCAATTGTTCGAGCGAAAAGCCAAGATGCCCGCCAGCAAGCGGCCCTTCAATGACCACCGCATCAGGAAGCCGTCCATAACGTTCCAGCCATAGTTTGATGATGAATTCTGCAAGTCTGGCCGAGCTGACAATAGGAACAAGTGCTACAGTCGGATCGTCAACAATCGCTGGAAGGGTCTTCGGAATTCCAGCACCGAAGACGATGATGTTAGCCCCGGCAATTTTAACACCAGTACTATCATTTCCCGGATTGACTGCGGTGCGGATTAGATCATCAGGGTTGGACAATGCGCCCATGATGTTAACCGCGAAAGGTTTGCTGGTAAGCATCCGCAAGCTTTCAATTTCATGCCTCAAGGCTTCGCAGGATGTCCTATTGAAATCCTCAAAGCTCATCCTATGAGTCCGCTTGCCGAGCCCGATCGCAGTCATTGTTCCGCCAGCGCCTTCTTCTGCTACAGGCCCGACTAAGGACGGTCCGGAAATTTTAACGCCCATGCCTCCTTGAACAATAGGCACGGGAAATTCATATTGACCGATTCGAAGCGGTCGATACTCCATACGTACCTCCTGTTCTTTTTTGTTTATTTGTCAATGAACATAACAAAAGCCTTGTTTTGTTTACTAAAAAATTAGCACAGCGCAATATACAGGTCAATTAAAAAAGCTTGGAATTGAACAAATTTAAGTTATAATACTTAATATGCGAAAAGTTATAATTGGCATTGGCATTCCTGGGTCTGGCAAGACAAAGGCTCTCAAAGAGCTGGCCGAAAAGTTCGGTTATGCTTATGTTTGCCCAGATGATATTCGAGCTAAACTTTTGGGTAACACCACAGACCAGTCAAAAGGGGATGAAGTTTGGGACGAAGCTTATAATCGCGTAGCAACTGCCTTGGCAGAAGGCCAAGCCGTAGTTTTTGACGCTACTTTCACCAATGAACCAGCACGCCTGGAATTGATTAATTTTGCCCGGGAGCATGGTGCGGATAAGATTCAGGGTATTAGAATCGATGCGCCATTGGAAGTCGCTAAGGAAAGAAACCAAAGTCGCGACCGAGTTGTGCCAGAGCACGTTTTGGAAAGAATGGACGCTAAACTCCATAAAAACGAACCAAACCTTGGTGAAGGTTTCGATTCAATCTTTACGCTTAACGAGTTTCAACAATTGCAGAGGATTGAAATGGAGGGACAACGCGGAAAGATTGAGCATCGTGTATAAAATCAAAAAGGGATAACTTTAATAGTTATCCCTTTTATAATCAATGAGCCACTTAATCGGTATTACCCAAGTGCCGAGAGTATGTCTTTTTCCAGAAGTTTAAACGGTTCTTTACCGATCGAAAGGCGAACAAGATTGGGCTTCACTCCAGCAGCCAGTCGGATTTTTTCTGGCACACCGAGATGCGTAGATGACGCCGGGACAATTGCATAGGAATGCACACCACCGAGCGAAACGGTATTGCCCAGTATTATCTCCAGTTTGTCAACGAACGCAAAGGCTTGCGTTTCACCACCCTTAATTAAGAATGAAATTATTGAACCAGGGCCTGTGCATTGTGCGGCATAGATTTCTGCTTGTTCACCCGTGAGCAAACCCGGGTAATAAAGGAATTCTACGTTGGCATGCGAAGCGAGCAAGTTGGCAATCTGGATGGCGGATTCGGTTTCCACACTCATGCGATAGTCGACTGTTTGGATAGATTCTTCAAGTTTTGTACAGGCAGCAGGGGTAAAGACCGGGCCAGTGGTGTTTTGGAATAATCGGATCACGCGCATTAGCATTTCTGATTTAGTCAGCACCACGCCACCAAGCAAGGATGAAAATCCACCCAGGAATTTCGTCGCTGAGTAGATAATGATATCCGCTCCGTGTTCAAACGGGTGCTGAAAGAATGGACCCAAAAAGGTATTATCGACAATAATCAATGCTGGTCCGTTGGGTCCTGGATATTTGGCAGCCAAATCGGCAATCTTTCGAATGCTCGAAAGTTTGATAATCGGGTTTGACGGAGTTTCTATGAAGATGATCCGTAAGGTTTGCTGATTTTCGATTATTGCTGCCTCAACCACATTAAGGTTAGTGGTGTCGATGGCCACAGCTTTCACACCGTCACGTGGGCAATACTGCCGGAAGTAATCATCCGTGCACCCGTAAATTGGGTTGGTGTAGAGGATTGTATCACCCTGTTTCGTCAGCGCCTTGATAGTCGTGTAAATTGCCGACATACCAGAGGGGAAGGCGGCTGCATGGGTTGCGCCAGGTTCTAGGGTAACCAATGCCCTATACAGGCTTCGGTGAGAAGGCGTATCAAATCGTCCATAGATGAATGGATTGTGGTCTCCATCGGGTTCAGGCACAAGTCCCAATAACCATTGAAAACGCAACTTAAGGTCAGCTGCGCTATCAGCCTGGAAAGTGGTGGTATTGGTTGTGGGAGTGACTACTGCACCAAAAGGATCTTGTGTATGTTTCAATACATACCTCCGTTTAAAATGTTCGGTTTTTAGTTTTGAGTACATATTTACATACAAAACCTGGGAAAGTCAACTGAAAGTTGGCAGTGGATATTTATTTTTTAAAATGACGAATTGGTAGGGAAGTGGTAAGGTTCAATTATTATGACAAAAGAAACAGAATTAAGTTTTTATGGGCTTGGCATAGCGCCAAAGCTGCTTGAAATACTTGAAAAAAATCGGTTTACTGAACCCACGCCAATCCAGGCTAAAACCATTCCATTAGCCATTGAAGGCAAGGATTTGATTGGCATTGCCCAAACAGGAACGGGAAAAACTCTGGCTTTTGGCATTCCCATGATCCAGAACATTGCCCGTTTAAAAACCCGGGGCTTGATTTTGGTACCCACGCGCGAACTGGCTGCCCAGGTAGAAGAGGTGCTCATGCAATTCGGCAAAAGCTTTGGCTTAAAAACCGCGATTATAGTCGGTGGTGCATCCATGCCCATGCAAATAAAAGCCGTCCAAAGAAACCCCCATATTATTATAGCTACGCCTGGCCGTTTGATTGACCATCTTTCAACCCGCGGAAATATGCTGCAAAAAATTGGCATAGTCGTGCTGGATGAAGCGGATCGGATGCTGGACATGGGTTTTGCTCCCCAGATTGAAAAAATCCTGGTTAAAGTTCCCAAGAAGCGCCAGACTTTGCTTTTTTCCGCCACCATGCCGCAATCCATTGTCTCTATTGCTAGCAAATACATGAGCTTGCCCTTGCGGGTAGAGATTGATCGGCCAGGCACCACAGTCAAGGAAATTGATCAAGAAGTAATATTTCTCACTCTCAACGATAAACGTCCAATGCTTGGTAAACTGCTGGACAGGTTTCCAGGTTCGATTCTAGTTTTTTCCCGGACTAAATGGGGAGCGACCAAACTGGCTTCAGCCATCCGTGATATGGGCCATTCAGCTACGGAAATCCATTCCAATCGTAGCCTGGCCCAACGCAAAGCCGCCATGGACGGCTTTAAAAGAGGCACGCATAGGATTTTGGTGGCCACAGATATAGCGGCACGGGGCATTGATGTCAGTAATATCGAAGTTGTGATTAATTATGATCTGCCCAGCACCCCAGATGATTATGTGCACCGCATTGGCCGGACTGCCCGGGCTGGGAAAAAAGGCAAGGCTATTTCTTTTGCCACGCCGGATGAAAGACGGGATATCCAGGCCATTGAACGCATGATCCGTATGCCTTTGGTTGTTGGCAAGGAAAGTTCAATTCCAAAATCCTTGCCAATGCAATCACATCAACCTCGAAAAAGATTTTCCCGCGGTCGGTCATATCCAAGTCGAAGACGAAGATAGGAATTTATTAGAAAAATGGATCAAGCAGATTTTCAAAAAATAATCCACGAAACCATTCAGACAATCCCTAAAAAACTTCAGGATAAAATCCAGAACGTGGTTTTTACGGTTGAACCAGAAGCTAGGCAACCACAAGCTAATGAAATTAAAATCAGCCAAGGCAGTTTATTGCTGGGTTTGTACCAAGGCATACCTTTGACCAAGCGGGGGATTAATTACAGTCTGGTGCCGCCGGACAAAATTACTTTTTTCCAAAAAAATATTGAGTTGGTTTCTAATAATGAACCAGAAAAAATCAGCAAACTTTTAAAAGACGTAGTCTTGCATGAGATTGCCCATTATTTTGGTTTTAGTGAAGCAGAAATCAGGAAGATTGAAAGTGAAAAAGGTCGGATTTGACCCCGCACCACTTTCTAAGTCAATATTAAATATTGTAATCAGAATATTTGTTTCGGCTAAATATTCTATTGGATAATAAATTCTTTTAATAGAAAGTGGTGCGGGGTTGATTTTTAATGAATTTTGGTAAATGATAAGTATATGCCAATCGTCCAAAGCCATTCTTGGGAAAACGTCTACCGTTATGGGCAAATTGAGAATATGCCCTGGTATTCGGCTGGTTTGGATGAGGATGTTACAAATTTCCTGAAAACTTACAAAATCTCTAAAGCCAAAATTCTGGATTTAGGCACGGGCCCCGGTACCCAGGCCGTGGCTTTGGCCAAAATGGGTTTTCAAGTTACGGCCACGGATGTCTCTGAAACCGCCATTGCCAAAGCCTTGTCCTTAGCTCAGAAAGAAGAAGTCTTTTTAGATTTTGTCATTGATAATATTTTGGCCACCCACCTGATTCCGTTTTACGATATTATTATTGATCGCGGAGTTTTTCATTCTTTCAGCTTGGATGAACATGATGATTATTTGGCCAGCATCCAAAGGCTATTGGATGTCGATGGATATTTGTTATTAAAATGCTTCAGCGAAAAACAGGTCGGAGCAGGCGGCCCTTATCGTTATTCAGCCCGACAAATCCAAAGCATCTTTAAAACAGGATTTAAGATCGTTTCTATAACTGATACTGAATTCCGTGGGCCGCATCAACCGTATCCTAAAGCCCTGTTTTGCGTCATCCAAAAAACCTGAAATACCTTTGACATAAAGGCCATTTTTAGGTAATTTCAGGCTATGCCTGAACCAAAAGAACTGGCAGTTATCATTGTCAGTTGGCAAGTTAAAGCCCAATTAAAAAATTGTTTAGACAGTCTAAACGCCTTACCAGAAAATGAGAAGCCTGGTGAGGTTTTTGTAGTCGATAATAATTCTGCTGATGGGAGCGACAGAATGCTGGAAGAAAATTTTAATTGGGTAAAGTTAATTAAAAACCAGAATAATGCTGGTTTTGCCAGGGCGAACAATCAAGCCATTAAGCAAATCCAAAAACCTTATATCTTATTACTAAATCCTGACACATTAATAAAACCCGGAAGCCTAATTGAATTATTAAGAGCGTTTGAGAGACATTCTCAAGCTGGCATAGTCGGTCCAAAATTATTAAATGTTGATAGTACAATCCAAGTCTCGGTCAGGCGCTTTCCAAGCGTTAGCGCTTTGACTGCGGTTCTTCTGGGTTTCCAAACGTGTTTTAGAAATTTTAAACAATTACGGAAATATTTAGCAAATGATTTTGATTATAATAAAGAACAAAAGGTTGATCAGGTCATGGGCGCAGCTTTTTTAATCAGAAAAACCGTATTGGATAAAATTGGCTTATTGGACGAAAAATTTTGGATTTGGTTTGAAGAAGTGGATTTTTGCAAGCGTGCTTCTTTAGCGGGATGGGAAACCTGGTATACGCCTAAAGCCGAAATTATCCATTTAGGCGGCGAAAGTTTCAGCCAAACCCCCTCAGTCAAAAAAAGGAAAATTTGGAATAAAAGCATTTTGCGTTATAGCCATAAGTATTTTAATTTTCTTGCGGCTTTTTGGTTGGGGTTGATTGGTTTTATCAGCTTAATCGGTGTCTGGTTTGCGGCAAATTATAAAAAAACTTATTTTAAGTTATTATTCATTCCCATTTTATTTTCCGTAGTTTTGGGCTTATTCACCTTCAAAGTCGGGTTTTTAAGTGATGATTGGGATTTTTATCATGAAGCCAGAGTCACCCAAACAGATGTTTTACACCCATTAATTACCAACGTTGGCGGAGCATTTTACCGGCCTCTGACCGTATATTCTTACGCTTTTGACTATGCCCTTGCCCCATATAATGAAAATGTGGCCAGGATTCATTTTTTATTTTTGATAATTTTAATCGCCATAGTTTTTTGCTTAATAGTTTGGCGTTTGACTAAAAATTTATGGCTAGCCCAATTTTCTGGTTTATTGTTCGCCATCTCACCCTTGCACTTGGAAGTTAAAGCCTGGTTTTCTGGCCGGCCAGATGTCTTATGCGCACTCTTTATTTTTCTAGCAATCCTTGCGTTAATTTACGCCATCCAAAAACAAAAGCAGATTATTTACTTTTTTATACCGCTGTTTAGCGTCTTAGCTTTTTTATCCAAAGAAACTGGCATATTAGTTTTACCCTCATTGTTCCTAACAGTCTTATTATTTAAAGAAAGGAAAACCCCCAAGCCTTGGGTTTGGATCGGGGTATCAGCGCTCTTCATTGGCTGGTTTTTTTATGTCAGATTTTTAGTCTTAGGCATCCTGGTTGGCGGTTACGGGGATTCGCAGACCGCTTTCGCCCTTAAAGATTTTTTGAATTTTTTCAGGGTGATTGGCATAGGCTGGGCCAATTGGTCCTATTTAAGCCACCTGATTGGCGGCAGCCTAGCTGGGAAAATCAGATACCTAGTCATTATTTTGGAAATTGTATTAACGCTAATTATAATTTGGAAAATAAGGGACAACTTCAAGGCAATTTCAAAAAACTTATTGGTTGCTTTAGGTTTTTCAATTATTTTCATATTATTGGCTATGCCAGTCATGTCTGGAGTCAGCGCTGTCAATTTGACTGGCAGCCGGTATTTATACTTGGCTTCAGCCCCGCTAATAGTTTTTTTACTTTTAATCATCAATAAACATCCCAAAAAGAATTTAGTTGTTTCCCTTCTGATAATTTTTAGTTTAACTGCCTGGTTCATTAATTTACAGCCATGGAAAATTGCCTCAAAACAAGTAAAAAGTTTAGACACGCAAATGCAGCAACTTGTACCTGAACCCCCGGAAAATGCCATGTTCAGGGTCAGGGCATTGCCTGGCCATTATTATGGGGCTTTTCAGTGGTTTGCCAAAAAAAGCTTGCCGGAAACTCTTTACGCCATTTACCGCCGCCCGGATGTTTATGCTTCAACCATTTTAGACCCCTCTCCTTATTGCAGTTTAAAGCCAAAAGCAGAAAGGCTGACTTTTACCTGGCAGGCTGTTTCACAAAGTTTGAAATTTGAAGATAGCCAAATCATTGATAATTCATTAAACCAAAAAAACCCCAAAGTGAATATTTATTTGGAAAACTCAGGCCAGCTGACAAAAGCCAGCTGGACGCCACGGGAAAACATTGTTGGCTACCGGTCTTTAGTCATTAATTATCAAGCCCAAAAGGGCTTAACGGGCATATTAGCAATTGAAAGCCCAAAAGGAGAATTTAACCTGTTCAAAAATCCCTTTTACCATTATCAGGCAGGTGAAAATAGCTTAATTATTAATTTGTGTGACAACTGGACTTGGCTTAATTTAAGGAGTAATTTAGGGGGACTTGAAATTTCCCATCCAGCTGGGGTTAGCATAAAAAGCTTGAAACTTGTTGAACCTTATTAAGCAATGAAATATTCCTCGATTATAAAAATTTTAATAATACTTTTATTGGCTGAACTAGTTTCATTTTTATCATGGCAATTCCCAAGCCTTGGGGTTTTGGCGTGGGTAATCATTGTAGCCCTGGCTTTTGCTTTTAGCTTGGTCAAGCTTGAAATTGGCTTGGGCGTGGTTTTAGCCGAACTTATTCTTGGCGGCAAGGGTTATTTATTCTCTTTGCCTTTTGGCAGGGCAGACCTTTCCATACGCTTAGGGATTTTTTTAACCGTATTTTTAGCATGGTTGATTACAGCCATAAAAACCAGGAAATTTTGGGGCAACCAATATAATTTTCGCTGGTTATGGTTTGGCGTTGGGGGGATTGTGATTTGGGCAGTGATAGTTGGTTTATTAAGGCATAATGGCCTGAAAGCAGTTTTTTTTGATGCTAATGCCTTTTTATTCCTGGCATTAGTCCCGGCTTTTGGCAGGTTAAAAGCTAAAGAGCAATTTTATTATTTATGCAATTTTGTTACCGCAGGCTTGATTGTCTTAGCCATTAAAACCGGTTTAAGCCAAGCCTTATTCAACCATCTGCCTTCAACCTCTTTAACTAATTATTATAAATGGATCAGGGATACTGGGGTCGGGGAAATTACTTATATCATTGGCCACTTATACCGGGTATTTTTCCAAAGCCAGGTTTATGGCTTGTTAGGTTTTTTCCTGGGCATTGGTTTGGCCATAGCCAAACCAAAATACAAATGGCTTTGGACAGTGGTGGCGGGTTTGTCAATTTTTGTAATCATTATCAGCTTGTCCCGCAGTTTTTGGCTAGGCGGGAGCGTGGCCTTGGCTGTCGGCTTGTTTTGCATCTTGCTTTGGTCGACTGCTAGATTAGGTTTTGCCAAAGTAATTTTGCACAGTGCCATTGCTTTTTTAGTCGGTTATTTAATGTTTATGTGGGTTTTAAACTTTCCTTATCTTTGGGGTGGGGGAATTATGGGCGGGTCCTTAATAAAATCCCGGACTGAAATCCAGACTGAGTCTGCCGCATCCAGCCGTAAAGAATTATTGCCCGTAATGAATAAAGCAATCATTAAAAATCCATTCTTAGGCAGTGGTTTAGGCACAGCTTTGACTTATAAGACGAAAGATCCGCGGATTAATGTCGCAAAAAATCCCCAAGGCACAAATTACACGACCACCGCTTTTGAATTGGGTTATCATGCTTTGGCTGTGCAGTTTGGCTTGCCTTTATTCTTTTGTTTCATTTGGATATTAATAAGCATATTGAAAAAAGGTTTAATACTTTTTCGCTTAGAAAATCAAAATCGAGCGGTTATTGCCGGATTATTATTGACCTTGGTTGCGATTTTTACCCTGAATTTAACCACGCCTTATTTAAACCATCCTTTGGGTTTAGGCATAATAATATTATCTATGACCGCTTTTGCCTTATTTGACCCGCGTTATGCCAAATAGTTTTTCCTATGATGTAAGTTTGGTGACTTGGAACAGCGAAAAATGGCTTAAGGATTGCTTGCAGTCAATTTTCAACCAAACCCAAAAACCCGGGAAAATTTTTATTACTGACAATGCTTCCAATGATAAAACCTTGGAAATTTTGGGTAATTACCCTGAACTTGAACTTACAAAATCCAGTGAAAACTCGGGTTATGCCAAGGCTCATAATTTGAATATTAATAAAAGCCAAAGTGATTTCATTTTAGTCATCAACCCGGATATTATTTTGAGTAATGACTATGTGGAAGTTTTATTAAATTTTGCTGGAAAAGATCAAAAGATTTCAGCTTTAGTTGGTGAAATAAAGCATTTTCAAAATAAAGCGATTGATACTTGTGGCTTGCAAATAAAACCCTGGCGCCTTGTTAAAGAAATTAAAAAAGAATTCAATGAACCAGAAGAAGTTTTTGGAATTTCTGGAGCAATTGCTTTATACCGAAAAACAGCGCTAGAAAATATACAAATTCAGGGTCAACTTTTTGATGAAAGTTTTTTTGCCTATAAAGAAGACGTACAATTAGCTTGGCGTTTGCGCTGGGCAGGTTGGCATGCCTTTTGCGTGCCTCAAGCCAAAGCAAATCATGTCAGATCCGTGCGCGATGATACACCAAGGCGAAACCGCGATTTTTTAAGGCGAAAATTGAGTTACCGCAATCATTGGCTATTGTATGCAACGTCTGAAAATTCAAAAACTGTATTACCTGATCTTTGGGTAATTGTGCCAGCGGAGATTTTTAGGTTTTTATATCTGCTAATTATTGATGCAAAAATGGCAATGTCCGCCCTTGCTGAAGTCAAGAAAATGTGGCATTCTGCAAGAACGTTCGCCAAGCAAGAAAAACGTCTGCTTAAAGCAAGCGAATTGCGTTCTAAATTTTAATTCAATGGAAAACCAGCCAGAAGTTTCGATAATCATTTTAAATTACAAAACTCGGGGTTTATTGCGCCAGTGTTTGCGGGGGATTGCCAGTTCAGGGGATAAAATTTCCAAGCAAATTATTGTGGTTGATAATGCTTCAAGTGACGGCAGTATTGATATGCTAGAAGCAGAATTTCCAGAAGTTGTAATAATTGCCTCACCAGAAAATAGGGGATTTGGCGCAGGCATGAATTTGGGCTTAAAAAGAGCTACTGGTCGGTATGCGATTTTACTGAATACAGACGTGGCCATTATGGAAAAACCTTTTGATCGTTTGGTGACTTTTATGGATCAGCATCCACGGGTTGGTTTGGCTGGCCCTAAATTGTTAAATCCAGACGGTTCAGTCCAATATTCTTGCTATCGTTTTCACAAATGGTATACACCAATTTTAAGGCGATCACCCTTAGGGTCTTTACCAAAACTTCGGAACCATCTAAAAAAGTTTTTAATGAAGGACTTCAGCCATAATGAGAATCTGGCAGTTGATTGGTTACTGGGCGCTTTTTTAATTGTCCGTTTGCAGGCCTTGCCGCAAGTTGGTTATTTTGATGAAAGATTTTTTCTATATTTTGAAGATGTGGATTGGTGTCGGAGATTTTGGGCCAAGAACTGGGCGGTTTACTATGTTGCAGATGTGGAAGTTGTCCATTATCATAAGCGTGAATCAGCCGAGATTGCCGGTTTTAGCGGCATTTTTTCCTACCCAACCAGGTTGCATATAAAATCCTGGCTCAGGTATTTGGCAAAATACTCTGGTGATAAAATTCCAGTTAGATTTAATAATTTATGAATTTTTTAAATAGAATAAAAGGTTTTTTTAAAACTTCAAAATCTGAAAAAGTTATAAGAATTTTGAAGAGGATATGGGCTTATGCCTGGCCACCTTTATTAGCAATTTTAGTTTTAATGCTAGTTTTCGGAATATTATATGGTCCAGGTTTCAAAACTATTTATCGGGAAGCCGTGGCAGGCCAAAAGGATTTGGAATCAGCCCAAAAACTGATTGTCGCTCAAGAGTTCGTGGCAGGTCAAGACAAATTAAAAACCGGAAAAATCCATTTAGAAAATGCCCAAACCAGAGTGAGAAAAATGAATTCCTTAAAAAAATTGCCTTGGGTAAAAACCCAAATTAATGCCATGGATAATTTATTGGCTGCGGGCATTTCCACGACCTCGGGCATAAATCGTTTAAGTGCATGGGCTGAGACTGTAGTCAAGCCTTTTAAAGTCGGTAAAGCTTTTAATTTAGGGGCTTTAAAACCTGAACAGAAAAGCTTGATCTTAAAAGCAATTTATGAGGCTCAGCCCGATTTGCAGGCAGCTAAAGCTTCTGTTGATTTAGCCATCACCAACATTGAACAAATCCCGAATACGGGCGTAGTTTCCCAAATTGCGAGCAAAGTTAAAACTTTCAAAGAATTACTGCCGCAGTTGCAAGAGGGTATAGCCATGGCAATTCCCGCTTCAAAAGTAATCCCGCCTTTACTGGGTTATCCTGATCAGCAAAATTATCTGTTTTTATTACAAAATAATTCTGAATTACGGCCAACCGGCGGGTTTATTGGAACCTATGGGATTTTAAAGATTAAGGATGGCGAAATCCTCTCTTTTACTACTGATAATGTTTATAATTTAGATAACAAAGCCAAATACTTGAATATCACCCCGCCGCAACCTTTAATCCGTTATAACAGAACTAGCAAATGGTTTTTCCGAGATTCTAACTGGTCACCAGATTTTCCGACTTCAGCTCAGGAGGCCCTGAGTTTTTATCGGAAAGAAAATGGCCCAGAAAGAAAAATTGACGGTGTCATTGCCATGGATCCAGAAGTGTTTAAAAATTTATTAAATTTAACCGGTCCGATTACGATAGGAAAAACTAAATTTACCTCGGAAAATCTAGTTGATGAACTCCAGTATTTAACCGGTTTCGCTTACGTTGATAATAAGACTGTCGATACAACCCAAAGGAAAGGAGTTATTGGCCAATTGGGTAAAATCATGATTGATAAAGTAATCCACTTGTCAAAAGATAAATATTCAAAAGCCTGGGTGATTTTTAATAACGCGACCGAACAAAAGCATCTTATGCTTTGGGCGGCAAATACCAATCGTCAGTTAACGCTTGAACAGCTTAAATGGACTGGTTCGATCAAAGATCCAGTTGGCGATAATTTAATGGTGGTAGATGCGAATATTGCCAGTCTAAAAACCGATCCTGCCGTAAAAAGGACAATTACTTATGAATTAAAAAGGCAGGATGATCAGTTGATTGCCAATTTAACTTTAAAGTACGAAAATATCGGCCAATTGACCTGGAAAACAACCCGTTATCGGACATATACCCGTGTCTACGTGCCTTTAGGCAGCAAGTTAATATCCACCGAAGGGGAGATGTATGAATGTAATTCCAAAAAAGCCGGACAAGTGGATAAATTTGAGGAGTTGAACCATACTGGAATTGGAATCTTTACCTGCGTTGAAATAGGCGCGACCAAAGAGCTGAAATTAAAATACCAGCTTTCACCGAAAATTTATGCTCAATTAGAGCAGGGTGAATATAATTTGTTAATCCAGAAACAGCCAGGCACTTTGGCAAGCAATTTGAATATTAATATTAATGTTGGCAAGAATATTAAAAGTTTAGTGAAACTTGAAAAAAATGAGAAAGTCAGTGGCAAAAATTTTCAAGCTAAAACCGATTTATCAGTAGACCGTTCGTATATTTTTAAATTAGAAGATTAAGATGGGCATCTTTGGTAAAAAATTAGGTATTGACCTGGGGACGACTAATACTTTAGTGCATATCCCGAACCGCGGTATTGTTTTAAACGAACCGTCAGTCGTGGCGATTTCAGTCATGGATAAAAGAGTTTTGGCTGTTGGCTCAGAAGCTAAAGAAATGTTGGGTCGGACACCCGATACCATCATTGCCTCTCGGCCGTTGAAAGAAGGGGTGATTGCTGATTATAAGACGACTGAAGCCATGTTAAGGTATTTTATCAATAAAGCCCTGGGCGGAGTAAAATTTTTCAGACCAGAAGTCATGATTGCTGTGCCTGCAGGAATTACCTCCACAGAAAGGCGGGCGGTCATTGACGCAACTATCCAAGCCGGGGCGAAAGCCGCGTATATTATTAAAGAACCTATTGCTGCTGCAATTGGGGCAAATATTCCAATTGGTTCAGCTTCTGGGCATATGATTATTGACTTGGGCGGCGGAACTTCTGAAGTTGCCGTAATTTCGCTTGGCGGCATTGTAGCCAACACTTCAGTCAGGATTGGTGGCAATAAGTTTGATTCAGCCATTCAGGAATATACCCGGAAAAAACATGGGGTAGCTATAGGCGAAAGGACTTCTGAAGAATTAAAAATTCAAATTGGTTCAGCCCTGCCTCTGGAAGAAAAATTGGTTATGGATATTAAAGGCCGGGATATGGTCAGTGGCTTACCGACTACTTTAAGATTGACCTCAGATGATGTTACTGCTGCAATCCAAAATGAATTGATGGGTATAATTCAGGCCGTCAAATCTGTTTTACAGAATACTCCGCCTGAACTTTCAGCGGATGTCATTGATAAGGGCATGGTTTTGAGCGGCGGTTCGGCTTTATTGCGGAATTTGGACAAGCTTTTGACCCAAGAAACTGGAGTGCCGGCTTATGTTGCTGATGATCCACTGTTGTGCGTGGCTAAAGGTACGGGGGTGGCCTTGGATAACCTTGATTCATACAAGCGTAGCATTTTATCAGCCAATTAAAATATGCGCATTGGCATTGATGCTTCACGTGCAAATTGCAAGGAAAAAACTGGGACAGAATGGTATGCTTTTTATTTGATAAAAGCTCTTTTTAAGCATATCCAACCCCAAGACCAGGTCATTCTTTATTTAAAAGATCAACCAATAGTTGACTGGGGGGAAATGCCCGTGAATTTCAATTTTAAAATCTTGAATTGGCCGCCCAAATTTTTATGGACCCAGATCCGTTTATCTCTTGAAATGTTGCTTAAGCCGGTGGATATATTGTTTGTGCCGGCACACACCATTCCCATTATTTGTCCCAAGAATACCCTGACAACAATTCATGATATTGGTTTTGAGCATAATCAGAGTCTTTATGACCAGAAAGATATTAGCCGCAAAGGTTTGGGCAAGAATTTCTTAAATTTTATTGTCAGGCTAGTGACTTTAGGAAAATATGGAGCTAATGAATACGATTACCATCGTTTTTCGGCGAGATTGGCTTTTAAAAAATGCAAAAATATCCTGACGGTTTCAGAATTTTCCAAGAAAGATATTATAAATACTTACAAAATCGAGCCGGAAAGGATAACGGTTATATACAACGGCGTGAATACCGATAAATTTAATATTAGTGTGAAAAATGATTTGACTAAAATCCATGAGATTCAAGGGCGGATCGGCATCAAGCCGCCTTATTTAATGACTTTAGGCAGAATTGAAAAAAAGAAGAATTCGCTTGGTTTAGTCGAGGCTTTTTGTCTTTTGAAAAAAGAAAAAGGCTTTAATGATTTTAAATTGTTAATGGTAGGCAAACCAGGTTTTGGTTATTCGGAAATTCTTAATAAAATAAAATCATACGGGCTTGAAAAAGAAATTTATTTGCCTGGCTGGGTAGCCGATCAAGACATTCCCTATTTATTAGCAAGCGCAGAAGTTTTTTTATTACCTTCTTTTTTCGAAGGCTTTGGTGTTCCAGTCATCGAAGCCATGGCGGTCAATACCCCGGTAGTCTGTAGCAATCTGACGGCTTTTCCGGAAATTATCGGAAGTGCTGGGATTTTAATAGATCCATATAATCCAGGCAAGATTGCCCAAGCTATAAAAAAAATATTTGAAGATCCTGAATTGATAAATCGATTGACCCAAGAGGGCCAGCAAAGGTCCAAAATTTTCAATTGGGACAAAAGCGCGAAATTGCTTTCAAGAATAATTTATTCATTATAAATTTATTTGAATATCAGGTCTTGCAAAAAAGTCAATTTTATTGTACTATCATTACAGCATTTTAAGTACTTAACTTAAGTATGGAAAAAATTGGGCAGAAAAGACTAGAACAAGCACTTTTAAAAATATTAAAAAATAGAAATTTTGGTCATGCCATAATTTTTTCCGGTAATGACCAATTAGCCGTTAAGCAGGTTTCAAAATGGTTTGCTGAAATGCTTATTTGCCAGAAACCTAAGTTAAACAAACCATGCAATAATTGCCCGGCGTGCCTAAGCATTGCCAGAAACGAACAAACCTTAATCACAATTTTGAATCCTGAAAATCAGCATTATTCAGTTGAGCAGATAAGGAACCTGAAAAAAGACTTAGCTTTAAAAAATAGTTTAAATTTGAACCGAGCGGTAGTTTTAAATGAAATACAGTATTTACGTGATTCAGCCGCCAATGCCTTATTGAAGGTTTTAGAAGAACCTGGAAAGAATACTTATTTTATTTTCACTGCTAATAATATATTAAGCGTTTTAAAAACCTTAAGTTCACGCGCTATTCATTTCATAATTCAACCAGTAGCCAAAACAGTTATTGAAAAAGCATTAAAAAGTAAAGATTTTTCTAAAAAAGACATAGAGCTAGCCTTAAAATTATACCCAGGAAAATTTCTTAAAGTTCTAGAATTGCTGGAAAATACCGCAGATTTTGAGGAATTTAAAAAAGATTATTTAAAAATCAGCAAATTGTTGACTTCTAACAGATTAGAACGTTTGAATTTAAGCGATATGTTAAATAAAAATAAAACCGACCATAACCAGAAGGAAAATTTTCAAAAATTAATTAATATTTTAATTGCCCAGATAAGGTTGGATCCGGGATATATGAAATATCTGCCAAAGCTTATGCATTCCCTTAAATTACTGCAAACCAATGCTAATCCTAAATTATTGTTTGAATCAATTTTAATCCAAATTCCATGAAAAAAATATTTATTTTAAGCGTTGCACTTATTTTTTTTACCGCTTGTGGAATTAAAGTGAATACTTCTTCCTCTGGTTCCACGTCCGATGGGGGAGTATTTTTTTCTCAAGATCGTGGGGAAACTTGGGCACAAAAAGTTTTTGTCAGCCAAACCCAAGCTAAAACTACAACCATTGGCAATGTCAATGTCGGTTATATATATTTTCACCCAAACAATCCAAATATAATAATCATCAGCACTTTAGAAAATGGCTTATGGAGAACTGAAAACCTAGGTGAATCCTGGTCAGCTATGGGCTTGAAGGCGGGCTATGTGACGGGTTTTGAAATTGATCCAAAGAATACAGATGTTATGTATGCCGGGTTTCAAAATACAGTTCAAAAAAGTACAGATAATGGTCAGACTTGGAACGTGGTTTATACCAATCAACCAGGCAACACCATAAATCAGGTCAGGCTTGATCCGCTTGACAACCGAATTGTTTTCGCCGCAACCAATGGGGGAATTTTGTTAAAAAGCGAGGATCAAGGCGTAACCTGGAGAATTATCAAGCAATTTCCAAGCAAAGATTTGCAAAAGTTGATAATTCTGAAAAATGATTCCAGGATCATGTTTTTATTAACCGGAGATGGAATTTTACGTTCAACCGATGGCGGTACTTCTTGGAGTGATAATATGACCCAAGCCTTAACCAAAGTAAACGCTTTACCGATTAATGATTTCATATTTTCCGAAAGAAATCCCTCCATTATGTATGTGGTCAGTAATGTTGGTATTGCCAAATCAACCGATGGCGGCACGTCCTGGCAGATAATCCCAACGGTTATCCCGCCAAATACTGTTCCCATCCAATCAATAGCGGTTAATACTTATGATGAAAAAGAAATTTATTTTGTTGCTGGTTCAACTTTTTATAAATCCCAAGACCTTGGCGCTACCTGGCAGACGATTAGAAACGTGCCTTCTGGCAGGTTATTCAGGTATTTAGTAGCGCATCCAAAAAAACCAGGCACATTGTTACTGAGCACCTTATTAGTTAAGAAGAAATAATATGGAAAATTTTGTTCAAAGGCATCAAGGCGATTTTGAAAAAGTTATAAGTTTTTTAAAGCAAGACTTGCAAAGCATCAGGACTGGCCGAGCAACGCCAGCCATAATTGAACCGTTGATCATTGATGCTTATGGTACGCCCACGCCTTTAATCCAATTAGCCAGCATATCATGTCCAGAACCAACCCAACTTTTCATTCAACCCTGGGATCCAAACTTGATAAAAAGCATTGAGAAAGCCATTCAGACTTCCTCGCTGGGTTTAATGCCGGTTGTACAGGGCCAGGGGATTAGACTGAATTTTCCATCATTAACTGAAGAGAGAAGGAATGAAATGGTAAAACTGACCAAGGAAAAAATTGAAAAAGCAAAAGTATCGGTTAGGGGAGTCAGGGAAATAGTCCAAAAAAGCATTAAACAATCCGAGCGTGATGGGGAAGTTTCGGAAGACCAATCAGCAATTGAGTTAAAGCAACTTCAAGACAAGGTTGATGAATTAAATGAGGTAATAATTGAAATTGGCAAGCAAAAGGAAAAGGATTTAACCACCATATAAATTTACATGTTAACAATTGTAATTTTTCTCTTAATTTTGGGCCTACTTGTTTTTGTACATGAATTGGGGCACTTTATTTCCGCCAGGATTTTAGGGATTGGGGTTGAAGAATTTGGCTTTGGCTTTCCCCCCAAAATTTTCAGCCTAAAAAGAAAAAAAACTATCTATAGTATCAATTGGATCCCTTTGGGAGGTTTTGTCCGTTTGCATGGCGAAGACGGCAAGCAGAAAGATCCTGAAAGTTTTATGGTACAGAAAGCCTGGAAAAGATTTATTGTCTTATTTTCAGGGGTGTTCATGAATATCATTTTAGCCGTAGTGATATTTATCATAGGTTTCAATATAGGTCTGCCCTCAGACTTAAGCGGAGATTTGCCTGCTGGCGCAAAAGTCAGAAATGCCCAAATACAAATTGTCGAAGTTTCTGAGAATTCAGCTGCTTCAAGCATAGGGCTTAACGTGGGTGATATTTTGTTAAAAGTAAATAATACTGCAATTAATACCATTCAAAATGCTCAAGATCTTGCTAAACAGGCTGGGGAAAACATAGTAACTGTTGAGTATTCACGTTCAGGAAAAATTTATTCTAAACCTGTTAAGTTGCAAAAAATACCCGGAACTGATCGGGCTGGTTTAGGCGTTGCTTTAGCCCAGACCGGGCTAGTTTCCTTTTCTTTTGCCCGGGCGGTTGTACAGGGCATCCTGGCGGCCTTTCGGTCACTTTGGATGATTATACTGGCCTTTGCCCAAATTATCAGTGATTTATTCACTTACCATAAAGTCACCGCGGATGTGGCCGGACCTGTGGGTATTGCCATTTTGACTGGTCAAGTGGTAAAACTAGGGTTCGTCTATCTAATCCAATTCGCAGCCTTGCTTTCCTTAAATTTAGCGATTATCAATTTTTTACCAATTCCAGCTTTAGATGGCGGCCGAGCCTTATTTTTATTAATAGAAAAATTTAGAGGCAAGCCCATAAGCCAAATAATCGAAGCGAAAATTCACAATACCGGGTTTGCGATTTTATTGGCCTTAATCGTGTTGGTAACTTTCAGGGATGTTTTTAAATTAAATGTTATCCAGCAAATTTGGAATAAGATATTTTAAATAAATTATCATGATACTTGATGGACTATTAGGAAAATTTTCAAGGGATTTGGGCATAGATTTAGGCACTTCTAGTACTTTAGTCTATGTCAAAGGTAAAGGCATAATGATCAATGAACCTTCAGTGGTTTCAGTTAATACGCGAACCCAGCAAATTTTAGCCGTCGGTACCGAGGCTAGGAAAATGGTCGGTAAAACCCCAAGCCATATTATCGCCGCTAAGCCTTTGGTTGACGGGGTTATTTCTGACTTTGAAGTGACAGAAAAAATGTTGAGGTATTTTGTTGATAAAGTTCATCGCGAAGGTTTCACTTTAATACCACGGCCACGCGTGGTAATCGGCATACCTTTGGGTGTAACTGAAGTTGAAAGGAAAGCCGTAGAAGACGCAACACTCCATGCTGGCGCCAGAGAAGTCTATTTAATTGAACAGCCAATGGCTGCGGCCATCGGTTCAAGATTGCCTATTCAAGATGCCTCTGGCACTATGATTGTTGACATTGGCGGCGGCACAACTGATATTGCCGTAATTTCCCTAGGTGGCGTGGTTACCTGGCGAAGTTTGCGCACAGCTGGTAATTCCTTTGATAACAGCATAATCCAGTATTGCCGTTCACATTTCAATCTGTTAATTGGTGAAAGCATGGCTGAGGAAATAAAAATTTCCATTGGCACAGCAACCGAAGATAATGACGCTTTGGAAACTAAAGCCAGGGGCAGGGATTTAATAACAGGTTTGCCAAAAGAAATCACTATAACCGGTCAAAACATCAGGGAAGCTTTAGCCCGATCGTTAGGGATTTTAGTGGAGAATATCGGCAGTGTGATTGAAAGTACTCCACCGGAATTAGTTGCCGATATTCATCAACGAGGTATTTTGTTAACTGGTGGAGGAGCATTATTAAGGGGTTTGGCTGATTTGATACAGCGGGAGACAAGAATAATTGTTCATGTGGCCGATGACCCTTTGACTGCAGTTGTCCGGGGTACGGGCATTGTCTTAGAGGATTTAGATGGTTTAAAAAATATTTTAGTTTTATCAACGGAAAACAGCAATTCAGGAGGTAAACGTTAGCAATGCCAAATTTAAAGTTTCGTTTATCAACAATAGTAATACTGATCGGAGTAATTATTTTTTTTGTAATTTTAAGTTTAACCGGTGCTATTCAAATTGTTCAAAAAATTAGCCGACCGATTTTATTGCCAATTGCCAGACTGGCAAGTACTTCAACTAATAAAATCGGTGAACTTTTTAAAGGCCGCGAAGAAAAAGAAAACCTGATGACAGAAAATAAAATTCTCCAGCAAAGGGTTATAGACTTGGAAATCAATCAGGCCAGCTTAAATCGTCAACTTTCAGAACTACAGATTTTAAAATCAGAAGAAGAGTTTCTAAACAGAAATAAGCTTAAGGGAATACCAGTCAGGGTAATCGGCCGTTCACAAACTTCTGCCCAGCAGATTTTATTGGATGCCGGCAAACAGCAGGGGATTATCATTGGTTCGCCAGTTTTAGCCGTTAATGGCGTATTAATTGGCATAATTTATGAGGTTGGCGAAGCTACCAGCAGCTTGAAATTATTGACCTCGGACGGCATGAATGTAGCAGCCAGAGTTGAAAACGAAACTAGTAGTCCTGGGATTATTAACGGCGAAAAAGGCGTGGGCATTCGCTTAAATTTAGTACCTCAAAACCAAGTTTTAAAAGAAGCTCAGACTATCGTGACTTCAGATTTAGATCCAAAAGTCCCTAATGGCTTATTAATTGGCGCTATTTCTAAAATTGAACAGAATCCAGGCGCTTTATTCCAAAGCGCTTCAGTAATTCCATCTATTTCTTATGATAAATTGAATGTCCTAATGGTTTTGAACAACCAATGAAAAACTTTATAAAAAACTTAATTTTTGTAATCATTTTTTTCGTCATTCAGATGGGTTTTTCAAACATTTTTTCAATTGGCTGGGTTTTAAACTTGCTTGGGACGTTCTTAATTATTGCCGTCTGGACGAATAATCATAGCATTATAAAAAACCAAATAATACCTTCTGCCATATTGGTTGACCTCATGCAAAGTTCCCGTTTTCCAATTTTAACCGTAACCCTTCTGGGCATTTGGTTGGTAGTTTCAATCGTAGAAAATCAATGGTTCACCAACCATTCAGGTGCATCATTATTCGGTTTGGCTTTAATAGGTGAAGCAGTCAGGATTTTTTTTACCTGGTCCTTAATTGGCCTGGCTTATTTGTTAAATTTTTCGAATACCAGGCCAAATTCAACCTGGTTTACCAAGCAAATTATTACAATAGCTTTGATTGAAATTATTTTGGTATTTTTTGGCGGTATTTTTGCTAGATGGTTTAGTAAAAAAGTAATCCAAAAATTTTCTTATGGTTCAGCCCAATCCATTTGAAATTTTAAGCGATTCAAATTTTGGGAAATCAAAGATTATCAAATCCTATAAAAGTTTTGAGTTCAGCGATTCAACTTTAGAATCGAAAAACAGCGACTCACCAACTTTAAAACAGCAATTTTTGCCAAGCCGGATAAAACTTGTCGGTTATTTATTTTTAATTTTAATCATTATTTTGCTAGTCAGAGGTTTTTGGTTGCAATTAGCCAAAGGTATTCAATATCGTGATTCGGCAGAAAATAACCGATTAAGAATTGTCAGTACGCCATCCCCCCGAGGGATTATTTTTGACCGTAATGGGAAAAAATTAGTAGAAAATATTGGTGAATTCACTTTAGGGATTATTCCAGCTGATTTGCAAAAAGATCCAATTTTAAAGGAGAAACAGTTGTTGAAAATTTCTAAAAATTCAAAGATTCCTGTTGAAGAAATTTTACAGCCACTTAAAACCGTAAAAAGTACCAGTACGGATTTATTAACTATTAAGGAACATATTAATTACGATGAAGCTTTAAAATTAAAAATAAATTTTAAAGATGAAACAGCGGTAAAGGTTGAAGTCACGCCCAGGCGGCATTATCTAGATAGTTTAATTTTCAGCCAGTTGATCGGTTATACCGCAAAAATATCTGATCAGGAGTGGGCAAAACTCAGTAAACAAGAAAATAATGATTACCGATTTAATGATTTAATCGGTAAAACAGGTCTGGAATACTTTTATGAGAATCAATTGCGGGGGATCAGTGGAAAATCTTCGGTTGAGGTAAACGCCCAAAAGCGCGAACAAAAGATAATTGCTGCTGAAGATCCTGTGCCTGGAAAAAATTTAGTTTTAACCGTCGATTCAAATTTGCAAAAGTTGCTTTATGATGCCGCAAATTCAGCGGTAAAAAATTCAAAAAATTTCGGCGCTACTGTGGTGGCTATAGATCCAAGGGACGGTGGCGTACTTGCAATGGTTAGCGTACCCGGTTATGACAATAATGCTTTTGTTTCCGGAATCACTCAAGAAAATTATAAAAAATTGGTAGATGATCCAAAGAAACCGTTGTATTTTCGGGCAATTGCCGGCGAATATCCTTCTGGTTCTACTATTAAACCAGTAATAGCCATAGCTGCATTGGATCAAGGAATTATCACACCCCAAACCACAGTTTTAAGTACCGGAGGAATTAAAATTGATAAATGGTTTTTTCCAGATTGGAAAGCCGGCGGGCACGGGGTAACTAATGTCTATAAGGCTATTGCAGATTCAGTAAATACTTTTTTTTACACAATTGGCGGCGGTACAGAGTCTTTTGACGGGCTAGGTATTGATCGTATGACTCAATATGCCCGTGCTTTTGGCTTAGGTTCCCAAACAGGAATTGATTTACCCGGGGAAAGGCCTGGATTCCTGCCTAGCAAGGCTTGGAAAGAACAAACCAAAGGTGAAGCTTGGTATATTGGCGATACTTACCATTTTGCCATAGGCCAAGGTGATTTATTGGTGACTCCATTGCAAATGGCATTAACTACAGCCACCGTGGCAAATGGAGGAGTTTTGTATAAACCGCATTTAGCTAAAAATTTTCAAGATAATAATGGTAATATTATTCAAGAAGTCCAACCCGAGATTATCCGTAAGCAAATCGCTAAGCCCGAAGATTTCAAAGTCGTTCAGGCTGCCATGCGTTTGGCTGTCAGCTCTGGGAGCGCTCGGGGCCTGCAAGCTCTTTCAGTCCCAGCCTGTGGAAAAACCGGCACTGCCCAATTTGGCAACGCTAATAAAACCCATGCTTGGTTTATAGGTTTTGCGCCTTGTGAAAATTCGGAAATTGCCATCGCCGTGCTGGTTGAAGGCGGCGGAGAGGGTAATGTCCAAGCCTTGCCAATTGCTAGGAAAGGTTTTGAATATTGGTTTAGCCAGGCTAACAAGAACCGAGAATAGCCTTTAAAACCTCATGTTTTTAAGGAGTTGACAGATTTTCAGATATTGCATATTCTGTCTACCATACTAATTAATTTTAAGCTTTATATGGATAAACAATTTGTTACGCCTGAGGGTTTTGAGAAGTTAAAAAGCGAAATCCAGTTTTTAAAATCTGAAAAAAGGAAAGAACTCGCAGACCGTATACAAGAAGCTAAAGAACTAGGCGATCTTTCGGAAAATGCGGAATATCAAGAAGCAAAAAATGAACAGTCTTTTGTTGAAGGCCGGATTGTTGAATTAGAAAACATTATCAAAAACGCCGAAGTTATTTTACCAACCAACTCAAATATTATTCAAGTTGGTTCGACTGTCGAAGTTCTGGTAAATGATAAACCAAGGGTCTTTTGCATTGTTGGTTCAAACGAAGCGGATCCGGCCAATGGCAGGGTTTCTAACGTTTCACCTTTTGGCCATGCTTTTTTAGGTAAAAAGGTGGGTGATTCTGCGGTTATTAATACCCCGACTGGTGCTGTAGAAGCCAAAATAGTCAAAATAAAATAGTTAAATATTAAATAGCCAAAACATTGTCATTTAGCAGAATAAATGATAAATTTTTACTATGAAATACGATATTAACGACGAGCGAAGTGTTAGGCTTAAACGCTTGGAAGAGATTAGAAAAGCCGGCATCAATCCTTATCCAAACAATTGCGCCAAAAGTTTTTCAATTGAAAAAATTCTTGTTGGTTTCAAAGAAGGTGATAAAACATTAAATGCGGTCGGCCGGATTCGTGGCTTAAGAAGGCATGGTGGTTCGACTTTTATAGACCTGCAGGATCAAAGTGGGAACATCCAAATTTTCGTCAGCAAAAGTGATTTGGAAAATAAGTATGAAATACTTGTTGAACGGTTGGATATTGGAGATTTCATACAAATCAGTGGTAAACCCTTTTTGACAAAAACTGGCCAAAAGACTTTAAGAGCGCTTGAGGTTTTTTTGTTGAGCAAAGCCTTGCGGCCTTTACCAGATAAAATCCATGGCTTAACTGATGTGGAACAGCGCTACCGGCAAAAGGAAATTGATTTGTTATCAAATCCAGAATCAAAATTTACCGCTGAAATCAGGATAAAAATGCTGAAGGCAATGCGCCAATTTCTGGAAGAAGAAAATTTTATTGAAGTTGAAACCCCGGTTTTACAAACTGTTGCTGGCGGAGCAACGGCTAAGCCCTTTATTACCCACCATAACGCCTTAAATGCAGACTTGTATTTAAGAGTCTCGCCTGAGCTGTATTTAAAACGCTTAATCATTGGCGGTTTTGAAAAAGTTTATGAAGTTGCCAGGTGTTTTAGGAATGAAGGCTTAAGCCCTCAGCACAATCCCGAATTCACCCAAATAGAATTTTATGCGGCTTACTGGGATTACCGGCAATTAATGGATTTTTGCGAAAAATTGGTCATTTCTACTTTTGAAAAAGTAAAGGGTAAACTGAATTTTGAATTTGATGGGAAAATGTTGGATTTTGAACCACCATTTGCAAGAGTTTCATATATTGAAGCCATCAAAAAAGCAACCGGGATAGATGTCCTAGAAATATCAGATAAGGACTTACGGGCTACAATAAAAAAACTCGGTATAGAGGTTGATAAAAAAATGGGTCGGGGGAAATTAATAGATGAACTATGGAAAAGCAAAGTCAGGCCAAATGTCCATCATCCAACCTTTATTTACGATTATCCCGCTGAATTGTCGCCTTTGGCTAAAAGAAAAGCTGAAAATTCAAAAATAGTTGAAATGTTTCAACTAGTGATTTCTGGGGCTGAAGTGGTTAAGGCCTTTACTGAATTAAACGACCCAATTGACCAGGCACTACGCTTTCAAGAGCAAGAGGCTTTAAAAAAGCAAGGTGATGAGGAAGCCCAAGGCACAGATCCAATTTTTGTCGAGGCAATGGAATACGGCATGCCCCCAACGGCAGGCGCCGGCATTGGCATAGACCGTTTAGCCGCGATTTTAAGCAATAGCCATTCAATTAAAGAAGTTATTTTATTCCCGACTTTAAGGCCAGAAAATAAGAATAAAAAATGAATTTGCCTTCAAGAACTGATGCCTTAAAAATTTTAGATAAATGGGTTAAAAATCCAAATTTAAAAAAACATATGTTAGCCGTAGAAGGAGTAATGCGGAGTTATGCCAAAATTTTCAAAGAAGATGAAGAATATTGGGGGCAAGTTGGTTTATTGCACGATTTTGATTATGAAAGATATCCAGTTCTAAAAGACCATCCTTTTAAAGGCGTAGAGGAACTTAAAAGGCTTGGTTATCCTGAAAATTTTTTAAAAGCTATCTTGGCCCATGCAGAACATACGGGTGAACCAAGAAACACATTGTTAAAGAAGGCCATTTTCGCAGTAGATGAATTATCAGGCTTTATCATTGCGGTCGCCTTAGTCAGGCCGACTAAAAAGCTTTCGGAAGTAAACATTGAAGCAGTCATGAAAAAATTAAAGGAAAAAAGTTTTGCCAGTAAAATAAATCGTGAAGAAATATTTAAAAGCGCCCAAGAATTGGGAATTGAATTTTCAGAGCACATTAATAACGTTTTAAATAGCTTAAAGTCAATACATAGCGAACTGGGCTTATGATAGATTATAAAGATTTTATAAAAAATTCAGATAGATATTTTAATGCGTACAGAAAACGTGGCGGTTTGGCTTTGGAAAAAACCGCAAAATCTACCCTTAAAAAAATCCAAGAAACTCAAAAGCCTAATCTACTTACTGAATTAGAGAAATACCAAAGCGAAATTAACCAGGCAAACAAGCAAATAACCGCTTTAGATCCAGTTAATAAAAAAAAGAAAATCATTGAACTTAAAAAACTTTCAGACAAAATCAGTAAATTAAAGACTGCAGCCAGACAACAACATGAAATAATCACTAAATCAATAAAAAACCTGCCAAATATTTTGCAGGCAGATGTTCCGCCAGGAATTGATGCAAGTTCAAATAAGGTATTAAGAAAAGTAGGGGATAAGCCTAAAATCCAAAATCCCAAAGATTATTTAGCTTTAAGTGAGAAATTAGAAATTATTGACATTGAACGTGCGGCTAAAGTTTCTGGCTCAAGGTTTGGTTATATTAAAGCGGAAGCGGCTTTATTGGAATTTGCCCTGATTCAATATAGCTTTAGTAAATTAATAAAACAGGGTTTTACCCCGATTGTGCCGCCTGTAATCATTAACCAAGAATTTATGGAAGGCATGGGTTATTTGGCCCAAGGCGGTGAAGAAGAAGTCTACCATTTAGTTAAGGATAACCAGTATTTAGTCGGTACAGCTGAACAATCAGTGGGCCCGTATTTTGCCAATGAATTAATTCTTGAAAAAGACTTACCAAAAAAGTTCATTGCTTTTTCTTCATGTTTTCGGCGTGAAGCTGGAAGCCACGGTAAAGACACAAAGGGCATTTTACGCGTGCACCAATTTGATAAATTGGAAATGTTCGTATTTTGCAAACCAGAAGATTCTGAATCACAGCACCAAAAACTTTTAAAATTTGGGGAAGAATTGGTGAAGGGTTTGGGCCTGCCATATCAAGTTGTGCAATTATGCGCGGGGGACCTGGGTTTCCCATCCTCTAAGACTTACGATATCGAATGCTGGATGCCTGGCCAAAACCAAGGTAAAGGCGAATATCGTGAGACCCATTCAACATCTAATACCACGGATTTTCAGGCCCGTGCACTGAATATCCGTTTTAAAGCTAAAGATGGAAAAAATTGTCATTTGCATATGATAAATGGGACGGCTTTTGCTATAGGCAGGATTTTAATTGCCATATTGGAGAATTACCAGCAACCTAATGGCGATATTTTGATACCTGGGGCTTTACAGCCGTTTATGCATGGAATCAGTAAAATTACAAAAAAGTAAACAATGGAAAAGAGGTTGCTGGATAAAAAGTATTACAATTTGCAGTACTTAGGTTCTAAGCGTGGCCATTGGCTGTTAAGGCATCCAAAATCAGTTTTAGCAATATTTGTTTTTTTTATAATCGCAGTTATTTATTTATTTTATGGTCTGCCTTCCTGGCAGATTAAAAAAGTTAAAATTAGCGGTGATTATAATTTTTCCGCAGCAGAGCTAAAAGATTTGACCTTGAGGCAAATGAAAGCCAGGTGGCTCTTGTTTTTTAAGCAGGACAAGCTTTGGGGATTTGATAAAAACGCTTACCAAAAACGATTAAAAGAAAGGTGGATTTTTTCTAAACTAGAAGTTTCTAAATCAATGCCTGATACTTTAATTCTTAAAGTTATTGAACAAAAGCCTAATTTTATTTTAAAGATTAACGACAAAATAATTGGAATTGACAGTGCTGGCATTCTGTCAAATTTTTTAATTCCAAATACAAACCAATCAGCCATTGAATTGCAATTAGAAACCTTACCGGAAAATATTTCTTTAGGCCAAAATATTGTTTCCAAAGCAGATATAAGTTTTTTAAATCAGTTTACTGAAGCCATAACTGGACAAAAAGAAAAAAAATTGACAATTCAATCTATACTGATTAAAAATTCTCCTGATCGAACAGCGGTCATAAAGTTGATAGGGGAGAGGGAAATTAAGGTTGATCGCTCAAGTTCGGTTCAAAGGCAAATTGATGCTTTGATTTTAGCCTATTCAGAAAAAATAAAAAATAAAAATTTTCAATATATAGACGTAACTGTCCCTTCAAGAGTTTATTACAAATAACTTATGTTACTTTCAGTTCATGTTTTAGCCGGCTCGACAATTTCTTTAGCAATAGGTAATCCTGTCTTAAGCGCGCCAATATGTTTTGCGACACATTTTATTCTAGATGCTTTGCCACACTGGAATTATCCCATCCCAAAAAAATATACCCATAGCTTGAAAACCTATTATAAATTTTTTGGACCAGATCTGGTATTAACCATATTAATCGAAATTATCCTTTTAACTTTATTTAGAAGATATTGGTATTTCATCTTATGGGGTAGTTTTTGGTCAGCTTTGCCAGACTACTTAACTCTCTACAAAAATAAAAAACCCTATAAAACGCTTTTAAAGGGTTATTTCAAATTCCACGATAAAGTACAGTTTGAGGTAGATAAAGCTTCTGGAATCGCACTACAGAGCCTTACAGTGGGGGTTTTGATAGTAATATTATCGGCTATTATCTAGATTAAAGTTAATTGAGCTTTATAAGGTTATTTGATACTTATGTGTCGTCTAAGATATATTGTACGACAGTCAATTAGTATTAATATTTTTATTAAGCAACCCCCTACCCTAAGATTTTTACACATAAAAAAATTCACCGCCTCAATACGAAGCGGTGAAAAGCGGTGAAAAGTTTATTACTGAATTTTGGTTTTATGAAACCGGCTCGGTAAATGTCGTATCTACGGCAATAAGACTGTCAGCTATATTTACTTGGTCCAAAAGTCTAATTTGAGTCGAATCAAGAGGAAAGCCTGCATCTCGCTTTATTGCGATCATGGCTCCAATATTCGTCTTTTGCCAAAATTCCCGACAATAAATCTGATCAGCAAAGAGCCAAAGGTCATAAAGTCTTCCGTCTCGGTCATAAGTGGATATGCTGATTTTATTCATAGCCGGCCATGTTGTGATTTGTGAAATAAATAACGGCTGCTCCCATTTTTCGTCAGGCAAGGGTATGAAATTATCAGCTTTAACACGCCAGGCAAATCTCCAAAAATCCGACCGATCACTCACTTGCCTCCAATCAAGTTCACGAGTGATGCTTAAAATGCTTGGTTTCTCAGGAGATAATTGAAATACGAATATTAGAGCAAGAACAGCAACAATAAACGCAACTACTGCGGTAGTAGACCTTCTCATAGCCTATTCTCCTTTTAGGATTCTCTTAATTTTGTCAATTTACAAACGGTAAGACTGTCTGGCCTTAAACTAATATTAACGTGAAAATAAGTCAATTCAGTTTATATCTAAAAAGCGTTAGTTATTACTAACATGGGTACTAAGCTAAATCTAAAAAGTTCTATGAGACTTTTAAGGCAAGTAGTCCAACGGATTAACTGGAATACCATTTAACCGAACTTCAAAATGCAAATGAGCGCCAGTAGTCAACCTGCCTGATCCAGGCGTACCTGGCAAGCCACCGCTCAAACCAATAATTTGCCCTTTTTTGACATAAGTGTCTTCGGCAACATTAATCTGGCTTACGTGTCCGTATACTGTAGAAATGCTGTTTGAATGAACAAGCATAATATAGCTGTAGCCAAATCCCCCATTCTTTGCTCTAGCTACATAGCCATCATCCACTGCGGCGATAGCCGTCCCTTGGTTGATCGGGATATCAATCGCTGGATGTTCAAAATATTTTCGATAAGGGTAAGTCGGGTCATGAAAATATGCGCTTATACCCTTGCCTGGTGATATTGGCCAAGCCAGTTGAACATTCCGGTTGCCAGTAAAAATTGAAAGTTGATCCGCACTGTTTGTATTTTGATCCCCAAGTCTTGATTTTAATTTTTCTTGGAGGTTTCGAATATCATAATCCGCATTTAATTGTTCCTGCTTAGATTGCTCTAAGAGATTGCTGTAGACCTGTTCATTGGATTTGGTTTCGTCTAGTATTTTGCCTTTATATTGTTTTTGTTCGTCAAGGTTTACGATAGTGCCTTCTAAATCTTTCTGTAAACCCTGTAATTCTAATTTTTGCCTTTCTCTTTCATTTTTTTCTCTTTCTAAATTACTTTTTACTGACCTAAGCTCATTTAAGGAATCTGAAACCTCATTTTGCAGGCTTGAGGTTGCACGAATATCATTAATAACTTCAGAAAATGAACTATGGGCAATCAACATTTCTAATTGGCCTTGCCTATCATAACGGTTAATAGTCCTGACTAAATCCTCTAAATAAGATCTTTGCTTTTTTAAATCATTTTCTTTGCCATCAATTGCTTTTTGGGTTGCACTGACTTGAAGCTGTTTTTCTTCAATCGTAAAGCCTAGGGCCTGAGTATCCAACTGGGTTTTTTCAATTTGCGCTTCTAAAAGTGACAATTCATTATTTAAGCTAGCTGCAGTTTTTTGCTTTTCAGCAATTATTTCCTTATATTTCTGAAGTCTTTCTTCAATTAATTTTTTCTGATCTTGCTTTTCCTGAATATTTTTATTAAGCTCATCAGTTGTAAAATTTTCTAAATCCGTGGTTAAAATTTGAGGAGCTATAATTTGCGTATTTGTATTATCCCCTATTATTGAATTGGTATTTTGGTTCTGATTGGCTAATTGGGCTATTCCAAAGCTTGGGTACGCCAAAAAAGCACTCATAATGAGGGCTAAGCCGATTTTTACTGGTTTTTGTAGTTTATTTTTGATCATAGCAAAAGCACTATATCACAAATTGCCAATAAAATCAAGTCATTTTAAAGAATTGATCGCATTATCTATCCTAGATAGGGTTTTGCCTTTCCCCAGCGCATAAGCAATATCAAAAACATCAGGACTTTTTTCCAAACCTGATAAAGCAACTCTTAATGGCCAGAGCATTTCTTGGTTAGATTTGCCATTAAGCTTGATCCATTTGATAGTTTTTTCCTTGATTTTCAAGGCAGAAAGCCATTCCTCTGGTCCTAATTCAGTAAGATAATTCTTAATATTTATTAGATTAGTTTTAGTAATATTAGCTTCAGCGTCTTTGGGGATTAATAATTCAGGTTTATAAGCAATATCGTCAGTGATCAAAAAACTGATGAGTTTAGGAATGTCAGAATTTTTTTCAGCCCTTTCCAGAGCCATGGGTAAATATTTTTTTAATTCTGAACTATCAAGTTTTAAATCAATCTTTTTTGCTAAATCTCCTATCGGATATTGTTTTAAGTGTTCATGATTTAAAAAGTTCAATTTTTTTACTTCAAATATTGCCCCAGCTTTGTTTATTTTATTAATTTCAAAATCTTCGATCATCTCATCAGGAGTTAGGTAAAATTCCCGGTTATTTTTTGGATTCCAACCCAGCAATGCGATGAAATTTAATATAGCATTGGGCAAATATTCCTTTAAATAATCTTTTGCTGCTGTATCACCGTCACGCTTGGATAATTTTTTGTGAGTAGGACTTAGCATTAATGGCAAATGCGCAAATTCCGGCGGTTGCCAATTAAAAGTCTTATAGATTAAAAAATGCAAGGGTAAAGAAGGCAGCCATTCTTCACCGCGAATGACATGGCTGATTTCCATCAAATGATCATCGACAACATTGGCTAAATGATAGGTCGGAAAGCCGTCAGATTTTTGCAAGACCGCATCTTCCAAGACGATATGGTTAAAACTCACTTGACCTCGGATTAAGTCAATAATTTCAGTTTTTCCTTCTCTTGGCATCATAAACCTTACGACAAAATTCATGCCCGCCTTGATATTCCTTTCTATTTCAGCATTTGGAAGGTTGCGGCAGAAGCCATCATAACCAGGAGGCAAATTTTGTTTTTCCTGGCTTTGCCTTAAAGCATTTAACCTTTCGGTGGTGCAAAAACAACGGTAAGCACTCCCCTGCTCTAGTAATTCCTTGGTTGCTTTTTTGTAGTGTTCCAATCTTTTTGATTGGACGTAGGGACCATGATTGCCTTTTTCTTCAAGATTATTTCCAACCAAAATTGGACCCTCATCATAAGCGAGCCCATAAGCATTCAGAATGGTAATTATTTCTTCCAAGGCTCCGGGCACTGTTCTTTTTTGGTCAGTATCTTCAATCCTCAGGATAAAAGCCCCGTGATTTTTTTTTGCAAATAAGTAATTATATAATGCCGTCCTTAAGCCGCCGATATGCATGCTCCCGGTTGGTGAGGGAGCGAATCTGACCCGAATTTTGTTTATCATAATTTAAATGAAATTGTATGCCAAAAACCAAAAGTAGCGTTCCAAATCCTTTTTAACCTTTTTGGATGGGTTATCAGCCTCCAAAGCCATTCTAAGCCTAATTGCCTAAAAAACCTAGGTGCTCTTTTCCTGGCCCCGGTAATAAAATCTACAGCTCCGCCAACCCCAATCGCAATTTTACAATTTAAAGCATTTTTATTTTCGAATATCCAATTTTCTTGCATGGTTTGGCCTAAAGTTAAAAAAAGCAGGCTTAGATTTTGATTATTGATATCCTGAATCGTTGTTTCGTTTTGGTAAAAAATATAAATCTGAATTTGTGGAAATAATTTTAAAAATGCTTGTCTTATTTCATCTTCACTTGATAAGCCATTGGCTGATAAAAAGATGCCAACTTTAAGGTTATGCTTTTCGGCATAAGCGCATAAATCATGCATTATATCAACGCCTGGATAGCGCAATATTTTTTTTGCATATTTTTTTAACGCCCAAGCCAAGCCAAAGCCATCAACTATCACTAATTCACAAGAATTGTTCAGGTTTATTAAGCCCACATTTTTACCGGCCTTTACTATAAATTCTGGATTTAAAGTCAGGACCTGTTTGCAGCCGTTGGTCTGTAGACAATTGATAAGAGTTTGAAAAATTTGATCTTTATCGCCAATATCAATATTAAAACCTTTATAATTTATCCTTTGCATACAATTAAATTAAAGAATTTTAGTAATTTAAGCAAGCATCAATCCTTGCAATTTATTAAAATTTTTTGTAGAGTATTAACACTATGAAAATTAAAGCAATATTAAGCCTGAGCTTTTGTTTTAGCGGATTTTTGTTGTTAATTTCAGCAAACGCGGTTTTTGCTGCTTTTAATCCCGGCCGGATTATAAGTGATGAAGAGTTTATCGATTCAGGCAGTATGAGCGTTGCCGATGTCCAGAACTTTTTAGCCAGGCGAGGCGGAACTTTGGCAAATAGGCAAATTGAAGATTTTAATAAAGTTACTAAACCGGTTAGCGAGGCAATTATTGAAATCGGTAAATTATATAATATTAATCCGAAAGTAATCTTGGTGACTTTACAAAAAGAATCAAGCCTTTTAACCCATCAGGCTCCATCCCAAAGATTGCTTGATTATGCCATGGGATATGGTTGTCCTGACAGTGGCGGTTGCAGCACAAAAGCAGCCGGTTTTTACCGGCAAATGGATTTTGCTACTTGGCAATTTAGGCAATATTTTGATTTACCAGGAAATTATTCCTTTAAAGCCGGCGGCACCTATACTTTTACGGATTTAAGCGGATCAAAAATTTCAACAGTCATCATTGAAAATCAAGCTACGGCTGGACTGTATAATTACACCCCACATGTTTATAACGGTAATTATAATTTTTACACCCTTTATAACCAATGGTTTGCCAAAATTTACCCCGATGGCTCTTTGGTTAGAGTCGGCAAATCACCTGGCATTTGGTTGATCCAAAATGGCGAACGTAGAGCAATCCAAACTCGTGCCGCTTTTGTAACTCGTTTTGGCGGTGATTATTCAAAAGTTTTGCCAATAACACAAGATGCTTTGGAAAATTATCCTCGCGGAGTAAATATAAGACTGCCAAATTATTCTTTAGTTAGAACCCCAGATATGCAAATTTATTTGTTAAGCGGCGATGAGAAAAGATTGATTCAATCCCAGGAAATCTTTAAAAATTTAGGGTTTAACCCTGAAGAAGTTGAAGACGTTTCTTTTGAGGATCTGACTGATTATTTAGACGGGATTCAAGTCTCCAATGCAAGCGCCTACCCAGCTGGTGCTTTAGTGCAGATAAAAGGCAGTGGTGTAGTCTGGATTGAACAAGGCGTATGGTATCCGATTTTAGATAAATCAATATTAAAATCAAGGTTCCCAAACCGCCGCCCAACCTTGACCATAACCAACGAAGAGTTAAATAAATATTCAAAAGGTCAGCCTTTAAAGCTTAGGGATGGTGAATTAGTTCAAGTCAAAGGCGAGGCAGGAATTTCAGTAATTTCTAATGGTTTACGCAGGGGCATACCTTCCCGTGAACTATTGAAACAATTTGGATATAACAAAAAGAATATAATACTTATCAATAGTCGCGTAGCTGAATTGCATCCAGTGGGTGAAAAGTTAAATAATGCTAATTTGTAATTATGGGCATTATCTTATCGGCACTAGTCCCCCATTCTCCACTTCTATTGCCGACTATTCACGAATCGAAAAAAAAGGCCTTAACCGAGCTAAGTTCTGCCTTTAAAAACTTGGCTGAAATTTTGCATTCCCAAAAAGTAGACATTATAATTTGTTTTAATCCGCATGCAACTAGCGTTGGTAATGTCTATACTTTTAACTTGGCAAAAGTATATAAGGCAAATTTTGCTGAATTTGGCGATTTAACAACGAGTACGCAGGCTTTTGGTTCCCCGATTTTTACTTATCATCTTAAGGAATTAATGGAATCAACTTGGCCGGTTTCCACAATTATTAAGGAAGAGATTAATTATGGGGCTGGCATTCCTATTTTGCATCTGAATAATTTATTAAATGAAGTCAAATGGAGTTTAATTTCAACTCGAAAAGCCAGTTTAAGAGAACATTTTGATTTTGGAATTAAACTGCAAAAAGAATTAATAAACTCAAATTTCAGGATAGCGGTCATTGCATCTGGTGACGTAGTCACTGGAATTACGGAGGCGTCGCCTGAGGGCGTACTTCCTGATGCTCAAATTTTTTATAATAATTGGAATAATGCTTTTAATAATAATTCCTTAAAAGAATTTTTATTTTCGTTAGATCAAAAAACTATTGCCAAAGTAATGTCGTGCGGCGCTTACAGCTTAGCCCAGATGCTCGGGACTATTAATAGCCTTAATACTAAAGTTGAAACTTTATATAATAAAGCTCCATTTGGAATTGGCTATCAATTAAGTATTTGGCAACCACAATGATTAGATACCAACATTTCATTTCAAAAAATAAGCTGCCTGCACTGTAAAAGTTAAATTAAGAAACAATCAAGACTGCAATATTTGTGGGGTCAATTTTGGCTTAGGTCAATGCCTGGGCGGTTTTAAAGCGACAATAAAAGAAAATTAAACAAATATAGCATATATTCCCATAATTTTGTAAGATTAAAGCATGCAAAATAATTTATTTTCAGTTGTCCCCTTAAGAAGATTACCGAAAAAGTTGTCTTTATTGGATTATCAATTTTCAAAAAAGGGTCAAAACCCTGATATCGGTGAAGTAGTCGAAATTCCTTTTGGCAAGCAAGCAATCAGGGGAGTGGTTTGGAATATTTTAAAAAAAGAAACCATCGATTTGAAAAAAATAAAATATTTGTCAAAACAGAAAAATTTTGAAAAACTTTCAAGATTTCAAATTTTATTGAGTAATTGGCTTGCTGAGAACACCCTAACTCCCATAAGTCAAGTTTTATTAGGCATTACGCCAGATATAAAAGCAAGTGAATACTCTTTAAATCCAAGCAAAATCCAAGCAAAATTGTTTATTGCCCAAAATTTGCATGAAAGAGAAAAATTAATAAAAATTTGGTTAAAAAAAGTTAAGAAGGAAAATTATCCTAGTTTGGTTGTGATTCCAGCTTATCAGTATGCGGAAACTTGGCTAAAAAATTTTCCTGAAAATTCAATTTTTATACATTCAAAACTTTCAAAAAAAGAAAAGCTAAATGCCTTGCAAAAAATTCATAAAGTGAAATTAATTATCGTAACTCATAGTGGTTTGCTTTATCCCCTACCCCGCTTGGCCAGGGTAATAATTGATCAGGCTGATGACGATGGATACTTCGCCTTTGATCAAGCCCCAAGATTGGATGTTAGAAAGTTAGCCCAAGCAGTTGCATATATTCAAGGGGTGAATTTAACTTTATTAGCAAGGTGGCAAAGTCCTACGATTTTAAGTTTTAACCCAGTTTTAAAATTTAGAAAGATTAGTGAAAATTTAAAACCAATCATTATCGACAGAAACTTAGAATCTTTTGAAGAAAAAAAAGTTTATATAAATCAATCAGTTCTGGATCGAGTGGCAAACGGGAAAAACTTTTGGTTAGTTTTCCGCAAAGAAGAAGCAAGGTTATTAATTTGTGACGATTGCAAACTGCCAGTCTTTTGCCCAAAATGCAAAAATCCTTTAACGCCATCAACGGGTTGTAACGGCGATAAACTCCTTAAATGCAAAATCGATAATTTAACAGTATTACCGCCTGAAATTTGCCCTAATTGTCATGGTTCAAATTTGAAATTAAAAGGCTTGGGCATCCAAAAAATTTCGCAAATATTAAAAAATATAATTAAAGATGGCAACATCTTGATTTTTGAGAAAAACAGCAAGGCTATAGCTCTTGATAATATTAAAAATATTGTCGGTACTTCAGCTATAACCAGGTATTTAAATGTTAAATTTGATAATTTAATAATTTTAAATCCCGAAACTGCCCGTAATAACAGCGAATATCGCAATGAAGAATCGATAATAAATTCAATAATATCGGTAGCTCAGCACTTAAAGCCAAAAAACAGTTTTTTTATACAAACATATGAAAAAGAAAATTCAATTGCCAATTCACTGGTAAACCTAGATGAAACTGCCAACAGGATTTCAAAAGAACGGAAAAACTTTAATTACCCTCCTTTTGGAACGCTTATATCATTAAAAACAAATTCAAGAAACAATATTGCTAAAATTCCCCTCAGTTCTTATGTCCGAAAACAAATAAGCCAAAAATTTAACCTAATTGAAAATCCTGGTAATTTTTTGATAAAAGGCCCTCTAAATGACTTTGATTGGATATTAAAGATTTTAAATGAAAATTTACCAGAGGATTATATGGTTAAGGTCAATCCACCCTCAATCAGCTGAGGAGCCTGGCCCCGCACCACTTTCTAATAATAGTTACGGTTATAAGTTTTAGGTGTAAACATCCGTATCGTCGGTAGTCGTGGTTTTAAGGATTTTTCTATATCCCTATAACTACAGCGATATCCCTGCCCGCCATTGCCGAACCTTAAGCGAAGGCGGCGGAGAAATCTACAACCAAAACCAAATCCCTATAAAAGTGGTGTGCGGTTGACAAAATAGATTTTTCATTTAGTATTTAAAAATGGCAATTAAAAAAATAATCACTATCCCAAATCAAATTTTGAGAGCGCCAACTACATTAGTCGATCCTTTTTTGGTTAATCAAAAGAGCTTTAAGCTTTTAATTGAAGATTTAATGGATTCGATGTTAAGTTCTGATGGCATTGGCATTGCCGCCACGCAAATCGGTTCGAATTTAAAGGTTTGCATTATTAATACTAAGGATAAGCCATTGGTCTTGATAAACCCCGCAATTGCCAAATTTTCATGGCGTAAGGCAATAATGGAAGAGGGTTGCCTTTCGGTACCAGGGGTTTGGGGTTTAGTAAAAAGGTCAAAAAAAATTACTGTCCAAACTATGAATGATAAAGGTGAACAAAAAATATTTGAAGCCAAAGACATGTTTGCGCGAGTAATTCAACATGAGATTGATCATTTGAATGGGATTTTATTTATTGATAAAACCTTAAAATACACCCAAGGTGAACCACCAAAAAATTCCTAAAAAGTGGCGGGTACTATTTGCCGGCACACCGAGTTATGCGATTCCGTCTCTAGCTGCCCTTTTAGGTTTGCCAAACATCGAAGTTGTTGGTGTTTTAACCCAAAAATCCAAACCTGCAGGTAGGGGCCAGGTTCCTAAATCTAGCCCGATTGAAGTTTATGCAAAGGAAAAAGATTTATTTATTCTTTCTCCTGATTCCTTGAAAGACAATGATATTTTAGCCTTATTAAATTCATTCAAAGCTGATTGTGCAATTGTGATTGCTTACGGGAAAATTATCCCCGAAAACTTACTAAATCTCTTGCCTTACGGTTGGTTAAATCTACATGCTTCACTTTTACCTCGATGGCGAGGCGCTTCGCCGATCCAATATGCCATCACTTCAGGCGATAAAAAAACCGGTGTAACCCTAATGAAAATTGATAAGGGCATGGACACGGGCCCAATTTTGATTTCAGAAGAATTACCAATTTTAAAAACTGAGACCAGCTTAAGTTTGGCAAAAAAACTATCTGATTTAAGCGCTGAAATTATTAATAAAAATTTGTTGGCTTATTTACTTGGAAAATTAAATACCATAAATCAGCCAGAAGTGGGTATTACTATGGCACCAAAAATTGAAAAAATAGACGGTAAATTAACCTGGTACGAACCAGCGGAATTAATAGAAAGGAAAATCAGGGCGCTTAATCCATGGCCAGGGACTTATACCACTTGGCAAAATCAAAAACTAGCAATATTTGAAGCTGAACTGGTGAATATAAAAAATGAAGTAAGCAAAGTTAGCAAAAACCCATCGGGCTGTATTATTGGCACGTCAAATGGCTCAATTATTCCAAAAAAAGTCCAATTGCCTGGCAAAAAAGTCTTAGAGATAAATGAATTCCTCAGGGGCCATCAAAATTTTATTGGCTCTTTTTTAGGTTAATTAGTTTGCAAGAATTTCAATTTTTTGCATAACATCACCCTGCTGGATCGCTTTAACTACTTCCATGCCTTTGGTGACTTTGCCGAATAAATTGTAACTTTTAGCTAAATTTTTTGTTTGATCAGCTAAAGTTATAAAAAACTGTGAGCCATTGGTATTTGGCCCAGAATTAGCCATAGCTACCATACCTTCAACATATTCTCCTTTAACTGGTTCATCTTCAAATTTGTAGCCTGGACCGCCGGTACCGTCGCCTTTAGGGTCTCCACCCTGGATGACAAAGCCTGGGACTACACGATGGAAAGTCAAACCATTATAAAAACCAAGTTCAGCAAGATAAATAAAGTTGCTAACAGTTTTGGGGGCATTTTTGTTATCTAAATTAAACTCAATTACACCTTTAGAGGTGGTAATCACCGCTTTTTTATCAGCGATTTTTTCATCGCTTAAAACCCCAGGAAATGCATGAGTCATAGTATTAGTGTTGTTATTTGAATTATTAATGTTTTTTGGCGCAAGGGTGCCAGACCAAATAAATATAGCAACCCCAATAATTATTACTAAGGGTATAGATATGTATAAAACCTTTTTTCTCATATTATTTTTTTAATTTATTAGTTAAATCGATTAATTCTGAGATAAGCTGTTTTAATTTTTCTTTTATATTTTCATCATAAGCGCCGTTGATTGGAAAAGTTTTTTCAACATTTGGAACTGCAACGCTAGTTGGCAGTAAATAAACCCCAAAGGTCGGTAGACTTGAACGCATCACTGCTTGGGCTCGAATTCCGCCAATATTACCGTTTGAAACCGAAACCAAGCCAATTATTTTATTCTTTATTTCGTATTTCCTTAAATAATCCAGGGCATTCAATATTGCGGGGCATGGCCGAAAATTATATTCAGGAAAAACTAAGATTAAGGCGTCTGGAGTTTTAATTGCATCAATCCAGGGCTGTTCTTGTTTTGGGTGAGATTCATCATAAATTGGCAAGTTGAAATCAAGCAGATCCAATTCTTTAACTTCAATCGGGAAATTTTTTGATAAGTCAACCAGGGCTTTAGCTGGTCGAATTGTTGCCCGGTTTTTCCTAACTGAGCCAATTACTATACCAAGTTTAATTTGTTTCATTTAATTTTACATTATACTAAAGGCATACTAAAATATAATATACTATAATCCTTAAGGAGTAAAAATATGAAAAAAGTATTCGTCTCGGTTATTTTGACTATACTAATCGGCATACCTGTCTATGCCCAAACCAATACTACCGTAGATGTGACAAATCCCATAATCTCGAGTGTTTCAGTTAGTAGTATTACTAAAAATACCGCTTTAGTAAGCTGGAAAACCAATGAACCAGCCACGAGTTATGTAGATTTCGGCCCAACAGATATTTACGGAAATACTTTTGGATTGGGAGATTATATCACCACCCATAGCGTTTCTCTTTCAAGCATGACTGCTGAAACTTTGTACCATTTCAGGATTCGCTCAAAAGATGCGGCTGGGAATGAGGCGGTTAGCACTGATACGACTTTTACGACTTTAGCAAGCACAACTAACACAAACTTAAATACAAATACTGCGGTGAACTCTAATACGAACGCAAAAACCAATTTAAATGGCAATATCAACACAAATAAGAATTCCAACGCTAACAAGAATACAAATTTAAACGCAAACAAAAACACTAACTTGAACAGCAATAAGAATACAAATTTAAACAGAAACGTCAATGTTAATACGAACGTTAATGCTAACCTGAATGGTAATACCAATGAAGATGCAAATTTAAATATTAATGAAGATATTACCAATGCCAATCTTGTTTCTGAGGCTGATTCAAACACAAATTCAAGCGAGGCCGAGACGACTAATGATGGTCGCATAGGCCTGTTATTGATTGTTGGCGGAGTTATTCTCTTGGTTGTGATTATAATATTTGCCTGGAAAAAATTAAGGCAACCACCAGCATTACGGCCTTAAAATTAAAGCGCATTTTCGATTACTGCGCTTCCTAAGCATTCTTGGTTTTTATAAAAAACTATGAATTGGCCAGGAGTTATGGCTTTGATAGGTTTTTTAAAATCAACTTTAATTTTGCTATTATTTACGTAAAGCCGGCAGCCTGACAGCGGTTGGCGATATCTAATTCTTGCGGAACATACCAGTTTTTTGATATTTGGTTTTTGGATAATCCAATGAACTTTTTTTATTATTAAACTTTTATTTTTTAAAATTGGATCATTTTTTCCAATCGCTACGATTAAGGTGTTGGTTTTTTCAATTTTTCCAGCAACATAGTATGGTTTGGCGCCTGGGATATTTATCCCCTGTCTTTGGCCAATAGTATAGAAACTCAAGCCTTTATGCCTGCCAATAATCTGGCCTTTTGAATCCATAACATTTCCAGGTTTTGCTTTTATTTCCTTACTTAATAAGTTTTTTAGCTTAATTTTCCCAATAAAACAAATTCCTTGGCTATCTGGCTTGCTGGCATTTGGCAATTTAACTTTTAAAGCTATCTTTCTTACTTGAGTTTTTGTTAAATTTCCAATGGGAAATAAGCTTTTAGATAATTGTTTTTGGTTTAAGAGGCTTAAAAAATAGCTTTGGTCTTTTTTCTTGTCCACACCTGTTAGCAAATGATAGCCAAATTGGTCATGTTTTATTCTGGCATAATGTCCAGTAGCGACCATGGCGTATCCGTTTTTTAAAGCTCTTTTTAAAAAAACTCCAAATTTTATTTCTTTATTGCACAAAATATCTGGATTTGGGGTTCGGTTGAAGCGGTATTCTTTATAGAAATATCCAAGAACTAATTTGGAATATTGCCTTTCAAAATTCCAGGTTTCAAAAGGGATTTTCAATTTTTGGCAAATCTTTTTTGCATCATCCTGGTCTTTTTTCCAAGGACAATTTTTTTGATGGGTTTCCAAGGATTCATAATTTTTCATAAAAACACCCTTAATTTCATGACCTGCTTTTTTCAGCAAAAAAGCTGCAACTGAAGAATCAACTCCGCCACTCATGGCCACAATAATTTTAGCCATATTATTTTACTTTTCGGTAAAAAAAGAAATTACCAGTATTTTGGATTAATTTGTAACTTGGATCTTTGGCTAAGTCCTCAGCTTGTAAATGATTTCTTTGCCATTCCAAAGTACCGGCTTTGGCCATTAAAATGAAAATATAATCAGCTTCCCCTATGCCTTGTGGAAATTGAAATAAATATTGCCTATGGGCAAGTTGTGCGCCAACTGTATTGGTTGCAGAAACTTTGGCTTCAAACGGTACATTTTTTATGGCTTCTTTGACAATTGGGGCCATAGGCGCTGGCCAATAAACTCGCATATCTTTGGTTTGGGAATAAGGAAGAGGGCTTAAACGGTAAGATTCAATGGCGGTAGTAATTATTAATAATATTAAGATACACATTTCTAAACTAAATTTAGAATTTTTTTGAATTTTTATTTGCCACCAGGGGCCAATTCTTTTTTTAATGGCGGCAATACCAAAGATTGTTGAGATGAATATAAATCCGGTTATAGTCGCTTGATAATGGTAATTAAGCAACCTTGGCTCAATCCGGTCATTGAATAAATTTACGGCAAAGTCTGGCCAAGCTATGGCTAAAGTTAAAGGACTAGCTACTGGCAAAAATGCTACAGAGCCAAGTAAGCCGGCATAAAGATGGCGGGCTTGGTTGCCTGCCACCATTGATAAAACCAACCTTGGATGCGAAAGCAGGTTTTTGGATATTGATTCAGGTTTATTGCCCAAAGTCTGGTATTGGTAGTTATATTTACTGGGTTGCCAATTCCTGGCCATTGGCATCAACCAAAATAAATTTAGGCTTAAATAAGCAAGCGACAAAATAATTATTGTTATGGCTTTTCGCCATTCTTTCCGTTCGTGCCATAAAATGAATATGCCGAAGGTTGCCACCATCAAGACCAATTCTTCTTTGCACATTGCCAATAATATTGAAAATAGAATAAATGTTTTCCAGCGTTTTTCAAGATAAGCAAGCATCATGCCTAATGAAAAAGTTGCTCCAAGGGTTAAAGCATGGAAATCAAACATCAGTGCCCTTTGCAAAGTTGGATAAAATAAATAAGCCAAAGCTAAAACTGCTGACAGCCATTCATGGCCAAGAATTTTTTTTGCAAGACGGAACACTAGCCAACCACCATAAGCCACAACTAGAACCTGAATGATTAATAGAATATAGGGGCTTGAATAAATCCAATACAAAGGGGCAAAGAGCACTAAAATTAGGTCTGCATGATGTATGTACCTTAAAACAACATCTGTCCCATATGGATTGGTAAATTGAAAAAACCTGCCCTGGCTGGTGTTCCAGACTACCTGGTCCATATTTCCCAAATCAAAGCGTCCGGTTATAACCTTTGAATGCATTAAGCAGCCCATAACCGTAAAATAAATTGCAAAAAATAAAATTGCTAAGATTACAACTCCTTTTGGTTTTCGTATAAAATTCCATAACCAAATAACAGGCTTTTTCAGGTATTTCCAAGCAAAGACTATGACCCAGAAGAATTCGACTAAAGTTAGGCCTAAGCGGGTAAAAGAAGCCACTAGGACCCCTGTAACGCCCAGAGAAGCCTTTAAAATAGCGGCTACGCTAGCTTCTCTTATTCCAATGCCGCTTGGGGTTATAAAGCTAACGTAGCCTAAAAACCAACCAATCGGCATGGCGGCTAATATTAATAAAAACTGGTTTGGATTCAGTTTGAAAAAAGCAAGAGTTAGAAACAAGCCACCGAAGGCGTAAAAAGCCCATCCGACAATTAAGATAGTCAGTAATTGATAATTTTGAAATATAGAATAAGTAATAATTTCTGCAGGTTTTTTTAGCTTTATAAGTAACCAAGTAATTAGTTTTTTGAATATTTTTGAGAACCAAAAAATAGCAATAGAACCGATAGCTCCAATTATCACTAAAAGTTTGAACCAATTGGGCAAATCTTTTGCGAATAAACTAAAAATTCCTCCCACAACTACTGATGCAGAAAGTAACGAAAGAATTTCCAATAAGGTTGCGTAAAACGATTGGTTTTTTGAAACTCCATATTTTTCACTTTGGCCTATCCGGCCTAAAACACTCCAAATATTTCCAGGGACATATCTTGTGAATTCAGAAAGCATGATTATTTCCCCAGACTGTTTAAAACTTATTGAATGTCCAAGATCCCTTAGGATTTTCTTCCAAGCGTAGATCCTGAAAAAGTAATAAAAACTAAAACCCAAAAAAGCCAAAAATAACCAAAACCAGTTTGGTTTAGTGAAATTTTTTGAAACATCATGCCAGTTACCCTGCAAAACTTTTACAAAAAACAAAAGAACAATAATTGATATTGCTAGGGTTAAAGTTCTCCTAATCCTGTTCTTATATTTAAACCAAAGGTTCATTGCCATTCCATTCGGCCCGAATCGGTAGGTTATCATGATCCGAGGACCTGACTAATAATTCAGCTAGTAAGCCGGTAAATACTAATTGAACTCCAACTAAAGCAATGAAAATTCCAAAAATTAACAATGGCCGAGTACCAATTGATTGGTGAAAAAACAAACGTAATATCGCCAAATAAATTAAAATGATTAAACCCATAAAACTCAAACTAATTCCCAAACCACCAAAAAGATGCAGGGGCCGACGGTTGTATTTTGTTAAAAACAAAACCGTAATCAGGTCTAACATGCCCCTCAAATACCTCTTACCCTTATATTTGGTTTCACCGTATTTTCTTGGCCGAGTATGGGTTGGAATCTCAGCAATTTTAAAGCCTTGGCTATTTAAAAGTACGGGGATGTAGCGATGCAATTCGCCATATAATTTTAAACTTTTTGCCGCTTCCCGAATATAAATTTTAATAGCGGAATTAAAATCATGAAGTTTTAATCCGCTTAGTTTTCTAGTTATAAAATTGAAAAATTTTGAAGGTAGGCGCTTTTCCAAATTATCCGGCCGGTCAAATTTCCAACCACTTACCACATCATAACCTTCAGCCATTTTTTCAAGCATTTTTGGGATTTCATTTGGATCATTCTGTAGATCCGAATCTAGTGTTATGAAAATTTCGCCTTTAGCTTGTTGGAAGGCAGAATGCAGAGCTGCCGCTTTACCTAGATTTCTTCGATGACAAATTACATGAAGTTTTTTATCCTCCTTGGTTTTTAATTTTAAGTAATCAAAAGATCCATCAGTTGATCCGTCATCGACAATGATTATTTCGTATGGAATATTTAAATTTTTACCAGCTTGATGTAGCTCGGAGATTAATTCTGGTAAACTATCTTTTTCATTAAAAGCCGGGGCAATAAACGATATGGAGCTTGTCTTCATAACTACACATTAACAAAATCACTTAATTAAATCAATCCAACGCCACTTTTCATAAAAATATTACTTGAAAATATAGTTATTTTTATTATTAAGAATATCTAAAACTATCTTAAAATTCATTTTGGAAAGTGGTGTTGGGTCAATTCTGATTAATGAAAAAATCTTTATTTTCATGACGTATACTTACATCCCAATTGGTTTCCTAGACAATCGAGCTTTTAGCGCCATTATATCAATTTTAGTAAATCTTTTTAAAAGTATGAAGAAGATGAGATACCTCGGTAATAGTCTTGAATGGCAAAAATACCCTGTCCCAGTACGAGCCATGCTGATTAACCTCTTGGTGGTAAGCGATGACAGATGTTGGAAGATCATCCAAAAGTCCTTAAATAAGCCAAAATAACCACATGGACGCGCCTACTCTCCCACAAGACATTAGTAATATCCTTAAAGGCCTCTTTCCACCCCTGGTTGCCTCTGAGATAATAAAAGTGTTACCGATGACCCCTTCTTATACAAAGTATTGACCGATAATATAATAAATGCTAACATATTTTGAATATAAACACAGTGTCCTTTTCTAAAAAAGAGGTTTTGTATGAGTAATATAAATGAACAGATTCTTATTTCGATTAAAAAATGGATCGAGGTTAATAAACCAGATGATCGCCATTTTTTAACTCAGACCGGAGCCTTAACCGTTGATCAAATAATGAAACAAATCGAAGAAAAAACGGTTTGGGGGCTAGATTTCGCAATGGTTGTTAAATTGAAATACTTGGGTTATGTTGCCCGTCATTCTTTGTCCACAGAGGAAGAGAAGGAGCGAATAATTTATACTTTTGTTGCTGAATCCATGAAAAATCTTCAAACGCTTTCTGTTCAATAAGAATTATCGAATATAAAAACGTGTACCTATTTGGGTTCACGTTTTTTTTCTATTCCAGGAAACCCCGGATGCAGCAAAGCGGAATCCGGGGAGTAGGTCATTATTTTATAAAATTCGGCATACAATTACATCTCCATGCGAAAATACCGTTGTTATTAATTGAATCTATTGCGTTGTTATTATCAAATCGTTCAAATAATAAAAAACGCAAAACACGAGCACAGCCTCAGTAAAAACTGTATTTTTAAAATTTAACGGTTTTACCGAAAGGTATTGCTGCGCTTTGATCGCTTGGTTGTGGAGGCTGAGGCTTGAAATTTTGGTTTTCCCTACGGTTTTGAGGTTTAAAACGGTTTGGCCGAAAACCTTGATTTCTTGGTGGTCCAAAATTACGATTTCCCTGAAAATGTTGGGCTACAGGCTGTTTGTTTAATTCAGAAAGTTTGATCGGCGAAACTTCAGATTCATTAATAACTGGCTCTACGGTAACTTCTGGACTTTGAAAAAGGTCTTTGGGGGGTCGTTTCTTTTTGCCTTCGGTTCGATAAATGGATTCTTCCTTTTCAACTGCCTGGTTTTCTTCCTCGGCGGAAGCCCGATAAACATCTTCAACCCCACTCCAACGTAAAACTTTTTCTTCAACATCAGCTCGTTTTAATGTATATCGTTCCCTGGATACGGCAATTACCTTTTCACGATTGTTTGTCGGGATAAGTTCCATCGGCGGTAAAGTGGTGGCGCTGAATGGCTGTGAAGCTACGCCGTCTATCATTAATTTCAAATAAACTTCATATTTTGGCAAATTGACCAAATCAACCTGGGTAAAGGTCGGAAAAAATTCTTTTTCTAAAAATTCAGCATCTGCTCCGCCAACCCGGAAAGCCATAATTGTGCCTACGTTGCCAAAAACTGCAGGGGCAACAGTTTCATCCAGCTGCTCAATGTATTGGTGGGCGATAATTAAATTCAAGCGGTATTTTCTGGCTTCTGAAAGAATATTGGCAAAACTTTCAGTGGCGAAATTTTGAAATTCATCTACGTACAAGAAAAAATCCGAACGTTCATTTTCCGGCAAATCCACTCGGCTCATGGCCGCTAATTGTAAACGGGTTATCATCATGGCACCCAATAAAGCCGAATTATCTTCGCCTATCCGGCCTTTAGCCAGATTAAAAAGTAAAATTTTATTGCTATCCATTACTTCTCTTAAATCAATCGTACTTTTAGTTTGACCGACGATATTGCGGATAATTGCGCTGGATAAAAATTGACCGACTTTGTTTTGGATTGGGGCAACAGCTTCATTCCTGAACTTATCGTTATAATTCGCAAATTCATCGACCCAGAAACCTTTTACTATCGGATCGGTCACTTTAGTTAAGACTCGAGTCCGGTATCGGGCATCAACTAGCATCCTGGCAATGCCAAGCATGGTGGAACCGGGGTATTCCAATAAAGCTAAAATCGTATTATTTAATATGTATTCCATCCGGGCGCTCCAGACCCCTTCCCAGATTTTTGTAAAGACACCCATCAAGCCAGAGGCAACTAAATGCCTTTGGGTTTCATCAACAGTTTCTAGAACATTAAAACCAATTGGATGCTCAATGTCGGCAGGATTAAAGTAAACAACATCATTAATTCTGTTATTAGGTATGTAATCTAAAACTTTTTCAACCAAATCACCGTGCGGATCGACTAGGGCAATTCCGTTGCCTGCATTTAAATCGTTAATTATCATCCGTTCGATTACTGTAGATTTGCCCATACCGGTTTTTCCAATCAAATACATATGCCGCCTGCGGTCGTCCGTCTTAATGCCAAAACGCCGGAAATATCCCCGGTAATTGGTTTGGGCAAAAACATTAACATCTTTTAAATCGTATGGCATATTATTCGACAAAAGGCAGGTTGACGGGCACTTCTGGTTCTTTTATTTCAGGTTGTTGGATTGAAGTTTGAGGTTGAGCCGGAAATTGCTGTTGAGGTGCTGTATACATTGGTTGTTTAGGCAGGGCCATGGGTGGGCTGGCTTTTGGGTGCATAGAAACTGAGTGAACTTTTTGGATAGGCAGAGGACTTTCAAAAGGCAGGGATGAGGGTGCGCCAGAACGTTTAGTTTCGGTCTTTTGAACTTGTCCGGCTTTTACATCAATGGTTGGGGGGTGGAATATAGTCGCTAGTTCTTCAACATTCAAGTACATTGGAGTACGTCCGCGCCATATTGACCTAGATCTATAATTGTTTAAATTCCTTTTCTTTCTCAAAATCAGCCTTCTTTCTTTGAAAAAGACGATATCGCTGGTTTTTGTAAATTTATTGAATGTAAACAAATTACAATCTTGCAGGGTAAATTGTTTCAAGGCACCGACTACGCCATTAACACCCCTGGCCTTGCTAAATGGTTTAATGCCGTCTGGCCCAGGGGTTTTCTTGCCCCAATAAATAAATCTCCCTTTCACTTTAAATGCCACTTTGGTCAATTTCATTTGGACTTGGGTGACGGTATCTCTTTCCCCCGGTGATAAATGAAGCATTAAGGTCGGTGGCTCTTCCCTTTTAAATTTTTCCTGTTCATGACTAATTGGGATCAAAGAGGCAGTAAGTGATTCACGTACTCCTTTGACTACATTCGCGGGAATTTCAAAAGGATTACCGGAACTTTTTCCTTTTCTGCCAATTAGTTTATTAACAATATTTTTTGCTTGCTCGCGCCATTCGGCGGGATAATCCACTGTCTCTTGTTGCAAAACCCATTGGAGCCAAATTTGTTCATCCGGGCTGATGCGGTTCATTATTTCTAAAAGCGCAGCCATCGGGTCTATTAATTTTTGACTCATGCTGTGCTCAAATAACGGATAAGTCCGAATAGGATAACAGCTCGGCATAAGAAGTTGAATTTGGGCAGACCAGCAATCCCATTCCTCATGTGGTATTTCGGCTGGCTTGGGCATTAAATCAACATAATCTTCTACTTCAGTAATTTCCGCATCTGGGTATTGGGCGTAAACTGCAGACTCGATAATTTCCCGATGAACTATTAGACATCTCACAAAGAATTGGACATAACCGCCCAGACTGACGACTTCAACTGACATGCTGGGTGGGACAAAACCATAACCAAAAAATTCAGTAAATGGTAAGCCCCATTTTTCAGGGAATATGGGAGCTTTTGAAATACCATTAAAATGGGCGAACATCTGCTCAGCGGCTTTCGGGGTTTGTTCACTGTCTTTAGGTACATCAATGGCCAAAAGCACGTACCTGCCTGCATAGTATTTATTTATGTACCGCCTGGTAACAAAATCCCACCAAACATATTTTAAACCAACTATAAAGGTTATGACGACTGCAATCCAGCCTCCATTCTGAAAGAGAAACCACATCATTAAAATTGGGTTGGCTGATGAAGTTCGGAAAGCTTCAGCCATGCCTGAAAGATCTATTATCATGTTGGTTTAATTGGGATTTGCTTTTTCAAGTAAAATATATTCACCTGATGGAAGTTTTGTAAATTTACTGTGATTTGTTAAAGCTAATTGAATAGTATTTTTTTTCACCATCCGCTGCTTTAAAACTTCTTCAACTAATTCATCTCTTTTCATTGACCGTCCTGATTTTTTTAAAACCTCGGCCAAAATATCAGCAACAACGCCTGGCTTATATCCCCATTCTTTTAAGGCATATATTCCCCTACCGACTAAAACATACCGGCTGTTTAAAATCAGTTCATTATGCACAGTTGGTGGATAAGCAACCCGATGATCAAACTTTGTTTGATTTATAAGTTTGGTAATTTCGTTAAAATGCAAAGGTTTATTAGCTTTCTTTAAAATCAGATATATTTTGTCATTCATCCTTTTTGGAATTATAGAACCCCATCCGACCAGGCCATATTCATTATATGGATTTTTTGCAATTTGCTTGCTTATATCAATATAAGATAAAATAGCCTCATCACTTAATTGGAACCTGTGTTCCTCGCCAAATTTTGTTTTTCTAATTTTTTCTATTAATTCCGAAACTTTTAAAGGTTTGCTTTCTGCTTGTAAAATTTCTTCAGCTTGAGTTATGGTCTCAGTCACTAAATGAATGGGTGCAGTTTTTAATTGCCATGCAGTATGAAAATTTTCATTAATAACGAAATTCTTTAGTTTATCTGTTAATATAAAACGCATGACAAATAAAGTTGCGGATTTAGCCGATTGTTGGTCTTCCTTGATATCCAAAATTTGGCTTAGGAAATTTTCTTCCTTAATGATTCCCCCATGATTATTGATTACATTAATAATTGCATCAGCCAAATGTTGGACTTGATTGGCGGTTTGAGTGAATTTTTTTATTTTTGAAATTGCCCCGGACTCAATTTGCCGGATTCTCTCTCTGGTCACTTTATAAATTTCACCGATTTGTTCAAGGGTTTCAGCTGGTTTTCCGTGCAGACCATAGCGACGACGTAAAACATCTTCTTCTCTTGAAGATAAGCTTTTTAGCAAATTCGAAATCACTTCAACAGGGTTGAAATGCTCAATTTCTTGATTTTGTTTCTGGTTTAAAACTCTGTCCAGAATTGAACCTGTATTAGAAATCGGTCCACTCATAAGGCTAAATATTAATAACTTGTATTAATATAGCACTTTATTGTTATACTGTCAAGTTTTTATTATAAAACAAAATTTAACCTTACTTGAAGTTCAAGCTTTATAATATATTAGTCTTAATTTTTTTTCTTTTGCCTGAAATTGTTCCAAGTAACCAATATTGGAGAAGCTACAAAGATTGATGAATATGTACCTGAAGCAATGCCTATAAGCAATGCTAAAACAAAGTTCCTGATTGTATTGCCTCCGAATAACACTAAAGCAAATAAAATTAACAGAGCCGTCATGGAAGTATTTATTGATCTGACCATAGTTTGGTTCATGCTCTCATTGACCACTTCTTCATAAGTTTTGCCAGTTGAGGAAATTAATCTTTCCCGAATTCTATCGTAAACAACAATCGTATCATGCACTGAAAAACCTAAAATTGTAAGCAAAGCAGTAACGAATAGGGTGTCAATTTCTATGCCAAAAAAATGCCCGAAGATTGAAAAAATACCTATGACCATAATCATATCGTGAACCAAAGCGATAATGGCACTGACGCCATATATCCAAGAAGGAACAGGACCTACAGACACTTTTCTGAATGCCCAAGTAATGTATAAAATAATCAAAATTAAAACTATGGCCATTGCGGTTATGGATTTTCTTTTCAACTCGGAGCCGATGGTTGGGCCGATTGTTTCAAAACTGTTTTCAGTTATTTTTTCATCAAATTTTTTCAAGTTGCTTAATATTTTTTCTTTTTGTGCATTGGTTATTGGTTCTAATCTCAGGCTTAAACCTTTTTCACCAGTCAATTGAATGCTGACATTTTTTACTTCCGCAACTTTTACAGCCTCGGTAATTTGCTGGGTTGAGGGAACATTTTTTGAAAATTCCAAGCGCATTAATGATCCTCCGGTGAAATCAATGCCAAATTTAAAACCCCAAATAAACATTGAAAGAATTCCTGGAATCAATAACAACAATGATAAGGTGTAATAATATTTCCTTTTCTGGATAATTGCGTACATAATTTTATTCTTTAGATTTTTGCGGGTCTCTTAAGCCAAACCATTTTGGGTTTTTAACCCAATTAAATGTGGTTACCAACCTCAAGAGCATCCGGGTAACCGTGATTGCGGAAAATAAACTGACCACGATACCAATCAACAAGGTTATGGCAAAACCCTTGACAATACTTGAACCAAACCAAACTAAAATAAGCGAAGTGATTATGCTTGAAACATTTGAATCGCGAATTGACAGCCAAGCGCGTTTAAAGCCTTCTTCAATAGCAATTTCCAACGGCCGGCCGTTGTGCAGCTCTTCTTTGGTTCTTTCAAAAATTAAAATATTGGCGTCTAAAGCAATGCCTATTGAAAGGATAAACCCGGCTATGCCCGCTAAAGTCAAAGTAACCGGCCAAAGTTTGAAAATCGCCACAACTATTAGGGTGTATAAAACCAGAGCTAAAGAGGCTAATAATCCAGGTAGCCGATAAAAAACTATCATGAAAATAGCAACTACGATGATACCTAATAAGCCGGCAAAAATACTTCTAGCAATTGAATCATTACCCAGGGTTGCCCCGACAGTTTGTTGGCTAATCAAGTTAACTGGAACCGGTAAGGCCCCGGCGTTTAGTCTTTTCGCTAAATCTTTCGCCTCTTTTAAAGTGAAACTTCCGCTTATGACTGCTTCTCCGCCTGTAATTTCTTGATTAACCGTAGGATTACTGATAATTTGGCCGTCTAAAAAAATTGCCACGTTTTTGCCAATATTTCTTTTGGTTATTTCTGCAAAAAGTTTTGTACCTTCGCTATTAAAACTTAAACTGACTTCAGGTTCACCGGTTGACTGGTTAAAAGCCACGCCGGCCCTTTGTAATTGTTTTCCTGAAAGCCCAGTATCTTTAAAGGCTATTTGGGTTTGGTCATTCGCAATAGTAAATAAAATATGCGCTCCTCTAACTTCTAAAATATCTTTTCCATCTTCCTGAATAGTTTTATCTTCAATTCTTTTAATGATATGGTAGCCGAATTCAGTTTTGACCAATTTTGGGTAAACTTGATCGTTTTTTAATTCATCAAAAAGAACTTTTTCGAATTCGGCGACAAAAGTGCCTTTTTTGGCAAAACCTAAATCCCCACCCTTTTGTTTTCCTGCTGAATCAGCATTGCTCGGATCTTGGGAATATTCATTAGCTAAAGCTGAAAAATCAGCATTTTTTACTAAAGCTTTTTTCAAAACTTCTTCTGCCTGTTTTTTAGTTGCCGCCTCTGCATCTATCTGAGCTTTTTTTTGAGCCTCAGTTTGGGTTTGATTTTGGTCAACTTCCTTAAATTCTAAAATTGGCGTATCGCCAATCATTTTAATTGCCTGGTCAATGTCTTTAATCCCGGCTAATTCAACAATTATCCGCCAACTATTTCCAGATTTACTGGTTTGAACCACTGGCTCAGAAACCCCAAAAGCGTTAACTCGTCTTTCAATGACATCCCTAACGCTTTCCAAGGCTTGGGCTTGGTCACCGCTAACGATATTTTTTGTGTCAGCTTCGTAAATTAAAGATGAACCGCCTTGCAAGTCTAAGCCGAGCCGAAGGTCAAATTGTTTGCCAAATATTTTAATATTTGGAAGCAAATTTTTTGGTAAAGCAATATAGCTAACTACCAAACCAAGCACGATTATTAGCGAAAAATTAAGCCAAAGTTTTTTTCTAGAAGTCATTTAAAATATAAAAAAACGCCAAGTTAGATTATTCTAACATGCTCAGATTAAATTTGGCAAGACTTAATTTTGAACTCTGACTGGAGTGCTGATTTCTGCCCATTTAAAAACTTCTTTTGATTCTGCGGGTGACAACCTAATGCAACCGTGTGAAACTCTAATGCCTAAATGTTTGACACCTTCATAATAAATGCCACCATTTTTTAACTTCCAGTATGGCAAGGAATGGATGCCATATGCGCCATCTGATGTAAATGCCATCCAGTTATCCATATATAAACTGTATTTTCTTGAATAAGCAACGTTCATTTTATTTTTTATTGAAAAGTTACCCAAGGGCGTAGGCATTGACCATTTACCCGTTGAAACCCTATAGGTTTTTATTAATTTGCCATTTTCATAGCGTTTCAGTTTTTGTTCGGAAATATCAACGACAATCAGCTTTCCAGAACCGACGTTTTCATCCATTTGCTCAGAGCCTACGGGAACAACAATTATTTCTTGGTCACTATCTCCATCAACATTTGCGGTAGCCACAGAAAGCCCTTGGGTATAATTTTTCCCATACGGGAAGAATTTTATTTTACCTTTTTGGCCATTTGGCAAATAACTAATAACTTGGGCGGAAGTTCCTGGCGCATCAGCTAAAACTATTTCATTTTTTGAACCCAAGGTGTTTTGATTTGAAATTTTCAAATTATTTGGAAAAATGTTAGAAGTTTTAAAAGTAGAAGTCAAATTACCATCAGCTTGGAAAACTTTGATTAAGGAATTTTTTTCAATTTTTGTAGTTACTATTTCAAAATTTCCATCATTGTTCAGGTCAAATGCCAAGGGAATCACACCAGTACGGACATTTTTTGGATAAGCCCAAAATTCAGAAAGTTTTTTACCATCTTGATTAAAAATGGCCACTCTCGGTCCACCGCCTTTGCCAGGCGCAGTAATAATTTCATCAATTTTATCGCCATTAACATCGGCAACGTCCATATATACCCCGCCCTTAAATCCTTTTTCATAAGCTAAAAAAGTTTTAAGTTTTTTACCATTTAAATCAAATATCCAGATTTCAGGTGTAGTACCTTGGCCAAAGCTTGTAATGATTTCTTTTTTCCCATCATTATTAATATCACCGATTGCAACCCTGATAGCCGGTTTATTTTTAACATTTTTTAAATTGATGTTTTTTAAAATCCAACCGTCATTTTTCAAAATCCTTATCCCGGGATTTTTTCCGGTTGCGGTCCCGTAAATTATTTCAACTGCGCCATCATTATTCAAATCCGCCGCGGCAATATTTACACCAGCTGGGATATTTGAGATTTTCCTAATTAGCTTGCCATTAGCTTCAAAAATTCCAGCTTGAATAGTAGCGGCTTGGCTGTTTTTAATGACAACAAATGACCCCAGTAAAAAAATACTGAATATAAAAAGTCTAATAATTACTAGTTTTTTATTCATTTTTATTTTTATTTTAAGCCTTAATATTACTATCTTAACACAAAATTGACATAAAGTCAACAAAGTTATGCTGTTTTAATTATATTAATTTATTAGATTTTATTTCCTTTTAACTTCTGAACTCTTTGAATAAATTCTTTAATATCATCTGGATGTATGCCAATTATTTCAGTTTCACCACCAATTTTCTTAGTTTGGAACCTTAATCCTTCACCTAGATTCCCATATCCAAGCAAACCAAGCGCATAGCGCTTGGCATATTGAGTCTGCATGCCAAGTCTGTTCAAACAGATATCTGTAAAATCTAGATAATTTCCAGTATTACTTTCTGCCTTGTTTTCAAAAGATTCCATTTTTAATAATGTTTAAATTTATAGATCTTCTTCGGAAATTACTTTGATCTTGTGCTTTTTTAATAGTTTTGTTGTAACCCCATCACCTTTGATTATTTTTCCAGAAAAAGAACCGTCGTAAATTTGGCCAGAGCCGCAGGAAGGGCTTCTTTGTTTTAAAATGGCTTGTCTTGCTTTAAACATTTTCGCGATTTTTAAAACCTGGGTTGCGCCCTGACTAAAATTTTTTGTTACGTCTTTACCCGATTTGGTAAAAACTTTTTTGCCTTTTTGTTCAGCTGGTTCTCTAGGGGTAGTTAAACCACCAAGCTGTTCAGGACAAACTGGAATTAAATAACTATCTTTTGAAAGTTTAATAAATTTCTTATTGCTTTTAATTTTACCATCATAACGACATTTAATACCCAGTAAACATGCGCTGCAAATTATCTTTTCTTTTTTTGACATAAGTATATTTTAATTTTAATCCCACGGAATAACCTTAAGCTTTGGCCAAACTTTTACCCAGCCCTTAACTTTGTCTTCATAGATTTTTTTGGTAATCAATGGTTTATTTGGCCTGACCACCATATTAAAGAGATCATCGAAATCAAAGGGCGAATAAACTTGAATTTTTCCAGCAGTGTCCTTTTTGATGCCGACACAGGTTGCGGTTGTGGGCCAGGTACTAATAGCTTCTTCCACGGATTTATATTGTTCAATTGATTTACCAAAATGTTTTTCATACCAAAGGTAAACCCTGGCCTCATTTACTATTTCCACCAAAACTGGAATTTCTTTAAATAAAACTTTGCCTTTCTGGATATACTTGTCCTCAGCCTCATATGAAGTGTCTGTGGCATCATAATAGACTAGGTCATAATCTTTTATGCCGTTTTCTGGATCAAATCCAGATTTAATATTCCATATTGTCTGCGAAATGCAACCAGCGCCAAGATACCAATCTGGCATGTTTAATTCCTGAGCATGAGCCAATATAAATTGAATGCTCTGATTTTTTTCAAGCATTTGTAATAGCAACTTTTCTTTTATCATAATAAACTAAGATAATCCAATCCTAAATACCCAACTTCTACATCTGTCATTTTGCCGCTTCTAAGTAGTTTTCGAAATTCGGTTAATCCAAGCAGTTTAACTTCAGCAAATTCAGTATCATCTAACGATGGCTTTCCTACTTTCTTACATTCAGTAGCTACAAAGCAATATCGGTTAATTGTAGAATAAGCGCAGTCATAACATCTAGTAACCAATTTAAGCTTACCTTTATAGCCGGTTTCTTCTAACAATTCCCTTTTGGCCGCTTCAATCGGACGTTCGTTTTTCTCAACTGCGCCGCCTGGCAATTCTAACAAAATTTTATCAGGACCTGGCCGATACTGTTTAACTAGGATTACCTGCTTTTTCTTTGTTAACGCCAAAATTCCTGCAGGAATGCTTTCGGCCTTCAGGTAAAAATCACTTTTTTTGCCACTGGGTAATTTATAAACTACTTTTTCAATTCCTCGACCATACTTCTTAAAAACCATCTCTTGAGATAAAACTTTCCATTTTTTTAATTTAGTTGTATTCTTTTTCACGTTATTATTTCTTAGATTTCTTTGCTTTTTTTATTACATTTTTTACAAATTTTGCTTTTTTAGCCGTATAAATTTCTCTTGAATTTTTATACTTATTAGCCAATTGTTCTTTTAATTTAGAATATACTCTCGCTTCTTTTTTATGATTGCGGAGATAATCCCTAAACAAAATCATATCTAAGACGTAATTGCTACCGCTTTCGCCAATATGGAGGTAGTGTGTTCGGGATTCTTCTGGACCTTTTGTGAAAAATAATCTTTCTTTCCTTAGGTCGTTTTTCTTTTTTTGATAGCCAATCGCTTTCAACTTTTTCTCGTGGTTTGTTACTTTTTGAAGCGAATTAACGACTAAAACTATATCAATAATTGGTTTAGCTTGTATTCCTGGAATAGCTGTGCTTCCGACATGTTGAATTTCTAAAGCGTCCAAACTAAAAATCTTGCTCAGTTTCTTTTGCTCCAAAAGGAAGCTCTGTAACCATTTTTGGTCATAACTAACTAATTTAACCGTTCCTCTTTTCAAGCCAATATTTGATTTGCTGATCCTACGCCCCATGGCATTTTTTATCCCAGTAGTAGAGAAATAAGAATTTCTCACTACGGGATTGCGCTACCCTGTCTTGCTTAAAAAATTTTATTTCCATCTAAATTCTATTTAATGAATTTAAATTATTGGCCATGGCACCGCTTATATTTTTTTCCACTCTGACAAGGACATGGATCATTCCTACCGATTTTTTTGCTGGCAAACGGGTTAGTTGAACTTTGGGAAACTTCAGGCATAGCCGTGGAAGTTGAGGAATTATCAATCGCTTCTTTGGCTGGTGCTGAAAGAGTTAAATTCTTCGGCTGGCTTTGGTTTTGCTCAACAATATTTTGGGAAACGTGGGCTTTGAAAATCGTATGGACTAATTGCGAACGGATAGAATTCAATAATTGGCTGAATAATAAATATGCTTCTTTTTTATATTCAACCAAGGGATCTCTTTGGCCATAACCCCTTAAGCCAATGCCTTGGCGCAAGTGATCCATTAAATCCAAGTGCTCAATCCACAGCGTATCAATAACTCTTAATTCTACGGCTCTTTCAACCAAGCGCATTAAATTTTGACCCGTGTCTTTAGCTTGACGGCCAGTTGGTGACTCACATACATCTTTTTCTAGTCTGATGTATGCTTCTTCCAATAATTTTTGCAAATGTTCAGTTATGGCATTTCTGGTTGCGGCAGTTGATGTGACAACGTTTGCTTCTTGCCTAAATGATTCCAGTTTCAATCTGGATTGAAATGGAATTGAAAAAATTGAATCTACGGATTCATAAATTTCATCGAGATTCCATTGGTCTTCTTTATCGCTGGCGGTATGGGTAGAAACCAGCTGGTTAATTTCATCCTTCAGAGACTCTAAAATTGTTTGCTTACGGCCTTCTGGATTATTTAAACTATTCAAAGTGGCACGACGCCGTGAATATATGACTTCTCGATGCTTATTAATAACGTCGTCATATTCAACTAAGTGTTTTCGGATATCAAAGTTATGGCCTTCAACTTTTTTTTGAGCGCCTTCAATTGAACGGGAAATCATCTTGTTTTCAATTGGCATGTCTTCTGGCACGCCAAGCCTTTCCATTAAACCTTTGACCCTGTCACCGCCAAAAATACGCATCAAGTCATCCTCTAGTGATAAAAAGAATTGGGAAGAACCAGGATCGCCTTGGCGGCCAGCACGACCGCGTAACTGGTTATCAATTCGCCTGGACTCATGCCTTTCTGTGCCTATGACGTGTAAACCGCCTAATTTTTTAACTTTTTCCGCTTCTTCAGCAACATATGGATTCCCGCCTAAGATTATATCCACACCCCGACCAGCCATATTAGTAGCAACTGTTACGCCACCTAAGCGACCTGCCTGGGAAATCACGCCTGCTTCTTTTTCGTGGTTTTTTGCGTTTAATAAATTATGCGGAATGCCTTCTCGATCCAATAACTGGCTTAACATTTCGTTTTTAGCAATGGAAATCGTGCCAATTAAAATAGGCTGGCCAAGGTCATGCCTAACTTTGACATCACGGGCAATGGCCTCATATTTACCCATTTCGGTTTTATACACGCTATCTGCAACATCATTCCTGATCATGGATTTATTGGTTGGAATGGTAACAACTTCCAGATTATAAATTTTTGAAAATTCCTCAGCTTCGGTAGAGGCTGTGCCAGTCATGCCAGAAAGCTTTTTGTACATGCGGAAATAATTCTGGAAAGTGATGGTGGCTAAAGTTTGAGATTCCTGTTTTATCTCAACGTGCTCTTTAGCTTCAATGGCTTGATGTAAACCTTCAGAATACCTTCGGCCATGCATCATGCGTCCGGTAAATTCGTCTACAATTATCACTTCATTTTCTTTAACCACATAATCCCGATCACGTTTGAATAAAGCATGGGCTTTTAAGGCTTGCTCAATGTGGTGGACAATTTCCACTCCGCCCGCTTCATAAATATTCCCGACGCCAAGCCAGCCCTCAATCTTGCTAATCCCCTGTTCGGTTAAAGTTGAAGCCCGTAATTTTTCATCAATATTATAATCCGGACCTTCTTCAAGCCTTTGGACTAAATCTGCAAAACGGTAATATTGTTCGCTTGGCGTATCCGAAGGGCCGGAAATTATCAATGGTGTCCGAGCCTCATCAATTAAAATTGAATCAACTTCATCGACAATGCCATAAACCAAATCTCTCTGGGCTAAATATTGCGGATCGGGAACCATATTATCCCGCAAATAATCAAAACCGAATTCATTATTGGTTCCGTAGGTGATGTCTGCCTTATAGGCGCTTGGACGGTCAACTGGCTTAAGGTTTTTAGTCAATTCATCGCCCTCATAACTTGGGTCATAAATAAATGCTGCTTCATGCTGGATAGTACCCACTGAAAGCCCAAGAAAATGATAAATTTGCCCCATCCAACGGGTATCACGTTTGGCTAAATAATCATTAACGGTCACCACATGGACGCCCTCGCCAGTAACAGCATTTAGATAAGCTGGCAAGGTGGCTACTAGGGTTTTTCCCTCACCAGTACGCATTTCTGAGATTTTTCCCTGATGCAAAACAATACCGCCCATCAACTGCACGTCAAAATGCCTTTGGCCCAAAGTCCTTTTGGCAGCTTCTCTGACTAAGGCAAAAGCTTCAGGCAAGAGCTTGTCCAAGGATTCGCCTTTGGTATAGCGATCGTAAAATTCCTTAGTTTTTTCCGGAAATCTGGAGTCTGGGAATTTACTGACCTCGCTTTCAAAAACATTAATTTGCTTAACCAAAGGCTCGAGGTCTTTTACCACCTTATCATTGGGGTTGCCAAAAATTGTATTAATTAATCCCATAAAGTCAGTCTATCTTATGCTTATTATTGCTAAATGCAAGGCTTAATATTATCACAAGCCATGATGACCGGCTCTTTTTGAAAGCCATAATTCCTTAGCATCTCGCAATTGCCTTTCCAGCTTTTCCTTGACTAAATCAATAGCTTCGTACATATCATCGGCTTTAACCCCGGCTTTATAAGTTTTGCCGAGCCATAAAACTGATGCTTCAACTCGGTAGATATCTCCGGAATGCTGATTTCTATCAAAATCCAGCCTGACTTTCATTTCGGTTATTGGTTGGCGGCTTAACTTGTGCAGTGGATATAATTTTTCTTCAGCATAAGTTTTCAGGCTGGTCGTTAATTTAATATTTTTGGCTGAAATAATCATATTGGTAAATTTTTAAAAACCTAAATATCTGACTTCTTCTTCTAATTGTATATTGAACTGATCCCGGATTTGCTGTTTTATGTAGCTTATTAATATTACAATATCCTCGGCAGTGGCATGGCCAGTATTTAAAATAAAATTTCCATGTTCTTCGGATATTTTTGCACCACCGATTTTTTTGCCTTTTAAACCAGCTTCCTCAATTAATTTACCAGCGACTTTGTCAGTCGGATTTTTGAATATGCAACCTGCGCACCAGGCGCCTTTAGGCTGCCATGATCTTTTTTCCAAAACGGATTTAATTAAAGCTTGGGATTCAGCGGGATTGCCTATTTGAAGTTTTAAAACTGCGGAAATAATAATTTCATCCGACGCATATTTAAAACGAGTGTAACGGTAAGAAACATCCAGTTGGTTTCGTTCGTATGAATTTAATACACCATTTTTATCAATGTATTTCAGTTTTTTGACAAATTCGGCAATGCCATGTCCGCTAGTACCGGCATTCCCAGCCACTGCCCCCCCAAAAGAACCTGGGATGCCTACGGCAAATTCCAAGCCAATTAAATTATAATTCAAAGCCATTTGAATAACTTTTGCTAAGCTAGTGCCGGCATCAGCCATAAGCATATCCGGTTCAATAAATTCACAAGCCGAAGAATTAAGCTTGATGATCAGGCCATCATAACCCTTGTCCGAAACTAGGATATTGCTGCCTCCGCCTAAAGCTGAATAAGGAATTTGGTTTTTTATAGCAATCTTAACGGCTTTTTCAATGAAGACGGGATTATTGGTTTCCAAAAAATAGGCAGCTGGTCCACCGACTTGGAAGGTGGTATATTTGGCCAAAATTTCGTCTTTCCTTATTTCGGGCAGGGCGTCTAATTCTGGATTTGAAATATTTGTTGACATATTCTAGTTAATTATTTACACTATAGCGCAATTTAACACAAAAACTAAATTTGCCGTTAGGAGGTGAATAAAGTTGCTTTTACAATCTTTTATCCAGCAAATCTGGTTGTGGACTTGGGAACATCCCTGGATTTTAGTCTTAGTCGGCATACTGATTGGCTTTTTATTCAGTACTATATTTTTGGCGGCCAGAAGTAAAGCTATCAATCGTTATATCCGGCTGGTTCGAACTTCAACTATTGAGGAATTCGAATCAAGGATTTTTGGCGTAAGGGTTCTTTGCCGTAAAGTTTTCCCGAGCACTAGAAACCTAAATGCCTTGAATGTCCCTCCGCCAGCTTTAAACTCAGGGAACGCTTCAAATTCAACCGCCCAAATCTTGATTAGCCAGCCAAACGAACAGATATACTATCTGCCGAATAAGGCCGGTATTGCTACTGGACTTGCTTTTCCGCCGTTTGTGAAAATCGTGCACGGCAACCCGCCAATTCTGGAAATGACCCAGATTTTGCCGGTTGATATCATTCCAGCTCCAGCAAACGGCGTCTGGATCCCCGGCCGCGTTGGTTCCAATAACATCAGTTTAACTATGGAGGGATTGCGGACCAAAAAATTCTGGAAAGGCAGCAGGAATTTCTACATCCTGGATTTTTTTGAAAAAAACGACTGTCTTGGTTTTATCCAACCAATTGAGAAAAAATCCCAGCCAATTCCGGTCCTGGCTCCTGCCAGTGGCTACATCCTCCAGTTCGGTGCTTTGGAACGAACACCGATTGTTGCTGGCGCCAGCGTAATGCTTGTTGCCAAGTTGGAAACCCACCGAATTTTGTCTGAGAACGTCGGGACTTTCTTCGATTCAGTAGATAGCAAGCTTTACGCTGAACTTGGTAAAACTGTTCGAGCCGGGGAAATTCTGGGTGTGATTAAATACCTGGGGAAATTAAATCCCCTGGTGCATAAAGTAATTGCGCCTTGCGACTTGATCTTGTTAAGGTCATTTGCCCATGCCCAAAACCCGGAAGATGGCGCTCCAGTTGGTTTCAATAGTAAGTTATTTACTTTTCAGGCTCTTTAGAAAATCCCCTGCTTAACCGTTGGGGATTTTATTTTTTGCAAAAGAATAAAAATTGGTTATATCACCCGCCCCAACGGTTAAAATAATATCCTTAGGCTTAAGTAATTTTTTTGTAATCTCAACTGCATCAGCAATATTTTTTGCGTAATAAGCGTTACTCCCAGCCAAATCAACAATTTCTTGGCTGGATATGTTTAAATTTTCTTCCCGGCCGGCAACTTGGTAAATTTCAGGGATGATTTTTAAATCAGCTAATTTTAAAACTTGAACAAATTCACGTAAAAATTGCTGTGTCCGAATTTTTTGATGCGGTTGAAAAACGCAAATTATCCTACGATTAGGAAAGGCTTGCCGGGTAGCCCCTAAAGTCGCCCTTAATTCTGTGGGATGGTGGGCATAATCATCAATCACAATTGCACCTTGCCATTCGCCTCTTTTTTCAAACCGACGCCAACAGCCAGAAAAATTTTGGATGGCTTTTTTGGCTATTTCAAATTTAATATTCAAAACTTTTGCTACACCTAAGGCGGCTAATACATTTAAAATATTATGTTGGCCAAAAAGTGAGGTTTGGATGTGGCCGGAGTACAAGCCATTTACATCAAAGGTCAGGCCTTGTTCTGAGGATATTATATTAGATGCTGTTAAATCTGCACCTAATAAGGCAAAGGTTATCACTTTGGCCTTAGTCGAATTCACTAATTCATTTGAATTCTTATCTGATTTATTTAAAATTAAAAATCCATCTTTGGGCAAGCGTCCGGCAAAAGTTTTAAAAACCTGTAAATATTCGCTTTCATTTTTATAAACATCCACATGATCAAAATCGATATTCAAAATTGCGGCTATGTTGGGCTTATAATCTAAGAAAGCCCTTCTGTATTCATCAGCCTCGACCAAAAATTCCTTGCCTTGGCCAATCCTTTCATTGGTTCCGTTTAAAATCCTCAAACGCGTACCAACAATAATAGTTGGGTCTTTTCTAGCTTCAATCAAGATTTGGGCTAATAAACCGGTGGTTGTGGATTTGCCATGTGTACCAGCTATGGCAATGCCGTTTTTGTTCTGCATTAATTCATTAATTGCTTGGGGATATGAAATACAAGGGATATTGCGTTTTTTGGCGGAAATCAATTCAATATTATTTTCAGGAATTGCGTTGCTATAAATAACTAAATCGCAGCCTTGTCGGAGATTTCCTGCTTTATGTTGTCCAATTTTTATATTAGCGCCATGATCTATTAACCATCGCGAAGTCAATTGGATTGATAAATCTGAACCCGTGACTTGCTTATTATTTTCCAAAGCCCATTTGGCAATGGCCGAAATGCCAATGCCAGATATGCCGATAAAATGTATGTGTTTAGCGGTTAGTAACATTGTTCGTTTTAAGGATTAATTCAGCAATTTTATCGGCCCCATCAGTTTGCCAGATATTTGCGATATTTCGGCTCAAAATTTCTAATTTTTCTGGGTTTAAGATATTTTCAGCAATTATTTTAGCAAATATTTCAGGCTCCAGCTTATCCTGGGAAATGACCAAGCCGCCGCAAGCGTGCAAATATTCAGCATTTTTTTCTTGCTGGGTGTTTGGCAAAGGAACTATCAGGGCTGGTTTTTTTAAAGCTACCAATTCAGCCAAGGCATTGCTTCCCGCTCGTGAAACAATAAAATTAGCCGCTGCATAAAGATCTGGCAATTCATTGTTTGTAAAAGATATACTGTGGTAATTTTGTCGATTTTCAGTTGAAACACTTTTGCCTACTCCGGTTATGTGCAAAATTTGAATTTCAGCAGGTAAAAATTTTATACAAGCTACAAATTTGTGATTTAAACTTAAAGCACCCGAGCTTCCGCCAATCACTAGCAGGACTGGTTTTTGAGGATTTAAATTATACTTTCTATAAGTATTTTCAGCCCTGCCAAATAATAATTCTTTCCTGATAGCAAAACCTAAAGTGTCTGATTCGCCTGGAATATTTTTTGCGATTAATCCGGCTGTGGCAATTCTTTTTACGGCAATTTTTGAAATGTATTTATTCGCCATGCCAAGTTCTGCGTCTTGTTGGTACATCAAGACTTTCAGGTTCAGCTTTTTAGCCGCCCAGGCAACCGGTACTGCTACAAAACTTCCTGCTGTTAATATCCAATCCGGTTTCATTATTTTTAACTTTTGATAGACAAAAAAACCTGCATAAATAATCTTAAAAAAATCCATTATATTCAAAAACGAAAAATACCTTCGATATTTTCCAGAAGGTATGGGGATCAATTCAAAACCATATTCTTCCACGAATTGTTTTTCAAAAGGATTTTTGCTTCCCCAAAAAACAATATCAATTGCAGTGTCTTTAATTTTTATAGCAGAAGCAATTGCTAATAGTGGGTTAACCGATCCAAGCGTACCGCCCCCAACCAATAGAATTTTCATGATCGTATTTGCTTAGTGACATTCAATAATACTCCAATGGAGCCAAGTGAAACAATTAAAGCACTGCCGCCATTGGAGATAAAGGGCAAAGGGATTCCGGTCAACGGCAAAATGCCTGTTAAAGCGCCGATATTAACAAATGCTTGAGCTGTAATCCAAATAACCACTCCCATAATAATTAACCTTCCTCCTGGATCCGAAATTTTTTTTGCTAGTTTTCTGCCCCTGATATAAATAGCAGTGTATAAAAAAACAATGCCCAAAACGACAATAAAACCCAATTCTTCAGCAGCTACTGCAAATATTGAATCCCCCGCTGCTTCGGGCAAGTAATTGAATTTTTGGATTGATTTTCCTAAGCCTCTGCCAAACCAACCGCCTGAACCAATAGCTAAAAGCGAACGATTTATATGATAGCTAGAATCTTGGGAGTCTTGCTGTGGATTCAGAAAAGTAGTCAGTCGTTCGGCTCGATATGGCTCAAATTTTATTAATAGCAAGATAACTAAAATTATGCCAACCAAAATCCAAAGCAGATGTTTTACGGGTGCGCCAGCTATAAAATACATTGCCGTGGCAATTATAAAAATTATAAGGGTTGTACCCAAATCTCTTTGTAACATAAGCATCAAAGCGCAGCCAGCAATCAGTATTGAGAAAGGTACAAGGGTTTTTTTATAATCACGCCAATTATTTTGGATTTTTGGCAGCCAGGCGGCTAAATAAATTATCATGCCGATTTTCAAAACTTCTGAGGGTTGGAAAAAAAAGCCCCCGATACTTATCCAGCGCTTTGCACCCAGGAGTTCTTTCCCAATTCCAGGTACGAAAGGCAAAAATAAAATTAAAATTGATAGTATCAATAAAATGTTTGACCATTTAATCCAATGACGATAATCAATCATTTGGGCAAAATACAAAATAGCAAAACCAATTATTAAAGGCAGTATCTGCTTAATTAACATGCTATTAGGGTCTCCAAGGGTTCGAAATGATTCAGCCGTACTGGCAGAAGAAAAAATTATCACTCCAATTACGCAAAGAGTGATAATTATGGCTAAAAAAATTGAATCTGGCCTTCGGTATGAAATCATTTGAGGTTTTTTACGGCTTGGACAAATTTTTCACCCCGATCAAATTCATTCTTGAATAGGCCAAAACTGGCCGCTCCAGGATTTAAAATTATAGAATCTTTTGATTTTGAAATTTCCCAAGCTTTGTTCACTGCTTCAACCATTGAACTCGCAATATATTTTGGTGCTTTTACTCTGCTTTGCATTTTATTCGTTGCTGAACCGGGTAAGAAGATTACATACCCAGCCTTCTTGTTTATTTCCTTAACATATTCAGCAAATTCTAAATTTTTATCGCTGCCACCGCAAATTACAATCGGTTTAGTTTTTATGCTTCTTAAAGCCATGACGGCCGCTATTGGATTTGTAGCTGTAGTATTATTGATAAAATTTCGTCCTTTAAAAAATTTTACCAACTCGAACCTCTCATTAACCCCTTTAAAGTTTTTTAATTTATTTTTAATAGTTTTCAAGGGTAAACCCAGTAAATAACCGGCTAAAGCTACGTTAATTGCGTTTCTCAAAGAAGCTTGGTCTTGCAACTTCATTTGTTTTATTGAAATTATCTTGATTTTTTTATTGTTAATCTTTAGGACAATATCTGATTTTTCAATCCAGGCCGAAGAATTGGGCAGATATGAAAAACTGGTCCAGTAAATTTTAGGCTTTATTGGCAATTTATTAAATTTTTTCCAAAAACTGTCTAATGGCAATATGGCGATGTCGTTTGCTGATTGACCTTCAAAAATACGGGCTTTAATTTTTGAATATTTAAACAGGCTTTTATGCCGATTTAAATGATCTGGGTAAAGATTCGTAACAATCGTCAATTTCGCATTTAAAGACAAAGACAAGTCTTCCAGCTGAAAAGATGATAATTCAAAAATCACAGGTGTTTTTCCATCAAAAGCCTTGGCTTGTAATAATGGTGAAATTTTCAAATTACCAGCAAGGACGGGATTTGTTTTTTCTTTTATCAAATAGGCAAGCCAAGTTGCAGTAGTGGTTTTGCCTTTAGTACCGGTTATTGCGTATATCGGATTGGCGCTATTCGCTTTAAAAATTGAGATATCGTTAGTCATTGGAATCTTGGCTTTTTTTAATTTAACAATAATTTTATTGTTTGGATTAATGCCAGGATTTTTGACAATTAAATCTGCTTTGCTTAAAGCTTTAAAATCAATTTTACCGAAATAGTATTTTATAGGCAGCCCTCTTAGCTTTTTTAATGTTTCTTTAAAAAATATCCTTGGCTTATCATCAAAAATACTGACTTTAGCATTTGCTTTGACAGCAAACCGTACGCTTGACTCACCTCCTCCTTGAATGCCTAAACCATATATGGCTATCTTTTTTCCAGCCAAAAAAGATTCCAAAGGCTTTTTCGCTATGACAGTCAAAGTATTTTTATGCAATTTAAAACCATCTCTTCTGGCTGAGGGCAGCTGTTTACTTTCAAAAGTGCATAAAGGTGAAATTTCGATATTATTTCTTAATACCCCACAAGATAGTAATTGTTTAATCAAGCCGGCTTTCAAATTAATAAAGTGTTTACTTCCAACTTTTATTGATTTAATCTTTAATTTTTTTTCAAACAAGCGTATTCGATTTAAGTTGTTGACAAAGTAACATTTTTGACAAATTCCAGGCCCTAGCCAAATTCGCAAATTTGAAACTGCTACGCCTTTAGCTTTTAAGATTTTTATTGCTTTTGGCACAATTTCTTTAATCATGCCTTTCCAACCTGTGTGTAGCGCGCCTAACCAACCAGTTTTTGGATCATAAAGTAACACAGGGATACAATCGGCTGTTAAGACCCCTAATGCTATGTTTGCTTTCTGAGTTAAAAGCCCGTCAGTTTTGGGAAGATAATTGCGTTGATGAAAAGCACCAGCTCCCAGATTTTTTTCGTCAATAATTCTAATATTATTGCCATGGACTTGCTGACCCAGAACTAGTTGATTTAAATTTAATTTCAATTCGCCTAAAAATTTCTTCCTGGAATTGATCACCTTTTCACCATTTTCACCTACAAAACTTAATGGCTGGTAACTTTCCGATGCCGTAGCCTGGATAATTTCTGGGAATTTTTTAAGTTTTTTTGACTGGAAAAATACCATATTTAAAAGCATACCATGCTTTTTGGCCTATTTAAAAAATAAAAACTAGGTTTTATCTATTAGAAATACTGATACGCCAACCACCGCGCAAACACCGGAAATTACCCAAAAACGCATGACAATCTTTGATTCAGGCCAGCCAATTGCTTCCAAATGATGGTGAATGGGCGCAGAAATAAAAACTTTTTTCTTAAAAACTTTCTTAGAGATAATTTGGATGATTACGCTTAAAGCTTCTAAGACAAAAAGCAAGCCAATAACCGGTAAAAGCAAGGCTTGATTCGTGAGCATTGCCACAATGCCTAAAGTCACCCCTAATGACATGGCGCCAGTATCACCCATGAAAAATCTGGCAGGTGGAATATTAAACCAAAGAAATGCCAACAAGGCCCCAACTATCACCCCGCAAAGCGTGGCTAATTCAAACCTTTGCTGGGCAAAAGCAATTGCGCCATAAGCCACAAAAGCAGATAGTAGTGTTCCTCCTGATAAACCGTCTAAGCCATCGATTTCATTTACTGAAAAAGCGGTTGCCACCATAATAAAAATAAATAGCGGAATATACCACCAGCTGATTTCAAAATTCCCCAAAAAAGGCACGTGAATTTGGCTAAAGCCTAATTTAAAGTAAAACCAAAAAGCCCCGACAATCGCAATGGCTGTATAAATAAGAAGTTTATGTCTGACTTGAAAACCACCGCCTTTGGGTCCCCAACCTTTTACATTAAAAAAATCATCAACCAGACCGACCAAAGCCGCAGCTCCCAGCGCGGCTAAAGGCAGCCAGGTTTGCTGCCGAGTCAAAAAATTTAAATCATGCCAAAAACCACCGGATATTAATTGCCGGATTATAAAAAATAAAATCGCAAAAACACAAACCGTAAACCAGACAATAACCCCACCCATGGTTGGTGTGCCAGACTTTTTTTCATGGAGTTTGGCAAATACTGGGGCAGATTCCGAACTCCTAATTTTTTTACCTAACTTATATTTATATAAAATTCCAGCCCAAACTGGAGTCAGCGCTATGGCTGTTAAAAAAGCCAGAGTTGAAAGAAAAAATATTCGAATTACCGGCAACTGGTCAATCATGATAATATTTGCTGAAATTGTAAAAGCCAAACTAGCCAAAGTATCCCCAAACTAATAATAAGATTAGCATAGTGTACAAGGATCAAGCCCTTAATTGTTGAATTACGGAACCAGGGTAAAAAAACTAATGTGTTTATCAAAAAGAAAAAGAAAGCAATTAATGGCAAAAGCCAAATAACCCACCAATAACCGATCATATCAATACCAAAGGGAATGTTATAATGGATTACGACATTAGAAGTTCCTGGAGGGAAATATTTAATTGCAATTATCCCGCTAATTACCATGCTTACTAAACACACACTTAAAGAAAAAATTTCCCATTTCTTGAAGCCGGAAAAAAGCCAATTTTTTAGTTTTGAAATTCCCAAACTTTGGCGAAGTATTCTTGTTGGTTTTCTGCTAATAATCATGGCTATTCTTCAGATTACCTCAATCCGCCAAGAAGTCCAAACCATTGATGAAGGCGCTCATTTGGCCGCAGGCGTTTCTTACTGGCTGAAACGCGACTTCCGGCTAAATGAAGAACATCCGCCTTTAATAAAGCTTTTAGCGGCTTTACCAGTGGTTCTAACCCAGCCCAAAGTATCTTTTGATACCACGGCTTGGAATGAATCAAACCAATGGCAATTTGCCAGGGAATTTTTTTACCAAAACGGCAATAATGCCGACAAACTTTTCTTTTTAGGCCGCTTGCCCATGATTGCCTTAAGCCTGTTGCTGGGGTTATTTATTTACTTTTGGGCTAATAAATTAGCCAATCCCTTAGCCGGACTTTTGGCCTTGGCCTGGTATATTTTTGACCCGAATTTTCTGGCTCACGGCAGGTATATCACTACTGATGTTCCAGTAGCTTTAGGTGTTATTGCCAGCCTTTATTTTATAGTTAAATATTTGGAAAATTCAAACTGGCGAAATGCTGTTTATTTTTCCGCTATTTTTGGCTTAACCCAAGTGACAAAATTTTCTGCAGTTTTTTTATGGCTGTTGATAATTATTATCCCGATTATTTGGTTTGTTAAAAGAAACTATACCAGCAAAAAAATCTTGGGAAAGACATGGCGAATTTTTTATTTAGCCATTATCGGAACAATTATTTCCATCACCCTTGTTTATGCCGGCCAAATTAAGCAAGGGAAAAACGATCCTTGGATAAATTCATTATATGCAGAGCGCGAACAAATCGTTAACCAACAAGGTGGATCAAACGAATCGTTAGTCCAAAAATTAATCAAATTATCTGACGGAAAAACAAAAATTGGGAAAATCACTAATTATGTAGTTAAAGAACTGCCAGTGCCAGGTTGGTCATATTTTAAAGGTTTAGCGCTGGTAATTAACCACGATTATTGGGGGCACTTAGCTTATTTAGACGGCCAATATTCAAACTTTGGCTGGTGGTATTATTTCCCGGCTGCTTTTTTAGTAAAAACTCCTTTTGCGACTTTGATTATATTTCTCCTATCCCTTATTGCTCTAAGCATTTCTATAAAAAATCTAGATTCAAAAAAATTTCAGCAAATTTTATGGATACCTTTAGTCAGCGCGCTGCTGTATTTTTTATGGAGCTTGACCAGCCATATCAACCTCGGCCTAAGGCATATATACCCCGTCTATCCACCGATCTTTATTTTGGTTGGAATTTTTATTGCCTCAGTTTTGAAATTTAGCAATAAAATCCTCAAAATTACTGCTTTATTAATTTTTATTTTTTATACCACAACCAGCTTTTTAGCATATCCAAATTATACCGCTTATTTTTCAGAATTAATTGGCGGTTCAAACAATGGTCCAAATTATCTAGTTGATTCCAATATTGATTGGGGCCAAGATTTAAAGAAACTTAAAAATTTCTTAACTGAAAATAATATCCCCTATGTCTGCATGAGTTATTTCGGCCAAGCAGAAATGAGCTTTTACAATCTGGATTTCCGATACATACCTAATAAAAATGATCCCCACGAACCAAATGACGTCAATTGCGTAATAGCAATTAGTGTAACCAGTTTGTTGTCTGAAGATGGGGCTTATTGGTGGTTGAAAAAGTACGAACCTGATGCCAGGATTGGCGGCTCGATTTATGTCTATGATTTTCGTAATAGCCGAAGCCCCAGCACTAAAGTTAAATAAATTTTAAGATAAAAGAAAACGACCCGCACCATTGCTACGACGCGGGTCGTTGTTTACCTAAAGGACTAATTACTTGCTACTTTTGAAGTACGCCTGCCGGATTGTCGGCGTCCCAGATGCCATGGGCGATCCGGCGATAGCCCCAATGCCAGGAACCATCATCTTCCCGATAGAGGTGGAGGATATATTGCTCACCATTCGTTTCCTGCAGGATAGTGTCAAAAAACGATAGAAAAGTAATGCTCTTAGTGGCATATAACCATTTGAGTGTTGTATGCCCTTCTTCCTGCCACAGGGTAATGAAGTCATTAGCACCAAGTTGAACATCTGTTGGTTCTGCCTTGACACGGCGGAGGTATTCTTCGCCATTGATAGAAGACTCTCCTTTTTTAAGGTAGTCTTTCGCTATTATTTTTTCGGCGTTTAAGTAACCCCTCGAATGTAGCTTTTCATAAATCACCCAGCCCTTCCACGAGAAAAGTTCCTCCGGGTTGAAAGATTTAAGCCGGAGAACGTGAGTGATGATGATTTCTGCAGATCCATGAAGGTAGCTTAGAATTTTCTGCAGCTGCTCTGACTGCCCAAGAAGTGTAACATCATGAGCAGTGAAATTTTCTTTTTCCAGTCTTTCCATCAACTGATGGGACTGACCTTCTGAGTAAGAAGACATGTCTTCCTCCTTAGTTTGGCACATGTGCCGTTGTTTCTTGGCCAGAGGGCCACCACCTTGGTAGTCATAGCCAGAAAGTACTAATAAATATTATATGTCATGCTGAACTTGTTTCAGCATCTCATTCTGTAGACCCTGAAACGAGTTCAGGGTGACAAGATGATAAGTGCCTTTTGGCTATGACTACGCTGCTTTTTTAAAGTGCAAAATAACAAGGAAGAATATCATGGATTAACCGTTTTGTCAATGGACATCAGGGAATACTTAGCAAGTTTTACTGTACAAACAGCCTGTTTTTTATTATAATTTCATCATGCTTGCCTTAGAAAATAAAATCCAATGAAAAGCAAACTTTTAGCTAGGATAATTACCGAGGCGAATCTTTTGGCTCCTGACCAGCTAAAATCAGCAACTGAGGTGGCTGAACAGCAAAACGTTGAACTTGACCGTTATTTAGTTGATGAAAACTTGATTTCTGAAAATGTACTTTACGAAGCTATAGCCAGCTATTACAAGCTGCCTTTTGTAGACTTAAAACAATCAACAATCCGTAAAGACGTTTTGGAGGCTGTGCCCGAACCATTAGTCCAAGTCCATCAGTTGGTGGCATATGACATGGACCCCAAAAAAATAAAGATAGCAACCCTTGACCCAAGAGATTTGCAGACTTTTGAATTTATTAAGAAAAAAACCGGCTTAAATCCTGAAATTGCCATCACTACGCCCTCCAGCATAAAAAATGCCCTTGGCCAATTTCATAAAGGCTTATCCGCAACTTTCAAGGAAATAACCAAAGAAACTGAAGAATCCGAAGAAACTGGCGGTGAAAAAAAATTAAGCGAACTTGCTGAGGATTTGCCAATAGTCAGGATTGTTGACAGCATGCTTGAATACGCAGTTTTTGAAAGCGCTTCGGATATCCATATTGAGCCGCAAGAAAATGAATTAATTGTCAGGTACCGAATTGATGGCCGTTTAAAGCAAGTAATGACCTTACCTAAAAATACCCAATCAGGCATTATTGCCAGAATAAAAATCCTTTCAAACTTAAAAATTGACGAGCATCGACTGCCCCAAGACGGCCGTTTTACTATCGCTTCAAAAGATTACAAAGTTGCTTTCCGGGTTTCAATTTTGCCGGTTTACGACGGGGAAAAGGCAGTCCTACGTTTGTTGAATGAGTCCGCACAAGTTTTGACTTTGGAACAATTGGGATTACAGCCAAACCCCCTGGAAATTCTGAAAAGAAACATAAAAAAACCACACGGAATTATCTTAGTAACCGGCCCGACTGGCTCAGGTAAAACCACAACCCTTTACACAGTCCTAAATATTTTGAATAAGCCCGAAGTGAATATTTCCACAGTTGAAGATCCAATTGAATATCGAATGCCCAGAGTCAACCAAAGCCAAGTAAACCCAAAAATCGGCTTTTCTTTTGCTGGTGGTTTACGCTCATTATTACGCCAAGATCCAAATATCATTATGGTTGGTGAAATCCGAGATAATGAAACCGCTGAAATTGCAGCCAACGCTGCCATGACTGGCCATTTAGTCCTTTCAACCTTGCATACTAACGATGCGGTTACTGCCTTGCCTCGCTTGGGCGAAATGGGTGTACCCTCTTTTTTAATCGCCTCAACCACTAACATACTCATGGCCCAGCGTTTAGTCCGAAAAATCTGCTTACATTGCATCCAAAGCTATACCCTTACCAAGGCGGCAGTGGAAGATTTAAGCAAACAGTTCAATGTTGATTTTATTCTAAAAACTCTTGAAAGAGAAGGCGCAATTATTTCTGCCACAACCCCCATTGAATCATTACTTTTTTATCGAGGCAAAGGCTGTAAACAATGCAATCATGAGGGTTATAAGGGTAGAATTGGCATTTATGAAGTCTTGGAAATAACGCATGAAATTGCGGACTTGATCTTAAATAAAGGCACGACAGAAGATTTACGCCGCGCATCGCAAAAGCAAGGCATGTTGACCATGGCTGAAGATGGTTTTATCAAAGCTAAATATGGCATAACCACAATCGAGGAGGTATTAAGGGTTACTAAGGAATAATATGCCAAAATTTTCCTATACTGCCAAAAATTCAGAAGGAAAAACAATTACCTCAACAATTGAGGCAAAAGATGAGCATTTTTTAAATTCGTTATTAAAAGTTAAGGGCTTAGCCTTAATTAGCGCTAAGCCGATTATAAAAGGCGTTAGGAGAAAATTAAGTTTTAATATTAGTTTTGGTGGCGTCCCTATAGTTCAAAAAATCTTTTTTCTGCAAAACCTGCAAGTAATGGTCAGGACTGGTTTTTCTTTGAGCCATGCGCTTGAAACTTTAGCCCTCCAAACTGAAAATAAGAAATTTAAAAATGTGGTTATTGAGCTTGGCCATGATGTCCAAAGTGGCATTGCACTTTCGGTTTCAATGGCCAAATACCCAAAGATTTTTTCAGAATTGTTCACTAATATGATTGCCGCGGGTGAAGTTTCCGGTAAATTAGACGAGGTTTTATATAGATTGACCATCCAAATTAAAAAAGACCACCAATTAATATCCAAGATCAAAGGAGCTATGACTTATCCAGTAATTGTTATGAGCGCTATGGTTGTTATAGGTATTGTAATGATGACTTGGGTAGTTCCAAAATTAATGGTTACTTTTACTGAAAACGGCGGCACGCTACCTTTACCGACTAGAATTTTGATTGGCATTTCAACCTTTTTTCAGCATTATATTTTTTTTGTAGTACCCGGACTAGTGCTTCTTATTTTTTTGTTCAGATGGTATATCCATACGCCAAAAGGCAGGCATATTTGGCATAGCTTGCTGCTTAAAATGCCAATTGCTGGGCCGATCATTAAAAAAATTAACCTTGCTAAATTTACCAGAAATTTAAGTTCACTATTAAAAACAGATATCCCGATAGTTCAAACTTTCCAGATTATTTCGAGAACTATTGGAAATGTAATTTTTAAGGATGCTCTTACAAAAACTGCTGATGAACTGAAAAAGGGCTCAAGCATAGCCAGCGTCCTGGGTTCCACGCCCATACTTTTTCCGCCAATTGTCACCCAGATGATCTCAGTTGGCGAACAAAGCGGTACTCTTGATACAATAAGTGAAGAGATTGCCAAATTCTATGAAGAAGAAGTTGACCAAACTATGGGTAATCTCACTTCAATCCTTGAGCCTGTAATTATCTTAGTTTTAGGCGCTGGTGTTGGTGGCATCGTAGTGGCCGTTATTCTGCCAATTTATTCGCTAACCGACCAAATCAATTAATATGGGCCTCTTGAAACCATTTCAAAATGCTATAGGAATTGATATAAGCGATCAAGTGATCCGAATGGTTCAAATTGTCCCCAAAGGCAAGCTTTTTAAATTAAATTCCATCAGTGCCCGACCGATTCAAGCTGGGGTTATAGTCGATGGAGAAATAAAAAATCCAAAAATTATTACCGAGATATTGAAAGATTTGGTAAAAAGGCCAAATTTAAAACATCCCACGACAAATGCGGCTATTTTAAGTTTAACTGAAAAAAAGACCTTTACTAAAATCTTGGATTTGCCAAATTCCACTCCAGAAAAATTTGAAGCAATTTTAAGAGAGGGTTTGGCTGAACATATACCCATTAGTCTTGACGAAGCGTATATAGACTGGCAATTTTGCAGAAAACCAAATGTTAATGAAAAAACCATAAGAGTTTTAGTTTCAGTAGCTCCGCAATTATTAGTTGAAAGCTATTTAGAAGTCAGTAAAAACGCAGGTTTAATACCTATAATTTTAGAACCAGAATCTGCAGCTTTATCAAGATTTGCTTTGTTTGAATCAAATATTTCAGGAAGCCACATGATAATTGATTTGGGTGCAACCAGGACTGGAATGATTATTACTGAAGAAGATTTTGTCGCTTATTCTTCAGCTTTGACAATTTCCGGAGATCAACTGACAAATGCTCTGCAAATCAAGCTTGGCTTATCCCCGCAAGAAGCTGAACAAGCCAAAAGGATCTGCGGGCTTGACCCGAAGAAAGGCAAAGGCGCAGTAAAAAAGATTCTTGAACCGGAATTAAGGCCTTTAATCCAGAAAACTACCGAGATTATAAGTTATTTTGAGGAACATTCGACAAAAAACATAAAAATTCAGGATATAACTTTGGTCGGCGGAGGAGCTAAATTATCAAAATTAGATGAATTAATGCAATCAATGGTTTCTCTACCGGTTAAAATTGGCCATTGGCCAAATAATTGTTCAATACCGAATATCAAATTACAAACAATGGGGCCTTCTTTCGCGACTGCATTTGGCTTGGCTTTACGCGGTGCTCAAAATCTTCCATGGTTTACTGATAAAAATTTATGATGTTGATAAATTTGACCTCTATTGAGATGCGAAATGAACTGAAGCTGAGTTTTGTGGTATTAATAATTAAATTTGTAGTTTTGACTTTAATCTTCACTGGAATTATATATACGGCAACCATGTTTATAGGTGATAATTTATTAAAGAAAAGAGCGACGGATTTGGAATTAACAATAAAGAAAGAAACTTTAATATCCGGCCAGCAAGGCCAAACCACAATTTCCGAAAAAACTAAACAATTCAATTCCCAAGTGCTCGCGATTCAAAAAGTCCAGGATAGGTATATCAGTTGGACGCCGATAATCAATAGTTTTAGCAATTTAACTCCCCCACAAATAATCCTCAATTCAATAGCCCTGGATCAAAAAACCTCAAAAATCACATTTTCAGGTATAGCTGAAACAAGGGAAGCGTACATTAATTATGAGAAAATCTTGCAGAAAAGCGACTTATTGGCCGATGTGATTTTTCCGCTTCAGACAAAAAAAGAAAATATCAGCTTTTCAATTATTGCGGGATTAAAAAATATTCCGAAACCATGATTAAAACTACACAAAGAATTAAATTAATTATTTGGTCTGTAATTGGCTTAGTATTTATTCTAATATTAGTCTGGTTAAATCTATTTTTTATCCCTAAAAAAATAGAAAGTGATAAGGGCAAAGTATCAGATTCATTAATTAATATTGAACTTAATTATCGCCAAAAACAAAACATTTCAAACTTGACTAAGCAACTTGAACAAATTCAAGAAAGTTCAGTTGAGCTTAGTAATGTTTTTTACGACCGAACCCAGCCTTTAAAATTTGTCGAATATATTGAAGACCTGGCCAAAAAAAATGATTTAGAGCAAGATATTAATGTAACCGAACCATCAAGAACCGCAGTGGCTGTAAATTCGACTTATACAGTTGAAGAAAAATCCTTCAGTTTAAATCTGACTGGACAAACAGAAAACATATTGAATTTTCTTAAAAGTTTCGAAGAGAATGAAACTTATGTACTAATTACTAATTTAGAAATCCGAAATAATACCAATGGCACTGCAAGCTTTACGATCTCAGGCCTAGTACCTTGGCATTAATATATGAAAATTAAATTAAAATTTTTCCATTTTCATTTAGAGCTAGCAAGACTAGCCAATATTATTGCAATAATAGTTTTGGTTACTGTTTTGGGCGCATTAATTCATTTAAGCTTATATAGCTACAATAATTGGTATAAACCCATCAGCTCAAACCAGGTACCTGAAGAAAAACTTCAGCAAAAGCAAGAAAAGTTAAAATTGAGTGAGTTCCAAACAGTGAAAAACAAACTTCAAGAAAAAAAGGATAACGTTTCAAAAATCCAGATTAAAAATCCCCTTGAATAATGCTTGCTCTTGACCAATTTTTGAAATTGCTCTAGTATTCTTATACTTCTTAAGATAAATACTTTTTATGGCACATGTTAAAGGCGTCGGCACTACTAGTCTAGGACGAGATTCACAATCAAAAAGGCTAGGTACTAAAGTTTATGCCGGTGAAACAATTAAAACTGGGATGATTATTGTCAGACAAAGAGGCACAAAAATTCGCCCTGGAAAAAATGTCAAACGTGGGTCAGATGATACTTTATTTGCATTAAAAGCCGGTATTGTGAAGTTTTCCTTTAAAAAAATCCGACGTTTTGACGGTAAGCTGATCACTACCAGGTTTGCCGAGGTAGTTACTAAATAATTAATAAATTACCCAAAAAATAGCTACTAATGAGGCTATTTTTTGTTTTTCTTGGCCGCAGCAATAAATTCCCTAAAAAGCGGGTGGGCAAACAGCGGGCGTGAAGTAAATTCTGGATGAAATTGAACGCCTACAAACCAAGGATGATCTGATATTTCGACTATTTCGACTAAATGCCCATCAGGCGAAGTACCGGTAATTTTTAATCCGGCCTTTTCCAACTGTTCACGATAGTGATTGTTAAACTCATAACGATGCCTATGTCTCTCTTGAATGTTTGGTTTGCCATAAGCTTCTAGGCTTCTTGAGCCATTAATCAGCTTACAAGCCCAATTGCCTAATCTCATGGTGGCACCATAATCTTGCTGGAGAAGTTTTTTCTCTTGATCGGGCATAATATGTATGACTGGTTCTTTTGTTTCAGGCTGGAATTCAGTGCTATTGGCATTTTTTAACCCAGCAACATTCCTGGAAAACTCAATAGTCGCAATTTGCATGCCGAGACAAAGCCCAAAATATGGAATTTTATTTTCACGAGCGAATTTTACGGCCTGGATTTTTCCCTCAATTCCCCTGGCGCCAAAGCCGCCAGGCACCAAAACGCCATCGGCGGATTTAATTTTAATCCATTCTTTTTCATCCTTATTTTCTAATCTTTCTGAGTCTACCCAATTTAAATTCAATTTCACTGAATTTGCGCAAGCGGCGCTTTTTAAAGCTTCTACTACTGACAAATAAGCATCACCATGCTCAGTGTATTTTCCCACAACTGCAATGTCTAATTTAACTCCTCCATTACGCATTTTTTTGACCAACTCACGCCAAGGCCCAATTGCCGGACGCCGATGGGGAATATCAAAAGCGGCAAAAATCTGCTTAGTAATATTAAACCTTTCAAGATTAACTGGAACCTCGTAAATGCTTCTTGAAGTTTCAGCCGGAATAACGGCTTCCATCGGAACACCGCAAAAAAGGCTGAGTTTTTCTATGTTTTCTTTTTTGATTTTTTCATCAGCTCTGGCAATTATGAAATCTGGATGAATACCGGCACGCTGCAATTCCCTTACTGAACCTTGAGCGGGCTTGGTTTTTAGTTCCTTTGTCGCCTTTAAATAAGTCAATAAAGCTACATGAACAAAAAGCACTTGTTTTCCAAACTCATTTTTCATTTGCCTTGCAGCTTCCAGGAATGGTTCGCCTTCAATATCGCCTACGGTTCCCCCAATTTCCATAATCAAAAAATCAGGCTTATTTTCCTCAACCACTTCTTGAATAGACAGCTTAATGGCGTTGGTAATATGCGGGATGATTTGAATGGTCTTGCCTAAATACTTACCGGCCCTTTCTTGGGCAATGACTTTTTGGTAAATCTGTCCGGTTGAGACGGAAGATGCTTTTGAAAGGTGGACATCTAAAAACCTTTCGTAATGCCCTAAATCAAGGTCTGTTTCTGTACCATCATCTAAAACATAAACTTCTCCATGCTGGTAAGGATTCATGGTGCCCGGGTCAACGTTTATGTACGGGTCAAACTTAATTGAAAATACCGACATTTTACAGGCTTTAAGCAAAGCTCCAATTGAGGCTGCGGTAATGCCTTTGCCTAAACCAGAACAAACTCCTCCGGTTACAAATATAAAATTGGTTTTTTTAGGACTCATATTATTAATGTAAATTTAATGGTTTTATCGTTTTCTTGCAAAGTTATTTCGTGCTGACCTGAATCTTTGATATAAGGCAATTGATCAACTAAAGATTTGCTTAAATTCTCCCCAATATTTTCAAATATTGCTTTTGAAATCTCTGCTGGGCTGATTTTAGCGTATAATTTACCGGCAGGTGTGATTTTCGCCTGAATATGTATATCTAAACCATTTAATTTCCCCAAAGCTTCTTTAAGCTTTTCCGATTGTTCAGATATTCTTTTTTGGTTAATGGCTTTAAGTTCCTTTACATGTGAAAGGGTTTTATCATCAGCTGGCAAGACATAGCCTTTGGGTATTAAAAAATTTCTGGCATAGCCATCAGAAATATTATAAATTTCTCCAGCTTTATAGGGCGGTATGGCAGTTAAAAAAAGAACTTTCATATTATTTTAATAATTCCAATGCTTTTTGGAGCTGAGTATCATTTTCATCACCGGATTTGGTTGGATTTTCCACAACAATATCGGGTGTTATGCCTACATCGCTTATAGAACGGCCTTTAGGGGTATACCATTTGGCTACGGTTAATTTTAATTGCGAACCATCTGCTAAATCTTCCAAGGTTTGAACGCTCCCCTTGCCAAAAGTTTTTGTGCCGACTAGGGTTGCACGCTTATAATCCTGCAACGCCCCCGCTACAATTTCTGAGGCCGAAGCGCTTCCTTCATTTACTATTACTACTAAAGGTAAGTTAGGAATTCTAGCTGAACGAGTTGCTGAATCTGATTTTTCCAGACCTTTTGAATCTTTTTCTTTTACTACAATTTCTTTGCCAATGAATTCGCCAGTAACTTCAATGCCTGATTCTAACAAACCACCCGGGTTGTTCCTTAAATCTAAGATTATTCCTTTGGGCTTTTTCAACAAAATTTCTTGAATGACATTGTCTAATTTTGGCAAAGTCTCCTCATTAAAACTAACAAGTTCAATGATGGCAATATTATTTAAAATCCGATAATTTACACTAGAAACTGTTATTTTTTCCCGTTTTATTTCAAAAATTTGCACTTCTCCAGCCCGGCTAACCTGAATTTTTACTTTTGTCCCTGCCTGGCCTCGAATCTTTTGGATAACCTCATCAAGCGTAAAATCAGTTACGTCAACATCATCAACGGTCAATAATAAATCCCCAGCCTTTAAACCGGCTTTTTCCGCTGGAGAATCTGGCAAAGGTGAAATAATGGCTAATTGTTTTTCTTTAAACCCAATTTCCGCACCAATACCTTCAATGCTTAAATCCATGTCTTGCTTGAAAGATTTTGCGGCTTCAGGAGTCAAAAATGCTGAATAAGGGTCATTTAAACTTTTAACTATCCCTTGCATGGCGCCATAAAAAAGCTTTTGGTTGTCAACTGGCTGGCCAATGTACTGATTTTGCAGGCGATCAATGATGCTGTTGTATACAGCTTCGCCCTTTGGCTCTAATTGCGCCAAGGGTTTTAAGGAATCTAAAACATTTTGACTATTAGGAATGCTCTGGCCAGAATAAAAGCCAAAAATAAAGCCGACAACTATACCAACACCAACAAAAAAAGCAAATAAGGAGTGTCTTTCCCTTTTTTTGTCTTTTTTTACTGGGATATTCTCAGCTTCTAAATTCATATTAATCTATTCGGTTTATATCAGCCCCAAGCTGTTTTAAGCGATCTTCAAGTTTTTCATACCCCCTATCCAAATGTTCGATTCCATTTACTGTTGAGGTGCCATCTGCTATTAGCGCCGCAATTACGTGGGCTATACCCGCACGGATATCAGGTATAGTTAAAGTCGAAGCTTTCAATTTGGTTGGCCCTTGAATTTTTGCAACGTGGTTTGCGTGTTTTTGAAAAAATCGGCAACCAGTATCCTGGCAATCACTGGAAATTTCAATTTTAGCTCCCATATTATTCAAGTCTTTAGTATAACTAAACCTGTCCTCGTATATTGTTTCATGAATTAATGAAGTGCCTTGGGCTTGAGTTAAAACTGCGACCACTGGCTGCTGCCAGTCCGTCATAAAGCCGGGATGCGTATCTGTAGTTATGCTAATTGCATTCAACTTGCTTTTATTCCAAAATCTTATGCCATCATGATGGACTTCAAATTCCGCTCCAATTTTTCTGATAACATTCAAAAAAGAAATTAAATGCAAGTGTTCTGCGCCCTCAACAAAAATATCTCCGTTTGTCCCTATGGCTGCACAAGCAAAAGAAACAACCTCATTCCGATCAGGACCAACCCGATGAGTGGCACCGTGCAATTTTTTTACGCCTTCAATTTCTATGACCCGATTTGCGCCTAAATGGATTATTGCCCCCATTTTTTGCAAAAACATTACCAATTCTATGACCTCTGGTTCAATTGCGGCATTTTCTAGCCTGGTTTTGCCTTCAGCCAATACTGAGGCGAATAATATTGTCTCAGTTGCGCCAACGCTTGGAAAAGGCAAAATAATTTTTTTACCAACTAATTTTTCTGCTTTAGCCAAATAAGCTTTTTCGGTTATCTCAACCTGGGCGCCCATGTTTATTAAAGCATTGATATGAAAATCTACAGGCCTGGGCCCAATTTTATCACCGCCCAAAACCGGCACTTGAGCAACTTTTCCACGGTGCAATAAAGGCGCTAGAGCTAATATTGGAATTCTGTTTTTCCTAGATAAGGTACTGACAGTTGTAGTGCTCAATTTTGCGGTCTGGATATGCAAATCTGAGCCTTCCCATTGGCATTTACCGCCAACTTTTTCAATCAATTCAATGGTTATTTCCGTATCGCCTAAATGAGGGCAGTATTCAATTCGGCAGGGTTCATCCGTCAATAAAGTCGCGACCATTAATTTGGTCGCGGCATTTTTCGCGCCTGCAACTCGTGTTCGACCCGTTAGGGGAATGCCTCCGGTAATCTTAAAAATCGACATACTATTTTTCAGTATACACTAAAAAATTGAAAATAATAAATACTCTCTCAAGTGTGCACAAAAACCAGTTTTCAGCTATTATATGTTTGATATGGAATTAAAACACCGAAGGATTTTAGCTCTGAGTTTCTTGTTCATATTTTTTATCATTGCCCCGCTTACTGTGCTTTATGCCAACGGTTTCCGAATAAATTTAAAGCCTTTACAAATTACCAAAACTGGTTCAATAAGCCTTTTTGGCGAACCAAAAAATGTTTTAATTGAAATTAACGATGATGAGCCTGATAGCTTTAACCTGCCAAAAAGTTTCAGATACTTACTACCGGGAAATTATAAAATCAATATATCGGCAAACCAGTATCTTGATTGGCCAATTGAGGTAAATGTCAAAGCTGGTGAAAGTTCAAACCTAAGCAATATCCAATTAATCAAAGATAACCCCATTTCAACATTAATGACTGGTTTACCTAATAATGCGAAACTTTCACCTTCTGGTGAATGGATAGCCTGGATTCTTGATGAAAAAATTCAAGTTTCTTCGGAAAACAAAAAAAATGAAAGCCAAAAAGTTAAAGGGCTGGCAAGTATAGTTTGGGCCAATGATGGGCAAGCGGTTATAGGCTTCAATGCCACTAATCAGCCTTTGGCTAAATTTTCAATCGAAGCAAAATTTGAAATGATTCCACAACAAACTCAAAAATTTGAATTCTTGGGCGCAAATTTGAATTTCTTATTGGCTAAAGAAAAAAATAATTACTTTATATTCCAGGACTCAATCTGGACTTTGCTGCCTTTAACAGATATTTTAGAAATAAAAATAACCAATGATAATATACTGGTTTTAAATATTGATGATCAAAATCAAAATACTTTATCCTGGTATAATCCAACCCTAAAACTTCAAAGAAAAATAAATTTACCTGCGACTAATGGCGCAGAATTATTAAGTGAAAATAATCATATTTGGATATTGGATAATTCACAAAACCGATCTCTTTTGCTGGTCCCGGAATTTAGTAATTATAAAATCCTGGAATTTCCTTTCAGGTTTGAACATATCCAAAATATTCCAAACACAAAAGATTTATTTGTTTATAACCAAAATTCAGCTTGGTTGATCAATGAACATGGGGATTATTCAATTGTTTCAAGATGGTCAGAGTCGGTTATCAAGCCAATATTATTAGGCAATCAAACTTTGGCAATTATTGGGAATAATGAGATTTTATTAAGAAACCTTCAATATAACAAATCCTTCACTTTCAAAGTTAAGGATTTGGAATCGGCTGATTTTGCGAATAAAAATGGGATTTTCTACTTTACCGCCAAAGATGGAGATTTAAGGAGTTGGCAAAAAGCTGAATTCTTTTAAGGCATCAACTTGATTGATTTTAAAAGAATCTGTCCAGATTGGATGGGTTTGATCTTTAAGCGAGAAAAATTTTCTGATAAATTCCAATTGATATATTTACAAAGCGGTATGGATGTTAAATACTGACTGTTTTTTGCAAACGCATAGGAAATTATATTCCTGCTCAAATATTCATTGTTGGTTTCCCAATTCAATTTTATTTGATGGTTACCAAACATTGGATCGTCTTTGGTTATTTGAAAATCAATAACTAGGCTTTTATAGCTAGTATTTTTTAATTGGTTAAATTTCGGACTTTCTATAAAAAGCTCACTTCTTGGATCAAAGTTTATTAACAAGCCGCCTGTGGTTTGAGAATAAGTCAGGTTGTTAAAATTCCATTTTGAAATTTGCTCGGGTTTTGTAAAATCAAAAATTAACTCCTCATTTTTGTTCTCGCTGAAAATGTTTCTATCGATTATCTCAAATTTCTTATTTTTTGCATTCCAATCTAATAATAAAATTTCCTCTTTGCTAACTTTATTGCAGAATGGCGAATCATTTATTGGAAATTCAGTCAGTTGAAAAGCCTTAGGAATGTCTTTTAAGATAATTGATCTGGTGAATTCCAAGGCGGTCAGCCGGCTAAAAAACATATACGCTCCAAAATTCATGATGGGCAAGTCTTCAAAAAAAACATACTTGGCTTCGGGCTTTATCAATTCAGCTTGCTGTTCAGAAAACTTTGTTTTTACTTGTCCAACAACATCCGATGCCGTAAGCCAGGGTTTTTGATTGAATTTCCAAAGCGTTAGAAATGAAAATATTAATGAAATTATTATTAATATCTGAATGACTTTAATAAATTTTCTTTGATAATTGCCTGCTAAAACGGCAACAATAATCAAACAATATCCAATTGAACTTAAATAAAACAACCTGGAGGCATTAAGGGAATAATTAATCGCGCTGCTCAATCCGTAAACCGGAATAAAGCCGATAATGGACCATAAAATTCCAAAAAGTAAAAGTTTGAAATTTCTGATTTTTTTTCGTTTCCAGAGATAAACCAAATATCCTAGTAATAGTGCAGGTATGGCCCACCAATATTGGATCAAGAATTTAAAGATTTGAAAAAGCTGGTTAACCGTGCCTTGGTCGCCGTATTTGTTCAAGGCATACCGCCAATTGACCAAATACAAAGGCGAATTAAAGGGTTTAGCCAAATTAGCTATTGAAAAATTCGCGCTTTGATTTTCACCCCCTACCTGATAACCGCCTATGGCATCAGTTAAAACATTCTGCCTGATGATTAAAAATATTATCACCAAAACAATCCAAGGCAATAACCAGAGAAACTTCTTAATAATATTTTTAAAAGTAAAATTGGTTTCTTTTATTAAAACTATTAAAGCTAAAAATGCTGGCAAAACAAAGGCTGTTTCTTTGCTTAAAAAAGCAAGAATGCTGACAACAAAACTTAAAATATACCAACTTATTTTTTTGCTATTGAAAAATTTAGCAAATAAAGCCAGGCTTAAAACAATGAAAAAAGTGGCATATAAGTCTGGCCTTCCAGCCAACCAAGTGATGACTTCGTGGTGCGAGGGATAAACAGCAAATAAAGTAGCGGATAAAAAGGCAATTGACTTTTTCTTGAATATTTCAAAAACCAGCCAAGCAACGCTTACGACTAATATCAGATTTATAATTATCTGGTGCAAATAATAGCCTGGGGGTGAATATTTATTGAATAAATAATCAATTTGAAAACTAAAAGCAATTAATGGCCGATAAAAATTTCCGCCATTTGGTTCTTGAAAAGCCTTTAACCATTGTCGGTCCTCAACCGCGATTCTGGCATTTCTAACCCAATCATAATCATCTGAAAGGAACTGTGAATTTAAACTTGATTTTTGCAATAAAAAAATTACTAACGCCATCGCAAAAATAAAACCCAGCCAAATACGCCAATTGGGAATTTTGGATAAGCTTTTAGTCAAATGAATTTCCATTGATTATTTGGGCGTTATTTGAACCAAGCCTGAGCCGCCAGGCCCATCCAGTAAATTGTCAACCTTGAATTTGTCAAATTCAATCTTTATTCTTTGGTAATCACCGGTGTTAAACAGGAAAATGTAAGTTGGCGCAAGTTCAGGCAAGGAATTGTTAAAATTGCTGATTTTTACATTACCCCCATTTACCCCCACGGCCTGTCGTGGCGGGAAGACAATTTTATCATTGCCAATAATGACTGAATTTTCCGGTGTATTTGCTTTCACCCATCTTGATTGTTCTTGCATGTTTTTAAAAAAAGGAAAAGTCTGCCTTATTCCAATATCGGAACTCCAAATAGTATTCAAATTAATTCCTAAAATTATCCCCGTTGCTAGCATAATAAGATATTTCAAAAATTTGTTTGCGCTAAATAACCTGGAACCAGACCAACCAAAGGAAAAAGAAATAATAATGAACAAGGGCAGCCAATATCGTAAGTATGATGATCCTAAGGTAGCTTCATCAGAAACGGGATATTCAATAAATTTATAATTGCCATAAAGCAAAATTAGCGCTAAACCGCCCACTAAGCCGCTGATTATAAAATATTTTGTGCGTTTATTAGCTTTTTTATCTGACAGCAACCAAACCAGGCAGACTATGCCCGTAATAAAAATGTAAGTCAAAGGCTTGACTGCGTTTTTTGAAAAAGTTTTTATTGCTCTATTTGAGTCGGTGCCAAAAGGAAAAAAAATATTCTTTAACTTATGATAAGAATCTGTCTCTTGTAACGTGGCTGAAGGTTCCAAGGCGCTGGTTGGCTTATAACCAATAGAAAGGTAATTACCATAGGTTTGTTTTTGCAAACCAAATAAAATAACTAATGGCAATACCCCGCCAATTATCGCTATAAGCATTTGTTTGTATGGTAATTTTCTCCAGTTTATAACCAAAACAACCAATAAACCGACAATTAGCCAAACTGCTTCACTGGGTCTTATGGCAACCATTGTCCCCCACATTACTCCGGTTAACAAGCTTATTGGCCAAAACTTTTTTTCCCAAGCAATAATCAGCAAATATAAGTTAATAATCAGCAAACTGGTAAAAATTCCATTTTGCCACAATCCCCGGTTGGCATAAAACCAATATATTGGCAGGCTTGCTAAAAAGACTGCCGCAAACCAAGCGCTGGCCTTATTATCTGTTATTTTTTTTACAAAATACCACCAGCAAACAATTGCGGTTGCCGCCAACGCTGGACCAAACATTAATATGCCGAACTTTTGAAATATTTTTCCAATAAGTCCAAGCAAGGCCGGAAAAAAAGTAAAACTGCCTGGTACAAAAGCCTGGCCGTTATTGATAATGCTTCGCCAACTGCCAGGCAAATATATATCCATTGGGATGGGGATTTGGCCGGTATTTTTGTATTGGGTGGCAAAAATATAATTTGCAGTTTCATCAGGCGAGCTAAAAACCGGTAAACTTAAGACCTTCCAGGCGGTTAAACCATAAAAAATAAACAAAACTAGCCAAATTAATACAATATATGCATATCGGTTGGGTAGATTTATATTCTTAAGTTTATCGGTGTGGCCAGGAAACATAAAATTATTTTAACAGCTTATCAGGCAGTTAAACAGATTCAGCCACAAAATACAACTAATTATTTAAATAATCAGCCAAAGCCTCTTGCCAAGGCCTTAAAGGTGGTAATTTAGTGGAAATCAATTGGGAAAATTTCGGTCTCTTGGCAATTCTTTGGAATTTATCTCCGGAAACCGGGACAAGCTTGATTGCTAAGTTTCTTTGCTTGAAGATTTCCTTGGCAAATTCAAACCAGGTACAGTCGCCGTTATTGGTTCGATGATAAATGCCATAAGGCGATTGAAATTTGATTATGTCAAAAGTCGCTTGGGCAAGATCAGGAGCGTAGGTTGGGCTGGAATATTCTTCATCCACCACTTCAATTTCTTTCTTTGCTTCTGCTAAATTCAGCATGATATCGACAAAACTTTTCTTGGCATTTTCAGAAACAGCTGGTTTGCCAAAAAGCCTGGAAAGTCTAATGATATAAAACTTACCGCCAATTTTTTGAACTGCTTCTTCCCCGGCTAATTTCGATTTTGCATAAACACTTTGCGGATTTGGTTTGTCGTTTTCCAGGTAACCATTCTGATTATCCCCTTCAAAAATATAATCTGTGGAATAATGCACAAAAATCATGCTATTTAATTTACAAACTCTAGCTAAATTTTCCACAGCTTTTGAATTTAACAAATAAGCCAACTCAGGTTCATCCTCGGCTTTATCGACATTATTGTACGCCGCACAGTTAATGACTATAACTGGCTTAAGCAACTCAATTTTAATTTGCGTTTGGTTAAAATTAATAATATCAATATCTGATTTATCCCAAGCTACCACCTCATGTTTCTCCGAATTACTAAAAATTTGAACAATTTCTTGTCCTAACATGCCTTTGGCGCCGATAATTAAAATTTTCATGCCTAAACAAAAATCCTAGCTTCTTCCAGATTGATGCCTTGATTTTTCAGTTCCCGCACTAAATTATGCATTTCTTTCCGGGTGGCTAACATACTCATGATGGCTTCAAGCCTGGTATCAACTGAATCAAATCTAATATCAAATGCATCAAGTCTAGTATCAATAGAATCCAAACGTCTATTTTGTTCACCTTGGCTTTTATTAAAATGACTAATTACTTGGCGAATATCATCTTTTAACTCCAAACGTAAATTGTCAACCTTGATATTGGTTTTCTTAATATCTGTTGCAACTCTAACTATTGCACTTCTGATCCCTTGTAAGCCTTTATTAAAATCGGCTTTAGTTATGGATTTTGCGGTCATAAAAATGTTTCCTTTGTTGAAAACCTCTTGTCAAAATCAATATACAGCTTGGCTTAAACTTGGTCAAAAAACCTATTTTATTTAGCCCTTTCTTGGTACTGCTTTTTATAGTATTCCAGGTATTGACCACTTTTTATGGGCTTCCACCATTCTGGATGACCAATATACCATTCAATCATGGCCTTCAGACCCTCTGTAAGGCTTATATTTGGCCTCCAACCCAGTTCATTAGTAGCTTTGGTGTAATCTACCGCATATCGCCTGTCATGGCCTGGACGATCTTTTACATACTCAAGATTTTCCTCGCCCTTGCCCATAATTTTCAAAACCATACGGATGAGTTCCAAGTTATTAACATCTTCGGTCAAACCACCTAAACAATAGGTTTCTCCAATCTTACCTTTAGTCAAAATCGCTTCAATTGCCCGGCAATGATCATCAACTTGCAACCAATCCCTGACATATTTACCATCCCCGTAAATCGGTATCTTTTTTCCTTCAATTAAATTAGTGATAGCCAAAGCCAATAATTTTTCGGGGTACATGTATGGCCCATAATTATTGGAACAATTTGAAATAGTTACTGGCAAGCCAAAACTAAAATGATAAGCCCTTACCAGATGGTCAGCCGCGGCTTTAGAGGCTGAATAAGGACTGCGGGGATTGTAAATCGTGTTTTCGTTGAACTTATTTTTATCTTCCAAGCTCAAAGCCCCAAAAACTTCATCCGTAGAAATATGGTGAAACCTTTTTTGCGGAGCGTAAGTCCCATCTGAATTTCTCCAAGCTTTTACTGCGGCTTCTAATAAAATATGCGTACCCCAGACATTGTTTAAAACAAAATCGCCGTCAATTGATTCCTCAAATAATTTGTTAACGCCTTTATTGTTAATCCCTCTTTCGATCAATAAAACTGATTTATCAACATGGGTCTGGGAGGCAAAATGTACAATTACATCAATGTCCTCTTTTTCGAGCATACTTTTAACCAAATTTAAATTGCAAATGTCGTCCTGAATAAAATGATACCTTGGATCTTCATCAATATCTTTTAAATTTTCCTTATTGCCAGCATAAGTCAATTTATCCAAATTCCAAATCCCATCACTTTTATGATTATTTAACCAATAGTGAATGAAGTTTGAGCCAATAAACCCAGCACCACCTGTGATTAAAATTTTCATAATTCTATAAAATTATTATATAATCCAAAATATTTTATTACGCATTTCATGATTGGGTTCACAGGTGGTGCTGGGTAAACCCCGCTCCTCCAGTTATTAATAGTTTCATAAAATATTAATGATAATAATTTCTTTTCTCCCTCTCTCCTGCCCTTTGGGCATCCTCTCCCGCAAGGGGCGAGGATATTCAATTATTTATTAGTACTTATCCCAATTAAAGCCAATTTTTGGATCATCAAAAGCAATCCTTTCTTCGTCAGGATTTGCAATATTATAGCTTTCAGTGGTGTGATAAAAGAGTAAAACCGGTTCATCGCTTAAGACTTTATAACCATGAGCTACGCCAATTGGAATTAAAATTAATTTATAATCATCTTTTCCAGCCGGTATGGTTTGAGTCTGACCAAGGGTTGATGAATCTTGCCTTAAGTCATGTAACACAATAATGGCTTTACCAGTAGCCACAAACCACAAGTCGTCCTGTTTTTTATGCCAATGAAAAGCTTTAATAGTGCCCTTATTAGCCACCGTAAAAGTCGTTTGTCCAAAATTTTTTAATAAATTTTCATCATTTCTCAATACCTCCATTAAAAAACCTGGTCGAATATCCGGCTGATTAGCGTCCGGAATATCTTGATAAACTTTAAGTTGTTTAACTATTACACCTTTGATTTCCGACATAATTTATTTAAAAATTGCTTTAAAGGCTTTGGGGATATCACCTAAAGAAAAAGCTTGACGTTTGGCAGTAAATTCAAGTTTTTTAATGTATAGATATCCACCCTCGCGAGTATTCAAGCCTGGACTTTCCAAATAAAAGGTGAAAGTGTTCTTTTTTGAAGCTAAATTTGCCAATTCAAAAGTGTGATCAATTATTAAAAACTGTTTACGGGTTTTTACCTCATCAAAGGTATCAATAATCGCATCAATAGCTTTAATATTGTCGCTATCCAATTGGGTAGTAGTATCAAGTTTAGCTAAGTATTTTTGATATTCTTTGCCAAAGCTGCTTAATTCTTTTAAATAAAAACCGCAAGATGAACGTATGGCAACATCGCCCTTATGCCATTGCAATTTATGCAATAAATTTTTTGAGTTTGTTTGAATTATTGCTAACTTTTTCGCGGTTTGCAGGTTTAAAATTTTATCACCAAAAATAAATTCCTGGAAGGCAGAACTTTTTATTGCTTCGACTTCTATTTTTTTGCAGGAGGTTAATAATGAAAGAGGCGTTGAAATCGGTCCTAAAACTAAATCTCCGCTTAATTTGGCTTCTGCTCCAATAAGCTTTAGGTTCCTTATCATGCTATCGCTATTATTAAAATCAAAATGTATATCATAAAAACTAGGCTGGATGCCGCTTAACTCCATATAAACATCTTGGGGTTTATTTCTGCCAGTGAAAGCGACCTCATCATCTGGGATAGTTTTTGAAATAATTTTTTTCGAACCCTTAGTTATAGTAATTGTTACAACATCAGAACCTTCGATATAATTAAAATCTTGTTTTGTTAATTTAATATATTTTGAATTTGAATCCAGATAGACATTTAGGCTAAAATCCGAACGCAATGGAAAAGCTAAGTTAATTAATTCTGTTTGAATGGGTATTTTGGGTAAAGCAATCAAATTTTGAGGTGTTGGCCCGATACCCACTACTTTTTTGAATTTCAAAAAATTATCAAAAAATTGATCTGCTGTTGTTATAGAATCTTTTTTTGTCAGTAATTTTCCTCCTTCAATTGGAATTATATTCCAGCCATCCTCAAGTATTTTTGGATTGTTAACAATAATTTGTTCACTATTAGAATCAACAGATTTAGCACCCATTGCCAATGTTCCATTTAAATCCATCTGAACTTCAGCCTGCATGTTTATGGTTTTGAAACCTCTTGGTAGGGTAACTTTAAATTCCGTTTTGTTGCCAAAAGGCCTGGCAACACGGCCATTTTCAGAATCAAATACTCCAACCTCATAACCCGGTGTCAAAATAACCGATCTTGGGATATGTAAAAAATTTGTAACTTTTATCTTATGGATGCCTAAAAAGGCAATGTTCTCTTCAATTATCCAGGCTAAAAGCAATATAAAAATGCTTAAAATACTGAATTTTATTATTTTTTGAATTTCAAATTTTGATCTTCTAAAATTAAATAAAAAGTTATTCATGTCGATCTTCATTGTTAATTTCAAAGACTAAAAATAAAACAACTGACAGACTAAAAATTAAAGAGAAAATTGCAATAATTAAAGCTATACTACCCAATCCTTTTATTTTGTTAATTAGCAAAAGATTGAAAACTATAAAAAGCAAAAATAAATAAAAATATTTTCTAATCTGATTATTTTGCTTGATTTCTTCCAAAAATACTTTTGGATATAATGCAGTCAATAAACCAAAAACTAAAACTAGTAATAATAGTAAATTCAAGGGAAAATAACGAGTTACGCTACCAGGTTGATAATATTCAAGCAAATTTAAAAGAAGGTAAAACAATAAGGCGTTTTGAAAAATTTCTGCGATCAGCACGCCAAAAATTTTCTTGAAATCTGTATCCGCAAAAGCATGGAAAAAAGTAATTACGAACGCCTTATTGATCATTTTTTACCTGAAAAATTAAATATTAGTGGTCTTAAAAATATCATTTTAAGTCTCTTTTGACAAATTGCCGCTATTTCATTATATTTAATTCTCCTTTTAATAAAAATAATAGGAGTATTAATGATAGTTATTAAAATATTAGTTAGTTTATTATTAATTACTTCATCGGGCTTTTTTTGGAGCTTGATTTTTTTTGGAATAAGTTCAATTAAACTTTCTGAACGAATAATTAATACCATAATTTTAGGAATAATTATTAATACTTTATTTGTTTATCTATTCAACCGATTAGGTATGAAGCTGACCTATTTTAATATGTTAATAGCCGTTCTCGTCGCAATAATAACTCCAATTTTTGTCCTGTTAATTAAGAAATATCTACTTAAATTAAATTTATTCAAAAAGAAACTATGAAAAAAGTTTTAATAACCGGCGGCGCAGGATTTACCCAGCACCACCTGTGAATCCTAACATTAAATACGTAATAAAATATTTAAGATTATCTAATTAATTTATAAGATTATGAAAGTCTTAGTCACAGGTGGTGCTGGGTTTATCGGCTCTAATATTGCTCGTGAATTATTGAAGCAACAATATCAGGTGACAATCTTAGACGATTTATCAACCGGCCGATTAGAAAATATAAGAGAGTTTAAATCCAAGCTAAACTTTATTAAAGGTGATATACGGAATCAGGTTTTATTGAAAAAAATATTCAAAGGAGTTGATTATATCCTGCACCAAGCTGCACTTCCCTCTGTGCCCAGATCAATAAATAATCCCCTAGCTTCCCATGATGTTAATGTTAATGGCACTTTTCGGGTTTTACTTGCTGCACGCGATGCAAAAATAAAAAAAATAGTTTTGGCTTCTTCTTCATCTATTTATGGCAACAGAAAATACTACGGCAGTAAAAAAACTATCTCAAAAAGAGAAGCCATGAAAGCTATGCCGCTTTCACCTTATGCCGTAAATAAATTAATTGGTGAAGAGTATGCCAAGGTCATTTCCCATATTTATGGTTTGAAAACCGTTTGTCTAAGGTATTTTAATGTTTTTGGCCCGAACCAAAACCCAAATTCAGAATACGCCGCGGTAATCCCAAAATTTATTACGGCAATATCAAAAAATCAGCAGCCGGCTATTTATGGTGACGGAACCCAATCACGGGATTTTACTTATGTCGATAATGTGGTTAAGGCGAACATCCTGGCGATGAATTCCAATAAAGTCGGACATGGTGAAACTATTAACATAGCCTGCCACGAATCCATAACGCTGCTGCAACTAGTAGCAGCAATCAATAAAGTTTTAAAAAAGCAAATCAAACCGACCTTTGACGGCACTAGGGCTGGTGATGTTAAAAATTCCTTAGCTGACATTTCCAAAGCAAAAAAGTTATTAGGTTATGCGCCAGTCGTCAAATTTGATGAGGGTTTAGCACGAACGATTGAATGGTATCAAACAATTAATAAGTAGCGCATAAAATTGTTCCAGTATCGGGTTTTGACAAAAATCCAATATTTTATTATATTAACCAAGCAAATTTAGCAGATATCATTTTAATTTTCTTTAATTTTTTATATGAAAAAAGCTCTCATCACTGGGATTACTGGACAAGATGGATCATATTTAGCTGAATTGTTATTAGAAAAGGGTTACGAGGTCCATGGTATAATTCGTCGCGCTTCAACATTTAACACAGGTCGGCTTGAAAGTATTTACCAAGATCCGCATGTCCTAAATCGTCGTCTAATTCTTCATTATGGGGATCTTTTGGATTCTTCAAATTTATTCAGATTAATTGAAAAAATAGTGCCTGATGAAATATACAATCTTGGAGCCCAAAGTCACGTAAGGGTAAGTTTTGATATGCCAGAATTCACTGGCAATGCCGATGCTTTAGGTGTTACTAGATTACTTGAAACTATCCGAGAAACACGGATTAACACCCGGTTTTACCAAGCCTCATCAAGCGAAATGTTCGGAAAGGTTCAAGAAACGCCTCAAAAAGAAACTACACCATTTTATCCGCGTAGTCCTTATGGGATTGCCAAGATTTATGCACATTGGATTACAATTAATTACCGCGAAAGTTATAATCTTTTTGCTTGCAGTGGCATTCTTTTTAATCATGAGTCACCTCGCCGCGGCGAAACCTTTGTCACCCGTAAAATTACTCGAGGACTTTCAAGGATAAAACTTGGTAAAGAAGAAAATATTTTCCTAGGTAATTTAGATGCGAAAAGAGACTGGGGTTATGCCAAAGATTACGTGGAAGCAATGTGGCTAATGCTTCAACAACCCAAACCCGATGATTTTGTAATCGCCACGGGAGAAACGCATTCCGTTAGAGAATTTGTTGAGGAAGCCGGCAGATTGCTTGGTTACGACATACGTTGGAAAGGTAAAAGTCTTGAGGAAGAGGGTTTTGACGCAAAGTCAGGTAAAACTCTTATAAAAATTGATTCAAAATATTTTCGGCCGGCTGAGGTTGATATTCTAATAGGCGACGCAAGCAAGGCAAAAAAACAACTTGGCTGGACTCCAAAAACAAACTTTAAAGAATTAGTAAAACTCATGGTAGAAGCAGATTATCAAAAGGAACAAGAGATAAAATAGTTATGGAAAAACAAAGTAAAATTTATGTCGCTGGACATCGAGGATTGGTTGGATCAGCTCTGGTAAGATGTTTAAAATCAGAAGGCTATAATAATTTAATACTAAAAAGACACGATAAGTTGGACTTACTTGACTTTAAAGCAGTCCAATCTTTTTTTAATTCTGAACATCCAGACTATGTCTTTCTGGCAGCAGCAAAAGTTGGCGGCATCTATGTTAATAATACAAAAGGTGCGGATTTCATTTATGAGAATCTGACCATCCAAAATAATGTCGTAAAATCAGCTCATGATATCAAAGTAAAAAAACTCCTTTTCTTAGGAAGCAGTTGCATCTATCCTCGTGATTGTCCCCAGCCTATGAAAGAAAGTTACTTTCTTGATGGTAAGCCTGAACCAACCAACACACCATATGCTGCGGCTAAAATCGCTGGAATTTTAATGTGTCAGGCGTTCTCCAAGCAATATGGGGATAATTTTATTTCCGTCATGCCAACAAATTTGTACGGACCTAATGATAACTTTGACCTGGTAACGTCTCATGTTTTTCCTGCTTTAATCAGAAAATTTTACGAGGCCAAAACCAACAACTTACCAATTCTTACCGTATGGGGGACGGGCGCTCCGAAAAGAGAGTTTCTCCATGTAGATGACCTTGCCGCTGCATGTGTCTTTCTTATGAACGAATACGACCAGCCAGATATCATTAATATTGGTACTGGTATGGATGTAACTATTAAACAACTTGTTACATTGATTAAAGAAATCTCAGAATACAAAGGGGGAATCGTTTGGGATAGCAGTAAACCAGATGGTATGCCACGCAAACTTCTTGATGTATCAAAGATAAATGTACTTGGCTGGAAAGCCAGAATTGAATTAAAAGAAGGTATCAAAAAAATATACCAGTGGTATGCATTAAATGCTATTAACAAATAATCTACATGGCTGATATTTCTTTTCAAATCACAATTAAACCTAAAAAAGGCTGGGTAAGCATAAATTTTAAAGAGCTTTGGTTATATAAAGAGCTTTTTTACATATTCGCTTGGCGGGATATAAAAGTTCGTTATAAACAGACGGTAGTCGGTATTGCCTGGGCTGTTTTCCAGCCGATTTCAAGTATGATTATTTTTTCAATTTTTTTCGGCGGACTAGCAAAGATGCCCTCTGATGGCATCCCCTATCCAATCTTTGTATATTCAGGCCTGCTTTACTGGAATTATTTTTCAATTTCCCTTGGCGGAGCGAGTAATTCACTCATTGCTAATGAAGGAATGATAAAAAAAATATACTTTCCTAGGCTTTTACTCCCTTTCTCTTCAACCATTACACCCTTAATAGACTTTGCTATAGCTTTTTTGGTCATGATTGGCTTAATGATTTATTACCATTTCATGCCGACTTTCGTGGGTATACTTATTATTCCAATCTTAGTTCTTTTATCTTTCTTATGTGCTTCTGGACTTGGTTCATTGCTAGCCGCAATTAATGTTCGCTATCGTGACGTTAGGGAAGCTCTACCTTTTTTGACGCAAATACTATTTTTTGTAACTCCGGTAATTTACCCGACTAATATCGTTCCTGAAAAATACCAATGGATATTAGGACTCAATCCAATGGTAGGCATTATTGAAGCCGCTCGGGCGGGTATTCTTGGCAATAAGGCAATTGATTTTAAGCTATTACTACTTTCGGCAGTCATAGTCCTAGTTCTGTTTTTCTTGGGCATATATTACTTTAAAAAAACCGAAAAGGTCTTTGCGGATATTTCATAACAGAAAACTATGGAAAAACCAATTATTGAAGTAAAAGGCTTATCAAAAAAATACATTTTAACCCATCGGTTACCTTATGAGACATTCCGAGATAAAATTGTTGAATTGGCTAAGAAACCTTTTCGTCTTTTGCGGTCACGGATTAAATCCCAAAAAGAGGAATTTTGGGCTTTAAAAGATATAAATTTCCAAGTCCAAAAAGGCGAGGCTATTGGGCTTATTGGGCCAAATGGCTCAGGCAAATCGACTTTACTAAAAATTCTTTCTCAAATTACCGACCCAACCACGGGAGAAATTATTCTGAGAGGAAAAGTTGCATCCTTGCTTGAGGTTGGGACTGGCTTTCACCCAGAACTCACTGGCAGGGAAAATATTTTTTTAAATGGCGCAATCTTAGGCATGACCAAAAAGGAAATTGCAAAAAAATTTGACGGCATGGTCAAATTCTCCGGGGTGGAAAAATTTATTGACACCCCAGTTAAGCGCTATTCATCAGGTATGTATGTCAGACTGGCGTTTTCCGTAGCCGCCCACATGGAGCCTGATATCTTGATTGTTGACGAGGTCTTGGCTGTTGGGGATGCTGACTTTCAAAAAAAATGTTTGGGGAAAATGGATGAAGTTACCAAGGAAGCTGGTCGCACGGTAATTTTTGTCAGTCATAATATGGAAGCTATTAAGAAACTTTGCACGAAGTGTATTCTCCTTAAAAATGGACAAGTGGTAATGTTTGACGAAACAAACAAAGTGGTTGACACATACCTTCAAGGCGGACAACTTGCCACGCAACAACCACTCCGCCAGCGTCGCGACCGAGACTCAAAAGGTCGAGTGACAATGACCGACATTGCTGTAACTACGCTTAGCGGTAAGGCGGAAATTGAAAGTGGCGACGCGCTTCGCTTCCGTATAAAGTACGAGAGTGTTTTTACAAAACCAATCCATAATGTCCGAATGGTAATAATGATTGTAAATGATGATCTCCAAAATGTTTTATGGTTTGATAATGAAGTGAGTAAGCAGACCCTCACTGAATTTTCACCAAATGGTGAATTTTTATGCGAAACAGGACCTCTAAATCTTTCGCCTGGACGCTACTTTGTCAACCTTCATTTTCATAGCGATGGCGTCAGTGAAGATTCAGTACTTTTGGCTGCCTCGTTTGAAGTAAAAGAAAACTTGCATAGGTATGCGTTTCAAAAAAGTGCTGACTACAAGGTTACCAACTTCATTGCGCCATTTCAGTATTCGCAAAAAAAATAATTATCTTTTCAAATTTACACCATTAACTTATTGATAATATGAAAGTCATTATTTTAGCCGGTGGTTTTGGTACGCGTTTGGGCGATATGACCAGGGAAATTCCAAAACCAATGGCTTTAATTGGCGACAAACCCATAATTTGGCATATCATGAAAATTTATTCGCATTACGGTTACGATGATTTTATTTTAAGCTTGGGTTATAAGCATCAGGTGATTAAAGAATTTTTCTGCCACTATGATACTCACACTAATGATTTTGCCGTCAACCTTGGTACGAACAAGATTGAAAACTTAAACACCCATAATGAAGTGAATTGGCGAGTTATGTTGGTAAATACCGGCTTAAACACCTTAAAAGGCGCCCGCATTAAACGCCTGGAAAAATACTTAGATGATGATTTAACCATGTGCACTTACGGTGATGGCGTTGCTGATATCAATATTAAAGCGCTAGTTGAATTCCATAAATCACAAGGCAAAATGGTCACCATAACCGGCGTTAGACCACCCTCAAGATTCGGCGAAATCACAACAGATGGCGATAAAGTTCTATCTTTCAGTGAAAAGCCGCAATCTTCAACCGGCTTGATAAACGGCGGTTTTATAATATTTGACAAGAGATTGTTGGGATATCTTTCAGAAGACGAAAATTGCGATTTAGAATATGGCGCTTTTGAAAAAATCGCAAAGGAAGGCGAATTAATGGTTTACCGGCATACTGGCCAATGGGAATGTGTTGATACGGAACGCGACTTTAAACATTTAAATAAAATATGGGAAGCAAATGAAGCTTTTTGGAAAGTTTGGAAATAACTAATGACTGATAAATTATTTAATGGCATATACAAGGACAAAAAAGTTTTCCTAACCGGAAACACTGGTTTTAAGGGTTCTTGGCTAGCTTTATGGCTTACTAAACTGGGTGCGCAAGTTCACGGCTATTCTTTGGACATCCCAACCAAACCAAGTCATTTTGAATTATTGAAGTTAGAAATAGACACTGAATTTGGTGACATCCTGGATAAAAAAAGATTGCATACCGCCATAGACTCTTTTAAACCTGATATTGTTTTCCATATGGCAGCGCAACCACTGGTCAGAAAATCTTACGCTTTACCTGTGGAAACATTTGAAACAAACATTATCGGTACACTTAATGTTTTAGAAAGTTGCCGCAAAGCAGGAATAAGAACAATTATCAATATTACCAGTGATAAATGCTACGAAAATAAAGAACATCTCCGGGGTTATACAGAAGATGACCCAATGGGTGGTAAAGATCCTTACAGCGCCTCCAAGGGCTGTGCTGAATTAGTAGCCAATTCATACCGGCATTCATTTTTCAATTTGAACCAATACGGCAAAAGTCATTCAACCCTTTTGGCAGATGTCCGGGCGGGTAATGTAATCGGCGGCGGGGACTGGGCTGACGACAGATTGATCCCTGATCTAATCAAGGCCGCCAGTATTAACCAAAAAGTAATAATTCGCTATCCCCGCTCAATAAGACCCTGGCAACACGTTTTAGAACCATTAAGCGGCTATTTGCAATTAGGCTGGAAATTATTGGAAGGCAAATTGGAATTCGCCCAAAATTGGAATTTCGGGCCGAATAATGAATCTGACCTGACGGTTAACGAAGTGATTGAACGTTCGAAAAAAATTTGGGATAAAATTGACTATCAAATACAGGAAAGCTCTGAAAATTTCCACGAAGCAGGTTTATTAAAACTGGATTCGACCAAAGCCCGTTCCCAATTGAAATGGTCAAGCGTTTGGGATCTTAATCAAACTTTCGAAAAAACCATTGCATGGTATAAAAATTATTATTTAAATAGCCAAATCTTCAGTGAAAAGGATTTAGATGATTATATTCAAGACGCGCAAAAAGCTGGATTGGCTTGGACGATAATATGAAAATTATTCAAACCCAACTAAACGAAGTGTATATAATTGAGGCTGATGCCTTCCCCGATGACCGAGGCATTTTTGTCAAAATCTACAATCAAGAAATTTTTAACGAACATAAACTTAATTTTCAACCCAAAGAAACTTATTATTCATTTTCAAAAAAAAATGTTATTCGAGGCATGCATTTCCAAACCCCGCCCGCTGACCACACTAAATTGGTATATGTCACACAGGGAAAAATTTTAGATGTGATACTGGATATCAGGGTTGGTTCTCCAAATTATGGAAAATACATTACGATAGAATTATCCGCTGAAAACCATAAAGCCATTTATATCCCTTCTGGTTTTGCCCACGGCTTTTTATCTTTACAGGAAAATTCTTGTGTCATTTATTCCCAAACTGCGGTGTATTCACCAGAGAATGACAATGGCATAAACATAAACTCTTTTGGCATGCAATGGGGAATTGAAAATCCAATCGTTTCCAAAAGAGACCAGAATTTCCAAAATTTCAAGGATTTCAAATCGTCTTTTATCTATAAAAAACCATGAAATTACTAATCAGCGGGGCTACAGGTTTTATTGGCAACTATTTGGTAAAACGCTTACTGGCAGAAGGACATGAAATTTTTATTGTAGTCCGGCCTTCAAGCAAGGAAATCCCTGCTGAAAATATTGGTTCCTATGTTTTTGATGGCGACACTGGAAAACTTATAGACTTTATGCGCCAAAATAATTTCAACGGCATAATACACCTGGCTTCACTTTTTTTAGCCCAACATACTACTCAAGACATTAAAGCCTTAATTGATTCAAATGTTTTGTTCTCAACCAACTTGTTGGAAGCCGCCAGCAAAAGCGAAGTTCCTTGGTTCATCAATACTGGGACTTTTTGGCAACATTTCCAAAACAGTACTTACTCCCCTGTTAATCTCTATGCGGCAACCAAACAAGCTTTTGAAGACATCGCCAAGTACTATATCGAAACTTCCAATATAAATTTTGTTACCTTAAAATTGTGTGATACTTTTGGCCCCAATGACACCCGAAAGAAAATTTTTAACTTGTGGATGAAAATTGGCAAATCTGGTGAAACTTTGGATATGTCAAAAGGCGAACAAATCATTGACATAAGTTATATTGAAAATGTCATTGATGGCTATATATATTTAATAAATCTATTAAGCCAGGATGATTCCAAAAAACTGCAAGGGCGTTCCTTTGCCCTGAAGTCAAACGAAAGGATGACCCTAAAAAATTTAGCTAAACTTTTCGAAGAAGTGACGAACACTAAATTGAACATCAATTGGGGCAAAAAGAAGTACCGCTTAAGGGAGGTTATGGTGCCTTGGGAAAACGGCGAAACTATTCCGGGCTGGCAGCCAAAAATTTCCTTGAGAGAAGGAATTAAAAGGACATTTAATCAAAGTCTTTAATATGACAAAAGCAGAAAAGCTTAAAAAGGAAATCTTTGAAAAAGTTAAGGCATATTACCAAGAAGCCCACAACCAACCTAAAAAATTCGTTGAAGGTGTTAGTACGGTAAGATACGCTGGCCGGGTTTTTGATGAAAAAGAAATTCTTAATCTAATTGATTCCTCATTAGAATTTTGGCTGACCTATGGCCGCTATTCCAAACTTTTTGAAGAAAAATTGGCTAAATTTCTGGGCAGGAAATGGACTTTTTTAGTCAATTCAGGCTCTTCAGCCAACCTTTTGTCCTTATCAGCCCTAACTTCGCCTTTACTTCGCGATAGGCGCCTTAAAAAGGGCGATGAGGTAATTACCCTGGCCGCCGGGTTTCCAACCACAGTAGCGCCAATAATCCAGAATGGAGCGATTCCAGTATTCGTTGATATCGACCTAAAAACTTGTAATATAGACGTTAACTACCTGAAACAAGCGCTTTCGGAGAAAACCAAAGCTATTATGATCGCCCACACCCTAGGCAACCCTTTTAACTTAAGAGCAGTTAAAAATTTCTGCGAAATAAATAAGCTTTGGCTAATCGAAGATAACTGCGATGCCTTAGGTAGCACTTATGAAGGTAAGTTAACTGGCACTTGGGGTGATATTGGGACTTCCAGCTTCTACCCGGCCCATCATATAACTATGGGTGAAGGCGGCGCGGTTTATACCGATAATGTTATTTTAAAAAAAGTCATCCTGTCTTTACGCGATTGGGGTAGGGATTGCTGGTGCGACAGTGGCAAAGAAAATACTTGCGGCGCTAGGTTTTCCCAACAACACGGAACCTTGCCTTTTGGTTATGACCATAAATATGTTTATAGCCATTTTGGATATAATTTGAAAGTTACCGACATGCAAGCGGCTATTGGCTGTGCCCAAATTGACAAATTGCCAATGATTATCCAAAAACGTAAGGACAATTTTAATAAATTATTTGAAGGACTGAAGAGTCTCCAAGATTATTTTTACCTGCCCCAAGCAACACCTAACAGCGATCCAAGCTGGTTCGGCTTTTTATTGATCCTCAAGGACAAATTGCTATTCACCAGAAAGGATTTGACCACTTACCTTGATGAAAAACATATCCAATCCAGAAATTTGTTTGCCGGAAATTTAGTCAGGCAACCTTTATTTCAAAACTTAATTCCTGATAAAGATTTTCGGGTAATTGGCAATTTAAAAAATACTGACAAGGTTATGAACGACGCATTTTGGCTAGGCGTATATCCGGGCAGGAAAATCGATGAGATCGAATATATGATTAAAACCCTTAAAAATTTTGTTTCAATTTATGCAAAATAATCAAAGAAAATTAATTAGTGTTGGGTTGCCGGTCTATGACATGCATGGGCTGGGTCATATTTTTCTGAAGCATAGCTTGGATATCTTAATTAATCAGAGCTTCAAGGATTTTGACGTGATTGTTTCTGATTATTCGGCCGACAAGGTCATTAAAAACCTGTGCCAAAGTTATACCGGTCGGCTCGACATCAAGTATTTCAAAAATACCGACCCTACTGGCGGCATGTCGGCTAATACCAATAATGCTATTCGACACGCCACTGGTAAAATTATTAAAATCTTATTCCAAGATGATTTTCTTTATGATGAGAAATCCTTGCAAATTATTGCGGAAAACTTTGACTTGGAAAAAGATAACTGGTTGGTGACGGCCTGCGAACATTCTAAAGACGGTAAAACTTTTTTTCGGCCTTTTTACCCTAGATATAACCATAAAATACTTTTGGGCAATAATACTATAAGTTCGCCGTCTGTTTTATCAATTAAAAACGATAACCCCCTGCTTTTTGACCCAAAACTCAAATGGCTGATGGACTGCGATTATTACAAAAGATGCTATGACAAATTTGGCGAACCGAAAATTGTTAACCAAATTGCCGCAGTTAACAGAATTGGCGATCATCAAATCTCAAAAACTGAAGCTGATGAACACTTAAGAAAGGTTGAATACAAATATGTCAAAGAAAAAAATTCAATAAAAAACGCAAGCAAAATTCGACTACCTGACGTCACTTTAGTGGCAGTATCGGGCATAAATCCAACCGGCGTTATAAAAGCTCTGGAAATATCAATGGATGGTATTGAATTCAATGAAGTTGTGCTTATCGCCCATAATTGCCCGCCGGATATGAATAAAAAAATAACCTTTAAAAAGTGCAAACCAAACCAATTGGCAAGTCAAGATCCCAAAAATACCAATGATTTTAGCCATTTTATGGCTTATGACTTGTGGGAATACATAAACAGTGATTATGCGTTAATCGTACATAATAAAGCCTTTGTTTTAAGACCTGACAAATGGGATGAAGAATTTTTAAAATATGATTATATTGGCCCGCCCTGGCCTAAAGGCGTACATTTTACCAATGAAGGCAATAATGTTCGGGTTGGGAATGGAGGTTTTTCTTTACGCAGCCAAAAACTGATGCGTACACTGAATGAATTAAAATTACCTTTTACTGACAATGGTACTGGTTTTTTCCACGAAGACGGCATAATTTGTGTATACTATCGAAAAAAACTGGAGAACTACGGAATTAAATTCGCTCCCGTTGATATAGCATCACGCTTTGGCAGAGAAAAAGATTGTGAAGATTCTGTTTCTAAACCATTTGGCTTTCATAACAACTCCAAGGCTATGCCCAGATTCTTTTATCTCAAACGTAAACTAAAAAATCTCGGGTTTAATACATGATTACTGCAGATACAATAGAATAATTTTTTTAGGAAATATAATACGTTCTATCACTCTATTTGAAATTATATCAGTTTTAGTATATAATTAAACAGAAATTTTTATTGTTAAACAATAACACTCATATGACAGTAAAAAAACTAGGTTGGGAAAAATGTCCAGACGGTAACGCTCAATTGTACATGGACAAATGTAAATTATTTGTCGCCGACGAAAAGAGCTTTGCTAACTTTAAAAGGGACAAGGACTATGGCAAAATTCTAGAAGGAGGCGAGAAAATCGTCGGTGAAATTGCACTAAAAGGTATCTTGAAAATGAAAGGTCAAACTATTCTGCTGGATAATCTGAAAAAATTCAAAGAAAACGAAATGTACGGTAACCCAATCCTGCATGAATATGAATTAACCGGACCCATGGTGCCATCCACGCTACGCTACGTCAATACTTATTTGGAAGTCAAGGAACTTACCAAAGATCATAAATTAAAAAAAATAGTTGAGGTCGGAGGAGGTTACGGTGGGCTTTGTAAAACAATAAGTGTTTTGGAAAACTTTGATGAATACACAATGGTTGATTTACCTCCGGCTATTGCACTTTGTCAAAAATATTTAAATCATTTTGACAGCATTAAAAACAAAATTAAATACATTTCATGCGAGGATATTAAAAGCCTTGAAGCGATAACTGATGTGGATTTGTTTATCAGTGATTCGGCTCTGGCTGAATGTGACCTTGAAACGCAAATACTGTACACAAAGACAATTGCAAAAAAATCCAAATTCATTTACGTAAACTTTAACACACTTCATATAAAAAGTGCGGCAAAGGAAATGAAATTATTTATTAAGAGTTTTCCAAATAAAAAAGTGCAGACATATCAATCTGGCATGGTCACAGCCATAATTATTGACACTACGAAGGAAGCTTCTCCGAAATTCTTTTCGATCAAAGGTCTAATAAAGAAATTCACTTAGAAAAATGATTGTAACTGAAATATACAGGGGGCAAGGACTGGGAAATCAACTTTGGTGCTATGTTACAACCAGGGTTATTGCCAAAGATAAAGGCTATGATTTTGGCATTAAATCTCCAGAAAAATTCAAGTGCAATGATTTCTTACAATTAGATTCTGGCAAAACGGTGGCCGGCGGGTCTGGCCCTGAAGGTGGTCCACCGCATGTTTTACCTGAAGGCATCCAATATTATTATAACGAACGTCGTATTAACCATCCTGAGAATGGCGTTGACATCCGAACTTTTGATAAAAATCTAGTCGAAATTCCGGACAATACAAAAATCGATGGCGTCATGCAAGATGAACAATACATACTACACCGTAAAAACGAAATTCGTATTTGGTTGAAAGTTAAACAGGAATTTGAATGTCATGATTACGCCAGCGAAGAAATTTGCGTCATTAACTTTCGTGGTGGCGAATACGTCAATATAAAAAACGTATTTTTACCCCAAAAATACTGGGACGATGCCGTGGCGCATATGCGGAAAATCAACCCGAATTTCAAGTTTGTGGTTATTACTGATGATGTTAAAACCGCCAAAAAGTTCTTCCCCGAATTTGAAGTTCACCACTTCAACATTGCCAAGGATTACGTCATCGTCAAAAATGCCTATTATCTTATCCTTTCCAATTCCAGTTTTGCGTGCTTTCCCGCTTGGCTGAGTGAAAACCTGAAATTTTGTATTGCGCCAAAATACTGGTCACAGCATAACACATCTGATGGATACTGGGGCTGCGGTTATAATATGATTCACGGTTGGCATTACCTTGATCGTCATGGCAAATTTTTTGACTATGAGACGTGTCAAAATGAATTTAACGACTACGCAAAAAAACACGCTATCTTTTTTGAACAAATGAAAATTAAAAACAATTTCTTAGTAATTTCAAATTATCATAATGATCTTAGTTGGGTACCAGAATACACGGAGAATTATCTTATTTATGATAAAACGTCAATAAGCGTTCACCCCCCCAAACTTAATTCGCAAAAAGTTAAAAAAAGTCCAAATGTCGGTTATAACCTTTACGATTATTTCGATTATATCATCGATCATTATGAAAATCTGCCGGATTGTATAATTTTTACAAAAGGCAATGTCTTCCCAAGGCACGTGACTAAAGAATATTTCGATCGAATAATCAATAATGACTTTTTTACGCCTATTGAAGACTATCGTATGCATAAAGAAAAATGGCCTATCTGTTTCTTTGCATCAGATGGAGGTTTTTGCGAATTAAATAACGACTGGTATCTAAATTACCATGAAACCAAGTATTTTTACCACTATAATGATTTTCTCCAGTTTTGCTTTAAAAATCCAGTATTACCAAGGTATATAAGATTCGCTCCTGGTGGCAATTACATCGTCCCAAAAGAAAACATACTTAAATTACCAAAAATTTTTTATGAAAATTTACGAACTTTTGTATCCCATACCCAGCTTCCTGGTGAAGCCCATATTATTGAAAGAGCTCTGTATACTTTATGGACATGTAATTTTGAAATAAATACTACTATGTTAAGACCAGCTGATAGTAATTTTATTACTAAACCAAGCCCAAACCTCTCTTTTAAAGAGCGGATTACTAGAAGAATTAAATCTCTTTTTGAAAAAACTGTTACCAAAATTTACCAATAAAACTAGCCAAAACTCAATGCCATTAGAGAACCTGCCTGAACAATCAAAAAAAAATCCTAAGATTTACGACATTTTTACTTTTTTTAACGAATTAGACTTATTGGAAATTAGGCTGAATATTTTGGATAAAGTTGTGGATTATTTTGTCATTATTGAATGCGTGGAAACTTTTTCTGGTTTGCCAAAAATGCTTTATTACCAAGAAAACGCTAAGCGATTCGAAAAATTTAAACATAAAATCATTCACTACGTTGTCGATGGTGTCCCTAAGGACTTTAATGATGCCCAGATAATGCTCCAAAACAGCGCTTCTGGTTCATTAGAGCGAGATGCGTTACAAAATGCCCTGACTTCGGATAATGTTCCAAAGGGAGTGATCCACTGGCTAAAAGAATTCTATCAAAAAGAAATGATCAAAAATGCATTGCTAAATTTACGGGATGACGATATGTGTTTTGTCTCCGACGTGGACGAAATCTGGAATCCACGGGTTAAAATTGATTTTACCAAACCTGATGTGTATAAACTCAGACAATTGGTTTATTCGTACTATCTGAATAACCGTTCTAATGAACCTTGGGCGGGTACATTAGTAACGAAGTACAAAAATATCAAAAACAACTGTTTAAATCATCTACGGACTTCAAGAAAAACTAAATACACTTATGTAGAAAATGGCGGATGGCATTTTACAAATCAAGGGGGAGCTGAACAAATCAAAATGAAAATCGAATCTTCATATGGACAAGAAGATTATAATAACAACAGTATTAAATCAAAAATAACTGAAAGAATTCTTAAAAATAAAGACTACATCGGCAGAAAATTTAAGTTTTGGATCGATGAAAGCGATCTGCCTAAGTATATACTTGATAATAAAGAAAAATACCGACATTTATTCAACAATCAAACTGATTTAAAGTCAGCTACTGTTTTACCATTGATTATTAAACTGCATGGAGGCTTAGGCAATCAACTTTTTGAATATGCTTTAGGTCGGAGCCTGGCTTTAACAAAAAATGTTAAAGTAAAATATGACATTTCTTGGTTTGCCGAACAGACTAAAAGAAAATATGAGTTGGACAACTTCAATGTCAAAGCTGATTTTGCCACAAACAGAGAAGTAAACAAATTAAAAAAATTCCAAAAAAGGACAGGCTATTGGGGTTTTATTTACAATTTTTTCTTTGCCAATGATGCTGTTTATATTAAGGAAAAACAGTTAAGCTTTGACCCAAAAATTCTGGAAATTACTCCCCCAGCCTATTTAGAAGGCTACTGGCAAAGTGAAAAATACTTCGCTGGGATTGCCGACCAAATTCGAAAGAATTTTACTTTAAAGAATCTCCCATCCAGACATTTGGAAAGCCAAAAAAATGATATTGCTAACTCTAATGCAGTTTCATTGCACATCCGCAGGACAGATTACTTAACCGGCAGTAATGGCTTTTATCACATCTGCTCCTTGGGATATTATCAAGATGCAATAAAATTAATTGAAAAATCCCAAAAGAACCTAAAATTATTTGTTTTTTCCGACGACATAAATTGGGTAAAAGAAAATTTAAAGACTAACCAACCTATGGTCTTTTTACAAGGTAATACTAGTTATGAAGACTTAATATTAATGAGTTTATGCAAGCATAATATTATTGCTAATAGCACTTTCAGCCTCTGGGGTGCCTGGCTGAATGCCAATCCCAATAAAATTGTAGTTGCACCCAAAAAATGGTTTACCGACCCAAAAATTAGCACTCAAGATTTGGTGCCAAGTTCTTGGTTTAGAATTTAAACTTAAGTATGAACAATTTACAAAAGAAAAAAATACTCGTATTTGGCGGATTAGGTTTAATTGGTAGCTCAACAGCAAGAAAATGCATTGCGGAAGGTGCGTTAGTAACTATAGCTGATAACCGGGCGCCAATGTATGGGGCAAATGATTTTAATATGCAGGACCTGGAAGGAAAATTTCAGTTGGTTATTGGCGACATCCGAAATGGTGATTTCGTGAACGAAATAGTCAAAGGCCAGGATTATATTTTTAATTTTGCCGCTCAGGTTAACCACAATTTAAGCATTGAAGACCCGATTTTGGACAATCAAATTAATTGCATCGGCCATATTAATGTCTTAATGGCCTGTAAAAAAAATAACCCCGAAGCCAAGCTTGCCTATCCTGGCTCAAGATTACAGTACGGCAAAATAAAAAAATTGCCGGTAAATGAATCACACCCTCTCCAACCTTTAAGCGTTTATGCAATTCACAAAAACACGGCCGAACAGTATTATCAAGCTTTTTATAAGCATTATGGCATTCGATCAGTCTGTTTTAGAATTACTAATCCCTATGGTCCTCGAGCTCAAATGAAATCTTCCGGTTATAGCATTATTAATTGGTTTATCCGTCAAGCTTTGGATGATAAAAATATAACTATTTTTGGTGAAGGCACACAAATCCGAGATTATATTTATATTAATGATTTGATTGCAGGAATTATTACTGCGGTTACTAATCCAAAAACAGACGGCCAAATATATAACCTTGGCTCCGGACTCGCCACGCCATTTAAAAAAATGGCCGAATTGGTTATTGAAATCGCGGGCGGAGGTAAACTTAAAAAAGTACCTTGGCCGAAAAATTACGACAATTTTGAAACTGGTGATTTTTACGCGGACATAACCTCAATTAAATCCGCAATCGATTGGATGCCCTCAACATCCTTAAGGGATGGGGTAAAAAAAACCGTGGAATATTACAAGCAAAACCGAAAATATTACTGGTAGGCAATCCAAGTTAATTAAAGAATTAGCAAATGTTAAAAAAACCTTTAGTAACCGTTGTAATGCCAATTTATAATGGTGAAGTCCACCTTGAAACTGCCATTAAAAGCATCCTTAATCAGACTTATCCAGATTTTGAATTGCTTATTTTAGATGATGCCTCAACTGATTCCAGTTTGAAAATTATAAAGTCCTTCAACGACCCGCGGATACGTTTAATCCAAAATGAAGCAAATGCAGGACTTAATAAAACCCTGAATATCGGTTTGGCCGCTGCCCATAGCGTGTATATTGCCCGCATGGATCAAGATGATATCAGTCATCCTGAACGATTAAAGAAGCAAATTGCTTATCTGGAACAAAATCCAGAAATTGGCGTCTGCGGGACTGCAGTCGAATTTTTAGCTAAGACCGGTAAAAAAACCAATTTAATTTTCCCCACGGGTAATAACTTAATTAAATGGGCGTTTTGTTTTTACAACCCAATTGCTCACCCTACAGTAATGATGCGAAAAAAAATTGTCGAGCAAGTAAATGGCTACTCTACCTTGGAGCATACGCATTACACTGAAGATTATGACTTGTGGTACCGACTTCTGCCGATTACGAAATTCCATAATCTTGAAGAACCCTTACTCACCTTGAGGAAACATGAAAGCAACATGACTGTAAAAAACCTTGAAAAAAATCTTCAAAATGCTGGGACAGTGAACAAGAATTTTCTGGAATATTTTCTTAATCACAAAATCCAGTGGGATTTAATGAATAAGCTGAATACAAAAAATGAAATTTATTTTAACCATGTAATATCTACCATTATTGAGCTAGTCAAAAATTTTAAAATTATCCAAAATTTATCCAGGGAAGAGCAAAAATTCATAACTTTTGACGCGGCCAGGCGTTTAGTTAACTTGTTTCTGATTAATTTGAAAAATAAAAGCAGTTGGAAATTCTTAAAGACCGCTCTGAACATAGACCCTTTATTGCCGATCCATTACTTGCTTAATTTTTTTAAATCCGCTAATTCTAATGCCTATAGAAAAGAATAAAAAAAAATTACTAATCGTTGCCATGTCTGATAGTATTCACACGGCACGCTGGCTTTCGCAAATCACTGACCAAGGCTGGGATATCCACCTTTTCCCCAGCATGGATCTTGGGGTAGTTCATCCTGAATTGAATAATATCAATGTCCATCATTCCGTTTATGGTACTCAAGCCAATTTACCAGCAAAAATTAAGTTGGCAGGCATCCCTATATTTTCAAGTTTCTTAGCCACTGGCATAAGGTTTATTTTACGAAAATTCTTCCCTTCATACCGCGCAAAACAATTGGCTAGGCTAATCCGTAATCTGAACCCGGACTTAATCCATTCAATGGAAACTCAACACGCCGGTTATCTTATGCTAGAAGCTTTAAATGAACTGGACATGAAACTACCGGCTTGGATACACTCTATTTGGGGCAGTGACCTTTATTTATTTGCAAAACTTAAAGGACATCAAGCAAAAATACGTGAAGTACTGACCTGCTGCAAATATTTGTGGTGCGAAGGGCAGAGGGATATTAAACTCGCTCGTGATCTGGGTTTTAAAGGTACTTCCCTACCAGCCTTGCAAGCAACAGGTGGTTTAGACATTAATAAATGTTTAAAATTAAGGAGCCAGGAACTTCCATCAAAAAGAAAAATAGTTATTCTTAAAGGTAACCAGGGTTGGGCAGGTAGGGCTTTAATTGGACTTCAAGCATTGGCAAAATGCACTGATTTTCTAAAAAATTATAAATTGGTTATCTATTCAGTAAGTCCAAATTCAGAAGTCGAAAAAGCCGCTAAGGTTTTTTTTAGCCAAACAGGAATCCCGATCACAATAATTTTAAAGGGCATGAAATATGAGGAGTTACTAAAAATATATGGCCGAGCGCGGCTTTCTCTTGCATTAAGCATTAGCGATGGTGTACCGAATTCTTTACTTGAATCAATGGTAATGGGCGCCTTTCCTATCCAGTCCAATACTTCTATGGCAGAAGAATGGATTATAGATAGAGAAACCGGATTTTTAACCCCACCAGAAGACTTACAAATCATTCAAAAAGCCATAAGCACTGCCATGACAAACGATGTCTTGATTGATTCAGCAGCAGAAAAAAATTTAATGACTATAAAATCAAAATTGGATTATAATATCGTGAAAAAGCAAGTGATTAAAATTTATTTAAATATCCTGGATTCTGCTAACCTACATGTTTAATCCAAGCAAAAAAATTCTAATCGTTTCGAGCTGGGCTCCGCCAGATATTGGCGGTCCCCAAAGCCTTTACGCTTTTTTTTCCCAATTTCCGCCAGAAAGTTTTGTTATTCTCACCAGTTTTTATTCAGAACAACAACGCAAAACCGGTAATTGGTTACCTTGTGACTATTATTATTATGATCATCCTCCGGTTTTTTTTAAGGAACAAAAACTTTATCATAAAATCCACTTAACTACTTTTTTAAAACAGAAAAAAAATAAAAGTCCAAAAAGACCAAGCAGAATAAAAACAATAGTTAAAAAACTTCCCCTGATAATGGCCATGATTCTTGGTTATATATTAGTAAAAAAAATAATTAGTTTTTATTCAGCTGGTAAAAAATTAGCATTTGACGAGAATATCCAAGTAATTTTAGGCACTTCGGATTCAGGGCCTAGCTTAATCGCCGCTTATTTATTAAGCAAGAAATCCGGAAAACCGTTATGTTATTTCCTTTTTGACATTTATAAAGGCAACTTTCTTGAAGCTCCTAGCAATTGGGTTGCAAACCTCATGGAAAAAAGAATGTTCAAAAAGGCCAGTAAAATATTTATAACAAACGAAGGTACCGCTGAATACTACCGAAAGCGTTACCCATTTTTACATGATCGATTGTTGATCATCCATAATTCAGTTTTTCCAGAAGAATACGAAAATCAGCGTACATCTTACCAACCAAAACCTCCTTTCACCATCCTCTTTACCGGTCATGTATATTGGGCCCAGGAACAAAGCGTTTTGAATATGATCAAGGCTATGGACTACTTGACGGATATTCCAGTCAAACTGGAATTATTCATACCAAATGCCATTGAGAGTATTAAACTGGCAATTAATAAGAAGCCTAATATTACACTGTCATCCGCACCGCCTTCAGAAATGCCAAAAATCCAAAGCCGGGCGACATTATTGTTTTTACCTCTGGCGTGGAATACAAAAAGTCCTGACATTGTTGCTACGGCAACTCCTGGCAAATTTACCGGATACCTTGCTTCTGGACGTCCCATGCTAATCCATGCTCCAGATTATGCCTACGTCAGCCAATATGCGCGAAAAAATAATCTTGGTTTGGTGGTTGATCAAAACAATATTCAATTGCTTGCCGATAGTATCCGCGAATTTCTTAAGCACCCCGAACAAGGCCAGATTTTTATCAAGAATTCACTTGAAATCTTCTATCAAAATCATGATGCCCGGCAAAACTTCAAAAAATTGACAGAATCGCTGTAAATGCTATGATTTTTAAGGTTTTCAAGGTGATAAAACCTTATTTTAAAAAATTCAAGGTTTGGTTAATTTCACTTAAATATTTTTAACTAAGCTCACTTATGGACGAATTCCAAAAATCTATTGAAGACAAAACTATTTTAGTAACCGGCGGCACGGGTTCTTTCGGCAATGCGGTAGTAAAAAAACTGCTTGCAAAAAATGTTAAAAAAGTAATCGTCTTCAGTCGAGATGAAAAAAAACAATTTGACATGGGCAATAAATTCAATTCGGACAAGCTAAGGTTTTATTTAGGCGATATCAGGGATAAAGATTCAATTTCCCATGCCATGTATGGCGTAAATTATGTTTTCCATGCTGCCGCTTTAAAACAAGTTCCCAATTGCGAATTTTTTCCGTTAGAAGCTATTAGGACAAATTCTTTGGCTGCCCATAATGTCATTGACGCCGCAATTGATAATCACGTTGAACGAGTGGTGGTTTTAAGCACTGATAAGGCGGTTTACCCGATTAATGTTATGGGCATGACTAAAGCTTTGATGGAAAAAGTCATGACTGCTGCTGCGCGTGAAAACAGGAATAAAACCATATTATGCGGAACGCGTTATGGGAATGTTATGTTTACTAGGGGCTCGGTAATCCCCTATTTTATCGATTTAATGAAAGCCAACAAACCTTTGCGAATGACCAACGGTAAGATGACTAGATTCATGATGTCTTTGGACCAGTCAATTGATTTAGTGCTTTTTGCCTTAACTAATGGCAGTGGCGGTGATATTTACGTCAGAAAAGCCCCGGCTGGCACAGTTGAAAATTTGGCTAAGGCCATGATTGAAATTTTTAAATATGACAAAGGCCTGGAAGAAATTGGCATTCGCCCAGGCGAAAAAATGCATGAGACTTTAATTTCCTCGGAAGAAACATTTCGGACCGAAGATAAGGGCGACTATTTTAGAATCGCCCCTGAAGTTCCTAATATGGATTATAAATCTTACTTTTTTAAAGGTCAGGGTAATGAAGCAGTGACAAGCTCTGGCTACACTTCAGCAAACACGAAACAATTAACTGTGCCTGAGATAAAAGATCTGCTTTTAAGCTTAGGGGAAGTCAGGCAGGAAATAGCAAATTTTAAGAACTAGCCTATTTTATGATTGAAGATTTGTTGATTAAAGAAGACCCCCGGGGAAAATTAATTGAAATTTTCAAAGTTCCCAACTTCGGACAAATCCATTATTCCACTTCCAAACCAGGGGTAATACGAGGCAACCACTACCATACCAGGAAGATTGAAAAATTTTGCGTTATTGAGGGTCAAGGCAAAATATGCTTAAGAAACCGGAAAACCGATGAACGAAAGGAATTTTTGGTATCAGGTCAAAAACCACAGGTCGTTGAAATGTCGGTCAATTGGACGCATAACATCCAAAATGTCGGTGAAACAGAAATGAAATTATTAGTCTGGAACAGTGAAATTTTTAATCCCCAAGACCCTGACACTTTTCCGGAAGAAGTTTAGCAACTTAACCAATATATCCTATGGACTTGAAAAAAAGTAACTTAAAAGTAATGACAATTTTCGGCACCCGGCCGGAAATTATCAGAATGTCGAGAGTTTTTGCCAAGCTTGATCAATTCGTCAACCACATTATGGTCCACACCGGCCAAAGCTTTGATTATGAAATGGATAAAGTTTTTTTTGAGGAATTGGGAATCCGCAAACCAGATTATTTTTTAGAAATAAAATCTGAAACCTTAGGCGGCCAGATTGCGAATGTTATCCTAAAAAGCGAAGAGGTTTTTAAGAAAGAAATGCCGGATGCTTTGGTTCTGCTTGGTGATACCAACAGCGCTCTTTCAACCATCATCGCCAAACGGATGAAAATCCCGATTTTCCATTTGGAAGCTGGCAATAGAAGTTTTGACGAGAATGTCCCTGAGGAAATTAATCGCCGTATTGTTGACCATATTAGCGATCTCAACTTCCCTTATAGCGAAAATGCTCGGCTTAATCTTTTACGCGAAGGCATCCACCCTGGAAAAATGTTCACCACAGGTTCCCCACTGCCCGAAGTTCTCGAATACCATAAGCAATCAATCACCAAATCAACAATTTTAGATGACCTTAAATTAGAACCAAAAGCCTATTTCTTGGTGAGTATCCATCGGGAAGAAAATGTTGACTCTGAAAAACAACTTTCGATCCTAATTGAAATATTGAATACAGTTGCGGAAAAATACAATTTTCCGCTTATTGTAACTACCCACCCCCGAACCAAAAAACGATTAGATGAGCATAAATTTACGCCACATAAACTCATTAATTTCCATAAACCCTTTGGTTTTTTTGAATATGTTCACTTACAAATGAATGCTTTTTGCGTGCTTTCAGACAGCGGAACAATCCAAGAAGAATGCTCAAATTTAGGTTTCCCAGCAATACAAGTCCGAAACAGTTCTGAAAGACCAGAAGCCTTTGATGAGGGCGTAACAATTCTCACTGGTTTGGATAAAGACATCGTTTTGAAATCCATTGAAATTATAACCCAGCAAAAAATCGAGGGTCTAAAGTTCAATATCCCCCAAGCCTACAAAGATACCAACTTTTCAAGCAAGGTCTTAAGGCACATTGTTGGTTTGGCAAAAATCACCAAAAAAAGACGCGGCGACCCAATGGTATAATTTTCGATAAATTTACTAAATAAGAATTTTCATGAAGACAGTTGCGATTACTGGGCCGACAGAAATGCTCGGCAGCATGGTCTATAATGTTCTAAAAAATAAATACAATCTAATTCTCATTTGCGATGAAAATGATGATTTTGAATTGCTTGAAAAGACTTATAGTCATACCTCAAAACATAAGCAATTAAAAATAAAACTACATGCTTTGTACCAAGACTACCTGGCTGGCTTTTCGGATAAGCCTATTGGCGTAAATTTTAAAAAAATGGTTTCTGAAATTGGCCAAATTGATGCAATCATTAATTGTTTAACCATCACCAAGCCCAATTTAACAACCGACCCAGTAATGGCATTTTTTATCAATGGTTGTTTGCCCCATGTTTTAAGCCGCTTTTACAAAGAAAAACTGATTCATATTACAACTGACTGTGTCTTTGATGGTTTAAATGGCGCCCCTTATACTGAAGACTCCATATTTAATCCAACAGATTTTTATGGACTTACCAGGAGCTTGGGCGAACCGAATAAACAATCATTGGTATTGCGTACTTCTACAATTGGCCCAGAAATCCAAGGATTTAACCTGTTTTTGGAATGGTTTAAGAAGCAGGAAGGAAACACTATTAAAGGTTTTACCAACCATTTATGGAATGGCATTACTACCAAGCAATTCGGGGAAATCTGCGATAAAATAATTTTTGACCGCCAAAATTACCCCGCCAATGGCCTGTACCATATTTTTTCAAACGAAGTTACAAAATTTGAGATGCTTACAAAATTCAAAGAAAAATTTAATATTAAAGTAAATATTGAAGCAGAAAAATCAACACCTATTGATAGGCGTTTGGCTACCAAAAAAGATTTATGTGCGAAACTGCAAATCCCCTCTTTTGAAAATATGCTTTTAGATTTATAATAACAAAAACTTAATGAAAAAAATTTGTTTTATTTCAACATTTGCTTATCCTCTTTTTAACAAATCGTCAAAAATAATTCATGGTGGAGCTGAGATAGATTTATTCTTTATAGCAGAAGAATTAGCTAATCATGAAAATTTTGAGGTGTTTTTCGTTACGGCAGATTTTGGACAACCAAATCCTGAAAAATTTAATAAAATCGTTGTTTATTCTTCATGGAAAGTAAACTTGACTGGTTGCTTAAAATATCTTTATTCATTTTTTGGTCTTTTTAAATTTATTAAGGCTCTTAAAAGTACTAAATCTGAAATATTCGTTCAAGAAGCTGCAGGAATTGAAACATTAATTGTTTCATTATTCTGTCGATTAACCAAAAAAAAGTTTGTTTATCGTGTTTCCAGTACGGTGGAATGTGATGGGAAAATAATACAACTTCATCCATTTATGGGAAGGCTATTTTTGTTAGGATTACGTCTAGCTGACGCAATTGTAACCGAAGATCAAGAAGAAGTTGATTTACTAAAACAAAAATATAATTTAAAAGCGCAAGCAATATATGATACAACGCCACTACCAAATATTAAGCTATTAATTCCAGTGGAACAGCGGCGTCATATTATTTGGGTGGGCCGTTTAGTTAAAATTAAACGACCAGATATTTTTTTAGATTTAGTAACAAATTTACCTTATGAAAAATTTATAATAATCGCTGCTACGGTTGATTCAAATGATGAATATACAAAAAAAATTATAGTCCAAGCAAAGACTTTAAAGAATACGGTGTTGATTCCGGGGCTTAAATATTATGAGCTTGATGAATTTTATCGTTACTCGAAATTATTAATTAATACTTCGGATTTTGAAGGATATCCAAATACTTTTATTGAAGCTGGGAAATACGGCGTACCTATCATCACTTTGAATGTAGATCCCGACAAATTATTAAGTTTGAATAATTTTGGAGAATGTGCTAGAGGTAATATAAATATATTGATTGATACTGTTAGTACTTGGTTAAAAAATATAAAAAAACGCGAGGTCGCGGGTCAGGCATTCAGGGAATATGTTGAAAAAACCAATGATATCCATAAAAATATCCAGGATTACATCTCGCTTTTTGATCGTTTATCTATGCCCAAGTAGATATTAAAATATTGTCTGTTGATTAACTACGAAGCTATTTTATACAAAACTATATTCGAATCACTATATTCCTTTGAAAAATATTTCGTATTATCAAAAACCTTCAGGTTCATATCGTAAATCGCACTATTACGCCAATAATCAATTGCACTTGGGCGTTGTTTAATTTGATATAATGAAATCAATACGTAAATATTGGTATTTTTATATGTTCCTTTTATATAATCATAAGCTTCCTTGGATGATGGGATTTTAAACAACTGTGGTCCGTCTTGAGTAATAATATAATTATTTCCAAGAAGTGCATATCTTATTTGTAAATAATTAGCATTTGTAGTTAAAATCATAGAATCATTTTGTATATACAATTTTGACATTGCATCTAGTGTTTTAAAATCAGCGGTAAACATATTATCAAAAACTAATCCTCCGGGAATGGTAAATAAAAATAGTACACTAAAGAAAAAATACTGTAAAACTTTTTTGTTTTCAAAAAATGTAAACATATAATCAAAACCATAACCCAATAAAATGATTGTATAAAGGGTAAACCATGTATAAAACCTCCAAGGTATTAAGCTATATAAATTCAAGTTAGGCAATATGTATAAAAAAGAAAAGTAAAATAATGTTATAACCAAGATTATTATAAAACTTAATTTGCTTGAAGTTTTTATTTTTTTAAACAGATTTACAAACCCGTATATTATTCCCAAAAAGAGCGGGAGAAGAAAAATAAACGAATAATTAGTTAAAAATCTCGATATTGGGATAGCATCACCATTAAAAGCTGTATCAGTGTTATTTGATTGTGTTAGAAAAAATTTAAAACTATTGAACAAATCTTTATTAAAGAAAAGAATAGATGATAAAAAAACTAAAAGTCCGATAAAAATTAATATTTTTGACTTAATTTTGTATTTCTGGCTAAATAAAAAATAAAGAAATATTGTGACTAAACTGAAAAAAATAAAATTTAATCCACTCTGGTGCAAATGAAAATACAAATAGTTACATACCAGTATCAATAATAAGTATACTAACTTCTGGTCTTTAAACAGCTTAATAAATAAATAAACTAAATACATCCCGACTAGATAACTTAAAGTTTCTGGCAGGTACATTATCGAACGTGGCAACAATTGAACTGCTGTCGCGTAAATCAATAATACAAGTAGACGAGCAAGTTTATTTTCGAATAATAAAATTAAAATTTGATATAAAACAAGAAAAGTTATTAAGGTTATAATCCCACCTCCTAATAAATAAACATAAAACAAATTAATACCAGAAATCATGGAAATAAATGCATTAAAAAGCGGGAAAATAAAAAGGCTATGCAAGGGTGCTTGTCCTGATAATAATATCTGTTTGGACTGCATTGCCCAGTCAAAAATATCAAACTGGGTCAAGGCTTGAAATTTTAAAGGCTGATATAGACGATAGAAAGCAGCGATTAAAAAAACTACTATCAAAGTTGATTTGTAAAATAGTTGACTTTTATCAATAAAAATTTTCATAAATTATCATCTAGTAACTCTTTTTGTTCCCTGACAAGTAATCCCCGCCTCTGGATGTTCGTAAGATTTAATTGATTGAAATCCGCTTTGTCTAAACCAATCTTCAATTTCTTCTACAAAATAGTAGTTACTTTTTGGAGTAGCCAATACATCAAAAGAATCATTTAATTTCATGCTAAAGGGAAAATTTGCATAATATGAAAATGGTATTTTGTTGCCTAATTTTTTGTTTCCAATTTTTTGAAAAACTTTAGTTAATCCATTAAATCCCTCAACAATTAGTGCGGGGATATAACATAATTTCAATAATACTTTTTTCGGGATAAACTTCATTACCGATCTTATTGGTTCATAAATATAAAGTGCCCGTCTATTATGACGACGATTGTATACCCAAATAATCATCTGACCACCTGATTTTAATAATTTAACCAAACTTGAAAACCCTACCTGGGGCTGGGGTAAATGATGAAGAACACCGATACTGTAGGCGTAATCAAAAATTTCAAAAAATGGCATACAATAAATATCTGCTTGAATAATACAAATATGTTCATCGCCTTTGGTCATTTCATAAGCGACTTCAACGCTTTCACCTAAATCCGTGCCAAAAGCTATATTTGCCCCACAGACAACCGCCTGCTTAGTAAAGCGCCCAGAACCACAACCGATATCAACAACTGTTTTACCTTTCAAATCATTAGCTGTAATGTGAGGTCCGATAAAATGTAGAAAATTCTGTTTTTCAAAATTATTTTCCTGGTAAATATTTTTCCATTCAAAAGCAAAACTTGCTCCTGTTTTTTCTTGGTGCTGAATAAATTTATTATAATCCTTTACATCCGCAACGGCTTCTTGCCACTCAGTTTTAACTAATAATGGCAATTCATTAAGCCAAGTTCGATAAAAGATTAAATGGTTTCTCAACATTTGTTTTCTTAATTCTTTTACTAACATTCGCGGGATACCATTGATTATTGGGAACCATTCTTGTTTATTTATCAGCAAACCAGCTGTTATCTGATTATCTTGAGTTTGAAATTTAATCAAGTTTAAATCCTGTTTGGATATTGGCGCTTTAATATAGTTTATAAATTTTTCCCTCATATTTAATTAAGTAAAAATAATGATTAATTGACTAAGCAAAATGCATTTATAAGTTTATATTAATTCCTTAAAAAAACGACTTAGTTTAGCAACGCCTTGATCGACTGAAAAATAATTATTGACCCGTTGCCTTGCTGCTGCGCCCATTTTTTTTCGCAATGATTCATTATTTAATAATTCTACAATAGCTTTTGAAAATTTTTCTTCATTTGCTGTATCTATTAGTCGTCCGGTTTCAATAGTTATCACTTCACGGTTTTCAATTGTGTCAGTAATCAATACGGCTCGTTCAGCCGCCATTGCCTCCAGTAAAGCAACTGACATACCTTCAAAATATGAAGCAATGACGAAAACGTCAATCATTGGGAGAATTGAGGGAACATCATTTCGATCTCCAAGAAAACGAACGTGGTTAGTTATTTCAAGTTTAGCAGCAAGTTGTTCCATTTGGCTTTTTAATACACCGCCTCCAATAAAAATCGCATAAACTTTAGGTGAAGATTTGATAACTATTGGCAGTGCATTTAGAAAACGTTCAACACCCTTTTCAGGACGTAATTTAGAAACTGTTCCGATAATCATAGCATCGACGGGTAAATCGATTTCTTGTAGAAAAAAATTACGTTTAGATTTATCTGCGTGGGTAAAAAATTGTAAAGGATTTATGCCACATGTAATAACTGTAAATTTTCTAGCTGGTAAATTAATATCTTCAACAAAAAATCTTTTTACTTCTTCGGAAACGGCAATATATCGATCTACCATCCAATTAGTCAAAACCATTAAACGGATTGGGTTTTGAAACCTATCCCCTCTAAATCGGGCAACTAAATAACTTACTATATTTGGTATGCCGCATATTTTACCCCAGACTCTACCAATTAAATCAGCGTGGATTAAATAAGTAACCAAGACTTGCGGATGATATCGCTTAACTAATTTAAAAAATTTAAAAAATGCATGGGGACTGAAAGGAAAATGCATATTAAGAATTGCGGTAGTCAATCCAACGCGCTCATATGCTTCACGCATGGGACCATCACCCCTAAGCGAAATGACAATATGACGAAATTCAGATAATTTAGGTAAAAAACTTTCAAGCAAGCGTTCTGCGCCACCTATTTCAAAACAGGTTATTAAATGGAATACAACAGGTTGTTTATTTTTAGTGATCATAAATCAAACCCTTATTTACTGAGTGACTTTTGCTGTGTCAAAAAAAGTTTGGAACCAAAGTTCTAGCGTCAACAAGGCCCAAAGTTTACGTGACTGGTCCAGTTTAGTATTTTGGTGGCTTATAATTAAGTTATTGATTGATTCTGGATTAAATATGTTCCTTGCTCTGGCACGGGGATTTAATAAGCTCTCACGGATATAATCCTTTAATTCATGCCTGAACCAATGTTCAATTGGCACACTAAAACCCATCTTTTTTCTGTAAAGAATTTCATTTGGCAATAACCCTTCAAGAGCCTTCTTGAAAATGTATTTATTTTTTTGCCCCTTTAATTTTAATGATGAGGGTATGTTAGCGGTAAATTCTAAAAATTCATGGTCAAGCAGAGGTGAACGTCCCTCTAAAGACACAGCCATTGAAGCAATATCAACTTTGACTAATAAATCATCTGGCAAAAATGAATTAAAATCAACCGACAATGCTTGGTCAATTATATCAGTAGTGCCTGCCTGCATAAATTTGTTCTCAATTATATCCCGCGAATCAGCCTCACCTACCCGGCTTTGAAAATCTTGGGTATAGAGTGCATGCTTGCTTTTTTCATTAAAATAAACGATATACTCCAAATAACGCCGGAATTTACCTTCGGAAAAAGTATCATTGAACCTTAAAACCCGGTCAGATAAAGTCGATTTAAAAATTTTGTTATTCAAACTTGCTCCTTGGCGGATAACAGATTCGCGCAACCATCTAGGAACATAATCGTAGTAACTAGCGAACTTTTGAATATTGTACCATTTATAACCTGCAAAATTTTCATCACCGCCATCGCCATTAAGCACGACGGTTACATGCTCTCTGGTTAATTTTGAAACATAATACGTTGGAATTGCCGATGAATCAGCGTAAGGTTCTTCATAGTGGTAAATCAACTCAGGTAATATTTCTAGAGCTTTTGGTTCAACAATGAATTCCGTATGGTCAGTTTTAAAAAGGTTGGCGATTTGACGGGCATAAGGTAATTCATTATGTGATTGTTCTTTAAAACCAATAGTAAAAGTTTTAACCGGTTGATTTGAGTTTTTTGCCATTAAACCAACTATCGCGCTGGAATCAACGCCCCCTGATAAAAAAGCTCCCAAAGGTACATCAGAAACCAACCGTAATTTAACGGCTTTTTCCAAGCGCTCCATTATTTCCTTTTGCCATTCATTTTCGCTAAGCTTAAGTTTTTTTGAAAAATCAAGACGCCAATACCTTTCAATCCTGACTTTACCATTTTCCACAATTAAATAATGGGCTGGAGGTAGCTTTTTAATACCTTTAAAGCCAGTTAAGGGATTTGGGACGTATTGAAAACTTAAATAATGATGGATGGCGATATAATCCGGCTCCCGAGGCACTTCTGGGTCAATCAAAAACACTTTCAATTCCGATCCAAAAACAATGAAATCTTTTCCAAGATAATATTTCAAAGGCTTTTTCCCTACCCTATCACGAGCTATGAATAGTTTATGCTTTTTTGAATCCCAAATGGCAAAAGCAAACATGCCACGAAGGTGCTCAAGGCATTTTTCGCCATATTCCTCATAAAGATGGATGATGACTTCTGTATCAGAATTTGAATTAAATTTATAGCCCAGTTTCCGTAATTTGATTTTTAACTCTTGAAAATTATAAATTTCGCCATTATAGACAATCCAGATAGTCGCATCAGTATTTGACATCGGTTGATGGCCTGCAGGTGAAAGATCAATAATAGAAAGACGCCTATGACCAAGCCCTATCTGACCTTGGCAAAAATGGCCTTCATCATCTGGGCCGCGATACTTAATAGTATCGGCCATTTTTTTTATTAATTCTGGGTCAACTTGCCTTGCCCCAGAAAAATATAGTTTTCCAACAATCCCACACATATTAATAATTATTGTAAACTTCTTTGAATAAATTCATATATTGATCGGAAATTTTATTCCAATCAAATTCTTGAATAATCTTTTTTCGACCGGCCAAAGCAAGCTTTTGGCGTAATTCTGGATTTTCTACCAAACTTGATAACTTCTGAATTAGTTCCTTCTGATCGCCAGGTTTGAAAGACAAACCATTTACGCCGTTTTGAATCAAAATTTTGACTCCCCCCACATCTGAAGCTACACAAGCAATACCTGATGCCATAGCTTCCATTAAAGCATTTGGCAAGCCCTCCGAATAAGAAGACAAGACAAAAATATCCATGATTTTTAACAATGAATATATATCTTCTCTATGTCCTAAAAATATAATTTTTTCATTAATTATGTTTTTTACCATTTCTTCTTTACCTAAATATGAACCTATAAAGTAAAATTTTACTTGGGGATATTTAAAAGTTATCTGCTTTGCCACATCAATTATATCCTTATAACCCTTGATTGATTCTAATCGACCGATATAACAAATATTAATCTGATTAATATGTTTAATAATATCAGTTGGTAGTTTTGCAGCAACTAACGTTTCCAGATCAACACCATTGTGTATAACCTTAAATCTTATTTTCAGTTTTTTCGCGATTCCTACTAATCCTTCATGATACAAAATTACCAAATTTGACAGCTTTAAAATCGGCCAGCCAATTAACCAAGCATATATTGTCATGATAATACTAACTATTTTTTTTCGAGGATGCCAGTTAATTCCTGGAAAAGTATCAGTAGCTAATATAACTTTTTTTCCCATTATTCTTAATAGTATTACAGAAAATGAGGTAAAAAACATATGCTTATTAACTAAATAAACGTCTGGTTTCTCTTTTTTTACAACCCGCCATAAATTCCAGGCTAAATTTGGAACAATACTATAATTCACCGGATCCGGTAAAAACCAATCCACCATACGATATATTTTTATATGCTCACCTATTTGTTCAAATCGAGGCTGTCCGGTTGTTAGTACCACTACTTCGCACTGCTTAGCTAAATTCAGCGCCGTCTTATAAGCGCTGATCATCCATCGATGTGGTTCGTAAAAGTAAGGAGCAATAATCAAAAGTTTCATTCTTTATCATTTTTATCGCGCAATGCATCTTGTCTAACGAAATTTTCAAGTTTTCTTTCCATCCTTCTTAACAAAACATAATTCCTAAAAGTGATCCCAAATAGCACAATTATGCCGACGATAACCACAAAATCGAACGTCCGGTTAATGCTAAAAGCATTTAAAATGAAATTTACGCTATGTGGATATATAACTACTACAACCAAACCAATCCACAAAATTTGCCAGAAAATATATTCATATATGCCAAATTCCTTTCGACGATAGTGCAGGTACGAAAAATAAGTCATCCAAATAACAAATAAAATTGCTCCAATTTGTATGCCAATCATCTTAACCTCCAAACTAATATATTAAAAATTATTCTAATTCCATCTAAAATTGTCATGCCACGGTATTTATCATTATAAATCGTGCTGATAGGAATTTCTTTGCAACGCAAATGATTCTTTCCGGCATTCACTATCATTTCCGTCTCAACCGCATAACGTGCAGATTCCCAAGCTAACTTATTATAGACTGATAAACGAAAAGCCCGATAACCAGAAAGTATATCGCTAACTTTAATTCCAAATAATACTTTTACTAGAGTTGTTAATAAAACTTTTCCAAATTTTGCAATTAGCGGCATTTGCTGATGTACGCTTCTGACTCCAAAAACCACATCAGCATCATTATTCATTATTGGCGAAAAAATTGAAGCAATCTCATCTGGATGATGCTGACCATCAGCATCAATAAATATTACCGCATCAAATTTATTACTAATTGCCCACTGTACGCCAGTAGTCATAGCTGCACCTTTGCCTAAATTTATCCTATGGCGTAAGCAGATAATTTTGTCATCTAGTGGCAAAAATTGCTTCAAAGGTTTAGCTGAACCATCATCAACAACAATTACTTTGTCAACATACTGTCCAGCTGCAATTGCTACTGAAGCAATATTATTAATTTCATTTAATGCTGGGATAATGGCAGCGGTTTTCATTTATTTTGTGTAAGGCGCCAAGTTATATAACGGTCAATTCCGTCCCAGATTCCTACTTTTGGTAAAAAACCCAATCTTGATTTTGACTTTGTAATATCGCCACCAATAAAACTTTTAACTTCACCCGGCCGAGGCTCTTGGTACTCAATTTTTCCGTTCATTTTTTCAGCAATATGCTCAGCAATATGTTTAATTGATGTTTCAACGCCAGTCCCAAAGTTAAACACTTCCCCAGCGGTCCCATCATGTTTTAGCAATAAATCATAGGCTTGGACCAAATCATCTATATTCATATAATCCCTGGTTTGCAGGCCATCACCAAAAATAACTATTGGCTGACCATCAAGAATACGCTTAACAAAAATTGCAATAGCAGCGCCACCGCCTTTTTCTTTTTGTCTCTCCCCGTAAATATTGAAAGGCCGGGCCATAGTGACATCTAAACCATAAGTTTTATAATAGGCAAAACATAAACGGTCAGCACCGGCTTTGCTTGCCGCATACGGGCTATGAGGCCGCATTTCTGCATCTTCTTTTATCAATAAATGCTGCTCGGGTGCACCATAAACTTCACAAGTACTGGCGTGAATCAAGCGATTACCGTATTCCCGGACAGCTTCCAAGACATTATATGTACCATAGATATTCACGTCTAAATACGCAGCTGGATCCTTAATTGATTCGTCTACATTAATCCTGGCCGCTAAATGAAAAATCACATCATGATCGCGGATTGTTTTTTTTACTAATTCTTTATCAGTTATACTCCCCCAAACGCAAGTCATTCCCTTTGGCATTTTTTTCCAGATTTCAATGGCTCGATCAGAAATTGTATTCAAAACTGTTACCTCATGGCCAGCCTTCTGAAAATGTTCGGCTAAGTGACTGCCTTGAAAACCGAGGCCTCCAGTGATAAGAATTTTCATATATAAGAGTTAAATTATAAAATTAAATATTTAATTATTTCAAATAGAACCGTTGGATAATTTTTTACCTGCCAATCCCTTTATAAATAATTCCCAATTTTTGTATTACTTCCTTATCCCAAACATTCTTACCGTCAATGACTATTTTGATTTTATGCTTTTTAAGTTCTTTAGGATTAAGCACGACAAAGTCTTTATGGTTAGTAGCTAAAATTATAGCATCTACATTTTTAAGAAAAGTATTCAGATCTTTCTCGGTTGATTGCTCGGGGAAATACGGGTCAAACACATGAATATTAGCCTTTAAATCGCTTAAGAGGCTGATAACCTTCTTGGAAGGACTTTCTCTTATATCGCCCACGTTAGCCTTGTAAGAAAGGCCTAAAATGCCAATGCTAGTACCTTTAATGGGTAAGCCAAGCTCATTTAAAGCCGATTGCAGCTTATCCACTGTATATTGCGGCATACTGTTATTAATCTCTCTGGCTAGCTTTAAAAATTTATGATCAAAACCGGCTTTACGGGCTCTTTCAATTAAGTAATACGGGTCCACGGCAATGCAATGTCCGCCCACGCCCACTGAAGGATAATGCGGCATAAAAGCAAAGGGCTTGGTTGCCGCTCCTTGGATAACATCATAAACATCAATACCTAAAACATCAAAAGATTTTGCTAATTCATTGACATAGGCAATGTTAATATCTCGAAAAGTATTTTCAATAATTTTGGTAGCTTCAGCTTCTTTAATGGATTTCATGATTCTTACTTCCCCATCCAAAATTGACCGATAAAATTTTGCCGCGCGGAGAGCGCCTTTTTTTGTAACCGAACCGACACAGCGCGGTATATTCCTGACATTCCATTTTTGATTGCCAGGATCAATTCTTTCTGGGCAATGCGTTAATTCAAAATCTTTACCGACTTTTTTGCCGGTTGATTCCAGAATTGGCAAGACTACTTCTTCGCAAACACCAGGGTTGATAGTTGATTCAATTATGATTAACTGGCCCTTTTTCAAATTTTTTAAGATACTCTTGCTGGCTGAAATCACGGGGGTTAAATCGGGATTATTCAACTCATCAATTGGTGTAGGCACACAAACAATTACTATGTCAGATTTTTTAACCGGTTCATATGACCAGCTGGCTTTGATCAATCGTTTTTTGATAGTAGCTTCTAAACTTTGATCATCTTTTAAAGTATTAACGCCTTTGTTAAGCAAATTGATATTATGTTTATTTCTAGCTACGCCAAAAACCCGATAACCTTTTTCCGCAGTTAAGGCAGCCAAGGGTAAACCAACATAACCCAGGCCAATTATTGAAACGATTTCTTTTCTCTTATTTTTCATTGTTTTATTAAATCATTAAAATATTGATAAGTTTTACTTAAGCCATCTTCAAATATTATTTGGGGTTCCCAGCCTAATTCATCTTTAGCTTTTTGGTAATCTAAAATACTTCTTATTATTTCTCCAGGCATTGGTTCTTTGTGTTCAAATAAAACATCTTGGGAATGGTTCTTCTTGATTAGTTCTATAATGCCCAAAACGCTTAATTCCTTCCTAGTGCTGATATTATAGACCTCATTTTTACCATTTTCTATGGCTGCTAAAAAAGCCCTAACTACATCTTGGACATAAACATAATCCCGGGTTTGCTTGCCATCGCCATTCACAAACAAAGTTTCTTTGGCGATTGCTCTTTTGCAGAAAATGGCAACCACTCCGGCTTCTCCATAAGGGTCTTGCCTGGGCCCATAAACATTGGATAATCGTAATACGGTATATTGTAAATTATTCAATTTACCAAGCAATTCAAGATATTTTTCAGAAGTTAATTTTGCCAAGCCATATGGCGATTCCGGAGTTGCAAGTTCAGTTTCCTTGGCTGGTAATTCAACCCCTTCGCCGTACATGGCACCGCCGGTTGAGGCAAAAACAAATTTTTTTATACCAGTTGAAAAACAAGTCTCTAAAAGCTTTAAAATTCCAATAATATTGATATCCGCATCATAGCTTGGTTTGCGAAGAGAATCCCTGACGCTTTTTTGAGCAGCCAGGTGAAATACTACTTCGGGTTTGAAATTTTTAATTTCTTCTTGGGTTTTATCATCACGTATATCGCCTTGATAAAAAATAGCTTTGGGATTAATAAATTCCTTTTTGCCTGTTGATAAATCATCCACAATTAAAACCTCTTCACCTTTTAAAATTAATGCGTCAACTAAATGTGAACCTATAAAACCTGCACCACCAGTAACTAAAATTTTCATTGATGCCCCCTCTCCTGCCCTTCGACTCGCTCCGCTCGCTCAGGACATCCTCTCCCGCGTGGGGAGAGGAGGAATCCAATTACACTAAACCACCCTCTCTCCACTGGTGGGAGAGAGTTGGAGAGAGGGGGAAAATAACTAATAAAATTCATCATTCTTCTGGTTGGTAAGAGATGACCCGACTGGCCTTCATGGCTTCAATAGTCTTGGCTAAACCATCTTCCAAAGGAATTGTCGGAAACCAGCCTAATATATCTTTTGCTAATCTGATGTCTGGCGAACCTTGCTTATGACTGTAGAGATGAGCTTCAACATGTTCAATTGTGCTAGTGCTTTGGGTCAAGGCTAAAATTTTCTCTGCGACCGTAGCTAACAACACTGGCTCAGGACTGCCTAAATTGATTGGTCCACCTTCAGTGGATTTCATCATTTTTAATATTCCATCAATCATATCAGTAAAAAAACAAAAGGTGCCCAAAGAATCTGGCTTGCCATAAATTTTTAAATTTTCACCCTTTAATGCATTTTTAACTAAATCAGGAATGAACCGCCCATCATTCAAATTCATTCTGGGTCCGTAAGTCGTAAATATCCTCACCACCTTAGCATCGAGTTCTTTATGATTTCGATAGTTGATAGTCAAGCTTTCGGCGAACCTTTTGCCTTCGTTATAACAGCTTCTGGGACCAATAGGATCGATAAAACCCCAATAATCTTCACGAAAAGGCTGGGAATCAACCGGCTCACCATATATGGCTGAAGAAGAAGTAAGAAGATATTTGGATTGGTATTGAACTGCTAAATCCAAGAGATATCTGGAAGCAAAGGCGTTTGCTAATAAAGTTTCAATCGGCAGTTTGGAATATTCTTTGGGTGAAGTCGGACAGGCAAAATTATAAATTTCTTGCACGCCTTGAAAAGCCACTTTAAAAGGCCGCAATTCCGCAAACCTTTCCAAATCCAGGGGTTCGGATAAATCATGCTTGATGAATTTAAAATTAGGTAATTGCAGGAGGTGGTTTATATTATCAATTGAACCAGAGCTAAAATTATCCACGCAAATGACTTTATCCTTTTTTACCAATTCATCGCATAAATGTGAGCCTAAAAATCCCGCGCCGCCGGCTACAAGCACATTTTTGGTTTCAAAGATGGGTCTTTTTGATGTCATATATTTTGAGCAAAAAATGGAAGAAATCGAAATCTTAATTTTATGAGGGTTAAAAGCATTATCAAACTTGTTTTAATTAATTTGGCTGGATTTCCAACAATAACCGAGTCTGAACGGTCAAACCAATGGGTCGGGTATTCGACTATCCTGGCCTTAAAATGCCTGGCTAAAAGCAAAAGCTCAACGTCAAAAGCAGTATCATTAACTTTTGAAAAAGCCAAAATTTTCTCCAGTAATTCTTTAGTAAAAATTTTAGCCCCGCATTGGGTATCGTAATAAGGCAGCCAAAAAAGGATTTTAACTATTTTCGAAAAAATAATGCCTGCCAATTTTCTTAAGCGAGTCCGATTTTCGACAGTTGCCCCCGGCGCCAAACGGGATGCAATCACGCCATCAGCATCCTTCATTGCAATTAGCAATTTTTTAAATTCCTCCGGACTAGTTGAATAATCCGCATCCAAATAAGCAACAATTGTGCCTGCGGCAAGAGAAAGGCCTTTTCTAACCGCCCGCGCCTTGCCGACAGGCTCTGGAATTTCATGAACTTTAAGGTTTGGATAATTTTTCTGGAAAGATCTGGCAATTTCAACAGTCCCGTCTTTGCAGCCATTGGGCACAACCACAAATTCAAATGAATCCTTGGGGAAAAAACTTAAATAAGCTTTTAAAGTCTTGCTTAATATTTTCTCCTCGTTATAAGCTGGAATGACAATAGAAATCATTTGTTATTTTAAAAAACACCTCATTTTGGGTGTTTAAACTCTAACACTTTTTGTAATTTTTTGCAAGTTAAACTCCACCTATAAAAGGCGGTTTCGTATAGGGACTGGTGCGGAGTAAAACCTCGCAACGTCCTGCTGTGCGGGACTGGTGCGCGGGCGAATAAACCTCAATATTTATTAGTTATTTGAGGGTTTAAAAGCCCATTTACGGCCGGCTAAAAAATTCCAAATTAAAGCGGCGCCAACTGCTAAAGTTTTGCCCAGTAACCGGGATTGAGTCAGATGATAAACAATGCCTAAGACTAAAGTGCTTATCCCCAAACTGACAAAATTAATTAAAAGGAAAATGACTACTTGCCTTGCTACCTTGGGTTCTTTTGACTTAAAAGTCCAGTTGCGGTTAAAGGCAAAGCTGCTGGTAAAACCGCAGGCAAAAGAAATTATATTGGCGATAAGTACATGGGCTTTAAATAAGTCAATCCAGCTGGTTAAGGCAAAAAAAACTGCCCAATCTATTCCAGTGTTTAAAAATCCAATTATTACGAATTTAGAAAATTGCCGGGTTAAAGGGTGCTGCGCTATTGGGTGTTTTAATAATTTATTAAGCATTTTATTTGACCACTATACTTGCCACCCGCACCCCAGTCTTGGAATTTAAAGTATAAGCTAGGAATTTGACAATTCGTTGCTTGGTTAAATTCCTAAAAACCCTGATTTCAGGTTTGGCGCCTTGGCCAGTACCAGTGATAATATCATCTATACCGTCAGAATTAATATCAGCGCTGGCTACATTAACTCCGCCAGTTTGTGATTTATCATATGCTAACAATTCGCTTAACAGTTTTCCTGAATCGCTGAATACCCTCACTCTTGGCGAACCTTTAATTAAACCGACGATTATCTCAATCTTGCCATCTCCATTCACATCACCAGCCGCAATATTTAAGCCTTCTTTAATTTTTAAAGGAAAAGCTCGAAAAGAATTGGCTTGCTTGCCTTGAATGTCATAAATTGCGACTCTTGGTTCTTTGCTGGCTTTTGAAATTATAATCTCATTCTTACCATCAGCATTGACATCGCCGATGGCTAACCTGACTCCCCCACTATAACTGGAAGTAAAAGCTGAAAATTGGGAAATTAATAATCCATTCAGATCAAAAATCCTGATGTGGGCTTTACCCGTGTCTGTCCCAGTGACTATTTCATCTTTACCGTCTGCGTTAACATCGCCAATGGCCAAGCTGACTCCGCCTTTAAAACTTTTTGCATAAGCATAAAAGCTTGTCAGTTGGTCGCCTTTTTTATCATAAACTCTGATTGTAGAATCTGCGCCCTTTTGGAAAGCGGTGACAATTTCCATTTGGCCATTGGCATCCAAATCACCTGACGCCACGACTACGCCTTTTTGGTTTTTTGAAGAACTCGTGATAAATTGGTTTTGGATTTTTCCGGCTTTAGAATATTCCCTAACTTTAGGCGTATCTCCTGCTTGCGGACTGGTTAAAATATTAATCTTCTGATTTTGCGCGGCTTTTATCTGGACTAATAAATTTTCTATGGAAAGCCTGCCGCTGCCTAAACTATTTATATAATCAGGATTCAAACTGCTGATATCAATGGCTTTTTCTTTTAATATATTTTCAATCTCATCAACCGTTAGGTTCGGAGCCGTAGCCTCTAATAAGGCCGCCGCACCCGCAACTAAAGGTGAGGCAACTGAAGTGCCATACCAACCGTCACTATTTGTTTCTGTGTAATTCTTGCCTGGCTGGTAAAACAAGGTGCTGTAAATATTTTCACCTGGCGCAGAAATGTCTATACATGAGCCATAATTTGAAAAAGTCGACTTAACGTCGTTTTCTCCGACTGAAGCTACGCCAACCACTCCGGAATAACAAACTGGGTATTGCGGATCTGTGTCTAAATCTAAATTTTCATTGCCAGCGGCCGCAATTACCAAAACCCCAGCTTTGCGGGCTGACTCAATGGTGGCAGCCAAAGTCGGGCTGGTGCCAGAACCCACAAAACTTAAATTAATAATTTTCGCTCCGGCATTAACTGCATAGGTTATGCCTTTGGCGACGGTAACCGTATCTCCCGAGCCGGTGCTGTCTAAAACTCTGACTGGCAAGATCTTTACATTCCAGGCCGTGCCAGTGCCGGCCAGCCCATTATTGCCCCTGGCTCCGATTATTCCGGCAATAACCGTACCATGGTGGATGCCGGCAGTCGTGGCGCCTTCAGTTACTTGGGGCCTGGGATCATTAGAATTTTCGATAAAATTCCAGCCATGAATATCATCAATATAACCGTTAACATCATCATCAAGGCTGTTTGCGGAGGTTTCTTCAGGATTAAGCCAGATATTATCAGCCAAATCAGGGTTGGTGATATCCACTCCGGAATCCAAGACTGCCACGGTTATGCTAGAGGCATCGGTTAAAGTATCCCAAGCAATAGGCGCACCGATCTTGCTTAAACCCCATTGCAGGGAATAATCCGGATCGTTTGGAATTAAGACAGTCTTATACTTGATATTTTTTTCAACGCGCAGGGCTCCGGGTAGTTTTTTTGCGATTTTCAAGGCTTGGCTTAGAGTGGGAGCTTTTATTTTTTCTGACTTAATGTTTCCATTTTTTTGCTGGATGACAATATCATAAGCATTTGTCTTGGCTTCTGCGGGCAACACAAAAATAAAGAATCCTGTGATTACTAAGAACCCCAAAACCGGCCTTAAGTATTTTTTCATTTAGCTGTTACGTCTAAAGTAACGGGCAAACTTTCTTCTTTTCCATTTCTAGAAAACTGGATGGTTATTGTTGCTCTTGCGGACTGTGCTTGAATGATTTCAGCAACTGATAGCGAACCATTGATTTGCTGATCATTAATTTTTTTGATTATATCGCCCGACTTCAAGCCAGCGCGTCCAGCCGGAGATTTTGCGCCAACCGCTGGAATATTTGCCGTATCTTCGCTGACTAAAAGCGCACCTATATCACCAATATTGGCTGGGCTTAACAATAAGCCTTTCGCAACTTGCAAATCTAAATATTTAACGCCTAAAACGTTCCTGGTTACAGCACCCGTCTTATTGAATGAATCTAAAGCGTTGCTGATTATGTTCCCAGGAATTACCTCACCGTCTGTGCCGGTATGAATGCCGATTATCTTGCCGGCTAAGGAAAATGTCGAAACGCCAGGAATTTCTACGGTATTCTGAGTTTGGAAAAAATTGTTCAGCTTTTCGCTGCTTTCAATTAAATCAGCGCGGGTATTAACCCTTTTCATTCTTAATGAAATCAGGCCTGTCAAAGCGACATTGATGGATTGGGTAGTGGTTTGGCGGCTAATGTCTAAAACAGTCTGAGGAACAATCAAGGCGCTTGCATCAGCAAAATCCAAGGCTGGAAAGCCTTTGCCGCTTATTTTAAACAAGACAATATCTGATGCTGGATCTGGATAAAAAACTTTGGTCAAATATACGGTTTTATCACTGGTTATAATGGCAATTTCTTTGCTTAAATCTGGTATGGCTTTTCTGGTGGTCACGCCTATTCCGTCTTCAGTCAGTAACGTTCCAATGCCGCGGCGGTCGCCAGGCAAATAAAGCTGGTCTAATAATGCCGCGTTCTTTTTTACTGGCACTTGCCTGACATAAATTGAAACGACATTTGGAGAGAGCTTGTCAACCACCTCGGCGTAATTAGTAATGGAGCTTTCTTTCTTGGGCACAGATTTTATCACTGAAATTTCTTGGTTGGTATTCCCAATCCATTTTCCAAGCCATTGCCATTGTTCTTTACCAAACATAAAAAACATCGCCCCGACCAAACCAGCCAAAAAACTTATTATGACCGTTAAAATTAAAAAACTTGAAGAAAACCGAGTGATGTTTGGCTTGGTGATGGGCTGGGGTTCTTTCAAAAAAGCTTCCACTTCTGCTTCTTTTTCATCGTTAGCTCGATTTTTTGGAGAAGTAGGAATAGGCTTGGCTTTCATAGTTTTTATATAAACCACTTAGCAGTGGCTAATAAAAATATTAGCACGAGGGTATAAATTATTAAAGTCCATCGGCTTGCTTGCGGTTTTTCCAAAAGCTCATTCCTGTATATTTGAACGGCCAGGGTCAAGAAAACCACTAAAAAACCGGCTTTATAAATGGGTAAGATCGGAAACCAGCTTGCTAATAAGAATAATTGCACGCCAAAAACCACCAAACCAAAACTAAAGACCTTATTGATTTTTTTGGGAGCCTGGAGTAGCCTGCTTAAAAAGTATAACCAAACAAAGATCATAACGATAAAAATAATCCCAGTTAACCAGATTGCCAGGTTTACAAAAAGACTAAAGTCAAAAATTGTCTTTAAAGCAAAAAGTAACCCAAAAACTGCAAAAATTAAAGAAAGATTTAAAAGCGCATTTGTTTGGTAGCGAGCTGGCTGGAATACAAATCGAAAAGTATTTTCCAGATAAAGGTTAGTTAAAAGCACCATACCTAAACAGATAATGACTTTAAAAAGCAGGGCTTCGGAAAACATTAAAGCGCCAAAGCTAGTTAAAATTGCGAATATTGGAAAAAAAATAAAAGTCATGAAACCTTGGGGTATATTAATTTTTTTTGTAATCAACCAAAGGGCTAAAAGCGGACCAATTAACGCTAAAACAATAAATATCCAAAATAAATTATAAAATTTAGTGGTGAAATAATAAATCAAGCCCAAATACGGGATAATGAGCGTTGGTAGTAATCTTAAGAATAAAATCATTTTTTTATTAAAAACCTAAAATTAAGTTTCTGCTTTCTAATTTGACTTGCCGAATTTCAGGAGCGACTTTTAAAATTGGCGACAGTTCCTGGGCTAATAAAATTTTCGTGGGTTCACCAATTAACCAACTGGGGACTGAAACTTGGCCAAGAAAAGTTTTTGAAACAACAAATTCTAAAGAATTTTCGGCATTTAATATTGGCTGTAAGTAGAGCCTGACGATTGCATTATTCTTTTTGGGGATTAAAAAAGAAAATTCCATTGTTTGGCTTTCTATCGTTAAATTCGGACGGCTTATCCCCAAGTGCATGCCGGCTATAGAATTTGCAAGTAGATAAGTCAAACCGCCCTCTGAAAGCCTGAAGTTTTTATTAGTAATATCGGCCTTGGACTGAATGATCAATTCTGGAAAATTCTGGCTTATTGGGCCGACAATCCTGATTGGTTCAGGGGCCTGGTAAAAATATTTTGTAAATAATGGAATTTGCCAAAGGCCGGTTCTAGCAACTTGAATAGCAGTCCAAACAACTAAAACCAATATTATTAATTTTATTAACCTGCCAATAGTAAATTTTGGAACAGGCAAATTGATTCCGGATTTATTAGGCACGGACGACTGAGCTTTAACAGGTTCGATTCTGGCCATATTTATTCCCCTCCGCAACTAAAACAGAACCCAAAGATTAGAGTATTCGAGGGGAAGCCTCCGAAGCTTTGAGCGGAGGAGGATAAAAAGCTACGGGGAATGAACTGCTTTTTGTATCGCTGCGTTAACTCGCAGCTTGCTGTAGGATAGTTCATTTTTCGTCTTCCTGTTTATGCGCAATTAAACGCCGGAATTGCTCTTCGCCAATGCCTGCTTTAATTTTTTTAATCATTTCCAAAAGCTCATCCGCTGACAATTTGTCTTCGGTCTGCTTTGTTGCCTGGTTCTGCAATTTAACCAGCAAATCTTGGACTTTAACCGGGCTTCTTACGCCATTTAATTCAAGATTCACATTTGAGCCTGCGGTTTGAATAATAATGGTCCCAAACTGAAAAATTGTGGCAAAAACGCCTTTGACGCTGTAACTAATGTCTTGGATCTTATTAAAAGCTGCTTCCGAAACAACTTTATGGAAAAGTCCCTTTTGGTCAACATCAATAACCCTGTCTTTAGTAATGATAAAAGCATTTAAATGATGCAGCCAAAGGGTTCGAAATGCTAAACCTAAGCCAATTATAAATAATAATCCAAAAATCAGACTGCCCACCCAGCCCCAACGTAATAAAAGGTAAAGGAAAAAAAAGGGTGCTATAATTAAAATCACGGAAATTAAAGTCGGGAAAAAAGAGACTATGGGCGAACGCTTGATGACCGCTAAAACCTCTTCTTCTTCTTTAACGTTTTCTAATAATCTTTTTTCAAACATAATTTATATGAAAAAAAAGCGAATTGTAAAACTATTGTGGATTATCATCGTAATTATCGGGACCTTAAGTATGATATTTTTTACCATGCTCGGCATGTTTGGCATGGGGCAGACATTCTAGTCTCTTTTTAATACCGCAAAAAAGGCTTCTTGCGGAATATCGACTTTACCCAAGCTTTTCATCCGGCGCTTGCCTTTTTTCTGTTTTTCCAATAATTTCCTTTTTCGGGTCACATCGCCGCCATACAACTTTGCCGTAACATCTTTCCGCATGGCTGACAAGCTGGCTGAAGCGATTATTTTGGCATTAATTGCCGCTTGGATCTTCACTTCAAACATCTGCTTTGGTAAAATACCTTTTAAATGTTCAACCACCTGCCGGGCGACTTTATAAGCTTCATCTTGATAAACCATTACGGACAAGGCATCAACTTTTTCCCCAGCTACCAGGACGTCCATCCTTTCTACTTCAGCTTTTTCTGAATTGCTGATTTCATAATTTAAGGATGCATAGCCACTGGAGACACTTTTTAATCTATCATAGAAATCAACTAAAATTCCAGCTAAGGGCAGTTTGGCATGGATTACCACCCGGCTTTCATCTAGGTATTCCGTATTTTCGTGCTGACCGCGCTTTTCAATGATTAAGCTTAAAATCCCGCCGATATTCGAAGTTGGCGTGACAATATCGGCTTTAGCCCAGGGTTCTTCAATATGCTTGATATGCGAAGGTTCAGGCAAGTCCAAGGGACTGGTTATGACAACGGTGCCGCTTTTGGCTTCTTTGATGGAAGACTGTTCTTTAACTTTTTTCTCGTGTGCATGGATTCCGGCTTCGCTTAAAAATATTTTATAAGCCACGGAAGGGACGGTAACGACTAAATCTAAATTATATTCGCGCTTTAAGCGTTCCTGGACAATGTCCAAATGCAAGAGGCCTAAGAAGCCGCACCGAAAACCATGCCCCAAGGCTTGGGAATGTTCAGTTTCATAAGAAAGCGCGGCGTCATTCAATTTTAGTTTGCCTAAAGCTTCTCTTAATAAGGGGAAATCATCACCGGCTTTGGTATACAAGCTGGCATAGACCATGGGCTGTAAATGCCGATAGCCTGACAACGCCTGATTGGCCGGGGCTTTTTCCAAGGTTAAAGTATCGCCGACTCGCGCATCAGCCACGCTTTTTACGCCAGTGACCACATAGCCGATTTCTCCCGCACCCAAATTCGGGCAAGAAACAAATTTTGGGTGGAAGTATCCGACCTCTAAGGCTTCGCCCTTGGCCCCAGTAGCCATGAACCTGACATGGTCGCCTTTGCTGATTTGGCCTTGAACAATCCTGACAAAAGTGATGACCCCTCGGTAATCGTCAAATTTTGAATCAAAAACCAAAGCCTGCAATGGCTTAAGCAAATCGCCTTTTGGCAATGGAACTTTTTCAATGACTTTTTCTAAAAGTTCTTTCACGCCTAACCCGCTTTTGGCTGAAACTCTTAAAATTTCCTCTTTTTTGCAGCCCAGCAATTTAACCAGCTCCCTTTCACTTTCATCTGGCCTGGCATTAGGCAGATCCACCTTGTTAATTGCCGGGATAATTGTCAAGTCCTGTTCTAAAGCCAAATACAAATTTGCCAAGGTTTGGGCTTCCACGCCCTGGGTAGCGTCAACTAAAAGAATCGCGCCTTCTACTGCGGCTAAAGACCGGGAAACTTCATACGTGAAATCCACATGCCCTGGCGTATCGATCAAATTCATCTCAAACTCCTGGTTTTGGTATTGATATTGCATCCTGACTGCCGCAAGTTTAATGGTAATTCCGCGTTCCCTTTCAATATCCATTTGGTCTAAAACTTGGGAACGCATTTCTCTTTTCGATACTGTATTAGTCAATTCCAAAAACCGGTCGGCTAAAGTCGATTTCCCGTGGTCAATATGCGCAATGATACAGAAGTTACGTATATTCGTACTCATACAAAATTAAAATTGAGGTGCTCGAGTCTCGCCCCGCACCGTAATTCCGCACGAGCGGAATGACTGGTGCGCGGGTGGTCAATATGCGCGATTATACAAAAGTTCCGAATGTTTTTAGGCATAGATAATAATTAACAGTTTCCCTCTACCTCTGGGAGAGGGGGTTGGAAGAAACATACTTCTTAAAAATTTAATCATGGTTTAATTTGAATTACCCGGCTTATTACCATTATTTACAAAATTCCTGAATTTTTGCCACCATTGCCTAAAGACTTCCATTTCTTCAACCTTCAGAATTGATGCCAAACACAAGAATATTACAATGCCAAAAATTCCAGAGATTAAACCTTGTAAAAAGATGCCGACTAAAGTATGCATGTCTACACCCATTGCCACAAAATGCAAAGCTCCCCAAGCGCCAAAACCTGCAAACAATGAGGCGATGACAATTTTTACGCTTGACTTGGCAATATGCGCATCGTCCAGATTACCCAGCCGGCGTCGAAGCAAAAAATACAGCAAGGACATATTGACTAGACTTGAAATTGAAAAAGCCAAAGCCACGCCAATAATGCCGAAATGTTTTGAAAGGATGATGGCTCCGGCAATATCAATAACGACTGAAAAAATTCCTACTTTAACTGGGGTGGAAGTATCATGCAAAGCATAAAACGACCTGGCAATGATCGGGATCAAGGCTTGGGCAAAAATTGACAAGGTGAAAAACCCCAAAACCTGGGCAGTCAAATAAGTCGCGTTCCAATCAAAAGTCTGGGCGCCCACGACCACCCGGACGATTTGAGCCCGCAAAACTAAAAGCAAGACCGAAGTTGGGATCATGACTACCAATAACCTTCGAATGGTTTTTGAAAAATGTTTTTTAAAAGCTTCCATGTCTTGGCTGGCATAAGCCTCGGAAAAAGCGGGAAAAATGGCGATGGCCAAGGAAACCCCGAAAACATTGATGGGAAAATTCTGGAGATTATTGGCAAAATTAAGCTGGGTTAAACTGCCAGCTGCCAAACTGGAAGCAATAATCGTGCTGACCAGCTGGTCAATTTGGTTGACAGCCAAGCCAAAAGTCCTGGGTAGCATAAGCTTCCCCACTTCTCTAACGCCTTTATGGCGCCAATTTAATATTCTTTGATAGCGGAATCCCAGCTTAAAGACGCTGGGGATTTGGATAGCTAAGTGGGCAAAAGCGCCCACGACCACGCCATAAGCCAAACCAATAATCCCCCATTTGGGCACAAAAAAAATGATGCCGGCGATTATGCCAAGGTTATACAAAACCGGCGCCAAGGCAAAAGCAAAAAACCTTTTGAAGGAATTGAGGATGGCGGAAACAATATTACTGGCTCCGAAAAAAATTATGGCCACCAGCATTATCCGGCTTAAGTGGATGGTGGTCTGAAGTTTTTCACCGGAAAAGCCTGGGGCAATTAAAGGCACCAAGTGATTGGCAAAAATAAAAAAGATTAGGCCTAAGACAATCAGGACGATCAGTAGCAAGTTCAAGATTGAATTGGCCACGCACCAAGCATCATCTTTCAGTTCTGGATTCTTTTCCGCCCTTTTTAAATAACTAACAAATACTGGAATAAAAGAGGAGGAAAGAGCGCCCAGCACCAAGACATTAAAGACAAAATCAGGGAGTTTAAATGCGGCAAAATATGGGTCCAGGTTGCCACCGCCGCCAAAAGTGCTGGCTAGCATCCGATCCCTGACTAAACCCAAAACTCGGCTGGCCACGCCAGTAAAACCAATTACGATGGCGCCGCCAAGGATAGTGGTGGAGAGTTTGTGCCAAAGCTTCTTTAACATAGTTTGTGGAATTGAGTTTAGCTGAAAAGCCCAATAGTTTCAAGGTTTTTTATCGCACGTCTCCAGCTCCGTGAGAAAAAGCTATTATCATTGTCATTGCGAGAAGGCCAGTTTTTGCGGGACGACGCGGCAATCTCGCTTTACAGTGAAAGATTGCTTCGCTTCTCCCCGCGGCCGCGGGGTCGCCCGCAATAACAGGGTTTATACTGGTCCAAACTAAAAACCGCCATCTTTATCAGATAACGGTTATTGGTTCTCCTGGCCGGATTACACCGTGCGAAAGATACCCGCGTCTTGCTTCCATTCATTAGGGAGAGAGTCCTTTTGAATTTCATTAAAACGTGAGATCGTAAGAAGGGTAACCCGGCCGGGAGAAAATACTTTTGTCATTTCGAGCGAAGCGTAAGCGTAGTCGAGAAATCTCTTTGTAATAGTTGAGATTCCTCCGCTCGTCCTCGCTTAATCGAACTCGGTCGGAATGACAAAATGAAGTTTCACCCCGATTATAGTCCTCCTGCCTGAAAAGACAAATTTTGTCTTTTCAGGAAGAGGAGCCAGTTTAAACTGACTCACTCAAGGTGCGGTTTTAATGCAATTTGAGCAAATTGACTTCGGCTGACCTACCTGACCCCAGTTTATAACCAATTACCGAGCGTCCTAACGGAACCAGGTTTGAATCCTTGGCGGTTGCGATTATTACCGCACAAGCACTATCCTGATACAGCCGATATGAGTACACGCTGGTATCCAGATCGGCATCAGGATAATAGATGGCCACATTGCTGAACAAAGAATCGCCCGCGTTAAAATGCCTCGACGCATTGACGACTATTTGCAAAAGCTGACGCTCGCCTATAAAAGCGGTCTGCTCTTTCGAACGCTCAGTCTTAAGGTCGTTAATATAGCTAACCGCAAAGATTAACGATAAAGCTACCATAACGAAAAGAACCGTCAACACTCTACTGAACATACAATATCCTCCTAAATCAACTTTATTTTTTAATCTCTCCCACAACCGACTTTTGTAAAATCAGCTCTGGGAGAGGAGCCAGAAAAGTATCTGGCTCAAAACGAACAATACTCAATCAAGCGGTGACTGCAGATAATCGTCTGCCAGGCGATAGTATACGCCGCAGACGAATGTGGTATCCCCTGAAAAATTCTCATCCCGGTACAGAAATTCCGAAGCTACGAATTTCCGGTTTTGGTTTTTCCATTCCTTGATTTTCTCATCAATCAACGGTTGTGCGATTGCGCTATCCGCCAAATTGTATTCAACTGGGATTTGAAGAACTAGTGCCGTGGAATCGGGATCTGTCCATGATCCATGTGCAACCCCCAGCTCGCCATTAAAAACGATGACGGCGGTGTGGCTTGGAACAAGCCACGCATCCACGGCAATGCCAATCAGAATACCAAAAACCAATCCGATCGCGAAAACTGCAAAAACATTCCGCATCAAAACCTCCATGTTTTGGTTATCCTTTTTTGTTTCTGTTTCTCCCCCACCCGTCGAAATTTTTTCAACGCGTAAGGGAAAAAGGCAAACCACGGAAGGTTTGCCTATTCTGCAATGAAATTTCAGCAGATGGAGGTATAATTAAAGCTCCAGGCTAAAGCACTCAAGAGAACAATTGTCATACCCGCGGGTATGACGAACTTTTTCGGCCGAAGGAACATGATCCCCAGCCCGATAGCCATGGTAAACACTGTGGCTATAAAAACCCTGGTACACAGATCCATATCCTCTCCTTTTGTTTTGCATTTAGTAATAAATGAACCTAAACAATTCTTTGACAACCGGGATGCACGAAGTCTTGGTTAGCTTTTTGGCAAGCCAGGAAAACCCAACCAAGACCAGACCAACGAGGGCAATTATGTAGTGATCCGAAGCGTTTTCCAAACCCTCGGTTGGATTTTTTACCAATGCGGTGAAAAATCCAAACAGAAACAGGATAACGCCAACTATCAGTGAACTGGCCGCGAAATATACCACATAATACTTTGCGGTTATTTCCAGCCGGCGTCCACACAAATATGTAACGCATCCAAAAATCAGGTATGGCCATATAATGTAGTAAGCCAATCCTGGAACGTACCTGATTGGTAAGGTAACCATTAAAACTGCCAACAAAGCTGTTAACAGGGTGCAAACCATGACCCCGATCTCAAAAAATGTTTTCGTAAAAGTCATCCAAACCTCCATGTTTGTTCATTTTTATTTCCTCTGAAAAGACTTTGTTTAAAATCTGTTCAGAGGAAATGGCGAAGTTTTTGAGGCTTCGCCAATCCAAAGAAAGTTACATCACAGCTTGGTGATGTGCAAACAAACATCGATGCCGTGGCCAATGGCAGGCGCCGTCAAGATGACGCTGATTGTTGAATTTGATGGCAATGCCAGGTCTATCGAAAACTTTTTATTTTCCAAAGACCATTTATAGGTTATGCCGTCAATCGTAACCAGTAAATCCTGCAAAGGCTGGTCATTCTGGGTTTCAGCGCTGAACTCCAGTCGATACGAACCGATTGGGTTCATGAGAAGCCAATTGATGACCTTATCGCACCCTTTCAGGTGCCCGCAGAATTTTTCACCGAGGTTGAGAGTGTCAGTGACGTAAACCGTATCCACATGGCTACTATCGATAACGATCAGAGTAGACTCAGGCGGAACAACCCAGACGCCGTGTGAAGCTGTGGCAGTTTGGCCATCAGTCGAATTGACCAGCAGGCCAAAATCGAAATATCCGGTATCACTCAACCTGCCCTCAAAATAAGGCAAGTGAGTAATTACAGAATCTTTCAGATACCAGCTTGCTTGGTAGGGCTGCTGTCCACCGGTAATAGTTGCGAAAAGAAAAAACTTCTCGCCGACGTAGACAGTGTCAGGCCCCAGGATTCCGGCTTCCAGTTTCCCATACACTTCGGGTGAAACTGGATTGACCTGTTTTTCCGCGCAACCGGCAAAGATTGCCAGAAACGCCACGAACACGAGGAGGATAAACTGCTTCATTAGTGTTTACCTCCTGAGATCGTGAACTGATAGGCAATAATCACACGAACGTGCGAATTCTCCCATTCAACTTCTTCGGTACCCCGCTGGTACACATACACTGGAGTCCAGACAGCAGCCAGAACCCAGCTTTTTGCGAAAGTCACCTGAGCCCCAAGCTCGGGTCCAGTTCGTTTCTCACCCCAGGGACCGTCGAAGTACCGGTTAATTTCGCTTCGTTGCCCACCAAAAATGAGTTCAAATGGTTTCTCCAACCAAGGTCGCACAAGAACATGGACTGAGCCGTATCTATAGATGTAGCTCATTTCTTCCTTGCAGTATGTACGATCTTCGCGGTAGAAAGAATAACCGCCCTCCAAAGCAATACGGAAGCGGTCATTCCCCCACTGAAGACATGCTATTGGCATAAAGCGTTCAGCCGGCGTATACGCTACGCCAATGCCGAACCAAATCCGGTTGTCGAAGTGATTAATCACTTCAGTTTTATAATTATTAACAACCGGCGCTAGTTTTGGCTGGGCGGCAAAAGCCGAATCAATTGAGTGCTGCATTTCTGCCGGTGTAACATACCGGTCGAACTGCACCACTTCGATAACGACTTTTCGATGATCGCCACCGATTTTTTTCTCGTTATCCGGGTCAGGCATTCGTGGCCAGATCAAATCGCGAGGAGTGCCGCATTCTTTCAAATGCAAAGCGGCCCATTCATAGCGACTGACCTTTAAAGCAGCTTCCAGCACGTCTTCCTTAGTCGGCGTATCGAATTTCAATCCGTCGACATAAGAATAAATCTTGATATAACGATGCTGGAATGCACAGACCGAATCAGTCAGCATTTGGAATACTGCCTGATTCTTTTTAGCCAGTTCCACCTGGCTCATGCCTTTTCCTGGTGCAAATCCAGAAATTTCTTTGCTTATGATCACGGTTTCAGCCAAAGCCGAAACCGAAAAAATCACAAGCATGAGAAACGAAAGCAAGACTATCGTGAGTTTCTTCACTAAGTTACCTCCATGCTAAGGGTTTTTTCAATAATACGTTTTGTTGTTGGTTTTGCTAAAATATCTTAATTTTCAAGATGACTTTAGTAAAACTAACAAACCTCTATTAGGTTTATTATATTATTTCTAATTGAGCCTTCTGTCAAAAATATGAAAAATAAATTGATGGTGTGCGGTTGCCCGAAAGCATTCCGCACACCACCATTTTTCCTTTTACTTCGCCCGGTTTACGAATTTGCAACGAGAAAAAGCAAAAGGTCTTTAGCATATGGCTGTCTTGCCATGGTTGTGGTGCCAAGCATACCACCAGCCCGAAATCATCTTCGGGTCCGAGGATCCAACCAAGTGATTATCTGATTGGAAATTTTTGTGAGGTTCTCCCACATTCCGCAGGACAAATTGCTTTCTCCTGCCGAATGCAAGAAGGAAAACCACAGCGGTTCTCCTTCTAAAACGAACAGCTTATTTCCGTTATTCCAGTACTTCGCATCTTGCTTTCACTTCCGAAGGAATGAACCCCAACGCGACATCGGCTGAAATGTCTCCGTCGTCCACTTTTGCGTCGAGAGCTCTATAGAACTCCTCAAACGCTAAGTCAAACTCGGCTTGCTCTTCATGTGTCGCCATGTTTTCATCCTTTCTGGTGACCGAATTTTTGTCTTTAGTTTGTTTTTCGCGGCTACTCCACAACTCTTACGAGAATAGCCTCTTTCGCTGCAGCTCCTTCCATGGCGATTTCCATTCGCAATGGTTGTGTATTCAGTATTCCCACCAAACCGACAATGGCATCAAGAATAGCAGGCACGATTAAAACTGTTTTTCCATAAAATAACCATCCAGTTACGCAATAAAGCGCTGTTGCCAAAGCCGCATAAGATATAAGCCTCATCATTGCAAGATCTCCTTGTAATGGTTTATTCGTTCATTTTTATACTTTCAAAAACAAGATTAAAGACGATTTAAAACCCCATCAAACCATCATCTTCACTGTTGTTTTAAAAAATTTGGGAGAGCGAGGGCCGAAGCCTCTCGCTCTCACCGGGGAGGAAGGAGGTGAACAATAAACATGCTTTACCAGGGAAGCTCCTTGGGATTTGACGAAAGAGAATGCGGCACTTGTCCCAGTGGATTGGAGCTTCCCTGATTTTTTTCTTTTTCCAAAAATACCAGTTTTATTGATACGCTTGGAAAAAGAGGCAACCGACCCTAATAAGCCAGTCGCCTCAAAATTTGGTTTCGCCTTGGAAACCTGCTTTTGTATGGCAATAAAGCCGCAAGCACCGCTAACGAAACTAGGCATTTTTATCAAAACAGGTGCCGCCTGTTGACCCGTACATCTTGCTGTCCTGCAACAGTCAAAATACCTACGGGTCCGAGGCCGTTCCCTAAGATACCAGGAAACTGATTTTTCAAGGCAATTTCTGCCCGCAATTTACTTTTATAAAAATATTATAAAGGAAAATTCCCGAAAGAAATAATGGGAGGAGAGGATTTTGGGGTCCTACTCCTCCCTGGGCACCATATGAAAGAAAATGAGGCAATGAGGCTAAGTGAGGCTTTTTAGTTTTTCTTTTTCTCTACTTTATTAAATAGTGGACAAGCAGAATTTCGGAAAAATGATCGAACTATCGCTTAATTCTTGACAGCAAGACCGACAAAGAAGCCTATGACTAAAATAATGGGTATAACTCCCAATGACCAGTTGCCCAAGTTTGACTTGATACGGATGGCTACCGCATTACCCCCGTCAAACGAGATCAACTCATAGGTCTGGGTAGTAAAATGTCCCGAATTCAAAACCGGGATATCCCAAGTCTTCATTTCGCGTCCAGCCGAAATTGAGATTATTCCACATTCAACTGAATCATGTGTGAGGTACGTCATAACCGCAAAGTCGTCTTCGGAAGTTTTAACTTCCGGCTCGACTCTGTTTACGGAATTCACGAAAGCGTCTCTTACCACATCGGAAAACGTCGCGCTTTGTAGCAACGTTTCAATCTGCGCCGTTTCATAAGCAGAAACGGTGACGTCGAAAACGGTGGCAGTTTTGGCAATCACAGGGTATGCCACAACACAGATCACGAATACGAGAATGATTGTCTTAAAATTCATTTCGAGCTCCTAAGCTAAATTGTTTATTTTACGTTTTTCCCTTTTTTCAACCGACGAAATTGCTTCTTCGGCTGGAAAAATCGCAGGATGCCGGATGGCATCCTGCAAAATGACCTAATGCAAGCCAAGGTCTCTTGGGTTGACCTTAGTTAACACTATTAATATGGTCACCATCATCAAGCAAAATTCAAAAATTGCGGTGGTGAAGAAGCCAATACCCACTCCTATAATGATTGATGTGGGTTGCGCTTCAAATAAAGTGATGATTATCACCGCTATTGCTACTCCCAATCCTGAAGCGATCACTAGATTGAGAGCCAATATCACCAACAGCGCTTTCATTTGAATTTTCATTTATTTCTCCTTTTTGTTTTTTTCTCTTTTTTCAACCGGAGAATTGCATCTTCGGCTGGAAAAAACGCAGGATGCCGGATGACATCCTGCAAAAGAGCTAGTCTTCTTCGTAAGACCGGCAGACTTCACGTTTGATCTCATCAAAAACTAGGCGACTCGATCTAGCTTTGCGAGGAATCCGAGTTGGATTAACCCGATCTACAAAACTGCAAAGCGCTACTTGCGATCGCTGATATTGCTCTTCCAGCTTTTCAAGCCAGCGCCTTTTTTGTGCCTCCTCTCTCGCTCGTTTGATATCCTGCTCATCAAACTTTTTCAGAACAGCGTTTCCAATCACAATAGCTATGAAAACTACGCAGAAGGTCCCGACAGCAAGATACATGACGTTCGCGGAATGAGTGGCGTTGAAGATCCGGCCCAGCACCATGAAAATGACAAAAGTCAAAATCGGGTAGATAGGCCGGAACATCCACAACCATGGCTTATTCCAGTACCAGGACTGATCCCAATAAATATATTTGGGTTCGCCAGAAAATATATCAATCCGGAAAGGGTTGACATATTTCCAATTTGGCACTCGGCCGATTGCCAGGTTCCACAGGCAAACCACGGCATTGACCAAAACCATAAAAATCCAACCAATTGCCACAATAAACGGCTGGAGGGAATAGGCCGGAAAAATCCGGCGACGGCGCATATGGCATTGGTCAAAAGCTGGATGGGTAAACCAGAAATTTACCCATTTCCAGTCCCAGGGTTTGGCCGGAAACAGTTTCGGATCAACAGCAACGGTTTCCATCGCTTGGTCCATGGTGTTTTCCAGGTCATTGAGAAACGCCGAATTGCCACTATTTAAAACTGTTGTACGATATTTACTATCCGACCTGCTAAGGTAGTTATCCTCAGGAGAAGACAGCTTTATTCCATTTTCAGTCTTATCCCAGCAAATGGTGATGAAAATTCGGTGTGCACCTGAGGATTTGAAGGGAATGTAAAAAGCTAGTTCCGACAGAGGCCGGATATATCGATGCTCATTTTTTTTCTTGACCGAATAATCAACGATCAAGACGCATGGGTTTTCTCGGCTTTCACTTTTCAGCTTAGCCAAGGTTTCGGCGTTCGTGCACCACCTGACCACTGTGGTCGGATTGGCTGCGACTTTACTCTCAACAAACAACTGAAGCATTTTTCCTCCTTTGAATTTTAGCTTCTTTTTAATTCTGTTTTTTAGTTTTTCTCTTTTCAACCGACGAATTGCTTTATCGGCTGGAAAAAGTGCAGGATGCCGGATGGCATCCTGCAAAATGACTTTTCGAGATAGTCCTACTGTCACAAACGACATTGATTAAGGCCGCCAATGCCGTTCCTCAAAGTCAAGGTGTTCAACTTGACCAAGAGGAAGATAGAAAACTGCGATCGTATCAAGGGAACCATCATCCTTTTGCCAAAAACACAGTTTTTGTCCGTATGACGGCAACGCGTCGTTCACGCGCACAGATGGAAAATTTTGCTCAGTGAGCGTATCAAAAGGCGGTTCTTTGCCAACCGCCACAAAATAATCAACGACAACTTTCGTCTCGCCGTCGATTTTGACGGTATGTACTCTGTAGCTGAGTACATCAGCTTCCTTCGGAATCCCTTTACTTATCAGGCTCATGCCCCAGCCAACCGAAAAAATGATAGCAAGAGCTATTACGACCACGATAACGTTACTTGTTCTTCTGTTCATTTCTACCTCCTGTTAAACATTTAGTTTTTAATTTTTTCATTTTCTCATCTCGAATAACCTTTTGAAAAGATTAACCGGGACGAAAGCAGAGTTTAAGAAAATGTAAATTTTTAGGTACTCTGCAAAACCCTCAATTTCTACTAATCAGTCTCCATGTAAAGCACGAGAGCATCACGAAGACTTTTGTACAGCCATATGCCTATACTTATGATCCAGTTTGTCACATAAGCAATACCAACAAACACGACTGCTAGAGTTAACCCCGCAATTGGCCACTTAACATCCTTAAGAGTAAATGAACAGTGGTAGAAGAAAAAAAGGTATACTGGACAAAAAATTATATACCTTTGAGTCTTTTTCCAAAACATTGGGAACTCAGACATTTTTTCCTTCTTTCAAAATTGGTTTATTTTCTTCTATTTATTTGAAGACATAAAATCCAAATATCTTGAATTAATCTTTATCTCCCCAAGTAAATAGAAAAAATTGTCAAGGTGCCTTCCCTTTTCTCGCAATTATTCAAAATCGCTTTACTTAACATACCCGCGCTTGCATGGCAAAAACCAGATCCTCCCAAAAAGCGTGGTATGAGAGCGCCTGTCTTTAAATAAAGGCTGCTTTTTTGCCCTTGCTCTCTCGGCAAAAAAGCCAGTAAATGCGATTTTTATGAATTAACAAACAACAGGGAAATATAGTCTATTTCTTGAATTTTGTCAAGCCCATGTACCACTAAGGTTAGCCATTTTTATTCCTCCCAAACCCGTTCCAGTCTTCGGCTTTCCCGCACCCGCCTTCGATACCTTTGCAAGGGGAGGAGCTTAAAGAATTTTGTATAAAAAATTGGATTAAAAAGAGCTTCTGCAATTTCTGCAAAAGCTCTCATTTGTTCATTTTACACATATGGACTTTCCAAGTTTCCAGGTGTGTAGGCTAAAGACCGGTTTTTTACTTAACCAAGAGCATTTTCTTGGTTTGGGTGAAAGATCCAGCAGACAAGCGATAAAAATAAACCCCCGAAGCGTATCTGGAAGCCTCCCAGGTTTTGGCGTACTCGCCCGCTTCCTGGTATTCATTCAATATCGTTTCCACTTTCTGGCCCAGAAGGTTATAGACTTCCAGGCTGACTTCGCCGGCTTGAGGCAAAGTATAACTGATGGTCGTAGTTGGGTTAAAGGGATTGGGATAATTCTGGCTCAAAGCAAATTCTTTAGGCAGAGAAACATCTTCCTCTGTTTCAGTATTTTGCTTCATTAATCCAGAACCGCTGGCGTTGAACTTGCCCATGATAAATCCATTAGTATAATCCCAGCCATAGCCTTCAGCCCGCCACCAGTAAGCCTGGTACAGAAAGCTGGAACCCGTGGACAAGAAAGAGTGGATAGCGCTGGAATACTGGCCATAGCGACAGGCCATGACGACATCAGCGTAACCGTCGCCATTGATGTCGCCCATTTGCATATACGGCATGGCATCCAGACTGTAGGAATCAAAATGCCACCACCAGCCTCGGTAATTAAAGCCTGAACCCGTGGAAAGAAAAGCCAGAAGCGCAGTTTCGCTTGGGCCATAACGGCAGGCCATGACTAAGTCTGATTTGCCGTCGCTATTCAAGTCGCCCATTTCCATGAACTTCATGGCATCTAGACTGAACCAGCCATCAGCCCAGAACCAGTACGGCACATAATTGAAGTAAGTGCCGTTGGTAAGGAATACATGGAGGGCGGTACTGGCTGGACCATACTTATAAGCCATGACAATATCGTCCCCGCCATCACCATTCAAATCGCCCGCGCTTACGAACTTGACGGCTTCGGCGCAGTACCAGCCCGGCGCATGCCACCAGCCTTCATTACCCTGGTATATGAAATTCGTACCAGTGGAAAGCAGGACATGGATGCGAGTATCGCAACTACCGTAATTATAGACTACGGCGATATCATCTTTGCAATCGCCGTTAAAATCCCCAGACACCGCGCCCTTGATGGCATAAGTGCAATAGCCGTTTGATTGCCACCAATAAACCTGGTATTCAAAGCTTGAACCCCGGCTTAGAAGCATGTGAATGCCCACGCTGGATTCGCCATATTTGTAAATCATGGCAATATCCGTCAAGCCATCGCCGTTATAATCCCCGGCTATGCTCTTAAAAACGTACTGCAGGCAATAATTATTGAGGATTTTCCAGCCATCATTGCCTTGGTAGGCGAAGTTAGAGCCGTTGGAAAGCAGTACGTGCGCGCGGGTTTGGCAACCGCCGTAATCATACAAAACCGCCAGATCAGACTTGGGATCAACGATGCCAGTTGAGATGTGCACCTGGATTGGCCAGACTTGCGTACCCGCAGCATTGTAAGCGTAAACAGTTCCCCCGCGCTCTTCCATCCGGCCAGTCTTGAAGTATTGGACATTGCCTTCGCGATCGCGGGTTGGCGCGCCAATGACCCAAGCCCCGGCTTCCTGGATGTTGGTATAGGTATCCAGGAAGTTTCCATACAAATAATAAGCTTCGTTGGTGGCTTCGGGATTGGTGTAATTGCGGGGGTCATAGAAAATCATGCCCCTGCCCCGCGCTCCCCAATTGAATTCTTGGACGCAATAATCCGTGGCCCGGCCAAAAGCTGGCCAATTGGAGACGACCTTTCCCATCGCCTCGCCAACCATTTGCCTGGCACCGTTTCTTTCATACGCCCGAGCAATCAAGTATGAGTGCTGGTTATCCCAGCCGGAATTTGTCCAGCCTGGCGCGCAATTCGGATATTGGTTTACGGAAACCGAACTGCCGTTCCAGTACAAGTAGCCTTTTTGGAAGTCCTGCCTGGCATTGCCGTAACCCGCATACTCATTGTTTATAGGCATGCCCAGCGAACTTTGCGGACCATTCAAACTGTTCCACTTGCCGTAAAAGCCGGTTTTTACCACGTAGGCTTTTCTGGCACCGCCTAAAGCGTCATAAACAATGGCACAAGCACCATAAACAGTACCGAAATAATCCTCACGATAACAGCGTCGGGCGCAGTTATTGGCATCATAGCGGTCGTTGCTGTCCCAATTTCCCGGCCACCATGCCACGTTACTGACCTTGTTCCCAATGCTGCTGCCATGACGGACTTTCTCAACTTCAAAGATGTTGCGGTTGAGAGAAGTGTAACGATGTTGACCATCATCTGAATAAGAACAGTTCGATGGCCCAGTTGGCGTCCCGATATCCTCGAAATTCCACGGAATCGAACTTCCATTCACCGCGGTTTGATGTTGGTAGTGAATATGTGGCCCAGTTGAATTTCCGGTAGTACCACACATTCCTATGACTTGCCCTTGCACAACGTACTCGCCAACTTTAACTACGACGCTTTGCAAATGAGCTAAACGGTCATACGATGATTCACCTATTTTTATCTCAACGGTATTGCCCCAACCATCGTTATAACCACCACCATCATACACGGCAGCTACAACTCCCGAATTCGACGCTAAAACTGGTTTGTTTAAGTCACTTGTACTGATTGTCCCCCAATTGAAATCGAATCCATATCTGTAGACACTTACATGTCCACATTGATCCTGTCCGCGGCTGCACCACCAAGTTTCCCCATACATAAATGGGGCTTTCGTACCAGCTATAGCAGTGGACACAATAGCCATAGCCAATACGACAACAGTAAATACCTTCTTCATTGTTACAGACCTCCTGAGACATAGTCTCGGTTTAAGTTACTATTTAATTGTCAACGTACGTTTTTTAGATTTACTTAATTAAAAACGAACTAATAATGTTGTTAAATGTATTTAAAGCCGAAGTCCTAATATCCCCACCTGAGTAGAGCCGAAGAAAAATGAATTTTTTTTCATTGTAAACAATTTGAGACATCAGTTGAGGAACAGAATTACTAGCGAAAAGCTTACTTCCAATTCCATGGTTATACCCAACTGAAGTACTTTGCGTTACCGATATACCCGCAAACTGAATTTGTCTCTCTGTATGACTAATTTCCTGACCCAAATCTTGAGCAAATTCCCAACCCGCCACTTTTGTATTTTGAACACCTATATCGATATATGATTGATTTAAATATAATCTTGTCCAAGGATCGCGAACATCTTCTGTGGTTATATCACCGTTGAGTAGAGAAATTCTAAGTAGGTCATTATTATCAACGGCTGAAATTTTCCAATCTTTTGGATATTTAAAATTGATACCATAATTATCGTTGACATATACCTTCCATTCACTAGTATTTACATTACTATTCGCATTTCCATTAAATCCCGAATTTACGTTCAAGTTTGAATTTACGTTAATTGGGGAATTAATATTTACATTCTGGTTAGTTTTATTAATAATATTGTCGTTATTGGTATTAATATTCTCTTGTTTTAACAAAAAATATCCGACGATTAATAAAGCGGCAATAATTACCCCAAATATTACCCAGGCGATAATTGTGTTTTTTGGGGTATTTAAGGGCTGATTTTGAGGGTTATTTTGGTCCATAAATGATTAATTAATATTTGCTTAATTTAAGGCTATCACACTTTTTGGCTAAAAAAGACAAAGTTATCCACGATAAAACCGCGACGGCGCGACGGCGCTCGGGTCACCGCGAATGTCGGGTTTCGCGTGCTATTAGTGGGTTATAGCCCGCTTCACCCTTTATTCGCGTGCCCCTCTACCCCATCCCGCCGTATGGCGGGACGTGCTCACTACGTTCCGCGCCACATCTGCGGGGATCCCCTGATTTTTAACCAAATGTGCCGCTCTTCTTCACAAACCCGTGCTCGTCACGCTGCTGCGAGCCTGCGCTCCTGTCTTGTGGGGACCCCAAAATAAGAAACCTTAAATAATCCTGCATTCCTGATTTACAGGGACCCAGATACAAAAAATAAACCTCGACTTATCTTAGCCGAAACCTTTTCACCACAACGATACGGAGATCTACACCCAAACCCAACCCCCCTGTTAAACCGCTGGTTCCAATTTCACATCCACGGGTAAAATACACCACGTCATTGCGAGTGCAAACGAAGCAACCCCATTTAATATTGAATCAAATATATTAAACAACTATAATTACAAAACTAAGCAAACATAATATTTATAAATCCTTTTCATATATAAAACATGCTCAGATCAGAACGTATTGCCAAAAAAATTAATAAGAAAATTCAGTTATGGTCTAAAAACCAAACCAAATTAATCGTGGCAATTGACGGCTATGCCGGTGCCGGGAAAACCACAGTTACTGACTATCTTGCGAAACAAAACCATAATGTACTGCCTGTCCACTTGGATGATTTTATTAAGCATTGGAAAGACAGGAAGAAGATACTTGATACAGCTAAAAATAAATCACGAATTTTTGAATGCCGCTGGTTTCGCTATGATGATCTTGAAAAATTACTAAATGCTTTTAAAACAAAAAATAAAGGGGTAATAAAATTTAGAACATACAACTACAACAAAAATAATTTCGGTCCCCAAAAATCGTTTGACTTATCCAAAAAAATTCTGATGATTGATGGCATCTTTCTATTTAATCCTAAACGTAAAATATTCAAATTGCTGGATAAAACAATTTACCTTAATGTTGATTTTGCCAAAGCTGATAAAAAGAGAATTGCCAGGGAAAAGAAAAAATGGGGTAAAAATTATATTCCAGAAAATCATCCCGATAATTGGACAAAATACTACAAAAAAGCTTATCGCGGGTATGTAAAAAAACAAAAACCACAAAATAGCGACTTGGTGTTTTAAGTGTAATATTTTATTAGATTATTAATTAAGTCCCGACAACTCTCCCCTCTCCCTATATCGCCACTTCCGTGCGAGGTTTCCTGGAATAAAAAAAGACGACAGTATTTGTCGTCTTTGTAATCAAACTGCCAACAACATGCGCTCAAGCAATGGGACTAGATAATCAACGCAGGTGTGGGTAGTCGAAAATGTACAGATAGTATTTTTAGTTACTCTCATAATTTCGAGCTGGGAGAATTCTGGGCGCTCATTCCGCTGGAGTAATTCTTCAGTATACAGACGAAAATGTGCACGTAATTCGTCACCGGTGAGAGCTAAACTCACCCGAAAAATTACTGCAAGGAAATTATGATCACCGCCACTTTTTAGTAAATATGGGGTAATAGCGTTAACCTTTTGCGAAGTATGTACACTTAGACCTACTTCTTCTTCAATTTCCTTCGAGATATTGCCTAGGATGTTAAACTTTCCATGATCTACATCAGAAAAATCTAAGCCACCACCAACGCACTGAAACCTGTTGGGCGTCGATGTGTGAGAAGCCATTTTGCCAAAGGAGACAAAACCATCAGATGTTTCGAGAATTGCCGATGTATAGAGAACCTTACAAGCATATTCTTCTTGTAATTCGTTTTCGAGCGTAAACATATAATGCGCATAATCTGTTTCATCTAATACAACTTGAAGCTGATCATTTTGCATGTTTATTTTACTAACCGTAAATACTACACCACGGCGTAATGATGGCCTGTTACCTATTAAAAGCTCCCAATTGCGTTCAATTTGATAAACAATTTTTTCTGGAAGAGCAACTTTCTTACCAGAAAACACTACATCTATTCTGTGTGCGACGGGTTGTAAAAGTACTGTTTTCATTTTATCTCCTTTAAGTTTCTCATCAGGGCTAAGAACACATCACCAGCGCATTTCTTTACCAAAGCATCATCATTTTGAACTGACTCTAAAGGATACGAGATGAATTTACCATTTATCAAGTACCCTTCTGGATCAATGTACAAAACTTTTAATTTCTTTCGCCTTGCTGCATGCTGAATTTTTCTACGATCCGCATGACTTCCGATAACAATTAGACTTTTTGCCTTTGGATGAAATTGTATATTAGGTATTAAATGTTGTTCATCAAACCTTCTTACCATTAGTTCTTTTAAGCCACTTTTCGTAGCAAGACCATCAAAATTATTGGTAATGATTGACCCAACAATATACCCCTTTTTGTGCAAATTTGTCAAGTGTTTATAGAATTGTGATGGCTTTGCGGTTAAGCATGTAATATACATATATGTCATTTGATGAAAACTTTCTTTTTGATCAATAATGATGTTCCTGACAAACCGATCTTCGCTTAAGGAAAGCGTAAACTTACCTGAAATTGGATCCCCAACTGAATAAACACTATGGAGATAATGAAGGGGTGGAATTTTTGCTTCAATTGCTGGCCCACAACCTAATTCAACTTGAGCCGGAAAAAATTTAATAAGTTCAGAAACATTATTGATTATTTTTGGATTTCCGCGCTTATCTTTTTTTCTCATACCGCTGTTAAGTATTGTAAAAGCACGATTTATAAAAAATGGATGTGGGCGTTTATGAGAAAATATTGATATTTCCAAATTTGAATAGTTTTTAGGAAAAATCCTTTTAACATGTAAATCAGCAGGATGATTTTTAAATATGTTTAATTCAATATTTAGATCACTTTTTGAAAAACTTTGAATTTTTTTATCTAAAGTTTGGAAATGTTTATTTCTTGTCCAATTGTTTTTTATAAATAAAGTATTTAGATCTTTTAAATATTGATTTATTTCTTGATTTGGAAAACAATAATTCAACCAAATAGTTGATCTCTGCAAAGCTAATGCTTTAATGTTGTGTTTATCTTTAACTAAACCATAAGTATGTCGGAAATGAATCATCCTGCGACGTCTGTCATTTTTTTCATGATATCCCGAAAAAAAGGCATTCTCTTTTTCTTGGGTTCTTCTCCAAATACCCTCATCAACACTTCTGTCCCATTGAAAATTTTTACCAGAATAATATTTCTTCCAGGTCTTAATATCTTTAACTTTTAAGCTAATTATGTATGGGAATTTAATCGTCATACTTCCATTTTGCTTAATCCAAAACCCAACCCTCTCCCTAAATCGCCGCCTCCAATTTCACATCCACGGGTGTAATCGGCAAAGTGAATTGGAAAGTGCTGCCCTTGCCTGGGCCATCGCTTTCCACCCAAATCTTGCCGCCATGCACTTCCACAATCCTTCGGGCCACATACAAGCCCAAACCCGAGCCGTCAGGATTCACCTGGGCAATGCCAAAACCCCGCACGAATTTAGTAAACAAGCCTTTAGCCTCTTTGGGATCCAAACCCCGGCCCGAGTCTTTAACTTTCACGTGCACCCACTCGCCTTCCCTTTCTGAAGTCAAGATTATACTGCCTTTTTCCGTATACTTGATGGCATTATCAACCAAGTTCAAAATCACATCCGTGATCTTGTCGTCAATAGTCAGCAGGGGTAAAGCAGTTTTGGGTTTCTTGTATTCCAATTTCAATTTCTTGTCTTTGGCAATCTTGTCCAAAACCTGCAATTCCTTATTAATCATGTCTTCCAATTGCATTGGCCGCTTGTCCAAAATCAATTTCCCGCTTTCAATCTTGGAAACATCCAAGAAGAGATTGATCAAACGGATCATCCTTTGGCTGGCATCCAACAAGCTTTCGATTATCTTTTTCAAGTCAGGCGTAAGTTTGCCATAATCCCCTTCCATCAACATGGAAAGGTAACCCATAATGCCGGTCATGGGCGTGCGCAATTGGTGGCTGGCAATAGAAACGAATTCGCTTTTGGCTTGGTCCAATTCTTTCAAATGCACATTAGCCTCAGCTAACTGTCCATTAGTTTCTTCCAGCCTTCGGACCAATTCAATGTTTTGGTAAACCACGCCAGTCTGGTCAGTGATTGCCTGCATCATGTTATAGTCATTCCGGCTAATTTCACCTTTGGGTTTGGCCAACAGGAAATCAATCGCGCCCACCACTTCATTTTCCGTCACGATCGGCACGGCCACCACGGATTTAATGCCCGCCATCTTTTGCATGGCTTCGCAGCCTTCTTTGGGTACTGGTGGGCTGAAAAAATCCGATAAGTTTGAACTTACGCGAACTTGCCTGGCTTTCATAGATTCAATTGAAAGGGTTTTATCCACATTATAATCACCCCAATATTCATTAAAAGGCTTGGGCAGTAAAGCCATGACTTTATCCGTCAGCTTGGTTTTGGTAATGGCTTCTGGAAAAATTTTTCGTCTGGATTCACCCAAAAACAAAAGAATCCCTCCCACAAAACCCAGCTCGGTATAAATGGCGTCAACGATAGATTGAGTGACTTTCTTGAATTCCAAAGTCTGGGTAATGAGATTGGTAACTTTTTGCACCGCATCCAAAAACCGGTTACGGTCTTCCAACTGCAAGTTCTTTTGTTTTAACTTTTCCGTGGCCAGGGCAATATCTTTTTCCAATTTGATATTAAATAACCGGATTTCTTCATATAACCGGGCTTTTTCCAAAGCACTGGCCAATTGCGGCCCTAATAATTGCAGGAGGTTTAAATCTTCATCAGAAAAAGGATCCCCGGATAACTTTCCACCCAAAACTAAAATTGCGGCAATACGATCTTCTGTTAAAACTGGAAAAAGCACTGAAGCGTTCAGTTTATCCAGTTCTTCTTTGGATTTTTCCAAAGAAGTTCTTTGTTTGTCATCAGTGGTGTCTTCAATTTTCCGCTCCAAGGCTTCCAAAACTACGGTATCTTTTTGCTTTTTAATATACTGAGCCAACGCGCTGTTTCGCGTTAATACTGTTTCTTTATTACCGGTTGGCAGTTGGTTTACAAAAATCTCTCCACCTTGCCCTGGCAAAATAATCTTTGCTGATTGAATCTTTAAATCTTGATGTAATTTAGTTTCAACTTCATCTAATAATTTATCAAGGTCGATTTCTTTATTAATGATTTCAACCAGATTTTGAAGTATTAATTGATAATTAACCTTAGCTTTAAAAAATAAGTTGTCTGTTATCTTTCCAATATAACTTTTCAACGGATCAAAAATAATAACTAAAACTATTGAAAGAAATATTGCGATTGCTGTTTGATATGTTTGATTTGAAACTTGCTGTGGAAGAAATACCGCAAGACTAACAATAAAAACTGAAACTAATAAAACGACTAATGAATAAGTTACCGTCCGAATAACAACAAAACGAATATCCAGTAAATGATGTTTCGCAATTGCATAAGCCGTAAATGCTGCGACAAAAATTGCGGCAAATGGCCCAACTTTAGTAAGTTCATCAAAACCAGCAAAAGTTGGTAGAATTATATTGGTTAAACTTGCTATTACACCAGAAATAAGAACACCCATAAATAAATACGCAATTTGCGTGCGACTTGTACCTTTTGCTTTACGAAAACTTTGAATTGTTCGACCAAATGCTAATGACATGTAAAATATAAAGTACGCGGCAAAAACGTAATAACCAGCACCGGGTGTAAATAATACACGTCCACCTAATCCTTGATTCTGATCAAATGAAATACTGTTAATAAAATAATTTGTTGGTACTAATAATAACAATACTATTGTTGGCAAAGGAAGTAATACCAATAACCGTTTAGTTAGAACTTTTCCCCTTAATGGGAAATACAATGTAAATAAAAAGAAAAAGTAGGGAATTAAAATTGGTCCTAAAAATGAAGCTTTGCTCCAAAAAATTGCAGTTCCTAAAGAGGTTGATTTATCAGTTAAGTAGTCAGTTATTACCCATAATGCAGATGAAATAATAAATGCAAAAAAAGTTTGATTAATTTTACTGTGACTATTCCTTGAAATAATAAAAATGCCCAAAAATATAAATAGAATTCCAACTACTATTGACGTTTCATTAAGTGTAATCATTTATTTGCCAAAAATTTTCTTTCCAATATATTGATATTTAACCGCTCCTCTGTTTATAAGTGGACTTTTCTCAAATGGACCCTCTGCGAATTGGAAGAGTTTTACTAGAATATTTGCAGATTTAAAACGACTATCGACAATTAATTTATACCCATTGCTATAGTTTGGGAGTTGATTTTCAAAAATTCTTTTTATTATCCCTACGTCAGCCGAAGTAGTCCCATTCTTTAGTTCCAAATCAATTTCAAATCGATAATCATCAGAAATAGCCATTTGGAAACTTGCAACAAGTTCTGACACCTCCTTTAAATTCTCTATCATACGCCCAACTTCTTCGGGATAAATATTGGATCCGTCAATTGAAACCGTACCATCAGATCGTCCAAACACATATATAAAAGGTAAAGGAAGTATTTTATTAATATCATTTCCCTGGTTTTTCAAAATTGCTTTTAAATTATATGAATAAGCTGATGAAATTCTAAAGACATCACTGTAACCTATCATCCCACTATCATCCTCAATGTTATAACGAATTATTGGTTGTGAAGCATGAGATTTTAAAACGGTAGTAAGAAGTTCAGTTCTAGTGACTCCAGTTGATGTTTTATTTGTAACTTGTTCTTCAAAATATGATATCGGTACACTTTGAAAGATCATGGGTAATCTCTTTTCTATTATTGGATCCCTTCCAAAAAGTTCTTTGATAAAAGCATTCGCTCTTTGTTCATTAGTAGGCATTACTTCTTCGTTTATGAAATGTTCTTTTGCTATTTCGCTAGCAAGCTTTTTATCGAATAAGTAAACTTGATTAATACGGATTAAATTACGCAAAATAATAGATAGAGGTGTTTCAAACCCTTCCGCTAAACCTTTATCTGTTGAGCCATAAGAAGAAGCTATAATGCACTTCTTACCAAGTTTTGTTTTTAAATAATCCCGCCATTCCTCCACAAAACCTTCACCACCAGTAATTACATCAATATGATACTGCGACCAAGTTATTCCTTGTCGCTCACCTTCAGTTATCATGTTTCGTAAAAATGGTGGATAACCAGAAATTAAATAATTGTGTTTTGGACCTAAAAGTTTAAGAGTAGTAATAAGCTCATTAATATCTGTACCAATATTAATCATTTGTCCACACTTTCTTGCTGACTTAGTAAAATCGATTGCGGTTGGCCAGGTACCAAAAGCCCAACAGTTAAGAATTTTATACTCCTTACCTTTATAGCCAACGATATAATCAATTCCAAAAGGAACAAAAACTTCAAACTTGTCCTCTTCTTTTAATGCCTGAGTCCAATAAGTAGGATTTCCAGCGACACCTGCACTCCGAAAAATTATTCCATCTTTAGGTAATCTACCCCCCACGCATCGCTGTTCAAGAGGATAGGTTTTAACGTAATTTTGCTTTGTAGTTTGAGGAACTAATCGAGAAAAATCTTCAATTGTCTTGATATCACTTGGATTAACACCGTGCTCATCTAGAAACTTCCTGTATGCTGGAGTTGTTTTAACTGCACGTTGAAAAATGAACAATAATTTCTTTTTAGCAACATCCTCTAGTACCCCCGGTTTAATTGAAGTAAGGAATTCTTCTAAATATTCTTGATCTGACCAAACTATATAATCAAAAACAACAAGCATTAGATCTGGAATCCAAATATGGTGATTTAGTAAATAAACAAAAACACGTACGATAAATTTATTAATTTTTTTCATTTTAATTTAAGGCTAAATTTCATGATAATGTATATTTATGTTGTGAATCATCAAATTTAATAATACCATCAGTTAAGTAATTATAAAACTTCTTATTATTTTGTTGTAATTCTTCTTCTAATTCTTTCACGTTTAAAACACAGGGATATGTATATCCTTGATATAATGATGGCTTACCAATTTTTTTAAAAGGAATGCCAAGCTTTATTAAGAGTGGATATAATTTGTCATCCATTACACTAAAAACATTTTTTATATTTTTTGTTTTAACAAATAAGTAAATGCCTTTTAATAAAACAAACATTAAATGCTTTTTCCTATATTTGCTAATAACAATTAAACGTGAAATTTCAGCAATCTCTTTCCGATTATAATTTATATTTAAATCAATATCCAATTGAAAATGTTTTTCAATTGGAAATCCGGAGGGAGAATCTAAAATAAGCCTAACTGAGGCCGCAATCTCCTTATTAATATCTCTAATTATAAAATGTTCTGAATGTTCATCCCATTCATCATGTTCCAACCCATTTTCTGTTTTATTTTTGTCAATATATCCATATTCTTCACAGTAAACTTCAAATCTAATCTTATACAATCCTTTTAATTCTTCGGGATCTTTGGTGGTATAAAAGAAAAAATTTTTATAAAAATTTTTATAAAACCACCAAAATTCAATATCTCTCTTTAATCTATTTATTTTTTTTAAAAAATCCATTTAATTCTTCGTAATCCTCTGTATCGCCATTTGATACATTTTGGCGTTTAAGATGGCATTGGTAAATTGCGACTGGAATTGCCTTAATTGCTCAATGTCCTGCACCGTGTAAGCTTTTTGGCCTGACCTGGGGGCCAGGGCATAGGCGCCGGCAAAAAAATCCGGGTAGCCGATTGGCACAAAACACGAGATTTCCTCCCCAGCCAGCTCCTCCTTCATTTTAGCAAAGATTATGTCTTCTTCCTCGCGATAGGCCAATTCCTCGGGAATAAGGATTTTATCCGTGGTTTTCAAATATTGCGAAAGCGCAAAATGATTGCGGAAATATTGGTCATTCGCATCAATAAACCGGATTGCCTTAACCTCGGAATAATCCTTGATAACAGCCATGACTTGGTTATTCAGGGTTTCAAAATTGGTTTGGGAAAAGTTAATAACCTGCGCCCTTTTACGAGCCAAGTCCAATTTTTGCTCATGGGATTCAAAAATCTTGTCTATACCTTTGTAAATTAGATATCTAAAGGGTTCAATAGTAATGACAATAACTAAGGTTGAAATAATTAAAAATGTACTTTCGGAAACTTTATTTGATAAGCTAATGGAATCTTTTATAGCAAAGACGATAAGAAGATAAATGGCGAATAAAATTAAATAAGATGCAAGTCTTAACGTGCCTTTTTTAAAAATTACCCTGACATCTAAAAACCTATACCTTAAAAAAGCAAAGACTGCAAAAATTGAAAAGATTATTGAGGAATTTAAAATGATTCTGTCTAAAATTACTGGGGGTGCTCCATAAAGATTTTGATACAAGCTTTCTATAAAAAGAATAACTAAAGCAATTAAGTAACCGGTAATAATATATCTTAATTGCATTTTAGGGATTCCTGCAATCTTTTTATACTTTTTTATAGCGATATAACCGCTTATTAAGATTAAATAAATAAAAATCAATCCTAAGTACCAATAATAACTGTGGTAAGTATGGAATGATCTAAATTCTTTTGAGTAAATAAAAACATTTAAATACGATAAAATAAAAAGAATCAATAAGGGTACAAAATATGCGAATTCTTTTATAATTGTTAGTTTTTTATTTTCTCTTGGAAAATGAAAAATGAAAGAAAGAAAAAATCCAGCTATTAAGGGTGCAACTGAAAAATTAATATTTACTAATAATCTATAAAATTTTATTGGGAAATTATAAGTCATTAAATAAACCGCGAGTAACCAAATTAGCCCTAATAAAGCTAATATAAAAAACCTGCGGTGGGCTTTGCTAAAAGACCACCTCTTACCGACTTTAAATAAAATATATAAATACAAACCTAGATTAAATAAAGCAAGCAAGGTTATTAATTTCTCTAGCATATTCTTTACAACTTAATCCTTTCCACGGCTTGTTTGTAAAGCCGGACATTAAACAAGGCTTCGCCGAATTTGTATTGCAAGCTTTCCAACTCTTTTATTTCCTGGATGGTATAAGCCGCGTGGTTTTTGCGCTTGCCAAAAATAAAACTGCCCATATAGGTTTCTGCCCGGCCCATGGGCAAAAACAAGCTGGCTTCTTCATTTTGCAGTTCTTTCCAAGCTTCAGGATAGCGCGGATCATCATTCATCCGGTATGGCAATTCTTCGGTGACCAAAACCCGACCCGTGGCTCGGAGGCACTCCAAAGTGCTTTTGTGATTGGAAAAAAAGGCATCCGTGCTTTCCGCATAGCGAATATGTTCCACATTGGTGAGGTTTTTCAAAACTTCAATAATGGAACTAATTAAATCCTCGTAATTCTTAGTGGATGTAAAAATGGCCTGGGTCAAAATCTGCACTTTTTTTCGATTTTCATCCCGGGTTTCAAAAATTTTGTCCACGTATTTATAAACCAATTTCCGGATTGGTTCCACAGTCAAGACCACTAAAAGTGTGATGATGATCAAATAAGTTAATTCTGATTCCTTGTTGATTGAGGCAATTGAATCTTTTAATAGTAGAATAACAAACAAGTAAATCCCAAATATGATTACAAATGAAAGCAACCTGACTGCACCTCTTTTAACAACCATGCTTATTTCGATAAATCGAAATTTTAAAATTGCATAGCTTATACAACCTACTAAAAATACAGTAAAAATTGGCCCAATTAACGAAGCAATTGCTTGAACTTCGTTATTTTTTACAAATCCCATAAAAAATAAATTTCCAGTTACTCCAAAAATTGCGGCTATACCAAAACCTAATAAAGTCATTGAAATTTTTTGCCTATCAACCCCTCTTGAATTTCTGTATTTGCCAAATAGCAAAACAAATCCCCAAATTACAAACAATAAAAAGAAAACAAAAAATGCAAAATAGTATTTTCCTTTTTCTATAGTGGATAAATGGAGTTTGATGATTATGGCTTTAGTTTGTATATAATCTGTAAAAATCGAAGCATAAACGAGAATAACCCCTAAAATCCAGCTCGCATAAATTCCAATTTTATTAAAAGTTTGCCATTTTCCAAAATGTGGCCTTGGAAAATAATAAGTGAATGTCAAAAATAAAGGAACAATCAGAATAGAAAATGCATATGTTAACCGCCCATTAAGATCAACAGCTTGGTAATCTAACAAATAATAAGTTAATAAATTCGTAAATACCCAGCCAGCTATAACAATACACAATAAAAAGAAAATAATATTTACTCTTTTAGACTTTCCTTGCGACCAAATAAAAATACCCAGCACTAATGTACTGATAACAGCAAGAAAGTTTAAAAGGTATAAAATCATCATAATCTATTGAACAACAAATCCCCTCTTTTAAGCATATTTTGGCATTAAAAAGGGGTTATGTAAAGCGGATTTTGCTATACTAATAATTACTTATGCCTATTCCAATTTCCTTCATAGATGCTAGGGGTCGCAAAGTCCACCGACCAAAACGCGCGCCAATTCTTTGGCGTATATCTGCTTATACTATGGTTTTAAATAGGGACAAAATTCTTACCGTAATCCCAACCTGGAATACATTATTTGAGCTTCCTGGGGGTGAGGCGCATGTAAAGGAATCCATCATAACCGCGGCTGAACGCGAGTGTTATGAGGAAACTGGGTTTCGCGTTCGAATTCACAATAAACTACCAATTCACTATGGCGAAGAGTGGTTTTATTCCTGGCCAAAAAAAACCTTCTACCACTCAACATTTTTCGTTTTTATGGCAAAGCTTATTGCAAAGCGACAGGACCTTTCTGTAATTAATACTAAAGACGGTAACGAAATTGCAAATGTGCAGTGGGTTGATCCAAGGACTTGTACAAAAAAGAATACGCACCGAATTGTTTATCCAGCGATTCAACATGTAACACGTTTAATCAAAAGAAAAACCCCATAGTAAACTACGGGGTTAGATTGTGCCAACATTTTTGACGTTGGTATTTTTCAAGATCATACTCCTTGGCTATACGTTTGTTATCGTCACATATAGTTATTGGCAATGCGTGATATAAACCATCATACCGATAGAACCGACCGTGAGAGTCCATAATCATGCAATACCCAATGTTGTCTTCAACTGAACGTGAGGAAACGACACATTCTGTATTCGTAAATCGAGCAATAATGTCAGCAACGCACTTATTGAATTCAATATTGGGAATACTGAAATCATGCACGTTGCTTGCGCCAATTCCACCAGGTGAGTATTGGTAAATTCTCCAAACCTTGATACATGGTACTTCTTTGACGAATGTAGCGAGGTCGGGTAATTCTACAATATTCTGCTTTGTGACGACAGTTCCGATTTTGATAATCGATTGTCCTTGGGTGTGGGAAAATTTGCTAAGTATTTTGCGTACGCTTAGAACTTGATCATATCCGCGCATTGATGCCGCAATGCTTGGACTAATAGCGTCTAGAGGAAGCGACAGAATACTAACGTTTGGCAAAAGATCGAAAAGTAGTGGGTTATTACTAATGCCGTTGGTGTTTAAGACCGTACGTATACCGGCTGTGGATAATTTCATCACAATTCGATCAATTCCCGGGTAAAGTAGTGGCTCACCTCCACAAAGTGTAACCGCGCTAAAATCATGTCGAATAATCGCATCACAAGTGTGGAGAGCAGTTTCCAGTGGTGCATCTTTTGGAAAAGTTGCTCCTGGGGCATTGCAAAAACGGCATTTACCGTATCTGTTACAACGATTCGTAATAAACCAGTCGATTGTCATAACGTCCTCAGCTTTTCAACAGTGTTTACTTTAATGTTCTCACAGGCCCACTTATATTCTTCTTTTGTTGAAACACAAAGAAAGGGTGCGGGTGCAAGATATCCATACACGGGCGTATGCACCTTTAGAAGCGCCGGGATGAGATGTCTTGGAATTGAATTTGTCACGTCTTTAGGGATGTACTCTGCTACCTCAGGATTGTATATCTGGTAAGTTGTATGAAGGAGTGGACTGATAAACTTTTCGGGTTTCTCTTCAAAATTTATCAAACAAGAATCCACGTCGAGTACTCCTTGGCCAAAGTTTCGTGGATTATGTGGCGGATGGGTTTCGATAAAAGCAATTGTACCGACCCCTTTTTTTATCCTATGAAAATCCACAAATGCAGGAATATCAAGGTTAGGAAGATAATCATTTCCACCGATAGCCAATACTTCCTCATTGCGTTGAATGGCAATATTACGAAGTGAACCAGCGGTATCCATGAGTTTGTCCTCATGTGCATAGCGAATAGAAACCCCAAGCGACTTACCATCTCCAAAGAATCCGCTGATAACTGAGGCGTAATAATGGGTTGTGATGGTAATATCTGTTATTCCCGCATCACGAAGTTGTTTGATAATGTAAAAAAGCATTGGTTGATTATCAACAGAAAGCATAGGTTTTGGGCAAGTGTCTGTGTAAGGTCTCATACGAGTGCTCAAACCAGCAGCAAAAATAATTGTTTGCATTGAATTCTCCTTATCAAAGTGCGATTTGTACAACGTTTTGCAAGGTATATTCAAAGCCTTTCCAAATGCTTTCTTTGAATACCCTCGGTTTTTGTTTCTAATTTAAGGCTAACACAGATTTTGACCAAAAAAGGCCTAGTTATCCACGATAAAACCGCGACGGCGCGACGGCGCTGCGCGTCAGTATTTGTTTCGCCTTTCGTGTCCAAACTGAACGTTTGGCCACTCCAGACTCCACAAATATGCCGCTTTCCCCGTAAATCCGTGCTCATCCCGCTGTTGCGGGATTGCGCTCCTAATTTACGGGGTCCCCTTTTCAAAAAACGCTATTGTACCCATCTGCCCCATCCCGCCGTATAGCTGGACGTGCTCCCCCCGCGGCCGCGGGGTCCGCTACTCGTTCGTGGGGACCCTGGGATATCACAAAACAAGCCTTGGCTAGGATTAGCCAAGATCCACCCCCTCGGCCGACGGCCACTCCCCCTTCTTAAGGGGGAGAAATTTCAGCAAACCCTAACTTCCCCTCCTTACGAAGGAGGGGTGACTTTCGTAAAACGAAAGTCGGGGAGGTTTAATCCTTTAAAACCACGGCAAAGTATTCGTCATGCAACAAGTCTGCGCTCATGCGCCAAGTGTTATTTTCTTTAATAAAAACATTGGCCGTACTGCCTTCCCAAAGCGATTGCCAGGCCTGGGGCACGCTTAAGGTTGAAGTAACGGCCGGGTTAGTGCCAGGCTGTTTTTGGATTAACAAACTATATTCATCCGTCTTGTTCAACAAGCCCCCGACTTTAACTTTGAAAGGCAAGGCATAAGTAATAGTGGCTTTGGTGGTTTCACCCACGCTGACTCCCAGCCAATTACCAAAAACTGTATAACCAAGCTCTTGGCTGATTTCCGTGCCCGAATTGTTATCCGTAATCGCGCCGGCATTTAATCTTTCCACGTCTGGGTCTGGCAAGCGGTCAGGGAGCGGGGCCATAAACCTTTTCGGGTCTATGGTTTCAAAACCTGTGGCCGAAATAAATTTGCTGCCTTCGGGCACGTAAACGCGAATATATTCTACATTCCTGTCCCGGGTAAATTTGTCCCAGCGCAAACCATTATGCTTGCGGGTAATGGTCACCGTATCAATGATTGTGCCATCACTGGCAATAGAAGCGCTATGCAAATCCATTTCTTCAATCACCGCGTCTGTTTTGCCGCCGCCCAGGTTTGCCCGGTTAATCATCAAGAAATCCTTATCAGTCTTTTTGACTTCCCCAGCCCAGCCAAGTGAACTCACCTGTTTTTGGATTAAAGGATCAATATCAATAAAGAAGAACTGGATATCTCTTTGGATCAAATGGTCTTGTAGCAAGCCCAGCATTGACCAAAGTTTGGTCTGGTCCATGTCAAAGGCTTTGGCTAAAATTTTTGGTGCTAAATAGCCCAGAACCAATTTAGGTTTGGTGTAATCCTTTTTTTCCAAATCTTTGATAGTGGCTTGGAGCTTGCTAACCAGGTTTTCAGCCGTAAAAGTTTCCTTGACTTCTGGCACTTCCACTGGCCCAGTGATTTGCAAAAAGCTTTGCAAGACTGCCGGGGTGATTGCCACAATGCCGTCTACACGGACTGAGGTGCTGGCGGAATTATAGAATTGCAAAATTTTCTTGGCTGAAGTGGGAAAATCCGGCGACCAATTGGCGTCTTGCAGATTCCAATTGGCTTGGACCAGTTGCAAAGGCTGGGGCGCTATAAACTTCAAGCTGGTCTGGCCGCTTAAATCATAAATTCCGCCCGAAGGCACGTTGATTTTTTCAATCTGGCCATTAACCACATCCACTAAAGCCAAGCTGCCGATAAACCCGCCAGTTGGCCTGAGTTCATTATTATTCTGGAAAGCAAAAATATAACGGCGGGACACGCCATCAGCTGACAAAAAAACTTTTAGAAAATCCCCGACTTGGGTAAGCTGAGCAAACTGCAAACTTAAAGCTGGCAACTGGCCTTTTAAATCACTGAAGATAGTTTGGGCGTTTTCTGGCAAGTCTTTCGGATCCACAGCCTGCAATAAATCTGTTGCTTTTTGTAATTCCTGCATGGCCGGTTTTAAGGACTTATCAAATTGGTTCAAGACTTTCAAGAATGGAGTTTGGGCATTGTCCGAAGCCGTCAAAGCTTCCGCGCCGGTAGCTAAATAAGTCGAAGCTGCTGCGACAGCTTGGCCGGCTTGTAATAAATTATCCGCGCTCTTCACTTGGCCTAAACCTGGCAAATTTTTAAGCACTCCGGCCACACTGCTCAAATCTTCTTGGGCCGCTAAAAAAGCATCTTGGGAAGCTTGCAATTCTTTCTTGGTCAAGCCAAATTGCAGACTTTTGGCGGCATTGCCGGCATTGACCAAACGGTTAATGGCTTCGGTTGAGCTGCCTAAAACATCGCCTTTGGCTTTTTCCACCCTGGCCACATATCTGGCGCCAAAAACCACGGCAACTAAAACTGCCAGACTCACGGCAAACCGAGACACTTGGGCATAAGGAATTTTAGCTTTTTGTTTTTTTTCTGGGGGTTCTGAAATAGACGCCTTACTTATGATTGGTTCTTCAGTTTCTTGTTTGAATACTGTAGCCGCTTTGCTTTTAGGTTTCGGCGTAAACCAAGCTTTGGCTTTTTGGCCAAAAGCTTTTTCGCCCCTTTCCACCAACGATAAAAAATCCACGTGTCCGCCTTTTTTGGGAGATTTTTTTTGGGGAACTTCAAATTCCTTGAGCTTGGAGGTGCGCAAATTTAAAACATTTTCTTCGGGTATGTCGGATGGCTTACGGTAACGGTTCATTTAGCTTGGTGGTAAATTTTTAAAGTTGTTTCTGCCAGTTTGTCCCAGGAATACCTGCCGACTTGTTCGTGGCCTTTAGTAATGATAACTTGCCTGGAATTTGGGTTTTGGTCAAGGCCAATCAGCGCATCTATCATAGCATTGGCGTCATGAGGATTGAAGTAAATGGCCGCCTCGCCCAAAACTTCTTGCAAACAAGCGACATTGGAAGACAAGACCGGGGTGCCTTGGCTCATGGCTTCCAAAGGCGGGATGCCAAAGCCTTCATATAAAGAGGGAAAAATGTAAGCATGGGCCTGGCGGTATAAAACCCCTAATTCAGCATCTGGGATAAAACCGGGGAAATTAAACTTGTTTATTAAGCCTGAGGCTTCAACCTCGGCCTGCAATCTTTTTAAGAAATAATCTGGCTTGCAGACAATGACCATCTGGAAATTTTGGTGGCTGGCGGGTAATTTTTTCATGAATTCAATTAATTTTTCCAGATTCTTGTGCGGGTAGGCATTGCCCACATATAAAAGGTAAGGCTTGGCAATTTTATATTTTTCCAGAATTTGCGGTTCCGGCATTTGGGGCCTGAGGAAAGCTTCAACCGCTTCATAAGTAACCGTGATTTTTTGGGGATCATAACCAAAAAATTTTTGGATGTCTTGCTTGGTGAATTCGGAAACCGTCAAAATTTGTTCGGCATTCTGGATAGCCCGGCTTAAAACAATTTTATATGCCAGCTGCTTAAAATAATATTTTATGGGACCTAAGGTGGACGCCCGCCGGGTGGGGAAATGCGTCAGAATCAAGTCATGTACCGTGACAATAAATGGCTTGGGCGTGAAAAGCGGGACATTGAAATGCGGATAATGCATTAAATCCAAGTTTGCTGATTTGATTACAGGTGGAAAGTGTTTTTGCTCAGAAAATGAATACCAAGAAAAATCTGCTAACTTCTTGCTGAAGTTTTTTGCTTGGGGCTGGTATTCTTCAAAATTTTCTTTTCGCAAAAAAATCACGAATTCATCGGCCATGGCAATTTTTTCCAAATGCTTAATCAGCCTTTCGGTGTAACGACCCAAGCCTTTACCGATAGAGCCATAAAACCTGGCGTCAATGCCTATGCGCATATTATGTTAGTTCTTTTATTACTCCTGCAGTTTTTTGAGCAGTCAGTGCCCATTGATATTTCTTAGCTTGATTATAGCCTAATTGCCTCAATCTTTCCTGCAAATTTTCATCATTTACTAAAACTTCAATGGCCCGGGCAATATCTTTGGGATCCCAGGGATCAAATAATATCGCCGCCTCGCCCAAAACTTCTGGCAAACTGGTAACTTGGCTGGCCAGCACAGGTACGCCTAACTTAAAAGCTTCCAAAGGCGGGAAACCAAAGCCCTCATATATAGAAGGATAAATTAAGGCTTGGGCATTGGCTAAAACCTGCCACCTTTCTGAGTCGCTTAAAAAGGGTTTTTTTATAATGCCATTTTGCTCCGTAAATTTACCCGAGCCGATCAAGACCAAAGGCAAATTCACTTTTGGATAAATCAGGGCATAGGCTTTTAACAGATTCCCGATATTTTTTCTGGGTTCAGGCGGCGAAAAAGCCAATAAATATTTTTCTGGCAAATCTTTTAGCCTTTCCAGTTTGGCCTGGGGGACGTGGTCAACGCCGGAATAGATGACCCTGATTTTGGATTTTACTTCGGGAGCGAATTTGCCGATATCAAAGGCCGTGTGTTCAGAAACTGCGATTATGCGATCCGCCCTTTTTAATAATTTTTTAATTTTCAAGAATTTGTGCCAAAGCCTTTGGCGAAAGGTAAAATATTCCGGATGTTCAATAAATGAGAGATCATGGATAGTCAGAACCAATTTGGCTTTTGGGCTTAAGGCAATGTATTTGGGCGTGGGGGCGAAAAATATGTCAGCCTGGCCCAAATACTTATCCAGCTTGGGTGAATTAAAACTGATTAAAGAAAAATTTATGAATTTGTTAGGTTGGTGAAAACTTTTTACGCTGAAGGGAAAATCCGGTTTACGGGGCTTAAGGCCGGTTATCAAACCTAAAATCTCCCAGGATTTAAATTCCTGGGTCAGTCTTGGCAATAATTCTCGGGCATAGGTGGCTATGCCTCCTGGTTCGCCTTCAGTCACGCATCGCAGATCCACGCCTAAACGCATGGCAGGTAATTAAACTTCAAATCTTTGCTGGCGGAAAGACGACGCAAATGTCCGAATGCCTCCAAAAACTATAACCGCCAAGAACAAACCAATAACCAAGCCGACAAAACCAACCAAAGGCAACTGCTTGCTGTCTTTGACTGTCACTGGCTTGGCGCCAATAACTTCAAAAAGCGCCTTGCGATCAGCGGATTGGTTTAACTGGGCTGATTTGGTTTCGACAATATCGATCACAGCCGTAGCTAATTTGGCAGAATCTTCGGTTGAAGCCGAAGTAAACTTGACCACTAGGTTTTGCGAAGAATACTTCTTGATCTTAAACCTGGAAGTCAAGCCCGAAAGGCTGGCTAAATCTGGGTTCAAACCGGCCTTATCATACATTTCGACAATCACTGAAGGCGTTAAAAACCAGCTGACCACCGTGTCAGAAAACAAGTCTGAAGCTTGCAAAGCATAATAACCGTCGAATTGGTATTCCGTGGTCGGCTGCTTGTTTATGCGGTTGACGGTAAAAGAAATTGAAGTGGTATATTTGTCCGCCCGGGTATTGGCAAAAACTACGGCAATTATTACCGGGATGATGATTATCAAAACAAATAGCCACCAATATTTACTTAAAATTCTAAGGGAATTGAGGATTTGCATAGGGATATTGTTACTCTTTTAATGAAATCTGTCCATTTTTGGCTTAGATCCTGCCAGTTTGCTTAAAGGTTTCATAGCTTTTTTTCACGAATTTGTCGATCTTTTCTTGAAAAACTCTTGTATCAAAAGTTTGGGCATGGGCCCGGATTTTCTGCGGATCATAGTCCTTGGGCTTAAAACGCACTACCGAATCAGCCAAGCTCTCCCAAATTTGTTCGTCAAAAAATTCTCCAGTCACGCCTTCAATCACGGTTTCCATCACTCCGCCGTCCCGATAAGCAATAACTGGCCGGCCGCAAGCCATGGCTTCCACTGGGGCAATGCCAAAATCCTCTACTTGGGGGTTGATAAAGGCAATGGCATTTTGCAAAACTTTTTTCCGGTCAACCTTATAACCCAAAAACTCAATGTTCGGCTTGGCGATTTTTCGCAAGTAATTTTCTTCTTCGCCCGTGCCGATTATTTTTAAAGGAATATTCAAAGCGTTAAAAGCATTGATAGCCAGTTCGAATTTCTTATACGGCCTTAATCTACCCATCATGACATAATAATTTCCCACAGATTCACCAATGCCAAATTTATCCGTATCCACGGGCGGATAGATGACTTCGGATTCGCGGCGGTAATATTTATGGATCCTTTGGGCGACGAATTTGGAATTGGCAATAAAGACATCCACCCGGTCAGCCGCCTGCCTGTCCCAAGTCCGCAAATAATTCAAGGCAAAAGGCAATAATTTTCGGATGAGCCTGGGCACCCTGACTTCATTCGGGTAGGTATGGGCATCGCTCCATAAATATCTGGTAGGCGTATGGCAATAACAAATATGCAAAGTACCGGGCGGCACAATTATGCCTTTAGCAAAAGCCGAAGCGTCGGAAAGCACCACGTCATACCCATTGAAATTAAAACTTTCAGTAGCAGCCGGCATGGCTAATAAATACCATTTATAATATTTCTTGCCACCGGGCAGCCTTTCGATTATGGAGGACTGGATATTCCAGTCTTTAAAAGTTTCGCCGACTTTAGCCTTATCATGGACCAAAGTGAAAACCGGGGCATTAGGGTATTGTTCGTGCATGGCTTCCAAAACCCTTTCCGCGCCGCCTAACTGGTTCAAGTATTCGTGGACTAAAGCAATCCGCATATATTAAACGGCTGCCCGCCTGGAAAAAATCACTTTGGGAGTTTTTAAGATAACCATCAGGTCGGTGGCAAAAGACCAGCTTTCAATATAAGCAATATCTAATTTTGCCTCTTCGTCAAAAGACAAAGCTGAACGGCCGCTGACTTGGGCCATGCCCGTGATGCCGGGCTTGATGGTCAGCAAGCGCCTTTGCCAGGGCTGGTATTTGGCAACTTCTTCCGGCTCATGCGGCCGCGGGCCGACCACGCTCATCTGGCCCAACAAAGAATTTATGAACTGTGGGATTTCATCCAAACTGGTCCGCCTGATAAACCTGCCAATCCGGGTGATCCTGGGATCATTGCTCATTTTAAATAAAGGCCCGTCATTCCTTTCATTCTTATCCATTAATGCCGGTTTCATGGAATGCGCATTCCTGATCATTGAACGGAATTTGTAAAGTGAAAAAACCTTGCCTTTTTCCCCTACCCTTTGGAGTTTGACCAAGATCGGGCCGCTGGAATCAATTTTTATCAAAATGGCGGTGATTATGGTTAACGGCGAAGTTATGATTAAAGCCAAAAAAGAAAAAATAATATCAAACACTCTTTTCCAAATCCTGCCCCAGCCCTCCAGCTTAGTCTTCTTCACTTCCACCATGGGTTCGCCAAAAAGCGTGCTAATGCCTAAATGGCCAGCATGGGTGGAAAACAGATCGGCGATATAATAAAAATCGATATGTTGGTTCTGGGTTGCATCCAATAAAGCCAGAACTTGGGCTTGAGGCAACTGGGTTGAAGCCAAAATGACGGCATCGGGTTTTTTTTCTGAAATCAAACCTAAAAAGTTTTGCTGCTCTTCATCCCCAAAACTTTTCAAGCGGCTGACCAGACGGAAGCCTTCATTCTTGCCAGCGTATAAATCCTTGACCATGCGTTCAACGGATTCGCCTTCACCCACTACGATAAGTTGCTGCAAACCAACCCCATTCTTTTTTAATATGCTTACCACCAGCCTAACCAGCATCCTGGCTAAAGTGATATAGAGTATCGCCAAGAGCCAGCCGGCAATTATAATAAAACGCGAAGAAAAAAGTTCTCTTTGAAAGAAAATAAATAAAATAACCGCTGTCATGGCGGCAGAGGAAGCCAAAACAATGCGTCCAACTTCTTTAATGGCTAAGGGCCGGCGCAAGTTATATAAGCCTGCTAAAGCGAAACAAATAATCCAAATCAGGCCGATGGCCAAGGCAATGAAAAAAAAGTCTTTTTGGGAAAGCTCGGCAATGACTGGCCGGAGATTGGCAATCTCGCTGTTAAAGCGTAAGGAATACGCGCTTAAGCCAGCCAAGACCACCATGATAAAATCCAGGGGCGCCAAAATTACTGCGATTATAATTTCTAATTTTCTCATTGAATTATTTTATAGAAATAAGCACAACGCCATTTAACGTAGTGGGTTATGCTTATTATTGCCTACGCCAACTAATAAGCCGAATTCTGTACGAAGCAACTCGAGCTTGTCGAGAAGTTTCGCGATGACTATCTCTCTGGATCCAACATTACTGCTGGATTCTAGCAACCAACCCGCCCCATACCTTACGGTAGGGAGCCTACTTGGTCTTGCACTGGAGAGGGTTTGCCACATGCCATATCACTATGGGCACGCGTGGTCTCTTACGCCACGTTTTCACCTTGACTCACCTCCGCTCGCCCGAAGCGAGCTACTGTGAGCAAGCCTGACACAGGCTCGCCCTTCGAAGCTCACTTCAAGTGAGCGGAGATGGGCAGTATGTTTTCTGTTGCCAGCTTATCCAACCTTTCGATTAGATAATCTGACCCCGCGGACGCGGGGCACTTTCCCGAGGCTTGAATGGTTCAAAAACTCGCGAGGACTCTTTGAACAATCTGCTCCTGGTTGTCGTTAACAACTCTCCATGACCTCGTTTCACGACTTCGGCTAACAAACTTCTTAATTAATTAGATATTATTTAAGGAGCTTGCTGGCCGAAGCCTTGGCGTAGGCCAGTGTTCGGACTTTCCTCCCTTGTAAAAGGGCAGCCATCTTGTTGACGTAGGCAAACGTAAACTACTAAAAAACCTACATTTTGTCAAATCTTGACAATCAAATGTCTTATGATAACTTTATCTCACCATTCTAAAGGGCAACCATAGGAATGCGTAGTCCGAAGGAATCCTCTGGAAAAGTCCCAAAGGCATAATAGGACGAAATACTGGTTGCAAGTAAAGTAGTTGCTGTTTCATTACCCCGAACTCTGGTTCGGGGTAATTTTTTAAATGATTTAAACTTGACTTAAGGCGGGGAATACTTAAAATAACTTTGCTCTTTTGTAAATTCAACCCATTCCGTCCGAAGAAAAGAGGTAATGAAAATGAAGGAGATAATCACGCGCAATTGCGGTCCGACTACGCAACCCACCATTAGTCTTAAGCCTTAATGGTGACGGGGATCATTGCCAAATTTCCATTCGAGTAGTTGGTAGTAAATAAGAAAACATAATTTTTACGGGTTCTGCTTATTCT
>JBAZBR010000002.1:0-221815 GCA_041671325.1 Patescibacteria group bacterium
GTGGCGGCTTTAATTCTTGGCGGTATCCAGCTTAAGAAAAATTTACAGCAACCCTTTAATCTCCTTTCAAATCCAAAAATCGCAAACTCCAGCAATACAAATACCCCCCAGGATGAAACGCTCCTCGCCCTGAAAGCCAAAGATACGGACAAAGACGGCTTGTCTGATTATGCTGAGCTTTATTCCTACAACACCAGCCCCTATATTGCGGATTCAGACAGCGACGGCTTAAGTGACAAACAAGAAATTGACCAGGGCAAAAATCCAAACTGCCCAGAGGGCAAGGCCTGCAGCCTAATTGAGGCAAACAGCAACATCAATTCAGCTGCCAACACCAATACAGCCGTGAATTCGGGCGAAGTTACCGCCGCCCAATTAAGGCAATCGCTTTTAGCCGCGGGCGTCTCCCAAACCGAACTTGACCAAATTGATGATGCTACTCTGCTCCAGCAATATAAAAGCATTGTCGCTGAAGAGCAGAGCAATTCAAATTCATCAACAAATTCCGCAAATTCTAACGCAGCCAAAACCAATGCCGCCACAAATTTAAACGTCAATGCGGCCACGGGTTTAACCAAAGAGCAATTGCAGAATTTAACTCCTGCGGAAATCCGGACATTTTTAAAACTCGGCGGCGCCACGGATGAGGCCTTGAACCAGTATGATGATGAAACTTTGAAAGCCGTGTTCTTGCAAGCCTTGGAAACAACCCTGACTAACTCGAACATTAACAGCTAATTAGGTGAGATTGCCACGCCCCTCGTCAGACTCGGGACTCGCAATGACAAATAAATAAACCTCGACGAGTGAGTCTGCCATCCCCCTCACCTTTAGTCCCTCTCCCCCTTTTCTGAAAGGGGGAGAGGAGGGGGTAAGCATCCTCTTTCGCCAGGTTACACTCCCCTCTCCCCTTGAGAGAGAGGGTCTCGGGGTGAGGGGGAATGCAAAGAGGATGACCACCCTTGAACCTCTCCTCGCAATGACAAATTAAAAAGACTTCAACCAAAAACTAATAAATTTTGTGAAAAACATCTTTAGTCAAACCCATAAATTCTTCAAAAAGAATACTCGGCAGGCGTCTAAACCTAAAAAGTTTTTAGTTTTAGGTTTGATGGTGCCTTTTATTTTGGTTTCCATGTTTTTAGTGGCTGTTAAGCCAACTGAAACCAAAGCTCAATATGTTGACCCAAGCTGGTATAGTACATATTTGCCTAGTATTGCTAAAGAAACCGCAGTCGAAGTAAAAAAAACATCCATCAGCCTTTGGGAAAAAATAAAGAAAGTCGCCTCTGATGTGGCTTTTAAAAATGCTTTAAAGGTTTTCTTGGGGAAAATCGCGGAAGATACTGCCACCTGGATTGCTTCCTCTGGACCTGGCCAAGGGCCGTTGTTCCCGGATACGACGACTTATTTCAAGGATCTTGGCAAAGCCGCGGCTGGCGATTATTTGGATTCAATATCCAGAAATGTCTTTGGTTTTAGCATTTGCGATCCGGGAGCGGCCAAGCTGGATATCGATATTGCTTTAAGAATTAATTTAAATCCCAACTGGTGCAAGCAATCTTGCCAAAAGAATTATGAAGACGGAAAAGATTCTTTAGTAGTACAGATAGGGGATGTAAAATCAACCTGGAGGTTTCCTTTGGGAGCGATCAGGACTGCTATTAGTGAACTTAATGCATTAAAAGCCCAGGGCAGCTCTTCAATTTTTTGGTGTAATGAATATGGAATTGATGATTGCTTGAAGTTGTATCAGGAAGCTTTAGCAAATGGCGAGGAAAAACTACTTTCTGACTTGAAGCTTTGCAACAACCTTTGTTCAGCGGAAAGAAGGAAAGAAGCTTGTACAATCGACAAAATTAGCCAGAATTTGCAGCAGGGAGTCATTTCCGTCAATGGCTATAGCGTCAAAGGCGAAGCTTTACAGCAAGCCTTTGAATCCGGGAAATTGCCAGAAATTTTCAAACCCGAAGGAAACGCTTTAGGGCAATTTTTAGCGCTCTCAGCCGAAGCCGACCAGGCGGCTGTTGAAAAAGAGCGGGTGGAAAAAGAAGTCCACACCGACACTTTTGGCATCGGGCCAGTACGCAGCCTGATAAGCGGGGGTATAAAAACTCCGGCTGATATAACCGGCAGAGCAGCCGAAGACGCGACCTCGCCGACCAATGCCGGTTCGGCCTTTGGCGTTTATACCGGCTCGCCAGTTGCGGACGCGATTGGCGTTTTTACAAACACCCTGACTAAAAAATTAATAGAAAGGATTTTCAAAGGAGGCATTGCTGACCCGCAGTCCAAAAGCACGGTTTTTTCCGGCACAGGGTTAACCGCTAAAAGCGGCGTAAAGGCTGCCAAGGAAAGGTTTGCCAGTTTGGCCCAGGTGAATTTTGGCTCTGGCGGAGCCGTGGATATATTAAATGAATTAAGCGCTTGCTCGACTGAGTCTTCGGGCGTTGCCACTACGGTTCCCACGGTGGAAGCATTACCGAACAATTGCGTGATTGATTCGTCATTCCGCCAGGCAATTGAAGAAAAATTGACAGTCCAGGAGGCTATTGATAAAGGCTTGTTGCCGGATCAAAAGGTCTTTGGTTTTGATGCCAACGGCCAGGAGCCGAATTTCCGGAATGGTTATCCATACCGAAGCTTAATTATTTTAAGAAAATATCGGATCATCCCAGTAGGTTGGGAATTAGCCGCGTTGTATATCAGGGATTTTGAACGCCAAAATGTGACTTTAAGCACGATCGTCAAGCAGTTTGACAGTCCTGATTCTCCTTATTTCCGCCTGGTTGACCCAAATTGGGTTTTGAAAGCGCCAGAAGCAATTTGTTCAAAGACCGGCTATACGGATACCACGGTCAGTTCGCAATATGAAGATACTGATGGCGATGAGATGGGCAAAAAGAATTTGGATTATTCCAAAAGGTATTGCAACAGCGATTCAGACCAAAACGCAGGCAAAGAATGCGCTTGTACTCTCAAACCGGAAGATACCTCCAATACGAACGTGTTAAAATGTATTTCCCAAAGTGATACTCTTTCAAACACATGTTTTAAGGAGCATGAGAATGGTCTATCTGATGGAGTAAAAATAACCGAAAAGGAGACCTGTGCTTTTATAACACCCAGGGAACAGCAGATCCAAAGGCAAGAAACCTGCGTGGATGAAAAAACTTGCATTTTGGAAAATGATGATGGCACCTGCAAACAGTTCGGTTCTTGCGTGGAAGAAAAGGAAGTTTGGCTGTTTAACGGCCAGACCTGCAATCAGGAATTTGCTTCTTGCCAGACTTATACCGATCCGGGCGGCCAGGAAGTAAGCTATCTGCAAAATACTTTGCAAAAAAGCCTTTGTTCAACGGAAAACGCCGGCTGCGCGCAGTATTGTAAGGCTTACGATTTTGATACTGGCAAGTGGAGCTGTGATTCTTCCAGGGCTAATACCAAAAGATTTGATAATGACGTCCAGTCTTGTGACGCTTCAGCCGAAGGCTGTACCGAATTTATCCGCCAGGCCACGGGCACAAACTTGGTCAGGAATGGCGGCTTTGAACAATCCAAAATAGTCAGTCCAGCCAATAATGCGGAATTCAGCGGTTGGTTGACGAGTAATATCGCCCAGACTTGCGGTGCGCAAAGTTTTGTCTCCACCGATGTAGCTGGCGGAAACCAAGCAGTAAAATTGCAATGGCTGCCGGATTGCGCAGGTTCAGACCCCATGCATTATATAGCCACGAGCATTGATACGGGTACGCAACTGGCCAACCGGACTTTTGCCGTTTCTTTTTCAGCCAAGTCAACTGACCTCGCCTGCAAACCCGAATTTCAACTGTCTGCCGGGTCAAATTATTCAACAATGCCAGACATTACCGTAACCCCGGAATGGCAGAGATTTAGTTTTAATTACACTTGGGCCTCAACCGTTACTGAAGAATCAATGGTTTTGATGTTGAGGTCAAGCAACTGCGTTTACTTGATTGACAATGTCCAGGTTGAAGAGGGGGCGAGCCTGACGGATTATAAGGATTATGGCGCGACCAATTTGGTGCATTTGAAAAAGGCGCCTTCTGAACCGGGCTATAACCTGGGCTGTACGGGCAATCCAATCACGGATCCAGCGGCCTGCAAGAATTATATTGCCAAATGTTCCAAAGATGACGTGGGCTGTGATTTGTTTACTCCCATCGCTGGCGGCATGAGCGTGCCGGCCAAAGCCGGAACTAGCTGTCCAGCTGATAAAGTCGGTTGCGCGGCTTTCCGTGAACAGTCAACTCAAGGCGGGGTATTAATTGACCACGACACGAGAACTGGCATGTATTGCCAATCCCAACTGCAGGATCCTATTTATAAATTTGTTTCCTGCACTGATGATTTTCAGTGTGGCGGAGCAGCTGGAGCATTTACTGATTGCCAGCCTTTAGTTTCTTTTATCGCCAAATCCGGACAGACTTGCACAGCCGAAGATGTGGGCTGTGAAGCCTTTACCAACTTGGATGAGGTGGCCAAAGGCGGGGAAGGCAAAGCCCAATTTACCAAACTGCAATTATGCGTCAGGCCCGATGACCCGCAATTGGCTAATTATTATTCTTGGGTTGGTTCTAGCGAATCGGGTTATCAGCTGAAGCAATTCAGATTTAAAAAGAGTATTGTTGACGCTGGTCCCTGTACTAATTTGGATGTTTCCCAAAACCCAAACGCTGCATGTATTGATACTGTGGCAACCCAGGCAACTTGTACCCAACCAGATTTGGCAACCAACCCAGATTGCGGGGAATTTTATGATACCGATGGTGCGATTTATTACCGCCTGCGATCCCGAATAATCGAAGCTTCAGAAAACTGCCAACCTTTCAGGAACAATGTCGATAGCCGGGTTTACTATGCGGATTCCAACAAATCCTTAAGTTGCTCAATAGAGGCAGTGGGTTGCCGCGAGTATATTGGCGACACTGGCGGTAACACCAAGATTATTTTAAATAGCGATTTTGAAAAAGGCTCATATGCGCCCTGGGCTTACACCGTGCCAGCAACCAGCAATCCGAGCACAGAAAGCATTAATTATGGCGGCCATTCGCTACAAGTTAATGCGGCGGCTAATGCCCAAGCCCAAGCGAATATTAATAATTTAATCCGCCAAGACGCCGATTACAAGGTGACTTTTTGGGTAAAAAGCCAGGCTGGCGACGCAGTTCTTAAAGCTTTCTTATCTTCAGCGGGAATTGATAAGAGTTTTGGCGAAGTCACCATAAAAGCCGATTGGAACCAATTCAGTTTGGGTCCGTTGAAATTCGATAGTTCGGTTGATGGCGTTAACGACCTTTTGTCTTTCAGCTCAAATACTGGCTTCTTTATTGATAACGTGGTTTTGACTGAGCTGACTGACAACCAATACAGGATCAAAGCTTCCCAAACTGCTTGCGGCGGTTTTGAAGGCTGCCAGGCTTACCAAAACCGCTCTGGCCAGATCCAAAACCTTTCCAGCTTTGCCAAACTTTGCAAGAGCGAAAAGGTTGGTTGTGAAGCCTTGATTAACACCAAAAACTCAACCAGTCCGTTTGCTGAAACCATAAGCCTGTCTAACCTTCGCGGTGACGTTGATGGCGACGGCAAGCTAACCTCGACTGACGCGGAATACATCATTAGTTATGTTTTTAAAGGCGGGCCCGTTCCATTTGTAGTTGAATCCGGAGATGTAAATAATGATGGCAAAATCGATACCGGCGATTCAGTCATGCTTATGAATTATCTTTTGAAAAAAGAATCTTTGCCAACCGCCGCTTATGTCGCGGATAAAATTACTTTGCCAGCTGATTCAGTTGAATATTGGGTGAATGATCCGGAAAAAGCCTGCCAACCGGAAAACAAAGGCTGCCGAAGTTTTGGCCGGGAAACTTTTAAAGCCGCAGATGACTTAACTAAGTCCCAGGTTTTGCAAAGCACGGAAAGTGTTTACTTAAAAGACCAGCCAGATAATTATTCCCAGACACTTTGCGGTGTTGACGCGCTTTATTGCGATGAATTTACCAAGTCTGACGGCGGTAAGGAATATTTCAAGAATCCAGCTAATCGGACTTGCAGCTATAAAGAATCTACGGTCGGGAATACTGGCGGCTGGGTCTTGAATGGCACTGACCTTTCTTGCCCGAGCTGGGCAATTAATAACATCCCGCCAGCCGTACCTTACGGCGGTTATGCAGGCACTTGTCCTTCTGAACAAAGCGGTTGCGGTAATTTCCTGGATCCTTTAGGCACCGGCCAAAATTCAGTTATTAACGGTGATTTTAATCAGGTGGAAGCTGGTCAACCGAAAAGGTGGATTAAGAATCCGGCTAACGGAGAGTTTTCCGAAGACCATAATGGCGCTAAAGCAGTCAGGTCAATCATTTCTTCCGGCACGCCTTCTTACAAACAGAATATTATCTTGGATGCCAATACTTATTATGTCTTAAGCGCTGAAGTAGAAAAAGATGGCGCCGAAACAAACAATCCGATAATTGAGCTTAATAATTGCCGCAATGCCCAAAACGACTTGGTTAAGATTTTCTCCCCAGACTACAGCATGATCCCGACCGAAAAAGGCGCCAGCCAAAATGTGCCTTTGGATTACTTTGCCGACAATTCTTATCGCCGGATCAGCGGCAGGTTCTATTCGGGCAATGCTGTAACCTGCGATGTCCAGTTTGGTTCTAATAGCGGCACCCAAGGCCACTGGTTTGCGGATATCCAGATTACGCGCACTTCAGTCTCTTCGGTTATCCAGCAGTCGGTTGATACAACCTCCTGCAATGGCCAGTTGGGGACTAAGCTGGGCTGCCACCTTTTTAATAATCTTTCTAACACCGCCTTGAACTATGACGTAGACCAAAGTCCGGTGGGCAGCAAGCCCAGTGATTCTGACGCCACTGGCAGTCCGTCTGCCTGCACCGCCCAGCCCGAAACCTGCGACAGTAACACGGTTTTGAAAGTTACGCGAGACCGGGCTTGCAGTAAATGGTTGAGCCCGACCTCCACCGTAGACATAACCAAGCCGAATGGCAGTAAGGACAACTTAATTTTGACTCTTGCCACTTGCGACAGCTTCAGCCCGGGCGGCCAATGCAACCATTTCGTGGACGAGATGCGCTGTACCAATAACCCGCGGGAAATCTGCACCAGCAATGATGATTGCCTTAGTGGCGGCGGGACTTGCAAGCCTTTCCCCATGACTGGCAATGACGTGGCTTACAGCCGTGAAGACATCCGGAACAAATCCGGCTTGGTGGTGGCGGGCTTTAAGTGGGAAGCGATTAAGAGGTGCTCATTAAAACAGGACAAGCAATGCAATACCAACGCGGATTGCGTGGGGCTTGGCGAATGTTCGACTATAACCGGCATCAGGCAAGAGAACGGCGAATACCCGCTGGGCGCCGCGCCCCAAGTTGGCAATGAAAGCCTGCCTATTGCTGAAGATGTTTTCAACGGTAATTTTTCTAAAGACCAGGATTTCGCAAAAAGCGGTTGGGAACTTACCCCTGATAGCCAGCAAGATGGCACGCTAGCCAAGGTTATTGCTTATGAAACTTTAGGTTCGGGCAATAATTTCGCACCGGTGGAAGTGGATCCCTATTTGCGGGTTACCACTTCGAATCCTGGCAGCCATGAAACTTATGTCAGGACCAGCACCAGCGCCTTGGCAAACAAGCTGACCACAGGTAAGTCTTATTACATTACTTTTAAGGCCAGGTACACCAAAGACTTATCCAAAGACCTGGCAGATACCGAAAGGCTGTTAGCGGCTGGCATTTCTTTTAATGATATAATTTCCGAAAGTCAGTCTTGGTATATGGGCAGCAAGGTTAATACTAATTGGCAGAAGTTTACCATTGGCCCGCTTAAGCTGGCGAAAGACGCCACCATAGCTGAAGGCAACAATTCTGCTTCCGGCCACAACGAATTTAACCAAGCCACGGGTTTTGTCTATTTTGGCGAAGCTTCAAACAAAAACCGGACGCCGTTTGAAATTGACGAGGTTTCCATCCTGCCGGTCTTGCAGGTCAATGACACGAATGCTGCCGGCGACCATAAATATATTGCCCGGTCTTGCCGCGCTTACCCCGGGCCGACCGCGCCCAGCTGTTCATACCAAGACGATACGGGCAAAATTTTTGAAGGCTGGCGAGGCTATTGTTTGGAAACCGATCCCAAAAACCCGAATACCTGCTTAAGCTGGTACCCGGTGGATTTGATTGCCGGCGAGCGGAATATTTTCAGCTCTGTCCAGGCCTCAGGCTATAATGGCAAATCACCGGCTTACATGTGCCTGAAATCCAATGATAGGTACAATGCCACTGAAACCTTCGTAAGCTTAAAAGATGGCAAAACATATCCTAAAGGCTACCGGAGTATTTATAGTTTTAATGATGATTTAGAGACTTATCAAGGAGGTTCTGGGAAATTATTTGATCCAAATTTGGGGATCCATAAAAACGAAATCGACAGGGTTGCTCTGATCATGACCTATACTAGTGATTTCAATTTTGATGCATGTAGTTTAAATGATTTTCGAAAAGCAATAGTATATAGTCCAGCGGCTCCCTTACCCGGTTATTTTCAAGGAACAGATTCCTTTGCTTATTCAAGACAAACGCCCGATGGTTGCGCTTATATGGTTTTGGATTCAAGCACGGAATATACGGGTTCAAATATTTGGGCGGCTTCTTGGAAAGAATATTCCGGAGCTTCCTGCGACACTTATGGCAATCAAATAACTTTTGATGTTATTTTTGACTCGAATGGATATCTCCAGAGGTGGGCGTCTTATGTTAGTAATACGACTGGCGTTGGCTGTAATGACCATGGTACTTCTTTCAAAGCAAAAATTTACATTTATCTCAAAGAAATGTGTACTGATATTGTCCAAGTGGTTGATGATAAGGGTGAAAACAAGACTTGGGCAACCAGCATTAATTCAGATGCTTACACTTTGCCGAATTATGTCTATAAAAAGAATAAAGATGACGCACCATATGGCAGTATTGTCCCGCCTGAGGTATCCACACCGGACAATTGGTTTACCGCGCTTGATAATTCGATGTTAGAAGTGTTTGAAGGCAATCCCACCGAGGCTCGCGCTGGCACAAGTTATTCTTGCCAGGGCAATCAAACCTGTAGCGGCCGGCAGTGCATGGGTATTACTTATGACAAATTAAAGGATGCGGACACTTCTTATAACTGTGATAATATTGCTGACATTTCCAAATGCTTTGAAAAAGGCGGCCATTGCGGCGGGGTAGGACCAGCTAAGATTTGCGTGTCAGGCCCATTGGCGCCAAAAACCGGGATTTACACTGGCTGTAATAGCGATGCTGACTGCGGCAAGCAAAGCATTGGTACGACAAGCGGGAAGTGCGATTATGGCTTTAACCAGTATTACTGCTCTTCTAATGGCGATGATTGCACAAAGTATGCAGACCCAATCAATCTAGGCAAATCTGATCCTGCAAATACTGGGGATACTTCAAAATGCCCAACCGGCGATACTTGCGACAAGGTCGTTAATAAATCAGGCGGCGTCTATGCGACCGGCAAAACTACTGACAAAGCGATCCTCAGGCTGAAATTATTATTCGCTGATGCTTATTACTCCTGGTCTTGGAATCAAGGCACTGGTAAATATGAAGCAGCAGACATAACAGCTTGGAAAAATGCTTATGAAAATATGCTGGAATGCAGTGCGCCAGGCATGGACCGCAGCAGGGCTGATTCCCCAACTTCTGCTTCCACGCCAATTGATGGCCTGATTAATTCCGCATATTGCGGCTACCAGCCGGAAATAGACAATATTACGGTCGGCAATCGCCAAAGCGGAGTGGTGATTGTCCGAAGCGGGGAAAATATCGAGTTAAAATTCAATACCAGCGTGGACAAGCAACAACAGCCCTTGAAATCTATCGCTATTGATTGGGATGGGAATAATTCCGTTGACCCGACTGATTTAAACCTCCCTTGGGGCTATGACTCCAAGAGTGATCCAGCTAACCAGCACAGTTATAACCATCAATACCGCTTTGGCGCTTCATCCGGAAAATGCTACAAGTCTGGCGAAGGTGAGTTTGCCAGCAACCCATTAGTCAAAGGCCATGAGTATTGCGTAGCCAAGCCAAAAATCCAAATCCAGGATAATTGGGAATGGTGCAATGGCGGCCGATGCATTGGCAGTTTCCCGTCAACTGATCCAGTTTTTTGGAAGGCTTTTGGAGGCAGCATCATCGTGATCCAGTAAAATAAATCAAAAATTAATGTTAAACCGATTAAGATTAATGTTGAATTGGCTTAAAAAGAATCCTGCTAAAGGCAGTCTTTTGGTTTTGCCAATCATTGCCGTCTTGGTTTATATCCTGGTTCCGCACTCAGCCAGAGCCGCCATTACTTTTGAAGGCGCGATCGTCGGGGTTTTAGGCTGGATTTTTTCCTTTTTTGTCTACATCCTAGGCAACATTTTGGTCAAGTTTATTGATTTGCTGGTCTGGGTGGCGCAATATAACGATTTTATCAATGCTGAAGCCGTGAGAGTGGGTTGGACTGTGGTCAGGGACTTGGCCAACATGTTCTTCATCGTCGCTTTGCTGGTAATCTCTTTCGGCACGGTTTTCCGCATCCAGGAATACAGGTACAACCGCTTGCTCTCCAAAGTCATCATTATGGCGGTGCTGATTAATTTTTCCAAAATGATCGCCGCTTTTTTCATTGATGTTTCCCAAGTCATCATGCTGACTTTTGTCAACGCTTTCAAAGACATGGCGGCGGGCAATTTGACTTCAGGTTTCGGCATTGATAATATCGTTTCTTTTTCCCAAGACGTGTCTGCCCAAGGCGGGGACATTAGCGTTACTTCCGTGGCTGGCGCCATGTTTGCCGCGGTCATCATGCTTTTTGTGGCCACGGTAGTGGTGGCGATTTTCACCCTATATTTAGTCCAAAGGATTGTCATGCTTTGGATCTACATCATCCTTTCGCCCATGGCTTACATGCTTGCGGTTTTCCCAGGCAGTCTGGGTTCTTTTTGGAGCACTTGGTGGCGGGACTTCACCCAATATGTCATTCGCGGGCCAGTTATTGCTTTTTTCCTTTGGCTGGCATTGACGATCATTTCCTTATCCCAAGCCACCAGCACCGGCACTATTTTAGGCACCAATCCTAATGAATCACAGGTTGGCCAATTGGGCGGCGGAGTTGACGTGTCTGAACAGCAAAAAGACCTTTCGGCTACTGCCTCCAAGGCCACGACCAGTGCCAATATTTTGAATTACCTTATGGCGGTTGGTTTATTGGTGGCCGGGTTAATGCAAACGGCTAAGGCCGGCGGCGCCGCCGGCAGCGTGGCTGGCAAATGGATGGGGAATTTCCAGAAATGGGGCGGAGCCATGGCCACTTCCCCAATCGGTATGGCCAAAGGCGTACTTAAACGGCCGGCTTATGGCGTAGCTGGCGCGGCTTTGGGCACTGCCGCCCGCTTGCCTTTGGTTGGCACGACTTTTGGCAAATTAAACGCCCGGATGCAGCGCCAGCGCCAAAGAGCTGAAGAAAAAGATACTGACTGGATTAATTATGCGGATGAAAGAACCGTGAAGAGATTAGCTTTAGCTCAAATCAATTTGACTGAAGGGGGTAGGAAAGAATCGAAGATTGCCCGGGAAAGGCTGTTGAAGAAAAATGAATTAAAGAATTATAAAACAGAAGATCAAGACCGGGTGCTTAATGATTATCGCCGGGATATTGGTTATAAAGAAAAAGAGCGAAGTCATGGCGATTTCCATGTAAGCTATAGGGACAGTTATGGTGGCCAAATTTTGGAAGATGCTTACAGGAAAAATCCATCATTAAGGGGCCGTGGTTATGCTGGCGCTTCACCAAGTAAGCAAGCGTATTTAGATGCAGAAATGAAGAAATTAGCCCAAAGAATGACGCTTGATGATTTTGCTAAAAGTGAACCAAAATCCTGGGAAGATAATGCCGCAAATGCCCCTTGGCTAGCTCAAGCCTTACCAATTTTAGATGCACGATTGGGCGCAACAGGAAGTGAATTTCTTCATCGATTTGACGCAAACGTTCCAGAAAGCGTTAAAGACACGATCAGAACAACTATGGGAGGAAGAGGATATACGACTGCTTTTCAAGAAGAAATTGATCAGGAAATGCAAAAACGCACTGCTGAACAGGTTGCGGAATATGAAGCCAGAGGTTTGGATTTCCATGAATCCGCTGAATACCGCGCCGCTCCCAAAGGCACTTATTATGATAAAAATACCTACGGCTTGAACGAACGCCAGCGCCAGCGCGTGGAAGAAAGGATGAAATTGACCAAAGAACAAGGTGATGCTGATTTAACGGCGGGTATATCTATGTTTGCTAAAGGTTCCAGTAATATGCTGGCAGTCGATCAGGATGTGCTTGATAAAGCTGGAATTAAATTAGCCGCTGGCGGCCATGTTAAAGATAAAAGGCAGCTTACCCAATTAGCCGGGGCTCTAAGTGAAAAATTAAATTCAGACATTACGGATATTGAAGGCCAGATATCGGGTATTGCTCTTGAAGAGGCTGATATGGAACAGCCAACGGGCATGGATGCTTCGGGCAGGCAAATGACTCAGGCTGACCAAAATCCGCAAAGAATGCAGGAGATTGCCGCCAGGCGTGAAGCCTTGGAAGCTAAACGGGAAAATTTTGTCCAAGCCAGGAACAGGTTGCAATCGGGAAAAGGCTTGGAAGACATGCAATTCATTAATAAGGATAGTTATGTCGGCAACCGCTGGAACCTGATTGCGGAAGAAGCGACCCACAAAAAAATGGACCAGATGGATCCAGACGGCAGCTTTAGAAAGGGTTTGATGGGAAACATGTCTCCGGAAGAAATCCAGTCCATTACCCAAGCCATGCGCGCCAAGACTGGCGACGAGACCTTGTCTGATGAGCGGGCATTTGAAGAATATTTGACCAAAGGCTTGGTTAATGTCCGGGGTGAAAAATACGCCGACACCATGCCAGACGCGGTTAAGCTTAAGAGTGGTTTGGCTTTAGATATCAAGCGCCAAGCAGAAGCTAAAGGCGTGAAAATTTCTATGGCTGGTTTAGAACCCGAAGAGATTGAAGCGCCGGGCAAAGTTGGCGGGGTTTCTTCCCGCTTAGGCGCTTTGGGGCGCAAAGTTACCCAACCCTACCGTGAAGTTAGAGAAGCCAGCCAAAAATCACAAATTGCCAGAAGCGCGGAAGCAACCATGGCCAGTCAGGAAAAATTAGACCAGTTAAACCAAGAATACACTCAGGCTGAACAGCATACCAAAGCTGAAGAAGACAACCTCAAGCGCCTGCAGACCATTTCTAAAGGCAAGGTGGATAAGCTGATGGGTGATTATAATTCCTTGAATCAGCAACGGCAAACAACGACAGATCCCAGGCAGGCTTCTGAGTATGCCCGGCAAATGAACGCCATCAACGGCCAAGTCCAGGCCGAGAAAAATAAAGTTTCGGAGCAGCAAAAACGAGTTGAAGCCAGCCGCCAGAATTTTGCGGAAAAGCAGAAACAATTAAGCTTGCAAAATTCATTGACTAAGAAATTTGAAGCCGAACAGGCCGCCAAAGAAGCAGGCTATGCCGCGACCATTCCTGGCCAGAAAAATGAAGTCCAACAGGAAAGAATGGAAGCTGAAAAAGTTCTGCCCGGCATCAATCAAAAGTTTGAGCAGAAAAAGACGGTGGCAGAAAAAGCCTTTGCTGAGCTGGAAGAATTTCAAAAGGGAAAAGAGATGAATCCGGAAATTAGAAAAATGCTTAAAGATGCTGAAGCCAGCAGAAAGGGTAAACATAAGAAAACTTTGAAATATCAGCTTGGCAAGGCTGAAAATCTTGCCTCCGCGATTCCATTTGAGGAGCGATACACTGTTGCGGGGACAGGCAAAGCCGATCCTGAGTTGCAACAAAAAATTAGATCTGCCGCTCAAGCTCAAGCTGAATTTGAACAAGCTGAACAAGAAAAAGCCAGTCAAGACGCTAAAGTCAATGCTTTGAAGACAAGGGAAGCGCAATTGCAAGGGGCGCAAAAAGCCGCCAGGCCAGTTGCGCCAAAAGCTGTCCCGCCTCCAGTTGCGCAGCCAGCCGTTTCAAAACCAGCCCCTCGCCAAGCAACCGCAGCTAGAACCGTTACTCAACCGGCTGCTAAAGCGCCAGAAAAGTCGGTTGCAGAAGCTGAGGCCCCGGCAACGCCAATATCGGTAGAGCAGGTAAATAGGAATAACACTATTATTCACGAAGAAATAAAAGGTGCTATGCCCAAGGCGCCCAGCGATTTACGTGATATATTTAAGGTTAATCCAGCGTCATATGACAATCTTTTAAGGCAAATTCCTTTTATGAGAGAGTTGAATAATCGTTTGAGGTTTGGTTTTGAAAAAATGTTCAAAGCTAGTAATGTTTCTGATATTACCCAAGAAGCAATTCGGAAACAGCTTGCTAATTTACAAAAACACACTAATAACAATGATAGCGACAGTTATAGGGAAGAATTGAAAAAACTGCATGGATTAATTAGTTCCAATTCCGGCGGAGCAAGCGAAGAAGAGTAATATTTTAGCCCCTCTCCTATATAGGAGAGGGTGGCCACTGGCCGGGTAAGGTGGGGAAAAACGTAATCCAATTATTCTGAGCGCCCTCACCCCCGCTTCCTGCCCACCGTACTTCGTCTGCGAAGGCAGGCGGGCGCGTACCCTCTCCCAGAGGGAGAGGGATTAAAAAATAAGATTTTTCGACTTCGCTCGTAAAGACAAATTAAAAAAATAAAATGCCAGATTCCTTATTATTAAAATTTCAAAAGTTACCCGATTTGACCAAATCTCGCGCTTCCGACCCGGAAGCCATGCGGGTGCTTGACCAATTGGAAAAAGATTTCAGCTTAAACTTGGCTGAATTAGTCATGCGGGTTTTAGTTAAGGAAGTTGCACCGGAAAAAATTGACGAAGCTTTGAATTTGCAATATTCAGTCGACAGAACCAAAGCCAAGGAGGTTGCTCAAGCCATGCTGGATCGTCTATTTTTCCATTTTCATCTCTTGGAATTGCCAGATGTTTCCCAAGACAAATCTAAAGAAGGCGAACCTTTAAAACCCCAAAGCGGGGCAAATCCCTATTTGGTTCATCCAGATGATGAAAAAGATATTTTAACCCATCAAAAATTTCTGCAAAATCCCCCTGCCCAGACAGTCGATACTGATTTTGAAAAGGTGGTCAACCGGATTGTCCAAATGGAAAGGCTGCAATTGGATGAGATTACCAAGCGGCGCTTTGAAAAAGTTATTGAATCAAGGCTGGTAGACGTTAGGGATAAATTAGAAACCAGGGATATTCTGGTCCGATCGGAAAAAATTGGCGGCATGGGTTTTGATGATGCCAGGGCTGAAAGGATTGTTGCTGAATTGGAAAGGGTGGTTGAAGAAATTCACCGTCGGCCTAAGCCTGTGATTGAAAAACCAAAACCAGCCATTCAACCAAAACCAATTCCTCCTCCACCCCCACCCCCGCCTAAAGTTCAGGTTGATCTGAAACCAAAGGCCGAAAACGAAATTCCTAAACCAGTTCCGAAACCAGTCATGCCAAAACCACCCGAAATCCAATCAACACCAGTTTCAATTTCTACCATTGAAAAACCAAAAAAGATTGTGGCGCCGCCACCCTGGTTCAGGCCATCAAATATCCCCGCAGTTGCTCAGCCCAGCCAGCCAGTGCAGTCAGCGGTTACGTTCAAGCCAAAACCAATTGCCCCGCCCCAACCCAGCTACCAAGAAATGGTTACCGATGTTCGGGCACCGGTTAAGGTAATGGGCCCGATTGAAGTTTTAGCCAGCCTGACTTTGGAAGATTTTCGGAGGTTAGGCGTTGACCCAGAAGCCAGAACTAAAAAAATTATTGATGAAATTGAAGCCTTAGGTAAAGATTCTTTTGGCCAAAAAGCGGCCGGTATCCAAGCTTGGCGAAAATCCCCGACTTTCCAAAATTACCTTCAGATCGGGCAAATGGCCATGGAAAAGAAAGAGGATTTAACTGACATTATCCAGTTGTTAAAAGCCCAGGGCAAGCCCTCTTTAGGTACGGATGAATTTGAGGCTATTGGCGCCCTCATGAGGCAATTTAGATTTTAATTTATGATGCAATTTGTAGTTCCCCAATTCATTGATGTCGAAGACAAGATTTTAGGGCCTTTAACCGTCCGCCAATTCTTGTTGCTCTTAGCCTGGGGTATTGTAGGTTTTTTATCCTTCAAGATCATGAGCTTCTTTACCTTCATATTTTTTGCAATTTTTTGGTCGGGTTTTATTTTTCTGCTGGCTTTTATCAAAATCAACGGCCGGCCTTTCCATTATTTCATCCTTTCAATTTTGCAGACCGAACGCATGCCAAAGTTGCGCATCTGGCATAAGGAAGATACTGAATATGAATTCCGTTTTGCGGCCGCCAAGGCCTTAAAACCAAAAACCCCGATAGCCCAAAAGCAGCCCCTCACCGCTTCCCGACTGACCGAACTTTCCTTAGTCGTAGATACTGGCGGCGTTTATGATGAAACCGGCGATGTGGTGGCTGAAACTTTAAAAAATTCCAATGGCAAATACAGACCGACAAATTAAACTCAAAGCCCCATCAACCCAAAAGTTCTTGGATGTCTGGGAAATCAAGGATGATGTAGTCATCTTGAAAAACGGCACTATCCGGAGCGTGCTTTTGGTTTCTTCCATGAATTTTGCTCTAAAAAGCGACGAGGAGCAGGCGGCTGTCATTCAGGCTTACACTCAATACTTGAATATTATCGATTTTCCTTTGCAGATAGTCATCCAATCCAGGAAGTTGAACATTGACCCTTATTTGGACAACCTTAAAGTCATTGAGAAAGCCCAAACCAACGAGCTTTTAAAAATGCAAACCCAAGAATACATCACTTACGTCAAAGAGCTGGTTGAGTTGGCCGATATTATGTCCAAAAGGTTTTACGTGGTCGTGCCTTTTGAACAAATTACCAAGAAGCGCCAAGGCTTTTTCAAGCGCTTGACGACCGTCATTTCGCCCACTAACGTCATCCATATCAAGCAAAAAAGGTTTTTGGAAATGCGGGATGACTTGATGAAGCGGGTTGATTTTGTGGTGGATGGGCTTTCCGGACTGGGCTTAAAAGCAGTACCCCTGGATACCCAAGGCTTGATTGAACTTTTTTATACGACCTATAACCCGCAAACTTCTGATCAGCAGAAGTTGGGGAATTTTGAACAATTGAGCGTTGAAAAATAATGGCCATTAATTTATCCAAAAAACCCAAGGCAATGCAAGCGGAAACCCTTCCGCCTGTTCAAATTATGACTGAGGAAGAGGTGCAGCAGCAGTCAGGAATTGAATTGCAACGGAAGCGGGAAATGCTTGAGGCCGAAAGAATTTACCGCCGGGGCGTGGTTTCGGTTAGGGATTTTATTGCCCCGGCCTCGTTCAAAGTTTCAGCCAAAGAGGTGGAAATCGGCGGCAAGCTAGCCCGAACCATGTTCATCGTCACCTACCCTCGGTATATTGCCGTGGGTTGGTTTGCCCCAATTATTAATTTGAACGTGCCTTTGGATGTTTCCATGTTTTTCTACCCCGTCGGTTCAGAAGTGGTGCTCAAGCAATTACGCAATAAGGTAGGCCAATTGGAAGCCCAAATTTTATCAGATGCGGAAAAAGGCGCGCCCCGCGATCCAATTCGGGAAACGGCCTTGCGGGACATTGAACAGCTCCGCGATAATTTGACCCAAGGTACGGAAAAATTTTTCCAAGTTGCGCTTTATGTAACTCTTTATGGCGATAATAAAGAGGATTTGGACAAGCTCAGCGATAAGGTCGAGTCTATGTTTGGCTCTAAATTGGTTTTTAGCAAGCGCGTCCTATACCAGGCTGAGCAAGGTTTTAATTCAACCTTACCCATTGGCAAAGATGAATTGCAGGTATATTTCAACATGAATTCTTCGCCAGCGGCCAGCAGTTTCCCTTTTATTTCTTCAGATGTTTCTTCAGACAATGGCATACTTTATGGCATTAACCGCCATAATAATTCTTTGATCCTATTTGACCGCTTTAGCCTGCAAAACGCGAATTTTGTGGTTTTTGCCACTTCTGGTGCGGGCAAAAGCTATGCCGTCAAGTTGGAAATACTCCGTTCGCTCATGGTTGGCACGGATGTTATCGTCATTGACCCTGAAAGGGAATATAAATATTTATCCGATGCGGTTGGCGGCACTTATATCAACATCTCCTTGAATTCTGAATCAAAAATCAATCCCTTTGATTTGCCTCGGGCGGTTGGCGGCGCGGAAAAACCAGCAGACATCATCCGGGCCGCGGTCATTACTTTAAAAGGCATGTTGCGGCTTATGCTAGGCACCGTAACTCCAGAGGAAGATTCAATCATCGATCGGGCCTTGATTGAAACCTATGCCAAAAAAGACATAACTGCCGAATCCGATCTGACTACGGTTGAACCGCCATTGATGGCGGATTTCCAAGAGGTTTTATCCGGCATGGTTGGCGCTGAAGGCATAACTGAAAGGATTAAAAAATACACCGAAGGCACCTTTTCCGGCCTCTTTAACAGTCCCACCAATATTGAACTCAGGAACCAGTTAGTCACCTTTTCCGTAAGGGATTTGGAAGATGAATTAAGGCCGATTGGCATTTCCATCATCGTCTCTTATATTTGGAATGTAGTCAGGTCGCAGCTGAAAAAGAGGATTTTGGTTATTGATGAAGCCTGGTGGCTGATGCAGAACGAAGATTCGGCCAAATTCATTTATGCTTTGGTTAAACGCTGCCGGAAATATTATTTGGGTGTCACGACCATAACCCAAGACGTGAATGATTTCTTGCGTTCGCCCTATGGCCAGGCCATTGTCACTAATTCGGCTTTGCAGCTGCTCATGAAACAGTCGCCCGCGGGCATTGATATGATCGCCAAGACTTTCATGCTGACCCAAGGTGAAAAATATTTATTGCTGGAAGCCGCGGTTGGCGAAGGTATATTTTTTGCCGGGCCCAAGCATGCGGCCATAAAAGTCGTGGCTTCGTACACAGAAGACCAAATAATCACCTCTGACCCCAGGCAGCTTTTGGAAATCGAGGCGGCCAAAAAGGAATTTAATGAAAGCAATCCCCAATCCAGTTAAATCTTAAAAAATAATATGTCAAAAAAGCTATTAATCATTCTTGCTGGAGCCGTAATTATTACCCTTGCCCTTTTAGTTTTATTATTCGTTTGGCAAAAGAAGGCGCCTAGCAACACTAATGCCAAAAATACCAATGCCAAAATCCCCAATATCAACACGGTGATTGTCAACCAAAACTCAAACCAGAACGCAAACACCCAGCCAGTTGATTCAAATATCAATGACAAGCTTACAGTCCAGCAAGTTGCCCGGAGTTTCGCCGGTATATACGGAAGTTTTTCCACCCAAAATGATTTTCAGAATATCACTGATTTGTATTTTTACATGACCCCGCAACTGAAAGCCCAGCAAGAGGGCTATGTCGCCACCGAAAGGCAAAACCGCAAAGATAATTCTCTGTATCGGGGCATCACTTCGGAAGTCCGGATTGTAAATTTGGAAAGTTTTGACGCCCAAAACAAGACCGCGACCGTTAAAATCTCCTTGCAAAGAGTCGAATCAAGCGGCAGCACCAGCGAGAGTACCAATTATTACCAGGACATCACTTTAAGTTTTGAAAAACAGGATGGCGTCTGGAAAGTCGGCAAAATTGTTTGGGGGCCTAAGCAATAATAGCTATTATGGCAACTGCACAAGAAAATCAGCGATTAAGTGCGTTGACGCAAAGTAGTATAGTAAATAAAAGATTACAGGATGATATTTCAAAATTGACCAAGACGGATTTTCCCACGTGGGATGCGGCCCAAAGCGAACAAGGCAGGATGCAGATGGATTCAATTATGGACAGGCAGACAAATAACAGAAGTTCAATACGTACTTCAGCTGATCAGCAAAAACAGGAACAAGGCAGGCTTTCAAGCCGTTTGAAACAATTACGCAATATTAGAAAACAGTACGTTGATCAATTAGCCGCCAGCCCGATGGCCGAAGCCGTTACAGTCGCAAACCAGGCTTGGGCAAAGCAAGTGGATCTTTGGCAATCAGGCTTGGCTATTGGGGTTTGGGGTTTTGATATTGTGGTTTCGGATTGGCTTTTTATTTTGATTTGGCTGGCCAGGGTTTTTTCTCCTCTATTGCCCAAGCCGCGAGGGTTGCAGATTGTCCCGAGTTATAGCCTGAGAACCATGGGTGGCATTGGCACGGCCATCAGCCACGCCGGGACTGCCTTTTTTGCCGGGATTTGCTACTTAATCATCATTGTTTTTGTCGGGATAATCGCTTGGTTTGTCATGCAAATAGTCAATGGGAGCTTTTTGGAAAAAATTCAGGCGCTCTATTATTTATTTACAGGCCCGTTGACGCCAATTTATGATGTGTTACAAAGCGCTTTATGAAGCAGTTTAAATTACTAATCATATTTTTTTTCGCCATTGCCGCTTTTTTATTTTCCCAACCGGTAAAAGCGGCTCTGGTGAGTTGTGATGAAAACGCAAAAGATTCAAATGGCAACTACATGAATGCTGGGCAAATTGAGCTGAAATGGATCCATGTCCAATTGCCCATTCCCGGGGTTACGGCGAATTGCGTTGATGACCAAGGCAAGAGCGTGGCCTATATCCAAGACCTCGGAGCCTATATTGCCGGCATGTATAAGTGGTTTTCCGGCGCCATTGGCATCCTGGCCGCCGTCATGGTCATGTACGGCGGGATAAAATGGATGGTGGCCGCGGGCAACCGCAGCCGAGTCCAAGACGCCAAAGAAACGGTTTTTACCGCCCTTATCGCCGTGGTAATTGCCCTCGGTTCTTATCTCTTGCTTTTTGTCATTAACCCAAAATTAGTCAACTTACGGCCGCCAGCCTTGAGCACGGTCAAGCCAGTTTTGCAGAGCTTTGCCATGTGCCCGACCTTTAAAATTTGCCTATCCGGAACTAACAAAGGCCAAGCCTGCGTCTTAGACACGGCCTGCGGGGCGCCGGCTAATTCCGGCGCTTGCGACTATGCCGTGGACGTGGGGACGGATATAGAACCAACATGCGGCAATGAATACACTTATCGGGAAAAAGCCACGGGTTCTGGCACGTGTCGTGGTTCAGTCTGCCATGATAAGGACAAAAATGTCACTAATGATGTTTGTACGCTTGGCACCTGGAAGGACTCTGTTTTTTTGCCCAAGGCAATTGGTGGGACTTCTTGGGGCTGTACATCACCCGTACGACAATGCGAATCCATTACCGATGATAACGGTTCGGCGGCAGATTGTTCGCAATTTAGCATTGCCGGAAAAGGTAAGTGTGCTTGGATAGATTATCCTATGCTTGATCCAAAATCTGATGGTTGTTATTGGTTCCCAGTGCTTGAATGCGAACAGGGATATGAACGAGTTGGGTGTGATATATGTAATAATTCCGAACCGTTTGTCATTACTCAGTGTAATCTTCAGCGTTGTTCCGAAGGGAGACTTTCAAAATGTATTTCGACTCAAGGAGAAATAGTATATTCTAATGATCTAACCCCAGACAAAAAAAATTGTAAGTCTATTTGTTGTAGAAAAGTTGGCGATACTGACTTAAAATGTTCAGCCCAATAATATAGATTTATTCCTTATCGCCTGGATTTTTAATGCTATTATGAATATATGAACCGTCGAACCTTAGTAATCCTTGCCTTTATAATCGGGGTTATTGCCATCGGTTTTGTTTTGTATATCATGTTTTTCAAACCCTTGCCCCCAGCCGTCAACCAGAATGGCAACCTTAACACTAATTCGGTTTTGCCTAATATAAACGGCAATGTCAATCGGCCCCAAAATGTTAATGGCGGCTTGCCAAATATCAATACTGCAAATGTTAATAAGCCCACGGCTAATGTGAATGCCGGTCCGGCAGTCATTGCTGATGGCGGGGATACCCAAGTAAAGACTTTGATTTCCGCGAATGCTTTTGACACGGTTATTGATGCCAAAGGCAATTTGCGCTACTACGATAAAGCCTCTGGCCAATTTTTCAAACTTGACGAAAACGGGAATTTAATCGCCTTGTCCCAAGTCAAGTTTCCTGAAGCCGAAGATATTGCCTGGTCGCCCAGCCGGAGCCAGGTCATAGTCAGTTTTCCGGATGATTCCAAAATCTTTTATGATTTTGAAAATAAAAAACAGGCGACTTTGCCCAAAGAAGGCCAAGATTTCAGTTTTGATCCCACTGGCACGCAGATTGCATTCAAGTACAATGCCGCCAATGAAGCTGACCGTTTTTTGGTGGTGTCCAGCCCAGACGGCAGTTCCATAACCCCAATTGAACCTTTGGGTGAAAACGGGAGCAGGGTCCAAGTCAACTGGTCGCCTAACAACCAAGTCATTGCCACTTATTCTCCAGGCCTGAATGATACTAGCCAGGAAGTGCTTTTAGTCGGCAAAAATGGCGAAACTTTTAAATCCATAGCCACAGCTGGCCGGGGTTTTGAAGGCACATGGTCTTCTAATGGCCAGCAAATGTTATATAGCGTTTATAATGCCCAAACAAACTATAATCCCACTTTGTATATAGTAAATGCCCAAGGCGATGCCGCCGGTACGAATAACCGGCCTTTGGAAATTAACACCTGGTCTGACAAATGCACTTTTAACAAGGCCGGCACCTCGATTTATTGCGCCGTGCCTGACACTTCAAGTTTACCGGCGGGCAGCGGGATTTACCGTAACCAGGCAAACAACACCACGGATTCTTTTTATTCAGTCGACCTTTTAACCGGGGCTAAGAACAAGTTAGCCGTGCCAGTTGGGTCTGATGGCAGCCGCCAGTTTTCCGCTAAAAACCTGTGGCTTTCGGCTGATGGCAGCACTTTATATTTTACCGACGGCCCCACTGGCAAGGTTTTAGAGATGAAAATCCATTAAAACTAGTATGCAAAAAAGGGAAAATATTTTTTTTCTGATCTTCGGTGGCCTAGCCGTGCTGGTTTTGGTTGTCCTAATGATAAACACTTTTAGCACGAAAAAGGTGATAAAAGATTTATCCCCAAGGATTTTCAGCACCGATCCCTATTTAGGCAAGTCCAATGCCAAGGTTACTTTAGTCATTTTTACGGACTTTGAATGCGAATATTGCCGGGCAGAAGTGCCGATTTTAAAAAGCCTTATGGCCAGCAATCAAAATTCCGTCAAATTGGTATATAAAGATTATCCTTTAAGCATCCACAAAAACGCCAGGCGGGCGGCGGAAATTGCCAGGTGCGCCCAAGACCAAGGCGGCGGCCAGGGAAAATTTTGGGCCATGCATGACCAATTGTTCCAGAACCAGGATACTTTGGGCGCTTTAGATTTAGAGAAAATAAGCAAAGACGTGGACATTGATTCGGCCAAATTAAAGGCTTGTTTGGACTCCCAAGCTGCGGCTAAACGCATTGATGATAATATTGCTGAAGGCCAGCGCTTGAATGTTACGGAAACCCCGACGCTTTTTGTGAATGAAAGGCGGATTACCGGCTTGAATGAAGAATCAGTCATCCAAACTTATATTAACCATGTATTGCAATGAAAGTCTTGAGGCTTTTATTTTTATCAGCATTTTTATTAACGGGACTTTTGGCATTTCCAGGTAATGGAAAAGCTGGTTGCTGCCTTTGCGGGAATTTAAATGACGACAATTTTCAATGTCTAATAAATGTTACTGAGGCCGAGTGCAATTCTTGCGGTAATTTCCCCCATCCGTTTTATGAGACCAATGATGCCTGTACGAATTTTTGCGCCAAGCCAGTTGATGTTAGTTTAAAAAATTGCTGTGTTTATACGGGCAAGATAGATAAATTAGTAAAGGAATGCAAAGCCGTCCAGGATGAAACTTCCTGCCAGACAGGTGAATTTGAAATTAACCGGAAAGAATATATTGCCCAGGATTGCGCCAAACAGCCCCAATGCAGTTTAATCGGATCAAAGTATGTAGCAGAAAAAAAATCAGACATATATTTCAAGCCCCAGGTTTCTTTGCTTGGTTCAAAATTTATCGCTGGTGAGGAAATTGTCATAACCGGCAATACTTTAGGCGAATACATTGCCGCCTTTTACGTCTTTTTTGTTTCAGCAATTGCTATTTTGGCTGCGGTCATGATTATGTATGGAGGCATTAAATGGCTGGTGGCTGGCGGCAATCGTGGCCAAGTCCAAAATGCCAAAGAGCAGATTACTTCAGCGATTATCGGCTTATTAATCGCTTTTGCCGCTTATCTATTATTGCTTTCCATCAGCCCAAAATTGGTCAAGTTTACCAGCCTGAATATAACCAGCATCAAACCAATTGAGCAGGCCATAAATAAGCAAGAAATCGCTTATGGTTCAAAGGGCAACCCCTTGGGAAAAGCTACTATGTCAAAAACTTGGTACGAAAACGTAAAAGCCAAATATGGCTCATTTGTTGCCACAGCAGCAAAAAATACCGGTATTGATGAGAATTTAATTTACGCCATAATGTTCGTGGAATCTGGTGGGCAACCCAATTTGTCATCTGAAGCGGGCGCTTGCGGCTTAATGCAATTATTGCCGGCAACTGCCAGCCAAGTCATGAAAACCGGAGTCTCCTGTTCTGATTTATACAACCCTTCATTTGGGATTGCGGCGGGCGCGGCTTACTTGGCACAGCTTAAGGAGGATACTTGCCCTGATCATGCCATGAAAAAAGACGAGAGTATTGTTTCCTGCACGCCCAGCTTAACCAAGTGTACGGATGGCGATTTAATGTTTGTGATTGCGGCATATAACGGCGGCCAAGGGGCTAATTGCAGCAGCGTAGATTGTCCAGGCCAGACCTGGTGGGAATGTCCGGTTAATACTGGTTATCAGCAAACCAGGGATTATGTCATAAAAGTCCAGAACAATTTGAAAATAATTAGTGATTATTAGGCATGCCAAAAATTGAAACAATTTATTCATGCTCAAACTGTGATGCGCAATTCCCCAAGTGGCTGGGTCGCTGCCCTGAATGCGGCAGTTGGGGGACTGTGGAAGCAGCCGGGCCAAAACCCGCAGCTGCCCATCAAGCCATAAAAGGCAAGCCAGGCCAAACCCAAAATTTTGAAAGCATTTTAAGCGAGCATATCCAAAGGGTAACAAGCGGAATTGAGGAATTTGACCGGACTATTGGCGGTGGGATTGTGCCGGGTTCTTTAATTTTGCTTGGCGGTGAACCAGGCATCGGCAAATCAACCTTGGCTTTGCAAATTACTTCTGGCTTAAAAGGCCAAGTTTTGTATGTGTCTGGGGAAGAATCTGCCAACCAGGTCAAATTGAGATATGAGCGCCTGAAAATAGAAGCTTCACAGGTTAATTTCCTGCCAGCAACGGATTTACCCACGGTCTTAGCTACTTTGGAAGCGGAAAAACCAAGTTTGGCTGTAATTGATTCTATTCAAACAGTTTTTGACCCAACCTTGCCGTCAGAAGCTGGTTCCATTGTCCAAGTCAGGGTAGCTTGCGTCAAGCTTATGGAAGTCGCCAAGCGCCTACATATCCCGCTAATTTTAATCGGCCATGTGACCAAAGAAGGTTCAATTGCCGGTCCTAGGGTCTTGGAACATTTAGTTGACTGTGTTTTGACTATGGAAGGTGATCCTTACCATGCTTATCGTTTGTTGCGCGCCACCAAGAACCGGTTTGGGCCAACTGATGAGGTGGGGGTTTTTGACATGGCAGAATCTGGCTTGGTTGAGGTTAAAAATCCTTCAGCCAGGTTTCTGGCCGAACGGGATGCCCAGATCAGCGGTTCCAGCGTGGTGCCGATAATTGAAGGCACCCGGGTTTTTCTTTTGGAAATCCAAGCCTTGGTTTCCACCACGGTTTTTGGCTATCCCCGCCGGGTGACTTCAGGTTTTGATTTGAATCGCTTGCAACTATTATTGGCAGTTCTAACCAAAAGATCAGGCTTGGCTTTAGGTAACCAAGACGTGCATTTAAATATTGTTGGCGGTTTTAAAGTGGATGAACCAGCCGCAGACTTGGCAGTTTGCCTGGCCGTTGCTTCGTCTTTAAGCAATAAACCCCTACCGCCGTTATTAGCTGCGGTGGGTGAAGTTGGTTTAGGCGGGGAGATCCGGAGCGTGGCGAATTTTGAACGCCGGGTTGCGGAAGTGGAAAAGCTGGGTTTTAAAACTTTAATTGCCCCCCAAAACTCAAAATCTGGCAAATCTAAAATAGAAATAATTACGGCTAGGTCAATAATTGACGCCTTAAAATTCATTAAATAAAAATAGGACGGCCTGTGAGGGTCCGTCCTAATAGAAATATTGCCGTAATTGACTCAGGCTAGTTCCGCTGGTTTGAGCAGGTCTCGAGGGTCAAACGTGCCAGCCATAAAGCCCAATTTGATACCATAGTCGTTAAGATCTACGGTAGCACTTTGACCATGAAAAAGGGCCTTTTGAACACGACCAGTCGGTCCGCACAAATGGTCTGGGAAGCCATGGTCATCAACAGGCATCCCGCATATTTTGCATGCCCTCAAATCACAAGCATATCGACCAGTCGTAACCTGGCCAATTATTACCGGAAACTGCTGGCACAAATGCGGGACCTGTTGTTGCCGAGTCTTGAAGTCGGGATGTAGTCTTACTGAAGAAATCAGTTTCCCAACCTCTGAATTTCCAGTAAATTTACACATAGACTCTCCGATTTTGGTGTTTTTCCTAGTTTAACCTGTCTTCCTTTTTTCGGAGAGTGGCGGTTAAGGTGAAAAGAGCACTAAAACCTCCTCCTTTAACAATCCATTGCACTTGCCCTTCCTTTACCAAGCTAAAATGCCTTTTTTAAGAAATAAACCATGAAAAATTTGGCCTTATTTAAAGGCAGGGTTCTTCTTTCAAAGGGCAATTTTAGACTGATAATTCATTTTAGGTTCAGAATTGCTTCGGTGTCAAACCCAAGGTTCGGTCTGGAAAATCCTAGAGATAAAAAATGTAAAAAAGCCCTGTCCGGAGACGGGACTTCAATTTTTGTGGCGAAAACGAAAAGCCCGGTGGAGTACACCGAGCTTTGCCCGAAAGAAACATTTCCCTTAGGCCAGTTTTTCGCGCTGAAGCTGCAGGCGCGATCTCAACAGGCGAATGAGGATTGGGATACATGCACCGACCAGCATAAATATCCAGAGAGGGTGCTGAGGGGACAAATTGAATAAGCAATATCCAATACCGTAGGAGACGGCTCCGATTATCGTGCCGATCAAGGCGAGGATGATCAGGGTGATAACGCCAAGGAAACCGTCGATGGAGTTCCCGAAGAAAAGGCCAATTATGGAACCGACGATAAGGCCGATCCAAATCATCTGCTCCCAAAACAGACCAAAGATTAGTCCGACGATCGCCCCGATAAAGAGGTACAACAGCAAACGACGCATGGCAAGCTCCTTTTTTATATAACCTAATTGTCAAACATCAAACGGTAAAGGTTATCAAAATAACTTGTTTTTGTCAACCCAAAAAGCCTATTCCGGGTGGATTAATAAGCCTTTTGCCTCAACAATGGTTTTTAAATACGAATTCACGTTTAATTCAGGGTCAGTTGATAACAATTTTTGGGCCGTTTCCTTGGTTTCTTCAATCAATTGTTTATCAGTGAGTCTAGCCACTTTAAAGGGCTGGAAGCCGCTTTGCAGCTCACCCCAGAGTTCACCCGGGCCACGCCGGTTCAAGTCTTCTTCAGCTAAAGCAAACCCGTCCATTAGCTTTGTCATGACTTTCAAACGCTCCAAGGTTTCTGGATCTTCGGAGCTGGTTGCCAAATAACAGATGCTTGGCAAGGCGGCCCGGCCAATGCGGCCGCGGAATTGGTGGAGCTGGGCCAAGCCAAAACTGTCGGCGCCTTCAATCAGCATGACCGTGGCATTGGGAATGTCTATGCCGACTTCAACCACGGCTGTGGCCACCAAAACATTGGTTTTGCCTTCAGAAAAAGCCGTCATAGCATTTTCTTTTTTGTCAGTGGATAATTTGCCGTGGATTAGGCCGACGTTAATTTTATTAAAAATTCCATTTTTCAATTTTTTAAATTCTTCCACGGCTGACTTGATGCCAGCCGGGTCAGTTTCAATCCGGGGGCAGATTATGAAGGCTTGTTCGCCCTGTTCTACTCTTTCCAAAATTTTAAAATACGCTTCATCCCGGTTCCGGTCATCCAAGAGTTTGGTGGCGATAGGTTTTCTTTCTTTGGGCAAATGCGGGATTTGGGAAATGGAAAGGTCGCCCCAGACTGTCAAGGCTAAGGTCCGGGGAATGGGCGTGGCAGTCAAGGACAGGAAATGCGGAATGCCAATTTGGCTTTTGGAACGCATAATTTTTCTTTGTTCTACGCCAAACCGGTGCTGTTCATCCACAATAACTAAAGCTAATTTGGCAAATGTAACATTTTTAGAAATCAAAGCGTGCGTGCCAATGACCAAATCAATTTGATGGTCGGCTAATTGTTTTAAAAAAATGGGCTTGCTAAGAGCTTTCTCCCCAATATTGGTTTTCCGGCTGGTGCGGGTAAATAATGCCACGCGCGTGCCAAAAGGCGATAACAACTTTGAAAGTTTTTCAAAATGCTGGCGAGCCAGGATTTCCGTCGGCGCCAGATATGCAGTTTGGAAGCCAGCTTTAACCACATTTAAAATCGCAATGGCGGCAACTACGGTTTTGCCTGAACCCACGTCGCCTTCTAAAAGCCGGTTCATAGGGTAGGGCTTGTCCATATCCTGCAAAATATCCCAGGCAGACCTTTTTTGGCCAGGAGTCAAGATAAAAGGCAATTTCTGGACAAAACTTACGGTTTCTTCCTGGTGGAAAGGAATCCTGACACTGGGACTTTTTTCAATTTTCTGTCTTTCCTTTAAAACTGCCAAATGCACAATTAACAATTCCTCAAAAGCCAAACGTCTTTTAGCCGCGGCAATGTCCTCAAAGCTTTTGGGTTGGTGAAGGAGTTTTAAAGCTAAATTGCCATTGATTAAACTATGTTTTTGCTCCAGATCAACGGGTAATAATTCTGGCAAATAGCTAGCTAAAGGCAGGGTTTGGTCAATGAAATTTCTTAACTGTTTTTGCGTCAGGCCATCAGTTAAAGGATAAATTGGGATAATTCCGGCAGCATTCAAGGGGTTATCGCGCTTTTCCCAAGCTGGGTTCATTAAGGTGGTGCCAAAATAGTTATGTTCAACCTTACCAGCCAGCCAAAGATTTTCGCCGGGAATGAGGATTTTTGCCAAATAGGGTTGGTTAAACCAAACTACTTTTAAAGAACCAGATTCATCAGCAATAATAGCTTCCACCACCAACATCCTCTTCCGTTTTTGCGCCCGGCGGGAGCTTATCAGTTGCAGTTTGCCCCTGACCGAAACCGTGGCGTTGCCTTTGATATCAGAAATTTTTTCTACTCGGGTCAAATCCTCATACCTATAAGGCAAATGCCAAATTAAATCCTGGCAAGTTTGGATTTTCAAACGTTTCAAACGGCTGGCCATGGTCGGGCCAACCCCGGCTAATTCCTTAATGGGCGAATTAAAAACAAGCATGTCTTAATAATACACTACTTAATCCTTTGCACGAATTTAACAGCCAAAATTAGTTAGCTAGGTTTTTAATATGGCTTGGGCAGGGCAATTTGAGATGGCGGTTTGGAGCGCTGTTGAGCCTAAATTGTCCTCTGTTAAGACCGTTGCTTTACCCGTCCTTGGGTCTAAGGCAAAATGCTCAGGGTCAGTGCGCGTACACCTGCCGCAACCAACGCAATTTGGGCTTATCATCAATATGGCTTCATCATCAGCATTATTGTTTGACGGTAGGTTTAGGTTGGTATTGCTTGCGCCATCATCAGACGCGTTGAGGGCTTCCTGGTTGTCTTGGTTAAGATTATTAGCGGTTTGTTGTTCTTTTTTACCAGCACAACCCGTTAAGACTATGGTGGATAAAACTGGGAATAAGACGGTTATAAAGGTTTTTTTTGTTTTATTTTTCATAAGCATTTTTTTTCAGAGTTAATAAATAATACTTAATGTGCCAGCTGAAATGAAACAGCGCTACGATGGCAAAAGCGATGCCGAATTCCACATGAACCCAAAGAAGTTTGGGATACCAAGATAACTTAAACTTTTGGTCAATACTGATGGCCAGGATCAAGCCAAACAAACCCGAAAAACCGGCAAATAAGGCCAAAATGATATTCCAGATTTTTCTGTTTCTAGACAGCTGACATCTTTTTGTTTTGACCAAAATAGTTGTGGCGAAATAAGCCAGCAAAACTAAAAGGATTATGGGTAAGGCATGATAATTGTTCATATTAATCAAGAGTATTAAATCAACCTTTGTTTTTGCTTAGAATAAACTTTGTACATAAAAAATTGAAAAACCGTCGGAGGAGTTTCGGTAAATTAATTAAAATTTAATCACACGTCAATTCGAGTGGTTTTTTGGGGATGGTTTAAATTTCGGATTTAGTAAAATATTCTATCAGCATGGTACGTATTGTCGTTTTACCTTTTGCTGTTTTGAAGTATTTTTCCCTTCGTAGTGCATCATATTTATTGGCATAAGCTTCAAAAAAAATTAAATCAAATGGTATACGCGGTTTTGTGGACGGAACCTTGCCTGAATTGTGCTGAATGAGTCGGTTAAATACATTATCCGTAAAACCGATATAAAGACGTTTATCGCGCTTGCTTTGTAAAATGTAAACATAGAAATATTTCATAACATTTATAGTCAATGCAATGCACTGGGTGGCGGAGCCATGCACCGTACGGTGCATGGCGGAGAGTAGAGGATTCGAACCTCTGCGGGACTTTTTAGATCCCCGCGGTTTAGCAAACCGCTGCCTTAAGCCGCTCGGCCAACTCTCCACGGATCATCATGAACTTCACCCTTCGCATCCTCGCATTTGCGAGTTTGCTTCGGGTTTCGTTCGTGTGCTCCTCTCCCCATTGATACCAAAGGTATCAATGGGGACCCCTAAAATAAATATTACAAAAGATTCATCCAGAAGTGCTATACTATACCCAGTATGGAACAGCGTACCAATGAATCCGAATCTATTCAAGACCAGATACTTTTAGAATGGGAATTCCCCTCTTTTGAAAAGCATAAACGGGGCATAGTCTGGTATTTGGTAATGCCGGTTATTTTTCTTGCGCTTTTAATTTGGACCATAATCATAAAAAATTTCCTTTTCTCAATAATCATAATCTTAATAGGGATTATCCTGGGTTCAAAAGAGTTTGTTCAGCCCCAAAGGGTAAAATTTTCAATTAAAGAATCTGGCATAATAATTGATGATAAATTTTACCGTTTTCGGGAATTTGATAAGTTTTGGATTGCCTATGAACCGCCAGAAATTAAAGTTTTGTACTTAGAATTTAAAACCGGGCTGAGGACAAATTATTCAATCCCTTTATTGGATCAAAATCCGCTTAAAGTCAGGACAATTTTGCAAAAATACATACTTGAAGATTTGGAAAGGGAAAGCGAAGATTTAACTGACCGTCTTGCCAGGCTTTTTAAGTTTTAATTAACCTTGCGTGAATATTCAGGATATGGTACGAAAGTAAGGTTAGATTTTGTGCATTTATTAATTATTTACGCGCTCGTAGTCCCGTCCTCGACTTGCTAAATAAATTAAATCCCTTAAAAATCAGCATTAGAGAAAATTATTGTGCGCGCTCGTAGCTCAGCTGGATAGAGCGCAAGCTTGCGGAGCTTGAGGTCACAGGTTCAACTCCTGTCGAGCGCACCACGCGTCAATCCTTGCGTCGGATTACGTGTGCTCATATTTATGAGCCCACTCCCCGCCTGCCTTCGCCAGACGAAGTACGGCGGACAGGCACCCTCTGCAAGGTTGCCGCTTTTCCTCATCCCGCCGTATGGCGGGACGTGCTCCTCCCCCTCGACTACGCTCGGGGTCGTGCGCGCCTCATTCGCGAGGCGTGTAAGCAGCCCGCTTACCCCAAATTTTCGATGATAATTTGGGGATCCCTTCTAATGATTTTATAAGCGTGCCGCTTTCCCCATTTCATCTTTGATGAAATGGGGATCCTAAAATTTGGAACCCTTAATAACTTAACCGCTATGTCGATTTTTCTCGCACTCAAGTTTTGCCGTGCGGAGTCATTAGTATTGACAAAACAAGAAAATCCTGCTATCTTTTAGCATTAACTGTAATTTCAGTAATTTTCTTTCTAACTTGATAGGAGGTCAACAATGGGCTCGCAAAACGCAATGGTGGCTCTGCGTCGTGGGGAAGAGCTAGATTTAGGAGGCGTCCGAGTTAAGGCGGTTATGATCTCAGACGGAACTTTGGCCGAGGTTAAAGAGGGAGACCTATATGTTGCTGAACGCAACACTGGCCCTCATTTGCTGATAGCGGCCAAGATAGTGCCTCCTGGTCACGGAGGCTTTATTGTGCCAACAACGCCGGATTACGCTTTCGATATCTGTGATTGCGTGGCGGTTGTCGAAGCCTAACGCCCAGTCCCTACCCGCCAGATTTTTTAGTCTGGCGGGTTTTCTCTTTTTATTTCAAGGTAAATGATTTATCATACATTTACTGTTCACCGAATAGATTAGCCTGAGTCGGCTCTAAATTGGAGGCGTGCGAGAGTGGTTTAATCGGATGGTCTTGTCCTGCAGCGTGGCGGAGGGTTGGCCGAGTGGTCTATGGCGACGGTCTTGAAAACCGTTAGGGCGCAAGTCCTCGTAGGTTCGAATCCTACACCCTCCGCCACGAGTCGGGATCCCGCAGTCCTATATAAAAGATTTCTAAGAGCGGGAAAAACCCTGCCTGCCGGCAGGCAGGCGTTAGTGCGCAAGTCCTCGTAGGTTCGCCTGCCCGCCAAAGCGAAGCGTCGGCAGGAATCCCTCTCTCTCCGCCATGCACCGTACGGTGCATGACTCCGCAAGGACAATTTAGTATCGGATGACCCACGTGTCTCAAAAATTAAATTAAAAGAGATCTATGAATAAAGAAATTCATAACTGTTTAAATATTCAATCAAAGCCACTTTCTTTCTTTTTTCAGAAAGGGTCGAGTACTTTAGGCAAGAAAGTCCTTATACTTGGTGAATCTTTGGCAAGAAACGGCTGGTTAGAGTCAGGAAGGGCATTTTATAGTTTACAAAATAAGATTGTCCCAACCGGCAAACGCTTAAATGAAGAGCTATTGCTAATTCATATGACCCTTGAAGAATGTGCTTTTACAGAGATTGCAAAATGTTATATTAGTAGCAATCGAAAAAGGCTTGTAGAGTGCGGGTCTTTATGTGCTAGACACCTTCTGGAACAAATACATCACAATAAACCAAAGGTAATTTTATCCTTGGGGGTAGTTACAAAAGATATTCTGGAATCAACCTTTCAAACTAAATTACAAATGGGTAAGGCGAGTGAAGTTGTTTATAAAACCAAAAAATACTTACTTTTACCACTATTCCACCCATCACCAGCAAACCCATTTGGGCATGCAAAAAATATCACAATAATTAATCGTAATAAAAATACACTAAAAAAATTAATTGGAGAGTAACCCCACGTCTCTCTTGTCTAATTTTAAACAACATAAAACCGGCTCAGCACCTGTTTTATGAAAATAAATTTTAAGCCACTGCTGGTGCAGTAAACTGGCTATTGTAAAGCGAAGCGTCGGCGGGAAGCCTTCTCTTTCAGTAACCGTAATTTAGCCTTGACAATAAGTCAAAATAGATTTATATTTGTTTGAAAACATTTGTTCATTTTTTGACAAGGAGAAGAACATGTATCGTACGCGCGTGGCCAGCATAACGCTGGTGTTGCTGTCCGTAATGACTTTTTACGGATGTTCAATATTTCAGTCGGATCCAATTTGGCGTTCGAATGATGGGCAAGTGTCGCTAAATATTGACAGCTTGGTGACTGCCGGGATGATCTCTGAGCAGCACCTAGCCAAGGGACTGCCCACGGCTGACGGGATCTTTGACCAGTACAGTGTTGTACTGCCCCTTGATCGCGATGGAAACCTCAAACTAAGCATGGAAGACGTGGCATTGATTGATCGGGTTAAGGAGGCGTACGAAATTCAGGCCAAAACCATGAGGATCTACAATTGGCAAACCTGGAGAAACCAGAATGGGACAATACTGGGTGTAAGCTATTTCGTTGGCTCAAGGATCTAGTCTTGCTTTTAAGTCAAACAAAAAAGCGGAGCAACAAGCCCCGCTTTTATATTGCCTGATTTATGGGTCGAAAAATTTAAACTACTACTGGCGCGGTAAACTGGCAATTGCAGAACGAAGCGTTAAGGGGAATTTTTAAGATCCCGCCGCATGGCGGAGCTACGCCCCCTGCCATCGTTTTGCGTTTTTACTATAATTACCTGGTAATAACCCTTCGGAAAGTCGGAACGGCTATGGCAATCATGACTAAGCCGAAGATGGACAAGATTAACACTTCAGTCCAAACCGAACTTAAGCCCGCCCCCAAAACAATTACTTTGCGCAAAGCCGTGGCTTCATAAGTCAAGGGAATGGCTTTTGAGATGTATTGCATGACGTGCGGCATTTGTTGGATGGGGAAGAAAGTGCCGGAGAGGAACATCATGGGGAATTGCAAAGTCATCATGATGCTCATGGCTGTTTCTTGGGCCGTGGCCACTGCCGAAACCAAAATACCAATGCCCATAAAGGCAAAGACGCCTAAAAATAAAAGTAAAATCATGACCAGCCAATTGCCATAAACATGCACGCCGAATATCAGGATTGCCAAGAGCAGGACAATCATGCCTTGGACCATGCCGCGGGCAGTTTGGGCAAAGGCTTTGCCTAAGATAATTGATAAGCGCGAGATTGGCGCGATCAATAAGCCATCCATCGTGCCCGATTCCTTTTCCCTGGAAACCGAAACAGCCAAGCCAGTCATAACCGACATCATAACGATTAGCGCCATAATGCCAGGAGCAATGAACTGGAAGTAGTTAGTTTTACCCGGAATCAAATTATCAATTTTGGATTGGATGGGCTGGATGATTGTTGCCGGATCCAAATTTGCCATTTGCGGATTGACTTTACCCGTGAGCTTGATAATCTCCCCAATCTTGGTTTCAGCAACACCGGTGGACATGCTATTGACTACCTGCTGAATCATTTGTGTCAGGATGGAAGAAATTTGCGGATTAGATTGGTCGGGGATGATGCTAATCTCGGCAGTTGTATTGTTTAGAACATTTTGGGAAAAGTCCGCTGGAATGAAAATGCCGCCATTAATTTTTTGGTCTTTTATAGCTTTTTTAATTGCTTCATTGTCAGGATAAATTTTGATGGTAAAAACTTTTTCATCGTTGGAGATTTTCATGTCTGAAAAAACCTGGACTAAAGTTTGGCTAATTTGCCCCTGGTCCTGGTTGGCAATGCCCATGGGGATGTTTTTTAGGGAGTTTTCCGAGGGGTAAATGAAACCAGTCATGATCATCATAAAAACCGGCATGATTATAAAGAATATTAATTGCATCCGGTCTCGGGAAAAATCAACCAAGTCTTTAGAAGCGATCCGCAAGCTGTCTTTAAGGGTCGTAAAAAAATTATTTTTCATATTAAGTTAGTGGTTATCGGACTCGGGATTTTGCCCCAAATATATGGTCGCTAACAGAAGAAACATCTCCGTGGGTTTCTTCACGCATGTCCCGGCCAGTTAAAGCCAGGAAAACATCTTCCAAGCTGGCGTTTGGTTTCTGATTGGCTTTTTTTAGATTAGCGGGCGTGTCAACCGCGATTATTCTGCCGTGGTCAATTATGGCGATAGTATCCGAAAGTTCATCAGCTTCAGGCATGATATGGGTGGTTAAAATCACAGTAACGCCGTGAGCATGGAGATCTTTGATAAAATCCCTAATCGAACGGGAAGTTTGCGGATCCAGGCCTAAAGTCGGTTCGTCCAGAAACATCACTTCTGGCTCGGTTAAAAGCGCCCGGGCAATATTAACCCTTTGCTTCATGCCCGTGGAAAAAGTCCCGACCATTTTATCTTGCCATTTATCCATTTCCAGGGTTGTTAACCATTTTTCCGCGCGTTCTTGAGCCGTGCTTTTGGGAATATGGTAAAGCTTGCCGAAAAATTTCAAGTTTTCTAACGCAGTCAGGCGATCATAAAGAATTATTTTTTCAGCCACCAAACCAATATGTTCTCGGACGTCGCCAGCCTGGGTTGTAATATTATGCCCGGCAACAAAGGCTTGGCCAGAAGTCGGTCGGATTAAAGTGGTTAACATGCGAATGGTGGTGGATTTGCCCGCACCGTTCGGCCCTAAAAAACCGAAGATTTCGCCTTTTTTTACCTTGAAGCTGATGTTGTCTACAGCCGTAAATTCTTTGAATTTTTTGGTTAAGTTGCTTACTTCAATGACGTTTTCCATATTTTTTATTAAGCTAATTTACCTTTCATTTGCTGTTTGAACTTGGAAATATTCTTAGTGAAACTTGAAGCCATTTTTTCCAAAACGCTGTCTAATTCAAAAGCCCGGATGATGTGTATGACTCGGCCATGGCCAAAGAAGATGAATTCCTCGTTTGGTTTAATATCCAAGGCCTTGCGGGCTTTGGCTGGGATAACAATCTGGCCGCGCTGGCCCATGGTACCAGAGCCGTATATAAACATTTTTGGGGGATTAAACATATATTTTTGCTTTAATAACAAAAATCATACTTTTCATACATTTCATACCTTAGCTTATGCCAAAAATACTGTCAAGCATAGAAATATTGAATAATTTACTGTCATAGTCCTAATTGGTAGAATTAATTCATGAAAAAAGAACAAAAAGCCTGGTTTCAGGTTTCGCTTAAGGTTTTATTAGTCAATTCTCGGGGCAAAATTTTAATTCTTAAAGCTGCTAAGAGTGGCTCATTCCAAGGCTATTATGATTTGCCCGGCGGCAGGATTAATGTTGGGGAAATTAAAAAACCAATCGCAGGTTTAATTAGGAGGGAAATAAAAGAAGAAGTTGGAGAAATTAAGTATGAATTACAACCAACGCCTGTCGCCTTTGGCAGACACGTAATACCTGCCAAGTTCAATTCAAGCAAAAAGCCAATAAATGTCTTTTATGTGTTTTTTATTGCTAAGTATAAAGGCGAGAAAATAAAAATCAGTCGAGAGCATCAGGGTTTTAAATGGGTCAACTTGAGTAAAATAAAACTTGAAAAATATTTCAAATCAGGGATTTTAGAGGGAGTAAAAAAATATACCTCCTCTCCTATATAGGAGAGGAGCCCCCGGCCGCGGGGGCAGGTGAGGTTGGCTAATAAACTTACTCATTTTTTTCAGAGTACCCTCACCCCAAACCCTCTCCCAGAGGGAGAGGGGGAAGAAAAGCCGCCTTATTCAGGCGGCTTTGGGCTTTCCTAGGTTTGATAAACCCCGGTAAAGTTTTAGGGCAAGGACCTTGATAAAGTCGCCAGTGATTAGCGTTAGTAAGTCATAGATTGCCAGTAGGATCAGAATCCCTAAAACCAAGCCGACTGTTTTTAGTGCAATGTCCCACATTTTTTACCTCCCCGATTTTTTTGATTTTCTAAAGGAATTATAATTTAAATTAGCCTATCAGTCCATTACCCCCTAGCTACGGTAATTCCAATAATCGGCACTTGGCTGAATTTCCGAATCGCCAAAGCGGCTTCTAAAAAAGTTGAGCCGGTAGTGGTAACATCATCAAGTAAAATTATTCTCTTTGCATTAATATCGCTTTGATAAACAAAAGCTTCTTTAAGGTTTGTTCGTCTTTCTTCGCCAGTACATTCCACCTGGGGTTTGGTGTTGCGGATTCGCTTGAGGTTTTGATTGGTCGGAATATTAAATTCCCTAGATAATTTTTTTGCCATTAACTCGCTTTGGTTAAAGCCGCGTTCCCTTTGGCGGGTCGGGTGCAATGGAATGGGGATTAACTCGTCATCGGGTACGAAAAAATTTTGTAAGTTTGATATAAGCCATTCAGCCAAGATGTCGCTGACTGAAAAAATCCCGTCATATTTCAAGGCGTGGATTAATTTTTGGACTAAAGGTTCATCAAAATTCGCCACGGTTACCGTGGTTTGGATTGGCTCGGGCCCGGGCGTGGCCTTTAATTCAATTTTGACTTTGGCTAAACAATCAGCACAAGCAATCATCCCAATTCTTTTGCAGCCCAAACACCTTAAAGGCGCAATGGCATCCAAGATAAATTTACCGCCTAAATCAAATTGCTGGCGGAATTTTTGGATGATTGCCATTAGTTTTTTAATTTATGGAAAAACCTGACTTTATGGCATTAACCTTGATAGTCGCGCCTTTTTTAAAGCGGTTTTCCAAAATTCCGCGCGATAAAGGATTTTCTATTTCCTCTTGAATGACTTTGCGGATAGCCCGGGCGCCTTGTTCTGGGGAAAAACCGATTTCCGCAATCCGGCTGATGGCCGAAGGTGAAATTTTTAGTTTGTAACCCTGGGCTTCGGCCAGTTTTTGGAGTTCAGTCATATGCAAAAGCACAATTTCCTTGACGTCTTTGGGCGTCAAAGACCGGAAAACAATAACCTTATCAATGCGGTTCAAGAATTCTGGCCGGAATTGTTCACGTAATTGCCCAGTTACTTGCTGGCTGATTTCCTGAAATTTTTGTTCCGCCTTTTTCTTTTCGTCTTTTTCTGCCAGTTCAAAACCAACTTTGGCAGACTGGTTCAAGCTTTGCAAACCGACATTGGAAGTGAAAATGATTATAGTATTTTTGAAATTAACCTGCTTGCCCGTGGCATCAGTTAAATGCCCGTCTTCCAATACCTGCAAAAGCAGATTGAAAACATCTGGATGGGCTTTTTCCACCTCATCAAAAAGCACCACGGAATATGGCTTGCGGCGGATGGGCTCAGTCAATTTACTGCCTTCTTTGTAACCGACATAGCCAGCTGGGGCGCCAATGAGTTTGGTCACATTAAAGCTTTCTCCAAACTCGGACATATCAACCCTGACAAGCGCGTTTTCATCTTCAAAAACCTCTCGAGCCAGGACTTTGGCCATTTCGGTTTTGCCTACGCCTGAAGGCCCCATGAAGATAAATGAGCCAATTGGCCGATTGTGATTTCTTAAGCCCACCCTGGAGCGCCTAATGGCGTCTGCAATGGCTTTAACGGCTTCGGTTTGGCCGATAATATGCTTTTTGAGGTTTTCTTCCAGGTGTAAAAGCCGGTTTCTTTCTTCGCTGACCAAATCTTTTAAAGGCACGTTAGTGATGCGGTGGACTACGTCAGCCACATCAGCGCGGTGAATTGTGGCCAGATTTTTACGGCCCTTTTCCATGGCAATAAAATTTGCCAACTTATTCTTAAGTTTTTCTCCCGACATTTTTAAATTTATTGCTTCTTCAAACCTCTCATCCATAACAGCTTCGTTTTTTTGCTTCTCAATTTCCTTCAGCTGGTTTTCCAGCAGCCTTTGTTTTTTTGCCAAAACCGTGCCGCCAGCCTCAACCTTGCGCTTGGCTGCCGCCTCATCAATCAGGTCAATGGCTTTATCGGGCAAGAATTTGTCCTGCAAATACCTTTCTGAAAGCTCAACCGCAGACTCAATCGCCTCATCAGTGATTTTTACGGCATGGAATTTTTCGTAATTAGCCTTTAAGCCTTGGAGGATTTGCTTGGTTTCATCCAAACTTGGCTCATTAATAATAATCGGTTGGAAGCGGCGTTCCAGGGCCGCGTCAGATTCAATATGCTTGCGGTATTCATCCAAGGTAGTGGCGCCGATGACGCGCAGTTCGCCCCTGGCTAAGGCTGGTTTCAAAATATTGGCGGCGTCCATAGAGCCTGAAGCCGAACCCGCGCCAATAATGGTGTGGATCTCATCAATAAAAACAATTATATTTGGGTCAGCCGTGATTTCGTCTATCAGCTGTTTGAGGCGGGATTCAAATTCCCCGCGGTACATGGTGCCAGCCACAATCAGCGATAAGTCCAGCCTTAAGATTTTTTTGCCAATTAAGATTTCGGGCACATCGCCATGGATTATTTTTTTGGCCAGCCCTTCCACAATGGCGGTTTTGCCCACGCCGGGATCGCCCAGCAAGACCGGATTATTTTTTGTCCGGCGTGAAAGGATATGGATGAGCCTTTCCAATTCCTGTTTCCTGCCAATAACCGGGTCAATTTTAGTTTGCAATTTTTCATCAGTTAAGTCTGTGGCGAAAAAGTCCAAGGCCGGGGTTTTGGAATTCTTTTTCTCGCCAGTTTCATCTTCAGTCTTTTCTTCTTCAAATAGTTCAGTGATGTCAGGAAATTTGGTGGTGGAACGCAAGACCATGGTCACTTGGCTTAAAATTTCCTCGGGGTTGAAACTTTGTTCTTTCCACATCCTGGCCATGAACGCGCTTTCAAGTTTTAACAAGCCGTAAAGCAGATGTTCGGTGCCAATGTAACGGTGGTTGAATTTGGCGGCAATGATGGCGCTCTTTTCAATGGCGGTTTTGCTTTCCGTAGACAAGGTGGGTTTGCTGGCTGCAGTTGGATTGTCCATGCCGCCATCGCGCAGTTGTATGGCTTGGCGGATGAGATCCAATTTCAGGCCGGTTTTCAGCAAAATTTCATAGGCAATAGAGCCTTTTTGCAAGCCCAAAGCGTACAATAAATGCTCCGGTCCAATGGCTTTAGCCCGGTTGCCAGCCGCAAAATTCGTGGCCTTGTTCAAAACCTCTTTTAAGTGGGTGGTGAATTTATTCAGAATAGGCGGCATAGTTGGAAAAATGTAACATTTTAAGAGTCTTCAGTCAATTATAATTTACATTTATTAAGGTCTGGTTATTACAAAGAAAAAAGGCGCGGTTCCGTGAGGAGGCGCCTTTAATACAAGAACTATATTAAAGCGCGTTTCAAATGAAGATACATATTACGCGCAAATTTTTATTTTTTGTTTTTCGAGGAAGTAATAAATACTTACTCTACATAAGCATTATAGCGCAAAAAAAGCTTTTTGTCAAAGGTGGATGGGGAGAAAGAAGAGATAAGGAGATTAGGAGTAGAAGAGCTTGAAGAGAAAGAGGAGCTAATGAAGAGCGCTAGAATCAAATGGGAAAAAAGGAGTGAAGTTTTTTTGGCTTTTTTGCTCCCTAGCTCTTACATGCTCTTTAAAATTTTAATCCTTTCCTCAATTGGGGGATGGGTGGAAAAAAGTTTGCCCAAACCTTTGGCATGTACTGCGCCAAAAGGGTTAGCGATAAACAAATGCGCTGTGGCATTGCTGGGCTTGCGGAGTTTTTCGTCTTGCGTCCCAATTTTTTCCAAAGCCTTGGCCAAGCCTTCGGGATAGCGGGTCAGCTGGGCGCCTGAAGCGTCAGCCAGAAATTCCCTTTTCCTGGAAACTGCTAGCTGAATTAAGGTTGCGGCAATTGGCGCCAAGATGGAAAGGATAATGCCGATAAGCAAAAAGATCATGCCGATATTCCCACCGCCTCGGTCGCTGCTGGACCGGCGGCCGCCAAAGAAATTTATCCGGATAAACCAGTTGGCCAGCAAACTGATTATGCCGACCAGGACAGCCACCAAAGTCATGAACCGAACATCGTAATTGCCAATATGGGAAAGTTCGTGCGCCAAGACCCCCTCCAATTCCTCGTTTTCCAAATTTTCAATGGCACCTTGGGTTACAGCCAGAGAAGCATGCTGAGGATCCCGGCCAGTGGCAAAGGCGTTAATCATGACTTCGGGCATAACGTAAACTTTGGGCATGGGCAAGCCCGCAGTGATGCACAGATTTTCTATCATTCTTATCAAGTAAGGATTGTCTTCTTTGATGGCTGGAATGGCCCCATTGGTCCAAAGGGCAATTTTGTCCCCGCTATAATAACCGATTAAAGTCATGATAACGGAAAAAATAATTGCCAAAATTACATAGGCTGGCCCGGATGCATAAGCGCGACTGAAAACATAAGCCAAGCCGATGATTATAATGATGAAAATTCCTATTAAAAAGACACTTCGGCGTTTGTTGGAGGAAATTTGGGTGTAAGTAGTCATAGGGTTTTAGTATATACCAACAACATTAACAATATATACAAGAAGTGAATATATTTTATTCCCTCTCCCTCTGTCCAGGGCTGATTTTGTTTTTCTAATCGTAATATTTTTGGCTAACCTCCCCCAAACCCCCTCCTTGGTAAGGAGGGGAAGGCTGGTTCTTAAACTCCTCCCCTTGCCAAGGGGAGGGTTTGGGTGGGGTCACAATTCTCGCGATAACTGAGGAAATTCCGATTACGTAAATAGAACCACAATTTCAATTCATGGGGGTTCAGTAATTTCCTTTGTTTCCTGGCAAGAGGAGTAATTTTTTTCATGCTTGCTAACCTCACCCTCAATCCCTCTCCTTTATAGGAGAGGGAGGGTTGTTTGGTTATTTAGCTGACTATCACCAACTTGCTAATTACTAAAATTTAACCTCGACCGGGTTCTTGGCAGCCTCTTCAGCCAGTTCAAAGAACTCACGTTTTTGGAAGTGGAAGGTTGAAGCAATCATATTGGTCGGGAAGGTCTCGATCTTGATGTTCAAGTCCCGGACATTGCCATTATAGAACCTGCGGGCGGCCTGGATTTTGTTTTCCGTATCGGAAAGTTCGTCCTGGAGCTTGGCAAAGTTTTCATTGGCTTTTAAAATCGGGTAATTTTCCGCTACTGCAAAAAGGGATTTCAAGGTGTCAGTCAGCATGTTTTCGGCTTTGGCTTTGTCTGCCATGCCATTGGCGCCCATGGCTGCGGCCCGCGCCTGGGTGACTTTTTCAAATAATTCCCGTTCGTGGGTGGCATAGCCCTTGACCGTGTTCACCAAATTCGGGATCAGGTCATATCTCCTTTTTAATTGCACATCAATGTCTGACCAGGCTTCCTGGGTCTGGTTCTTGAGTTTGACCAAGTGGTTATAAGTTGCCCAAAGCCAGAGAATGGCAATGGCAATTATCGCGATGATTATATAAATTATGGCCATAAGTTTTTAAATTATTTAAGAATTATTTTTTAAGGATAGATTAGCATGCTGACTTTTTGCGCATTTACCGTGTCAGCGCTGGTGTCTTTGGTCAAGATGACGACATTCAAACCGACCTTGAGGTCGCTTTGTTTAATGGCGACGCCATCGCCAAAGCCGTTTTTGGGAATGGAGCGAAAATCCAGTTTCCGGATAAGCGTGTCTTTGGAAATATTCGCGGTCAAAGTCCGGGCGGTTTCACCAGAGGCGATCTGGATTTCTACGCTGTCTTTTGAAACTTTGGTGATTTTTCCGGAAATGGCAATGGTCTCCGGTTTTGTTGAAGTTCCGGTATTGCTGTTTAAGGCCGTTGAATTGGAATTTTTTGAAGAGCTCGAACCGGTTTCAGAATTATTTTTGCCATACCAAAAACCTGCAAAAGCGAAAATCGCCAACAAAAGGAAAACCGCGATAGTGGCGATAATAGCGCGTTGCTGGGGGGTTTGAAAATTTGATTTTGTTGCAACCATATTTTTATTGTTTACCTTGATTTTGGACAATACCTTTTGGATATTGTATAATAACTATTGCCCAGTATAGTTGAAAACGGGTAAATCCGCAAATAAACTAATAAAAATATGCAAAACCATCCTAAAAGCCAAAACGCCTTTCCTCGTTGGTTGGGCTATTGCCTGATTGCCATTCTGGTGGTCTTTTTTGGTATTGGTTTGAAAACTGTCTTTGCGGCTTTTAATGACCCAACTTGCGATCCGCTTACTAGCCCAGGCACCTGTAATACCAAACCGCCAATTTTTACACAAACCGATCCTGCAGGCGCTATTCAAACCATAGAAACTCCGTTGACCATTGGGGCAACCGGCGGAATTTCAGAAGATTTGAATTTATATGGAAGCATTATTCTTAATGAAAACGGGCAGAACCTAAGGACAAATGGATATGCCAGTGGCACCGTTGCACCGATTAATGTTTCAAATTCCGGTTCATTTTATACCATCGTTTCAAATGCATCAGAAGCAACCGGAGCCGCTTATTCAGCTAGCGCTTCTGGTTATGCGACCGGGCTTCTTGCAAATTCCATCAATGGGACTGCTTTATACGCAATTACAACTGGCGAGGGGTATGGCTTACGAATTGATTATTCCGGTACAACCACAGCCCTTAAGATTAATGCTTCTGGCAAGCAGGCCATGAATATTACAGGCGACTCAATTTTAACTGGCAATGCCAATATTACAGGCGCTTTAACAGTTGGGTCAATAACCGTTGGTGGTCAAAGTTTGACTGGGAACGAAAAAACTTTAACCGGGGTAATTCCATCTGCTACTCTTCCAGCCTATGGCGAATTGGTTATTCCCTTAAAAAGCGTGGCATTTAATAACAGTAATTATCGACTAACCAGTCTGCAAATTTTATATTCTAAAACAGCAACACCGCCAGCTAATACTTATTGGTATCAATTCCCGGTTGATTCAACAAAACTCAAATATCAAGAATGCAATAATACTGGCTTAGGGACTTTTGTTGGTAATTTAACTTTGACCAATCCTTTATCTGATGCGACAAATGTTAGGGTTAAACTTACTTATTCTACAGATGCTGTGAATTGCGCTTCAGACAATTCCGCGCCGCTAGCCCCGATTATTTCTGTTACGCCTACGCCCTACGCAAATGGAGGCAAAAATTATGTAAAAGGATTGCCAACCCTAAATGTAACCGCTTCAGACCCAGAATCGGATATAACAGAAGTGACAATTTATGCTAACGCTGTTTTGGTAGCTACCTGTAGCATGAGTCCGTGTAGTTATACCTATGCTTCAGTACCAACAACTAAACAGACAATTACCGCAACGGCGAAATCCGGTGCTGCTGAAATTTCACCAACTGCGACTTATATTTTTTCTCCTGATAATTATGGGCCGATCATAACCGCATTTAGCGCTCCAGCAGCAACTGTTAGCAGTCAAACCAATATATCAGTTCAAATTTCTGAAAATTTAAGCGGTGTTAAAATGGAAAGTGGTAAATATACCGGAGTCAGATTGTATCTTTGTCCAGGAGCTACTTGTACAGTGGGTGCTGGTACTGAACTGAAAGATTTTACTACAAACGATTTTGCTCAATCAACTGATGATACTTACTGGAAGATTAATTGGAACACAACTGCTTTTGTTAACGGTACTTATACCATACTTGCAACCGCAGTTGATAATGTGGGGAATATAGCAACGGTTCCACCCTCAATTGTTAATTCCAAGACTATAGCAATAAGCAATGTGCCTATTTGTGGTATTGCTGGCGCTTGTTATACAATTCCCAATTCAACAGAGCATAAAACGTCATGTTGCACTAACACTTGTTATGACCCAATAGTTAAAGGTTGTTGTGCTGGAGCAACTTATGATTTAAGTTCGGAATGTTGCTATAGTAATGTCGTTCATCCAATTGCTTATTGCAGTTGTCCAGGTTGTTAATTAACTAATAAATTGGATAATTAAAATACCGTTCTAGTAACAAAGGGGCGGTATTTTGTTATTTCCCAATAAAAGTTGACTTTTTGTTGATTTGATGGTACAATATAAATGTTTGTAAACATAAAAAACTAACAATTCGGATGCAAAAATCTCACCTATTAAATACAAAGGTAAGAGCTTGGCTAATTATGGCCGTGGCTTTTTTTACGTTATCGGTTTTCCTGCCCAAAGCGCTTTTAGCGGCCTTGACCAGCCCTTCAATCGTCGTGGGCGGAGACCAATATGCAAATGACAGTTCATTAGGCAAGATTTCCCAAAGAAATTGGCGGAGCGAAAACCAAAAAAGCCGAAAGATTGTTTATGTTAATCCTAATGATAAGACCCCGACTTTATTTGCTGGTTACGTTAACGAAGACAGCACGGCCTGCGCGAATACGGTCGATGGCGGGGTGACAATCAAAAGATGCAGACTGGAATTTAAAATGAGCATTGACAACGGCATGACTTGGTCCCAAGCGATTTCCAGCTCCCAAACTTGGTTAGATATCGAAGTTATTAATTCAGCCATTGATCCGACCTTAACTAATTATTCGCCTGAGTTTTCAATAATATTAAGCCCGAACAACCAAGACATTTGGGTGGCGTATAAAACATATAGCACTGATATTAATAACAATATTAGTTTTGGCCAGGAATCTCAAATCGCTAAATTGACCTGGGATGCCAGTACCAGCAAATGGAAAATCGGGACAATAAGAAAACCGTCAGTACCAATAGCGCCAACAGTGCCGAATATTAATACAGAAACTAATGGCTGGTGTAATTATTATTCGACTTATAGAACGTCTTTGCCAACCGTATTTGTAGAGAATTTAAGTGATGGAACGGAAAGGGTTTGGGCAATACTACAATGTTTAAGTCTTCACGGCCCAGCCCCTGCATACCATTCGCATGAATATTACCCGATTTATAATGATGATTTTTCCAATTCTAATGATTGGACAGTGGCAAAAAGTGGAGGCTCACCGCTACAAATAGAATACGATAATTATCCTAATCCCCCTGGCACTTATGGATATGCCCCGCCAAAAATGACCTTTATTCCCCTCGGTAGCAATAAATTGCCAAGTATTATAAGTGCAAGAGAGCAATTTGTTGCTGGGGAAAATCCTTGCGTAAAGATATTTACTAAAAATAATGATATAAGCGCGGATAGTTGGACAGCAACCTATAAATGCGCGGTTAGTGTTGTACCGGAAAAAGATACAAAACTTTTTGATTTTTCTATTGCGGCTTACCCAACGTCTACAGACCAGTCCCGATTTGTAGTTGCCTATGAGGGTGGATATGATGTTGCCAGTGGAGGTGCAATAAGTTATGAAAATAAAACCAGGATAAGAAGCTGTTTATTTACGAATAGTGGTACCAGTGGTTGCAAAGCCGCCATTATTAGCGGATCGAATTTTTTTACTAACGCCTATTCGCCGTCCGTGGGTTTTTTTAACAGCAAAGCGTTTATTGCTCTACGGGATTCAGGCACTGGAAATTTGATAACCAGCGAAGAAAGTGCTGATTATTCTACTTGGCCACCGGCAGATTATACTTGGGTAGACGCATCTTCACATTCGTCTTCAGCCACGACCCAGACTCCCAGCGTTCCAGTTTATGTTTATGACGGGAAAATAACTTTGAATTCCGGACTCTGGCCAATTATGTGGCTTCAAACAAATAATAAAAAAGTAGTTTTCTCTGAAAACATAGGAGGCACAGTAATCGGCCCGAATTTGCCGGCTTATCCAGTGCTGGGCTGGGGCTGGTCATCAAATTTCGGCTGGTTATCCTTAAATTGCGTAAATAGAATTTCATCAGACCTAAATGTTATTCCAAATTGTAATCCTGCTTATGGCGTCGGGGTGGGGATTGCCAGTTCAAATGTTCCAGCTGGCAATGCTTTTTCCGCGCCTGATGGCTACCCTTTGGGCGGTTATGCCTGGTCATCCAATGCTGGCCTGGTTTCTTTTGAAAGAAAAGACAGCGTTAATAGCACAAATAATCCATATGGAAACCCGGCGAACCTGCCCTATAACAATAGCGCCAATGCCAATGACCCAATTATTAAATATGATACAACTGCCCAAAAAATCCATGGCTGGGGCAGGTTTTTGAACCTTTGTAATTTTGACAATACTTCAAAATGCAAAGATAAAGAGAAAGGCTGGTTGAAAATGCAGGGCTATTGGCTAAAACCCGGAGTAAAATGTGCAATTTTTCATAATACTAATAATACTGTTACTTTTTCTAATGCGTTTCCTGGTGGTTGTACAGATTATGCTAAATTCGATATTGGCGGCGGTATTATCGTAGTTGACGGCGATTATTATCAATATACAAGCAGAGTTAGCAATAAATTAAACGGAATTTCACCGAATATTGGCCTAGCGCCTGATGATAGGGTCGACGACATGGTTTACGCGGCAAGCGGCACTGATCCAGATGATCCCCCTGGTTGCACTGGGAGTGCGTGCAGACTCAATGGCGGCCCATACGGCGTCCAAGCTTTTTGGAACGGTTCAAATTATGAATTCAGTGGCTGGGGCTGGAGCGATGATTATGGCTGGATTGCCTTCAGGCCATTGATCTTTGTGGGCTATGCCTGGATGGAATCTTTATTCGGCAATATTTATTCAGGAGGGGCAATCAGTTTGCCCAAGCCGGAAAACAAGTCTGGCACGCCAATTATGTGCGATTACAATAACGATGGAGTGGCAGAATCAGAATGCGTGGTCAGTACTTACCGGATTGAAGCTGGCGGAAACATTTCAACTTTTAACCCGCCTGGCACTTCTTACACAACCAAACTGCCAACTTCGGGATACGGTGGAAATTTCGGACCGGAAAACCGTCTATTGGGAAATCTGGAAAATTTTTTTGATTCAAACCTTTTAACCACAGGATCAGGAAACGCAGACCTATATTCTTTAAACACTAGCGAATCGACCGTGGTTTACCGGAATGCCCTGGGCAAACTGGATTTGACTGGTTTGATCAGTTATAGTGATTCAAATCTTATTAATTATTTTTATGAAACTGATCCTTCAACTGCTAAACAAATCAAGCTTGGTTTAAATCGTTTTGGCAATACAGTATGGGAAAATGTCATTTTGCCAGAAAGTAATATACCATCAGGCGGTTGGACCACATCTTTGCTGGGAGGCTTAAGTACTTTTGGTAAATGGCAGGACAACCACCCAACCCTAGAATCATTTCAAAATGAAGTTGTGCATATCACTACTGACCTGACAATTGACGGCGGATCTGGGGTATGGGCATCAAAAGCAGGCGATTGGACATCGGCTGCGGGCGGAACCCTGACCATATCAGGGGCAACTGGAAACTTTTCAACCCCTGCTGACCCGGCAACTGGTAGTAGTCCACCATTACAAAAAGCTCTTTGTTCAACCTGTGCTTTGGTAATTGATCCAAATACAGCTAATGAAGAATATGTTTCTTATACTTCATTTTCAGGTTCAACTTTTAATGGGGTGAGAACTATTAATGGCATCAAAACTCATTCTGGCGCACCAATCGTCAGGTCAGCCTGGAGATTACCCTATACTTCTGGTGAAGCTAATGCGCAAACAGTTACATTTGTAGTGGACGGAAACTTGAATATTAATTATAATATAATTGGATCAAACCCATCGAATCCACAAAAAATTCGTGATCTACCGACCGTTGCTTTTATCGTCAAAGGCAACGTGAATATTGACCCAGCAGTCAATAAAGTGACGGGCGCATTCGTTGCTTTAGGCCCAGCCAGTCAATTTAACACTGGTAATGACTATGGCTATTGTCCGCAGGGTACTGCGCTTGGCGTTATCTGCAATCCCCTGGAAGTTGTGGGCTTGGTTATGGCAAAGAGCTTTAGCTTGGAAAGGTATGGAGCTAAAGACTTGTCAAAACCCGGGGAAAAATTTGTTTACGATTCCAGTTTGTTCTTAAACCCACCGCCTGGCCTTAATGATTTAAGCAAAGCCTTGGCTAACCCAACCCGAACTCAACCTTAAAAATATGCCGATTTTTTCTTCAAAACAAAGCTATTTAGGCATTGATATTGGCGGTTCAGCCATTAAGCTGGTTGAAATTAAACCGATTGCCAACCGGCCGACTTTGGTTACCTATGGTTTTGCGGAAAAACGCAGTGACTTGCTTAAAAGCACCTTAGGCGAAGAAATGAAAGCCATAATCGCGGCCATAAAACAGGTGGTTGAAGCCAGTCGTGCCAGTTCCAGGCTAGTAGTCAGCGCTTTGCCCAGTTTTACGGTTTTCAGCTCAATAATTTCCCTGCCGCAGATGTCAAAAAAAGAATTAATGTCAGCCGTAAAATGGGAAGCGAAAAAATTTGTGCCCATGCCGGTTGAAGAAATGATTTTGGACTGGGAAGTCTTGAAAGATGATACCTTGGCGGCCAAGGTGGCAGGCGTGAACGCGCAAGGTACGGTAACCAAGGACGCAAACCTGCCTTCGCCGGAAGTGGCCGGCAAAAACAGCGCCAAAGACCTGAAGGTTTTACTGACTGCCGCGCCAAAAAATTTGGTCCAAAAATACATGGAGATTTTCAAAGCCGCTGATTTGCAACTGGTGGCTTTGGAAACTGAAGCTTTTTCTTTGGAAAGGTCGTTAATCGGCCATGACAAGGCGCCCATCATGATTGTGGATATTGGCGCGGTGGCTTCCAATATCGTAGTCTTCAGCGAAGGCATTCCCATGCTGACCCGCTCCATCGATGTCGGCGGCGATACTATTACAAAAACCATAGCCAGCACCCTAAGGGTCAGCCCAGATCGGGCCGAACAGTTTAAGCGGGATTTTTTCATTGCCACCCAAGGCATGACTGACAGCAATATCCCCAAGGCCATTGAGTTTGTGGTTAATTCCATAACCAACGAGATTAAATACGTCCTGAATCTTTACCAGAACCAGGGCACTGGCCGGAATATTGAAAAAATTATTCTTTCCGGCGGCTCGGCTTTCCTGACCAATTTGCCCGAATACTTCACGAAAATTTTAAATATCCAAACTTATATTGGCGATCCCTGGGCCAGGGTTTCTTACCCGGTGGAATTAAAGCCGGTTTGGGATGAAATTGGGCCCAGATTTGCGGTTGCCGTAGGCTTGGCCTTAAGGCAATTAGGAAGTTAACTTATGGAGTCAGAAATAAATTTGCTTCCAGAAAAGGATAAACAATTAAAACGAGAAGCCAAGCCGAAAGCTCCGGAAATTGAAATGACTCAGCCAAAGGATAGGGTTTTTTCTGAACATGTTGTCCCGGCGAGCGGCTTAGTTGAGTTTTTTAAGAATTTGTTTGGCAAGAAAGACCAATTAATCATCAAAAAAGGGCATGAAAAGCTAGAACCGCCCGAGCCAAAGAAGTCGGTGTTAACGCCAGCCGCGCCAATTGGGCCAGTGACCAGAATAGAAGCTATGGCTAGCCGGGTGACTATGCCCCCGCCTCCGCCAGTGCCAGTTCAGTTGAAACCGCAAAGCCAAAACCAGGCAAAATCCACGGCAACTTCTGCTAAGCCAGGTTTTTTCCATAAATTTTTGAATAAAATTGAGGGCATACCAGAAAAACCAGCGCCAAAACCAAGCAAAAATATTGAAGATAAGAATATCCTTCCGTCCAGGCCAACTCAACCTCCTCCTCAACAGCCAGAATATCGGCCAGAAACCCCCTTACCCGCCAGAAAACCAGTTTGGACCCCGCCTCCGCCTCCTGCTGTTATGGTTAATGCACCCGAATCCCAAGCCAGTACGCTAAACAAATTGCCGCCAGTGCCGCTCCCGCCCAGAAAACCAGTTACGGATTCCGGCGAAGCGGTTAGGGAAGTAACCAAGGGCAAACAGCGGCCAGAACCTAGCCCAGTTATGGGCTTGGGTCTGAATGTCAACTTAGTGCCTGAAGAGTACCAAACTAAAACCGGACCGAAGTTAAAAGTTTATTTTGCATTAACAATATTAATCCCGATATTAATAATTGCGGGAATGTCTTTTGGCTTGTGGATATATACTAAGAACGTTCAAAATAAAATTTCAAAAATAAATGACGAATTGCAATTGGTAAAAACCCAAATTGAATCCATTACCACCGGGACTTTGACGTATGCGCAGGCCTTGCAGCAAAAAACCAGCAGCCTGAACACGGTTTTAAACCAGCATGTTTATTGGGACAAGTTTTTTATGTATTTGGAAAAATACACCCTACCGTCGGTAAGCTACCAGAATATGTCGGTGGATATTACCGGAGGTGTGAGCTTATCCGCCACCACAAAAACTTTTGATGATGTTGGCCGGGAATTATTGATCCTAAAACAGGCTGCGGATTTTGTGAATGAAGTTACCATCACTTCAGCCGTTAAAGCTAGTATTGCAAATCCTTTAGCCGCCAATCCGCCTGACCAGAAAGTAGAACAAAAAACCGAGGAAGTGGTTAATTTTTCCATTGCTTTGAAAGTTAAGCCGGAAATTTTCTTTAAAAGATCTAAGTAGAAAATTCAATGCGTATTAGTCTTAAAAAAATAACCAGCTTCATTGCCGAACACTTGTCAATAATCGGCAAGATAGTTGCTTTTATTATCCTGATAATCGGCATATTATTTTTAGTCGTACCCCAGTATCAGAAGGCCAGGGGATTAGCCGGTGTAGATTACACCTATAAAAAAACCCAACTCGAAAACGAAACACAATATAGAGACAGCTTGTTTGAGTTGAGAAATAGCTTAAACAAAATCCCCCAAGAGGACATTGACCGAATTTCCTTGATAATTCCTAAAGGCAAGGATATCCCGGGCATATTCAAGCAGATGGAGGGATTTGCTAAATCAGTGGGCATGACCCTGCAATCAGTTTCGATTTCTGATGGTGGGCTAGCAACCGGTTCAACCGCAAGCGCAGCGGCAGGAAATGCCAGCCAAGTTAAAACTCTTTCAATTTCCGTGGTTTTGGGCGGTTCAATGAATTATAGCCGAATGAAAGATTTCTTGAACACTTTAGCCAAACAGGCTCCGATATTGGATCTAACCAGCATTTCATATTCTCCTGCCACCAGCGCGGTACCCACTACGTATAGCTTTTCCTTTCGTTCGTATTATTTTCAATAAATATTATGCTTGTCCAAAAGCAAGCCACAAAAAATTTACGTAATTACTTATTAATCGGCGGGATTATCCTAGTCTTATTGCTGGGGTATTTAGTTTATCAAAAAATGTCCAATTCTAACCAGGATTTGTCAGGAGATTCAGGGGGTGCAAAAAGACAAGCCTTGCCAAAAGATTTTGGCCAGAAGCTTTTTAAAGATCCAAGATTTTATGACCTAAAGCCAATTGCTGGGACTGAATTGGTCCAACAGGCAATGGTAACAACCCTTTCAACATTATTGCCCGCGCCAGAGAATTTTCAGGCATTTGACATGCAAAGCGGCGGTCGAATTATTTTTTCCTGGGTAAGGCCAGCTCTGGCCGAAGAAGCCACCAGTTTTAGGATTGTTAAAGGCCAAGAGAATTCTGCAAAAAATATTATTTCTTTAAAACCCGAAGAGACAAGCTTTGAATATTCATCGGCCACCAACAACGCAAAAGAAAGTTATTTCGGATACTATGTCAAGGAAGAAATACTCAGCCAAAGCCCCCAAATCTTGAGTCAGGACGGCCAAATTGGCGGAAGCATTAGGATTGCCATGTATCAGAATAGTGCAACATTAAGCTGGGCCAATCCTGATAATTCTGGGCTTAAGGCCATAGAAATATTTCGTTCAGACAAAATCGGGTCTTTGGGAAGATTATTGGTAAATTTGGAAAATAATATTACGGAATATGAGGACAGTGATTCCGGCCCAGGACTGTACTATTATACGGTTATTTGGGTTGGGAATGTCACTTTGGGCGAGAAGAGTCCAGCGGTAATTCAAGCAACGGACTCAAGCGCGCCAAGCGCTCCCCAAGCACTTTCGGTAAAGTATATTCCTGAATCAAATAATATCGAATTAAGCTGGCAACCTTCTGCCTCAAGCGATGTCATAAGCTATGAAATTTATAAGTCAGAAATACAAAATACTTTAGGTATAAATATCAGCACTATTGAAGTCCCAACAAATCAAGATGTTTCAAAAAATTCCCTTAATTATCTGGATGAATCCGTCCAGCCGAATAAGAAATTTTATTACAGCGTGGTGGCAGTAGACAGTTCTGGAAACAAATCTACCCAACAAACCCTTGGCGTTCCGGGAAATTCTAATCCTTTTGGCGAACAATGAGCTTAAGCCCAAATCAAATAAATATTCGGGATATTGGCTCGGTGCTTTTGGCAAAAGGCCTGATTAACAAAGAGCAATATGCCCAAGCGGAAAAACAAGCCCGCCAAAAACGCGTGCCGGTTAATGTTATTTTGGAAGAGAAAGGCTTGGTTAAAGACGAAGACCTGGCAAGGGTCCGGGCTGAAGTTTTCCAGATTCCCTACGTGGACCTTCATGGCCGGGTAATTTCTACAGAGCTTTTGAATATTGTCCCGAGGGAAATTGCCAGAAATTACCAAATGGTGGCGTTTGCCAAAGAAGGCCGCAAAATAAGCGTGGCTTTGCTTGACCCCGCTAATTTTCGGGCTTTAGAAGCCATAGAATTCATTGCTCGGAATAGTAATTTCATAATTGATTATTACGTCTCGTCTTTTGCCTCAATTGGCAGCATTTTAAAGCAATATGCCAGCTTATCCGCCGAAGTTGAAGAAGCTTTAGCGGCGTCCGGGCCCAGGGAAAAGCCAAAAATCAGCGCCCTTGATGAAATTGCCTTGGCCGACAAGGGCATTGAAGAAGTCATCAAGACTGCCCCGGTTTCCAAAATGGTGGCAGTTATCTTGAGGCACGCCATTGAAGGCGGCGCTTCGGATATCCATATTGAACCCAGCGCTGAAGGTTCACGGGTAAGGTACAGGGTAGACGGCATTTTGCATACCTCAATCAAATTACCGCCATACGTGCATGCCTCAATTGTTGCCAGGATTAAGGTTATTTCCAATTTGAAGCTGGATGAAACCAGGCTGCCGCAGGACGGCCGTTTCCATACCGAAGTTGACGGTAAATCCATTGACTTGCGTGTTTCAACGCTGCCCCTGATGAATAACGAAAAGGTGGTAATGAGAATTTTGGATTCCTCTTCCCAGCATTTGAACCTGGATGACCTGGGCTTTATCGCCCGGGAAAAGGAAGTTTTGATAAAATGCCTGGAATCAACCCAGGGCATGGTTTTAAGCACTGGCCCAACCGGTTCAGGCAAATCCACTACCTTATATACCTTGCTAGGCATGATCAATACCGAAGATATTAATATCGTCACTTTGGAAGACCCGGTTGAATACCATATGGAAGGCGTGAATCAATCGCAAATCAATCCTGAGGTTGGCCTGACTTTTGCCAATGGCTTAAGGTCCATCTTGCGGCAAGACCCGGATGTGGTCATGGTTGGCGAAATCCGCGATACCGAAACCGCGGAATTGGCTGTCAACGCCGCCTTGACTGGACACTTAGTTTTTTCCACTTTGCACACCAATGACGCGTTTGGCGCCATCCCGCGCTTGATTGACATGAAAGTTGAACCATTCTTGATTTCTTCCTCTTTATCGACTATCGTTGCCCAGCGTTTGGTCAGAAGAATCTGTGAACACTGCAAGGTAATAGAGGAGGTTCCGGAAGCAACCAGGCAGGAAGTTTTGGAAACCCTTAAAAAGGCCGCAAAATCTGCTTTTCCAAAAGACTTTTCATTGGATAAACCTTTAGTTTTCCATAGGGGCAAGGGTTGCATTCGCTGCGGTAATAGCGGGTACAAAGGCCGCATGGTCGTGGCTGAAGTTTTGGAAGTAACCGAAGAGCTTCAAATAATAATTAACAGTGGCTCCAAACTGCAGGATATAAAAGCCGAAGCAAAAAGACAGGGTGTCTTGACCATGAAAGAAGACGGTTTTGTAAAAGCTTGCGTAGGCTATACCTCTATTGAAGAGGTTTTGCGGGCCACGCAAGAATAACCATTGATCTCATTAAATCTCCATAATCAGTAATTTATGCCAAACCAAATGACGAAAAAAAGCGATAGCCGCAAGAATCACGCTGAAAATGCCAAGAAACCCGCCCACGAATTGGGCAAGAAAACCATACTTCTGGTGGAGGATGACACGTTTTTAGCTGGAATGTATGTGACTAAACTGGAACTGGAAGGCTTCCGGGTTTTGCTGGCCAGTGATGGCGAACAGGCCGTGGTTTTAGCCAAAAAAGAAATTCCAAATATCATGCTTTTGGACATTATTTTGCCCAAGAAAAGCGGTTTTGAAGTATTGCAAGAGATAAAAGCCAGTGCTTCAACCAAGAATATTCCGGTTATACTCCTAACCAACCTCGGCCAGAAAGAAGATGTCCAAAAAGGCTTAAAATTAGGGGCAGTTGATTATTTAATCAAGGCGCATTTCATGCCTTCCGAAGTCGTGGCCAAAGTTAAGAGATTAGTGAAGTGATGAATTTAAAAACGTCTTTGCGGGGAAGTGCCCATGTCACTGACGACGCAATCCCATTAAATAAAAGACCAAGTAAGTTAAACAGTGGGATTGCCACGTCGCTCCGCTCCTCGCAATGACATATAATAAACGATGCTTACCTCTGAACAACAATCTATTACTAGAATTTTAACTCAAGCCATTCAATACCGGGCTTCAGATGTTCATTTGGTTCCAGGCAATCCGCCAGTTTTAAGGGTGGACGGCAAATTAATGCAGTTGGATCAGGAAATGATAATCAGCGCGGACCTGCTAAAAAGTTATATTGAATCAATCTTGAATCCTGAACAATTAAAGATCCTGGAGCAAGACAGGGACTTGCGTACGACCATAGCTTTAGAAGGCAAACTCCGTTTCAGGCTTATTGCTATTTACCAAAAAGGCGGTTTGTCTTTGGATATGCGCTATATCCCAGAAGTTATTCCAACTATTGCCGAACTGGGCTTGCCTAAGGAAGTAGAGAATTTTGCCCAAGCTCCGCATGGCTTGATTTTAGTTTCCGGACCCTTTGGCTCCGGCCGAACCACAACCTTGGCGGCCATGCTTAATTTAATAAACCAAGAAAGGGTTTGCCACATCATCACCATTGAGAAGCCAATTGAGTATTTATTGGCCGGACAAAAAAGCATTATTGAACAAAGAGAGGTTGGCGTTGACGTCAAGAATATTGAACATGCTTTAAGCCTGATTGAATCTGAAGATGTGGACGTGGTAGCGGTTTCCGAATTAGAAAACGATTCAGATATTCAGGCCTGCGTGAAGATTTTGCACAGCGGCCGGCTGATTCTGGCCACCCTAACTGCTGATTCCTCAACCCAGGCTTTAGAAAGGCTGGTAAACGCTTTTCCAGCGGAGAGTCAGTCGACGGTCAGTAAAAATATTTCCGACGCCATTCAAGGCATTATCAATTTACGGCTAGTCCCCAGGATTGGCGGCGGCCGGGTTTTAGTTTCGGAAATTTTTTCGCCGACCAGCGCTTCCCGGGCGGTAATTAGGGACAGGCAATTCATGCAATTGGCCAACACCATTCAAACCTCAAGGGTGGAAGGCATGATTTCCTTGGACCGTTCCTTGGCTGAGATGGTCAGGGTTGGCGATGTGAAAATTGAAGACGCGGAAGCCGTTTCAATTGATCCCCAAAACTTAAGACAAATGATAAACCGATAATTTATGGCAATTTTTGACTACCGGGCAAAAAATTTTCAGGGCCAGACAGTCGAAGGGGCGGTAGTCGCGCCTTCTGACGCGGTTGCTTACGATACGCTTAGGGAAAAAAGCTTGACCATAATTTCCCTGAAAGAACGCCCCAAAGGCGACAAAATTTTTGGTACGAACTTGTTTAAAAAAGTCAGCGTCAAAGAGCAGGTAATTTTCGCCAGGCAATTATCAGTTATGATCTCGGCGAATGTGCCTATAGTCAGGGCCTTAAGGATTTTAGTCCGGCAAACCAAGAATGTTAATTTCAAGATGATCCTTTCGGATATCCTGGATGAGGTTGATGGCGGCGCCAGGCTATCCATGGCCCTGGCTCGGTATCCCCAAGTTTTTAACACTTTTTTCGTGTCCATGATTAGGTCTGGCGAAACCACTGGCAAACTGGATGAGGTTTTAGTTTATCTGGCCGACCAAAAGGAAAAAGATTATGGGATTACCAGCCGGGTCAGGGGCGCGTTCATATATCCGGCTGTGGTTTTGTTTGCCGTGCTGGCCGTGGGCGTGGTCATGGTGGTTTTTGTCCTCCCAAAATTGCTGACAATTTTCACCGAAGGAGGCGCTGAACTCCCCTTAACGACAAAAATGTTGATAGGCATCAGTAATTTTGTGACCCATCAGTGGTATGTAGTAATTTTGATCATTTTGGCAGCAACTGTGGCTTTTATTTGGTGGAAGCGGACGCCCGGCGGCAGAAATGCTTTGGATGAAATAAAGCTGCGGATGCCGATTGCGGGCAGGATTTTCACCATGATTTACTTGACCCGCCTTGCCAGGTCATTATCCACGCTTTTGGGCTCGGGCGTGCCAATCTCCCAGGCTTTGTCAATTACGGCAGAGGTGGTTGGCAACCATGCTTACCAAAGGATAATCGAAAAAACCATCCGCGAAGTGGAAGACGGAAATTCCATAACCACGGTTTTCATCAAAAGCAAGCAAGTGCCTTTAATGCTTTCCCAAATGATGGCCGTGGGCGAGCAATCCGGCCAGCTGGATCAAGTTTTGATGAAAGTCGCCCAATTTTATGAAAATGAGCTGGATGGCCTGGTCAGGAACCTCGTTTCATTGATTGAACCTTTAATCCTGCTCTTAATGGGCGTCGGCGTCGGCTTTATGGTTTCTTCCATCTTATTGCCGATTTACAACGTCGGCAATGCGATTAATTAGGTCTATTGTCATTCCGACCGAGTCTTTATTATAAAAAGACGAACGGTAATCCTCAAATTAATGAGAAGATAGTGCTAACGAATCCTCTCCTCACAGAAGAGGATGCCGGAGGCAGGAGGGGTTTGTGGTAAATATGCAAGAAATTAGCATAAAAAGAGCCAGGCAATTACGAAAAAAATTAACACCATCAGAAGTAAAAATGTGGTCATTATTGCGGAATAAGCGATTTCTTAATTATAAATTTTACCGTCAGTTTCCTGTGGGACCATATATTACAGATTTTTGCTGTCGGAGCAGGAAGCTAATAATAGAAATTGACGGGGGTGGCCATGCCATTCAGAAACAGAGTATAAAAGACGAATATAGAAATAAATATTTAGTTAAATGCGGATTTCGCGTGATGAGAATCTGGTCCAATGAGCTGTTTAGTAACATTGACGGGGTAATGGAAGGGGTTTTAATAGAATTGCAAAAACAATAAATCTATTTGCCTTTGATCATTCCCCTCACCCGGCCTACGGCCACCCTCTCCCAGAGGGAGAGGGAGATAAAGAACGGTTCCTCTCCTCCGCCAGAGGCGGACAGGCAGAAGGAGAGGGGGTAGTTGAATAGTCCTCTCCTCACAGGAGAGGATGCCGGAGGCAGGAGAGGTTCATGGTTATTATATAAGAAGCCATTATTAAGTAAGACAGACAATTATTATAAGTTCAATAGAATTAGAAAAAAACAACAGACTTTCTTGATTTTCAAACACCTCCCTCACCCGGCCTACGGCTACCCTCTCCCGCCAGGGGAGAGGGAGGAATAGGTAAAATACTAGTCAAAAACCAAAAAATCTGCTATACTAATTACATATCCTTGTCGTGGCTGGCGGGCCCACCAATGCATTCTAAAGTGCTTCGGTGGGTGAATCCCTTAATTGGGACTTGTCCTCCAAAGCCCTTAATTGGGCAAAGGAGGGGATGGGTGATTCAGTACTGATCACTGATCCCCAACAAAACCCGCTTTCCTCGCTTAACATTGAAGGGAGGTGACAGATAATGACAAAAAGAAAAGGTTTTACTTTAATTGAATTGTTGGTGGTTATTGCCATCATCGGTATTCTGTCAGCCGTGGGTTTGATCGCGCTTAATGGCGCTCGAGAAAAAGCCCGTGACTCACAGAGAAAGAGCGATTTGGGCCAATTGAGAACCGGTTTGGCTTTGTATTATGATACTTATAATAATTTTCCAACAGCTGCAACAGCGATAGCGGCCGATTATGTTAACGGTGCAGGACTCGCGCTTGATGCGGGATTGGTTGCTACAGACCAGAAATTTATTTCAAAATTACCGAACATGCCAAGCACTTCAGATACTGGCACAGCACGCCAATATATGTACCAAACCTGCGGTGTGACTGCTGCAACCGACTATATACTTTACGCTGGCTTGGAAAGACCTAAGGATACTGGAGCTTATTGGACATTAAGCTATAGCCAAGGCGTTGCTTGTGAAGCAACTTCTTTTAGTTGTGCAGTAGGCGCTGCCTCCACTGTAACTTGTTTGTAATCTGTTAATATAGCTAATATAACAATCAAAAAGGGCCATTTAGGCTCTTTTTGATTTAATAGCCAGATTTCCCAAATAGAATAATTTATTATAATCTTAAGTAATGAAAAAGAGTACGAATCAGAATTCGGGCTTCACCCTAATAGAATTATTAATAGTGATTGCTATTATCGGTATTTTAACGGCAATTGGTTTAATTGTTTTAAGCAATAGCCGTGAACGAGCCAGAGACATTAAACGCAAAACGGATTTAAATAGCGTCAAATTGGGTTTGGAGTTGTATTTTGACAGCTTTAATGCTTACCCCTCTCAAGACACTTTTTTGGGTTTTAGTAATGCAACCGGGGCTGGAAATTTGGTTTACGATTCATTAGTTGGCAACGCAAAATTTATTAGTAGCTTGCCACAAACACCTTTAGCCGGCGAATTGTATTATTATCGGTCATGCGTGCCTGCAGGCCAAACTGGCTATACAGATTACACACTCTATTCGCGCTTGGAGCAACCCACAGTTCCAGGGAATTTTTGGATAATTAGCAAGAGTAAAGCCACTAGCCAGGAAGTAAATTCAGTTAATTGTCCCCAAACTTAGAGAATATGAAAGTTAAAAGAGAGGCGGTTTTGCCGATTGTTCTAGGCTTTGCGTTTTTTGTGACCAACACTTTTGCTGGCGACTCGACGCCGTGGGTGGAAGGGTTTTTGGGAATCCTGACAATTCTTTTATTGCTTTTTAGCCGTCAAAATCTTGGTTTTGGTCAGGACTGGTTCTCTCCTTGGCGGTGGTTTTTAATTTTAATTGTATTTTTTTCTCTAACCGTGCCTTTCGCCGGTGACAAATATCAAGCCTTGAGAACCTGGATATATTGGTTCATTTCCGCTGTTTTTTTCTTAAGTGCCTGGTCAATAGACCGGCAATACCGGAAAAAAATGTTGTTAATCATGGTTTGGATTGCGGGAGCCGGCAGCTTATGGGCGATTGTCAATTTTATAAGCGTGCCCGGTTTAGATAGAGCCGGGGGCTTTTTTAAAAATGCCAATGCCTTAGGGGGTTACTGCGTATTGACCCTGCCTTTGGCTATTGCCTTGATATTTGAAACAAAGCGATTGACTAGAATAAGCATTTTGATTTCTTCTGTGAGCATTGCTATTTCTTTAATTTTAAGTTTTTCGGTTACGGGATTTGTAGCATTGGTAGGGGTATTAATCTTTGTTCTTGTTATTTGGCGAAAAAACATTAAAAGAAAATGGTTTTTACTTACGGGGGGGGTAATTATTGGCTTAATCGTTGTGGGCGTTGGCATACGTTTTTTTCAAACCCATTCTTTTAAAACGGCGGTTCGATTAGATAAGATAATTTCCCAAACGCATTTTAAGTCCAGTTTTACGCAACGTTGGCAATTTAACGCCGTTGCATTTGCTATGTTTAAAAAACATCCAATCGTTGGGATTGGTTTGGGTAATTATCAGCAAGCGTTTTCTCAGTACGCAAATTCGCGCTTGGAACAGCCACGCTATGTTCACAACGCCTATTTAGAGATTTTTACTGAAACCGGAATATTGGGAGGGTTAGCATTTTTAATCATTATAATTTCATTAGCAACTGCGACTGTGCGGACTTACCAAAAATCCGAAATTGATAAAATTTTAATTTTTGGAGCTGGTATGGGCTTGCTGGCTTCAGCTTTGAATGCATTTGTTGATTTTGGCTGGCATTTTCCTGGAATCTGGGTCGGTTTTTGGATTATTTCCGGTTTAGTTTTATTGCCTGTACAAAATAAGGCAACACCGTTAAAGTCTGGTTTAATTGCTAGTTTATTTATTATTTTAGGAGGCTTGGTTCTTATCCGGGGCCTGGGTGTTGTGGCCAGTTATACCTATTTTGCCAGAGCCGAACGTTTGGTTGAGCAAGGTGAAGACCAACAAGCCATTCCGAATTTTCAAAAAGGGTTAAAATATGATCCAGATCCCGTGAGAATGACAAACTTGGCAACCTCATTATGGTTGAGACATAACTCTCAAGCCGATGCTTTGATAAGAGCTGAAGAACAAGTTAATCAAGCCTTGAAGTGGTCAAAAATAAACTACACAACGTATTTGGTTCAGGCGCGTATAGCTTTAGCTAATAAAGATTATGCAAAAACCCGCATTAGTTATGAAAAAATGCTGGAGATTGACCGCCATTTTCATCCTGACGCAACCGCGGAATTCGTTAATTTTTTACGCTTTCAAAAAGATTTCACAAAAGCCGACGCGATTGTTAAAGAGGCCGAAAAAGCTTATAAAGATATTCTAAAACCAGGCGAGAGCTTGTTTAAGCGGCTGTAAATAATAATTAGTCAAAGTCAAGTTTATATAATATAATTACTTTATGATGAAAAAAGGTATTGGCATGATCGGTATTGTTTTAATTAGCTTAGCCTTTTTGCTGGTCATCTTTTTTGGTTTAAGGATTATTGGTGCCGAAAGGGCGAAAACTAGGGATGCCCAAAGGGTGGCTGATATGGCCAGAATCCAAGTCGGGTTTATGGCGCTTTTCAATCGCACTGCCAGCTATGCCCAGGCTGCGCAGAATGGCTGTGATGCGGTCGGTAGTCCGGTTCGGGTGTGTAACTTGGCCCAGGATTTTCCAAGCGTAAAGAATTTTAAAGACCCCAAAGGCACAGAATATTTGGTTTCTAAAGTCCCGGACGCCACCACTTACGAAATAACTTTTTCTTTAGAAGTTGGCGCCACGGGTTTGGCAAAAGGCAAACATACCCTAACCCCGGCGGGAATAAAATAAAATTTTTGAAAAGCAAGATTGCCGCGCTTCCTTGTAAGAGCGAGGTCGCTCGCAATGACCGATCTTTAATCAACCGTCTTTGCGAGTCCCGCAGCCGCGGCAGGGACGGGAAAGGAGGGAGAAAGTAAGGCAATGGTTATATTTATCCTCCTCTCCGCCTTTTAGGGGGAGAGGATGTCCCGAGCAAAGTCGAGGGACAGGTGAGGTGGTAAGTATTATGAAACTGAAACCATTAACCATAAAAGCAAAGAGGCTTAGGCAAAGGCAAACTCCGCAAGAAGTAAAATTATGGTCAAGACTTAAAAACAGACAATGCTCTGGCTATAAATTTAGGCGGCAAGTACATCTAGGCAAGTATATTGTTGATTTCTATTGTCCAGAGAAAAAATTTATTGTTGAAGTTGATGGGGGTCAGCATAGTCATGAACGATTTTCTAAGCGTGATTCATTTAGGAGTAATTATCTGAAAAACCAAGGATGCAAAGTTATCCGATTTTGGAACAATGATATTGATTCAAATTTAGAAGGTGTTTATCAAGTAATTCTTGATTTTCTAAGTTCCCCCTCACCTCTATCTCCTCTCCCGCGAGAGGAGAGGAGGAATGAAAGGTAAAGTTTAATTAAAATAAAAAATGAACATAATTGCTTACATATTTATTTTTCTCCTCGGCCTCTGCATTGGCAGTTTTTTAAATGTGGTGATTTTGCGCTTGCCCAAGAAAAAGAAATTTTTGAAATTAAACCAAAGGTCAAAATGTCCAAAGTGCCGGCACGCTTTGCGTTTTTTGGATTTGGTTCCGCTTTTTAGTTTTCTATTTCTGAAATTCCGCTGCCGATATTGCCACAAAAAAATCAGCTGGCAATATCCTTTGGTGGAATTTTTAACCGCGCTGTTTTTTGCCTTAATTTTTTGGCAATACGGTTTGACTTGGGTAGCATTGATTGGCTTTATTGGCGCAGGGTTTTTAATGGCTTTAGCTTTTATTGACGGAAAATTCCAAATTGTCCCAGACAGCATAAGCCTGCCAGGAATAATTATAATTTTAGTATTGCAGCTTTTGACCAATTTTAAAGATTGGCAAAGCTTGCTTCTTGGCTTGCTACTTGGCTCAACCTGGTTTTTACTGCAGTGGGTGGTTTCCAAAGGCAAATGGGTGGGTAGCGGCGATATCCGCATTGGTGCTTTATTAGGAGTATTCTTGGGTTTCTGGGGTACTGCCTTGGCGCTTTTCGCTTCCTATTTTATGGGCAGCCTCTGGGCAATATATTTGCTTTCCAGAGGCAAAGCCAAGTTAAAAAGCAAGATCCCCTTTGGCGTGTTTTTGGGGATTTTTGGCATTTTAGCCTTTATTTTTGGGCCTGAAGTGGTATCCTGGTATAAGGGGATTATCGGTTTGTAAATCCAGCACCACTTTTCAACAAAACATTAAAAAATTCATGGCTAAATTGAAAAAAGGATTTTCAATCCTGGAAATATTAGTGACTATAGGCATCACTGCGCTCCTAATGGGCGTGGTCATTGGCAATTACCGCCGGGGCGGCGATGACAGTATTTTGGAAAAAGAAATCAACTTGCTTATGACCAGAGTTAGGCTGACCCAGGAACAGACTGCCGGCGGGACAACCGGAAAATATTGCGAAAATCCAAATTATGGCAAAACTTGCAGTGTAGATTCGGATTGTCCTTCATCAACAACTTGTTTGGAGGCTGATACGCCAAAAGGCGGTTATGCAATAGTTTTTAATTGTGACCCGAGTTATCAGTGGGGTTTGGATTATCCAAAAATGGACGTAATGGATGATGTAACCGAAACCAATACTACCCCTTATTTTATTTTTGGCGATAGGCTTTCCTGTAATTCTAATTGTTTTAATAATTTAAATTTTGATTGGTCTTATATAGACTCTGATGGCCTGATAACTCTGATAAATTCTTCTCCTATGATAAACCCTCCTACCATAGGAGACACCCTGGTTAATACTTATGAGCTGGATAATAAATTAGTGTTTAAAGATTTGCAGATAGTTTCCTCTAATTTAGAAATGTATTCTTGTAAATCAATTAATTTGTCAGATTTGAGAGGGAGGCCGGTTCCAGACCACGGTGTTGTTCCCGCGGAGTATCCCTTACAAGCGACAATCAGGTTTAAACCGCCAGACGGCAGGCAATTGGAAATTACTGATGGCGTTAGGACACAAACACCTGGCGGAAATAATTGGCAGAAAGTAAGCGTAATGTTCGGCTTAAAAGACCGGAATACGGATTGCAAAATCGTGTCAATTAGCAAAGACGGATTTATTACTAAAGATAATGATCCGAATTGCAGTTTTGAGAGTTAATTTCTAAAAGTTAAAAAATAATTAATAAACAAAGAAATAGACAATTAAAGAGTTTATCCAGCACCACTTTTCAATAATACGCTATAAATATCACTATGAATTTTGACCAGAAAAAAATCAATAACCAGCACGAAAGACCTTTTTTGAAAAGTGGTGCTGGATTTACCTTGATTGAAACCCTGGTAGCGATGGGGATTATGCTGGCTTTATTGTCCGTGATTTTGGCGAATTACCGGCGGGGCAATGATGACAGCGTCTTAAACCGGGAAACCGCAATGTTAATGTCTAATATCAGGTTAGCACAGGAAGAAACCGCGGCTGGCCAAATTTTACGTTTTTGCACTACTAATATTGGGCAAACCTGTAAAACCGATTCAGATTGTCCGACGGGCGATACCTGTAATCCAACCCAAGAAACTCCTAAAGGTGGATATGGGATTGTTTTAGGTTGCAAGAATGGTACTGTTGTGGGTACGACGTTGCCGTGGATTGAGCATGGGGTGGATATCAGTAACCCGAATAATCCAAATGCTTATTTTTTATACGGTGATAACCTGAGCTGTGTTGGCTCAACAGCGTACAATTCTTGCTTTCCGATGAATCCTTTACTTTATAACCCCAATGGTCCGACTTCATATGACAGGAGAATTGGCAGCTGGCAAACTGGTGAGAATTATGGTGATACTTTGGAAAAAGAAGTAGTATTGAATGATAAAGTTAAGATTAAAGATTTTAAATTAACCAGGGGAACTGATTCAAACCTGACTTATTATACATGCGATGTATCGAATACTGGTCTTAGCGCAGATCATTATTCCCCTTGGAGCCTGTCCGGTGCTATTATTCCAGGAATTAATACTGTTGTTCCAGCAAATTATCCTTTGCAATTATATATCAATTTTTCTCCGCCTACTGGCAGACAAACATACATCTCTGATAATATTGAATATTTTTTGCCTGGCGGACCTAACTTGACAGACATCTGGCTTAAAGCGGAAATTATGCTGGGGGTAAAAAACCGTGATACTGACTGCCAGGTTGTTACTGTTACTAAAGAGGGCATGATCAGCCGGTCAGTCGATGCGGATTGTAAATTTTAGGTTTTAATTAAAATGAATTTTTTTGGCTTAAAAAAGAAAACCCATAAAGGCCAGACCCTCTTAGAAGCCATCATCGCCATTGGCGTGATTATGACTGGCGTAATTGGCTCTTTGGTTTTGGTTACCACGACCATAAAGCTTGGCCGGACAAACCAAGACCGGGTCATTGCCCAAAATCTGGCCAGGGAAGGCATGGAATTGGTTTATAATCTCAGGAATTCCGCAACCCTAATGGGCATTGAATCGCCCTATATAAGCTGGGATTATTTTTTATACAAAAAAAAATCAAAAGCGGTCTTAGGCTATAAGGAATATTATGATATTGCCACTGGAGAAGGGACAGAATCTAGTCCTTGTGTTAACGCGCCAGATGTTAGTTCTAATGATAATAAACTGAATGACTGTGATGCAATAGTTATTGAAAAATACTTATTTGAACCACCAAATATTTTGCCTCCGATTTGTGAAGATTATCAATATCCCGTCCCAGGTACACCGCCCTATACAACAACTCCTTGTGATTTTAATGGCGATGACAAATTGAACATTACTGATGTGGTTTGGCTAATTAATTATATATATAGAAATTCTTACATTATGGCCTATGGCGGTTATCCGCAAATTTTGACAACTGTTGCCGGGAGCATTAAGCCTTATGAAAAAATAGATTTTAATCAAGACAACAGCACTTTATTTTTTATCGGCACTGATCCGCTAGCAAATATTCCCGCAGCTTGGGAAGCCCCAACGGTTGATGATCCTAACCTGATTGAAAAGAGAAGCCGGGTTTATAAATATAACAATACTTACACTCAAAATGTCCTTCCAGATACTACCCCTGGATTGGAAAAGACAAAATTTTACCGCATGATAACCCTGCAATCTGTTTGCCGCGGAACACACAATGGTACTCCTGACACCACTGTTTTACTGCCAGTAGACTCAGTTCTCAATTGCTACGACTACGTGAGAACACAGGTTTGGAATGTTGCTGACGCTAACACCGTAAAAAAAGTCGGGATTTTAGCAAATGTTGAAGTTCGCTGGTCAACAGCCTTGAGTCCAACCAATGTCAAATACCAAGAATTTATTTACGATTGGATTAATTTTTAATCCCGCGCCAATTCATTTGAACGCTTAAACTGCCAACCATGAATTTTTACCGGCAAAAAATTGACAATCAACAAAAAAGACTTTCATTGAAAAGTGGTACGGGATTAATAAATGACTAGATTTGAAAAATGTATTTTGTCTATTTATTACGAAGCAAGAAAAATAAAGCAATTTACATTGGCTCCACCAATAATTTAAAATTGAGACTACGACAGCACAATAAAGGACTAGTGTTTTCAACAAAAAGATATATGCCTTGGGAATTAGTATATTATGAAGCATATAATAACGAAGGCCAAGCCCGTTTGCGGGAAAAGAGGCTTAAATACAATGGTAATGCTATTAGAGAATTAAAAAGAAGAGTTGGGTTGTGATAATTACATGGGTTTACCCAGCACCACTTTCCATAAAAATAATTAATAATAATTAATGAGATTTTACTTGAAAAATATCCAAAATCACAAAAAAAGACTTTTTTTGAAAAAAAAGGTGGGATTTATCCAGCACCACTTTTCATTCCGAATGAAAAGTGGTGCTGGATTCACGCTTATTGAGGTCATTATTGCCATGGCGGTTTTTTCCGTTGCTATGGTTTTGGCAACCGCCACTTTTGTCTCTTTTGTCCAAAGCCAAAGAAGGACCATTACCCAGCAGGAAATGCAAAATGATGCCCGCTCAGCCATTGAGGAAATCGCCCAGGTCTTAAGGGAAGGCGTGGTTGATTATGCTTATTATTCTACCAATTTTACAGAACCAATTGAAAAAACCATACTTTTTGATTCTCTTGATGGCACGGGAAAAAAATGTTTGGCAATCCGGAGCGCTTTGAATGAATATTATTATTATAAATTAGACGGCGGGGTAATAAAAAAATATTTTTCAGCTAGCCCTATCAGCACTTCTTGCGTTGGCGGCACGAACTGGTCGGTTGTAACACCAGAAAATTTAACCATAACCAATTTCACTTTTTTAATCACCCCTTCCCAAAACCCATTTCAGGGTAAATCTTACCAAGCATGCGGAACCCCGGGGGCTCCGACTGCCTGCACCGAATGGGGGACTTATTGCAATGAAGATGGTAGTATCGATTGTGCTTACCAAAAAGGGACTTCCTGTTATTGCGTACCAAAAGTTTATGGTGATTTAATCCCTTTGCACCCAAAAGTCACTTTCAGTTTGACCGTATCCAGGAAAGCCAACCAGACCACGCTTTCAGAAACCTACCAAACCACCATAACCAGCCGGGTCTATAAGAATTTTGACCTTTTAAACCGCTATGCGCCTTAATATTTCCCACAGAAAAAAAGCTAAGAAATCAGCCAATCAAGAAAATAAAGGCATAACTCTGCTAGTTTCTTTATTGGTTATGTCAGTGGTGGTGGCGATTGGCATTACCATCAGCACGGTAGTGGTCTCCCAGGTGAAAATTAATTTAGTCGTTACCCAAGGCCACCAGAATTATTATATCGCCGAATCAGGCATTGAAAACGCTTTAGAGACGTTAAAAGAAAAAAAAGGCGGCACGATTGCAGAAGCCTTAACAGCCATACAAAGTTTAGTTTTTCCGTCTGGCAGCGATATAACCGCCGATTTAACAAAAAGCGATAGTCTTTCCGGCGGCCAGACCGTACCCACAGAACTTAAGGAAAATAGCAGTGCGTTTATTGATTTATATGATGTAGACGCAAGTTTGTCCTCGATTGGGATAGATCCTCCAGTTTTTTGCGTTTATGGCGAGTCTACTGATGAAGAAGCTCCTTATAAAGATAACGAGGTTATGGAAGTTACTTGGATTGCCTGGTCAGAAAATTTGGAGGTTTCCGCGCCGCAAAAAGCCTTAGTCGCCCATTCAAATTTCAGTGATCCGTCTGGCTGTGCTCCTTATGGCGGTCAGGCAATAGATTTAACTTATTTTTTTTCGGCATTTACGTATACTGGGTCATTAGCTGGTTTTAGGTTTAAGGTGACTGCCTTAAAACCACCCGGTCCACCAACTCCAGGCGATGGGGATATCAAGAATTTTAAAGTTTATACGTCTCCAACAGATTTAAGCACGCAAATCCAGGTCAAATCCGTCAGTAATTACGCCGGCCAAACCCAGGCTTTGGTTGCCACTTTCCCTTGGTCAACCCCCCTTTCTTCGTTTTATGATTTTGTGATTTTTAGTGAAGAGGATTTAAAAAAAGAGTTATCTGTTTCCGTAGACCAAACAATTAAGAAATTTGGGCCATATCCGGCAGTGAGTAGTCCCATTAGTGACGTGGCTTTTGTTGGCTGCGACAGCTCGCCATGCCAATATTATATTCGTTTGTTAAGAGCTGACGCTAAAACTTGGGGTGAGTTTGATATTACTACCAGTGGTGCCGCATCTGGCACAGAGCCACAAACAATTATAGTTACATCGAATATTACTAGCTGTATTGTTAGAAATTATTATACTTTTAGTACTGCTTCTGGAAACACTATTACTTTTAGCGCTATCCCCGCAGATGGTCCAACACAATACGAGCTTATTTCCAAAGCCACTTTTATAGATCCTAGCGAAACATATTGCCCAACCTAGCAAATTTAATTTTCAAGCGGATAAATAAAATCCGTGGAAATGGTTTTGCCTTGCACCAGGACTTTTAGGGCATGGTATTTGGGCTTGAATAAGCCGCCCAAAGCGCTCTGGGGCAATTGGCCGCCGCCGCCAGTGACTATGACTGGTACGCTTTTAGTCACCTTGCCTTGGCTGTCTTTGGCCAAAGCCATAGTAAAGTCAAAGTAATTATGGATATGCCCGGTAAAAATTTGGTTAGGCGGGTATTTGGCCAAAATCGCCAGGAACTTAGCGTTGCTGGCAGTTGAGGTTTTGGTTTCGTCGTCGCCTAGAATCGAAGCTAAAGGATAATTAAAAGGCCGGTGATAAGCCAAAACCAGCACTGAATTTTTTAATTTATTTTTAGCGTAATCCGCCAGGTCATTTTCCAGCCAGGCAAGTTCGGTTTCCTCAAAGCCGATTTTACGGTTGGAATTATCCAGCAAAACCAGGTGGATATTTTCTATATCAACTGCTTGCCATCTTGGCCCGACTTGCCCTGTCCAAATGCCCCCATTTTGGTCTTCGGCCAAATCGTGGTTGCCAGGAATATAATAGATGGGAATTTTTAAGCCCAAATTGGCATGAAGTTTTTTTAAACTTTCGAATTCTGCCTGGGTGCCATTTTCCGTGGCATCACCCACATGCAACAAGAATTTTATTTCGGGATCTTTGGCAATTTGTCCAATCAGGCCTGTGTATATGGAATTTTCACCTTCATTATCGCCAATGACGGCAAAAGCCAAAGGTTTTTCTTTGGTTTTTAAGAGTTGAAAATTAGTTAAATCCTGGAAATTAACCTTAATGGGTTTCCAGAGGTTGAAGAGCATTAGCATAGCCAAGCTAACAATCAACACCAAGCCTGAAATGCGGTATACTGGTTTCATAGTAATGGAAGCATACAAGAAAATTTATTTATTTTCCAGAAATTATAGAATATAATTATTCGGAATTTATACTAATTATTCCCTCTCCTCTGGCAGGAGAGGGAATCCCGCCAAATGGCGGGATGGGTGAGGAGGAAAACAATTATACATGAGAAAAATATTAACCAATAGAGCAAGGGTATTTCGAAAAAAACAAACTTCATCAGAGGCTATTTTGTGGCAAAATTTAAGAAATAAGAAACTATTAGGATATAAATTTTATCGGCAATACCCAATTAATAACTATATTGTTGATTTTTGTTGTCCGATTAAACGGTTAATCATTGAAGTTGATGGTGGCGGTCATAATTATGACGAACAAAAAGCTAAAGATGAGACCCGTGATATTTTTTTAAAAAAACAAAAATTTTATGTTTTAAGGTTTTGGAGTAACGATATTCATAAAAATTTATCCGGAGTAATGGAGACAATTTTTGATTTTTTATCCCCCCTCTCCTTTGGTTCCTCCCCCGCATAAGGGGGGAGGAAAAATTGAATATCGCTTTGCCTTAAATAAGGTAGATAAATAGAAGTAAATGACTATATGACAAAATCTGAAGCTAAAATTAGGATCCAGAAATTACGGGAGCAGATTGATTATTACCGTTACCAATATCATGTTTTGGATAAGTCAGAAATTCCTGATGCGGCATTGGATTCCTTAAAACACGAATTGCAAAATTTGGAAGAAAGATTTCCAGAATTCCTGACGCCTGATTCCCCCACGCAAAGGGTCGGGGGCAAGCCCTTGGATAAATTTAAAAAAGCGCCGCATCCCATTCCCATGTTGTCTTTAAATGATGTTTTTGATTTTGAAGAAGTTGAAACCTGGCAAGAAAGGCTTAAAAAATTATTGCCTGGCAATTTAAAACCTGAATATTTTGCTGAATTAAAAGTCGATGGCTTGGCCTTAAGCCTGACTTATCAAAAAGGAATTTTAGTCCGAGCGAGCACGCGTGGTGATGGTAAAGTCGGTGAAGACATTACTCAAAATGCAAAAACTATTGAAGCTATCCCTTTAAGCTTGAGAAATTCAAAAAAATATCCACTCCCGGAAATTGTGGAAGTCAGGGGAGAGGTTTACATGAAGAAAAAAGTTTTTGAGGACTTGAATAAAATCCAAAAAAAATCAGGCCAGCCTGAATTTGCCAACCCTCGGAATGCTTCAGCCGGGGCAGTCCGGCAACTGGATCCCAAAATAACAGCTTCCCGAAAATTGTCTTTCTTGGCTTATGATTTGGTTACGGATATTGGGGTAAAAACCCACCAGGAAATCCATGAGGCTTTGCATGAACTAGGATTTGAAAGCGGGAAAATAAATCGTTTGTGCAAAACTTTGGATGAAATTGAAACTTATCATAAAGAGATTGCCAAAAAACGTAATAGTTTACCATATTGGATAGATGGTAATGTGGTTTGTATAAACCAATTGGAAATATATAGGCGCTTGGGTGTAGTCGGCAAAACTCCGCGTGGGGCCATTGCTTATAAATTTCCAGCCGAGCAAGCCACGACCATTATTGAAGATATCCAGGTCCAGGTCGGTCGGACAGGAGCTTTGACCCCTGTTGCCCATTTGCAGCCAGTCCAGGTTGCCGGTTCAACAGTTTCCAGGGCAACTTTGCACAATCTAGACGAGATCCATCGTTTAGGTGTGAAAATTGGCGATACCGTGATAATTGAAAAAGCCGGCGACATAATTCCGGATATTGTCCAAATTTTGCCCAAGTTCAGGACTGGCAAAGAAAAGAATTTTAAAATGCCAAGCCATTGCCCAGTCTGCCATTCCAAAATTGAAAAGCAGGAAGATGAAGTGGCGTATTATTGTACGAATAAAAAATGCTTTGCTCAACAAATGGAAAAACTCCAACATTTTGTCGCTAAGAATGCCTTGAATATTGACGGCTTGGGCCCCAAAATTTTGGAACAGCTTTGGAACGCGGATTTAATCCGAAATCCGGCGGATTTGTATAAATTATCCCAAAAGGATTTGGAACCCCTGGAGCGATTTGCAGAAAAATCCGCGGAAAACATTATCACCAGCATTGAAAGTTCAAAAAAAACAACTTTAGCCAGATTTATTTATGCCTTGGGCATTCGGCATATTGGCGAACAGACTAGCCTGGATTTAGCCAATAATTTTTCAAGTTTTCCAAAATTGAAAAATGCCAAAAAAGTTGAATTATTAAAAATCCATGAAATCGGAGAAATCATGGCTGATAGCTTAGTCGAGTACTTTGCTAATTCTGAAAATCAGAGGCTGCTTAGCCGATTGGAAAAAATAGTCTACATAGAGGCAATCAAAACCAAAAAAGCCTCAGGTAATTTGCTTGGCAAAACAATCGTGGTTACTGGCGTATTGGAAAATTATAGCCGTGAGCAGGCCAAGGAGACAATAAGGAATGCTGGCGGGCATTGGGCGAATAGCGTCAGCGCCAAAACTGATTACGTGGTGGTTGGGGAAAATCCCGGTTCCAAAGCGAAAAAAGCCAATAAACTGGGCGTTAAAATCATCGACGAAAAAGAATTCAGGGAATTAATAAAGTAGGATATAATCAAGGTATATGCAGCTTTCTGAACAAGATATCGAGCATTTAGCCAAGTTAGCCAGGCTAAATCTGGATAAAACAACTGAACAAAAATTTGCCGAGCAGTTGTCTCGGGTCATTGATTATGTTGAGGTGATTAATAATGAACAAATTACAGACGAGGAAAAAAAAGAGTTTGGGGGTTTAAGTCCAATTGAATTTCGAACTGACAAGCCAGGCGAATCGGATATTAAAAATTTAGAAAAACTGCCGCCTAAAAAAGAAGGTAAATATATCGTTTCACCACCCTTGACTTAAAATGGAAATTAAGCTTTTAACTATTGACCAGCTTCAAGAAGCCTATGCCTCGGGCGAGCTTTCGGTTGAAGCGGTGGTAAGCGCATATTTAGACTCCATAACCCATCAAGATTCCAAGATCGGCGCTTATTTAGAGATTTTAGGCGATCAGGCCATTAAGCGCGCAGAAGAGTTAGATGATAAGCTGCAAAAAGGAGAAAAGCCCACAGGCCTTTTTGGCATACCGGTAGCCATAAAAGACAATCTTTGTCTTTTAGGTTCGAAGACTACTGCCGCTTCAAAAATCCTGGAAAATTATGTCTCACCCTACACCGCTACTGCTGTTGAAAAATTATTAGGTGCGGGTGCTGTAATCTTGGGCAAAACTAATTTGGATGAATTTGCCATGGGTTCTTCAACTGAGAATTCGGCTTATAAACCAACAAAGAATCCTTGGAACCTGGAAAGAGTTCCCGGCGGTTCTTCTGGCGGTTCAGCTGCGGCCGTGGCAAGTCAGGAAGCCTTGGTTGCATTGGGCTCTGACACTGGCGGCTCTATCCGCCAGCCAGCCAGTTTTTGCGGACTCGTGGGCTTTAAACCAACCTATGGCCGGGTTTCGCGTTATGGCTTGATTGCCCTGGCTTCTTCTTTAGATCAGATTGGTCCTTTTGCCAGGAACGTCAAAGATGCTTTTAAAGTTTATTCAACCATTACAGGTCCAGATCCCAATGATCGAACTACGGTTAAAGCACCGCTTTATGATGAAGAAATTTTAAATAAAGGTTTTAAAAATTTGAAAATCGGAATGTTAAGAGACACCTTTATTGAAGGCATGGATGAAGAGGTAACCAAAAAAACCCAAGAAGCCATTAAACTCATGAAAGAAAATAGCGCGGAAATTGTGGAAATTGAAGTGCCACGTGCCAAATTAAGCCTGGCGGTTTACTATATTATCGTCACCAGTGAAGTTTCCTCGAACCTGGCCAGGTATGATGGCATCCGTTACGGTTTGGGCAAGGAATTCAAGGAAGCAGAAAACTTTTTTGACTATACCAAAAGGGTTAGGGCCCAGGGTTTGGGCTTAGAAGCCCAAAGGCGGATTTTATTGGGAACTTACACCTTGTCAAAAGGTTATGCGGATAAGTATTATCACAAAGCAATTTTGCTCCAAAAAGCCATTGCCAAAGATTTTGCGCAAGCCTTTAAAAAAGTTGATGTGATTTTTGGACCAACCTCGCCGACGGTAGCCTTTAAGCTTGGAGAAAAATTTGAAGACCCCTTGACCATGTATTTGTCGGATATTTTCACGGATCCAGCGAATATCGCCAACCTGCCGGCAATTTCCCTGCCCATTGGCTTTGCCCACCAATTGCCAGTGGGCGGCCAGTTTATGGGGCCCAGATTCAGGGACGATTTGGTTTTCCAAGCTGCGGCAGCTTATGAAAACCTCAGCGGGATCGCAAATTTAAGCGCCCCAAAAGTTTAAGAAATTTGCGGGAATGCCTTGAATTATGATAAGTTTTAAGAGTTAGATTAACAAAACATTTATGCCAAAAAGTAAATCCGTGGTTGTCTTGATTGAAGACGACCAAATGATCCGTGAAATGTACCAAGCCAAGTTTACCAAAGCTGGTTACGAGATCCATGATGCAGCAGATGGGGCTGCGGGTTTGGAACTAGTCAAAAAAATAAAACCCGATATTATCCTGTTGGATATCATCATGCCGAAAATGGATGGCTTCCAGGTCTTGAAGCAGCTGCGCGAAAATCCGGACTTTCAAAAAACCCCAATCGTCATGCTGACCAACCTTGGCCAAGAAGAAGACGTGAAAAAGGGCCAGGAGCTGGGTTCAACTGATTATTTCATAAAAACCAACTTTACTCCCTCGGCAATTGTTGATAAAGTCAAATCCCTTTTAAAATAATTAATTTTTTGTAAAGATATGTCTACACCCCATCCACGCGAAGAGCGAACTTTAGTTTTGGTTAAGCCAGACGGTGTCAAGCGCGGTTTGATTGGCGAAATCATGCACCGCATTGAACAGCGCGGCCTGAAAATCATTGCTTTAAAAATGATTTGGGCAACCAAACCGGAAATGGACAAGCATTATCCAAAAGACGAGGCCTGGATCACCCGTTTAGGCGAAAAAACCAAAAAGACCTATGAAAAATACGGCTATGATTTGAAAGGTGAGCTGGGCACTGAAGACTTGTTGGAAATCGGCAAAATGGTGCGTTCTTGGCTTTTAGATTTTATGACCAGCGGGCCAGTGGTGAAAATGGTAGTCCAGGGCGTGCATGCCGTGGATATGATCAGGAAAATAGCTGGGAATACCATGCCGTATTTGGCAGATATGGGTACGGTCAGGGGTGACTATTCCGTTGATTCAGCCGCCGCAGCCAATAAGGAAAAACGTTCAGTCCATAACATTATGCATGCTTCAGAAACCCCAGAAGAAGCCAAACATGAAATTGCTAACTGGTTTGTGGAAGAGGAAATTCATGCTTATAAACGGATTGAAGAAGATATCCAGTTTTAAATAATAGATTCAAAAAAGCGCCATTCTCTCAAAAGTGGCGCTTTTTTAATTAGAAATGTAAGTTTAAAAAGGTTGAAATATTCTCAGGTTTTTTTCAGTATATAAGAGTATCTTATAAATATGCGTATTTTAGTCATTGAAGACGACCATAAAATTGCCAATGCTATTAAAAAGGGCTTGGAACAAGAACGCTTTGCCGTGGATGTTTCTTATGATGGTAGGGAAAAGTTGGGTTCAGTATTGCTGAATAAATATGATTTAATTATCTTGGATCGGATGTTGCCTGGCACTGATGGTATCAAGATTTGCCAAATGTTAAGGCAGGAAAAGAACAACATTCCAATATTGATTTTGACGGCTAAGGATAAATTACGAGATAAAATCGAAGGCTTAAATGCCGGAGCTGATGATTATTTAATTAAGCCTTTTGCTTTTGAGGAGCTTTTAGCCAGGGTTCGGGCTTTGTTAAGACGGCCAGAAAAAGCCCTTGATAATATTTTGAAAATCAGTGATTTGGAGCTGAATCGATTGACCTTTGAAGTGAAAAGAAACGGAAGAAAAATTGAATTATCCAGTAAGGAATTTGCTTTATTGGAATATTTAATGAGGAATCCCGGCCGGATATTGACCAAAGATAATATAATTTCCCATGTTTGGGATTATGATGCGGATATTTTGCCAAATACCGTTGAGGTCTACATTGGCTATTTACGGAATAAAATTGATAAGCCCTTTCCTGACCTTCCGCAATTAATTAAAACCAGCCGAGGTTTTGGCTATAAGCTTGAAAATTGAAAATATGCATTTCTACAAGATGAAAATTAATTTAACTTATTTAAAGTTATCCTCATTTTACGTTTTGATTATCATGTTAATCAGCGCGTCTTTTAGTCTTGCGATTTTTAAAATATCATCAAATGAGCTAAATCGCGGTTTGGATCGGCAAGCTGGAGTATTTAGAGGTTTGCCACCAGGCAGCTTTTTAACAAACCCCTTCCAAGACATGGAAAATATTCGTATCCAACAATTGCACGAAAGCAACGATAAATTAAAGCTTAATTTATTATATTTTAACCTGTTAATTTTAGCCCTTTCTTCTGGTCTAAGTTATTTTTGGGCCAGACGAACCATGAGACCAATTGAAGAGGCTATGGAATCGCAAAACCGTTTTACAGCTGATGCTTCACATGAATTGCGGACGCCTTTAACTGCCATGCGCACGGAAATTGAAGTCAATCTTCGTAATGGCGAACTCAGCTCTCACGAGGCTAAAAAGTTATTAGCTAGCAACTTAGAGGAAATCAGTAAGCTTGAGACCCTTTCCAGTGCACTTTTAAAACTTGCCAACCAAAATGGGCAAGTCAATTTTGAGTTTGGCAAGGTGTCTGTGGAAGAAGTTATTGCCGAAGCATATTCGAAGATTGAAAGTTTAGCCAAGAAAAAGTTAATTGAGTTTGAAAATAGCTTTCAGAATTTATTTGTGAGGGGTGATAAAGCAGGATTAACTGAATTATTTATCATTTTATTAGATAACGCCATTAAATATAGTCAGGAAAAATCAAAAATTTTTATTATAATAGAAGAGGAAAAAGACCAAGCAATAATCAAAATTAAAGACCAAGGTATTGGCATCAAGGCTTCTGATTTGCCATATATTTTTAACCGTTTTTACCGAGCTGATACTTCGCGCTCAAAGAATAAAGTAGACGGTTATGGCCTAGGGCTTTCTATCGCTAAAAGAATTGCGGAAATGCATAAAGGAAAAATTTCAGTTGAGAGCCAGGTTGGCCAAGGTTCGACTTTTACCATAGAAATTCCTTTAGTACACAATTAAGCTTATTCTAAGCTAAAAGATTTAAAATTTAATTAGTATTGAATTGTTAATTAGTATCAAAATATGAGTGTATTAAATCGGGGTATAAAAAACGCTTTTAGAAACAACATCCGAACAGCTTCAATAACTTTGATTTTGGGCATTGCTATTGCTTTAAGTTTAATCATGTTGTTATCTCTAAAAACCGTTCAAGCTAGGATTGAAAATGTGAAAAGCAGTATAGGGAATACAATCGCGGTTACGCCTGCCGGGATTCGTGGTTTTGAGGGTGGCGGAGAATTATTATCTAAAACAGACGTAGAAAATTTAGCTTCAATACCAAATATCAAGAAAATTTCACAGACCCTAAGTGACCGTTTGGAAAGTCAAAATACCAATCTTAAGTCAGCTATTGAGGCCGGAACTTTTGGCAGGCGAATTCAGCAAGAAGCTAATGATTTACCTGAACTCCCCAGGGAAATTACCATGCCAATCATGGTCACTGGCACAAATGATTTAACCTCAACTTCAAGTTTGAATGTCAGTAAATTAGACATCACTTCTGGGTCCGTCTTTGATGTAAATACCGATCAAAATATTGCGCTTATAGGTACGGATTTAGCTACAAAGAACAACTTAAAAGTTGATTCTACTTTTAAAGCTTACAATAAAGACATCAAGGTCGTGGGTATTTTTGATGGGGGAAATACTTTTGCCAATGCAACCCTATTTATGCCTCTGAAAGCTCTACAAAATTTAACTAGCCAAACTGACCAAATTTCTAACCTAATTGTCCAAACGGATTCGATTGAAAGCGTTGCCAGCGTTGAAACTGCCCTAAAGTCAAAATTGGGCGATAAAGTTGATATTGTCTCCCAACAAGATTCTTCCGTCCAAGCCATTGAACCTCTACAAAATATTAAAACCATTTCCACCTATAGCCTTATTGGCGCTTTGATTGCTGGTTCAGTAATCATTTTTCTAGCTATGTTAATGATTGTCAGAGAAAGACGGAGAGAGATCGGGGTATTAAAAGCCATTGGCTCATCAAATATCAAAATTGTTTCGCAGTTTACTGTCGAGGCAATGGTTTTAACCTTAATGAGCAGTGTTATAGGCGTGATTTTGGGTTTTATTTTCAGTAATCCAGTCTTGAATATGTTGGTGACAAATAGTCAAAGCAATCCTACTTCAGTAAGCGCTTCAGGTCGTGGATTTGGCGGTGCCGTAATGAGGATAGGGGGAGGCGTAATGCCAGGAATCCAAAATACCCTAAGGGACATTCATGCGGTAGTTGGTTATGACATAATCCTTTATGGTTTACTAGCGGCGATTTTGATTGCCATAATTGGCAGCGCAATTCCAGCCTTTTTTATCGCCAAAATCCGGCCAGCCGAAGTAATGCGTTCTGAATAATTAATTATCCATATGCTAAAAGTCAAAAATATTTCAAAAATTTTCCAAAGTGGCGATCGTCAAGTTAAGGCGGTGGCCGGAGTCAGTTTAGAGGTCCCGGGTGGAATTTTTTCTGTGATTATCGGCAAAAGCGGGAGCGGGAAAAGCACTCTACTTTCGTTGTTAGGTGCTTTGGATAAGCCAAGTTCTGGGGAAATAGAGGTAGAAGGAGAAAATATCACCAAAATGGGCGACCGGAAATTAATTCAATACCGACGCGAAAAGATTGGTTTTATTTTTCAAAATTACAACCTAATTCCCAATTTAAGCGCTTTAGAAAACGTCATGTTACCAATGGAATTTTCCGGAATTGATCATAAACACCGGAAAAATCGTGCTGCTAAGTTGCTGGAGCAAGTCGGTATAACCAAGGATAAATTCCACCGTAAACCCAGCCGTTTATCCGGGGGTGAGCAGCAGCGAGTGGCCATAGCCCGGGCATTAGCAAACAAACCAAAGTTAATTTTAGCAGATGAGCCTACTGGTAATTTAGACAGCGCCACGGGTAAGATTATCGTTGGTTTACTCAAGCATTTGGCCCAAACCGAAGACGCCACAATTATTGCGGTTACCCACGATGATGGAATTGCGAATGAAGCAAAACTTACTTTCCATTTAAAAGACGGTAAGTTAGCTGCTTAATTGGTCGGGGTAGTGGGACTTGAACCCACGACCTCATGCACCCCATGCATGCGCGCTAGCCAACTGCGCCATACCCCGATAATGGATACAGTTTAACAACTTTAAGAAAAATAACAAAAGCACTGGGTTAACTCCAGTGCTTTTGAATTAGCAATAACCTTTCAGTTTGGATGCCACGAAGGCCAAGGTGTCCCAAAGGCAAAAGGTTATAAAATGATCAAGTTGTTTTTGCGAGCCGCTACCGTATTCAGAAGGTGCTTTGATGACATAAATCTTTATGCCAGTGTTTGCCCAGCGTTTCTTAAAAGTTGCCCTCACGCGGCGGGCGTGCCATTGCTGGGCAACAATAATTGCGCTATGCCAGCCATGTTCTTGGAGAATCTGTAGGGTCAAATCAGCGTTAAGGTAGGTCTGTTTGCTTTGAGTTTCCAAAAACACTTTTTCAGGATCCAAAACCTGTCTAGCAATCAGAGCATGCATTAACTCAGCTTCAGTTAAACCTTGATTTAAACGATAGCCTCCGCATAAAAGAATGTTTTTAGCTTTATCGTCGTTGAATATTTCCAAGGCTTTTTGCGCTACTGAAGCTGAATATGGACTGGCATTTTTGCCATCCTTGCTAACATCGATACCTACCGCAATTACCACATCAGCTTGGGCTGGCAAATCATCGTCTTTGGTAAGGAATTTTCCCTCAAAACATTTCCAAAATTTGTTCAATTTTCAACCCCCATTTTAGTTTTTTGTTTTATAGAACTTTATATCAATATCCTAAAAAGTCAAGATATATCATTTTTGATTCTTTGGATTAATGGTGGATAAAACAATAGTTCTTGACATAAACAATAAACCATTCTAAGGTATTGTATTAAAAATAAATGTAAAAAACCGAGACTTTAACAGTCAGTTTGGAGGTAAAAATGGATATTGAGAATTTAAAAGAATTCTTTGCTGGAATTACTCTCAAGGAATCAAAGCAGGCAATGTCAGAACTTCATCGAAGATTGGACCAGATAATTGTGGAGTTAGTGAGTGCGCTACCCAAAGAGCTGCAGGATAAATACGGAAACTGGGATGCGGTATCTAATCTGGTGTACAATGGTGGCTGCGAATTTTGGATTTTTGAGGATGTCGGCTTGGATATTTCTCCAGCGACGAAGAAAGAATGGTTTCAAAAGGCTCGAATACTGTTACAACCAGTATTGGACGCCTGGCAACCATTCGGTATCAAGCTTGAAAAAATCAACTTTCTTCAAGCTAACGATGGCCTGATTATTGCCCATTTGGTTGTGAAATAGACCAGTAGACAAAGAGCCTTTATATAAACCTGTTAGGAATGGATATTCTTAGCAGGTTTTTTAATTTTGTATAAAAAAGCGACCAAGGTCGCCTTTACATCCTTATATTGTTTTTGTTAAGATGTTTTGAAAGTTCATTAACAAACCCTTTAACCTCGGGAGAAAACTGTGGAAGACAAGAAAGAAATTGAAAGTCCGCCTGGACGGTGCTTACTCACACGGGATAAGGCAATAGAGCATTGGAAGGCTGGCAATATCGTAATTTACCCCTACAATCTGCTCAACCACCAGACTACTTCCTATGACGCACGGCTTGGGAAATGGTATTTCCGGGAACAGCGTTTTCGAGGTTCCCGTGCCGTTTTAAATCCATTCAGCAAAGCCGACGTCGAGAAGTATTGGGGCGAAGCCCAACAGGCTGTCAGAGCGGCTGAGTGGATGGAAGAAAACGGCAAACTTGAAAAAATCCATCCAGATGACTTAATTATCGTGATTGGTCCGGGTGAGACAATTCTTGCTCATACCTTTGAATTCATTGGCGGACGCAACTGCGTTTCCACGGAAATGCGAGCTAGAAGCTCCATTGGCCGAGTTGGTACGACAGTATGTAAATGCGCCGGTTGGGGCGACTTGGGTTATGTAAACCGCTGGACCATGGAAATGACCAATCACTTGACTGAACTTTCAATTGTTTTGCCGGTCGGCATGCGTATAGCCCAAATGATTTTTTATCAGGTCGATCCAATTGAAGGGCTGACATACGCAACCGAAGGGGGGAAATATCAATCGACGGATGATGTCAAGGAAATGATTAGGTCTTGGAAACCAGAGGATATGATCCCCAAGTTATACAAGGATCGAGACATTGATCACTTTAGAGAGTACATTGACGTTCCTTTGCCAGAATAATCAGTAAATCAAAAAGGACGGGTCGAAATCCGCCCTTTTTTTAATTACTTTGACTTTTAATTTCATGTTTAAGAATAGTATCCTTATCCTTAAACAAAAATTTTCCTTCCACATTCTTACCTTCCAAAACTAAAGGTAACCAATATGGATCATCCGGCCACATATCAGTAAAGGGAATTTGGTTATGTTTGAACCATTGGGGTTTCATTTCCTCAGTTTCTTTAGGTTCGCCAAGATATTTATCACTACTAAACAAATGCACCTCCAAAATATCTGTTTGACCCTCGAATTCAAAAGTTAAGATACCTCGAAATTTTAAATCCAAAATTTGGATATTGGCTTCTTCAAACATTTCACGCTTGGCCGCTTCCATAATTGTTTCACCAGGGCGGACCTTGCCGCCAAAACCATTCCAGCGATTAACACCAAAGCCGCGCTTCTTCATGCCCAAAAGGATTTGATCGGGGCTATAGATCAAGCATAAGGTTTGTAGAATGGCGGCCATATTTAAAGATTATTTTGCTTTGACCGCCTTTTTCATTTCATTCTTAATGCAGGAAGTGCAGGCCACAACTCTTTTGCCGTCTTTAAATAAGGTTTGCAAATTAATCTTTTGGCGTTTTATTGATTTTTTCTTGGAATAGCAGACTTGGTTTGCCTTTAACGAACCGCGGCCGCAAATGGAACAATTCTTTGTCATAAGGTATGATATTAGTGTAGTGTAAGAAAAGTTAACATATAATTCTATTATTGACAAGATATGCTCCCTCTTAATTATTTTATGTCTGGTCAGCCGCTTGAAGCCTTGGCGTCATTGCTGGCTATTATCATTGCCATTACCATCCATGAATTCAGCCATGCTTTTTCTTCCTTGCTCCAAGGCGATAGCACAGCAGAAATTGAAGGCCGAGTGACTTTAAATCCCGTCTCCCATGTGGACATTTGGGGTTTGTTGGCTTTAATTTTTCTGGGTTTTGGCTGGGGCAAGCCAGTGCCTTTTAATCCTTATAATTTGAAGTTTAAAAAATGGGGTCCGGCCTTAGTCTCTCTGGCTGGGCCATTTTCTAATTTACTGGGGGTAATTATATTTGGGCTTGCGCTTAGGCTGGTTTTGCAATTTGCGCATTTGCCGACCGATAACCTTTTAATCACCTTTTTATTCTTGTTGGTAATTTTCAATATTATCTTAATGCTTTTCAATTTATTGCCCATCCCGCCCCTTGACGGTTCCAAACTTTTGAATTTATTGCCCAAGCAATTTGATGGTTTAGTCCAGTTTTTCAACAAGTACGGTTTTGTAATCCTGATTGCCATAATTCTGTTCGGCCAGAAATATTTGGGCGCAATTTTTGGCTATATTGAAAGGGGAATTTTGTCTTTAATCATCCCGGCATAAGCTAAACAGCTAAAAGAGTTGACCCCGCACCACTTTCTAAAACAATCCAAATTTTTAAATAAATAAAGAGATCAATTCTGGATAAGTATTCAATTAATAATAGGTAAATTTGTATGGAAAGTGGTGCGGGGTTGACAGGCGCGGGCTTCCGTGTTATTTTTTCAATTACTGAAAACACTTTAATTCCCCATGTCGATTCTTGCGAAAGTGGGGCTAAGAATCTCCACTTCGGCTTTTTATACTTAAAAAACATGCCAACAGTCAACCAATTAGTCAGAAAAGGCAGAAAATCCAATAAAATCAAGTCTAAAACTCCGGCCTTACAGCCAGTTTTGAATGCTATGAAGCGCTTTCGCCATGAGTTGCCAGAAGGCAGCCCATTTAAGCGCGGAGTTTGCGTCAAGGTGACTACCACCACCCCTAAAAAACCAAATTCGGCTTTGAGAAAAATTGCCAGAGTTCGGTTGTCCAATGGCATGGAAGTAACTGCTTATATCCCAGGCATTGGCCATAATTTACAGGAACACTCAATCGTTTTAATACGTGGCGGTCGGGTTAAGGATTTGCCAGGCGTCAGGTACCACATTGTCAGGGGAGTCTATGATACCCAAGGCGTGGCCAACCGCAAACAAGGCCGCAGTCTATACGGCGCCAAGAAACAATAATATATGCACGGAAAGCAAGCTAAAAAAAGAATAATCAAACCGGATACCAAGTATAAAAGCGTGGCGATTGCAAAGTTTATCAATTACGTTATGGAGCGTGGTAAAAAATCAGTTGCCCAGAAAATCGTTTACAGCGCTTTGGATTTGGTGGCTGAAAAGACCGGCAAAAAGCCTTTGGATGCTTTTGAATTAGCCATCAGGAATGTTTCTCCAGTGGTGGAAGTCAAGTCCCGCCGGGTGGGCGGTGCCAATTACCAGGTGCCAATTGAGGTTCGGGGCGAAAGGAAAATGGCCTTGGCTTATCGCTGGCTTTTGGAAGCCGCCCGGAACAAAAAGGGCAAACCCATGCATGAAAAATTAGCGACGGAAATTATCGGTTCAATCAATAACGAAGGCGATGCGATCAAGAAAAAACAGGATGTCCATCGCATGGCAGAGGCAAATAGGGCTTTTGCACACTTCGCTTAGACCTTGGATTACGAAATACGAATTTGAGTACGAATGTGCGAAATACGAATAAATCAAAGTCAAAGCTCTGGCGAAAGGATCTTGTTTACCCAGAACTAAGTTATCAGATCGTTGGCATTCTTTTTGAAGTTTATAATCAACTAGGATCAGGTTTCCCCGAAAAAGTATATCAGCGGGCAGTTGCTCAGAGGTTGCGGCAGATTCGCATATCATTCTCTGAACAAGTGCCGGCAAATGTACTTGATCAAGGTGAAGTTCTCGGTCGCTATTTCCTTGATTTCCTGATTGAATACAAATTAGTTTTAGAACTAAAACGCAATAGCCGCGCACCACTAAAAGATATGCAACAAGTTTTAGGTTATTTAAAAGCGACTGGATTGCAACTAGGAATTCTTGCTGATTTTACCAGTCATGGCGTTCAGTATAGACGTATTTTGAATCTTCATTCGTAATTAGTATTTTCGTATCCTTTTTCGTAATTCGTAATTTATGCCAAGAGAGTATTCATTAGAAGATACCAGAAATATTGGGATTATTGCCCATATTGATGCGGGAAAAACCACTGTTTCCGAGCGGATTTTGTTTTATACCGGCAAAAAGCACAAGATTGGCGAAGTTCATGAAGGGGAAGCGGAAATGGATTGGATGGAGCAAGAAAAGGAACGCGGTATTACCATCACCGCAGCGGCCACTACTTGTTTTTGGAAAAACAAGCGCATCAACCTTATTGACACCCCAGGCCACATAGATTTTACGGTTGAGGTCCAGCGCTCTTTGCGGGTTCTCGACGGCGGTGTAGTAGTTTTTGACGGCGTGGCCGGCGTGGAATCTCAGTCCGAAACTGTTTGGCACCAGGCTGAAAAATTCGGCGTGCCCAGAATTTGTTTTATTAATAAAATGGACCGCATGGGTGCAGATTTTTACTATGACATTAAAAGCATTCACGAACGTTTAACTACCCGCGCGCATCCTCTGCAACTGCCAATTGGTGCGGCCGAGACTTTCAAAGGCATAATTGATTTGTTTGAACGCAAAGCTTTTATTTATAACGATGATCTGGGCAAAGAACTTCAGGTCATTGAAGTGCCAGCAGACATGAAAGAAAAAGTTGAAGACTATCGGCACCAATTAATTGAAGCCATTGTCGAACAGGATGAAAAACTCCTGAATCAATACTTAGAAGGCAAAGAGCCTTCATTGGAAGACTTGAAAAAAGTTTTAAGGCAAGCCTGCATCAAGAATGAAATTGTGCCAATTCTTTGCGGTTCGGCTTTGAAAAATAAAGGCGTGCAGTTTTTACTCGATGCGGTTGTTGAATATTTGCCAAATCCATTGGAAATCCCTCCGACTAAAGGCAAAGACCCAAAAACCGAAGCTGAAATTATTTGCGAACCAAGCGATGAACAACCTTTTGCCGCTTTAGTCTTCAAAATAGCCGCTGATCCTTTTGTTGGTAAACTGGCCTTTTTCCGGGTTTACTCCGGATCTTTAAACGCTGGTTCTTACGTGATTAACACCTCGACTGGTGAAAAAGAGCGTATTGGCAGAATTATCCGTTTGCATGCCAACCACCGAGAAGACATGGAAGCAGTTTATGCTGGAGAAATTGCTGCAGCCGTAGGCTTGAAAAGCACTTTCACCGGCCAGACAATTTGCGATCCAGCCAGGCCGATTGTTTTGGAAAGCATTACCTTCCCAGCGCCAGTCATTGACCTGGCCATTGAACCAAAAACCAAGGCTGACCAGGAAAAGATGGGTTTTGCCATCCAAAGATTAGCAGAAGAAGACCCGACTTTCCGGGTTAAATTTGATGATGAAACCAACCAGACTATAATTTCCGGCATGGGTGAATTACATTTGGATATTATTGTTGATCGGATGAAACGAGAATTTAAAGTTGAAGCTAATGTCGGCAAACCCCAAGTCGCTTATAAAGAGACCATTACCGGCGAAGCGGAAGGCGAAGGCAAATACATTCGCCAGACTGGTGGCCGCGGTCAATATGGGCATTGCTGGGTCAAAGTGAAACCCCAGGAGCGCGGCAAGGGCTACGAATTTGTGGATGAAGTGAAAGGCGGCGCCATCCCGCGTGAATTCATCCAACCAATCAACAAAGGCATAAAAGAAGCTTTAGACAAAGGCATAATTGCCGGCTACCCCGTAATCGATATGCAGGTTACGGTATATGACGGCACTTACCACGATGTTGATTCTTCGGAAATGGCTTTTAAAATTGCCGGTTCCATGGCTGTGCAAGCCGCGGTAAAAAGGGCTAAGCCGGTTTTACTTGAACCAATCATGAAAATAGAAGTTGTTACCCCTGAATTATTTATGGGGGATGTAATTGGGGATTTGAATTCCAAGCGGGCGCAAATTAAAGAAATGCGGGATCGGGGCAATATGAAAGTAATCGATGCAACCGTACCTTTGGCGGAGATGTTTGGCTACGCAACTGCCTTAAGATCCATGACCCAGGGCCGAGCCTCATATTCCATGGAATTTTCGAATTATGCGGAAGTGCCTAGGAATGTGACTGAAGGCATTATCGCCAAAGCTAAAGAGTAAGAACCTTCGGGTTTGACGAAAAATTAATGTTCTGTTATACTCGCATTTGCACTTCAGTCAACTTTTTCAAACTAATTTCAATTATTTTTTCAATTAATTAACCTAATAAGACAATGGCAGAAAACTTTGACCGTTCAAAACCGCACGTCAATGTCGGAACTATTGGCCACGTTGACCACGGCAAGACCACTTTGACTGCGGCTATCTTAAAAACCCTGGCTGAGAGGGGTTTTATCGCTCAGCAAAAAGGCGTTGACCAGATTGATAACGCTCCTGAAGAAAAAGCCCGGGGTATCACTATTGCCACTGCTCACGTGGAATATGAATCAGAAAAGCGCCACTATGCCCACGTTGACTGTCCGGGCCATGCCGATTATGTCAAAAACATGATTACTGGCGCAGCCCAGATGGACGGCGCAATCCTAGTAGTTTCCGCAGCTGATGGCCCTATGCCTCAGACCCGCGAACACATTTTATTGGCTCGCCAAGTTGGCGTGCCATACATTATCGTCTTTTTGAATAAAGTCGATATGGTCAATGATCCGGAATTGATTGATTTGGTGGAAGTTGAAATCAGGGATCTTTTGAAAAAATACGAATTTCCTGGCGATACCACCCCGATCATTCGTGGTTCAGCCTTAAAGGCTCTGGAAGGTGATAAAGCCAACCAGGATGCCGTCATGCAGTTGATCAAAACCTTGGATGAATATATTCCAGAGCCTAAGCGTGACTTAGACAAGCCTTTCTTAATGCCAGTTGAAGATATTTTTTCAATCGAAGGTCGCGGCACCGTGGCCACTGGCAGGATCGAAAGAGGCGTCGTTAAGATTAATGATGAAGTGGAAATTGTCGGCCTTCATGCAACCAAAAAAACCGTGGTTACCGGCATTGAAATGTTCAATAAGTCTTTAGCCCAAGGCCAGGCAGGCGATAATGCTGGTCTTTTGCTCAGAGGCACCAAAAAGGAAGAAGTTGAAAGAGGCCAGGTAATGGCCAAACCCGGCACAATCACGCCTCATACCGAATTTGAATCAGAATGCGTGATTTTGACCAAAGAAGAAGGCGGCCGGCATACCCCGTTCATGAAGGGTTATAAACCACAATTTTATATTCGGACTACTGATGTTACTGGCGAAGTAATCTTGCCTGAAGGTACGGAAATGGTCATGCCAGGCGATACCGTAAAATTAAACGTAATCTTAGTAGCCCCAGTTGCTTTGGAAGAAAAACAGAGGTTTGCCATTCGGGAAGGCGGCCACACTGTTGGCGCGGGAGTTGTAACCAAAATTACTAAATAATGCATACAATTGCCCCAGCCCCGCGAACGCGGGGCTGGGGCACAGCTGTAACTTTAAGCTCTTTTGCCCTTTAATATCAACCAATGAACGCAGACGAAACCAAACTTAATAATCAAGTCCCCAAAACAGAAGAAGAAATCCACCAGAGGATTCGCATCCGCATCCGTGGCTATGACCATAAAATTATTGATCAATCAATAGTCACAATCATAGATACTGCCAAACGGACCGGAGCCCAAGTCAAGGGGCCAATTCCATTACCAACTGAAAAAAATCGCTTTACCGTGATTCGCTCTTCGTTTGCCCATAAAAATTCCCGCGAGCAGTATGAAATGCGTACCCACAAGCGCCTGCTGGATATTTTAGACCCAACCCCTAAGACGGTTGACGCCTTGATGAACTTAAATTTACCAGCCGGGGTTGACGTGGAAATAAAAATGTAGTTAAATGTTGTAAGGCTAAGTAAAGTTGAAAAACTCAGCTTAACCTTAAAACATTTATTAAACCTATCGGCAGATAGGTTCTCGGGCTGAAAATATAAGTTTAAAGCAGCCTTAAGCCCAGAGATAACGATTTGCCCATTCTTTCAATAGTCAAAACTATTGAAAGTAATCTGGCATATCAATTCAGCCAGATTTTATTTATTCAGAAATTATGCCGTTTATTTTAGCCAAAAAAATTGGTTTAAGCCAAAGATTCAAGGAAAACGGGAATGTCGTTCCGGTTACTTTGGTACAAGCTGGTCCCTGCGTTATTACTCAGGTTAAAACCTCGGAAAAAGATGGTTATTTGGCGGTGCAGCTGGGTTTTGAGGAAACTAAAAAAACCCTGCATAAAGCTAAGGCTGGACATTTAAAAAATTTGAAGATGTTAAAATTTTTAAAAGAATTCAAGGTTAAAGAAAAAGGTGATTTTGAAAGAGGTAAAGAAATTGACGCATCGGTATTTAAACCAGGTGATAAGGTGAAAGTAACTGGAACCTCCAAAGGCAAAGGTTTTCAAGGTGTGGTTAGGCGCCATCATTTCGCCGGCGGTCCGGCCAGCCACGGCCATAAGGATAATCTGCGCATGCCTGGTTCAATTGGCGCCACTTTCCCCCAGCACGTCATGAAAGGTTTAAGAATGGCTGGCCATATGGGTTCGGAAAAAGTAAGCGTTAGGAATTTGGAAATTATTGAAGTAGATTTAAAAGAAAATTTACTTGTCATAAAAGGCGCAGTGCCAGGAGTCAGGAATTCTTTATTAATGATCCAGACCGTACAAAAATATGGACGCTAAGATTTTAAAAATATCAGTGTTCAACAGCGAAGGCAAAGCCTTGAAAGAAGTCCAATTAGACAAGGAGATTTTTGGCGTTAAACCCGATTTAGAATTGTTACATTTTGTCGTTAATGCGTATCTTGCAAACAAGAGACTGGGCTTGGCCCACACCAAAACCAAATCTGAAGTCAGGGGTGGCGGTCGCAAGCCCTGGCGCCAAAAAGGCACAGGCCGGGCTCGCCAAGGCTCAATTCGCAGTCCTCAATGGCGCGGTGGCGGTATAACTTTTGGTCCGCGTTCAGATCGGAATTGGTCAGTTAAAGTCAACCAAAAAGTTAAGACCAAAGCCTTGGGCATGTCTTTATCAGCTAAAGCCCAAGACGCAAAGATTACCTTGATAGATGTTTTGCCCGTAGACGGGAAAACCAACTCAATCGTTAAGTTATTAAAAGCCATCAAGGTTCGAAGATCACCCCTGATCATTCCATCAAAAACTACCCCTGAAATTTTAAGGGCTTGCCGCAATATAAAAGATTTACAGGTTTTGCGTGCGGATAGTTTGAATGCACACGACGTATTAAAAGCCAAGCATTTGGTTATATTGGTAGATAGTTTGGAAGTAATTAAAAAAACCTTTTTCAAGAAAGCTAGTAAATAAATTATATGGGACTTTTTGATCGAATTAAGAAAAAGCATGAAAATGTCGGCAAAGATAAAAAACCGATCAATGTTACTGATGCAAAAAAATCAGAGAAAAAGCCAGAATCAGAAAAGAAAGAAAAACCCATTCATAAATCAGAAAAAATCAAGGTGGTTAAACAAAACACCCGTGAAGCGTATCGGATTTTATCCGGCCATATTCAAACCGAGAAAGCCTCCCGAGTCGGCAAGCTTAACCAATATGTTTTTGCGGCTCCAGCCAACGTGACGAAAATTGAAATTGCCCAGGCAGTCGTCGCTTTATACGGCGTTAAACCCATTAAAATAACAACCGTTAAAGTCCATGGCAAGGCTGTCAGGTTCGGCCGGACTAAGGGTAATCAGAAATCCTGGAAAAAAGTTTTTGTGAAACTCAAAACTGGCGAAACAATTGATACTTCCAATTAATCTATGGCAATAAAAGCTTACAAACCAACAACCCCAGGCCGAAGATTTGCATCTGTCAGCGACTGGAAGCACGAAGTCACTAAAAGTGAACCTGAAAAATCATTATTGGTTGAAAAAAGACGCAAAGCCGGCCGGAACAACCAAGGCAAGATTACCATGCGGCATCGGGGCGGCGGCGCTAAACGTAAAATCAGGTTAGTTGATTTTTTACAAAATAAGTTGGATATTCCAGGCAAGGTCATTGGTATTGAATATGATCCAAACCGTTCAGCCCGTATTGCTTTATTGCAATATCCAGATGGCGAAAAAAAGTACATTTTAGCTTCAGCGGATTTAAAGCCAGGCATGGAAGTCGTCAGCTCCAACAAACGTACGGAAATAAACCCAAGCAACCGCATGCCGCTTAAGGAAATTCCTGTCGGCATGCAAATTTACAATCTTGAATTGGTCCCGGGTCATGGCGGTATTGCCGTCCGTTCAGCTGGATCTTGGGGAACAGTTATGGCCGTGGAGGGCAATATGGCTCAAGTGAAAATGTCTTCAGGCGAAATCAGGTCAATTCCTGGCAATGCCAAAGCTTCACTCGGCCAAGTATCAAATATTGAACACAGAAATGTTAGGTTGGGGACAGCCGGCCGACGCCGGCATATGGGTTTCCGGCCAACCGTCAGGGGTAAAGTCATGAATCCAGTAGATCACCCGCATGGTGGTGGTGAAGGCAACCAGCCAATTGGCATGAAACATCCCAAAACTCCTTGGGGCAAGCCAGCCCTGGGCGTCAAAACCCGCAAAAAAGGCAAATATTCCAGCCGTTTTATCTTAAAAACCAGAAAGTCTAAATAATCATATGTCTAGATCTCTAAAAAAAGGACCATTTACCGACCCAAAATTATTAAAAAAAGTTGGCAAGCTTAGGGTTGGAGACAAAACCATTATTAAAACTTGGTCCAGAGATTCGGTGATTACTCCGGAAATGGTCGGTTTCACTTTTGGCGTGCATAATGGTAAAAATCATATCTCAGTTTTAGTATCAGAAAATATGGTCGGCCATCGTTTGGGTGAATTTTCCCCCACCCGAAAATTCGTAAGACATGGCGGTCGCATGCAAAGGGATGCCGAAATAGCCGCGGCTGCAACAACAAAGACCGACATTTCAGCTACGCCTTCAAAAACCCCAGAAAAGAAATAATATATGGACAGTAAAGCCATTTTAAAAAACATCAGGATTTCTCCAAGAAAAGTCAGATTAGTGGCTGATTTATTGCGGGGCAAGCCAGTCGACCAAGCCACGCAAATTTTACAGAATCTTTCCAAAGGCAGCGCCCGGCCATTGTTAAAATTGTTAAAATCGGCCGTGGCCAATGCCAAGCAAAAATTGTCAGTTTCTGATGATAAGCTGATCATTAGTTCGATTACGGTTGATATGGCTCCCAGATTAAAGCGCTATAAACAAAAAGCCATGGGCAAGGCTGATATTATTTTGAAACATGCCTCGCATATCACTTTAAACTTAAAATCAGTCATTGATGATAAAATTTCAAAAAATGAAAAAACCGAAAAATCCGGCAAAACCGGAAAAGAGGTTAAGGTTGAGAATGCAAAAAAAGAAAAAACCGAAAAAGATGCCAAAAAAGTTTCAAAATCAATAAAGCCAGAAAGCAAATAGCATATGGGACAAAAAACACATCCAATTGGTTTTCGCCTCGGGATTACTACAGAATGGAGTTCAAAGTGGTTTATTAAGCGCGGCTTTCATCAACTTTTAAAACAGGATGTTGAAGTAAAAAAATATATCAGGAACAAACTGCGCGCTGCTGGCATAGCTCGAGTGGAAGTGGAAAGGTCTGGCAGTACCGTGACAGTCACTATCGTCACCGCAAAACCTGGCATTGTTATTGGCCGTGGCGGCGCCGGGGTTGAAGATTTGAAAAAATCCTTGGCAAAATTTTTCCCAGGCGACAATAAATTCCGGGTGAATATCCAGGAAGTTGCCAATCCGGCCGTGGTAGCGCAACTAGTCGTCCAGAATATGATTGAACAGCTGGAAAAACGTCTGCCTTTCCGCCGGATATTAAAGCAATCGATTGAACAGGTAAAAAAAGGCGGCGGCCAAGGCGTTAAAGTCATGGTGGCCGGCAGATTGAATGGCGCTGATATTGCCCGGACCGAATCCTTAAGCTGGGGAAAATTGCCTTTGCAGACCTTACGGGCGGATGTGGATTTTGCCAGGGGAGTGGCCTTTACAACCTATGGCGCAATTGGCGTGAAAGCTTGGGTTTATCGCGGTGAAATTTTTAATAAAAAATCCGAAGAGAAAAAAGATTAACTTATGTTTACACCTAGAAAAGTCAAACACCGAAAACACCACCGTGGACGAATCCGCGGCAATGCCACTCAAAAGATCAATTTGAGCTTCGGGTCTTATGGCTTGAAATCTTTGGAGCCTGGCTGGATTTCTTCCCGCCAGCTTGAAGCCGCACGCCGGGCGATTACCAGATTGTTGCATAAGGGCGGTAAAGTTTGGATAAGAATATTCCCAGATAAAGCCGTAACCATAAAAGGCTCGGAAATACGCATGGGTGGAGGTAAAGGTCCGGTTGACCATTATGTGGCCGTGGTCAAACCTGGAACCATGCTTTTTGAACTTGATGGCATTACCCAGGAATTAGCTAAAGAAGCCATGAATTTAGCTGCTTATAAATTGTCAGTAAAAACCAAATTTGTGACTAAAGCTGATACCCAATAAGCTATGAACTTAAAAGAATTAAAACTTAAGAATATCCAGGAACTAAAGAGCTTATTGGCTGAAATGCGGGAGAAACTGCGGGATTTGCATTTTAAACTTGCCCAGGATTCCCATAAGGACGTTAGAGAAGTCAGGGAAACCAGGAAAACTATTGCTAAAATTTTGACTCTGATAAAAGAGCAAGAGAAGAAGCCAATAAAGTAAATTTTTATGAATACCCAAACAAGCAATAATAAAAGAATTCTGGCCGGCACGGTTGTTTCAACAAAAATGGATAAGACTATTGCAGTTAAGGTTGATCGGGTTTTAGTCCATCCGAAATACGGCAAACGCTACAATACCAGCAAAAAATATTTAGTCGCAGCGCCAAACAAGGAATACAAAGAAGGTGATAAGGTTGAATTTGTTGAATGCCGGCCGTTATCAAAATTAAAGCGCTGGCGCGTAATTACCAAACCTAAGAAATAATATTTTATGGTTCAACTTAGATCAAGATTAGTTTCCGCCGACAACACTGGCGCTAGGGACCTGGCCGTCATTACGAATTTAGGCGGTTATAAAAAACGTTACGCGCAAATTGGCGATATTGTCCGTGTGGTGGTTAAAGAAGCTATTCCCCATTCCAGCGTGAAAAAAAGCGAAATGTACCATGCGGTGATTGTTAGGCAACGCAAGGAATACCGGCGAATTGACGGCACTTACATCCGTTTTGATGATAATGCAGCGGTGATTATTGATCCAAAGTCCAAAGAACCCAAAGGCACCCGGATTTTCGGGCCGGTTGCCCGAGAATTGAAAAGCAAAGGCTATGCAAAATTAATCTCTTTAGCTCCGGAAGTTTTATAAAAATATATGAATTTTAAAACAGGCGATCAAGTCTACGTTACTAAAGGCCAAAGCAACGGGAAAAAAGGCAAAATTATCCAAATTTTTCCAAAAAAGAATTTGGTTGTTGTTGAAGGTGTCAATGAAAGAACGCGGCATATCCGCAACCGCCGGGGCAAAGATAAGGGTCAAAAAATTTCTTTTTTTGCGCCGCTTAATGCCGCTAATGTCATGCTGTACTGTTCCAAGTGCGGCAAACCCCGAAGAAGCAAAATTTTTATTTCTAATGACGCAAAAAAACAAAGAATTTGCGTAAAATGTAAAGGCGTGTTTGGCATATGAAAGCATCTACCCCAAGATTATTAGAAAAATATCGGAAGGAAATTGCCCCTAAACTGGCAAAAGATTTGGGTTTGGAAAATATCAATGCCGTTCCTAAAATCAGCAAGATTATTTTGAATTCAGGTTTCGGCAACGGCATTAAAGATCCGAAACTCCAGGAAGCCGTAGTTTCGACTTTAACCAGAATAAGCGGTCAAAAACCGATCTTAACAAAATCCAAGAAATCAATTTCTGCCTTTAAGATCCGTTCAGGCATGGCTATTGGCGCGATGGTTACGCTCCGAGGCAAAAGAATGTATGACTTTTTAGATAAACTTGTTAACGTTGCCCTGCCCCGTATCCGGGACTTCCGCGGGCTTTCCACATCGGCTTTTGACAAGCAGGGGAATTATGCTTTGGGTTTTAAAGAACATTTAGCTTTTCCAGAAATCAGGTCGGATGAAGTTGAAAAAATCCACGGCCTGGAAGTGATATTTTCAACCACCGCCAAAGATCCCCTAGCCGGTAAAGCTCTTTTGGAGGCCTTAGGCTTTCCATTCAGAGAAGGAATTGAAAAGACCGAAGAGGAATCCAAAAAATTAAAAAAATCAGACTTAAAGAAGAAAAAGGAATAAATTATGTCTACCCAAGCTCTTCAAGCAAAAGCTAAGCGTAAGCCAAAATATTCAACCCGGATCATACGGCGCTGCTGGCGCTGTGGTCGAGGCCGAGGTTATATGCGTAAATTTGATATGTGCCGAATCTGTGTTCGAGAATTGGCTAACCGAGGCGAAATTCCAGGTTTACGAAAAGCCAGCTGGTAAATAATTAATTAACCCTATGGACTCAATTGCCGACATGTTAACTCGGATCCGCAACGCGGGTTTAGCCCGCCAACGGACCGTAGTCATCCCTTATTCAAAAATGCGGTTTGCTATCGCCACGGTTTTGGTGCGGGAAACATATTTAGCCGCTGCTCTGCCTTCACCTGACAAGAAAACTTTTACCATAACCTTGAAATTCAATCCTGACGGCACCACTTTTATCCAGGAGCTGACTAGGCAATCCAAGCCAGGCAGGCGTTTGTATATTTCGGTTGGCGCCATCCCCCGGGTGAAAAATGGCTTGGGTATTGCCATTATTTCCACGCCCCAAGGCTTGTTAACTGATAAGCAGGCAAGGAAAAAACATGTTGGCGGGGAATTAATTTGTACAATAGCTTAAATTTATGTCTAGAATCGGTAAAATCCCAATTTCAATTCCAGAAGGCGTAAAGGTTCAGGTTGCTGGGCCAGAAGTCAAAGTAATCGGCCCCAAAGGCGAGATAAATTTGACATTAAACCAGCGAATATTAGTAAAGGTTGAAGATAAAATTATCAAGATTGACGTACCCAGCCATAATAATAGAAACGATCGGGCATTATGGGGTCTTGGACGGCAGTTAGTTTCGAATGCTGTTGACGGTGTTTCCAAGGGATTTGAAAAACGTTTGGAAATCCAGGGGGTTGGCTTTAAAGCCGCCTTACAAGGCGTAAACCTCCAATTAAATATTGGGTTTTCCCATCCAGTTATTTTCACCCCGCCCCAAGGCATTAGCTTGGCTATTGAAAAGAATGCCATTGTAATTTCTGGTGTCGACAAACAAGTGGTGGGTGAAACAGCCGCTGAAATCAGAAGATTAAAGCCCCCCGAACCTTACAAAGGCAAGGGCATAAAATATTCCGATGAGATTGTGCGCCGCAAAGCCGGCAAAGTTGTTAAAGCCGCAGGCGCTAAATAAGATTTTATGAAAAATTTATCTAAAAAAATTAATCGACAACATAGGCACCATCGAGTGCGGGCTAAAGTTGAAGGCACGGAATTGCAGCCTCGTTTGGTGGTTTTCCGTTCTGCCAAGCATCTTGCCGCCCAGATTATTAATGATGCGACTAGTAAAACCTTATTGGGTTTGAGCGATAAGCATTTAGCCAAGGATTTTAAACCGAAAAAAGGCCAGAATGCTAAGATTGCAATTGCTGAAGCCTTGGGAAAATTAATGGCTGAAAAAGCCAAAACTAAAAAAATCGATAGGGTAATTTTTGATGTTGCCGGCTATAAATACCATGGCCGCGTCAAGGCTTTTGCTGACGGTGCCCGGTCAGGCGGCTTAAAGTTTTAAATAAAAGTATTATGAATCCACAATCACGTTCACAAGGCGGCCGCAGGCAGCCCAGACAAAGAGAAAAGTCTGAATTTGATCAGAAGACCATTGATTTAGCGCGGGTTACCCGCGTGGTAGCTGGAGGCAAGCGTATGCGTTTCCGCGCCTGCGTGGTTATTGGCGATCGGAAAGGCCGAGTCGGGGTCGGGGTGGCCAAGGGTACGGATGTGCAAATGGCTGTTGAAAAAGCTTCAACTTCAGCCAAGCGCCACCTTGTCCACGTAGTTTTGCATGGCAGTACCATTCCGCATGCCATTAATTTAAAATTTGGTGCCGCACGGGTTTTACTAAAGCCAGCACCAGCTGGGTCTGGAGTTATTGCTGGCGGCGCGGCTAGAGCCGTGCTTGATTTGGCAGGCATTCGGGATGTGGTCAGCAAAATGCTTGGTTCAAAAAATAAGATCAACAATGTTCGTGCGGTCATAATGGCATTAAGCCAGTTAAAGCCCCGGACAACTAAAGAAAAAACCGTAGTTGAATAAATTTTATGTCTATTAACCTTTCTAATTTAAAACCTAGCGTTGGCAGCCGCAAAAAAAAGGTTCGGGTTGGCCGAGGCAATGCTTCGGGTCATGGGACCTTTTCTGGCCGGGGCATTAAAGGCCAGCGGGCCAGGTCTGGTGGCCGAAAAAAACTGCAAAGGCGCGGCCTGAAGCAGATGCTGATGCAGCTGCCAAAATCCCGAGGTTTTCAGAGCCAGTGGTCAAAATATTCAGTGGTTAATCTGGTGGAACTGGCTAAGCATTATAAAAATGGTGAAAAAGTGACACCAGAAAATTTAATCAAGGTAAAATTAATTAAACCAAAGACCTTGGTCAAAATCTTGGGTGGAGGTAAACTTACCCTGAATCTAAATGTTTGGGCTAATGCTTTTTCCAAGAGTGCAATAACCGCAATTGAAAAAGCTGGCGGAACGGTAAATAAAGTGATTATTCCAGAAGCTTTAAAGCCTAAAAGACAAGCTGAGAAATTAAAAGCTAATAAATAATGCTGGAAAAATTAAGCCAACTTTGGCGAGCCAAGGATTTACGAAAGACTTTGCTGTTCGTGCTTTTAATGTTGTTAATTTTTCGGATTTTAGCCCACATTCCAGTTCCCGGGATTGACCCGAGCGGTTTGAAGCAGGTTTTACAGGGCAACCCCTTGCTAGGGCTTTTGAATTTATTTTCTGGCGGCGGTTTACAGAATTTTTCAATTGTCATGTTGGGGGTTGGGCCCTATATCACAGCCTCAATTATCATGCAGTTGTTGACCATGATTATCCCAAAACTGGAAGCCATCCAGAAAGATGGGGAATCAGGCCAAGCCAGGATTAACCAATATACCAGGTATCTGACCGTACCCATGACGATATTGCAGGCTTTTAGCACTCTGACTTTCTTAAGGCAGCAAGGCGCTGGAAAATTAATGGGAAATTTATCACCCTTGCAATTAGCAACCGCTATCATTTGTATTGTTGGCGGCACTATGTTATTGATGTGGATAGGTGAATTGATAACCGAAAAGAAAGTTGGGAATGGCATTTCCTTGCTTATTTTTGCAGGTATTGTGGCACAAATTCCCCAGTCCATCCAACAAACCTTAAGCGTGCTGGATAAAACTCAAATTTTCACCATTGCCATGTTCTTATTGGTGGGGATTATCACGATTGCTGGCGTCGTTTTTGTGACCGAAGGCCAGCGTAATATCCCCGTCACCTACGCTAAAAGGATTATGGGCTCGCAGTCTGCTGGCGGGGTGAATACCCATTTGCCCTTAAGAGTGAATCAAGCTGGCGTAATTCCCATTATCTTTGCTGTATCAATTATTTTAGTCCCACCTTTAATTGCGCAGTTTTTCACCAAGAACCACCTCCCTTGGGTTGCGAATTTAGCCACTTGGGTTAACACGACTTTTCAAAATCAAACCTTTTATGGCATTTCCTATTTTGTTTTAGTGGTGGCCTTTACTTATTTTTATACAGCCGTAGTTTTTCAGCCCAATAACATTGCGGAAAATTTGCAAAAGCAAGGCGGTTTTATCCCCGGCATCAGGCCTGGACCACCAACCTCTCATTACTTAAGTTTTGTCTCTAACCGGATAATTTTAGGGGGCGCATTATTCTTGGGCGCTATCGCCGTTCTGCCAACAATTATTCAATCTGCCTCAAATGTAAAATCTTTGGCTATTGGCGGGACTAGCTTATTGATCGTCGTCAGCGTGGTTTTGGAAAGCGTCAAGCAAGTCCAGGCGCAATTGGTCATGCGGGATTACGAAGCCTTTTATAAATGATAATAAATTTTAACTAAATCCAGTTCTATAGGAAAAACTTTGGATTTGGTTATTTATATTCCTTAGGGTATAGTTAAGGGGTCATAAAATAAATGAGCACTTCTCACCCCCGACCATTTAACCTAGTAATACTGGGCCCACCCGGGTCTGGCAAAGGCACGCAAGCCCAAAGCCTAGCCGAGCGTTTTTCTTTATATCATTTATCATCCGGGGATCTTATTAGAAAAGTCATTGATTCAAAAGACGTTAACGATCCTTTAGTCGAAGAGGTTAAGGATAGGTATAACCAAGGCGTTCCCCAGCCTGACAATATTGCTTTGGAATTAGTAGAAAGGGAAATTAACCGTTTGCACCACAAGACGGGTTTTGTTTTTGATAGCTTTCCTTTATCTTTACCACAAGCCATTAGTCTGGAAAGGATAATGAAAGTTTATGAAATTCGGGAGCCATATGTAATATTGATAAAAGTTTCAATGCAAGAAACTTTAGATAGATTGACTAAGCGGAAATACTGTCCGTTCGACCAGCACGTCTATCATCCCCAAGATATCAGCTATAAGAAAAATCTTTGCGAATTGTGCGGTCAGCAATTAATCACCCGGACAGATGATACGCCCGAGGTGGTAAGAAAAAGATATATAGCGTATGAGTCCAGAATGAAAGAACTGGCAGAGTTTTATCGGGAGAAAGGCCGGCTTTTGGAAATAAACGGCGAACAGTCAATACCTGAAGTCTTTCAGGAAATTATAAATGCTTTGGTTCCGCATTTATGACTAAATTAAAAAGCCAAACGGAAATTAACGCCCTGAAAGAAGGTGGCAGGATTTTAGCCGAGGTGTTAAGAAAAATCAGCGAGGTCATTAAGCCTGGCACTAAAGCAGGCGAACTGGATGCTTTGGCTGAAAAATTAATCAGAAAAGCAGGTGCTGAACCGGCCTTTAAAGGCTACCAAGACTATCCAGCGACTTTGTGCGTTTCGGTAAATTCCGAAGTTGTTCACGGCATTCCGGGCCATAAAATTTTTAAAAACGGTGATATTGTCGGTTTGGATTGTGGCCTGAAGTATAAAAATTTATATACGGACGCGGCCTTAACCGTGGGGGTCGGAAAAATTTCAAAAGCCGCTGCCCGACTTATTGAAGTTACTGAGGATTCTTTCTGGCAGGGCGTAAAAGCCATAAAAGCCGGCGTTACCACGGGTGATATTGGCCATGCCATCCAGGCCTATGCCGAAGCAAACGGTTTTAACGTGGTCAGGGCTTTAGTAGGCCATGGAGTGGGCAGGCAAGTCCATGAGGATCCTAAAATCCCTAATTATGGCGCTAAAGGTATGGGCGTAAAACTTGAAGCCGGTACAATCATAGCCGTAGAGCCAATGCTTACTGAAGGCGGTTATGAGGTTGCCACTGCGTCTGACCATTGGACTGTGGTTACGGCTGATGGCGGTTTGGCCGCGCATTATGAACATACAATATTGGTCACTGAAAAAGGCAGTGAAATAATCACCAAATTATGAAAATTCTGGGTATAGATTGGGGAGAAAAAAGATTAGGCTTGGCAATCAGCCAGGATGAAGCCTGGGCCTTTCCTTGGAAAATTTTGGAAATCCAAAGTTTTACTCAAGGGATTGAGATGTTGGCAAATATTGTTGAAGAGCAAAAAATTGAAAAGGTGGTGGTTGGCATGCCCATAGGCATGGACGGGAAAGATACCAAACAAACCAGCCGGGTGAGGGAAGTCGTGGCAGACTTGGGGCATGTTTTGAATATGCCGATTGAAATGATTGATGAGCGCTTGACTAGTGAAGCGGCAAAAAAATTACAATTTGAAAGCGGAAAAACCACTAAAAATATTGATGCCCAAGCCGCAACGCAAATTTTACAAACTTTTTTAGATCAGAGGAAAAAATGACTTATTTGTTTGCCGGCTTATCGGCTTTTGGTTTGTCCATAATCCTAACCGGGGCAGTTAGGAAATTCAGTCTGCAACGTCAAATTCTTGATACTCCGGCCCAGGCACCCAAACGCAAAATTCATCAAACCCCAATTCCCTTGTTAGGCGGCTGGGCGATTTTTTTAAGCTTTATCATTATCGCTTGGATAGTTGCCTTAACCACTACGCAATTATTCGGGGGTTTTTTCCTGCCTAAATATTTGATAGGCATGACTATTGCGGGTTTGGTTTTAATGCTGGGCGGTTATTTGGATGATAGAAACCACCTGAAGCCAAAACAACAAATCTTATTTCCAATAATCTCGGCTTTGATAATTATTGCAGTTGGCATCGGCATACCATATATAACCAATCCTTTTGGCGGAGTAATGGAACTTAACAAATTTTCTTGGACCATCTTTTCAATTAATGGCATTCCTTACCGGCTAATTTTGTTTGCGGATATCTTTGCTTTCTTATGGCTGATTGCCACGACTTATACTACCAAAATATTAGATGGTTTAGACGGCCTGGTTTCCGGAATAACTGTCATAGGCGCGGTTATAATTGCTATCCTAAGCCTTTCCAAAGAAGTAACCCAGCCAGAAACTGCCATCTTGGCATCAATTTTAGCTGGATCAGCTTTGGGATTTTTAATTTGGAATTGGCATCCAGCCAAGATTTTCCTCGGTGAATCAGGTTCTACTTGGACTGGTTTTATGCTTGGAACATTAGCAATAATTGCGGGCGGTAAAATTGCCACAGCTTTGTTGATTTTAGGTATACCCGCTATAGATATTTTATGGGCGATTGGCCGTCGGGTGGTTGCCCATAAATCCGCATTTGTTTCTGACCGTGGGCATTTGCATTTCCGCCTGTTGGACGTAGGTTTTTCCCACCGCCAAGCCGTCTTACTTTTATATACCATTACCGCGGTTTTTGGCAGTGTCACTTTGGTTACCCGGGGGCAACAAAAATTTTATGCCTTGCTTAGTTTAGCAATCGTTATGTTCATGCTGACCTTAGCCGTGGTTATTGCTTATCGCAGAAAAACCAGCAAAACATAAAACCCGCCTTGGCTTTGGCGGGTTTTAAAAATAGCTTTAGTTGTTATGTGCCGTAGATTCTGTTGAAGTAATATCTGCGGGCATGCTCTTTGTCTTTTTTTTCGTATTCCTTGCGAAGATTGATTCCCCGTTGAATTGCGCGTTCGAATTGGCAGCCCATAATGGGCTTCACTTGCTTTGTCGATCCAACGGTTTCACAGCTGTTAAAAGCGGCGATGATCAATGACCATTTTAGTAGCCACTCTTTTTCATTTTCCAATCCATGGAAGGCGGTTTGGAAGGCGATGGCTCTAAGAAGGCAACGCTTTGTTTTGCCTTTGCAATGGTTTAGGGTCATCATCTTTTTCACGATTTGGAGAGCCTGGTTGGCATCAAAATTGGCTGCAAGCAGTTCGGTTTCTAGCATGCTAAGAAGCGAATGAGCCTCTTTTGTTTTTACTTGCTGTTCCGAAGACTCTTTGGTATTCATGGAATCCTTTCCTGGGTGAGGGTTTTTAAACTTGCGGTTTTTGATTTTAAACTCTATTGTAGATTTAAGCTTTAAATTAGTCAACCCAGCACCACTTTTCACTAAAACGCCCTAAACATAGCCCCTGAGTTATTTTTGGATAACAAGTTACAGTATAAAGAAAGGCTGTTTATGAAAAGTGGTGCTGGGTCAACCCCCTTAATTTTATGGGCAAAAGCATGGTTACTTTCCTGGCAGTCGGCATTCTGTTGATTGCTTTTGCTTGGGCAATAGGTGGCAATGAAATTACCGATTACACGTCTTATTATTTCAAGTGCCTAATTGGCCAAACTGCCAAGGTTGAGATAAAAAATCAAGTTATTAAAGCTGAAGTTGTCAAATCGACTAAAGCTAAAGCCAAAGGCTTGAGCCATCGGAGAAATCTGCCAAAAGATAAAGGCATGCTTTTTGTCTTTGACCAGGCGGATAAATATGAGTTTTGGATGAAAGACATGAAAATTCCCTTGGATATTATCTGGATCAACGATGGTAAGGTGGTGGATATTTCTAGAGGTGTTTTTCCGCCAGTTGCAGGTTCAGAGCCGGTAAGAGTCAAACCCACTAAATCAGTTAAAGAGATTTTGGAAGTTTATTCTGGCGTTGGGCAAAATTGGCAAATAGGCGACCAGGTAAATATTACATTTGGGAGAATTTTAGGTTTATGAAAACAGAAGAGAAGACGTTAAAAACTGGTTGTTTACTAATTCATGGTTTTACTTCCTTTCGTACCAGTTTGGAAGCGGTAATACCTGAATTAGAAAAAAGGCAAATACCTTGGCATTATCCGATATTAGCCGGGCACAACACTCAGCCCGGAGATTTGCGAGGTAAAACTTGGGAGCACTGGCAAAATGATGTTCGGACTGGATTAGAGTACTTGTTACAAGAAACCGAGCAAGTGGTAATTATCGCTCTGTCTATGGGTAGCTTGCTAGCTTTGGAATTAGCCGCAGAATACCCCAATAAGGTTTCGGGGCTGGTTTTACTTTCCCCGGCTCTACGCTTTAAGTCGAGATTAGCCAGGCACGCCCCAGTCATTTCAAAGTACTTAAAAATTTATCCAGGTGTAAACTTAGTAAGATTCAGCTCCATAAGCCTAGCTTTAAAGAATAAGGGCTATAATTGGTTTCCAGTTCAAACTTTTATGCATTATTGGCATAGAGCTCAAAATTTTGATGAAGTGTTGAAGAGGGTCCACCAATCGACTTTAATAATCCATTCCAAAAAAGACAGAATTGCCTTACCCTTGGGAGCTGAGCATGTTTTTAAAACTATTCCTAACCAGGAAAAAAAATTAGTTTGGCTGGAAAAATCTGGGCACGAAATTTTATTGGACATGGAGACCGAAAAAGTGTTAGCGGAAATTTTTAAGTTTAAAGCCTTACAACCCCAGTAATTTTAATTCTTGACTTAGTCTGAGTCCGGTGCTACTCTGCATGTACTTAGTTTTAAGCGGTAATTTTTATGTCAAAATTCGCAGTTATTAAAACCGGCGGCAAGCAGTATTTGGTCAAAACTGGCCAAACTTTGAAGGTGGAAAAGCTTGAAGGCAAGGAAAAAGGAAAAATAAGCTTTGACAAAGTTTTAATGGTTGCTGAAGATAATGAAGTCAAGATTGGCCAACCTTTGGTCAAGGGGGTTAAGGTTGAAGCGGAAATCATCAAACAAGGCTTGGGTCCAAAAATTTACGTAGAGACTTATAAAGCCAAAACCCGCAAGCACCGTAAAATTGGGCATCGGCAGTCTTTTACCGAAGTAAAAATAATCAAGATATAAATTATCAAAAAATTTAAAAAATCAGGAAAATATCCTGATTTTTTATTTCTTCTTATTTACCATAGCCCAATAAGCATCAATTTCTGCTGGTGAGGTCAAAAATTTGCGCATGGCTTGGTGGAAGAGCGTCCATTTAGTTCCAGCCCGCCAAGCCTTGTCCGGTCCACCCGGAGTTTTTTTGGCTTCCCAGCGATTTTGAAAGAACGTGAAATCTCGACCACTCATTTTTATTAAAGCTCGAATAACATCGGGCTCGGTTCCTGCATAACGATTTTTTATTTTTTGCAATTGTGAGCTTTTAAACCAAATTTTTTCTGGACTATCATTTACCGTAAACTGGATGTCAATTTCCTTACTGGCATGGGGGTCTTCTTTTACAATAAATTCCTGTAAATGTTTAACATTAGCAATAATAAAATCAACATATTCTCTGACGTCTTGATTAGCGTTTGTATCATATACGTCAAAACCCGCTTTGACCCCGGCTTTTTTAAAGAAATTTTTTACAGCCAATTCAATTTTTTCACCAAAATGAAATATACCATTTTCCATATCAGCCAGCATTCTTTCATAAGCTCCATGTGTATTTTCATGTAATCTAGGATTCTCTATTTGTTGCAATAATAAAGCCTTTTTGTAATCTAAGTTCATTTCACTCCTGGTTTGGGCGTGTAAATAGGCCAGACGGATATCCCTGGAAACGCTTTTATCAAAATAATACCTCAAGCCCCAGTCAACATCAGTAGTTATATCCATTAAATCAATCTCTGCCCTTTCATCATTATCATCACGGTAAAAAAGCTGATCGCCTTCCTGTTCAATTTTCCAAACATCACGCTCTTGCTCAGGCCGGGTTTCCAAGCTTTCCAAATTGTTTGCTTGGATTTTAGCCTCTTCATATTTTTTCTGCATGCTTTCTTGTAAGGCTTCAATTTTCTGTTGGGTTTCTGCTGGTATTTCAAAATCCGTTTCAGGTAAGTCGAATTCACTCAAATCAAAAAGCCCTTCAGGGCATTCTTCTACTTCCGAAACGCTGATTCTTTGCTGGTCTTGGCTAATTTCTGGCAGAGTTTGGGTTTCGATTGGGGGCATTAGAGTGGAAAAATTAAAGCGTTTTCCGGCCTTTTAAGGCATCGCCCAGGGTCACCTCATCAGCGTATTCCAAATCTGCGCCTAAAGGCAAACCCCTGGCTAAACGGCTTAATTTGACGTTTAAAGGCCGTAAAGTTTTGGTTAAGTATAAAATCGTGGTTTCACCTTCAACATCAGGGTTAAGGGCAAAAATCACTTCTTTGATTTGGGGCTTGGTTTTTTGCAGTTTAGCAACCAAACTCTTGATGTTCAAATCCTCGGCAGTAATCCCGGTTATGGGGTTTAAAGTCCCGCCCAGTACGTGGTAGACCCCGTGGAATTCATTAGTCCTTTCTACGGCGACTAAATCTTGGGTTTCGGCTACCACGCAGAGCATTGCGTGGTCCCTTTTTTCATCCTTGCAGATTTTGCAGGGGGAATTGGAATTCCACTGGCCACAGAAAGCGCATTGTTTGATGCCGTCTTTAACACTAGCTAAAGCTTTGATTAATTGCTGGCGGTCGTCATCCCGGATTTTTACCAAATAAAAAGCCAAGCGCTCTGCAGACTTGGGGCCGATCCCCGGCAAGCGGTTTAATAAATCAATCAAATTTTGGAGGCTGTCTGCGTATAAAGCCATGGACTAATATTAACCCAAATTCGGCAAGCCGCCCATGTCTTTGACCTTTTTAGCCATTTTATGCTGAGCTTTTTTAATGGCATCATTCACTGCCTCTTGCACGCCTTTTTGGACGTCGCTTTGCTTGCTGGGTGAAAGCAAGTCCGGATCGATTTTCACTTCTTCGACATTTTGGTTGCCATCCATGGAGATTTTGACCTTGCCCCAGGCGCCGCTGCCTTCGACGCTTTCTTCTTTTAAAGCGCCTTGGATTTTTTTGGCTTGGGTGCGGTAATCTTTGATTTGCTTGAGTTTTTCAAACATATTAGTAAATTATTAGTTTTAAAATTTTAAGCTGGGGGCAGGCCGACAATGCTTTCGTCAGCCTTGCTTTCAAACCTGACCTTGTTTTCGTTGAAAATCATATCCACATGCCCGGTCGGGCCATTGCGGTGCTTAGCCACATGGATTTCAGCAATATTCTTTTTCAAGGGGTCAATATCCCGGTCATACATGGCTGGCCGGTAAATAAACATGACCACATCCGCGTCTTGTTCAATAGAGCCGGATTCTCGCAAGTCAGCTAATTGCGGAATTTTTCGTTCCCGGTTTTCAACCGCACGGGACAATTGGGACAAGGCAATAACTGGGATATTCAATTCCCGGGCAATAGCCTTTAAACCCCGGGTGATTTCCGCCACTTCTTGCACGCGGTTTTCAATGCCACTGCGGCCTTCCATCAGCTGTAAATAATCCACGACAATCATGCCTAAGCCGTGTTCAGCTTGTAAGCGCCGGGCTTTGGTCCGCATCATCATGACATTGCTGGTGGCTGAATCATCAATAAAAATCGGGGCTTCGGATAAGACGCCCATGGCATGGCCAATTTTTGGAAAATCATTATCTTCCGGGCTATCTGATAACCGGCCAGTCCGCATTTTCCATAAGTCCACGCCGGCTTCAGCACAGAGCATCCTGTCTACTAATTGTTCTTTGGACATTTCTAAAGAAAACAAGCCAACGGGTATGCCGGATTTTATGGCTGCGTGCCTGGCAAAATCCAAAGCCAAAGTAGTTTTGCCCATACTCGGCCTGGCCGCGACAATAATCAAATCGCTTTTTTGGAAACCGGCTAACAGCCTGTCAATATCCGGAAAGCCGCTGGTCACGCCGCGTAATTTGCCTGCGCCTTTATGCAATTCATCAATCCGGTCAAAGGCTTCGGAGAGGACCGAACGGATAGGAATGAAATTTTGCTTTAAATACCTTTGGGAAACGGAGAAAATGGATTGTTCGGCTTCATCAAGGATTTTTTCAACGTCTTCCTCCTCTTGATAACCGATACTGCTGATTTCGGTGGCTGCGGAAAGCAAGCGCCTAAGCGTGGCTTTTCTTTGGACGATATTGGCGTAATTAACCACGTTGCTGGCCGTCGGCACGGTATTGGCCAAAGAGGTGAGCGCGCTTAAACCCCCGATTTTTTCCAACTGTTTCTTGTCTTCTAAACGGTTGGAAAGGCTGACGACATCAATTGGCTCATGCGCTTCATATAAATCCTGCATGGCTTCGTAAATCCAGCCATGGATATCGCGGTAAAAATCTTCGGTTCTTAAGATGTCCGCAACCTTTATAATCGCGTCTTTATCGATTAAAAGCGAGCCTAAAAGCGCTTGTTCGGCTTCCAGGTTTTGGGGCGGGATTTTATCAACGGGATTTAGTTGTTTTTCGGGCATAGGGTTTACTCATCTTACCTAGCTTATTTGACCAAAGCAAGGCTTAAAATCTCCCCAGTTTTTCCACTTTTTATGGGTTTTATGTTATGCTGGTTGCCTATGATAGACCAGCAACCAATCTTAGTGGTTTTAGATGTGGAAACCACGGGCCTGAATCCAGAAGAGGGCCATGAAGTAATCGAAGTTGCGGCGCAAAAAATCCAAGGCAAGAAAGTGGTAGGGGAATATGTCAGTTTGGTGGCAACTAGCCGGATTATTGATTCGGCAACGGAAAAAATCCATGGGATTTCTAATGCCCTTCTGGCCGTCGAAGGCCGGCCTGGTTCGGAAGTTTTTCCAGAGTTAGTAAATTATATCGGCCAGGCGCCCATTATCGGCCACAACATCAGCTTTGATATGGCTTTTATCAATGCACATCTTAAAAGACTGGGCTTGCCAATTTTGACAAACCCAACGCTGGATACCATTGCCCATGCCAAGCGGTATTTATTAATTCCTAGTTACAGTTTGGAAAAAGTTGCCGCTTACTTAAAAGTGCCTCAGCCCAAAGCCCACCGGGCCAAGGCCGACGTGGAAACGACCCGGGAAGTTTTTTGGAAGTTGGTAGAACGGGCGAAAGGAAAGTAGGCCTAAAAATGCTTGCGAGTAGCAAAGTAAATTACGCCCAGCACTACAACCAATAAAATTACGACGATGATTTGTCCTCCAGACATATGTTTTTAGTATAGGTGGTTTGTTTTTTAAAATAAAGCATGCGATACTTTGTATATCAAGATCTTAATTTTTCACTAATTATATGGATAATCCACCACAAAACCAAGCAAATCCCGAAGTAAAAGAAACAAAGAAACCGCTATGGTTTAAGATTATTATAACTTTTGTCATTATCTTAATCGCGGCTATAATTTTTTATGTGTTTGTTTATTTCACCCAAGGGAATATAACATTTAGCAGGTTGGCAGCACCAATAATTGGTATTTCCCAATTAGAATGTAAATTAAATAAAGGTATTCACTATGTTAATTTAAATGGAGTCCAGAACATTTGCTTAAAAAAATCCGTTAATGCCGGGAAAGTTTGTACTCATGACAGAGATTGCCAGGGCGGAGGTTGCATGCCATCTGCTACAAGGAGTAATGAGACGGGCCCATTTTCAAATTGGCAAGGTACCCCAAAATTTAATGATAAGGGCGAGTTAACGGGTATTTGTAGTGATCTTGATTATTCAGATTGGCCAACTAAAGATGCGGATAAAATAAACTCTGGCGGATGCAATTTTCCAATCGGGACAATTGATAATCAAACGTATGGAGATAGCGGGTGTTTAATTTTTTAGTTAAGTAAAAAATTTTCGGAAAGTGGTGCGCTTGCAGAACATAAAATACCGCAGAAACGAGGAACGGACTGAGCGAAGTGAAGGAGTACGCGTTTCTGCGGAAAAGCGGCGCGTTTGTGAAACCCGAAGTAGCCTCGCAAATGCGGGGATACGCAGGGTGTAACAAACGATGACGCGTGGTGCGCCCAGGAGGAATCGAACCTCCAACCTTGGGCTTAAAAGGCCCCTGCTCTGCCAATTGAGCTATAGGCGCATGGCAAATCATAATGTTCGTATTGTGCCTTATATTTAAAATTATTTCAAGTCCAATTAATTAAGACTCCCCAAAATTAACATGCTAAAATATAGGCATGGAGTTTTGTCGCGCCACCAACCTAAAAATTGACGAGGTTTTGCATAAATTTGACGCTTCCAGCAAGGGTTTGAATGGTTTGGAAGTTGATGAGCGTTTGAAGAATTATGGGGAAAACAAGCTGCCCAATAAGGAAGGCGTAAATTCCTTAAGAACCCTGGTCAGGCAATTTGAAAGCAGTCTGGTTATCATCCTTCTAGTTGCGGCAGTTATTAGTTTTGCCTTGGGCGATAAATTAGACGGTTCAGTGATTTTGGCGGCTATTGCCTTGAACGTGGTCGTTGGGTTTTTCCAGGAGTACCGGGCAGAAAGGGCCTTATCAGCTTTGCAAAAAGTCGCCACTTTCACAGCCACGGTTTTGCGCGACGGCCGGGAGCGGGATATTGACGCCTCGAAAATCGTACCCGGTGATATTTTAGTTTTACACGCTGGCCAGAAAGTGGCGGCAGATTCCAGGCTTTTGGAACTGAATGAATTAGAAATAAATGAAGCGTCTTTGACCGGTGAATCAGAACCGGTCAACAAAACCACTCATATCTTGCCAGAGGCGGTGACCATATCTGAGCAAACCAATATGGTTTTTGCTGGCACGGTTATTGTCCGTGGTCGGGGTTTGGCCGTGGTTTGCCAAACCGGCTTAAACACTGAATTGGGGAAAATCGCCTCAATGCTCCAAACCACAATCACCGAAAAAACCCCCCTACAGAGGAAGCTGATAAAATTGAGTTGGGACATAACTGTGGTGATTTTAGCTGTGGCGCTTCTGGTATTCCTTTTCGGGATTTTTAAGCTATATGATGTTGAAGCCATGTTCACTACTTCGGTGGCCGTGGCCGTGGCTGCCATTCCCGAAGGTTTAGCAGTTGTTGTTACGGTAATTTTAGCTATCGGCATGCAACACATGTTAAAGCGCAGAGCATTAGCCAGATCCCTTTTAGCGGCAGAAGCTTTAGGCTCGATTACTATAATCGCCACAGATAAGACGGGTACTGTAACCGAAGGTTATATGCGGGTGGTGAAAATCCTGACGCACGACAAGCAAATAATCCATCCACGCCAGGATCCGGGCGAACCAGACCCCAGCGCCTTGATGGTCTTGAAAATTGCGGCTTTGGCTTCTGATGCCAGTATCGAGAATCCTGATCGGCCATTGGAAGAATGGGATATTCGGGGGAATTTGACCGAAAGGGCTTTGGTCAGGGCTGCGGCAGAAGTCGGTTTCAACTTATTAGCCTTGAGAAAGCAATACCCGCGCTTGGCTGACGTGCCTTTTGATTCCAGTCGAAGATTCATGGCGGTTTTGTGTGAAAAATCCGGTGATGGATATTTTGTTTTTGTAAAAGGCGCACCAGAAGTCTTGGTTGCCCATGCAAAATTCATTGATGAAAACGGCAAGCCAGTTTTATTGACTGCCGAAAGGAAAAAAGCTTTTGAAAACCAGGTTAAAGACATGAGTAGCCAGGGCTTGCGAGCCTTGGCTGTGGGTTTTCGCAAGCTTGACCATAAATATGAAGGAGGTTTTGATGAGGGGTATGCACTGGATAATTTAAGTTTGGTGGGCGTAGTTGGCATCCAAGATCCTTTACGTAAAGATGCTGCAGAAACTATTGAAACTTTAAAAAGGGCTGGCATTAAAACCGTCATGCTCACCGGTGATAATCAAGCCACAGCCCAAACCATTTCCGAGGGTTTAGGTTTGCTGAAAGATGGTGGTGAAGTCATGGACGGCAGGGAACTGGAAAAATATGACGAGGAGCATTTGAAAGATAGAGTTAAAGACGTAAAAGTTTTTGCCCGTGTCAGTCCTCGGGATAAGTTAAGGATTGTTGACGCCTGGCAAGCTCGCGGTGAAGTCGTGGCCATGACTGGCGATGGCGTCAATGATGCACCAGCCCTGAAAGCCGCCAATATTGGCGTGGCATTGGGTTCAGGTACGGACGTGGCCAAGGAAGCAGCAGATTTAGTTTTACTGGATAACAGCCTTTCCACCATTGCTAATGCGGTTTTTGAAGGTCGGGTCATTTACCGCAACATGAAGCGGGTAATTTTATATTTAGTTGCCGGGTCTTTTGTGGAGTTGACGGTGGTAGTTGGCGCTTTGGTCATCGGCTGGCCCTTGCCTATGAGTGCCGCCCAAATCCTCTGGATAAATTTGGTCACTGATTCTTTGCCGACCATAAGCATGACCCAAGAGCCGGCTGATCCTGGAATATTGGAAGAGCCACCGGTCAAACCGACCCGGCCGATTATCGGCAATTTCACCCGGTTTATGATGTTGTTATTAGCCTTAACTGTCGGTGGCGGCAGTCTTTTGCTTTTCTGGCTTGGCTGGTCAGATGGCCAAGCCCTGGCTTATGGCCGAACCATGGTTTTTACTTCCATCAGCGTCGTGCATTTAATGGTTGTTTTTACCACCCGAACCTTGAGGCGGCCAATGTATTACACTTCGCCGTTTCATAATCCCTCCTTAATCTTTGCAGTTTTTATCTCCTTGGCTCTGCAATTAGTGGCAGTGTATACATCTTTTGGCCAAAGGGTTTTTGGGACTATACCTTTAGGCATAAGTGATTGGGCGTTAATTCTCTTGCTTGGTGTGATAACCATCGTCATTTGTGAATTTAGCAAGATTTGGTTTAGGCGGAGACAAATAGCCGAAGCTTAAGAAAAATTTCGCCACTTAACAACAACGTAGGGCAGTTTTTGTTAAGCTAAGGTCTAGTAGTAAATTAATTATTTTCCCCTCTCATATAAAGGAGAGGGTGGCCGGAGGCCGGGTGAGGTTGGCTAAAATTAATTACTATTATTCCGATATTCCGAGTACCCTCACCCCCTTCCCTCTCCCAGTGGGAGAGGGGGTGGTTTTATAACATATTCATATATTTTTGTATTTGCCAAAAAGCCTAAAAATTAGTATAGTTAAGGGGCAATTATTTATTAATTCCCATGACAGTTAAAATTTCCGAGATTGCCAAATATGTCGGTAAGGAGGTAACCATCCAAGGCTGGATTGCTAATCTTCGCTCATCAGGCAAGATTGTTTTTTTGCAATTGCGAGATGGCTCTACTGGGATTTTGCAAACCGTAATTGCTGCAGATTCAATCAGCCAAACTGATTTTGAAGCAGCTAAAGCCTTGACAACAGAATCCTCGGTTGAAGTCAACGGAAAAGTTATTGCTGAACCGCGTTCGTCAGGTGGATTTGAAATGCAGGCTAAAGCCATTAAAATAATCCAAAAATCAGAAGAATACCCAATTGGTAAAAAAGAACACGGGCCGGAATTTTTACTAGACAATCGGCATTTGTGGCTGCGAGCCCAAAGGCAAGTAGCCATTTTGCGGGTTCGGGATTCAATCATCTGGGCTTTGCGGGAGTTTTTCCGCCAGGAAGGCTTTGTCATGACTGATACGCCAATTTTAACCCCAACCTCTTGCGAAGGCACTACCACTTTGTTTGGAACTGAATATTTTGGTGAAAAAGCCTACCTTTCCCAATCTGGCCAATTGTATTTAGAGGCCTTATGTATGGCTCTGGGCAAGGTTTATGATTTTGGCCCGACTTTTCGGGCGGAAAAATCCAAGACCCGCCGGCATTTGACTGAATTCTGGATGCTGGATGCGGAAATGGCTTATATGGATTTAAATCAAAGCATTGATCTGCAAGAACGCATGGTGGTTTATGTCATTAAAAAAGTTTTACTTGAAAGGAAAAAGGAACTGGAAATTTTGGAAAGGGACACTAAGCCATTGGAAAAAGTTGCTGAAGGCGGGTTTATTAAAATGACTTATGATGAAACTTTGGTTGAATTGAAAAAACTTGGTTCAGACATCAAATGGGGGACAGATTTGGGCAATGACGATGAAACCATTTTGACCCAAGCTCATGACAAGCCTATTTTTGTCACCAATTATCCGCTGGAGATAAAAGCTTTTTACATGAAACCGGATCCCAAAAATCCCAAAACCGCCTTGTGTGCTGACATGCTGGCGCCCGAAGGCTATGGGGAAGTTATCGGCGGCTCGCAGAGAATTGACGATTTGAAATTGCTGGAGCAAAGGTTGAAGGAGCACAAACTGCCAAAAAAGGATTTTGAGTGGTATTTAGATTTGCGCAGATATGGCTCAGTGCCGCATTCGGGTTTTGGCATTGGCTTGGAGCGGACTGTGACCTGGCTTTGCGGATTGAAACATGTTCGTGAGGCGATTCCTTTTCCCAGACTGATAAACCGGTTAACGCCTTAAATATGTCAAAAAAGAAAATAATTTTTTTAGTTATCATCTCATTGATACTTATTGGAATTATATTAATTTGGTTCTTTATAATAAATAATAGAAATTTAAATAATAAAACTTCTTCTTGCCCTCATAATTTTGGTTGGAGCAATAGTCCATGTACCTATATTCATGTTTTACCAAAACAGGAAGTTATTGATTCAATAAATAGTTGTCAGGTTTATTATTTTGATTCTGATATTGGTATTATTTTCACCGCGAATAATGGTTGTAAAAAGGGAAGTAAGTTTTTAAATGCGGATTCGGGTGTTACTTATTTTAACGCATACGGCCAATACATTACTGAATGTAATGCTTTTGCAGAAGGTCCTTTTCCTAGCGATAAATGCACTTGGTTAGAGAAGTTAACAGGAAAAACCCTTAGCACAAAAGTAGGCGAATAAAAATTAATTTTTTAAACACATGAAAAATCCCAAAGGTTTTCTCCCCATCGCCGCAATTATTATTATCATAGTGGTTGCTGCCCTCGCCGCAGGCGGTTCGTATTATTACACCAAGACCCTGAATAAAAACACCAATTCCGTATTAAATACCAACATTGCAGTTGTGGATGAAAATACTAATGCAGTCGTTAACACAAATACAACAGTTGTAAATGGGAATACAAACGTAACCGTAAATTCAAACGGCAATTTGAATACCAATACTGTGGTCTTAAATACCAATACCGCCGTGAATTTAAATACCAATACGAGTACCATCAAATATCCTGGGCAAGAATGGCCAGGGTTGACTGATAACTCGGTTTTATATCAAAAATACTCGAGCACAGCATCTGACGAGAAGGTCTATACTGTCCAACCTGGGCAGCAACCCAGCGTATATTTTACAATTCCAACGGGTTATTCATTGGTTTCAAATGAGAGCGGCCGGCTTATTTGGTTGGAGAAAGATAATTATTTATATATTTATGATATTCAAAAAGGGAGCACCAGAAAAACTTCTTTGCCCGCTTTAATCGCTGGTGAGGTGCGTTTTGAATCTGCAAGACCCACTGTTTACTCAACAGATGGCGTAGAGGTGATTATTCAGTACAGTCTCTTTGATAAGAATTCCGCCGCATATAATAGTGAATTTGCGGGGCCTAATCCAATTTCCACTAAACGTTACCGTTATAATATTACTACCAACACCTATACCCCTGGAGAAAACATGAGCGGGATATTTTATTCTTTATGGGATCGTAAATTAAATATTGGCTATAACCATTTAGCCGGTGAAGGGGTTGGTTCCAAGGCCCCTATCGAAAAGACTTTCTTTGATACCGGAAACACGGAAGACTCTGCGGATTATGGGAATAATTCTACTCCTGCTTTTTCACAAGATGGAAAGTGGGTTGCCGTACCTGAACCATCTAAGGCGCCACTGAAAATATATATATTTTCTCTCCCAGATATAAAAAATCCGGTTAAAACCCTCACCTTACCTACCGTGAAAGATACGCCGCCAGTCACAAATACCTTAGGGTATATTTACGACTTCGAATGGACAACGGATGATCAAAATTTAATCCTTTCATTTAACCACTCTATTTTCGTAATCAATGTGCAAACAGAAAAAGCCACAAAGGTTTTCGATAATACCCAAAATGATTCAAGTTATACTGGATGGAGTTATTATCCAGAGATATCCGGATCAAATAGGTATATTTATTTTGTTGATTACAGCAATTCTAATCCAGCAACCCTCAAACCAGAAAATAACATCGATGAATTAAAGGCGTATGACATCACAACCGGGAAAACTACAATTCTATTAAAAACAACTGGAGAAACAAATATTCAATTAATAGGATTTGATAATTTCTAGTAAAATTTTATTAAGCAAATTTTTAAAATTATAATTATGAAAAATCCCACAGGTTTTCTCCCCATCGCCGCTATTATAATAATCGTAGTAGTTGCCGCTGTTGTGGCAGGCGGTTCGTATTATTACACCAAATCCTTAAATAAAAACACGAATACGGTTGTAAATACAAATGTTGCGATGGTGAATGAAAATACTAATGCGGTTGTTAATACAAACACAACAGTTGTAAATGGGAATACAAACGTAACCGTAAATTCAAACGGCAATTTGAATACCAATACAGTAATCGTTAACTCAAATACAAATACCGTGGTTAATTCAAATACTAATTCTGATGCAACCGCTGGGTGGAAGACGTATACAAATGCAAAACAGGGTTACTCCGTGAAGTATCCAAGTAATTGGGTTACGCAGGTTCAAAACACAAATGGTGGTGAGGTAGCAAATGGCAATATAACAACCTTTTGGAGTAAGCCAAACTACAAAGATCTTATACCAGAAGGTACTGAGTGGGTACCAACAGATACACTTTATTATTTTCGTGTCCATTACCAAGACGAAAGTAGTGCAGCAAATGCGGTAGATCCGAACACCAAGAAACTCTCTAGTGAAGCAATAACCGTTGGTGGGATCTCTGGTTTAAAAGAGGCATATCAGGGTGCGTATGGAAAATGGACGGTTGTTTATGTAACCAAAAATGGCATAAAGTATGGTTTATATTTACCAGACAAAACCGCCGAACAACAAGCACATGCATCAACCATCCTTTCCACCTTCACCTTCCTCGACCAAACCGTCGGGTGGAAGACGTATACGAATACAGAATATGGTTTTTCATTTAAGTACCCTGCTTCTTGGAAAGAGACAGATTACACCGCTTCGGCTGATTCTCCACTGAACAGCGATGGTGTGAAATTTGAGGATTCAGCTGGGAAAGCTGGTTCGTTTTACTGGATGCAGGGCGGATATGTACCAACCCAAGACGGTCAGTGGGATTCGACGACAACATCATTGACGGTTGGTGGTCGAACAGCTTCACAAGTCAGAATGACACCTAAAGCCGGTCAACAGTGGGCAGGTGGAGAACCAAAGCCTCGTGCGGTGGTGAGTCTAACTAGTAATCCGACAACTTGGGGGAGTAATGCAAGTATGGGTTTAGTGCAAGGCTCTGAAAAGTCTTGGGTAACAGTAGATACTATTTTGTCCACCTTCACTTTTACGAAATAAATTTTTAATGAGCCGTATTTTAGTCAAAGACGCAACAAAAAGAATTAACGAACCAATCTTGTAAATTGGATGACAAAATTTTAGTTAAATTAATATTAAAGAATATGAAAAACCCCAAAGGTTTTCTCCCCATCGCCGCAATTATTATAATCATAGTGGTTGCTGCCCTCGCCGCAGGCGGTTCTTACTATTACACAAAGACCCTGAATAAAAACACTAATACCGTGTTAAATACCAATATTGCGGTGGTGAATGAAAATACTAATGCGGTTGTTAATACAAATACAACAGTTGTAAATGGAAATACAAACGTAACCATGAATTCAAACGGCAATTTGAATACCAATACTGTGGTCGTCAACTCAAACACTAATGTCGTGGTTAATTCAAATACAAATTCTGATGTAACCGCTGGGTGGAAGACATATACAAGCACAAAATATGGTTTTTCTCTGAAATATCCTCTAACCATGCGTGTTTTAGAGGTAAACGAAACGAGTGGAATAATCCTTAGGGTAGGTGTTGAGGGGTCGGCAAATGGGGATAATGTTTTGGTTTATAATAAAAGTTCAAATGCTGGAATTCCTTATAGCACAGTTAAATCAGAAAGTGGTAAGTCTTTCGTTATTTCTCATGTTGGCGTTGAGGCCGATCAAATTCTTTCCACCTTTGTTTTCCTCGATCAAACCGCTGGGTGGAAGACGTATACAAATTCTGAATATGGTTGGACTATGAAATATCCGAATGATTGGACGGTCAATAATTCTTATCAGACAACAGATCCGAATGACATTTTTGAAACCCCGATTCGCACAACGACTTTCACAAATCCCAACAAGTATTACAGGTTGCTTGTCGGGATAAAAAAGAAAACCGATTCCGGTAGTATTGTCCCACGGACTGGGATTGGAGCGGGAGAATTTATAAAAGGCGATACAGTTTTAATTGGTAGCACTTCAATGACTTTATGGAATTTAAATTATAATAATTTGACTTCTGAGATTTTTAATTACAATCCAAGTACAAATTCCAATTTTGAAATTAGCAATTTTCAATTTATTGCATATTTCGATTGTGGTACAGCAGCAACCATAGAAACAATAAAGCGTTGCGATCAAACAAATTTATCAGTAATACCAGAATATAAAACTTTTAAACTTATTCTTGGTTCATTAGTATTGCCTAATTAAAAACGTTAAATGAAACGAATTCTCGTAAAAGACACCGTCAATAAAATCAATGAACCAGTCTTGTTAAAAGGCTGGGTGCATAATCATCGGCGTTTGGGCAAGATGGTCTTTGTGGATTTGCGGGATCGTTCTGGGATTATCCAAGTTTTGTTTATGGATAAAATGGTGGAAAAGGCCAATCAGATTCGGCCAGAGTGGGTGGTAGAAATTACAGGAAAGGTGGTGGAACGTGGTGGCAAGAATAAAAATCAAAGCTCGCCCACCGGGGGAGTGGAAATCCATGCCACGGATTTGAAAGTCTTATCAGAAGCCTTAACCCCGCCATTCCCCGTAAATGATGAAACCAAAGCCCAGGAGACTTCTGAAGATCTGCGCATGAAATATCGTTATGTGGATTTACGCCGACCCAGCATGCGGCAAAATTTAGTCTTGCGGGCGAAGGTTAACTATTTCATCAGGAATTTTTTGACGAGCGAGGATTTTTTGGAAATCGAAACTCCTTTCTTGACCAAGGGTACGCCTGAAGGCGCCAGGGAATATATTGTACCAGCCAGGAATTTTCCAGGTAAATTTTATGTCTTGCCACAAAGCCCGCAACAGTTCAAACAATTATTGATGGTATCTGGCATTGAAAAATACTTCCAATTGGCCAAATGCTTCCGGGATGAAGACCAAAGAGCTGACCGCCAGCCGGAATTCACCCAGTTGGATTTGGAAATAAGTTTTACGGATCGGGAAGAAGTTTTGGCTTTAATTGAGAAAATGATCATTAATTTAGTCAAAGAAGTTTGTCCAGAAAAACATATTACCCAAACCCCTTTCCCCAGGATCACCTATAAAGAGGCCATGGAAAAATATAAAAGCGATAAGCCGGATATTCGAAAAGACAAAAACGAAAAAAATGAATTAGGCTTTGCTTTTATTATTGATTTTCCCTTGTTCGAATATTCAGAAGCTGAAAAAAAATTAGTCCCTAGCCATCATCTTTTCACTTCACCTCAAGACCCTGAAGCTTTTTTAAAGGGCGAGGTTAAACCCGAAAATGCAATATCAAAGCAATATGATCTGGCTTTGAATGGTTTTGAAGTGGCTGGGGGCAGTATTCGGATCCATGATTGGAAATTACAGGAAAAGATTTTTGAAATCTTGAAAATCGGCAAGGAAGAAGCGGAAAAACGGTTTGGCCACATGCAAAAAGCCTTCAGTTATGGCGTTCCTCCGCATGGCGGCATTGCCATGGGTATGGATAGGTTAGTTGCCATTTTGGCCGGGGAAAGCAATATCCGCGAAATCATGGCTTTTCCCAAAACTAATGACGCCAAAGATCTGATGATGGAAGCGCCTACCGAATTGCCTAAAAAACAACTGGATGAGGCGCATATCCAGATTAAAAAGAAATAAGATGCTTTCCCCTTTGCAAAAATTCATAATTAAAGAATGCCAAGGCGTGAAAGTCACCAAAAGAGTTTTATTTAAGAAGTTTTATACCAAATCCGCCAAAGTTCCCAATGCCGACGACCAGCAAAATGCTATTACTAAATCCTTGGAGCGGATTATTGATAAGGGTTTGATGATCGGTTATGGCCGAAGGACCCCGAAAAAATGGTATATTGAAGGGGTAAAACTCACGCCCAAAGGCAGGAAAATTGTTAAAACCTTGCTTGGCAAACAGCAAAAATTCCCTTTTAAATAATTAATTATTTTTTATTAAACCCTATGTTAAAAAAACCGTTTAAAGCAATTGTCGCCCTTTTTTCGGTTTTGGTTTTGGTATTGCCCATGGTGACTAAAGCCGATGGCATGATGGTAGTCCCGCCAAATTACTGGATGCGGGAAGACACCCAAAAAGCCGTGGTTTTTTATGATAAAGGTGTTGAGTCTTTGATCCTTTCCATAACCTTCCAGGGCAATGCCAATGACTTTGGTTGGATTGTACCAACCCCAACCAAGCCAACGGTAACCAAAGGTTCGGATGAAATATTTACCAATTTACAAAAATTAACCAGCACACGTTCAGATTATCCTGTGTCTGCTTTTGATTTAGGCTTTAGTGGCAGTGAAAAACAAACCAGCGGCGTATCGGTTATTGAAACCAAACAAGTTGATTATTATGATGTGACAATTTTAACCGCTACAGATAAAGACGCCTTAACCAAATGGTTTGCGGATAACAAGTATAATTACCCGGAATCTGCCTCTTATATTTTAAACACTTATATCCAGAATAACTGGTATTTTGTGGCCATGAAGATCAATCCGCAGAGTTTGGAATGGAGCAATGTTACCAGCAGTTTACGGACTGGCCATGCCACGCCCGTGGTCATGCAGTTTGCCACTGAAAATATAGTTTATCCTTTAAAAATTTCCACGGTTGTCAGCCAGGCGAATACCAATACTAATGCAAACGCCAACAGCAACACTAATACCCCGGTAATTGTTTATGATGCCTCAAATTTCACTTTTGGGCCTGGGAAATTTGGCAAGGCTATAAATATTTCAGGCAGTAAGAATTTATCATATACTGCTGGAACTGAATTTCCTTATAATAGCGGGACGATTGAAGCCCAAATCAATATCCAGCCCTGGGAAAGCGGAGGTTACCGAAATATTTTGTCAGTCGGGGATAGCAAGGGTTCAAATGTTTTTCAATTACGTTTGGCTAAAGCCTATTCTTCTGATACTACAGCAAATCCAGAAGAAACCATTCAGTTTGTTTGGTATAAAAGTACTGGAAGTAGCTTGATTTGGCGGACTACAGCGTCAACCCCTGTTACGCCAAACACTTGGCATCATGTGGCGGTCACCTGGACAAGCGGCCAAAAACCCCAGATTTATTTAGATGGGGTGGCTATGGCAACTAGCGCTGCTTATAATGCAACCACCTGGTTAGGGCAAAGCATCAGCAATGGTTCATTCCAGGTAATTGGCAGCCGTTTGGGCAAGTATGAATATTTAAACGGTTATCTAGATGAATACATAGTCCGAAACCAAGCGATAACCGCTACTGAAATTGCAGAAGATGCCAAGACAGTTATGCCGACTAACCCGACAGTCTCGGCGAAATATGACTCTAACGTGGTCTATTACGCGAATTTTGATGACAATATCAAACTGGAAGATGCCGCTGGTGTTGAATACAGCCAAAAAGCCGTAGTTATCGTCCAACCAAAGACAATCACCCTTCCTGATTATTATTCAAAATCCCAATACATAACCCTTTATGTGATTGCTAATGAGCGCAAGGATGCTACGGGTTTTTCCACGACTTATGCCAATTGGTTCAGCAAAAAATCTTTAGAAGATTTAGCTTTTTCTTCAACAGGTTCGCCCTTACTGGCCGTGAGTGGTAAAAAAATGTTTGTGACAGTCATGAACCGGACAATATCCTCTGGTCAGAACTTGGATGATGTTTTTTTCCGGACGGCCAGTAGCCAAAGCCTTTTGGGTACTGCTCCAGATTATACGGAAAATGGGACTTTAGCTTTTTGGATATTTTTGGGTGCGGTTTCATTAATTTCAATTGTTTTAATCTTAATTTTGATTTTGTGGAACCGTCGAACCGTAGCGCCACCAACCAGCCCCCTACCAAAGCTTTAAATTTATTTATTTAATTTAAAAATATGGACAATATAAATATTTTGCCCACCACCCCAGCACCAATGCCGCCAAAGAAAAAGTCTGTGCATAGCCCGCTTTCAATTTTGTTCATGATTATCTTGACTGGTGTTTTGATAATCTTGGTGGAAAAAGTCATGCACGATGTGAATCGTTCATTTAACCCGTATTCCGCTTATTCAGTCAGCAAGACTTCTACGACTTACCGGGCTTATTCCCAGGACAAATACGAAGCTGGCCGGCTATTGATCCATACGGGCATAACCTTGCCAATCCTTTTGGGCGCTTTATTATTTTACCTTTTGCATGAAAGAAAATCCGGCAGTGGCGCACATGTGGTTTCCTGGTCTTTTTTTGCCACAGCCTTTTGGCTTTGCATCCGGCTTTTAGGTGAAATGTTCTATTTCCTAATCAGAAAATACGAAAGCTTGGGAGTTTACGTGGTTTTAATTGTCTTGGCGGCCGTCTTAATCTGGTTGGTAGTGGCCTTGCAAAAGCGTTATGCCCACCAAAGGGAGATGCACTTGAATTAATATGTACACTGTTCAAAGAGTTTATATTTGGAATTGGGCCAAACTTTGCGCCTTGTTTAATATTATTGGCATCTTAATATACGCCGTGATATTTGTATTTATTGGATTTTTGGGAGGTAATTTTGACTTAGCAGTATTTGGGCACGGTTCTTTAAGCGGATTTGGAGTCATATTAGCCATGGTTCTGCTTATTGGAATATTGTCGGGTTTGGGTTTTGGCGCTTTAATTGCCGCCATCTACAACGGGCTTTCTAAAGTTTTTGGCCCTATTGAGGTTGAAATTAGTTTTGAGCCGGAAAACATTCCAGAAGCGGCGCCTGAAGTTAATTCACAAATCCAACAAACTTAAATATGTACTCTCTTGATAGGTTTAAAGTTTTGTCAGTTGGTAAGGCTTTTGCAATAGTCGGTTTGGTCGGCGGGATTTTTGGAGGGCTATGGGTGTTTTTGACTTTTTCTAATGTGGCCTGCATGCAAGTTGATGTCCAACCCTACCAGACAAGCGGATTGACTTTGGCCCCAGACTATTGTTCAACACCGGGTTTGGCCACCAGATTGCTGGTCTTGTTTATTGCTTGGCTGGCCTGCATTGCCTTGGCCTTTGTTATGGGGATTATTTATGCCGCTTTGTATAATTGGTTGTCCGAATATTTTGGGAAAATTAAGGTAAGGTTGAATTTAAACCAAAAAGGCGCTTACGAAATAACCCATTTCCAGGTTTGGTCAGTGGTTAAGAACCTGGCCATCATTTGGCTGATAGTCGGTTTAATTGTTAACGTGCTTGTGATTATTTTTTCTATTAATTTCTTTGGTGCATTCTTAAGTTTCGGAAGCTCAAATGTCTTTTATGAGTCAAGTTTATTTGCTTTTTTAATTGGTTGGTTAGGTTCGGCAATCGCATTTGTAGGCTTAACCGCCTTAATTACCTGGCTTTATAATTTACTCAGCCGATTTGTCGGCCATATTACCATTCATTTAGGCGTAAAATCTTAATCTTAATTTAAAAAATTATGTCCATATCCAAAGCCGTTGAAAAGTATTTAAAAAATTCAAAAATAAAATATCAAATCATTCCGCATAAGACGGTTTTTACGGTTTATGACTTGGCGCAAACCTTGAAAACCAAATTAGACCAGGTAGTCAAAACCCTTTTAGTCAAAGTCGACCAAAAATACGTGTTGGTAGTCATGCCCGCGCATTACCGGATGGATTTTGGCAAACTGAAAAAATTATTAAAAGCCAAGAAAGTGGATATTGCTAAAGAAAAAGACATGCAAACCAAATTTAAGACCAAGCCCGGCGCCATGACTGCCTTTGGCCCTTTGCACAAATTGGAAGTGGTGGCGGATAAGTCTTTGAATAAAACCAAAGAAGCCCTGTTTTCCGCAGGAAGTTTTACGGATAGTGTCAGGTTAAAAGTTAAGGATTATATTGGCATGGTTGAGCCAACAATAGCGGATATTGGCAAAAAATTCCCAATTAAGCTCCAGATCGTTAAGAAATCTAAGCCGAAGAAGATCCATCATAAAGGCAAAGGGAAGCCAAAGGCGCGGAAGTCCAAACGCAAAAAGTAGCATTCCGGTAAAAAAGTAAGCATGAGGAAAATTAAAATCGAAAAATTTGAAGGCCCTTTAGACCTCCTGCTCCAGCTGATAGAGCAGGAAGAATTGGATATTTCGCAAGTAGCTTTAGCCCAGGTTACGGAACAGTATTTGCAGGCCTTGGATAATGCCGAAGTCTTTTCTGCGGAAGAATTGGCGGATTTCCTGGTGGTTGCGGCCAAACTATTGTTAATAAAATCAAGGATTCTTTTGCCTGAACTGGCTATAGAAGGGGCGGAAGAAGCTCTGGATCTGGAAAAACAGCTGAAAATTTTTAAGGAATATTTGGAAGCCTCCAAAAATATCGCTAAAATAATCCATAAGCGGAGGTTCACTTTTGGCCGCGGCAAGCCCGCCGTGGTAATTGAAAAGAAGTTTTCCCCACCGGAAAAAGTCACGGGTGAAAAGCTAAAAGCGCTATTTCTTGGAGTGCTTAAGGAAATTGAATTAGTGGTCAGCCTGCCCAAAGCCATGGTGGAAAAGACTGTTTCAATTTCGGAAAAAATTGAGATAATCCGTGCTATAATTTTGGATAAGGCTTTGGTTTCTTTCAAATCGATTATCAAGGATGCCAAAACTAAAACTGACGTGATTGTTTCTTTCCTAGCGCTTTTAGAATTAGTTAAGCAAAGGACTATTTTAGTCAAACAGTCAAAAATGTTCCAGGATATTGAGATTGTCAGGATAGATAATTCGAATAATAATTCAAATACTCATGTTGAAGAATAAAATTGAAACCTTGTTATTTTTGGCCGGCCGGCCAATGTCGGTGAAAAAAATTGCGGAAATTACTAAAGCTTCGAACGCTGAAGTCAAACAGGCTATGGATGAATTAATCAAGGATTATGAAGATAAAAAGGGCGGGCTCTTAATCCAAAAAGCCGGTGACAGTTACCAGATGGTTTCACATCCAGACTTAAAAAGTTTAGCCCAAGCTTTTGTAAAAGAAGAAGTTTCTGGCGAATTGACCAAACCCAGCTTGGAAGCTTTGACTATCGTAGCCTATCGCGGTCCGGTTTCCAAGGCGGAATTGGAGCAAATCCGGGGCGTGAATTGCAGTTTGATCTTGAGGAACTTAATGATTCGCGGCTTAGTTGAAGCTGACTATGATAAGATCCGGGCGGTGACAGTCTATAATGTCACTTTGGATTTTGTCAGGTTTTTAGGCTTGGCCAGGGTAGAAGAATTGCCTGATTACGCTAAACTCCATGATCATGAAACTTTGTTAAAATTATTAAATCCAGATGCCGCCCAAGAAGAAACCAAAATCGAAAGTGTCTAAAACCAAAAAAACCAGCAGAAAAAATTGGATTTTAGCTAGTGCCATGTTTTTTATTTATGGCGGCGCAATCATCGCCTGTGTGGCCATGACATTTTTTTACTATACCTATCCGGCCGCAAAAAATTCCAGACAAGCCTTGGTAGCCGGGGAAAACTCAGTGCTTTGGTATAAGCCGGTTTTAAAAAGCAGCACTTTTTTGAATCCCCAAGTTTCGGCTGAAGCAGGGATTTTGATTGACGCAGATTCGGCAGAAATTTTGTGGGCTAAAAACCAAAACCAACCCAGGCCCGTAGCCAGTTTAACTAAGCTAGTCACAGCCTTGGCTTTTTTAAAAACCAATCCCAACCTCCAGGAATTTTTCAAAGTCCCAAGTAATTTCAATAATGATGGCAAAGAACTGGTCGAACCAGGGGATAGCATCAGTACTTTGAAATTAATGCCTGGCGATAAAATTACATACAAGGATTTATTGTTCAGCGCCTTGATAAGTTCAGCTAATAATTCGGCCTTGGCTCTGGCCAACAAGGTCGGTGAGGGAAATTATTTAGCAAACCAACTTACAGCATTTGCCCAGAATTCTGGCGCGATCAACGCAAATTTTAATGAAGGTTCTGGTTTAGATTCAGGCGATATCGCCTCAGCCATGGACATGGCAATCCTTTTGAACGTTGCCTTAAAAAATGAAATTATCAGCCAGGCCTTAAGCTTGCCGACTTATTCTTTTCAAACCCAAAATGGTCAGAGGAAAACCGCGGTCAATACCGATAAATTATTGAATTCTGATGGTTACCAGGTTCTTGGCGGTAAAACCGGTTATTTAGAAGAGGCCGGTTATAATTTGGCAATCAAGGCAGAGAAAAACGGCCATAATCTAATTTTGGTCTTACTCGGTTGCCCGACCTCTGATGACCGTTTTGCCGGGGCAGATAGTTTGTTAAAGTGGGGATTTGATGGCCACAACTGGCTTGCCCAAAGGCAGTAAAATCAATGGTAAAATAAGCAATTTTGCAGTATGCTAAAAGCATGAAGCCTATTGTAATTGCAAACTGGAAAATGAATTTGACCGGCCATGAGGCTTTGGCTTTTCTTGAAGTTTTTTTGAAAAAGCAAGAGGTTTTAAAACTGGCTGAAGTGGTAATTTGCCCGGCCGCCCCAGTTTTGGAGGTTGTGGCAAAAAGATTAAAAAATACCTCAATTTACTGGGGGGCCCAAAACGCCCATTGGGAAGAGCATGGAGCTTTCACCGGTGAAATTTCCATGGAAATGTTAGCGGATTTGGAATGCCGCCTGGTCCTTTGCGGACATTCGGAAAGAAGAAAATGGTTTAAGGAAACAGATTTTGAAATTGCCAGGAAAGTTGAACAGGCTTTGGCTCATGGCTTAACCCCAGTATTATGCGTGGGCGAAACTTTTGATGAAAGGCAGAAACAAAAACAGGAAGTGGTGGTTATGGAACAAGTCAGGAAAGGCACGGAATTGTTAAAAGCTTTTCCTTCCTTGTCTTTAATCATCGCTTATGAACCAAGATGGGCTATTGGCACAGGTCAAGCTATTGAACCAGAACAGGCTTGGGGCATGGCCAGGGTAATTCGCAGCACTTTGAGGGAAGTCTTGCCCACTGGCGCAGAAAGCATACCCATCATCTATGGCGGCAGCGTGAACGAGCTGAATGTGGCAAATTTTGTGGATAATGAAATCATTTCTGGGGTTTTGGTTGGCGGGGCTAGTTTAGATCCGGAAAAATTTCACCAATTAATCGCGCAATTAATTTAAAAAATATGCTTACTCATATCCGTGAATTAATGAAAGATGCCATTGAAAAAAATTATGCTATTGGCGCCTTCAATGTCGAAAATCTGGAAACTACCCTGGGTATAGTCCGGGCGGCAGTCAAGGAAAAGTCGCCCATTATCTTGCAAGTTTCAGAAAGGACAATTGAATATGCAGGCTTAAAAGCCATAACGACAATTGTGGAATGTATTGCCAGGGATGAAGCTGGCAACATCCCCATTGCCCTGCATCTGGATCATGGCCGATCCTTCCGGTCGGTTGCCGAATGCATTGGGGCCGGGTTTTCCTCTATTATGATTGACGCTTCGGAAATGCCTTTGCAGGAAAATATAATTTTGACCAAGCAGGCGGTTGATTATGCACACCGGAAAGATGTTTGGGCCCAAGGCGAGCTTGGCACGGTGAAAGCTTTGGAAGAGGCCATGACTATGGAACAAAGAAAGCCTTTCATGACTAAGCCAGAGGAAGCCAAAGAATTTGTCCAAAAGACCGGGGTAGACACTTTGGCGGTGGCAGTGGGCAACATCCATGGCGTGGTCAAAATGCGCAAAGGCACCAGCCAAGAGTTGGATTTAGAAAGACTCGGGGAAATACACCTGGCTTTGCCGAATATACCTTTGGTTTTGCATGGCGCTTCGGGTTTAGGCCAGACCCAACTGGATAAGGGTATGGAAAATGGGATTAGGATTATTAATATGAATACCGAGCTTAAATTAGCCTTTGTCGGGGCTTTGCGCACGCATTTGTTAGGGGATCCAGACGCTTATGATCCCAGGTTTGTCTTCAAGCCCGCCATAGAGGCTTTGTCAGAACTGGTGGCTAAAAAACTCAAAACCTTGGGCAGCAGTAAAAAAGCTTAAAATAACCAATTAATTTTATTAAAAATATGGCAGTAAAAATTGCAATCAACGGGTTTGGCCGCATCGGCCGCATGGCCGTAAGGGCGGGCTTAAACAACCCCAAAATTTCCTTTGTGGCAGTAAACGATCTGACTGATGTAAAGACTAATGCTCATTTGTTAAAATACGATTCTGTCCACGGGATCTTAAAAGAAGAGGTAAAGGTTGTTGGCAATACCATTCAAGTCGGCAAGCACACCATGCAGGTTTTTGCCGAAAAGGATCCCAGTAAACTGCCGTGGAAACAATTAGGTGTGGATGTGGTCTTGGAATGCACCGGGGTGTTTACCAAAAAAGAACAGGCAAAAATCCATATTCAAGCGGGAGCGAAAAAGGTCATAATTTCCGCACCCGCCAATGATGCGGATGCCACCGTGGTTTTAGGGGTTAATGAGCAGGTTTTGAATGACAAATGCGAAGTGATTTCCAATGCTTCTTGTACTACTAATTCGCTTTCACCCGTGGCTTTGGTTATGGAAAAAACTTTTGGCATTGAACGGGGCATGATGAATACCATCCATTCTTATACCAACGACCAGAGGATTTTGGATTTGCCGCACAAAGATTTGCGCCGAGCTAGGTCTGCAGCCTTATCAATCATTCCAACCACCACCGGTGCTACCAAAGCAGCAGCAAAGACCGTGCCAGCCTTGAAAGACAAAATGCAAGGCGTTTCTTTGCGCGTACCCACGCCTTGCGGTTCCATAACGGATTTTGTTTTCATCGCCAAAAAATCCCCTAAAGATGAAGCTGAAGTTAATGCCGCTTTGAAAAAAGCCGCTGAAACTTATTTAAAAAATATCCTAGAATATTCCGAAGAGCCTTTAGTTTCTCACGATATTATTGATAACCCGCATTCTTCAATAATCGATGGGCTTTCCACCCAGGTGAACGGCAACATGGTCAGGGTTTTGGCTTGGTATGACAATGAATGGGGTTATTCCTGCCGTTTGGTGGAATTAGCCGTGAAGTTAAAAAATATAGGCATTAAATAAAATATAACAGGGATCCTCTGTGAGGATCCCTGAGGGTTTAAAACCCTGGTCGCTATTATTCGATCGGCCTTTTGAGGATAAGCGTATTAACGCGGTGCGTTTCCAGGCTTGTTCCCGTTATTGAGCCACAAACTTCCCAGCCTTGTTGCCCCAATTCATTTAGTTTCGTTAAGTCGTGATCTCTGTCGCTACCATACGCAAACACATCGTATTGCCATTTTTGCATAATTACCTCGCGGTTAAAGGGTTTAAAAGTGCAATACATTATTGTACTTTTTCCAGAGTTTTTGTCAACTGATAAGAACTACTATATTAAAAAAGCGCTTGGGTTTAAGCCAAGCACGACAGCACCAAACATGTCTATGTTTTCACGGATGTATGCCAGCCGCATGAAATATCCGGCGAGCAGCGTTGCCCCGATAAATAATATCCAAGAGCCAATAACGACCTTGTGGCACATAAACCAGGATTTCATGATTACTCTCCTTTGTATTGTTAAAACAGCACCTTGTTTATTTTCGATGAAAATCTAAATAGACAGCATAGATTATTACAGATTAGTATAATTGTCAAGATAACAGGGTTTGCGTTACGAACTTTACAAAAGTTTCATATTATGATAAGTTTCTTTTGTACAGAGGTAAACTCATGTACAAATATAGATCTAAAAAATATAGTCGAATTTTTTACAGATGCTATATACAATTAGATCAATTTCACAAATTCTTATATGCAAGGAAAAATTAAAAATTTGACTGACAAAAACTTTGGCTTTATCACGGCAGAAGGCCAGGATAAAGAATTGTTTTTTCATGCTAATGAGTTAGTGGGTGTAGCCTTCAGTGATTTACAAGTTGGCGATGCAGTCAGCTTTGAACTCACCGACACGCCTAAAGGCCCAGCAGCAGTCAAGGTCAGCAAAGTCTAAATTCAGTATTTAGCCAAAAAGTACTCACTAAACCTGAGTGCTTTTTTAGTTAAGTTTTTTCTATTAAGATATCCAGCGCAAACGAGGAGCGCATCCCGAGTTTGCCGAGGGAGAGCACGCGTTTGCGCTGAAAAGCGAGGCTTCGCACGAAGAGCGGAGTTTTTCGTGTTTACGCGAAAACGTAGCTCGAAGTGCGAAACGAGCTGGTAGCCCACTCCGGTCTTGGAACAAGACTCTAAGGGTATTGTAAGGCTTTCTCGGGCTACTTTAGATAGATTTAAGTCTCTCGGTCGGGGCTTTTTTTTAAGAATGAGACAAATGAGACACTACAAACCAGATTTGGTACCTGTCTCATTCTTCAATCATATTAGCGCTTCCGGACAATTTATAAGGGTCATTCGTTAACGCCCACCAGAGCGATGTATTGATAATATCAGGCTCACCATTTTCATCTAAATCTCGAATTTGTAGCGTGCGATCAACCAACTCGACCCATTGCCACTTACCCGGGCTAAAAATATATCCAGCATAATCAAAATTGACACTGGAAGGTAGTTCTGCAAGCTTCACTTCACCATTTTCTTTATGCACCTCTGTCATGCCGAGAACTGAAATAATTCCGTTAGGATCATCCGGTTGCGTAAATGGATCACTCTCTGGAGCTAATTTTGAATATGCATAGAATTTAAACATACCTGCGAATGCATCATTTACTTGGTAATAAACAGCTAGTACTCCAGTTACAAAACCAAAAAAAGCGAACAAAGAAATAACCGCAAGCGTTATTCGCCTCCAAGGAGTTGTCTTCATTTTTACGAAAAACCAAATTAACCCTACTAATCCAATCACGATAAGTGGGATAATAAAGTAAAAGGTTGTCGTGTTAATATCAAATTGTGGATCCATAGAAAGTTTCTTAATATTTATATTATATCAAAAAAAGAAGCTCTGGCAAGAGAGTCGCCAGAGCTTTATTGCGTCAGATTACCAGCTACGGGCAGCTACCCTGCCAAGGCGAGGGTTCGCCTACGCTGTTGAACTGGAGACAACCCAGGTGCGTCGATCCACTGATACATTTCGACGGCCAGGTATGCGATTGAATACCCACAAAATTGTTCCATACATTTGCGATGTATCCGCAACCGGCAGGCAGTCCGCTAATGGAGACATATCTGTACCCGCCAGGCAAGGTCATGGTAGTGCTCTGCCACCAGACATAGCCATTCTGCTGAACCTGGAAGGTCCAGTAGCCCAGGTTGGACGGACCCCGGACCGAAAAAGTTGCGGTCGCGGTAGAAAGCGCCATATTCGGTGATCCCTTTTCGTCGCCAGTAATGGTCACAACGAGCGTATCGCCCTTCACCGCCGTTGTATACGACGAAGTCGGATTGGACTGCTGGTCAGCATTCTCGGAACAGCCGATGAAGGCGAGAACCAAGAAAAGCGACAGCAAGGTGAGAAGAGTTTTCTTCAAAGTCACTTTGTGACTCCTTTTTTGAGGTTTTAGATTAACAACTGTCTAAAAAGGTTACTTATCGATAAGACCCCCTTTCATTTTGAAGGAACAATAATACCCAATTGGTAAATTGGGGCAAAAAACAATGAGCTTTGGCTCATCTAGCTCAAGTATACATACCTATGAAAATATTGCAAGGCTCAAGAGGTATCCAATGAGTCTGAAATTAATATTCGAAAGTATGCAAAACATCTTCTCAGAGAGAGAAGCATCACAGAAAAAAGAAAACTACTCGCGAATTTACGGAGTAGGTTGGTGTATCAGGATAAGAAAATTATGTTAGTATAAATTAATTTTTTAAACTGGTACCTCAATTACGCCTAGGGATGAATCTTGAGTTCGAACTACACTCTGCTCACAGGCAAAACTGGAGAATGACAATAAGAGCGTGAATGTAAAACGCGGACTGCGGACTAGGTGCGAAAAAGGTCGCGGCCAAAGAAATCTTTGGCTCGAACCTCGTTCTGGCTTTCGGGAAAGTCCGCCCTGTTCTAAATTTTCGCCCACAAAGACACTGGTTTGCCATACCCAGCGCCAGAGAAAAAATCGGTCAAATTTCTGATTGTCAGATGTTGGTACCGCCACCGGGATTTGAACCCGGGTTACCAGGATGAGAACCTGGCGTCCTAGACCGAACTAGACGATAGCGGCATGGTCTTTAATGAGTTTTCTAAGTAATCCTGATTTCTTGATTTGTATTTCCCTTTTTAGAGCTTGGATTTTTAAAGCTAATGTTCAGTTTTGATAATACCATAAGGAATGTACGCTTTTGTTGATTTAACTTTTCCTTTATTGTGTTCATTAAAGCGCCTTTGGATATTATCAGTAACGCCAATGTACAATCTGTTAAATTTCGGACTTCTCAAAATGTAAAGATAAAACATAGGTTTGAATGATACCCGGCAGAGCCGGGTCCGGCTTTGCCGGAAGAACCAAGTGTCCTAGCCGCTTCAGGCATAGCTTGATCCGGCACTGCCGGAAGACGATGGCGCCATAAGTTTAAGTTATATTTTGTTTGTATCCATGTCAATTTTTTACCCTATTGACAGATAATTGCTGGGGTATTAGTCAAGTGTTATTCTAAGCAACAGTTGGTTTTTTGTTTTAAACATTAGCTTTAGGAAAGGCAGGCCAAAATGTCTGATGGAAAAAAGACAAAAAAGGCTCCTTCTGAAGCATTTCCGATTCAGTTGCCCGTGGTGGATTTTTCAATCTTGGGTCCGCCCTGCCAAATGTGTGGCGACACTGGGGCTAATGCCTTGAATAATGGCGAACCATGTGTCTGTCAAATCGGCAGAAAGAAAGACTGAATCCAGGAAAAAGAAATGAGCGTTCTGTAAAGGGGCGCTCTTTTCCTCAATTAAAAACTGACCCCCGTGAAAAATCATCGGAATATTTTTATTTAATAGTGCTTGACAATAATATTTGATTATGATAAGTTGCGTGGTCGAGTTTGGGTCTTTTACAATTTGAAAACATTAACGTAAACATAAACAAAACGCAAAGAAAGCGAGGCAAAGATGCAACTTTTAGGAGGAAATGTCCGTTGGGATAAGGGCGATTGGCAGGAAAGCGCCGGGAATAGGTCTTTGGACCAGAAAGTCGAAGTCAATGGAGTCATTTGGCGGGTTAAAATCCAGAGTCTTACCGGACGGGGTGGCGTAGTCGGGTGTACATCCGAATGTTATTATGCCAATGTCGGTACGGACCAGATTTCGGTGGTTATTAAGATGGGAAAAGAGGGCTTTGGCGAGCCGCCTATTTATACCGTACAGATAGGTTGGAGCAATACGGATAAGCACGAACAAGCCACATACCGCTATTGCTTCAATACTGCCTATGACGAAGCAAACGTCATTGATTGGGAGATTTTACCAGCCGACAAGCCCGATTTGTTGGAAAAGATTTTCGATATCCAGCAAATACTGTCGGTGTTTGATCACAGCAAGACCTTCGACTATGCCCTGAAGCATTTGCGGCATAAGCTGGACCACCCCGAGAAATCAACAACCTACATTTTGTTTAGGGACGTTACTATGAGTCCGAACAAAATCACTGGATCATTTTTATTGCTGGGTCCCCGGCGTACGCTGCTAGGGTTTGATGGGAGTGAAAAAGGGTTTTTGTATGGCGGATTCCAGCTTTTTAGTCGTTCGGGCGAGGATATCTCCTCCAGGAGCGGCAGTCTAAGTTTGTCTCTAAAGGATGGGTATTATGAAATATTTATCCTTAATCCGGCCAATTGTGGTAATAGCACCTGGATTAAAGTCTTCAGTGCTGATGACAGCAAAAATCTGGTACCCGAAACCGTAGAAATCCCAGGCGACGTTTCCCAGTTCATCCTGTCCTTGGCATCGCCAGTTACGGCTGCTGAATAAGCCGACCAAAGACCGTTTGGGTAGTGGCATTTGTCCATTGCCAAACGGTCTTTATTTATAATTAAAAACTGACCCCCGTGAAAATTCACAGGGGTGAAGACCTAACATCAATTGAAGTTTTTCATAACTCCATAAATCACGAGGGTCAGTCCGCCGAAAAAGAACAGGGTTTCAATCAATAAGCCAATGACGGCTAAATGATTTTTGCGATTGCTTCGGCGCCGCCTCTTTTTCTTGGTGGCAAATACAAATAGGACTGCGCCAGTTAAAATCGCATCAAGCCCATGTGGAATAAACATAGGTTTAATTCTAATTAAGGCGAAATCTTGGCCTTGGCTTTGACTAAAGCCCATGGCCTGCTCGTGTTTTATGAAGTTTTCAAAGGACTTTTTAGCATTAAAATATAGCGCAGGAATAAATACTTGTCAAAGTTCGTTTATTATCATCCTGAACGTAAGTAAGGATCTTCATAGGGGTATTAATATTTATAAAGATTCTTCCCCCGCGACTGCGGGGTCAGAATGACAGAAAAGAAATTTTTCCAAACAAAAAACACCCCGGAAATTAATCCGAGGTGTTTTTTTATAGTTAATAAATCATGTATTTATTCCTCCCTGCCAGCAGAAGCTTTGACAAAAGTCGAAGCGAAGGCTGGCTATTTTTTATTAATTATTAGCCCTCCATAATTCAGTTGATGATAATTAATTATCCCCAACTGAAGAAGAGAAGGGATGAATTTGCATCCCTTAGCTGGATTTCAGGGCAGCTACCCCGATGAACAATGTCACATAATTATGCTCCTGTTCCCAAAAGATTTTTGTTTAGGATACAAGACCAGCCTAAGCCGGCAAGGTATTCAAAGTTTTTGGCTTGGAAAATTTTTCGGCTATTGGGTCTTTGCCAATGACCCAATAATAATAAAGGATGCCGAGCCAGCCGTGGGATATCCCAAGCAGTAGCAGATTTGGCTCTTGCTGGAAAAATAACGAGAAGCAAAAGCCAAGCAACAGAGTCGCGGGCATGAGCCATTTATCTGGCACATGTAAAGACATGAACGCCAGACCGGTTATGAGCGCTATTATCATCGGGGGCAAGCCAAATCCCACCAGCCTTATATTGATGTATGAGAGGATGAGGAATTGCTGGGCACAACCCCAAAGCGGGTATAGGAACAAAGAAATGGTCATGTTTTTGTTCCACTTTAGTTTCTCGCGAATGGCGCCTATGATAAACATAATGAAAGCCAGTGTCAGCGAGAAGATAAGAATACCGAGCCAATTCGCAGACCAGTTATCAGTCCGAATTCCAATTTGAATCAGGGAATAACCGGCTGTAGCTTGCGAATGAATAATCCAGATGCCAGCTGGCAATAAAATCGCCAGGTTTACCCAGAAAATCTTTTTAAGTTTACTGGGCAAAAGCGCATATACGGCCAAAGCACAGAAAACCAAAACCAGTTCTAACATTATGCTCTACCTCGTTTTTGTGTTTATTTGTTAGTATTTAGCCACTCTGACAAGCGCGCTGGTTTTTTCAGTGCACTTGATAAGAGCCAGGAACCAAACCAGGTGGTTCGGTTCCTGCTTTTTTAAAGAATCTAGAAAGCGAAGGTGAATTCCGCAATCCATTTCGACACATCGTCGTAATAGATCTTAATAAATCCACCGTTCTTGTTATAAACATAGGTCAGTCCCGCCAGGGTGCTAACCTTGTCATTGTCCATGTCCGCGTCAGCCTGCGCATAGGCGCGCAGGTTGTTGCTCAGGTCAAACCTGAACATTTCGGTTACCATGGGTCCATGGTGATTATAGGCGGAGAAACCCATGGTAAAGGTTGGATACCACGCAATTTCATCGGGTTTGTTTATGGTGGTATTCAGGCCGAATCCCACTATATCTTCCCAATAGAACCACGTACTGCCGTAATTAACAGCGACACTTGTGCCGCTGTTGTAGTTGGCAGCAATCAGGCAAAATCCTGCCTTTTGCACCGTAACTTTGAGTCCGGTTGAAAGGCAAGAAAATCCCATGGTAGTTCCAGGCCATCTTGTCTGTTCCAACATCTTGGGTCCGGGCCAGACATGCCAGACCGGGTTTAAAAACCAGCCGGCAATAATTGTGGACTTGAATCCAGCCACGGTATCGACAAACCCCCCAAAAGCCGTATGCACACAGCTTTTGTAGGCGTTCCAATCCAGGTTCCCGACAAAAGAACCCCGATTGGCATCCACCCCAATCCTTATTCGAGAGAAAGAGTAGTCCTGGCTTTTTTCGGTCGGGATATAAATCCCGCCAAAAATATAGGGTTTCAGGTTGTAGTCCGAAAGCACCTCGGACTTGGTTTCACCCAAGAGAATCGCCGCCAGGATCGTAGCGATAATAACGACCAGGATCAGATTAAACTTCTTCACGTTTTCCTCCTTGCCCACTGAAGCCTGAAAGGCGTAGGTGGGCTGTTGGTTTTTTAGTTTTATTTTCTGTTTTCAAGTCAGGCCAGGGGAGAGAGTGTTCTCGTTTTAATAATTAACTCATTATCCAAAATTTAAAATTTTGTTTAAAAGTTAATTACCCGTCCTTCGTCCTCGCCAATAGCGGGACTTCGGAGGGCAAGAATTCCTGACCTGGCTTGAAAACAGATTTGTTAATCCTCCGTAGCCTAGGCGCAGGAGGACTTCACAACAAACCCACGAATGGATCATGAGTTTGAGAATGAAGGGGACCAGCAGATGCCAGTCCCACTTCGAAACAGCTTTAGATTCCAAGTGGTTCGCACTTGGTCATTTTGCCTCCATCGTAGGTAGCCTTGGCCAGCGGCACGCCAAAGATGTTTGTTGGTAATCCCTGAAAAGAACAACCAACCTCAATTTTAAAAGTTGTATGCCAGCCCCAAAGGTAGAGTTTGTTTTGAGCAACTACCTTCCAATGGAAAGTGGAGTCAGCAAAAAGTGAGTCTTTGACATACAATCTTCCAGATATCTCGCTTTCACCAAAAGCGATTTTAGTGGCGCCAGCGTTGTAGTAAATCTCAACGCTGTCTTTCTGCATAAGCCAGCCACCGTAATTAATGCCCCCAAAATAAATCATGGTTCCGTCAGTTCCTTCCGCCACAGTAAATGGGGCTCTTTCGGCAAAATGGATATCGTTGCAATATAAGAACAAGTAGCCTATAAAGCCAATTAAACCAGTCATAAAGACTACGATCAACCTGATGAAAAGTTTTGTTCCTAACGATGACATACAATCTCCTTACCACATCCGTGGTTGTTTTTTATTTATTTTTTCACTCTTAAGTTTGTGAAAGTTCGTAAACTTAAGAGTGAAGGGGAGCGAGCAAATATATGCACGTTCCCCCGAAAGTCATAATGGACTAGCAAAAATTCTGGATACCCGCCAACCAGCAGGGTTGTACCACGGGATGTTTTTGTCCCGTGACCAGTAAATCATACTAGTTTTGCCAATGACTTTTGCTTTGGGTACGCAGCCCCAATAGCGAGAATCATAGCTATTGTCGCGGTTATCACCCATGACAAAATATTGATTTTTCGGAACCACTATTGGTCCCATGTTATCCCGAGGCTCCTCCTCGATTGAATAGATTCGAGCGTCAATGCGCTGGAATAATGGAGGTTCAGGGAGTATTTTGCTATTGATGAAGACAACCTTGTCGACAATCTTCAGGGTGTCGCCCGGCAAACCAACGACCCGCTTGATATAGCGCTTGGAAGGATCAAGTGGGAACTTAAAGACAATGACATCCCCACGCTTTGGCGCGCCACTTAAGTAGGCGAGCTTGTTGAAGAAGATTAAATCTCCGGTAAGCAAACTGCCTTCCATGGAACCGGAAACCACGTTATATGCGTCAACAATGAAGAAGCGCAGTAGGAACGCAGCAATAAAAGATACTACTACCGTTTCCACAAGCAAAAGCCAAAACGGTTTTGGTTTTTTCAGCTTTTCCATCTCTTTATCCTCTAAATAAAATTTTCCTTCACAACAAACCAAGAAATTTTTCCTGATTTGAGAATGAAGGGAAACCTGGCCAACTTGATGCAAAACACAGAAGTTGAGTAGGTTTCCCAAAGGTAATCATATAAGATGGCGCTTGACCATCTCCACGACCGCGTCAGGCGAAAGGCTGGAGCCTATACCTTGAGGCGATCCAATTCTGGTGGAACTGCCGCCCCAATCAGGTTCATGGGCTTGCAGTTGCATAACCAATGTATCCATGCTTATGAACCCTTTGTGGTATTGGCAAATTGAAAATTTGCTTTTACCATTCGGGCCAATGGGATAGTGCACCACTACGACGGGTGCTAAATAATAAGCCAATGAAACCAGGCCTGGGTTGTCGCCAATAGCTGTGGCGATTTTGCCATTAGCCATGGTTCTAAGCGGCAATTTTCCATCCCTAATGTCACGCAACATTATGTAGCTTGCCCAATAGACTTTATCACGGTAATCCGGCGGCTCTTCGGCAGTTTCAAGCCAGGCTTGCATGTGTATTACCCGTTGATCAACCGAAAGGTGGTTATTATTGCAAACCGCTGACATAACCGTAAATGGGCTAGGTTCTGGATTGTTTTCAGGCAATGACCGGGGACCCGGCCATTGTCCGACTTCAAACCTGTCCCTTTTGGCAACGTAAGTGACACGCGACAGGATCCCATTTTTCATTTTGGTTCCGGTGGCGCGCATTTTCAACACAGCCATGGCGCCAAAAGCATCGCAGTCTGGTCGGATAGTAACCAGGATTGTGCCATCGGGCGGCAAAGGAAATTCCAGAGCGGCTTCAATGGCCGCTAGGTCAATATTCTGGCCAGTGTGCTGGGGGTCGATATTCCCCAGGCCGCAGTGTCTAGCCAGCCAAGGGACTGTCACTTCAATACCCAAAGTCTTTAGACCCAGGAGGCCCTGGTTTCGATTTTCACCGGGCCGGGGATCAAGCAGGGCAAAACGATACATTTATTCTCCTTTCCGGTGTGCCGGGGTTTTGGTTTTTATTTCACTTTTGAACCGGCAATAAAATTACAGGCTCGAAAGTGAAAGGGAAGCCAGCTTATTGATGCTGGCTTCCCTGTTCTGAAATTGCTAAGCGGCGGCTGTTGCAGTCGCTTCGGTCGCCGGGGCTTGGTATGTTACATTCGCCGAAACCGTTTTTTCGTCGGCCCTGGATCGGTAAATGCCGTGGCCGCCGCGAGGCCACTCATCGGCAAAGCCGATGAATTTCACATTGTTGACGACGTGCCCTTTTTCTTCCAGGTACGGGCCCGTCACCGTAACCGTTCCGATCACTTCCACTTTGGGACGATCTTCCGACTTGCGATGGACGGTCTTGCGATACTGGTTGCCCAGTACCACGAAATCGAATTCAATCCCGCCGATCCGGAGTTTTCCTTTCTCGGCACAAACACCGTTTTTCAGTAGGTAGGACTCCACCATCTTCGTCCAGGTTGCCCTGGATTTCTTTTTGGCGGCTTCGGCTTCAGCCTTTTCCTTCCGGCAATACGACGGCCAGAATGGGGTGAATTCCTCGGAAAAGCCGAAGGGAAGACCATACCTCCCATTGCGGTTTCCCGGATGGGTCTTTTTCCACTGCTCCAACGCGCAGTAGATGCAGATGGCTTTGCCGTCGGAACCGGCCCAGAAGGCCGAGGTTTTTGTCACAACGCCAGATTCGTCGAAAACCGCCTGGGAGTTTTCAAATTCCCAATGGATTGCTCCATTGGCTTCGGAGGTGAAAGGCTTGCCTTTCTTCTCCGCCATGAAGCAGTGCTCCCCATTGGCACAGATGATCTTGGTTCTTTCGGTGAACATAAGTTCCTCCTTGTTTTTGCCAAATTTTTTGGCATTTTGTGTTTGGTTTATTTCTGGTTTTCTGTTTTTTCTCTTTTTAACCAACCATTTTTTTTAATGCTTGGTTAAAAAAAGAAGAGGAGCAACGACTTGAACGTTTACTCCTTTCTTCAAGGTACGCTCACTCTGATTTTAGTCATTCACGATAGCCACGAAGATTATATCCTCGCGCCAGCCGTGTTCAGGTTCGGCGTTGGGGGTTTGCCATTCAGATCCTTTTTCATCCACAATCAGCGCATTGGCGTGAAGCACGCCAATTTCGACTGGCGATCCGAGGGCAACCACCACTCCGCTTGAAACGGTCTCCTTGAAAACTCCAAGTTGGCTCAGTTTAACCAACTCGGAAAATTTCATTGGCCGCATGTGCCTTTTCCACATATCCATTATCACCTCGGTAGTGGACATGTATTGATTATAGGTGATAAAGACGATCGACTGGGCAATTTCGCCCAGCATCACGTTTTCAAACATTTTCAACGTAATCATCGCATCTCCCTTTTCTGTTTGTTGTTTTTTCTTCTTCCAAACCATAATTTTCATTCTGAATTGGAAGAAGAAGAGGAGCGAATCAGGTGATCCGCTTCAATTCCTAAAGGTGCAGGCGACTAGATATTCACATTGACGTTCAAACGAACGTCATAACCCCGGTCGCCCAAATACCAACCGAGTTGGAATTTATCATATCCGATTCGGGCGCCAAACTGGGCGCTGGTCTTGCCGATCCGACAGGCTTCAACCTGCGGACCGAACCAGAAAGCCTTGTCTCCTTTGTCGGTATGAATGGTGTAGTTGATGTCCACACCCGACCAGAAATACTGCTCCGAGTGGGTGTTGAACATATTATCAACCTCCGTTGACCAGATACACCGACCGAAAGGCACGTCAGTCATGAAACCGACGAAAAAGGGATCTTTCCCTGCCCAGTTCATGGCAATGCCACCGTCCAGAGTCAAAATCCCCTTATTGGCGCCGGCATAGCAGAACAGTTGGTTGAATCCTTTCATCGGAACACTGAAGACGCTTGCCTTCAATAAGCTGTTCCATCCACTGCCAAAGTCCAGTGGCTGGAGTTTGAAGTTGACCAGAAGCTGGCCACCTTGATTGGTGGACCAGCTCGGGGTCTGGGCGAAGGTGGTGCCGACAAAAGCCAGCACGACAACAACGGTAATCATCATTGACTTAAACATTTGGTTCTCCTTGCCACTTCTTGTGGCGGTTGGATTATGATTTAGTTTTTTATTTCTTTTTTCACTCTTAAGCCTGCGAAAGGTTCACAGATTTAAGAGTGAAGAGGAGCGGATCGAATTAAACGACCCGCTCCCGTGATACTTTAACGCACGGCCATAACCCGGTATACCAAACGGCGGCAACCGATCGTGCCTTCGAGGGTAATGAGGGTTGCCGCACAAATGAACAGGACACCAGTAGCCAACATGCGCCAAGCGATCGTAGCCTCAGCCTGATTGCTTACTAAGACGAGTAGGCCACCGGTAATCGCCATGAGCGTCGCAGCAACTACATAAAACCATTGTTTCATATATCCTCCACAGTGTTTATTTTCTTCTTTCAGGCCACAATCTTGTTAATTTTGGACTAGGAGAAGTGCAGGAGGTTTTGGGGTAAGGTACTCCTGCGGAGGAACCTTCTGCTGTTTTTCAAGCACTGAGGTTTTTCTAAAAAACGTAATTTTGCTGTGCGGATGAGGGATCGAACCTCAACACCCCCTTTATTGGGGGGCAGCAACCATGCCCGCACATGCTTTTTGGTTTTATTCCCCTTCTTTAATCAACAAGGTTTAATGATTGTCGATTAAAGAAGAGCGGGGAGACAGGGTCTCCCCGAAAAAGAATTTAGTTCGTGGCTAGTGACTTAGTCACGTGGTTTGGCCAATTCATGCCAAACCGATGCCGAGCCACGCGTCTGGCATCGGGTTCTCTGTCGAATGGTTTTTCGACCCCATCGACTATCCACACGTTATGAGCAAAATTCGCGAGTTTCATATCATCCCCCAAGGGTTTATGGTTTATTTTAATTTTCCACATTTCACAGGACAAATTGCTTTATCCAGTAAAATGTGGGGAAGGGCGAGTTTTGAAGTCGTCCTTCCAGAAAGCGCTTTTGCGAGGTTTTTCTAAAATAGGTCAGCCCCGCAGCCTGTTTATCTGGTTATTCAGGCCAAACCAGACGGGGGTAAGTACGTTTTCAAATATTGCACATGCTAACACGAAAACTATGCCCCCGATCATGTAAATGCATGCGATACAAGCCACGAGAATAAATACATACATCGTGGCAAGCGAAATCATGTTCCATATGTTGATAATCATCGTTTCCATTTTTACTCCCTGCCTATTCACGCTTTTGCGGAATAGGACTTTGTTTTATTATTTTTCCCACTGATCTGGAGGTGAGAAGTTTTTTGCATGAAAGCTTTGGACCGAAGTCCGCTTTCAAATGGAAGTTAAGTAAATCTTCGATGAGTTCAACCCCGATACCAGAATCGCTTGCGCAATTCGGTACGGGGCAGGCCCATCTTGATTCCTTATGACTTCCGCTTCTCCTTAAACCCTAGAGACGTTTTAAGATCTTTAGAATTTAGCCCCTCCATATCAGTAAGAAAATTCTCGTCTCGAACGACGATCTCACTTATGTCATCGTTCGGGACGAAAGCAGAGTTTAAGAAAATGTGAAATTTTCAGGGTACTCTGCAAACCTTAGCTTGTTTGGTGCTAATGCGTCATCGGTTTGGCTAACCCCCAGCCAAACCCAAAGAAGATACTGAGAACAATGAAGTAGCCAACGATGTATTGCATGGCTAATGCCATCATTTTCTCAGCGGGTACTCCTGTAACCGCAATCAATGAGAACATCCCTGTGAAACCCAGTGAAAACCCACAAGCTTCTTTGAATCTGTTGAATTGGCGTATGCCTGATATGCCCAGGACCACTCCAAAGATCATTTGGGCAAAGAAAACCACGGCTAAAGTGGTCATATAAAACGACATGTTACACCCCTATACTTTAAAGTTATTTCTTTCTCATCTCGAGTAACCTTTTGATAAAGATTAATCGGGACGAAAGCAGAGTTTAAGAAAATGTGAAATTTTCAGGTACTCTGCGAAACCTTATTGTCGTTTATCTGGCGTATGCACCGACTACCGCACTAATTACCAGAACCACGATGGATAGGCCAAGTCTTATCCATCTCTCTTTTTTATTGCCCTCAATCGCAACCACGATTGAGATGCAGGCCATGAGGGAAGCCATGCTAAGGCCTTCCATGTAGTGGCCGACCAGAAAGCCACTAATAAACAAAGCCACCATTGATATGATTTTCATTTCAATCCTCCTTCAGTTTTTTCCTTTTATCAATCTGGAGGTGAGACTTTTAAAGCGCTTTAGGCCGAAGCCCGCGCTTGAGCGAAAGTTAAGTATCTTTGCAGGGAAGCTCCCTGCGCGATACCGCTCTTTCGGTATATTCGCCTCCAAGTTGATAAAAAGAATTGTCAAAGGTCTTATGCGTTTTGTATCCACAGATTTGGAGAGTCTTTGGTGCTAAAGCTTATGGCCGAAGCCCTGCCTTAGCCAGTTGGTCCAATTATCTTTGGCGAGTAAACCCGCCGCGATACTGTTGCCAACCTTATTGCCCTCCCCTCCAAATCACTAGATATAAATTCACCAAACCAATCTTGGAAAAAACAATTTATTCTCCGTAGCTTACTATCCTCCTTTCTTGCCTGGTCCCTAGCTTTACTAGCGGATTGCGTAGGAGAATAAAAAACGAGGTCCTCTGTTGAGAGAGCACCTTTATTGGATACCAAATAAATTGGCTTTTTCACTTGTCTGCTCTCTCTTTCAAACAAGTGACAAAACATGTAATTTATTAGTTTTTCAACCTAACAAAGCAGTATATATCAAGCAGGGAATACTGTCAAGACCAAGAATGGCTTAGATTAGCCAAAATGGCTAAGGTTAGCCAAAAAATACCCCCTCGGCCTTGGGCCACTCCCCCTTGGCAAGGGGGAGAAATCTTGCTTAAAATATGAAAGATTGCTTCGGTCGTTCCACTTCTGCGGGGCTCCCTCGCAAAGGCAGATAAAAAAAGTTTGGCCTTGTTAAATCCTACTTGAAATAAAAATGGTCTTGAACTAAGTTAATCTTAGAAATCAAACCTTAAGTGTTCTTTTTACATTTTAAAGGTTGAGAAAACCACTAAAGCCATAATAACTGGAGGATGGTATGAAATTCGTGAAGTGTTTAGCGTTTGTCGCGAGCCTTGCATTCTTAGGACTTGCTTGTTCCGAGAAAGTAATTGATCCACAGCCTATTGATTGCGATTTAGCCTGCCAGATTGCCAAGTCGCCTTTCCCAAACGCGGAGGCTGAAAACGTGGCAAGATATCTGGATGGGTGGTTGGTCGCTTCGGAAATAACTTACAAAAAATGTTCAATGGCATTAACCCAGTGGCGGAGACAGTACACGCCAACCGATACTGCCTGGTGCGTCGATATCTCCGAAGGCGGCGGTAACCATTATTATCTTAATCCAACCTCAGTGAAGTTTTTTGATCCAGGCACGCCAGGTAGGTTCGAATGGTATTTTTCCGCCGATTCATTCAATCTGGGTTTCCCCAATGACACTGTCTTAACAGCCGGCCAAACGACTAATAATCCCGTTTGGGATTCGCTAAATAGTCTTTATCGACTAGATAGCCTGCGTATCAAACATTACCCGAAGATGAAAATAGTTTTCATCCGTAACTATTTTCACGGTCGGTTGGATTCCAAAATGCTATGCCAAGCATACGATGTTTTATCTGGGGTTGAAACGTGCATATACCAGCCGGCAATTATCGGTGGCATAAGTAACCTTTACCCAGGTTTGGATTCGAATGGCCTGAAAATCTTAGTGATTATCGGCTGGGGAGATTGCCCGTCTGGATGCATGTACAATGCCTACGTCTATTTTAAACAAAAGTCTGATGGAACCTTTGATTTTCTGGGTAAGTGGATATCAAGTTCTAGCTTGCCTAAACCCCCATGGTGGTCAGAAGCTTTTGCTTTAAGAGAGGCTTGGAGTAATTATTAAGTTTTTCTATAAAACCGACTTCAAAAAAGGAGCCGGTTTTTTAAATTTTAAAAAGGGATCGTGGCGGACCGATCCCTGGAAGCGTTTCTTGTTCATACCCTCTTTTTTGTCGCAAAGAAATATCAATTTTTCAGACAATCCTCCTTTGAAAGGATTTAGTTCATCACTGGTAGAGTGACAGCCTTTTTGTTTATCCGCCATGTTAAAAAGGCTATCTATGAGTAAGCATAGTCCAATCAAGGCAAAAATTAAATAGCTTTATTTTTCCGGCTATTCTGCAGACTATAGATACAGCCGCAATAATCCTGCCGATAAAAGTCATTTTGCCGGCTGATAGCCATGGCCTTTTTAAAGCCGTCACGTTTTTTAAAATCCGCTTCCAGGTATTTTAAGCTATAAAGTTTTGCCAAATGCTTGCCAATTTCGTTAAGTTTCTTGGCATCTTTATGCGGACTGATGGAAAGGTCAGTGCCGAAAACCTCGAAGGAATGGTTTTTGGCATATTCTGCGGTCTTGGCCAGGCGCATTTCATAGCAAAGCCAACAGCGCTTGCCTCGTTCTGGTTCTTGTTCAAAACCTTTGATTTTTGCAAACCAAGCGTCTTGGTCAGGTTTTTCCTCTACAAATGGGATTTTATTAATTTGGCAATATTTCTGGATTTCTAAAAATCGTTTTTCATACTCTTCCAAAGGGTAAATATTTGGATTGTAATAATAGGCAGTCACTTCATAATTATTTTTTAACAAATCCAAAACATAGGCGCCGCAAGTGGCACAACAGACATGGAGAAGTAATTTGGGTTTCATGTTTATTAATATAGTGGATATTAATAATAATGACAAAAAATTTATATTGAAGTTTAACCACCTCTTGGGCAGGAGGTGGAAGCGGAGGAGACTCAAAAGGATTCTCCAATAATGTCGTCTTTGTCGTTATTCATTTCTTAATTCATATACCCTCAGGGGGAACAATTGACAGTGTACCTGTCCACAATTACCCTTAAGGTATACAAAAATGACCTTTGCAAAGGAGTAACTGTGAGTTGGAAGCGATTCTTCTTTGTTGCAAGCCTATTTTGGTCGGCATTCTTTTCTTTGGCCCTCATAGGTTCGCAATTAATCTTCGTCGTGTCACCTCTATCGTCTGGGACACCTCCTTGGTCCGTTGCGATCGGGGTCATGTGTTGGATGGCGCCCCTAAGCGGTGTCACGATTGGAGGAGTTATGACGATCCTCTTTTTCCTCTTCCCCTTTCTGGAAAAACGGTTAAACAAAACACCTCAGCTAGAGTTACCTCTTTGATCTTCTGAAAGCTCGCGAAAGATCGCGAGCTTTTGTTATTGCGAGGGCCGTACTCGGCCAAAAGAAGTCATGTCTCCACCCCCCCCGCCTGCCTCCCGTCCAACCGCTTCGCGCTCGAAACGGGCGGGCCGCCTAATACTCGGTAATGGTGGGCAGGAGTATCGTTATGGTTGTAGGTTTTGGTTAAGAATTCCTCAAGGCCACGCCTCTTTACGATACAGAGATCTATGCCTAAACCTTATAGTCACAACCATTTTTTGAAGTGGGCATTAGGTAGCAGTTGGAACAGCCGAGAGGGTTTTTGTTAAGTAGGCAAGGGGTGAAGCGAAGATTTCGGGTGAGGAAAATCTGACACAGAATTCACTCACGTATTCAGGAAGGTGTTGGGCTGTACTGTGATGATACATTCTACGGATGAAGGCGCGAAGATTACCGAACATGCCTTCAATTTCCGAGGTTAAGCCAAACTCAAATCGTTTGTGGATGTCCCGACGGTGCGTAACGGGCCACCAGTGTTGAATGCCTTGGTATATTGCACCCCCATCGGTCTGTAAGCGGGAACGGGGTTGAATATTTTGGAATAGAAACTGGGCAGCATCCCGTCGATCCACCGAGGACTTAGGCAGGGTCTGGTGGACGATGTTCCGGCTGCCAACCTGCTTGGCCATGAGCAGCGACAAGGAACGAAAGTAGGCTTCGTCCATTTGCACCGTACCCTGCAGAATAGGCTGTATTTCCGGCACCTGGAGGCGGAATGCTTGGAACCATAGGCGGACGGTTTTCTCATTGACGTGACAGAGCTTCTGGGTCTGGAGAACCGGCACAGCCTGAGTCCAACACCACAGCAAGCACCACCAAGTACGAAGAGAAAGCTTCATGCCTTCGAGCCAAGTACCAGAGAACAGTGTGAAGGGAAGCCGACATTGGGCACAGCGGTATCGATCTTCGGAGACATACACCTTCCGGGAATGACACCTGGGACAGAACAGGTTTTTACCAAAGCGAAGACGACGAACAACCTTACGGATCTTGGCTTCCGAGGGAATTTGATGCAGAAGAGAAATCATATGGTTACAGGTTAAGGGTGAGTGTTATTAACCCTAGTCCTGTTCCAACTGCTGGTGAATACCCTTAGAAGTGGGGTTGACAAAGCCCAATAATCATGATATCTTTTAATGTTTTAAAACATCCGTGCACGAAGCATGGAGATTACAACCATCAAGGAGGTTTTATGTACATCCTCACCGATCATGGCGAGGTCGTCCCCGTGAATGACGGGAGTGCCGAGACAATCACTGCTACAATGGTGTCATTGCGGGAGAAGTAATCTTTCAGAAGGGCGCTGATCAGGATGATCACAAAAAGCGCCCTTCTAATTTTCCTGGGTTTATAGATTAAATAATAATTAAGGAATATAATAATTAAATCAATGAAAAATCCAAAAGCCATCACTATTATCGTTACAATTTTCGCCTGTCTGATGATCGGCACAGGAATCTTTGTGTTAAAAAAAGATGCGATACAAGCCAGGTTTTTTTCTGACCAGCCCACTGAATTGCCCCAAGCCATAGATGTTGCTCAATCACAGGCAGAAAATACATCAGACACTGGTCAAGTTTTAGGTGAGAAAGTGAATGTGGCCGCAACCAAACTTCCCAGCCAATTCAATTTAGCCGTGCCTTTTGTCTTGCAAGCCCCAACAGCTAATTGGGATGCAGTACACAATGAAACTTGCGAAGAAGCCGCGGCTTTGACCGTGCATTATTATTGGACCAAGGTTAAGAACCCGACTGCAAGCCAGATTGAAACCCAATTTACTAAATTAATAAAATACCAGAACAAGAAATTTGGCGATTACAAAGATACAACCGCGGCCCAAACCGCGCAATTCATTAAAGATGTTTGGGGTTATAAAAAAGTTGAAGTTTTGCCGATTAAATCCTGGAATGATATCAAAGTCCAGGTTAAAGCTGGCCGGCCGGTTATTTTACCCACGGCTGGCAAATTATTGAAAAATCCCAATTTCAAGAATGGTGGGCCAAAATATCATAACCTAGTTGTCAGGGGCTGGTTGGCTGATGGCCGGATAATTACCAATGATCCAGGCACCCGAAAAGGCAATGGTTATGTTTATAAGCCCCAAATTCTGTGGAATGCCATCCATGACTGGAATAGCGGCGATATTTTGAACGGCAAAAAAGTCATGATAGTGGTATATCCGAATAAATAATTTTTATTATAGGTTAGTCTTTTTATTATTCCCTCTCCTGTTAGGAGAGGGTACGCGCCCGCCCGCCTTCGCAGACGAAGTACGGTGGGCAGGAAGCGAGGGCGAGGTTTCATTGCCTGTTACTGGGAAACTAATTTCTAAACTAAAAAATCCCTCACCCGGCCCCGCGGCCGCGGGGCCACCCTCTCCCAGAGGGAGAGGGGGTTAGAAAAATAATTAATTTCAAGCAAGTTTGATGCTCCTCCTTCGTTGCGACGAGGGATTTTGTTTTAGAATTTTCCAATTAGAGCGTACCAGATGGTCTTGAGTAAGCTCTTGTTTTGTTTTTGCAAACGTAAATGCAACCAATAAAGAATTCCCAAGATTGCGAAGGTTACGACTAAGGAAATTTCCCAATGGCTGACAATAAAACCTTTAAGCTCCAAGGGGTAATAACCAATGCCGAACCAAATGGCTGACCAGAGGATTTCCCCAGCCAATGCCAGCCAGAAAAAATTCCAAAATTTCATTTTTAACATGCCTGCCGCATAATTCACAAAACCCAAGATCCCGGCAAACAAGAAGCGGGTCATAAAGACCAGTCTTTTGCCGCCGCCATGGGAAATGTAATTGTAGGCTTTTTGGTAATTCGGGTCGTGTTCGTCAATATTCAGCCATTTTAAAAAGTGGTGCCTGAACCGGCGGGTCAGGGCATAAGCAATAATATCACCTAATAAAGAAGCAATGGTAATAATACTGATGGCTATAGTCGGGTTGTAATCGCCTTTGGCTGAAGCCATGCCAATGCCAATAGGCAAGAAGCTGGAAGGCAAGCCAGCAATGATATTAGCCAAGACAATCCAGAGGAAAACCACGGGGTAGCCAAAATGCTGGGTCCAAGCCAGAACGTGGACCTGGATAATGTCGCTAACCAAGAAACTGATTACCCAGATGACAAAGAAGACGGTTAAGACTTTAATGACGATAGGCCAATATCTGCCTTTTGGTGCTTGCATTTTGTGCGGATTCCCTGGATTAATTAATAATTTCGAATTTTCCGAAGGTTTGCCGACCTTCGGCCGGGCTTAATTTTCTGTTATAATAATTATAGAGTTTTTAAGGCTTTTTAGCTACATTCATGTTTATTAAGCGCAATTTTACCCTATCTGACGGGGAAACAATTACTTATGGCATTGCTCCGGCCGAAAATCAAAATCGGCCAGTTTTAATATTGCTGCCTGGGCAGAAAAAAATTGAACCAGGCCAGCTTTCCAAGGATTTCATCCCAGAACAATACGAATATTTGCAGGGGAAATTCCAGGTAATCATGTGGAATTACCGTTTTAAAAATTACCCTGGCGAAAAAACCAACGTTTCCAGGATGGTTAAAGACTTGGAAGAGTTCGCTAAAGCTAAAAAAATTGAAAAACTGACAGTTTATGCCTATTCATACGGCGGTTTGATTGGTTTGGAATTTTGCCATATTAACCCAGAAAAAGTTAATGGTATTATCCTTTTAAGCACATTTGCCAGGTTCAGCTTTACCCATTTTGGTTTCAATAAGATGACCTGGAGATTTTTTTTGCATTTAATGGTCGTACCCAGTGCATCTTCTTCGCACATCCGGGAAAGCATGTACTCAGACTTCAGGCAAAAACCCAGTGGTTATCATGGTCCGGCTGGAAAATTTTTGGATTGGATGTGGCACACTGGCTTGGACACGGTCTGGAACCATTTTTGGAGCGAAAGGGTTTGGTCTGCGCTAAAAGCGGACTTACGGCCGATCCTGCCGGAAATTAAAACCCCAGCTTTAATTGTGGCCGGCCGGGCTGATGCATTGTGTCCAGTGGAATGGGCTGAAACTTTGCATAAAGGCTTGTCAAACAGTGAAATGGAAATCTTTGATGATGCGGGCCATTATGCGGTCCGAGTTTGGCCGGACAAATTCAACCAGAGGATCCGCAAATTTTTACAGGAAAGGTTGAGCGTGGTAGATTTTGACCAGGCTCAGGAGGTTAAATTTATACCAGAATTATTGAAATTCTTGAGCATTACCAAAAAAATAACCATGTCATATTTTAATAAGTTCAGGAGCTTGTTCGCTTAATTTTATGAAAATTGGCATTGTCACTGAATCATATTATCCCGCAGTCGGCGGCATTGCCGAACACGTCATAAATCTGGCTAAAGTTTTACGGGAGCGAGGCCATACTGTAAAAATTCTTACCTCCTCATACGGTGAGATGGCTGATGCGCCATTTAACAGCCCGGATGTAATTCGGCTTGGCAAAACTTTTAATTTTCAAAAGAATGGCACGCCCGGGCACATTGCTTATGGCTGGCACTTATCCAAAAAAATCAGAAAGGTTTTAGCCGAAGAAAAGTTTGATCTTTTGCATTATCATGGGCCAGAACAGCCAACCTTACCCATGCTTGCCTTGTTGAATTCTACTACTGTTAATGTCGGGACTTTTCACGCTACCTATGACCGTTCCCTGCCGCTGGGCTTTTTAAGGCCAGTAGTTGCCAAAGCCTTAGCCAAACTTCACGCCAGGATTGTCGTCTCGCCGACTGCCAAAGAATCAATTTCAAAATATTTTTCAGAAGGTGAATACGAAATTGTTCATAACGGCATTGAGGTTGAACGTTTTGCTTCGGGCAAAGCTTTGGAACAATACGCTGATCGGCCAAATATTGTTTTTGTAGGGAATTTTGTCTTGCGCAAGGGCTTTGTAAATTTAATGGAGGCTTTTACGCTTGTCCAAAAATCCATACCTAATGTTAGGTTGATTGCGGTTGGGGACGGGGTGTTGCGGGCTAGGTATGAAAAAAGTTTGGGTGAGGCCGTGGGCAAAGACGTTATTTTCACCGGCCGAGTTTCCACAGAAGAGCTATCGAATTATTATGCCAGTGCAGAAGTTTTCTGTTCGCCTGCAACAGGCAGGGAAAGTTTCGGGATTGTGCATTTGGAAGCCATGGCCGCCGGCCGGCCAGTGGTTGCCACCAATATTGCCGGATATAAATATGTTTTAGAAAACACGGGCGCAGCGCTTCTAGTCAATCCAAATGATATCAAAGGCTTAGCCCAGGCTTTGTTAAGGGTTTTAACTGATAAAAATTTAGCTAATCAAATGAGTGAAGCGGGCAAAAAAACCGTGGAAAAATTCCGCTGGGCAGATATTGGCTCCCAGGTTGAAGCGGTTTATGTAAAAGCCCTGGAAAGGTTTCCGCAAACCTTGCCGGTTGTTCCGGGCTATAGGTGGCTGACTAAATTATTTAATTACAAACCCAAGGTAAAAAAAGCCTTAACCAATGAATGATGTTGCCGGCATATTTTTAGAAGCCTTTAGCCGTTTTGGCTTGTTTGGGCTTTGGTTTATGGTAGCCTTTGAGGCTTTTGAATTTGTGGCCTCAATCCCGATTGGCCCAATTATTATTCTAGTTGGGAGTTTAGCTTCACAAGGCGTAGTTTCGATTGTTGCCTTATGGCTAACGGTTTATTCCGCTGTGGTGGCGGGAGATAATGTAGGTTTTTTAGTCGGCCGGAAATTTGGCCGGCCTATCCTGTATAAATTCGGAACAAAGATAATCAAACAACAGGCTATTGAAAAAGCTGATAAGGCTTTTGTCAAATACGGCACAATTGCCATATTTTTCACCCGGTTTATTTTTGCCACCATAGCCGCGCCCTTGAACGTGATTGCCGGGGCTTCAGGCTTGGCCTGGAAAAAATATTTGCCGGCAGAAATGTCCGGCCAATTGGTCTGGACCAGCATTTATACCTTGGCAGGGTATTTTTTCGGCCGGCAAGTGGAAAAGTTCATCAGGTTAATTGACCAGGCTAATTTAATCGGCGCAGTCTTAGTTTTAACATTAACCCTGATAATTTTTGCATTTTTGGTTTATCGTCCAATTCGGCATCATTTAAGGAATAGCAAAAAATGAGATGTTCATTCCTGAATCATCTTTTTTAAATTTCATCACTAGCTATGGTTATTTTGGCCTCTATGCCATAGTCGCCATTGAAACTTTTGAATTCTTTTTTTCCATTCCGCTTGGCCCGATTTTGGCATTCTTGGGCGGATTAGCAAGACAAGGCGATTTCCATCCATTTTTACTTTGGTTAATTGCCTGGCTCGGCGCCATGACCGGGGATTTGGCCGGGTATTTTCTGGGCTTAAAAGCCGGTCGGCCGATTTTGCATAAATTATCCCGACGCTGGCTTAAACCCGAAAAGTTGGATAAGGCGGAAATGTATTTCAGCAAAAAAGGGGTTTGGGCGGTTTTCTTTGGCAGGTTCATTTTGGCTTCAATAGCGGCAGTGATTAATGTCTTGGCAGGCATTTCCAAAATGCCTTTTTGGAAATTTTGGCTGGCTGAAAGCATTGGCCAGGCCATCTGGGCTGCCAGTTATATTCTATTAGGTTATTATTTTGGTTCGCAATTTATGGACTTGATCCATAATCTTTCAGTAATCTGGTCATTCTGGATTGCGCCATTACTAATTTTAGCTCTGGTTCTAATAGTTTATTTGATTGTCTTAAGGAAAAGGCGGAAAACCAGAAATCCTTAATTTTTTAAAAGTTTCTGCTTAAAGAAAAGCAAGGCCCTTATTAGGAGCCTTGTTGATTAAACTTGTCGAGAAGGAAGGGGCTAAATTAACTCAAGTTGCGTCTTGCAGCATATTGGCAGAACCTGCCCGACTGATTGAAGAATTCGTTTTTGGCGTTTTGCGGCTTAACTTGTCGTAACCGCTTACGGCAAGCGCGGAACTCAGGGTGAGGCCCATGGCTATGGCCAAGATCAATGATGCGCTTATTTTTTTCAAATTCCTTGGATTTTTCTTTGGCATAAATTGTAAAAAATTACTAAGGTAATTATTAATACAATAAGCCAAAGTAAATATTTCATACCCGTGGTTAAGCAGGATTTGCTTAGGTTTTTATTATTTAATCGTTGATTTCAGCATGAACGTCCGCGCCAAATCCGCCTAATAAGGCCCGAATCCCTTCCGCTTCAATGTAATTAGCTTTTTGTTCGCCAATCATCATGATTTCCAAACCATTTTGCAGTTTTAAGTTGTTATTAAGTTTGGTTTCAGGCGTCAATATAACCCTGGTGGTTTGGTTTTGCCTATTGGTCAGTAAAAAGCCGTTGCCATTCAGCTCCGAAACTTCGCCGATGTAAGTTTTCAGGGGTTCATTTTCCGGCAAATTTTTGAACATAGGACCAATTATCGGGATCCTTGTTTCGGTATTTAATTTATGCAGGGAGGTTTGGATTGGCAGGATGACACAGAGCGCGCTAATAATCGCTATTAATAATATCGATGACATTACGGTGTAAAAAAGCGGGAAGCGGTAAGCTTTAGTTTGTTTTTCAACCAAAATTCCCAATAAGATTGTCAATATGATACCGCTGAGCAGCCATAACCATGGCAGGGAGAGTATTAACCTCCTTAAGCCCGAAACCCCAAAGTGGGTTAAGAATAAGCTGCCATTGTAATGCAGGGAATAAAACAAGAAACTAGTATGGAAAAGGATATACAGTGCAATAATGCTTAAAAGCAAAATAATTAACAAGCTTTTCAGGAAAAACTGCCATTTTGGTTTCATGCTTATGTGCTGAGATCGGATTTCTCCCAGCACTTTGTCTTTCATGGATTGGGGTTTATCTTCGGTCATAATTTATAGTCGGAGGGATTGGAATTTTTTTGGAGCATTTTCCGGCCGCGGCTGATGCGCACGCCAACAGTCGAAATGGGCAAATGCAGGATTTCCGCAATGTTTGCGTAATCCAGTTCCTGCAAGTAGAAAAGGATCAAGGGTTCTCGGTATTTTGGCGGCAACATATTTAAAGATTTGTCTAATAGTTCCCGGACTTCTTTTTTTTCCAAATCCCGGTCCGGTCTTTCTGGGGTAATGGGGTGGGGGAAAAGCACGTCTGGATCAAAGAAAGGCAGGGGATCACGGGAACGTTTTTTTAAAGCATTGATATAGGCATTATGGGCAATCCGGTATATCCAAGGGGAAAAACGCTTGTCTAAGTCAAAACTTTTCAAATTTTTATAGACGCTGATGAAAACTTCTTGGACAATGTCTTCAATGCCTTCAGGACTGGATAAAAACCTCCAGCCATAACGTTTAAGTTTTTCTTCATAGCGTTGGACCAGAATGCCAAAATCATCCAGCCTGCCGGCAAGGATCTCTTTAACCACCTGTTCGTCGGTTTTTTCAAGATTGCCTTCCATGACCAAAGCATACAATTTAATACATGGAATTTGCAAGCATTATTACATTATCGACTCTGTAAATGGCTTGACAAATTACAAAAGTTAATTTACAGTTGCTTATTGAAACATCGTTAATTCACAATCAAAAATAAGGAAGGTTGTAGTGCGATTGAAAACTGCTTTACGGAACTTGCCGGAATATACCATCTCTTTTACTTTAATGGTTCTGGCCATAGTCGTTCTGGATTTTTTCATATCGAAATACACTTTCAGTGAGCAAATCTTGCCCATTTTTTGGCATCTGGCCATTGTAATTTTTGCGGTATCAAGCCTGATGTTTTTTGGTCTCTTTGCGGACTTCAGGTTAATCGACTTTTTTAGACCAAGGAAAAAGCTGGCCCAAAAGCTTCTCGCCTTAATCCCGATTATCTTGGGGATGATAATCGTAATCAAAATAAATTTAACGGGATTAATGCAGTTTATCCCCCCGCAGAGTGTTATGGATTACGGCGAATTGATTTTTGCAATGGTCCAGTTTCTTGTCTTCATCCTAGTCCTTAAAATGATTGCAAACGCAATCAACCTCACCCTGCTTTTTGTGCTTTCTGCAATTCTTACACCGAATAATTTTATGGAGTACGCAAAAGAGGGCGTTGCAGGGCTAAAGCGGTATAACTGATCTTTTCAAGGTTATAAACCGGAGCGTCATTAAGCGCCCCGGTTTTTCTTATTTTTATAAAAGAAAAACCGCCTCAACCTTTAAGGTATATTGGCGGTTATTCACCAAAAATGAATCATTTTTTACTTCGTTTTTTGGGGGCATCACTGAAAAGGACCGAATTGAAAGCTATTTCCGGGAACTCCTTAAGATAAACATTAGTGCGGGATTGATCCACATCAGTGACTGAAACAGTGTAAGTCTTGCCGACCTCAAGGTGCTCTTTGGCAAGTTTTTGGTCTGACGGATAGCCTGCTTTTGGATTTGAAAAAACAACTTTTGCCCCAGGCTTTGCGTGAATGTTCATGCTATCCATTGGTCAATCCTCCTTTTTATGTTTTTTTAGGAACTGTCTGACAATTTACAAGATTTCGAATTAGCTTAGTAAAAGGTTTTTTCTTTGTCAAGGTGAATTATTCAGCACCTCGGTTTTTCTTTACAAGCATAAATAAGTGTGGTTAGATTGGTGAAAGAAGTTCTTTGTCAACCAGTTTGCCTTGTAAAATCAGGGTAAATTTTGAATCAACCACCAACCCAATGCTGAATGCGTGTCCAAAGCTTACTAAGGGATGAATGCATGGCAGAAGGAGGAAAGATGTCAAGGTTTTATAATCAACCAGCAGTATTTGTACCAGTAGAGTTTACTCCACACACAAAATTGTTTGATGAATCGTGTGATGTTTATGTTAACCACCATACGATTATTCAGCCTAACGAAGGACGGCATAGTGAACTGCCAGTTTTTATACCCTCAAAATACCCCGCCACACTACGCATTGCCAAGTTAGATCAATTATCTTTAACTTGCTCAGTAGATGGGGTTTTGTTTGATAAAAACAAGATCAAGCGAGGCTTTTTCTGGAAAAAGCAGGAAATGATACACCATGCTTTAAGCCTATGGATAATCAGCGGGTATTTTGGTGTTGATGACAAGACCGTCAATACCTATTTTACCAAATTCAGGCTAGACGGAAGCGAAGACATAATAGAAGCAGCTTGTTTTCCACTTGGCATTGAATATGATGGTCATCCCGTGTTACTTGCATTAGTGTCAAAAATGCATCTTGAACAACACGTGATCATTGGCCTAAGAGACCTGTTAAATCAAACCTATAAAGTAACCCTCAATGCTTCCCGGGAGATTGCCTCTATCAAAGGTTTTCGCAACTTACTTGATTATTGATCATACTGGCCTCTCCAAACCCTTGGAGAGGCCTTTTGTTAATCGGGGATGGCAGGTTTGAAATATTTGATCCCGCACCACTTTCCAAAAATAAACTTGAAATTAATTGAGGATATTTTTTGTAATAAATATCTATATATTTAAATAATGTTTTTATGGAAAGCGGTGCGGGATGTACAGTTAACAGTCAAGGGTAACACTTTGGAGTAGTTTTTCCTGTGGGGTTAAACCATTAAGGGACAAATGGATTCTTTTAAAGTTGTAATAGTAAAGCCACTCATAAGGCGTCTGCCAAACTCGTTTAGGGTTTTGGTAGTAATCATCATCAATAGTCTTGTGAACCCTTTCCACATTGGCGTTCCACCAAGGTGATTTCTTGGGAATAAAGTAATGCGGGATATTGTTGGCAGTCAGCCAAAGGTGGAATTCACCCCTAAACTCGCCGCCATTGTCAGTCTGGACAGAGGCGATCTTAAAGCCAAAATACCTTTGGGCATATTTGAATGCTTCAATAGCGTTTCGGCTAGTTCTATTTGGAAAGACCGTAAAATGGTGCTTTTTGGTAAAAGGGTCAAAGACTGAGAATTGGAATTCCCTTTTGCCGTTTGGATAAACATACTTAACATCCATTTGCACGCCTTGGCCTGGTTTTTCAACCTTTAAAGCCTGCGTCATAGGCTCATACCAAGGCAACTTCTTTTGGGGTTTCCTAATCAATCTTTTCCTTTGGTAATAACGGTAAATGATAGTTGAGGAAATATCCAAACCTAAACTCTTCTTAACTAGAAGCTTCATTTTTAAAGGTCCGTAATTTGAAATTAGCTTGTGATGTTCGATAAAGACTTTAAGTTCATAGGTTAATTTCAAATTAGGCTGATTCTTAGCCGGGTAGTATCTGTTACCCCTTTGGCCAAAATCCCTGGTCAGCCATTTGTAGTAGCACTTCCTGGAAATGCCAAATATCCTGCAGACTTCCTTAACGGATTTGCGGTATTTATTTACCTGCAAATACCACTTAGCCCTTTGAGAATGGTCATATTTGGGGGTTTGCATATAGGTCATATGGTTAAGAGTTAACAGGTGTCACCCCAGAACCATACCAAGTGTCACCTCTAGGTGTTAACTGTAGACGGGATTGACAGTTTTTAGGGGTAATATTATTATGAATTAGCACTCTTTAAGTTAGAGTGCTAAACAGTAAAATACCCTATGTTAAGCCGGAAAGAACAACTTTTCAAAACTATTGTCAGGCAACACATTGCCCTGGGTGAACCCGTAGGCAGTAAATTCTTGGTGGATAAGGCGCATTTTGACATATCCCCAGCCACTTGCCGCAATGACATGGCAGAACTGGAAAATGAAGGCTATTTGACCCACCCCCACACTTCAGCCGGCCGGGTGCCTACGGAAAAAGGCTGGCGCTGGTATTTGCAGACTTTTATGGAAGAAATGCCAATTGCTAAAAAAAACCAAGAAGCCATTACTAAAGCCATGGACTCTGAAGTTGGCGAACAGGGCATCAAGCAAGTCGCCAAAGTCTTGGCCGAGCTTTCCAAGCAAACCGCGATTGTCGGGTTTTCGGCTGATGATATGTATTACACAGGGCTCTCCAACCTTTTTGCCAAACCTGAATTCAATGAATTGGATTTGCTCCAACATCTTTCCGAAGTGGTTGACCATTTAGACCAAGTTATGCGCAAATTTTTCAAATCCAGCCAAGCCGAAGTGGAAGTCTTGATCGGCAAGGACAATCCTATTGACGAACATTGTAGTCTCTTGGTCACCCGTTTGGAAAACAAAACCGGAACCTTAGTGGCTTTGCTGGGGCCTATGCGCATGGATTATGACCGGTTATTGCCTTTAATAAAATTCACCCGCACGATAATTTAAAAAATATGGCAGATGAAAATACTAAGATTGAAGAATCCGCAGAAAAAGTTAAGGTCGATTTAGAAAGGCTGCAAAAGTTGAATGAAGAATATTTGGACGGCTGGAAACGGGCCAAAGCGGATTACATAAATTTCAAGCGTGAATCGGAAAAGGAAAAAATGCAGATTGTGCAATTTGCCAATGCCGGTTTGCTCCTGGAATTAATGCCTATTGTCGACAATATCAAAACCGCACTCAAGCATGTGCCAGAAGAAAACCAGAAAGCCGAATGGGTTAAAGGCTTTGAACACATTTTGAAACAATTTTTGAATGTTTTGAAGGAAATGGGCGTGGAACAAATTCCGGCTAGGGGCGAAAAGTTTGACCCGGAAAAGCATGACGCCGTCAGTAAAGAAAAAAAAGAGGGGACTGAACCCGGAATCATTTTGGAGGAAATTGCTACGGGTTATACCTTGCAAGGCAAAGTCATCAAGCATTCCAAGGTTAAAGTCAGCGAATAATCCCCCTACATACCGCCTCTCCTATATAGGAGAGGATGGCCCCGCGGCCGCGGGGCCAGGTGAGGTGGACGAATAAACAAATTCCTTATTTCCGAATTCCCTCCCGCCTGCCTTCGCCGGAGCGAAGTACGGCGGGCAGGCACCCCGACCCTCTCCTAGATGGAGAGGGGATAAAAACTTAATAATTAGTCATTAATTAAAAGGAGAATAAATTTATGCCAATTATAAAATGGACACCAGCTGGAAATATGTTCGATGATATGGACCATATGATGGAAGACGCTTGGTTACCAGTCATGCGCTCCCACTTTGCCCCGGCCGTGGATGTTTATGAAGAAAAAGATAATGTGGTGGCGGAAATGCCTTTGGCTGGCATGGATCCAGAAAAAGTGGAAATTACCGTGGAAGACAATGTCTTGACCGTGGCAGGCAAAAATGAGCACAAGAGTGAAGTTGATGAAAAGAATTATTACCGCAAAGAAGTCCGCTATGGCGCTTTCAGCCGTTCCGTGGCCCTGCCCAAGGCAGTCAAAGGCGAACAAGCCGAAGCCACTTTTGATAAAGGTATTTTGAAAATCGTCATGCCCAAGGCCGAAGAGGCGAAGCCAAAGACCATCAAGGTCAAGGCGAAATAATCACATTACCTCCTCTCCTATATAGGAGAGGATGCCCACAGGGCAGGTGAGGTGGGCGAATAAACTTATTCTTAATTTTCCAAGTAACCCTCACCCCCGCTTCGCGTACCCTCTCCCAGAGGGAGAGGGGGTAAAAATGCAAAGGATTACCACTTCTTTGCACTTCAGCCCACCCTCTGTCATTCCGACCGAAGCCCCGCTTGGCGGGGCGTAGTGGACCTGCCCGCCGAACTGGCAAGGCAGGTGGGGGAATCTCATATGATGCAGTCGAGATCCCTCGGCTAAGCTCGGGATGACAAAAGAAAGAAATTGACTTCGCGGAGTTTATCCCGCTTATCGGCGGGAGTCGCTCGCAATGACAGATAGTAACTAATCAAACTCTAGAAACAATATGCCCCAATTCGCTTTACCAAATTTTTCACCAAACCAAAACGGCAAACCCGACAGCTTGCGCATGGATGGGCATTGCCCGAATTGCGGCAATCTCTTTGACTTCCGCAAGACCCAAGTCTTGGCTGAAGAATCAGGTTCCACCTTGCTGTATTTGAAATGCTCCAATTGCGGTATGGCCGCCGTGGCCACTATGACCATGTCACCCCAAGGCTTGCTCTTCCGCGGCATGATCACGGACCTTACCCCTCAGGATATTTTGAAATTCAAGGATGCCAATGATATAGACAGCGAAGATATCATGACCCTCCACCAAAATTTAAATTCTAATTCTTTAACTAATTAATTTTTTAATAAACATATGCCAAAGATACTCGGAATCGATTTAGGGACAACCAACTCTTGCATGGCCGTCATTGAAGGCGGCGAACCCAAGGTGTTGGAAAATAAAGAAGGCAATCGTACTACGCCCTCTGTTGTTGCGGTTTCCAAAACCGGCGAAAGGTTAGTCGGCCAAGTGGCCAAGCGCCAAGCCGTGGTTAACCCGGAAAACACTTTGTATTCCATCAAACGCCTTATTGGCCGAAGATGGGATGATGAAGAAATCCAAAGGGATTTGAAAGTCCTACCCTTCAAAATGGTCCAAGCTGGCGTGGGCGTGAAAATCATCATGTCTGGCAAGGAATATACCCCGCAAGAAGTTTCCGCCATGATTTTGCAGAAAATGAAAGAAGATGCGGAAACCAAATTGGGTGAAAAAATTGAAGAAGCCGTGATCACGGTCCCAGCATATTTTGACGATAGCCAAAGACAAGCCACCAAAGACGCGGGTGAAATCGCAGGGCTAAAAGTCCGCCGCATAATCAATGAACCCACAGCTGCGGCTTTAGCCTATGGTTTTAATAAGAAGAAGGATGAAAAAATCGCAGTCTATGATTTGGGCGGCGGCACTTTTGATATTTCCATCTTGGAAGTCAGCAATGACACGGTGGAAGTGAAAGCCACTAATGGCGACACCCACTTAGGCGGTGATGATTTTGACCAAAGGATTATCCATTGGATAATTGATGAATTTAAAAAAGACCAAGGCATTGATCTTTCCAAAGACCAAATGGCTTTGCAGCGCCTGAAAGAATCCGCGGAAAAAGCCAAGCATGAACTTTCCACCACCACGGAAACGGAAATCAACCAGCCTTTCATTACCACAGACGCTTCGGGTCCCAAACATTTGGTTTTGAAAATGTCCAGATCCAAATTGGAACAATTAGTCGGCGATTTAGTCGAGAAGACTTTAGAACCAACCAAAAAAGCTTTGGATGACGCGGGCTTGAAAACTTCAGACATCAACGAAGTGGTCATGGTTGGCGGTATGACCCGCATGCCTTTGGTCCAAGCCACAGTTGAAAAATTCTTTGGTAAAAAGCCTCACTTGGGTGTTAACCCGGATGAAGTGGTAGCCATTGGCGCGGCCGTCCAAGCCGGAGTTTTGCAAGGCGAAGTTAGGGATGTCTTATTGCTGGATGTCACGCCATTATCTTTGGGCTTGGAAACTTTAGGCAGTGTCATGACACCTTTGATCGAACGCAACACCACTATTCCAACATCCAAATCCCAAGTCTTTTCCACGGCCGCTGATAACCAAACCAGCGTGGAAATCCACGTGCTCCAAGGCGAAAGGCCCATGGCCAATGACAACAAGTCTTTGGGCCGCTTTATCCTTTCTGGCATTCCGCCAGCGCCCCGCGGCGTGCCGCAAGTGGAAGTGACTTTTGACATTGATGCCAACGGCATTTTGAATGTCAAAGCCAAAGATAAAGCCACCAGCAAAGAGCAAAGCATTACCATTACCGCTTCCACGGGTCTTTCCAAAGACGAAGTGGAAAGGATGAAGCAGGAAGCCCAGGCCAATGCCGAAGTGGACAAGAAGAAAAAGGAATTGATTGACACCCGCAACCTGGCCGAGAACTTGGTCTTTACCGCGGAAAAATCCCTGAAAGACGCAGGCGACAAAGTCCCCAAGGACGTGAAAAAAGAAATTGAGGAAAAGATTGAAGCCGTGAAAAAGGTTAAGGACAGTGATGACAAAGACGCCATTAAAAAAGCTTCTGATGACTTAGGTCAGACTATCCAGAAGATTGGGCAGGCGATGTATAAGGACCAACAACCACCTCAAGGAACCCCCTCGGCAAGCTCGGGGCCTGCGGCAGGAGCGAATGGCGAAGAGCCTAAAAATGATAAAGGTCCAGTGGATGCGGCTTATACTGAAGTTAAGAAGTAACAAAATGGCTAGAATTCCTTTTAATGCAGAACAACACCCCCATCCAAGTAGACTGGATGCAATTGACTCGATACGAATTCACCCGAGGAGCTATGGCGTATTGAATGCTGGTCAGCATTCTTTGAAGACCAAACCCAGCATTCAAGTACACATTCTTTCGGACCAAGTGGGTAATCGAGGGGTTGATTATAAGGAGGTTATGCTTGGGAGTCCGGAAAAGTTCACATTAACCTACAGAATTGAAAACAGGACTGACGCTATAGCTTTCGCATATATTACTAAGGAAAATGGTGACAGAGCGGCAGGTGCCAAGCATGAGGAGGTTAAGAAATAATTAATTTTTGCCCTAGGGAAACCCAGGAAAAGCTTATGGAAGAATTACCAAAAGACCAACCAAATGTGTCAATATCCCCAAACGTTACAAATGGTACTGCTTATCCGAAACCTGTTGATCTAATTTTTGAAGAATCCGAGAAGCAATTTCTTTCAAGATTACGAAATCTTGGTGTAATTCCAGATGACTTAGTTGCATTGCAAGAAGTCCGACCCGAAGCATTGGATATTCATGAACGTGAACTTTTAAGCCAGTTAACTGATGTTGAGCAAGAAATTTTTAAGCAGTCTTTACTGGCTTATGGTTGGTTGTCTTACACTTTGGCAACCATGGGCTTGATGAGGGTGCTCGAGAGTTGTGTAGAGCTATTATTTAACAAAGAACAAATTGAGAATCCGAAGCGACCTAACCCACCTAATCAGGCAGACCCTGAAATTTGCAAAAAATGCGAAATTTGCCAAACGTATTTTTCAGGACTAAAGGCAAAGATTGAAAAATTATCAGAACAAACAAAAAATGAACAAGTAAAAAATTACCTATTACCAGTTATCGAGTTTTTAAAACGACTTGGGCAATCTAAAAAACATATAAATTCTGAACTAGCTGATAAAACTGTGGCCCGTCAATTAATAGCTTCAATAATCTCATTATTAAAAAGTATAAAAAATGAAACCTGATCAAATTTCAATTAAGATTGATGATGCAACCATGAAAGGCGTTTATGCCAATATGATGAGCGTTTCCCATTCCAAAGAGGAATTTCTCTTGGATTTTTTGAATATCTACCCCTTACAACAAGCGGGGATTGCCACCTCTCGGGTAATTGTCTCGCCTGGGCATATGAAAAGGATAGTGAATGCCCTGCAGGACAATTTGAAAAAATACGAAGGCAGTTTTGGTAAAATTCAAGAAGCTGATGCGCCCACCAGCGGGGAAGTTGGTTTCCAGGGTTAATAATAATTTAAAACATTTTATATGAAGAACAAATTAAATTCTCAACTAAAGAAGAAAATGTTGAGGTATATAAGGTACGACAGATTTTTACGCGAGTATCGAAATCAATTCATTTCCAGTTTTAAGAACGGTATAAAAACTCAAACCGCAAAAAAATTATTAACTAGCGATGAATTAACTAGAATTTCAGTCATGAATAAGCATTTAAAGAAATTAGAGCAACAGTATATAATTTCTGTTCGTAAATTTATATTTTAATTATCTAATTTTATGACTTGCCAAAACTGCGGGCATTTAAATCAAGAAGATGCAAAATTTTGTATAAATTGCGGAAAAGTATTAGTAAAATCTATCGAACAAAAAGTAAATGCACAAACAGTGGTAACAGTTAATGATAGTAAGAACAAAAAAGTAAAAAAGAAACATTATGGTCAACTGGCGTTTATTTTTATTGTTTTTGCAACATTAATGCAGAATTCAACACCGGAACCGGACACCACAGGAAGGATTACTTTTTTTGTAATCCAAATATTATTAGCATTTTTTGGTATGTATTTCTTGGTACGTTGGATAATGTATTTATTTAAGAAAAAAGATTCAAAGAAATAGAAAAGTTTTATTTCCTCCGCTTCCACCTTTACCTGCCGATGAGGCAGGTCCCGCCCGCCTCGCTCCGTGAAACGGAGCAGGTCGCCCACGGGGTGGGGTTTTTAGCAAAAAGATAAACCAGCACCTTGTGCTGGTTTGTAGATTTTGATAAGTCGACTTAATGTGCCTGGCAGAGCGAAAGGCTTTGTTTTAGTTTTGCAACATCACCCTCAGTACCCCCGACAATTTCATAAATTACAGTACTGGTTGCTTGTTCTGTTTGTACAAGCCGTACGGGTAAAGGGGTAAGAGCATTTAATGACCCAACTGTTAGTTTAACTAACTTGTCCCATTCTTCGGGGGTTTCGACGTCACTTGAGTTCAATTGAGCGATCATTTTCATTATCTCTTCTCCTGTGTTTTCGTTTTATTTGACTTGATGTTAATTCGAAGTCTTTACCCTGTCAATCCTCCTCCGCTTCCACCTTAGGTAGGCGAGGGGTTTTTAGATTTGACATTTATAACTACCGATTGTAAAGTATTCCATTAAACATAAAAATAATTAGCTGTGGAGGTTTACAATGCAATTTAGGTTTTACACTGAACAAGACTACGAAACCGTAGCGGGATTCTTCAAACAATCTGGCCAGTATGATCCAACTTGGGATACGGCCGAGAACCTTAAGGAAAAGATTACCCGGTTTCCGACCTCAATCATTGTTTGCATAGAGGGCGGCGAGGTAGTGGCAAGCGTCTTTACCATGGAAGACGGCTGGGGGACTTTCATTTATCGACTAGTTGTTCGGCCAGACATGCAAAAACAGGGCATAGGCAGGGCGCTGATGGCATTCGCGGAAATGACCTTGAAGCAAAAAGGCAAGAAAGAAGTCGCGATATTTGTCCATGACACCCGCCAAGACCTGCTCGAGTGGTATGCGGACCAGGGTTATCTTTTTGATGACCCCAAGAGCTACCGCTCATTGTTCAAAAAACTTTAAATTGATTTGGGCGACCCTTATCCGGCCGCCCTTTTTTGTATTTCTTTTCCACTTTCACCTTCTCCTTGCCTCGTCCGCGGGGTATGGTTTTGAGAATATGGTAAAATAAAAATATGAAAGTTATTCTTTACATGGCAATTACCGCGAATGGCATGATCGCGAAACGCAATAATGACACGAGTTGGGTTTCCAAGGAGGAATGGAAAAGTTACAACGCAACCGTACTTCACGCGGGCTGTTTGGTCGTAGGCCGAAAAACCTATGACATCATGGTAAAGGAAGGTGAGTTTGCGAAGTTGAAAGAGGTCTTTGTCGTGGTTGTTAGCCATCAGGAAGTTGAAATGGTGGACCCGCTGCATCAGGTGGCTCATACACCACAAGAGGCATTGCAATTGCTTAAAGATTATCCAGAGGTTATTATTGGCGGTGGCGGGAACATAAATAGTGAGTTTTTGAAAGAGAAGCTCGTTGACGAAATGTATTTAGATATTGAACCGAAACTTATTGGCAAAGGTATTCGATTATTTGAAAATCTTGATTTGGATTTTAATTTGGTTCTTCTTGATACAAAAGCCATTTCACCAAATGTGGTTCAGTTGCATTATAAAGTGATTAAGTCGGTTTCGTAATTCTTCGCTTCCCCCTTCCTACGCCCGCGGGGTGGGATTTTGGATAAATGAATACATCCTCTCCTATATAGGAGAGGATGGCCGAAGGCCAGGTGAGGTTCACAAAAAACTAATTTCAAACTTTCCGAGTTCCCTCACTCGCCTACGGCACCCTCTCCCAGAGGGAGAGGGGATTTTTGGTAAAGCAAAAACCCCGAGGAAAATCCACGGGGTTTTGCAAAGAGTGTGTTCGGATATTTATTCCGGTTGGTTACGCTTTACCATTTCGACCGGAACCCATTTTCCGCTGGCGAGTACCGCCTCTTCCAAACGTGCCGCTTCAGCCAGGCATTCGTCAAGTTTGGTGTAGGGCTTGTCGAGAGGATTGACCCTACAGCCAGAATAGGCCGAATGGGCCGTGCTGGGGTCAAGGTAATTGTAAAGGTGGAATACGGGATAAAGCGTCCCGTCTCCCAGTCCATCGCCTTTCCCATTGATATTGAGCCAGATCTCTTTCCGTATGAAAATCGATGAGGCTTGAGTACCATCGGGTTTCCACAAAAAGCAACAACAGTGCTGATCGGCTACGAGCTGAGATGCAAAGTTTTCAGGAGGTTGGTACATCTGTATTCTCCTTTTCTCCTAAAAATGTTTTTACTATTTGTAATTTGACTAAACAGATTATCACAAAATAGTTTTATTGTCAACCCTATCCGCTTCCACCTCCTCGCCAAAAAGGCGGGCAAGCCCTCCGCCCGCGGGGTTGGGTGTTGGATAAATGAATACATCCTCTCCTATATAGGAGAGGATGGCCGAAGGCCAGGTGAGGTTCACAAAAAACTAATTTCAAACTTTCCGAGTTCCCTCACTCGCCTACGGCACCCTCTCCCAGAGGGAGAGGGGATTTTTGGTAAAGCAAAAACCCCGAGGAAAATCCACGGGGTTTTTACAAAGAGAGTAGCTTAGTCGGAACAATTATTCCGACCAGTAACGAGCGAAGCAGTCGCGGAAGTATTGGTTGTTACTGATTTTGGCGATCCGCGTCGCTGCTTCAGAAGTCATCCACTGCATACGAACGGCCAGGGCGAGCATAAGGGCTTCGTCGGCCAGTTCGGGTAAGCCCGAAAAGGAGATTGCGAAGGGACCGTAATGATCGCAGACGATCATATTGCACAGTATGGCACCGGCGTACTTCTCGTTTTCGACGCGGGTCTGCCAGCTGCTCACGGCCTCTTTCCCTCGCTTAACGAAATCAGCGATTAAGCGATCGGCTTTTTCGGTCGCAATGTTTGCGTACTTTAGCGTACCAATTGGCAGTTCGCCGATCGGTACTGTCAGAAGAGCCGGATTGTTGCTTATGTATTGCGGGCGATTGCTTGGGGTGAGCTTCATTACGAAGAATCCACCTCGCCGGTCTTTACGGTCGTAGGCTGCCGAGTTGCACATTTCAAGCAAGAGCTCTTCAACTGCTTCAACTACATTGTTGCGAAAGTTCTTGTCAACGATCTCGTTCATGAAAAACCTCCAGTTTATCTTTCGTTTCTTGGTTTCTTTCTAAGTCACTTAATCTAGCAAAAAAGTTTATTGCTGTCAATCCTCCTCCGCTCTCCCTCCCCGCCCAAAAGGCGGGCAAGCCTTCCGCCCCTGCCCGCGGGGTAGAGAGGTTAGGGTAAGGAATAACGTGTTTGACAGATTAGTAGCGCCATATTAAAGTTGTTCAACAAAGAAATCATTTGATCTTTATATCTTGGAGGTAGTATGAAAGTGATTGTCAGTGAAAGAGAAGTAACCGGAGATAGGGGTTGCTATGCTAACCCACCGGTTGGCGCTTCAGTAATCGAAGGTGAGGAAATCCATTTTGCAAATGTTGACTTAACCGCGGATGGGGATAGTCTAAAAATCCGCATTGACAATGACCGGATGTGCTATCTTTTTATTCAACGGGATGGAGATACCTTACGTATCAGCAATATCGGTTACGATGTTAAATCGTAAATTCAAGCGGGATTTCTCCTCCCGCTTTTTATTAACGGTCGGTAAATAATTCTATGCTTCCACTTCCACGGCTTACGCCGTTCCCGCCCAAAGGGCGGGCAAGCCCTCCGCTAGCGGGGTGGGGTTTTTGGATAATACAAAAACCGCTGGGCGAACCATACGGTTTTTAAAGATGTTGGCGTTGAAGGTCTATCGCGTTTCCACGAAGGTAAGCGTTCCTTCAAACACCCCGAACGAGCTGCTTTCCTGGAATAAGTAATTTTCGGGTTTTTCGTCCGCACGCATGGTACGGGTGAGAACCCACAGGTCGTCTTCTTTCCAGGTGGCGTTTACCAGCTTCGTTCCTGCCGGTAATGCAATGGTTTCTTCGCCACCAAAATTGCGGACTCGCTGTTGCTTGGTACAACCACTGAAGCAACCGAAGATCAGCAATACGGCCAGGGAAAGAATCAATGTCTTTTTCAAAATACCTCCCGACTTTCTCGATGGTTTAATTTAATTTCGTGTAACCATAGATGATAGCATAAATAGATATTTTGTCAACCCCGTTAGAGTTTAGTTTTAATGACTCTAATATATGGGGTAATTAATCATAATAACTCTAACGGGGTCAACCCTCCTCCGCTTCCATCTCCCGCCCAAAGGGCGGGCAAGCCTCGCCCGCGGGGTGAGGGAAAGATTGCTTCGCAAAACCTCGCAATGACGTAGAAAAAGAAAACCGACCCGCTCTAAGTGAGGGATCGGTAGAAATTAAACGGCGTCAGTTAGAATCTGGGTGGAAGTTCACCTTTGCGTAATCGGGAATATATTGCCGGTATCTGGGATGGCTTCGCATAGAATTCGATGCCATATGTCCCGACGTAGTCGCCGTCGTACTTGATAACCCACACATCTTCCATGGTGAGTTTGGCTTTTGGAAAGTCCTTTTTCGCCTCTTTAAAGAGGCGAAAGATATAGTCTAGGTAGCCATGCTGGAGGGAGGTCCTGATTATGACTAGCAGAGTTCCCTTTGGCCGGCCATTATATGGATAGCACTCTTTGATGAGCTCTACATCCTTCTGTTTCAACAAATCAGTTGCCATATCTAATTACTCCTTTTTGTTTTTGACAGTTTTGTTATAGAAGAATCTAACAAACCATCTGAAATGTGTCAATCCTTTCCGCTTCCACCTCCCCTCCTTCGCCCTTCGGCTTCCGCCTACGCCAAATGCTTCGGCGGACAAGTCGGAGGGCGGGTCGCCCAAAAGGCGGGCAAGCCCTCCGCCCGCGGGGTGTATTTTTTAGCAAAACAAAAACCCCGGGAAGAATCCACGGGGTTTTGCAAAGGTCATCTTTTGATTTAAAACTTCATGTAGAAACCCTGGAGGAGCATATACTCTACGTCGACATGTTCTGTGCCGACAGTGATTTTTTGGAGTATATCCAGGATTTCAGCATTGTAGTCGTTCGGCGTAGACACGAGCCTGATGTACGGTTGGCGTGCACCCCTGACGTCAATCACGTAACTTCCAGGGAATACCGTGATAACGTATTCGACTTCGTAATCCTTGCCCCTGAAGGCATTTTGAATCTGAGACGTTAACTCCTCGATCTCGTTTTGTTCAAACCCGATAATTTCAATATTCGGCATTTGAACCTCCTTTTCAAGTAAAATGTTCATGTTTGAATAACGAAAAAGTATAGCGTAAATTTTTATTTTTGTCAATCCTTTTCCGCTTTTACTATTGATTTTTGGAATAAGAAAAACCCATCCATAGAGGACGGGTTTTCCAATGAGATATTTTGGTGTTAGGCGGTCACCGGATGATTTTTGAAGTAATCCGGATCGACGAGCAGCAGAATTTGCTCGCACGCACCAGCGAAGCTCTGCTCATCCACGATGCAACCCCATTTCCTCACGTACAGCCGGGAGAAATCCCAGGTGTTTATTTTGTTTTTCTCCAGGAGTTCTTCCAGGAGAAGGATGATCGCGTTATGGGTCGTGAACATTTCAGGGGCAGAGTAAACGTGCTCGGCTTTTTTCTGCTCGAGGCTCTGCTTTGTTCTTTCGAGCAGTTCCTGCAGGGCTCTGCGTAGCTCGTCGTTTTCAGGCAGAATAATATCAATTCCGCCCTTTGCCAGCTCTGTCATGTGTACCTCCTCGTTTTTGTTTTCGTAATTTATAACAGCAAAGTATTGCATAGTAAATAAATTTTGTCAATCCTTTCCGCTTCCTCCTTTTGCCCTCTACGCTAGCGTGGTGTATTTTTTATCAAAGCAAAAACCCCGGGAAGAATCCACGTGGTTTTTAGTAAAGAGGGTTTAGACAACATTGAGTGCTCGCTTGATGATGTCAACGGTAATTTCCAAGCTCATTATATTAATCCGAAGCAACAATTCAGTTTTCGGTAAGGCGTCTATGGCCGCGCACCATTCCGGATGCGTGTTCATTAGCGTTGCCCGCCCACCCTTATCCTTGTCAGCGGTTTTCCAAAAGAGATCTTTAATGTCTTGGATTTCTGCTGGCGTGCGTGCTTGTAAAAGTTTTGTTATTTCATCAAGAGCTTTTTCAAAATCTGTCATTTATTGCCTTCCTTTGTTTTTGTAAATTTCACTTATTTAATAAGGGAACTTAACAAATAATAAAATTCTTGTCAATCCTTTCCGCTTCCACCTCCCCTCCTTCGCCCTTCGGCTTCCGCCTACGCCAAATGCTTCGGCGGACAAGTCGGAGGGCGGGTCGTCCGCCCGCGGGATCCCGTGGAATATTAAATCAGACCTCACAATTGTGAAGTCTGATCGAAACAGCAGTTTGTTTTGTTGATCCTCAGAATGAAACATGCTCCCGAATTACCCGTACAATCTGTTTGGTCATCTCATCGAACCCAAACACGGGCGACCAACATGCCCAGATTTCATAGGGTTCAAGGTGAACACTCTTTATGCCTTGGATTCCAAAGAGTGCTTTCACCAAACTGGTTTGCTTGTCCGGTTGGGCACCAGGATAGTGGAAAGAAAGGCGCTGTGCTTCAGTAATTGGCTCAGAAACATCGAAGTAGCAGTCGCTACGCCCTCCGTTCTTGCTCGTCAGAGCGATACGTAGATTTGGGTCCCAGTTCGTCCGTCGATTCATCGGAACCTCGCCGAGTTTAAGCATCCAGGTACCGGCCCTGACGAAAAATTTTCGTCCTGGGCAGCAAAGAAGCAGGTGCTTCAATAGGTTTGAAACGTACAACATAGTTACCCCATGCCTTGCGCTGTTGTTTGTTGGCTGTCTTTTGACGCAAGGCTGCGTATTGGGCAAGACAGATAATCCCAAACGCATATTTTTGTAACTGAGTATAGTACCGTACTTTTTGTTTTTTGTCAACCCTTTTCCACTTGAGCCCTTTACCCTAAAAACAACGGGAAAAAATAGCCCCGAACCGGTGTTCGGGGCTTTCAAGGAGGGATATAACTCACCAAGTGGTTATCCTTGGCGAAATCATTATAAGAAAAACGAAATATTTGTCAAAAAAAAGGAGCCCCAAGGATGTCTTGGGGCTCACAAGGAAAGGAGGTCAGAATGAAAACACTGAAGTAGTACCGGAACTGCTAAGAAAGGAACCCGAGATCCGCGAACGAGAGAAGGAAGTATTTGTTTTAGCTATATAAAATATAATATAATCCTTTAAAGCCGTCAAATCACTTATAAAATCGTTAAGATTGTTAATAAGGCCCAATTAAACTAAAATGTATTTATCTCTTAATTATTAAAAAACATATGAACCAACAACAGCAAATTCAAATTAAAATTGACGACACCATCATGAAAGGCGTTTATGCCAATATGATGAGCGTATCCCATTCCAAGGAGGAATTCCTTTTGGATTTTTTGAATATTTACCCGCTCCAGCAGGCTGGGATTGCCACCGCCAGGGTGATTGTCTCCCCAGGCCATATGAAAAGGATTGTGAATGCCCTGCAGGATAATCTGAAAAAATACGAGAGCAGTTTTGGCGCGATTAAGGAAGCTGATGCGCCCACCAGCGGGGAAGTGGGATTTAAGGGGTAAGTCTTATATCATCCTGAACCTGAGCTTGTCGAAGGTGAAGGATCTTCATAAAGTATGATATTTATTGAGATTCTTCACCCCGCGGTTGCGGGGTTCAGAATGACAGAATAAAACATGCCAGAACCAAAACCTAATATTCCAAATTCAAAATTTACGCCAAAACACCATATCAAATGGAAGGTGATTTTTATTGCTTTGGTGACTTTTATTTTCGCCGGAGTTTTTTGGTGGACTTTGGATATGGCCTTAAGGGTTAAATTAGTGGGCTTGCCAGCCATAACCCAGCTTTGGCAATTATTGATTGCCATTGCTTTCTTTTGCCTATTCCTGGCTTTGTTCGGGGTATTTGCCATGACCCGTGGCCGGAAAAGTTTTTGGCAAACCGCTTTGGTGGCTTTAACATCTGCAGCTGTCCTAATTCCTTTTTTCCCAACCCGTTATGCCACCCTTGGCGCAGCCGGGATTTTTTTAATCGGCCTGGTCTTGTGGGCTTATAACGTGGCAGGGGATGTGAATTCCAGGAAAAAATTCCAGCCGCATTACACCATTCATGCGGGCTTTGGCACGGGCTTGGTTTTACTTTTGATTGGCATATCTTTGTGTTATTACACTTCTTTAGGCGATTCCAAAAAAACCACGGAAGAAGTCAGGCAAAATATTGTGGTGGCTGCCAGGAACAGTATGAATTTAATTCTTAGCGCCCAAGTCAAGGATTATCGGGGCACCATGACTCTGGATGAATTCTTAAGTTTGATTGCAACTGATAAATTCGGGGAAATTGTGGTGCCGGAATTGACTAAGACTTTGGGTTCAGATGCGCAAAAAGAATCGGCTTACAAGGAAATCATCAGCCAGCTAAGGAAAGTCAACCCGGTTTTTGAAAATCAGAAAACCACCGATGAAATCGAGCAAAAACTTGATGCCCAAATCCAGGCCGAGCAGGAAATTTTGCAAAAAGCGGCCTTAGCCCAGTTGTCAGCGGTCCAAAAGCAGCTTTTGGAAGAAGCCCGGCGGGAATTTTTGCTAACTTTCAAGATTGAAGCCACCGGTGCCGAACCCATGAATGAAATAATTGATAAAATCATCAATCGCCGCGTTATCCAGTATGTGGATCCTTATGAAAAGACCATCCCGCCCATTTTGGCATTATCTTTCTTCTTTATCATTGAATTGATAAGTTTTGTCTACCGTTATGTGATTTTTGCTTTGGCGCCGATCATTGCCTGGGTTTACAAAAAACTAGGATTGATTAAGATAAGCAAAGCCCAAGAAGAAGTTGAAAGGGTGGAATTATAAACCATATGGCCAAAGATTATTATGATATTTTAGGCGTTAGCAAAAGCGCCAGCGAGGATGAAATCAAGAAAGCTTTCCGCAAAAAAGCCCATGAGCTGCATCCTGATAAAGCGCATGGTGACGAGGCAAAATTTAAGGAAGCTAATGAGGCTTACCAAGTTTTATCAAATAAAGAAAAACGCAACCAGTATGACCAATACGGCCAGACTTTTGACCAAGCCAGCAGGCAAGGCGGGGCGCCTGCTGGCGGCTTTGGCGGTTTCGATCCCAGCGGTTTTCAGCAAGGCAATGTGGATTTTGGCGACCTAGGCGATATCTTTGGCGACATTTTTGGTTTTGGCGGCGGCCGTTCAAAAAGAAGCCGGGCAAAAGGTGGCAGAGATATTCAGGCAGATTTGAATTTAAGTTTTCGCGAAGCGGTTTTTGGCGCGGAAAAATCTTTTGAAATGTATAAAAGCGTAATTTGCGGCCATTGCAGTGGTACAGGCGCAGAACCAGGCTCGAAAATGCACACCTGCCAGACTTGTAAAGGCCAAGGTCAAGTCCAAAGAATAGTCAATTCTTTTTTTGGCCAGATTGCGCAAAATTCCATTTGCCCGACTTGCGAAGGCGCTGGCCAGATACCCAGCCAAAAATGCCGGCAATGCAATGGTAATGGCAGGATAAAAAAGAACCAGGTCATAAAAGTCTCAGTACCGGCTGGCATTGACGATGGTGAAACCTTGCGTTTGTCTAATCAGGGTGAAGCTGGCGAGAAAGGCGGCAGTGCTGGAGATTTGTATTTGCGCATCAGGGTCCAACCAGATTCTAGGTTTGTCCGTAAAAATGCGGATATCTTAAGCCAAGTGGATATTAATTTTCCTGCTGCAGCTTTGGGTACAAAATTAGAAATTGAAACAATAGACGGAGCAATCTCAATGAAAATTCCTGCGGGCACCCAGTCGGGCAAAGTGTTCAGGTTGAAAGACAAAGGTATTCCTTATTTGCGCAAGCGCGGCCGGGGCGACCATTTAATTACTGTGAATGTGGTCACGCCCACCAGGCTGCATGGCAAAAAGAAAAAACTTTTGGAAGAATTGGCGGAAATGGAAGGGGATGAAATCTCAGAATAAAGCAAAATAAAATCTCTCTCCCGCGCACTTGTGCGGTACCATGAATCGGGCTTGGCTTGGATATAATCAAGTAGCCCGATTTTTATTTTTCCCCTCACCCCCTTCCCCTCTCCCTGCCTACCGGCAGGCAGGCCGCTAAGGGAAGAGGGAGGTAATAGTAACTCTGACTAATTACAAAATAACATTCCTTTCTTTTTCCTCCCCCCTCACGGGGGAGGAACTAAAGGAGAGGAGGAACAGTAATTAAGCTTTTGGTTTATTATTTTATTCTTGTATTTAATTAAAAAAAGTGGTATAATTCAGGCATAACAAAATAAATAACCCATAAATTAATGGATATTAACGCCGCAACCACTTCGGTCCAAGGCTTATTCGCTGGCTTTAACTGGTCGCAACCCAGTTGGGATTTGTTTATTATCATGTTTTTTGTGATTGCGGCTTTTTTGTATGGCTTGTCTTTGGGCCGGGACCGGATAATTGTCATTATGGTTTCCATTTATATGGGATTGGCCATAGTTAACACGGCTCCGTTCTTATCCAGCACAGTCATTACCATCCAAACGCCCTTTATGGTTAAGGTCAGCGTATTCTTAGGCGTGTTTGTGGCTTTATTTTTTCTGCTTTCCCGTTCAGCGCTTTTGCGCACTATTGCCGCTTCTGATGCCCAAGGCAAGTGGTGGCAAGTTTTGATTTACTCTATTTTACATGTGGGACTTTTAGTCAGCGTGACTTTGAATTATTTGAATCCCGAAGCCGTGGCCAAATTGGCGCCCTTAACCCAGAAAATATTTGCTACGCCTAATGCCAGGTTCATCTGGATCATCGCCCCGATCGTAGCCATGATTTTATTCGGCGGCGGCGCGGCTGAAAAGAAGAAATATAAGTACGAGATTTAGGGTTTTAAATCAATTTTCACGTATTTGCAGTATCGTGCTTAACTTTTTTCTGGTTCTTATCTTCACTCACGAATAATTACCCTTTCTGGTTTCAGAAAGGGTAAAGCCCAAAGAAAATTGGGGATTTTTGATTCGCTCAAAACTAGCAATCCAAGTTGTTTTCGGGGAATGGCTCAGCAAAAATCCCCAAACCCCTAACGCTAACGATATTTTTACAATCTAACCCCTCACCCCCAACCCCTCTCCCTAAAGGGAGAGGGGCGTCAGAAGGGGTTAAATTTGATACAATTCAATTATGTTAAAGTTATTCAATACCCTTTCTAGAAAAGTTGAAGAATTCCAGCCGCTTAACCCGCCTCAGGTGGGATTTTACGCTTGCGGACCCACGGTTTATGACCAGGCGCATATTGGCAATTTGCGGTCTTATATTTTTGCTGACATTTTACACCGCACCTTAATCCATAATGGCTATAAGGTTAAATTTGTCATGAATATTACTGATGTCGGGCATTTGACTTCTGATGCAGACGAAGGCGAGGATAAACTGGAAAAAGGCGCCAAGCGCGAGCATATCAGTGTTTGGGATGTGGCGGAAAAATATATAAGACTATTCAAGCGAGATTTGAAAGCTTTGAATATTACCGAACCAGATGTATGGATGAAGGCAACCGATAATATCCAAGAACAAATCGGGTTAATAAAAAAATTGGAAGCTAAAGGTTTTACTTACAAAACTTCAGACGGGATTTATTATGACACCAGCAAATTCCCAAGTTATGGTGATTTGGCTAAATTGAATTTACCAGGCCAGAAAGAAGGCGCCAGGGTTGAGGCAAATAAAGAAAAAAGAAATCCCACAGACTTTGCCTTGTGGAAGTTTTCGCCTAAAAACGAAAAAAGGCAAATGGAATGGGAAAGTCCTTGGGGCATAGGTTTTCCAGGTTGGCATATTGAATGTTCAGCCATGAGTATGAAAGCTTTGGGTGAAACTTTTGACATCCACACTGGCGGCGTTGATCACATCCCCGTGCACCACACCAATGAAATTGCGCAAAGCGAAGGTGCCACCGGCAAGCCATTTGTGAAATATTGGTTGCACAATGAGTTTTTACAAGTTGATGGCGGTAAAATGGCCAAGTCAGCTGGAACTTTTTATACGCTTGATACTTTAAAAGAGAAAGGTTCCCCCCCGATGGCTTATCGTTATTTAGTTTTGGGTGCGCATTACCGCAGTAAATTAAATTTTACCTTTGAAGCATTAAAAGCCAGTCAAAATGCTTATGATGAATTAGTCAATCGTTTAGCGAATATGGCTGATGGGCCTAAAATCGGATGTGCGGAATTTGAAAGTAAGTTTTTTGACGCCATTGACAATGATTTAAATACGCCCCAAGCTTTGGCGATTATGTGGGAGATGTTAAAGAGTAGTAACCCTGATTCTGCAAAAAAAGCCAGCTTGCTTAAGATAGATGAAATACTTGGTTTAGGTTTGTCTAAAATAAAAACCATTAAAGTTCCAAAAGAAATTAAAGAATTAGTTGAGCAAAGGGAATCAGCAAGAAAGGATAAGGATTTTAAATTGAGCGACGAGTTAAGATCGCAGATTAATAAATCAGGTTTTCAGGTTGAGGATACAGAAAGTGGGCCAATCATTAAAGCAAAATAAATAATGGATAATTTCTGGCAAAAACTAAAAAAGCCGATTTTGGCATTGGCGCCAATGGCCGGGGTAACAGATTCGGCTTTTCGGCTGATGTGTAAACTTGGCGGGGCAGACGTCTTATATACGGAATTTGTTTCCACCGATGCCATTGTTTATGAAAGCCAGAAGACTTTTAAGATGCTGAAATTTTCTAAAAAGGAAAAACCCTTGGTTGTGCAAATCTTTGGCAAAAACCCAGAACATTATTTTAAGAGCGTAAAAGTTTTGAGTGAACTTGGCTATGATGGCATAGATATTAACTTTGGTTGTCCTGCAAATAAAGTGGTGAAAAGCGGCGGGGGAGTTAAATTAATGCATAATTTATCTTTAGTCAGGGAATTAGTCCAAGCCGCTTGCGAAGGCGGTCAAGTACCAATTTCCTTAAAAGTCAGGGCCAGTATTGAAGATAAAAAAACCAAGATTAAAGTTACGGCTTTGGACTTGGTGGAAAAGGTCAAAGACCTGCCAATAGCTGCAATAATGGTGCATGGCCGATCGTATGAACAGCCTTTTGATGGTGAACTTGATGTGTCAGCCATAACTCAGGTAAAAAGGGCTTTTCAGGGTATTGTCTTGGCAAACGGGGGCATTTACCGGCCTGAAGACGCCAAAACGCTCCTAGAGCAAACTGGGGCTGATGGGGTGGGTATTGCCAGGGGTGCATGGGGGAAAACCTGGCTTTTTAGCCAAATTAAGGACTATTTAAAGACTGGGAAATATGAAGAATTTAGCTGGGAAAAGGTTAAAAAACAGATGCTGGAGCATGCTAAATATGCGCTAACAAACAAGGGCGAACATGGCTTGGTTGAATTAAGAAAGCAATTGGCTTGGTACGTGAAAGGCATGCCGAACGCGGCTAGCCTAAGGTCGCTCTTAGTCAAAACTAGTTCCATTGAAGAAATTGAAGCAGTTTTAAAGAATTAAATTATTTGTTCGAGCAATTTAAACAAAAAATACCAGCCAAATAATAAGCCGGTATTTTTAACAACGTGTTTTGGTTTATTCAATCAACTGGTTTCAACGGATTAATTCATCAGGATCAAAATCAGGATTGCACATTTGACTGTCCCACGTGCTTGGAAGTAATCGGGGATAGGGCATGGATTGGTTCTTTTTCCGCCGCCGGTAATATAAACCAAAGACAGAAGCGTTAATTGGGATCAGCATCAGCGACCACCAGTCAGAAATTCCTATCACAGGGAGTATAAGTAATGCAATAAAGATTAGACTTGCATTTGCGCTCGCTCCTAACAGCAGGAGTGTTTTAAACTTAAGCATTTTTTACTCCTTGCTCTTGAGTCTGGTTTAATGAACAACGGTAATAATCTATATTAAACCCTGCAAAAAAGCAAGGTATAGCCAATAATCTAATAGAAATTTAAGAAATCTTAAAAAAACAATCAGCCATTTTTTTGTCCGAAGATATATTTATAGATAGGAATGGATTTTTCCGTGGGTTTGTCTTTGGCTTCTAATTTCCAATCGGGGATAGAAAAAGTGTAAGAAACAATTCGGGTGCCTGGCTGGCACTCTTTTTCAAATTTTATTTTAAGTTTTTTCATGGCTGGAGCTGTGAGAAAACAAAAAATAACATTGGCTTGGGAAAAGTCGGCTTTATAAAAATCCTTAAACTTAAATTTCACCCTGGGTTTAAGTTTTCTAACCCTAAACCAACCAAAAATATAAGGCAGGACAGAAATTTCAAAACCAATAATGCTTTTGGCTTTGGTCTTGGCAAATTCGGGTAAGAGCCTGGCATCACCTGCGCCCAGTTCAAAGATGGTTTCATCCTCCTTTAAATCAACAAAGTCCAAAATTCGTTGGTAATCATATTGCCATGTGGGAACCCAAGGTGCACCCTTGAATACTGCCCAAGCCGCACTGCCAACGATAATTATGAAAATAACAATAAATAGGTAAAGCAGCATGTGAGAATTTTAGCATATATTTTCCCCTCACCCTCCAACCCCTCTCCGACAAAGGTGAGAGGGAGGTAAGTAGTTTTTTCTGTCATTGCGAAGGAGTGCCTGCCCGCCATCGTTTGTCTCAGGCGTTGCAGGCGGGAAACGATCGACCTGTCCGCCGTACTCGCTTGTCGAGGCAGGCGGGAGCAATCTGGTCTTCAATAAAACGAAAGATTGCCACGTCGTCCCGCCCCCGCGGCCGCGGGGGCGGGACTCCTCGCACTGACAAATGTGAAAATTTACATTGTGCGGAAAAAAAGGGAACCATCCAAGGTTCCTTTAATAAAAAACCATCACAAGGAAGCTCGAACATCAAGCTTGGCTTGTGTGAGAGCTGACGAAGTGAGTCTTTGATGGGAAAGGGGGAGTACGGGAGGGGGAAACCGAAGGTGTCCCACCCCGAGATAATCAAAAACTTGACTCCCTATTTGAAGTCAAGTTTTTGGGTTAACCTCTTAATTAAGTTATTAGCTTTTAAAAGCTTTTGAGGTTTGTTTTTATTTTACTAACGCATTAGCGACGCCTTCGACGCTAAAGTCTCCTGAACCAGCTGTTTTGGTGATATTAACATATATCGCTCCGCCCCAGCTTGCTGGAATGCTCTTGCCAGCGCAAGTTGAAACCTTGCTGTTCAAGTCCTGTAATTTTGTGGCATCATATTTAGCTACAATGTCAGTGACTTTTTGAGTAGCAGTCTTTTTAGCATCGGCTAAAACGCTGATGTTATCAGATTGGACAAAAGCGGTTAAGCAGCCATTGCTTGCAGCCCAGGCGCCATTGGTATAAATGGAAGCGGTCATCTCCTTGTCTTTTTTAGTAAAAGAGGCAAGATTTTGGCCATAACCATCCGTAGCATTGCCTATTGTCCAGACAAAAAAGATGCCAAGGAAAAATACAAAGATAAAGGTCAAAACTAAGGCAACCGGCGTTCCATATTGCATTTTTTCCATAATTCTCACCTCCTTTCTTAGATTAAAACAAATAGTTATTATTTTTGCTTTTGTTTGGCTTCTTGTTCAGGAAGCTCAACTAGATTATCGACAATTATCCGTAAATCTTCAAGCATGACTTCAGACACGCTATCATCGCCTTTGCCGGCCTCTACTTGCGTCAGGTGGACCCGCGAACCAGCTTCATCCATGATATCAATTGCCTTATCGGGGAAAACCCTTTCTCTTAGGTGTTTGTGGGCCAGCAAGACAATTGCTTCGAGAATTTCATCGGAATATTTTACGTGATGATAGCTTTCGTATTTGGGCCTTAAGCCCTTCAAAATTTCTAAAGTCTGGTTGGTGTCCGGTTCTTCAATAATTACCGGTTGAAAACGCCTTTCCAAGGTTTGATCTTTTTCAACATACTTTTGGTATTCTTCCATGGTCGTGGCGCCAACGACCTGGAGTTCGCCGCGGGCTAAAGCTGGCTTTAAAATATCAGCGGCATCAATTGCGCCGGTGGCTTCGCCGGCTTCGGCTAAAGTGTGGATCTCATCAATAAAGAGGATGATATGCCTTTGGGCGGCAATGATTTCATCAACTAAAGCTTTCAGCCTTTTTTCAAATTCCCCGCGATATTTCGTGCCAGCCACCAAGCCAGATAGATCCAAAGCTAAAACCCTTTTATTCTTTAAATTTTCCGGGACGTTACTATTGGCTAATTCATTAGCCAGTTCTTCCACTATTGCAGTTTTGCCGACTCCCGATTTGCCAATCAGGACAGGATTGTTTTTTGTCCGGCGAGATAAAATTTCAATGACTCGGTAGATTTCATGCTTACGGCCAATGACAGGATCCAGTTTTCCGCTTTTTGCCAAGGCTGTTAAATCTTTGGAATAAAGCTCCAGGATTTTTCCAGAGCTAATCATACTGCCTTCATTTTGTTTTTTTAGCAGAACTATTGTCACCGCGATGACTGCGGCAACAATAACGCCGATGATCGTGGTATTCATGTTTTTATTTTCCAAACCATGGAAAAAACCGTGAAAGCCAATACACCGCTGCTCATAATAACTATAACGGCAATTTTATAACCAGTTGCCAGTCTTAGCTCGTAATCAGTCCTAGTTTTTACTTTGGTTTTAAACTTTGACATATATTAATATTATATCCAACGCATTTTTTTAAAGATAGCCACTGCGCCAGCGCCAATTATGGCCAGGACAGCAAGTAAAGCGTAGAAACCATATGGGGTTTCAACTAAAGGCGTATGCGGTAGGCGGGCGGTAAAAATGCCTACCGCCAAAGTCAGAGTGAAAATTATGACAGAAATAGTGGTGTAGGTTTTCATAATGTCGTTCAAGCGGAAAGAGATCAGTGATTCATTAGTGGCTTGCAAAGCTTCTATGGCCTCCCGAAAAGCTTCCAAGTTGTCCCAAATTTCCTTGGACTTTTCTACGGCATTGTTAATCACTTCATCGCTTTGCGGATCTTGACTGATTTTTAATAAGCGGTTGGCAACATTTAGCTTTTTAATGCTGTTTTTGTGGGCTTGCATGGTTTTCCGGAAATCCACAATATTCCTGCGGGTTATCAGAATTTCCTGGACCATTTCCTTTTCCCGACCGCGGAAAATCAGCTTTTCAATGGAATGCAAATCCATGGAAACATGGTCTAACATTGGCATGCAGGCATTCAATTGCTGGGTAATTACTTCGATGAGCATGCTTAAGATGTTGCATTTGCCGTTTGAGCCTGAGTGATTGTGGGCTTTAAAATCATTGAAAATTTTATCGACAATCGGCAGGCGGTTATCATGGACGGTAATTAAATAATCCTGGCTGATGAAAAAATCAATTTCCGAAGATTCAATTTCCCTGGTTTTGCGGTTGTAGATTGGGAAAAGCAAAACCAAAAAAGCATAGCGATCATAAATCTCGAGCTTGGGTCTTTGGCCAGTATTAATGCACTCCTTGATATCCAAAGCGTGGAAGTACGGAAAATTTTCCCTTAAGAATTTTACCTCTTGGGTATCTTCAGCGGTTGCACCAGTAATATTGAGCCATCGGCAAGATGGAGTCTTAGCTTCAGTTATGGGCATATTGGATAGTTTTTATTTTCTTTGATTTTTGCTTATTTGATTATATTCTAGCACGATTTGGGATTTTATGCAAGTTTTTGTCTTAATAAAGTATTTCCCAAGGACAAGCCTTGAAAATATCAGTTTACGCCGAGATATTTATTAGAAGGCAAGGCAATGTGCGTTAACTTTTGTTGCCTGTGTCGCTCTAATTCTAAACAACGAAACGAGATTCGAATTCTTGCTATCCTCGGCAATAAAAAACTCCGGCGCTTTCGCAACCGGAGTTTCAAAGAAATAGGGATTTTCAGGAATTTAACCAGGAATCCCCCCATAGATTTAGCAAAGGATTAAACCAGGAATCCAGTAGGTTATTAAACCAGGAATCCCGGTAGGTTCTGACAATCACCTTGATAGTATCAGCTCCAGCGAATTGATTATCACCGGTCCAGGCCCAGCTTGTGATGCATGAAATTTCATAAGTTCCGTTCGCTGGGTTTCCGAAGTTAAAAATATACATGGACCCGTCGTAAGATATTGGTTTACCATCAACCAACCAAGATACGCTTGCTACACGGGTGTCGTATCGCCGCGGTGAATCGTATCGCAGGGTCAGACCGCCTCCTGAGCTAGGCAGATTAATGACGTCATTATTATCAAGAGCCTGAACCGTCCCGTTGGTTAAGACTCGATACAGTCCACCACTAGTCGGCTGGTTGCTATTTTCCCAGACATTACTGCTGTGGAAATGAAAGCTACCACAGCCGGCAAAAGCCATCAGGCAGATTGCCGCCAAGAGTATGCTTAACGTTTTCATTTCAACAACCTCCTGAAATATCCACCACAATCGTGGTATCATTTTTTCCAACCAGATATGGCCCAAAAGAAAACGGGCCATAAGCGATTAAGATATCAACAGTTTCAACCCGATCTGGCACCCTGAGCAAGAGGGCGCTGTTGACTATATCTTGTGGGTACGAAGCCGGCTGTCCCACCGAAGAATTAGCATGAATAGTAGCTATTCCACCGCACAGATTCTTACCAGATTTGGTTTCAAAGGTGACTGTAAACCAGGTATAGGTTGTTTCACCCACGCCCTTGCCGCGGATATCGATATCCGCACTGACTCGGCTGATGATATTTTCTGGTTGCTTAAGATAGCCGTTTCCACAGCTATTCAAAAAGCCCAGGGCAAAAACGCCTATCAAAATGACAAAGATCGCTTTCATGTTTTATATCCTTTGTTTTTGGTTTTGTTCTTGTTTAACAGCGTTGAAACTTAACAAAAGCCAGTCTTTTTGTCAACCCCCGCTTGACCTATTTTTGTTGAAATGTTAATTTAAACCCATCAAACAAACCGTTTAATTAAACAAATATGACAGACCAAAACACAGACCCAATTTTGCAAGTTAGACAATTGCTGGCCGAGGCCAAAGCCTCAATCCAATCCGCCGAGCAGATTTTAGGCGAGAATTCGGAATTGCCAGGCAAAAAAATTAACCTTAATGCCCAGGCCCGGAAAGAAGGCTCGGTTTCGGTTGACGGCGAGAACCGGGTGATTGAAGGAATTTTTGACGGCCAACACATGGTTGGGCCAGATGGCAAGCAATATTCTGTGCCGGCCAATTACGCTTCCAAATCAAAACTTATTGAAGGCGATAAATTAAAACTCACCATTACTCCGGATGGCGCCTTTATCTATAAACAAATCGGCCCAATTGACAGGGTCAGGGTGGTTGGCAAATTAGTCAGGGATGATCAAACTGATGAATTCCAGGTTGTTGCCAATGGTGTGCCTTACCGGGTGCTGTTAGCCAGCATAACTTATTTCAAGGGCGAAGCTGGTGATGACGTGGTCATAATGCTGCCGAAAGACAGCCAAGCGAAATTTGCGGCAGTTGAAAACATAATCAAAAAAGTCCCAGGCCAAGAACCGGTTGAGGCAGTCCAAACTGAAATCGTTGAAGGCGAGACGGGTGATATTTTGCCAAATATTAATGCTGATCAGGTTGAAACGCCCGAAGTCCAGGATAAAATTGACGAAATTTAACGCTTATTGTTTTTTTTTCCGGCGGCTTTTCACCCGTTCGGTAATTAGCCAGAAAATTAAAACTGTGCCGCTGATAATCGGTAAGTCTTGTGGTATATGATAGCCATGGCCATTTCCCCAAAAAGAAGCTACACAGGTTATAATTATTAAAGTCAAAAGCCATAATAAGACAAACAATTCACCCCGTTGATTGCGGCTGGTGTATTTTTGGTTAAGCCGTAAAATTTCCTTGTCGCCCACATATGCGCCGACTAGGGTTATATAAAGAGTGGATGCTAAAACTGAAACCTTGAATTGGCCTTTAGAAAAGAATTCAGCCGCCATCCATACCCAAACAAAAAAGGTGTAGATGTCTAAAAGTAGGATAAAGGCTTTAACTCGGTGTAACATAGTGAGTGTTTAAGGTTATTTAAATTATAGCAGATTTGTATGAGAATCTAATAAACTAATACCAATTTGACATGAGTTTGTAAGATATTTATAATAGTTTTGTATTAATATTAAAGCTTTAATCATTAAACATATGCCAAAAACCTTTATTACCCCGCCACTTCCTTATGACTATAATGCCTTAGAGCCTTATATTGATGAAGAAACCATGCATTTTCACCATGATAAGCACCATGTGGCTTATACCACAAAATTCAATCTGGCTCTGGAAAAACACCCAGATTGGTTGAAAAAAGATGCTGAGGATATTTTAAAGAAACTTGATGAAGTTCCAGAAAGCATCAGGCCGCAAGTCCGGAATTTTGGCGGCGGGCACGTAAACCATTCCATGTTTTGGGAAATCATTGGTCCAAATGCGGGCGGCAAACCAGAAGCAGAACTTTTAGAAGTGATCGAAAAAAGCTTTGGGAGCTTTGAAAAATTCCAGGCAGAGTTTGAAAATGCGGCTAATACCCAATTTGGCTCGGGCTGGGCCTGGTTAAGTTATTTCAATGGCAAATTAATCGTTGAAAAAACCGCAAATCAAGACTCGCCCTTATCAATGGGCCATACACCCTTATTATTACTGGATGTTTGGGAACATGCTTATTATTTGAAGTACAAGAATATGCGCCAAGATTACGTCCACAATTTCTGGCAAGTGGTGAACTGGAAAAAGGTTGAAGAAAAATTCTTAAAAATTAGCTAATTCGCTCTTTTCAGAAAAAAGCAAAAGGCCTCGTAGTACAACGGGGCTTTTTGCCTCTATTTAAAGTTATCCACAAATTCATTATTGACAGCATTATTAAACTTGATAATATATTTTCATTCTCTTTACAAAGTTGCTGAATATCTCCGGAGAAATAGGGGGAGGCCATAAAGGTTGGATTCGGCGGGAAACGACGGTAATTAGCTAGCGGCAGGGGCAACATATGGCCTCTTTGCGCAAACCGTTGGTTGAAAGGCCGTATACTCCATTGCATTGGGGGAATGTGCCGATTCATGCGAACCTGGCGACGCCTATTTTTTCAGCAACAACATTGGCCGATTGGATTAAATCCTTTCGGCCTTTTTTTAATTAGAAAATAATTTGATGGTCTTAAGAATTTCTTCCGGAATACCCTTGATGCATTTATGGTTTTTCAGTTCCTCGGCGTTGACCCAGGCAAAATCCGTAAATGAGCCAGGTTCGGGCTTAACTTCACCAGATTTATATTTAGCGGCAAACTTAATAAAAGCCACGGGGATTTCATCAGGCCTGATAAAAACCATGCTGTTGATGTATCGCAAGCCACCCTGAATTTCAATGCCGGCCTCCTCTTTAACTTCACGTTGCAATAAATTTTCTATGGCATTTTCAAAATCTAAGACTTCGCCGTTTAATCTGGTTGGCTTGGCTAAGTCAAAATCAGCCCATTCCAATTTTCCGCCTGGCACGGCATAAACGCCGGGGTGGACTTTTTCCCTTTCATCCCTTTTTAAAATCAGACAGCGCTTATCCGATTCCCGGAATATGACCACATTGGCCACGAAATAAAACAGCTTTTCAATTTTTGCGTTTTCAATACTGATTTTTTTAGCAGGCATATAATTATTTAATTATTTATGAAAAATTGAAATTAAGTTATAACCTTTTATCCAGCTAGTTTGTTTGCCTTTGATATTTGTGAACTGTTTTATGGTTTGTAAACCACAAAAATCGCCTAGTTTTTTTAATTCAGGATAAGTAAAAGCATGAAGAAACCTTTTTCCCATAACTTCTTCTTTGCTATTGCGCCAAGGTCGGAAAATATCCCTGTAATCTATTGGCAAACCCACAAAGATTTTTTTCAAAGCAATTTTAATATGTAGCCTCCACCAGGAGTATTGCCACAGGTTCCAATTTAACATTAACAAATAACCATTGGGTTTTAAAACCCTGGACATTTCTTGCATAGCCTTTAATCGAAATTCCTTGGAGGGAATGTGGTGCAAGGTAGCAATGCAAACCACAACTTCAAAAGTCTGGTCAGGATAGGGTAAATCCAAAATTGTTCCAACCTGGAAATTCTGGCCAGGATTTTTTTGCTTGGCGATTTTGATTAGTTCTTCACTGAAGTCTATGCCTTGATATTGAATATTTTTATTAGGCAGTGCTTCATAAAATCGGCCATTACCGCAGCCCGCATCTAAGACCTGATCATATTCTTTGATATATTTCAAAAAAACTTCAACATCCAGCCAATTAAATTTTCGGGTTTCGGAAAATTGTTGGGCAATAAGGTTGTAGACCTGATGATTTGATGCTATGGTTTTTTCAGCGAAATTTTTATCCATGAATACCAAACAAAATAATAAAATAATTAAACGGCTTTTAAAACTGGCTCCAGTTGATGAAGCTGGTCTTCACCAGTTTAAGCGGGCAATTGCATCGGATTTCAAATTAACGCTTACTCCGAATGCTGACTTGCTTAAAGTCTATCGGCAATATGTAAAACAGACAAATACCAAGCCTGATTTGGCTTTGCTTAAACTGTTAAAACGCCGGGCCATCCGAACTTTGTCTGGCGTCGCGCCGATTACGGTTTTGACCAAGGCTTATCCTTGCCCAGGGCGGTGTATTTATTGTCCAAGCGAAATCCGCATGCCTAAAAGTTACTTATCATCTGAGCCGGCAGCCCAAAGGGCAGTGGTTAATAGATTTGATCCTTTTAAACAAGTTAAAAGTCGGATTACACAATTGGAAAAAAATGGTCACTCGGCTGATAAGATCGAATTGATTGTATTGGGTGGCACTTGGTCATTCTATCCGGAAACTTACCAGACTTGGTTTATTAAAAGATGTTTTGAAGCGGCTAATGGCCGAGCCAGCAAGACTTTGGCTGTAGCCCAAAAAATCAATGAAAAGGTCAAGCACCGCATCATCGGTTTGACTTTGGAAACCCGGCCAGATTATGTGACCGCTAAAGAATGTTGGCGCATGCGGGAATTGGGCTGCACCCATGTGCAAATTGGCGTGCAAACTTTGGACCAAAAGGTTTTGGATTTGAACCAACGGGATGATTCCATAGAAAATATTGCAAGGGCGACAAACCTCTTGAGGAATTTTGGTTTTAAAATCACTTACCATATCATGCCTGGTTTACCCGGAGCAAACCCGAAATCAGATTTACAGACTTTCAAACTACTTTTTCATGATCAGCGTTTCCAACCAGATATGCTGAAGATTTACCCGACCGTAGTTTTAAAAAATTCATTACTATATCATCATTGGAAAGCTGGCAAGTACAAGTCTTATTCTGATAAAGTTTTATATAATCTTTTAGTGAAAATTAAGAAAACTATTCCGCCTTATGTCCGCATTAACCGTTTGATCCGGGATATTCCAGGGCCAGATATTATCGATGGCAACCTAATCACTAACTTGCGCCAAAAAATGCAGCAAGAGGGAGTAATTTGCCAGTGCATTAGGTGTAGGGAAGTCAGGGACGAAAAATTTTCTGAAAAAGATTTGCGCCTGGTTAAAAGGGTTTATCCGGCAGGAACTGGGCAAGAAGTCTTTTTGAGTTTTGAAAGCCGGGACAAGAAGAAACTTTTTGCTTTTATTAGGTTGCGTTTACCCAGTAAAGTCCAAGTCAAAACCGAACCAGTCAAATTGACCAGGTTTTTTGATAAAAAAGAAATTACAGCCGAAACTAATGCTTGGGCTTTTGATAATTCCACAGCTTTAATCCGGGAATTGCATACTTACGGCGAATTAATCCCAGTTGGTTCTAAAAGCGAAGCCGTCCAGCATATTGGTTTAGGCAAGCGCTTAATGGCTGAAGCGGAAAAAATTGCCAAAGCTAAGGGTTATAAAAAAATCGCGGTAATAGCCGGAATTGGGGTCAGGGAGTATTACAGGAAACTTGGGTATAAGGACGAAATGACTTATTTAATAAAAAGTTCAAAAATAAAATAATCGGGAAAAACGATTTAATATTTGGAGAATTTTGTTTTTAAATGCCTTGATAGTATAATGAAAATAATATGCAATTTAAAAACGTTTCTCGTGATGTGCGCTGGTTAAGCCTCGGGTTCTTGCTGCTATTCTTCGGTTTTAATGGCGTACAGCAATATATTACTATCTATTTTAAAAACATTGGCCACTCGCAAGTTGGTTTTGTTTCGTTAATTTTAGTTTATGCCGCTTTTATGGGGGCAAATATACTTAGTCCGGTAATTATTAGTCATATCGGCGCAAGGAAAACCATATTAGCCGTATATGGGGTATATGCTTTATATTGTTTGGCTTTACTCTCAGGCTCAATAATTCTTATTTATATTTTGTCATTAATACTTGGATGTGCAGCGGCATTATTATGGACAGGGCAAAATTCCTATCTTATCCGCGCAAGCGCAAAAACGGTTTATGGTGAAAATGCTGGTTTTTTTGGAACCTTATTTGCTATCGGTTCAGCATTTGGTATTTTACTGATGGGATTTATATTACCAAAGCTTGGTTATAATATGGCTTTTATTTTATTCGTTGCGGTTATCGTTACGTCATTAATTTGTTTTTTAAAGATGTCTGATATACGTAGCGATCAACAACCCAAAGGCTTGACTTGGGAAGCTTTTCGTAGCAGCACGGCAATCCGCTTCAGTATGCTGTGGCTAGCGTTTAATTTCATTCAGGGCTTAGTCCTTGGTACAGTACCTTTAAAGATTCAAAGCGTTATTAGCATTTCCGCAGTAGGCCCTCTTATCGCGATTTTTTACATTATGCCGATGTTATTTTCTTACTTAACCGGTAAAAAATCTGATATGACAGGGCGGCGAATTTGGATTTACCTTATGTTGATATTAAGTGTTATTGGGCTGTTTCTTATCATGTTTGGGACTAAACCATTAATTTTAATAATTGGGGTTGTTGTCCTGGCGTGTAATTTTGGAATTTCCAGGACAATTGCCTTTGCTCTGGTCGGCGATGTAACCGACGAAAAAAACACGGAAGCTTTTTCAGCATTGGTTTGGGCTATACAAGCCGGCTCCACGTTACTTGCATTAGTACTTTCCACATTACTTCGGGATAATAATCTTTACATTGTCGGAATAATAATAGTCGTTATAACGATTCTGCCTGTCCTTCCGTTACTTCGATTACCCCTTGAAGTTATTCGAAATCGAATAACCAAAGAAACAATCAAATCCTAAAAGGGTGCTTTGGTAGCTTTGACAGGCGGCGAAAGATTTGATAAGCTGGCCTGTTTCTTAATGTTCGTTTAAATCACAAAAGGAGGCCTAAAAGCGTGGTTACTAAAGACCATTTACGGCAGTTTCTTGCCTTAATTGACAGACATAATAATCCAATAAGCTTCTTGTTTGAAGTGATATTAGGTGAGCCGAACGCCGATACTGTCTTCGGCGAAAAGGCAATCTTGATGATGGTTCGAAACCGTAAGCCAGAGCAACTTAAAGGTGCCTTAAAGATTGAATTTCTTTTTCAGGTTAAGGTAATTCTCTGGATCTTGGGGCCTGTCTGGCTGGCAAATGATCGCCGCTTGCCTAGGGTTACCGGTTTCGAGTGGGCGCAAGCCATGTCAAACGAGCCGCGTATAGACTGGGACGGGTATTTTCGACAGTTTGGTCGGGCTGAAGAAATCTGGCAGAAAATAATTGACGATTGCCTAACAGACCTTAAAAATCCATGCTCCCGATTAATTATCGGCAGGATTACCAGGATGTTTCTGGTAAAACTGCCAGGGTTTAAAGCTTAAGCTTTTTATCAGAAGCATGCGCCCCGCGATTCAGTGGGGCGCTTTTTCTATTCCAAAGAATTCCAGATTCTACTAAACAAAACCTAGGAAGTAGGTTATCGTATGATTTATATTTCATTTTGACAAATGCATCTTAAAGTTTTAAATTTAAATTAATAGCGGTCTTTTACAAAACAAAAGAAATCTAACCAACCATAATAGGAGGTGGCATATGAGCAGTCAAAGTGTAGTACTGCCATATGGCGCGTTTGAATTGAAGCGCTATTATCAAAGAAACATGATTCGGGGGATTGGATTTGCGGCAGCCTTGACCGTTTTTTGCATCCTGTCGATATGGCTCTATCAAGTCATTACCTTTGACGAAGCGGGTGAGTCCAGTAATTTCATCCGCATCAAGACCATTGCCGATTTGGGTCAGCCGCCGGGCATTGCCCAAAAACCGCCACAAATCGACATTGCCAAGCCGGAAATGGCTATGCCCAAAGTAGGCATCCCAACTCCAGTGGCCGACGAAGAAGTGTCTGATGAAGATGTTGTTATGGCTACGAGGGATGAGCTGAAGGAAATTACTGCTCCAGCAGTTGTCCCAACCGAAGCTTCTGGCAGTCAATTAGTGATTGATATACCAGAAGAAGATTACATGCCCCCGCCTGATGCATTTGTTGCGGTTGAAGTGGATCCGGTGCAGGTCTATGAAGAAACGCCGGAGTATCCGCGGTTAGCCCGAGACGGTGGTTTCACCGGTTATGTCATTGTTCAGGCTTTCGTGGATAAGAATGGCTTTGTCAAAAAAGCCCAAGCGGTTAAATGCACTCGCCCGGGGATGGGGTTCGAGGAAGCCGCAGTAAAAGCGGCCTACAAGTGCCAGTGGAAACCAGCAATCCAAAATGGCAACCCAATCGGTGTTTGGGTGGCTTATAAGGTGGATTTCGTTTTTGAGAATCAGTAGTATTTCCCGGGGAAGAGAGATTTAATTCTTTTCTCCGGGTTTTTTAAATTCTTTAATAATTCAAAAACTGTCTGCCTTCGGCAGACAGTTTTTGAATACTAGTTATTTTAAAATGATTTTGCACCAGAAATATCACCAGTACCCAAGGAATCCTTTTTTAATTCTCTCATCGTGCCATAGCCATACATGGTCAGGTCACGGTCCGTGCTGGAATAAAGGTCATTCAAGCCAACTTGGTGACCGAATTCATGGGTGGCTATATTTTGGACGTCATAGGTGTTTGCTGCGCCGCCACAATCGCCAGCTGATGGGCTGGTGATTGACCAGGCTAAACTGGAAGAGAAAATCATGTCTGATTCAGCAACTTCACCAGTGCCAGTCCAATACCAAGTTCGGGTCACGGCAATCCCGCCCGAAGCACTGCCAAAGGCAACCAAGTTTACGCCATCTTTGGCAGACCTTTTAATATTCGTGGTTCCACCATAAGTCCATTGGGAGCTTGAATTAGCTTCCCAGGTTGAGGTAGAGTTAGCTATTGCGTTTCGAAAATCTACGAGGCTGATATTTGAAGGTAAAGTTGAGGTGCTGATTTTGTAAGTCAAACCAGAAGCAGGCATGTACCAACCGGTTAGTCCAAAATCGTTTACATTTTCATTGGTAGATTGTGTGCATTGGGCAACTGGCTTGCCTTTTTTTTGAAAATCAGGCAGGTCATCATAACGGTAATATATTTTTACCACTTCTTTTAATTGGCCTTTATCTTTGGCTTGGCTGGCAAAAGGAGTAACAGAAATCAGCGTCAAAAGAGCGAATATCATCAGTGAATATGTGGATTTTTGCCAAATTTTCATGCTTTTCACCCCCTTTCAAATTTAAGTTTGATATAAACAGGATACACCTATTTATTTTTATTAGGCAAATCACAAATTTTCATAAAATATTGGCGGTTGTGGTTATTCTTAGTTTTTCGTATACTAAATACAACATTTAACATTAACAGAAAACGCTTATGCGAAAATTTCTAATCCTACTCGCGGTTTGCGGGTTTTTTGGCATAGCCAAAGTGGCTTTTGCTGCTGATGGTACAATCAGCGGAACCGTAACCCATGCAGCTGATGGTACGGCAATAGCCAGCCTGACAGTCTTTGTCCAAAACGTTGATACTAAGGCCTTCTCTTACCCTTACACAGATGCAGCTGGGGCATATAGCGTTAGCCTGGCGCCAGGGACTTATGATGTTTCACCATACACTTCCACTTCAGCTGAAGCGAACGTAACATTCATTAAAAAAACATCAACTATCACTATCGCTAGTGGTGAAACTAAATCCGGACAAAATTTTGTCTTAACCCGCCGCGGTTCTTTTACTGGCCATGTTTATGCAGCTGATGGCGTGACTCCGATTAACAGTGTGAGCCTTTCATTTGTTAATGCAAGCGGCAGTACGTATGGCTTTTCTTATCCAACGACAGTTTCAAATGGGAGCTATACGAGCAGTCCAAGTCCTTCTGATACTACCCAATCCGCTGTGGGCACCTATACCCTTACGATATCTAAGTTCGGTTATTTTTCTGCACAGATAACCGGAGTGGTCTTGACTGGAGACGAAACTTCAATAACCCAAAATGTAACATTAACACCGGCAAGCACCATAACTGGTACGATTGTTGATCAAAATGGAGCTGCATTGGCTGGTGCAACCGTAACCATAGCCAAGAGTTCGGGGGCTAGCTTATATTCCGGAACTTATACGGCCACCACTAACGCCGCAGGCGCCTACACAGTAAGCATATTTGATATCAGCACGTATAATGGCTCTGCCGTTTCGGATTACAATGTGACAGTCAGCAAGAGCGGGTATATTTCAAAAACCTCGACACTTTCAATTACCGCTGATGGCACTGCGCTTACTGGAAAAAATTATACTTTGACTCTGGGTAAAACCTACAGTGGTACAGTTGTGGCAAAAAGTGGAAATACGCCCCTATCAACCGCTTATGTTTATCTATACAAACGAAATAAAGTCCGCAGCGAGATTCCTGACTATACGGCAACTACCAATAGTAGCGGAGTTTTTTCTATAACAGGAATCCAGACGGGTAAATACCGGGTCAAAGTTGTGAAGAATACCTACGTCAATATTGTCATTGATTCACTGAACATCAAGGCGGATATTAGCGGCGCTACGCACAAGCTTGAATTAGGCGGGACAATTAGTGGGTCAGTGTATACTGGAAACCATGTCGGCATTGATGGCGCAAGTATTGCAATTTATGCTTTAAAAAACGGTAAGCAAGTTTCATACACTTCAACTATTGCAGATGAAGATGGTAACTATACGGTATCAGGATTAAAAGCTGGTACTTACCGTTTAAAAATAACTACCACGGATTACGTTACCCAGTTAGCTAATGTTACGGTAAAAACTGGCCTAACAGCCACAAAAAATCTAAAATTAACAGCTGCTGGAACGATTGAGGGTTATATTACAGATAAGGATACTGGTTTGCCAGTAAGTGCAACTATCAGGGTTGTGGGCACTTCTATTGTTACTTCCTCTGATGCCAATGGTTACTATATTCTTGATGGTATTGCGCCTGGCAAACGTAAAATTAGCGTAATTAGTTATATGTATGATGTTGCTGGCCGGAATAATATAACCGTAAAATCAGGGAAGATTGCTTCGGGAATAAACTTTACGTTAAAACCCAAACAATAAATTGGCTTAAGCATAATATCCAAAACACCCGTCGTATTAAAGGCGGGTGTTTTGTTTTATCTAGGGGTCCCCACGCGGCGGAACTGGCGCGTGGGGAAAGGGGCACACGAACGGAATCCGAAGCAAGCTCGCGAAAGCGAGTGTGCGGAGGGTGGAGTTCGTGATGACCCGTGGCTCCGAGACTTGGACTCGAACCAAGATACCTGCCTCCAGAGGGCAGTGTCCTACCATTAGACGATCTCGGAATAATTATCCCTCAAAAGCATTTACAATCTGGTCCCATAGCTGGTCACCGGATGCTAGCTTTTTAGATTTTTCAGAAAGCAATTTATCAGCCGGATTGGTATTTTCGATTTTCTGTTCGGCTTTGTCAAGCTTTAAATTAGGGTCTAATTCAACTTTGTATGTAACTTTTTTACCCATAACTCTCTTGATCACGGAATCTAGAACTTCCCTAGCTTTAGGCGTCGAAAGCCTTTCGACATGTAAAGTAAATGGGCAAGTGATAGTTAAAACATCATCTATCACTCCAGAAGACCTAACCATTTTTAGTGACATGGCCAGCATTGGAGCTTCATTATTCACTTCTTCAACTATTTTCAACCATGGATCTGGAAAGCCAGCATTAGATTTTTTTTGTAATGGCTCTTCTGCTTTTTTTTCAATTACTGTAGTGCTTGGGTTTGTTTGCTGAATTGCCGGTTCAAACTGATCAGAGGTTGATTCAATAATTGCAATTTCCAAAGGTACTTGTGGCAAGGGGCTAATGGAAATATATTGCTGGATCATTAAAAAGTTTTCAAGAATTTTTACAATCCGGCCGGCAGTAAAAGCCGCGAGTTTTTCTTGCAAGACATTTTGGATTTGTGGACGGATATTTGGCGCAACCACCCGAAAAAGCAAGCAATCCCGCAAACTCCGGATAATATCATTTCGATAAGCTTCCAAATCAATACCATTTTCAATTTGATCGTCAATATTTTGAATGGCTTCAGCGCGATTGTTATTTAAAATAGCTAAAATCAATTGGACTACGGCGGCTTGATTTGAGCGGGGCAAGACCAAGTCCGCTTGTTCCAAAGTAATCTTTTTTTCACCCAAGGAAAAAACTTGGCCCAGGATGCTTTCGGCATCTCGGCTGGAACCATCAGCCAACCTGACGATTTCTTCAATCACATTTTCGTCAACTGACATGTCTTCTTGTTTGGCAATCCACCTTAGTTTTTTGCCTATTACCTCTGGATTAATCCGGTGGAAGTCAAATTTTTGGCAACGGGACTGGATGGTTTCAGGGACCTTATGGATTTCCGTAGTGGCCAGGATGAACATGGCATGGGCTGGCGGTTCTTCCAAAGTTTTTAAAAGCGCATTAAAAGCTGCGGTTGAGAGCATGTGGACTTCGTCAACTATAAAAACTTTAAATTTCAAGCTTGAAGGCGTAAAGCGGCTATGTTCAATAACTTCCCTAATATTATCAACGCCGGTATATGAAGCCGCGTCAATTTCAATGACGTCCAAAGCCCGTGCTTCAGTTATGCTTCTGCAAGCCTCGCAGATATTATCCGGTTCTCCATTTTTTGGGTTTTGGCAGTTTACCGCTTTGGCTAAAAGTCTGGCGGTGGTGGTTTTACCGATACCCCGGGGGCCGGAAAAAAGATAGGCATGGGCTACTTGGCTTTTTTGCAGTTCATTCAAAAGCGTGTGGGCAACGTGTTCTTGGCCAATAAGGTCGGCAAAAGTTTGCGGACGGTATTTCCGGTATAAGGTTTGGGAGCTCATAGTAGGCTTATTTTACCCCACCTATGACCGATAGTAAACCCCGCACCACTTTCCAAAAAAAATTCTAAATTTGCTTTAATAGAAATTTTTTTGAGAATGATATTATAGGTTTAAGTAGGGTTTTGATGGGAAAGTGGTGCGGGGTGATTCCCGGTTTTTGGCGGATTTTTTCAAGTATGTTAGCCTAAGAAAGCTATGGAAATAATATTAGCCAAACCTAGGGGTTTTTGCGCTGGTGTTGACCGGGCGGTTGATACCGTCGAACTTGCGCTTCGGGTTTTTGGCAGGCCTATTTATGTTAAACATGAGATTGTCCATAATACGCATGTGGTAGAAAAACTGAAAAACCAAGGCGCAATCTTTGTAGAGGATATAATGGTAATCCCCCAAAATGCCAGGGTAATTTTTAGCGCTCATGGAGTTTCGCCGCAAGTTTGGACTGATGCGAAAGCAAAAAGTTTGAAGATAATTGACGCTACTTGCCCTTTAGTCAATCGAGTGCATTTTGAAGTGAAAAATTTTGCCAAAAATGGTTATGAAATATTGTTAATTGGCCATCGTGGGCATATTGAAGTGGAAGGCACTCTGGGTGAGGCGCCGGACAAAGTGATTCTTGTCACTGACTTGGAAGAAGCTAAAAATGTAAAGGTTATGAATCCAGAAAAAGTGGCAGTAGTTTCACAGACCACTTTGAGTTTGGATGATACATCAAATATCATGAAAATTTTGAAAAAACGTTTTCCAAAATTGGCCACTCCGCCTAAAAGTGATATTTGTTATGCCACTACGAACCGGCAAAGTGCAGTCAAACAACTGGCAAAATTAGTTGAATTGATAATAGTTGTTGGTTCAATCCAAAGCTCCAATGCCAATCGCTTGCGGGAAGTATCAGAAGCTTATGGAGCAAAAGCGTATTTAGTTGACAGTTCGGAAGAAATTAATGAAAAATGGTTTAATGGCATAACAAATATTGGCATAACTTCCGGAGCCTCTACGCCTGAAAATATATTTAATCAAATAGTTAAGTTCATCCAATCAATTACAGGAGCAGATGTAAAAGAACTAGATAATATTTCCGAAGAAGTTTGGTTTGCCTTGCCTGAGGAGATTGTAAAAGAGGCGAAATCAAATCCCCAAGGCCAAGAACTCCTGCAAAAACATAATATTTCCAAAGACGTAAAAATGTCCATCAACTAGCATGCTCAGCAAGGCAGAAGTCATTAAAGTCTTAAAAACCTGCGATGATCCAGAACTAGGGATTAACATTGTTGATTTAGGCTTGATTTACGATATAAATATTTCCAAAGATAAAATAGTCAAAGTCAAAATGACCTTGACTACGCCCGGCTGCCCGCTTTTGGATTATTTTGTGGATATGACGTCCAGCAAAATCAGGGGATTAAAAGAAGTAAAAGATGCCCTGGTTGAGATTACCTTTGACCCGCCTTGGGACAAGAGTAAAATGAGCGAAGCAGCCAGGAACCAATTGAATATATAAAAAAATGCCCGCTCAAAGATTTTAAGCGGGCATCTAGGATATTTTTATTTTCTAAGAATCTACCGGAGTAGGGAAGAAATAACTCATAGACACAGTGGACGTGGCCGATCCTGTTGAATAAGCATCGGAAGTATTTTCCGTTTGATTTTCAGGAGATTGCCCCAGCTTTTCGGTTTTGACCCGTATTGGTCGTTGATCTCCCCGGCGTATTTGCCTGCGTCTTTCATTGTCTTTTGCATTGCCAGATAATGCCATTCTTTACCCCATGTTGAAGGTTGAAAGTTCAGCTATCTAACTTAAACTTGATTAATTGAGCAGGTTGGACTTTTCCAGAATTATCAAAAGCCCTTCGTGTCCGATTCGCGGCTTCGCCATCCCATATCGTGGTTGGGTTGATAATTGTTTTATCAGTTTTCGGGCTTGATTGCTGAGGGGGGAGCTGAGACGCACAGGCAAGCGTATAAGCGTCGTTATGCCCGACAGAATCAGGCTCAAAAACTGAAACAGGTTTGGCTCGGTGTCTCCATAGCCACCAAAAATCCATGTTATCCTCCTTGAAATAATGTCAAAAAAGCGTTAAACGTTTTATTTTATCTAAATTCAGGATATAACAATCTAAACCTTTAAAAAACATATGTCAAGGGTAAGTTCACCGAATATCCATGCTATAATTATCGTATGAACAAAGCTTGGATTTTTTCCATCATCAGTGTTTTAGCAGTTAGTCTGGTTTCATTGATCGGGGTTTTTACCTTAAGCATGCAGGGGAATAAACTGAAGAAGTGGATTTTATATATGGTAAGTTTTGCCGCTGGCGCCATGTTAGGCGATGCTTTTATCCATTTATTGCCCGAAAGCGTTAAGGAAAATTCCTCAATTGAAACCGTGGCTTTTTCCATCTTAACCGGCATTGTTATTTTTTTCGTACTGGAAAAGATAATTTTCTGGCGCCACTGCCACCAGCCAACCAGTAAAAATCATATTCACGCCGTTGGCCCCATCAATTTAATTGGCGATGGCTTCCATAATTTTATTGATGGCATCATCATTGGCGCCAGCTATTTAGTCAGTATTCCCTTGGGCATCGCGACTACTGTGGCGGTTCTAATCCATGAGATCCCCCAGGAAATTGGTGATTTTGGCGTTTTGCTTCACGCGGGTTATACCAGGAAACAAGCAATTGGTTTTAATTTCCTTTCGGCTTCAGCGGCTATGCTTGGCACGATATTAACTTTAATCATCGGACAGAGGGCGGAGGGTTTGGTGCATTTTTTACTGCCCTTTACCATCGGCGGATTTATTTATATTTCCGCAGCTGACTTGATGCCGGAATTGCACGGCGAAAAACATACTAAAGAATCTTTCCTCCAGCTGTTCTATTTTTTACTGGGAATTGGCCTAATGGCGCTAATGCTGTTGTTGGACTAAAATTTCCAGAAAATAATTATTTGGCCACACCTTGAATAAAGCCAACGACTTTTTTGTGTTGAGCCAGCATGATTTCTTTAGTATCGCCTTCAACGGTAATCCTAAGCAGCGGTTCAGTGTTGGAAGCCCGGACATTGACCCACCAATCTTTGTATTCAATGGTTACCCCATCAAGTTCATCTTGCTTAGCATCGGCAAAGTGGTTTTTAACCGCCTGGATGACTTCTGGGATATTATTTACCGTAATATTCGTTTCATCAGCTCTTGAATAAGGGTTTAAGCCCTCAACCGCTTCTGAAAGTTTCTGATTTTTTTCGGAAATAAGCATTAATAAAATTAAAACCGCAATGAAGCCTGAATCGCCAAAGTAATTTTTTCGGAAGCAATAATGGGCGGAAACCTCGCCACCCATGACGCCATTGTTATCCCGGATGGCTTTGGAAACATTTACAAAACCAACTGGGGTACGGATTGGCTTGCCGCCCCATTCTGTGATCCTTTGGGGGACGGCTTTGCTGCAAATGGCATTATAAGAGATGACTGCCCCAGGTTCCCGTTCTAAAAAATATTTAGCTAAAAGTAAAAGGGTTGTGTCGGCCCGGACAAAATCGCCATTTTCCGTGACAAAAAACAGGCGGTCGGTATCACCATCCATAATAATCCCGAAATCCGCTTTTTCCTCAACTACCATTTTTTTGATTTGAACCTGGGATTCTGGAAGCAGTGGATTGGAAGGGTGGGCTGGAAAGTTTCCGTCAAGTTTAAAGTTTAATGGGATTAATTGGCACGGGAGTTTTTCAAAAATCATAGGCATGACTTTACCGGCCATGCCATTGCCGGCGTCAACTACAATTTTAAATGGTTTGATTTTGTCCTTATCGATAAAGGAAAAAATATGCTCAATGTACTCTTTCCAAATATTTTTTTCAGCTAATATGCCAGGTTTTTTTGTTGGAGTAAAGGTTTTGCCTTTAATGAATTCATAAACTTCTTGGCCTCTGACCATTCTAATGCCATTATCTAGTACTGTCATTTTAAAGCCATTATATTCCTTAGGGTTATGAGAAGCGGTAGTCATTACGCCCCCGCCATATTTAAAGTGACCAGTCGAAAAATAAACCGCGTCAATTGGGACTAAGCCAATATCATCAACATCCACGCCCTGGCTAAGGACGCCAGCAATAAACTGTTTTGTTAATTCTGGCGAGCCAAGCCGCATATCCCTGCCTACAAAGATTTTTTTAACCTTGGTCATTTGGGCATAGGCTTGGCCAACTACATAAGCGGTTTCTTCATTAAGTTCAGTTGGGTAAATGCCCCGGATGTCATAAGCTTTGAAAACTTTTGGATTTAGATTATTCATAAAATAAGTTTAAATAGCAATGGGATTATTGTAACACTAGAAAAAATATTGCGGAAGTAATTTGCCAAGCGTTTAAATCATTGATTGAAAATACCATTAAAATCGCGCATTATTTGAAAGAAATCCAAAAACCTTATGTAGTAATAATGTATTTTAAGAGTCAATTTATCCAACCTGTTTTAGTGGCTTTAGGTATTGCGGGTTTTTATTTACTGCTTTTATATTATCAACCTCGCTTTATACCATGACTAAACACCCGCGATTTTGGCGGATTGTCCATTACTTGGGTTTTCCTATGTTTGTTTTATTATTTTTACACGGAATACTTTTAGGTACGGATACCAAACAAATTTGGATGCAAATAATCTATTGGGCGACTGGTAGTGCCGTGGGGCTAGCTGTAATTTATCGCATCCTTTGGCGATATTATCATCGGCAAATACCAGTTTTGAATATACCAGAAAGCAAGGTTTGAGGTTTTATTGCCAAAATTAGACTTATGTCATAAACTAAGTAAGCTTTATTTTGAAAGGAGAGGCGAAGTATGCACTTTCATTTTTCTGATGCCACAAAAGGCGTCCTATGGGAAACCGCTAGATGGGGTGCCCAACGATTAGGAGTCATTCTCGGCATCCTATTCGTTGGGGGTATTCTCGCTCTTTTCGATTGACACGATTAACTACTTTAACAGACTCCTCGCACCAGCGGGGAGTTTTTAAATTAAAATACCCAATTACTAATTTTGATTCTTGTATCAAAAGGGGGTCCCCAAATTTTCCATCAGAAAATTTGGGGAGAGAGGCAAAAAAATTCAAATTCGACAAGCTAGTGCAAACGTGGAGCGCATCCCGAGCTTGTCGAGGGAGAGCACGCGTTTGCACTAAAAAGCGAGGCTTCGCACAGAGGCCGAAGCGGGGCGTGTCAAAGAAACGCCACGCGCAGGTCGACGTGCGAAACGAGCTGGTCGGGGATCCGGGACTTGCCCGGCATAGCCGGGTCCGGCTCTGCCGGAAACCCAAATAGTTAAGAAATTTTGATTAAATAAATTTGGTCGGGGTGGTGGGACTTGAACCCACGGCCTCAGCGACCCGAACGCTGCGCGCTACCAACTGCGCTACACCCCGAAAACTTATTCGAGATTACCTGGATATTGACGAAATGTCAAAGAAAAGGTAATTTAAGACTTATGTCAGATAATCAATCAATGGCCATCCCTAATCATATTGGTTTTATTATGGATGGGAATCGTCGGTGGGCCAAAGAACATGGCCTTTCAACCTTTGAAGGTCATCAAAATGGGTATAAAAAAATTCGATCAGTTCTTGACTGGTGTATAAATCGTGGAATTTATGTTGTAACGGTTTTTGCTTTTTCAACCGAGAATTGGAATCGTGCAAAAGACGAAGTGTCTTATTTGATGGAGTTGATGCACTGGGCTATTAAGAATGAATTGCAGGAATTGCAAAAACAGAAAGTGAAAGTTAATTTCCTCGGCAGGCTTGATGGACTACCTATTAAACTGCAAAAAGCAATGACTGATCTTGTTGAAAAGACTAAGAATAATTCCAGGGCAGTATTGAATTTAGCAGTTAATTACGGTGGCAGGGCGGAGATAATTGATGCGGTAAAAAAAATTGCTATAGATAATCCTAAACTAACAGATGTTCAAGAGCGTGATATTAATAAGTTTTTATACGCGAGCTCTGTCCCTGATCCAGATTTAATAATAAGAACCTCAGGTGAAAAAAGACTTTCTGGTTTTTTATTGTGGGAGGCGGCATATGCAGAGCTATTTTTCACAAAAAAGAAATGGCCAGAGTTTTCTGAATTGGATTTAGACGAAGCCGTAAAAGACTTTGGCAAGCGAAAAAGGAATTTCGGCGTTTAAAATTAGCTTAAACTAATAATCCAAGTTTGGACAAAACCAGGCTTTTGTTATAATTTTAAGTCATCACTTATGATTTTCCACCCATTATTACAGCCTAAAAAAACTAATTTGGAGACAAAGATAAGCAACTTTGCCAATGACATGGCTACCCGTGAACCCGAGGAGCTTAATAAGCCAATTAGTGTTTATAACAAGGGCTGGGTGATGGTAATGACGATTTACGCACTATTGGCGGTTTTGGCTTTTATGCTGGTCCCGGTAATAACTTTGACTTTTGGCGAATCAACCACGAATTTTTTAGAAAACGTCAAGGATTTGGTAAATTTTGGCGCGCCAACGCTTTTAATTGTCGCTATTCTTGTTGGCATAACTGGTTATTATGGGTATACAAAAATTGCCTGGTGGCTAAGCTTTGGGTTTTGGATTAGCATCATGGTGTTAATAATTAACATAACCACCGCGGTCAATTGGCTAAACTTTGGGATATTTTGGATTATTATCGGCACGCTTGTTGGCCTGTTAATAGGTTCAGTATTTGAGCTTATTTGTGCCTGCCACAGGCACCGGGAAAATTTTATTAAATTTTTGTTGATAATTGGCATTATTGCCACCGCAATTGCAAGTTATGTTTCCATTCAAAATAGCGCCAACCGGAGAGTTAAAGCCATTACCCTGGAACAAGCCCAGGGCGAACTTGATTTTATTTTATATAAACCAGACAAAATTCCGGAAAGATTCACAATTTACCAGTCTTTTGTATATGTTTCCAAAGATAAATTTTACATGTATTTAGGGGATGATCCTTATCCACCGCCGCCAGTAATTGAGTTTTTAAAAGGTCTTGAGGTGGTTGAAACCAAAGGCATTGGCCAGTTGCCAGAAGAATATGTAAGTAATTATTCAAAAGTCATGATTAATGGCGCCGAAGGTCGTTACCGGGAAGATCGTGGCAGGACCATTGTTGAATGGCAACAGGATAACACCTATATTATTTTGGCAAGTTATAGTCCCATAAACGGCAAAGAATTAATTGATTTTGCCAGGTCATTTGTGCCATTAGTTTCAAAGTTCTAATTATGCGCATCCGTGATGTCATGACCCATAAGGTTTTAAGCCTGAAGCCTGACCAGGATGTTCAATCGGCCATTAAATTTTTTGAAGTTCACGATATTAGCGGGGCGCCAGTGGTAGAAAAAGGCAAAGTGGTTGGCGTACTTTCGGAAAAAGACATTTTCAGGGCTTTGTACCCGAGTATTATGGAGTTTTATAATAGTCCGGAATTGTGGCTGGAGGAAAGTGAGTTAGAAGAAAACGCAAAGTCAATCTTAAAAAAAGCAGTCAAAGATTTCATGAGCAAGGACATTATTTGCGCTCCGCCAGATACGCCAATTATGCAGGCAGGTTCAATGATGCTGGCTCACCGGATCCATCGGATAATCGTGGAAGATGGTGGAAAATTAGTCGGCATTGTCACTCGTGCGGAAATTTTTAGGAATTTATTCAAGAAGTTTTCAGATTAACATGCCAGAATTGCCCGAAGTTGAAACCGTAGTCCGCGGTTTAAGATCTTTAATAGGAAAAAAAATCAAAAGCTTGGTAATAAATAAACCTAAGCTGGTTTCAGTTGGGCCAAAAGTTTTAAGCCCCAAAAGAATTCACGACCAGAGCCAGGTCAGACAATTCACTAAAGTTTTGCAAGAGCGAAAAATTTTAGGCGTACAAAGGCGAGCAAAGCTAATCCAGATTAAATTAGACAGGGATTGGTGGCTTTTGGTCCATTTAAAAATGACCGGACAAATGCTTATCCAGCAAAAAAACCAGAAAAGATTATTGGCTAAGTTGACGAATACGCCAAAAGCCCCTTTGGAATTACTGCCCAGCAAGCATACGCACATCATCGTGAATTTTACGGATAGCACCAAGCTTTATTATAACGACGTCAGGGTTTTTGGAACTTGGCGAGCCGTGAAAAATCAAGATTTAAAAAAAGTAAAAGATTTGCAGGACTTCGGACCCGAACCTTTGTCTAAAGAATTTACTATAGAAGTTTTCAAAAAAAACTTAAATAAACGGCCAAATCTGAAAATCAAGCAAGCCTTGATTGAGCAGTCTTTGATTGCGGGGGTTGGTAATATTTACGCCGACGAAGCTTTATTTTGGGCTAAAATCAGGCCAACCAAATCGGTCAAACGAATCAAGACTAAAGAGTGGCTTTGTTTGTACAAAGCCTTACAAAAAGTTTTAATAAAAGCAATTGCTAGACATGGTTCGTCAGTTGGCGATTTTATTCGGACTAATGGTAAGACTGGTAATTACGGAAATTTTCACATGGTTTATGGCCGTAAAGGTCTGCCATGTAAGATATGCAAAAAATCAATCAAACGGATTGCGATTGGCGGCAGAAGCTCACATTTTTGTGCCTTTTGCCAGAAATAGATTCATTAAAATAACTGGGCGATTAAACCAACCGCAATCCCGATAAGCGAGCCAACAAGTATCTGGGCTGGTGTATGCCCCCAGCGTTCAGACAGATGCGGATAGTTTCCGCCTTCTTTAGGTGGGTGTTCTTTAGCCAAGCGATTTAAGATTTTACTATGAACTCCAATTTCATAGCGAAAGCCCATGGCATCCCTGACTGTTAAGATGGCCAAGACCAAAGATATGGAAAATGCTACAGAAGAAAAACCTTCTTGAAAACCGGCTAAAGTGGCTAAGGAAAAAACAAAAGCCGCATGGGACGAAGGCATACCGCCGTAGGAATCCCACATTCTTTTAAGATCAAGGTTGCCTTTAACCTTGTCCACGGCCAGTTTCAGGGCTTGAACGCCAATGGCGGTTAAAATTGGTATAATAACAATTCCCATAAATCATTTAAATTATATATGGATATTATACATGCTTTAATCTTGGGTGTCGTGCAGGGGATAACTGAATTCCTGCCCATCTCCAGCACTGGTCATCTTTTGGCTCTGCACGAAATTTTTAAATATGATTTAGCGGATTCCTTAAACTTTGACGCGGCTTTGCATTTAGGCACGCTTCTGGCTCTTATCTTTTTTTTCTGGAAAGAGGTGGTTTTGATAATCAAGCATTTTTTCCTGTCTTTGCGGAATTGGCAAGTCAAAACTGACGAAAACCAAAAATTAGCCTGGCTAGTAATTATCGGTGCCATCCCAGCTGGCGTAGCTGGTATTGTCCTGGATAAGTTTATTGAAAATCACACCCGGAATTTGATTTTGGTTGCAGTTGCTTTGATATTTGGTTCCATGGTTATTTGGTGGGCAGAGGCATGGTCCAAGAGGCAGCAACAAACCAATCAAATCAATTTTAAAACGGCTTGGTTGATTGGCTTGGTCCAAATTATGGCTTTGATTCCAGGAATTTCTAGGTCTGGCGCTACGATCATTGGTGGCTTGTTTAGGAAATTAGACCGGCCCACGGCTACGCGTTATGCTTTCTTAGTTTCCTTACCTGTGGTTGCTGGGGCAGGCTTATTAAAACTTGCCGATTTATTTAAAAGTCATCCTGGAGGTAATGAGTTAACTCAAGTTTTAATAGGCATAATAACTTCAGCGATTGTAGGTTATTTTGTCATCAAGTACTTTTTGAAATTCGTCCAGAACCACTCGCTGTCAACTTTTGCCTGGTATCGGGTTGTTGCTGCAATACTTTTGTTAATATTTGTTTGGATTAAATAATTCAAAAAATCCCCACACCAACTTTGTTGACGTGGGGATTAAAATTAGACTTTAGTTTCTGGCGGCGGGATAACATCATGCATGCCCAGTCTTTGGTAGTATACGCTTATAAAGATGACACTAATGCCCAAGACTGCCCAAGGCCACCAGAGATAAGTGTTATTACAGAAAAGTTGTGAATAAATAATTAACAATATCGCAGTTAAGACAATTGGCCCAACCCACCAGAGCTTAATAGGTTTTTTAATCTGCCAGGTAAAGTAAGCAGCCAAAATAATTATTTGCAAAAGCAGGATTATAATTGACCAAGGATGGGCAATGTTTTTGCATCCCTGATTTTCAGTTTTCTCAGTGGAGATATTTTCATTTTGGGTCACCGGGACTTTTTCAACTTCTTCAGCGGCGACTCTTGGATTTTTTAAAACCGCGTTTGGTTTTTCGACTGCCACAATTTCATTTGTGACTTCAGTCGCTTCATTTGAGTTTATGGCAATTGGTACTGCAGCCTGAATGCCTTCGGCTTCGGCGATGACATTAGTCTGGCCGGCTTTTTCAGCTGTCAGTTTACCCATTGCATCAATTTTGGCCACTTTTACGTTGCTGGTTTTCCAATTGACATTAGCCGTAACTTGGTTACCTTTGGCGTCAGTGCCTTTGGCAACTAAGCTTATCTCATCACCCGGATCCACATTAATCGTACTGGCTGGTTCAATACTCAGGCTGGTTAACATGCCAGGAGTAATGGTTATTGGAAAACTTCCGGCCAAACCCTGGTAAGTTGCGGTTATAGCCCAGGCGCCAGCAGTGTGGGGGATATAGCCATCGGCATTAACTGTGCCTAAGGGGTCGGTTGTGGAAAAAGTCGCATCTTTTAGCACATCCCAGCCATTGCCCAAGGCATCCACGGCAAAGACCCGGATTGGCAAGATGCCATCAGCTGTCAAATTAGCCTGGGTTGGGAGTACATTTAGGCTTGTTGCTGCTCCGTGAGAGATGGTTATTGCGGCGGAAGCGCTTTTGGTTCCGAAATTCACGCTCAATGACCATTTGCCCTGAGCATTTGCCGTAAATTCGCCTTTTTTGCCTGGAATGCCAGTAAAGCCGCCGCCATCAAGTTTAAATAGGGCTTCTTCAGTCACATCCGCGCTGGTGCCGTCGCTATAGGCGGCTAAAACTTTAAAAGTCGCGGTTTTCCCAGCTTCAATAGTCAGTTCAGCAGGTGAAAGGGTTAAGCTGGTCAATTCTGCGGCAAAAATGGACTTTATTGGCCAGCAGAACAGTGAAAAAATAATTATTGAGAAAACTAGAAGTTTTTGGATTTTTTTCATGAGATAAATAATTTAAAAAGGCTAGTAGTCGGTCAAAAATCGTTAGAAAATCGCGAATTACCCAAGATTTTGGGATCGGAAATTTTCGAATGATTTCTATTTACTACTAGCCTATTAATTTTGAGGCTTTTTGGGGGTGATTTGCCCAGTTTTTAGGCAGATATTTATTAGCGGAAATGAACAATTATATATTTCGAAAAGAAAGTGTTTTTGTGTCAAGTTTATCCTCCTTCGTCCCGCTTATTAGCGGGACTTCGGCGGATTCCGCCAGAGTTATATTTGGTTTTACAGACTAGGTTTAATTTTTGAAGTTTTGGCTTTTGAAGCGAATCTTAGCAATGTCGCTCCATTTTAAAGCACTCAGAAGTGCCTCTGCCCCTCCTTAAGCAAATGTACGAAGTTAAATTGGTGTTTGTTTGGTGAAAATAGATTAGCAAAAAGCTGGCCTTTGGTCAAAACTAATAAGGTCGCTAGTGGGTAATTTAAATAATACCAATAATTTGCCCCAAAACCCTAACTGTTGGTGCTACTTTTTGCAAAAAATGGAATTTGAAGAGTAGGAAACCTGCGGCAAAAGCGATAACCATCAAGGTTTGGCCAATGACATGGGCATGCTGGACCCTGATTTTCACGAAAATGTTAAGGGCTAAGGCGATACCAAGGAAAATCAGGAAAGCCATATAGAACTTATCCACAAACCCAACGAGTTTACTGACTATGTCATTTGGCGCATGCTCAGTAACTTCATTAGAAATTGCTATGGGCTGGGTGACGTTTTCTTGGGTGGTTGGAGCGGCTGCCTGGGTTTGGGTTGGGGAAGTTTTGGTTTGGGCAAGGATAGAGGGGGTAATGACATTTATTGAAAAAACCAGGGGAATATCATTGATCAGTTTGCCCTCAGTATCCATTAAACCAAATTTTTCAGTAGTCGAAACCGCCTGTTTGGTCCCTTTGATCTTCCACTCAAACCGGATTATTTCGTCCGGCTTAATGTCTTTATCAATGCTTTCGACTGTGTATTTATTAGCCCAACTTGCGTCAGCAAAGATTGAATCATGTTTAATCGGGTCGGCGGTCACTAAGCTGATTTCACCAGCTTTCCAGGTAGTATCCCCAATATTTTTAAATTCAGCCCAAACATCAATTGTCGCTTCAGGCAATAGGGTAAATTTTTCTAGATTTTGTTCACCTAAGTAAGCCTTAGTGGTTCCGGTTTGTTCAGCTTTTACTTTTGGCGGGGCAGTGGTTTTGGTCGGAGCTTTAATCGTTACCTTGGTTGGGGTTTTAGGTTTAGGCGTGGTGACCTTGGCAACTTGGGTTTTCTTTGGGGTTTGGGTGCCGAACATTTCAACTAGGACTGTGGTTTCTTGGCCGTCCATTTTGCCTGTCACTACTGCTACGCCAATTTCTTTATAGCGCTTGTTGATGATATTTTCTTTATGCGTGGGGCTGGCCATGAGGGCACTATGTGCGGATTCAGGGGTAGTGAAATCAATGGCTAAATTTTCTCCAGCCACGCTGTAATCATAGCCAGTAGCTTCTATCCAGGTCCAAAAACGCTTGCCATCCGGCGTGGTATGGGCAAAATAATTCCTAGCTATGATGTCTTTGGCTTTATTTTGCGCGGCTAAATTTAATTTGCTATTAGAGGTTAAGGCTGGCAATTTGGCTTCCCTTCTGGATTCATTGGTTAGGGAAATAATCGTACTGGCCGTATAAGCCGCATATCTAGCTTCATTTGGGTAAGCGGCGAACAAAAAAACCGCACTGGCAATTTTAGCAGCCAATAACAAATATGCATAAGCCTTTAAAGCCTTTGGCCTTAAAGCATGGGGTTGGTGATTGTTGCCTTCGTGCGGTATAAACCAATGTTTGGCACGGTGTAAAGCCGTATGGTGCCAAGGTTTTTTACAATCATCCGTAGAATATTTTTTTGAAGATTTTTCCACCTTCATAACAAATTAGAATATCACAAAACTTCTTATAAGTCAAGTATAAAGGTTTGAATGCCTTATTAGCAAGATGGTCTACGTCATTGCGAGCGCAGCGACCTGCCCACCGTACTCGCTTTAGCGAGGTAGGCGGGAGCAATCTCAATTAAGTTAATACGCAAGATTGCCACGTCAGTGCCCTTGGGCACCTCCTCGCAATGACGTGTTTTTAGATTGGCTCTCCAATCACAACTAATCTATTCTTTGTGGAAAATAGGGGGTGGCAGGTAAAAACTGTCAGACGCGGTTCTTGAGTGGGTTCGGCCATATCCGTGTTTGACCGTGGGACAATTTTTGTGGCAGAAACACGGTAATCATATTCTTTACCTTGCCAATAAATAATCATGATATCGCCAGCTTGGACTTTATCAAGTAAGTAAAGTGTTAAATTGGAAGGCGGGCGATAGCGAAAGCGGTGGGCAGACAGCACAGTGTTGCCCCCAATTTTTGGGTTTGAGGAATTAGGGATATGCCAAGCTCCGCGGTTTAAAGCTATATCTTCGTTTTGACCTTCAACTATTGGGAGATTAACGCCTATTTTAGGAATGACTAATCGATTGTCTGGTGGCCTGGAACGAGAAACCACCCTGGCTTTTACGCGTTTAGTAGTGGTTGTGACATTTGTATTTTGTACTTGATTGGAATTGTCATTGGTCTGGTTTTGCGTGGCTGGATTTGCAATTGCCACAGTGCCATCTTCAGTAATAAGGTTGCTTTCATAAGGGAAAACCGGTTCTTCGGGCGTGCTAATTGGTCCAGCCACTTTATAACGGATAATTGGCCAAAGCGGGTAGGAAAGCACTATTATGCCAATCCCAATTAGAAGGAAGCCCGCCAATTTGGCGAGCTTCCTGTTTTTGGTATGGCCTGGTTTCATCAGGTCAGCCATGAAAATTAAGCTAAGGTTTTATCCATCTTGCGTCGGATTAGGACATAGCCGATGACAATCAGGCTTAAGCCTAAACCAGCGATAGTGTAGTCAATCCAGCCAGCGCCGGTATCAACGGTTTCACCAAGCACGCGACCGCGCTTGACGTTGACCGGTACGCTAGCACTGACTTTGCCGTGGTTATCCGCTTTGGCAATTGCCAAGTTTTCGTATTCACCGGTTGGCACGCTTGAGCCCACTTTAACCTTATAGGCTACCTTTGTGCTTTCACCTGGCTTCAAATCTCCAACTTTCCAGTACCTGGAAGTGTCTTTGGAACCATCAAAGGTAAAGCCTAATGGCAAGAGGTCATCCAGTTGGACATTGATTGCCGTACCATCGCCAGTGTTTTTAATTTCCACGGTATAGGTAATGACATCATTCGGCGCAACATCAGAATCGCTGACTGTCTTTTTGATCTGCAAAATTGGTTTGGTTTCTTCGCCCAAGACTTTTGGAACGCGGACTTCCACCGTAACGTGCGTGGAGACTTCGGCCGCATTGTCTGCCTTGGCTTTGGCCAGGTTATCGTAGAAACCAGCCGTTGTAGCATGGTCGACCGTAACTAAATAAGTTGTGGTGATTTCTGCGCCTACAGCCATATCGCCAAGTGCGAAGGTTTTGGTGATGCCGCCACCGTCTACAAAGGTAAAGCCAGCCGGCAGGGTATCCGTCAAAATCACTTTCTTAGCAGTGTCTGTACCAACGTTCTTAACTTTAACCGTGTAAGTGACTGGATCGCCAGGGTTTACATAGGTGGCATTCACCGTCTTAGTGATTTGTAAGACAGGCGCGCTAGCAACCGTTACTGTTGAAGTGTCCTGCGCGAACTTTGGATCGGCATTATCCGCTGAAATCTTTGCAGTGTTCGTTATGGGCGTACCATTTGCGATCGGGACAATTACCGTGGCCGTGTAGGTTACGTAACCCGAAGCGTTTGGCTGTTGAGTGCCGAAGTCCCAAGTGATGGTTCGCGTAGCCGCGTTCCATGCACCGCCGTTGCTGATTGAAGCAACATTGAGGTTTAGCTCAACAGGGATAATGTCGGTGAGTACTACGTTTTGAGCTATTGAATTGCCAGCCACGCTCCAATCAATGTGGTAATTGATGGTGTCCGTGGTCTGTGCAATGCCAGTTCCGCCGTGACCAACTTCATGATAGTTGAATTTGGTAATACCAAGGGTTATTCGCTGAGCATTGCCGAAGATGAATGGCGCTTCCAATCGGCCATTGTCATACCCCGGGGTAACATTCACCGGGTAGAATCCGGCGCTTGGCGTGATTTGATCCCATTTTGTCTTCAAGTTTTCAGTGAGGTAATAAGTTCCCATATTAATACCGGTAAACTCGAATAATCCGCTGGCATTTGATGTTGTCGTGTATACGATTGGACCTGTCTGGCTGTCAGTGCGAAGATAAAATGTCCATCCTTCAAGAGGATTTTCACTAGGATCTTGGACACCGTTATGGTTTACGTCTTCATATTTAAAGCCGACAACGCGACCGGGAATATCGTCATTCTTGATGGTACAAGTGATGTCTTCGCCCTCATCGAGGGTTACTTCACCACCAAGCACGTCAGGACACTTATTGTCACCCGTAATTGAAACGAAGTTATAGCCTGTGAGTTGAGTTTCATTCAAAGCATACGCTTTGTTTGCGTCTACATCATATTTCACACCACTCAAGGCAGCAGCGCCGCCGATGGTGAGTTTGAAATCATTAGGTTGAGCGTTACCACCGTTGCCATTATCTACATCCTTAATCAAGGTGATTGAAGGCGCCTGGTCATTATTGGTGATGGTGCAAGTTGCAGTATCACCCTCGTTCAAGGTAATCGTTCCTTTATCGAATGTACCGCCAACACATACCCAGTCGGACTTATCATATCCAACAGGACCAGATTCTGAGAGGGTATAGGCGACATTTGCTTTTACTGTTTTTGGTCCAACCGTTGCATCGTTTATTGACGGGTTAACATTTTGCACGCCTGTTTCACTGAATCCAAGTTCAGTACCATTAGCGGTGAGTGTCCATTCAGAAGCAAAATTATTACCACCATTGTCATTGATGACTTGTTTTACCATCGTTAATTTTGGCGCGATGTCGTCGTTGGTGATGGTGCAAGTTGCTGACTGACCTTCGGTGAGTGTGATCGTTCCTTTGTCGAGTGACCCGCCGACACAATTCCAGCTTGAAGCATTGTACCCGCTTGGGCCGGATTCCGAGAGCGTGTAAGCAATATTTGCTTCTACCGGTTTCGGTCCAACCGTGGCTTCATTTTCAACAGCATCCTGGACACCTAACTCGCTAAAGCCTTTGTAGCCAGTAGCTGATAGTGTCCATTCAGAAGCAAAATTATTACCACCATTGTCATTCTTTACTTGTTTGACCAGGGTAAGTTGAGGCGCAACATCATCATTCGTGATGGTGCAGGTTGCAGTTTGGTTGAGAGCTAAAGTGAGGTTGCTGCCATTGAGTAAGCCATTATTGCAAACCCAGCTTGAAGCTGTGTATCCAGATGGACCACCGAATTCCGAGAGAGCATAAGTGCCAGCTTTCACATCACCTTCAGCAACACCGTCATCTTCAATTATCGTTGGACCGTCAGCCTTTAATGTCCAATCATCTGCTTCGGCTGTACCGCCATTATCTTTTATAACCGTCTTTACTAATTTGAGGTGGGCGGTGATATCATCATTCGTGATGGTGCAGGTTGCAGTATCACCCAGGGCTAGCATAATTGATGCGCCATCTACAGGAGCATTGTTGTTTTTAACACAGCTCCAGCTTGAGGCACCATATCCGCTTGGCCCAGTTGATTCAGACAAAGCATACGTTCCAGCTTTGAATTTATCATTACTAACTACGTCAGTATTTCCAGTTGCACCAGGACCAGACAGAGTTCCAGCTAAACCGCCATCAGCAGTCAGGGTCCAGTCTGATTCGACTGCGGTGCCGCCATTATCTTTGATTAAGATTTTGTTCAATGTGAGTGATGGCGCGATATCATTGTTGGTGATAGTGCAAGTCACTTCATCTCCGCTATACACCATGCCAGTGCATTCAGGGCTAAGTGATTTGACATAACCAGTAAATGGAAGTTCATCTACGACGTATGAACCTGCATTAAGCGTGACAGTTGTGCCTAACTCATTACCAGGGAAGTCAACATCTGAAACATTATTACCGCCAACAGTCATGCTGAAGTCACCGGCAACTTTGGTGCCGCCGTTGTCATTGATAACATGCTTGATGACCGTAAGTTTTGGCGTCTGGAAGTTGCCAAAGTTAAAGGTTTCATTTTGTCCGGAAACCGCATCAAAGCTATATGATCCGGCAGACGGGTAAGTTTGGACCCAGCCTGCAACAGTCGTGTCTTCGGTTACGTCATAGTGGCCTGGCCCAAGGTTGGTAAAGGTCGTGCAACCCTTATCGGTTGATTGGGTTAAACCCCCAACCGAAACATTCCAGCCATTCACGCCAGTGTAAAGCGGATCGCCAGCAATATCCCCATCACCATTCATGTCGACATATTTACAAACTGTCACATCAATGCCTTTGAAATTCGTAAAGTCACGCTGTTCATTGCTGCCAGAAATGATGTTCACGATATGGCCAGAGATGAGCGGGGTCACTGCCCACCAACCAGCTTGTAGGGTTTCCGTAACCACATAGGTGCCAACAGTTAAGCCGGTAAATTCATACATTCCAGTACCATTAGTGGTAGTGCAGGGTTTGCCAGTCAAGCAGATTTCCCAACCTGGCAAGGTGTTGCCAAGGGTGTCGTACTTGTAGCCCCAAATTCGGCCGAGTTTGAAGTTACCAAAGTTCACCGATGTAGTGTTATCTTTTGTGACGATGACATTTGTAACTGGATTTGGCGTTGTGTTGGTCCAATTTGCGCCAATAGTTTCTTCAAGTGAATATGTTCCGGTTGGGACGAGTTCAAATGAATAATATCCATTTACGTCGGTCGTGTCTGTCCAACCGTTTGAAAGTTTAATTTCAATGCCTGGGATAACTGGTTCGCCGGTATCCCATGCTCCGTTGCTGTTCATGTCTTCGAATTTATATCCATCAATACGTCCAGTGTCGCGTGCGTTGGTGAACGTACAAACGACGTTTTCATCTTTAGAAACAGAGATTGATGCAGATTCAACTGCACCGAAGTTTTGAGTTCCGCACACCAATGACACAACATGGAAGTTTGTCTTTTGATCTTCGTTGATTGTGTAGTTTCCAGTGTCGACGGTTGCGGATGATCCAGTGGCGATATTTTGCTGGCCGCCAGAGATGTCCCATGTCCAGTCGGTGGCTCCATAGACATCAATTTTGCCGTCTCCATCTGTATCAACATTTTTCATAACCTTGATCGTTCCGGTGTCGCGCGTGTTAGTGAGCGTACAGGTCTTGTTATCTCCATTGGTGATTGTCACTTTCCCGTCTTTATCGCAGTCACCAGAGTAGGTAAGCGTGAAATCAGCCGGACCGGTTTCAGTGACAGCGTAATTACCAGCAACGACAGTGTTTGTCGTTCCTGTTTCTGATCCCGCAAATGAAAGCGGAGTATTGCCGGCGACATTCATTGTCCAGCTTGAAGCTGGTTCAGTTGAGCCTGCAACATGCTTAATGACGGTAAGTTTTCCGACATCCTGCGTATTATGGAATTCACAGGTCGTTGTTTGGTTCGGGGCAACGATTTGGTCGCCGCATGTCGAAGAAACTTGGTGATAACCAGGAATCGTGTTTTCTGTTGCGGAATATGTGCCTGCTGGAAGGTCAAACACGACGTAGTCGGTTCCTGCGGCAGGTTTCAGCGTTGTGCTTCCAACGGTGAAGCTCCAACTGTCCGGAGTCATGGTTCCCGCGTCAACAATTTTTTTAACTTTCAGTTTTCCATAGCAGTCTGCGGCAACATGTGTCGTCACTTCGTTTGACCAGACGCCGCCAGGGATTTGGTCGGCATAGACAATGCCTTTATTGTCGATGTCGAGTTCCTGGCAAGCGGCGAGCGGATCGACGGTAACCGAGAATTTCAGCGTACCTTTTTCATTTGGCTGGACATAGCCGGCATTCCAGCTAAGTAATTTTGTGGTTGGGTTAAAACCATCCGGGTTGGCCGTGCCAAAAAGATTTTCCGGATAGCCATAATAGGCCTCGGATGTAGGTTCAGCACTATCAAATTCCCCAGTATGCCAGCCAGTATAAGTGGTGCCTGCTGGGATAGTATCATCCACACGGACGCCGCCGCCTGTGCAATATGCGTTACCGATGTTTTGGTACGTTAATGTGTAAGTCAGGGTATCGCCGGGTTTAGCCGTTGATTTATCAACTGATTTTACAATCGTGAGGTTGCAGGCGGCTAAGACGTTCGTATCTGCAGTTGCCTGAAGCGACGGTACGTCTGGAGTTGTTGTCGTCATTGTGGCGACATTATGAACTTTCGTTGTCCCATCTGGGAACGAAGCAGCCAGCGTGCCGTGGATGGTAATTGTTCCGCCGGTTCCGACAAGCAATGTGCCAATATCCCAAACATTATTTGAAGAGTTTGGAGCAGGTGTTGACGACCCAAATACGAAGTTGCTGTCGTATGTTTCTGTAATGAAAACGTTGGCGAGGTCGATATTGCCAGTATTGAAGTATTTAAGCGTATAGGTAAGAGCGTCTCCAGGAGCGGCAGTTGCCTTGTCAACCGTCTTCTCCAAATTTTGGCGGGGATCAACAGGTACGATGATTGCACCACCAAAATCGGAGTTATAGTGATAGCTACCGCCAGAATGGTCGTAGATTAAATAGTAAAAATTTAAATTGCCAGCGACATTGGCACGAAAGTGAAAAACTGAAGTCATCGTCCCACCAACATCGTTTGAGTAAATATCACTTTCAGTAGTGCCAGGAATCTCGTAATGCGTAGTCACGCTGTCGAGTGTTGCTACCGAGGGGTTGTAGGTCATTAGAGGGCTGACATCGTCAAAGTTACCGCCACCTGTGGTATGCGTAACAACTGTTACTGTAAATGGTTGGCCGACAAGCGGGCTTGTGGGCGAAATTGTGGCAGAATATACACTATTTCTGTTTTGCGAAACTAGGTTTTCGATTATCAGTGTCTGTCCAGCACTGTTTGTGGGCGCATCAGGAGTGGTGACGGAGATTGTAAATTGCTTAGTTTTATCGAAAACGTCATTACTCGGTGAATCAGGTGTTGTGGGAGGTGTTACTTTAACTACATAAAAGACATCTTTTGATTCACCCGGGTTAATGCTATTGAGCGGAAAACTTGATGCTGAGACAAGACTAAGATATGAAGTGCCGGTACCCCAAGTAAAATTGGATTCCACTCCAGTTGCCACTGAAGCGCCAGAGTTGGTAACCCGTGCTTGTATTAAGAAACTATGCGGTCCTGCGCTTACGGGTTTATTGCTGTCAACGCCGAGAATGTTCCAAGAAAGGATTTGAACCCCCAAAGTGGTGGCTGCGCTAACAGTTTTTGGCGCAACCAATATTCCAACCATGCCGGTATTGAAAACAATCGCCAAAGTGGAGACTATATTTAAGGTCTTCCACGCCCGGCGTTTGATTACTTTTGGCTTAAGAAAGTCGGCTTTCTTAGACCCAGTTTTACTTAAAAAGTTTGTCATATGACTTAAATTAATTATTAATTAAGTTAGTGCCTAATAATGGCAATTAGTTTTATAAAATAACAAAAAATAGCCCAAAAACCTTGATTTCTGGGTAAATTATCGAATTATGCTTATTGACCATAGGGAATAGGGTTAATATTTCAGAATATTTCCCCTCCAAAAAAATATTGCTGTTAAAAACGCTTAAACTTAGCTGAAGATATGAAACTTGTCAAGAGCTTTCAGCTATTTCAAAAGTCTTAAAATGTTGATTTAACTTATGCAAATTCTTTAGAATTGTCAATAGAATTAAGATAAATTAGGTCGTTTTTGTCAATCCAGCACCACTTTCCATAAAATATTACATAAAAATATGGACATTTATCATAAAAATACGTTCTGTTAATTTAATTGTATTCTGGAAAGTGGTGCTGGATCAAGTATAATAATTGTTTAAAAAACCCCCATTTTCATAGGGGTTTTTTGCATCTCGAATGATTAAATTAGAGAATTGAGTCTTTTGCAAATTGGAGGTCCTTCGCTACACTCAGGACGGCAAAAGCTTTAAATAAAAGACCTTCAATATTGAAGGTCTTTTTAAAGGTTTTAGCCTTTTGATTATAAAATCGAGTCTTTTGCCGCTTTTGCTACCCTGAATTTGACCACTGTTTTGGCCGGAATCTGGATTTCGGCGCCAGTGGCTGGATTTCGGCCTTTGCGGGCCGCGCGGTGCTTTTTCATAAGCTTGCCCAAGCCTGGAAGGGTGATTTCGCCCTTTTTAGCTTCGGCATATGCCGTGTTTACAATGAGGTCCCAAAAAGTGATGACCTCTTTCTTGCTTTGTCCGGACTTCTCCGCCAAATAAGCGATGAAGGCCGATTTGCTCATGCCTTTTGCCATGGTTTCATGGGGTTAATTAAGAGATGTATTAAAAAGATAGCATAATCCTTGGGATTTTGCATATTTTTTGTCAATGATGCCAAAATAGGCCAATAAACATGAGGTTTTTCAAAATATATAGAAAAAGCGCTTACTTGGTGTAAACGCTTTTTTCAAAGAATTTTTCAATCATTCCTCTCTAATGTACGGACACTTGCTAAAGAACGGTCCTTTCGGGAAAGAATCCATCTTGGCTCGTAAACTTCTGTGCCAACGAGCCAATTACATCGAAAGACTGTGACATTCGCTTCCTTGTTGTTGGTCAATTGGCAGGTAAAATCAAAGGCATACAAGCGTTTTTCATCTTTACTAGGAAAAGGCCTTGTAGTATTAGAAACAACACCAGTATATTGCTTCCCATGGACAGTCATGATGGCGATATTGGCGCCATTAGCCGGGTGGTAATCCGGTTTTTCTTTGGGAACGTACTTATTTGGTATCGGTCGTTTTTTGTCGCCGCCGTTAGAACTAGCGGGATTGACGTTCGATGTGATTTTCAAAGCCAACACTCCTTGTTATTGGTAATGCTTATTTAGTTCAAGTCAAATTAGCAAATATCCTGGTTTTGTCAATTTTGACCCCAATGCTTAAGCCAAGTACAATTAATCCATGGCAAAACCTAATATCCAAGCTTTAATCAGTCGGGGAGTTTCAGAAATAATTGTCCAAAAAGATTTGGAAAAATTGCTGCTTTGCGGGAAAAAATTAAGGATCAAGCATGGCGTTGACCCGACTAAGCCAGATTTGCATTTGGGTCACGCGGTGATTTATCGTAAATTACGGCAATTCCAAGACCTGGGACACACCATAATTTTTTTAGTTGGGGACTTTACCGCCAGGTTTGGCGACCCGACTGATAAGATTAAATCCCGGTCTTTGCATTCCAAGGAAGAAGTGGAAAAGTCTGCCCTAACTTATTTAGAGCAGGTTGGGAAAATTTTAGATAAGAAAAAACTGGAAATCCGCAGGAACAGCGAATGGTATGAAAAAATGCGCGCGGAAGAATTGTTAAAACTCATGAGTCATTTTACCGTAGCCCGGATGTTGGAACGGGACATGTTCACTAAAAGGCTGAAAGGCGGAGAAGAAATTGGCTTACATGAACCAGTTTATCCAGTTTTACAGGCCTATGATTCAGTCATGTTGAAATCTGACCTGACCGTAATTGGCAATGACCAACTCTTCAATGAACTTCAAGCCAGGCCTTTGCAGGAATTTTTCGGGCAAAAACCCCAGCAAGTCTTGGCAATGAAACTTTTAGTTGGCTTAGATGGCAGGCAAAAAATGAGCAAGAGCTTGGGCAATTACATTGCGGTTAAAGATTCAGCCAAAGAAATTTTTGGCAAAGTTATGTCTTTGCCCGACTGCGCGATGGCCACTTATGCGGAATTGTTGACTGACTTGGATGAACAAGAATTCATTGATCCATTAGAAAATCCAAAAAATTTGAAAATTAAATTGGCCAAAGCCATTGTCACCGAATTCCATTCTATGTCTGAAGCGGAAAAAGTTGCGGAAGAGTTTAATAAGGTTCATAAGCAAAAAGCAATCCCAGAAGATATCCCGGAAATAAAAATTTCCACCAAGACCAATCAATCAGTTGCAAAGGTCTTGGCTGAGGCGTTCGGGCAGTCTGTTTCTGCAATCAGGCGCGACATTGAACAGGGCGGCGTTAGTTATGAAGGCAAAGTCATTAAGGATCCAAATGAAAGAGCAAAGCTCGGATTATATAAAAAAGGCAAACGCCACTTTGTGAAGTTGAAAAAGAAAGATTAATCTGTTAATCTGCGAAAGTCTCGTGGGTGGATACCGAAGTGGTCAAACGGGGCAGACTGCCACCGCCCATGGCGGGGTGCCGCCAACGGCGGCATAAATCTTAATAAAGTATGTTTTGTGTTTATATTTTAAGAAGCGTTAATTTCAAGCGTTATTATATTGGTCACACTTCAGATTTAAATAAAAGAGTTTATCGACACAATAAAGGATTAGTTAAATCTACAAAAGCTTATACTCCTTGGAAAATCGTCTATACTGAAAATCTAATTAATAAGAGTCTGGCTTATAAACGTGAGATTCAAATAAAAAGTTTCAAACACGGAGAGGCATTTAAGAAATTAATACAATCTTGATAGTTTTGGTGGGCGGATACCGAAGTGGTCAAACGGGGCAGACTGTAAATCTGCTGGCCTTGCGCCTTCGGAGGTTCGATCCCTCCTCCGCCCACCAAACTTATTAAATTAAAAAGACCATCCGTTGAGATCGGATGACTCTTGTTCGTATTTTTTTCAATCCTTTAAATCAATACCACGGAATTCACCGCTTTCTCGTAATTTTTAAAGTTCTTTGGCTTGTGTTATGAAGAATTCTATGATTTGTGTTCAAAATATTGATAAAATGTGGGTAAAATGTAAATTTTTTACAAAATCCTTGCATATTTTTTATGAATATGGTAGTATAACAATGTATTTTAGTAAAAAATTTACAAAATATGTCAATATCAATTATTGAGTTTTCTGTGGAAAACTTTAAAATATTTAAGAAAAAAGTAACTTTTTCAATGTTAAGTAGAAAAAACGAACAGACTTTTGAAAATAATGGACAAAGCCTGTTAAGAACGTCGCTAATATTTGGTTCAAATGCCTCTGGTAAAAGTTCTTTATTAAATGCTTTTGCTATCTTAAGGCAGGGAATAATTCTTTCAGCAAACAATCAAGAAGGATCAAATTTGCCCTATGTTCCTTATAAATTGCTGGATAACAATCATAGGCCCTCTTTTTTTGAAGTTATTTTTTGTCTAGATAATAAAATTTTTAAATACAATTTCTCTATTCTGAAAAAAAACATTATCTCTGAAAATTTATTTGAGGTTTCCTCTGAGAAGGAAGAGAAGTCTTATTTGATAAGAAATGAACAAGAAATTGAATTATTTTCTGAATTTGAAAAAAGTAATGACGTAATTGCAAAGACAAGAAAAGAGGTTTTATTTTTATCAGCAGCCTCTCAGTGGAATAATGACCTTGCTATAAGGATTGTAAAAGGCTTTAAAAACATTAATGTTATAAGTGGTTCTGATAGTGGGGGTTATCAAGGGTATACTATTAAGTTGTTTAAAGAAAATGATGAAATGAAAAAAAAGATATTAGATTTATTGAAAAAAGCTGATTTTTGTATTAACGATGGAGTTGTTGAAAAAATTGAATTGCCTGACATTTTTAAAAATCAATTGATGCCTCCGCTTAAAAATCTTTCAAATGAAGCTGATACTGTGTACTTTTCACATAGCAAGTTTGACTCTGAAAATCATCAAATAGGAATTGAAAAATTTAATATAGGCGATGAATCTGGTGGTACACAAAAGTTTTTTGAGATACTTGGTCCTATAGTTGACACACTTGAAAACGGTAAGGTTCTACTTATAGATGAATTTGACAATAGTCTTCATCCGTTTTTAACAAGATTTATTATTGATTTATTTGAAAAAAGCAACAATAAAAATGCTCAACTGATAGTTACTACCCACGATACAAGTCTACTCTCACATAAAGATCTTATTAAGGATCAGTTTTGGTTTACGGAAAAAGATAAGTTTGGTGCTGGAAGTTTATTCTCTTTGGCAGAATTTGATTTATTGAGAAACGATACTGAATATTCTAAAAAATACCTTGAAGGGAGATTTGGAGCCTTGCCGTTTATTGAGTCAATATAAGTGAACCTCGTGGTTCAAAATATATGTTCAATAGAAAGTATAATTCGCGTAAGCCTTATAAAAAAATATACATTTTTACTGAAGGAATAAAAACTGAAGTTAATTATTTTGAATCTAAAAGAAAAGAAATTGAGCAAGAAATCAGAAGAAAAAATATAACAATAAAGATTACCGGTATGGGGAAAAATACTATTAGCCTATTTAATTTTGTGATTAATTTTATCAATGAACAGAATATTGATTTAAATACTGACGAATGTTGGATCGTTTTTGATAAAGATAATTATAATGCTAATTTTGACGGTGCAATCAATAAAGCCTTAGCAAAGGGATTAAAAGTTGCATATTCAAATGCATGTTTTGAATTATGGTATTTGTTGCATTTTTGTTATATGGATTCAGCTATAGACCAAAAGGAATATCCCCAAAAGCTCACTGATCATTTAAGAAACTCCGCTGGCGACAAAAAAATTGAATATAGCAAGAATTCGGAAAATATTTACTTTTTAATAAAAGATAAAGAATCTGATGCAATAAAAAATGCTAAGAAATTGCTAAGTACGTATGGAAATAAAAAATCATTCTCAAAAAATAATCCTTCTACAACTGTCCATTTATTAGTTGAAAATTTAAACAACTTAAAAACACAGGGCAAAATTGTCCCGGGCTTTATTTTTTAAATAAAATCCAGCCCCGAATCAAAGATTCGGGGCTGTGTACATCGCGAGTACGTACACTTAATGCACAGCTTCCAACCACTTTTACTTCGCCACTCTTTGGTTGTCGTCAGAATGGCAAAGTTAAATTATCATAATACAAATACTTGTCAAATTTTTTGTTTATTGTAATCAGCTTTGTAAAGAAAAAACCCGTGGTGCTTGGAAAAGTCCACTGACGGCTTAATAGTTTCTTGATCAAACCGGGGAGAGATTGTGATCTAATTCTTCTTGTGCGCCGCCCCGCTTTTCGAATTCCTCTCGAGAATAAGCAGAACCGGTAAA
>JBAZBR010000003.1:0-201242 GCA_041671325.1 Patescibacteria group bacterium
TGAATTTCCTGCAATTGGGGTCGGAAGAAAAAGTCTCCTCAGTCTTGTCTTTGGCGGAAATTGCTGAAGAAAAATATTTGGTCATGGCTACCCACCAAGGCACGATCAAGAAAGTTGAATTGAATGCTTTTCAGGACGTACGCCGCTCTGGCTTGATTGCTATTAAACTAAAACCCGAAGACCGTTTGGAATGGGTCAAGCCTTCCAGCGGCAAAGACGATATTATTTTAGCCTCGGCCAATGGCCAGTCCATCCGCTTTGCCGAAAAGGCCGTCAGGCCCATGGGCCGGAGCGCGGGCGGGGTCAGGGGCATGAAATTAAAACGGGGCGATGTCATTGCCGGCATGGACGTGATTTTGGAAGGCACTTCATCTAAAAATGAACAGCTTTTAGTTATCATGACTCATGGTTATGGCAAACGAACCTTCTTGAAAGAATACCGGCCCCAAGGCCGCGGCGGTTCGGGTATCCGCTCTGCCCATATAACGGAAAAGACGGGCAAGATTTCTTCAGCCTTTATCGTCAATGCCAAGCGGGAACAGGAAGACATTGTCATCATTTCCATCAAAGGCCAAGTCATTCGTTTGCCCTTGAAGCAAGTTTCAGTTTTGGGTCGCGATACCCAAGGCGTCAGGTTAATGCGTTTTAAAGAAACTGGTGATGGGGTAGCGAGTGTAACGTTTGTATAAAGCGTTTCAACCCCTCCCAACCCTCCCCTTGGTAAGGGGAGGAGTTTTCGGAACCCACCCTCCCCTCCTTACTAAGGAGGGGGTTAGGCTCGCCCGTTATGCCTTGCGTGGCATGGCGAGCGGGGGGGTCAATTATTTTCGCAATGACATAAAAAATAAAAACCCGCCTCCAAGCAAGGAAGCAGGTTTTTTAAGTAGCCAGACTATTGTTAATCTGCGAGCGCGGGAGGCAAAGGACAAGCACCTCCGCCAGTGTGAACAGCCAAAACATCCAGATTCCTGATCTTAGCTTCGGAATACGGCTCGAAATCAATGACCACCCCGCCATTGTCAGTCTTTAACGAAGTGACGAAGAGCATTTTTTCACTCCCGCGCGTTTCTGTGGCTGGGAAAGTGAAACCATAATAATGATGGTCATTCCTTAGGGCTTGCAAGATAATGGCAGTCACGCACTCAATGACCGTCGGCAAGCGGTAACCCGTTTGGAGTGGGAGCACATCACTGACTTTTTCGATTCTTAAGATTGGCGACGCTTCTCGAAGGCTGCAGACGAGGTACCAGGCATATCGGCAGGTGGAAGTAATCAAGTCATCGGAAAATGTATTCTTCTTAAGATGATCCCTAAATAGGATTTCGGCCTTATACCCGCCACCTCCCCGGATAAAGCTCTGGTCAAGCAAACCGTCAAGACAGTCTAAAGTCAGGGATCGGCCATCGTATTGCTCACGGCCACGAAAGGCAAAGTGGGTATCAGATATTTCATAGATATTATTACCCGGAGTTTGCATTGGGCATCGCCCTTCAAGCTGGTCCAGCGGTAGGGGGAAGAAATCAGTCAGTTTTCCAAGATCCGGCATTGGAAAGCCGAAAAAGTGGTGCCATTCATCAAAGCCGAACACTCCTTGGCGCATGACTTTACGAAGCTGGGTATGCCAGATCGGCGGCGGCAGGCCAGCATTTTGCATGCACGCGGCAACGCGATGCAAATAGGCTTTGTCCCGTCGAATGCGCTCGGCATTTTCTGAGGTGACTCCTTCAGACGCTAATCTTTCAAGCGTGGCCCAAATTTCTGCCGCGGTTTGTCCTGTTAAGAGGCTCCCCATATGGGTCTCCTCCTTTCTTAAATTACGGCTCTCCTTTGTTTTCCAAAGGCTCGCCAGTTTGCCGAATTGCGTCGGTTACGCTGCGCATGAAAGCGCGGTTTATCAAAGGACTTGATTTTTCGTGAGAATCTTTGAATGAATCATCTTATTATTTTATTGCTTTGTCTGTCAAACCTCCTCTAAAAAATAAAAACCCCGGTCTTTCGATCGGGGTTTTTGGAAAAAGCCATTAAGTTTGGTTTAAAACGATTAGGCTTGCCTTCTTCAGCGTCAAGCCAGCCTTTGAAGAATTCAATCTTCAGACAGATTTCCTTCAGGTTATTAGCTTGAGGTTGGCTATAAAAGACAAAAAAGTATGCGGCCGTGTCGTAATTTTCATAGGCGCAATAGCCGAACGAATATATGGAATCCAGGGCAAGCCGGTAGAAGTTATCGGTTTGGATGGCAAAGGCAATTTCTGGCGAAGTCAGAACTGGAGCTTGTTTTTTTGGCGCGTAAAGACTGTCGCAGATATTAACCAAAAGCAGGATATCCACGGCCAGAAAAACAGCCAGTATACAAATCCCTATTTTGATTTTCATGAGACACTCCTTGTCAATGTCAACTTGCCAATTGCGGCAATTCTTTTTCTTCAATGAATGGCCTAACGCCTTTTGTGGTTCTGCATATTGCGCAGGTTCCCAGCCACATCCGAACGTATGTTTTTATCATGCTTTCGGGCAATTCTTGCGGGCCTTCGTTTTGCAAAAAGCCGTGCGGACAGATCGGGCCAGCCGTTTTTAAATTACGGATTTTCTGGCCGCCAGCAAAAATTTCCGCCACCAATTCAGGGTCATCCATAACCATCGGTATTGGATTTGTCAAAAAGCCTCCTTTTTTAGTTTTTTGTTTGATCAGGGTAGTTTTACGCTTTTTTTGTTTTTTCGTCAAATAACCCCGGCAAATCCTTGATTAAAATGGCACTTTTAGAGTAGGATAAAAAATAGCTCCTCTAATTAATCTTTTATATATGGGACTGCCTGCCAAACGAAGAACTAAGCAATCCAAGCGTGAACGCGCTGCGCATTTCGCCTTGAAAGCCATCAGCCTTTCGGCCTGCCCAAAATGCAAACATAAAGTCCAGCCCCACCGGGTCTGCCAGAACTGCGGCTATTACAAAGGCCGGGACATTTTGAAACTGGCCAGCCATGATGCCCGCAAAACCAAACGCAAGCAGAAAAAAGACAAAAAAGCTGAATAACAATTATGTCTAACCGGCATTTAGCCCGAACCATTGCCATGCAAGCCCTATTCGAATGGGACTTTAACCACCAGGCCGGTGATCTGGTTGAATTTGTGGAACATAATAAGAAAGAATTTGCGCCAGATTTTGACGACCATGATTTTGCCTTGAGGATTGTCAAAGGCATAACCAAGCACTTGCACGAAATTGATAAAGTCATTGTCCAATACGCGCCCGAATGGCCTTTGGATCAGATTACCAACGTTGACCGGAATGTCTTGCGCATCGGCATTCTTGAACTGAAATTCACCCAAAGCGATGTACCGCCAAAAGTGGCGATTAACGAGGCCATTGAATTGGCTAAAAGTTTTGGCGGCGAATCTTCAGGCCGATTCGTAAACGGAGTATTGGGTTCAATCTATAAGGATATAATAGAAGAACAAACCACCAGCCCCCAGACCCAGGTCATTACCCCGGAAAACGTCAACCAGATTTTGCCCGAAAAAGAACCTCCAAAAATTGAAAGTTAGTTTCCATGCGTCATTTCCAAGAATTTGAAAAAGTAGTCGGCTTCAATTTTAAGAATCCAGAACTGTTAAAACAGGCTTTTGTCCACCGTTCGTATTTAAACGAGCATCCGGATTTTCCTTTGGCCCATAATGAACGTTTGGAATTTTTAGGCGACGCGGTATTTGAAATGGTAGTCACGGAATATTTATACCAAACCTTTCCGAATCCCGAAGGCGAATTGACCAATTGGCGGGCATCTTTGGTCAATGCCAAAACCCTTTCAGAGATCGCTTTGAATTTGGGCATGAATGATTATATGTATTTAAGCCGGGGCGAGGAAAAAGACGCCCAGTCCAAAGCCCGGCAGATTATCCTGGCCAATGCCATTGAAGCCGTGGTCGGCGCGATTTATCTGGACCAAGGCTATGAAGCCTCGCAAAAATTCATTTCTGACCACGTTTTGACCAGGCTGAAATATATTATGGATAATGACTTGGCTAAGGATGCCAAGAGCCGTTTCCAGGAGACCGCCCAGGAAAAATTTGGCGTTACCCCGACCTATAAAGTCTTGGACGAAACCGGCCCAGACCACAACCGGAAATTCGTGGTGGGCGTGTATATCGGCGCTGACAAGATTGCCGAAGGCACTGGCACTTCCAAGCAAGAAGCGCAGATGGATGCGGCCGCGGCTGGATTAGCGGTGAAGGGATGGTGAAGATTTGGAGGGAAAACCTTGTACGGTTTTCCCTTCCAACAGCCTCCCTTTCCCTTGTGGAGTCGCGTCGTCGGGGCTCGGTTTTGGGTACCCGCGAGACCCTAAACCTTGCCCTTCCTTGCGAATCTGAAGAATGTTTTAAGTTGTCGTGGAACCAAGCTTGATCCTCGGGGTTCCTTGTGATATTTGTTTGTTTCGAATTCTAAAGATAATTTTGGAAGAAAATTATACATCTCACTCTCGATGTTTAATTTGAATGGTGGTTTTTTAAAGTATGCCAATAATTAGGACCGACAAAACACGATGTCATAATGGTTAAGGCGGTATATCTTGACCCGAATTTATCTCGGGATTTTGAGGTATTGATACGAATTGTTTCCCAGGTTTAACTTTCTAGTATGCTCACGATTTATTTAATTTAAGGGCAGTATAATTTTTGACATTTTACGGGGCCTGAATTAAGCTTAGCTAAATTTAAATTGAACTTTGTCAACAATATAACGAAGGAGGCTGGACATGGGTCGCGACTCTAAGTTGAAAGATTCGGTTATTTCCGAAAATCGAGACGGGATTGTTATTGTTGGGTTGATTGGTCAGTTTAACGGGGTGACTTTAGGCCCGGACTTGGCGAGGGTAATTGACCAAGCTTTAAACCAAGGCTCTAGAAAGTTTTTGATCGACCTGGCTCAAACTACTTATATCAATAGTACTGGCCTAGGCCGGCTAATTTCCGAATTTGGCAAAGTTAAAGTGAATGGCGGCCAGACTGTCTGGTGTTGCGCTCAAAAAGACACGTATAAGCTGCTCGAAATAACCAGGTTACTTAATGTCCTGTCGTATTTTGATACGGAAGAGCAAGCCGTCCAAGCCTTGCAGGACTCCCAAGTCGCCGCCAAATGACCAAGCGATTTTTTGAAAAAACCGTCACGTGATATACGCGGCGGTTTTTGCTATTTAACCTGGGTTTATATAGGGATAGGTATCCGTAAAGCTGAAACCGCATCTTGGGCAAATGTTTTGGAATTTCAGTTGTCCGGCTATTGCCGAAGTGCAGGTGCTTTGCATTTTGCTCCCGCACTGGGGGCAAGTCTTTAGCTTGGCTTGAGCCTTGTTTGCATAAATGATTATCCCAATTGAGCAAAGAACCAGTAAAGCCAGGAAAATCCCTATACCTAGGGTCATAAAGAACCTTTCTGCTCTAGAGGTGGATTATCAATGGCTTTAACCTAAATCTTGGACTATCAACTGTCAAGAAAATTAATAAAAAACAGAGCCAATACCTGGCCCCATTTTTTGTTAATCAATATTAATACTTATTCGCTGGCAGCAAGATATTCTGAATATTTTCGCGCTCCCATTTTTCTTATTTGCGCCAAGTCATTTTTAAATCCCATTAGAGAGTCTCTTAATTTTTGGCATTCTAAAATTTTATCAGCCGCTTGCAATGCCATATCAGTATTATCAGCCTTTTTAAATCCTTGATATGCAAATTTGATAGCAGTTTCATTAGTAGCAAGAGCTGACTCTAAAAGTCCGATATGTTCATGTAATCTTTTAGAATCAAATCCAGCAGATCCTATCAATTCCTTGGTTTCTTTAAATGAAGTCGACAGTTTTTCGATGCTCCGACTATAGTCTTTAAAAATGTCAGGCGCATAATATTCCCCGCTATTTAATTTTCTATCTAAATCTTTCACCAACTCAGGATCATTAAACTCTTTAGCATAAGCGCGTATTCTATTGATTGCTTCAACCCCACGAGCTTCTTGGCCATTAACAACTCCTGCTGCTATTTTTGCTTCTTCTAATTCCTCCGGAGTCTCCGGATTTGGATTTTCAAGTTTTGGGTCGTAAGCCGGATGTCCTGATTCTATGCCCATATATTTAAAGGTTAATTTAATAAAATAATACTTAATTAAAGTATAATCGAATAAGTAAGATTAGCAAAATATTGGCCGTTTGTCAAGCATCCTTATAAAAAACACTTGATTATTCGCGGTTTTTTCCATAAAATATAACCACTGACCGAAATAAAGGAGGAATTTTAAAAATGCCGTGCGAATCAGGCGGATAAACCCATTACATGTATTTAGAAAAACTCGAAATCCAAGGTTTCAAATCCTTTGCCCATAAAACCACGTTGGAATTCCAGCGTGGCATTGCCGTGATTGTCGGGCCGAATGGCTCGGGCAAGTCTAATGTGGCCGATGCTGTCCGTTGGGTTTTGGGCGAACAAAGCTTGAAAATGATCCGCGGCAAGAAGAGCGAGGACGTGATTTTTGCCGGCAGCGACAAAAAGACCAGGCTTGGTATGGCTGAGGTGACTTTGACTTTGGATAACGCCGACCGCAAGGCGCCGATTGATTATGACAAGGTCGTCATTGCCCGGCGCATATATAAGGACGGCACTTCCGAATACATCATGAATGGCTCGGCCACCCGTTTATCCGATATCCAGCTGCTTTTAGCCCGTTCCAACATTGGCCAAAGGACTTATTCGGTCATTGGCCAAGGCGCGGTGGACGCGGTGTTATTAGCCAGCCCGACCGAAAGGAAAGAATTTTTTGACGAAGCCGCTGGCGTTCGGCCTTTCCAAATGAAGCGCGAACAAGCCGAACACAAATTAGCTGCCACGCGGGAGAATTTAGGCCAAGCCCAGCTTTTGATTGATGAAATTGCCCCGCGCTTGCGTTCGCTCACTCGCCAAGTTAAAAGATTGAGTGAACGGGAGGAAATCCAAAAGGGCTTGCGGGACTTGCAAGTCCAAGCATATGCCACCAAGCTGGTGGGTTTGCGGCAGGAACTGCATCTGGTTCGGGAAAAAGCTGGCGAGGCTGAAACAGAACAAGAAAGCGCTTTGGAATTTGTCAGTACCATCCAAGCCAAGCTTGACCAGGAAGAGCGCGGCTCCACCCGCCATGAAAGTTTCAACCAGTTGCAAAATGACTACCAGCAATTAGTTGAGAAAAGGAACCGTTTGCTTACCGAGCGGGCGGCTTTGGCCGGCAAAGTGGCGGCCAGTTTAGCCAAGGCTGGCCAATCCAATTTAGTCTGGCTGAACGCGCAAAAATCCGAATATGAATCCAAATTGCAAGCTGCTGAAGATGCGTACCGGCATTTGAAGGAAAAATTCGCCAAATTGAATGAGCAGGCAAAATCGGCCAAGACCGAAGCTGAAGCTTTTGATAAGGAAATAAAAAATATTGAGAACCAATTATTAAAAGCTGAAGAATCCTTGAAAACCAAGACCACCCTGACTTTGCCGGATTTAGCCAAAGATGTGGTGGAAGTGGTAACCCGCCACCAAAAATTTTTGCAAGCCATCAAGGCCGCAGTGACGCCGGAAGAATTTTCAGCTTTAAAAAAAGAAGCCCATCGCCTGGAAATTGAGGCGGATAAGTTTGTGCAAAAAATTAACGCCCAAGCGCCGAGTATTGATCCCACGGAATTAATCGCCCTGCAGCGGAGTTTGCACGAAAGCATGAAAGCCAAGGAAATCAAGACCAGGGCGGAAAATATCTTGTCAGCTGAAGTGAAAATTTTAAACGAGAAGCTATTCAATGAGGAGAAGGAAATCAGCCGCTTGAAAGAGGAATTGGGCAGAATCAGTAAAGATCTAAAACTTTCAGATTTAAAACCTAAGAATCCGGCTGAGGCTGAAGCGTTGGTAAACCAAGCCCAAGATGAAATGGATAAGCAGTTGGCAGAGCTGGAAGCAAAAATCCAAGAAGCCAAAACTGGCGTGGAAGAGTTTAATAAAAGTGAACAAGGAAAAAGGGACAAATTATTCGCTTTGCAAAGGGAGGCTCGGGAAGCCCAAGATCAAGTTCGGGAAGCCGAAAGCCGTTTAGGGGACTTGCGGGTAGATTTGGCGCGTTTGGAAACCAGGGAAGAAGATATTTTGCGCGAACTTCGGGCGGAATTGCCGGCAGAATACGTTGAAAAAGTGGAAAGCGCCAAAAAGATTCCCGAACATACCAACTTGTCGAAGCTGGAAGAAGAAGTCGCCAAAACCAAGCATGCCTTGGAATTGATCGGCGGGATTGATGAGAACGCGGTTAAAGAATACGAAGAAACCAAAACCCGTTATGATTTCTTGACCACCCAAGTGGCGGATTTGAATAAGGCCGCGGAAGATTTGGAAGTGGGCATCCAGAAATTGGAAAAAATAATCAAGGAAAAATTTGAAACATCTTTTTCCAAAGTTTCTTTGGAATTTTCCAAATATTTCAAGATTCTCTTTAATGGCGGCCATGCCAGCCTGGAATTAGTCAAAGAAATAATTTTGCCGCCTGAAGCACAGGCAGATTTGGATGAGGATGAAGAAGATGGTGACGAGGCTGAAGAAATGGAATTGGAACCCAAGAAAATCAAAGGTGAAAAGGTGGTTACGGGCGTGGATATTTTTGCCACACCGCCAGGCAAGAAACTTAGAGGTATTGGCATGCTTTCCGGCGGTGAAAGAGCCTTGACTTCCATTGCCTTGATCTGTGCCATCTTAGCTTCTAACCCTTCACCCTTCGTGGTTTTGGATGAAGTTGACGCGGCCCTGGATGAATCCAATTCCATCCGCTTTGCCCAAATTTTGGAAAAACTTGCCCACCGCACCCAATTCATTACCATTTCCCACAACCGCGCCACCATGCAGCGCGCCATCCTTTTATACGGCGTGACCATGGGTGATGACGGAGTCTCAAAGCTTTTGTCAGTCAAAATGGAGGACGTGGATAAAGTGGTTAATTCCAAGCATTAAGGCTTGACATTTTTAAGTTTTTAGACTAGGATATTGAATTAGATTATTAATTTATCTTTAAATCAACAAATATATGGAACCAAATCCAGAACGCGAAAATATAATGAAGAATGAGGCTCTTATGTCCGCTTTAGCGGAATTTCATGAGATGATTCCTCATCTGCCTGAACAGGCGCAAATTGAGCAAACTCAAATTACTGATTTGCTCGACGGTGGGTCTTCAATTGGACAGGAGTTAGACCATGAACAAGGAAGGGCGTTTGCAGATTGGATAGTTGCCGGTGAACAGAATTTGAAGTCAAAAGAAGAATTTGTTGCCGCAGCTCTTGAGAAAATCAAAAAGCTTAAAGGCGAAAATTAAATAAGCTATAAAAAAGGAGATTAATCAAGAAAATAATCTTCTTTTTTGTTGCTCTTGACCAAAGATTAGAAATAATTTACACTACTTCCACTATGGTCTCAATCAGATTAAAAAGAGTCGGGAAAAAAGGCAGCGCCACTTTCCGTTTTGTGGTGTCTGATAAAAGGAAGGACACCATTGGCCCGGCTTTGGAAATTTTGGGTTCTTATAACCCGCATGTTAATCCCCCGGCAATCCAGGTTAAAGCTGACCGGGTTCAATACTGGCTTTCCAAAGGTGCCCAGCCTTCGGCTTCAGTGCATAACCTTTTAGTTACGGCAGGCGCTTTAAAGGCTGAAAAAGTCATTGTGGCCAAGGCAAAAAAACCAAAGGAAGAAGTAAAACCAGAAGCTAAAGCAGCACCAAAAGCCGAATCTAAACCCGAGGTTAAACCTGAAGCAGCTAAGCCTGAGGTTAAAGCAGAGGTAAAAGTTGAAGATCCAGCTCCGCAGGAAAAGATTGAAGAGAAAAAAGCAGAAGAGCCAGTAAAAAGCTAAAAAACTCAATTTATAAAATCAATGACCCGCTTATTCGGCGGGTTTTTGACAACCAGGCTTTGGCTTGCTATTTTTCCCATATCGCTAATGTACCTGTCGCTTCTGTAGTCAAAGAGGCTTTGGTACACGGCAAGCCAAACCGGTCCTACTAAGTCGAAAGGATTGTCGGTAACTGGCCAAAATTTTAACAATTAACGACAAACTGTTATGGCAGAGAAATATCAAGATTCAGAGTTCGTCGAATATCTTGTCAAATCGATAGTCGACAACCCGAACGATGTAAAGGTCGAACGCACGGTCGATGAGATGGGCGTGCTGATTACTTTGCACGTGAACCCGTCCGACTTGGGCCAAGTCATTGGCCGACAAGGACAGACCGCCAAGAGCATCCGGACCCTTTTAAGAGTGGTGGGTGCCAAGAACCACGCTAGAGTGAACATGAAAATCTTCGAACCCGAAGGTTACAGGAAGTTTGATGGCGACAAAGGCGGCCAAAGAGGCGACAGACCAGCGTCTGCGCCAGCATCAGAAGATGCCAACTTGGCTGACGACTTAAAACTATAATTTTAAAATCAAGAAAGGGAACCCTAGGGTTCCCTTTCTTTGTATACCAAAAAAGCCCTTGCGACGGAGGATTTTTTTATCGTGAAGGAGAGTTCGAAAGGACTCTTTTTGTTTTAGTTGATTATTTGTCATTCCGACCGAAGCGAACGAAAGTGAGCGTAGTGGAGGAATCTCGTTTGATTCAGACGAGATCCCCCGCCTGCCTTGCTAGTTCGGCGGGCAGGTCGGCAAGGCTCAGGATGACAAAAAATATTTTCATATTGACAATATTTAACACTTAAATTAAATTAAGCGGAAGTTCTTTGATAACCGTCTACCTACGTTAGACAAGCTTAGTCGGGCAGGACTAGGCAAAACCGAAAACAACCTAAAACCACTAAAGGGTTTAGGGCTAAAGCCATAGCCGACGGTACTTAACCTAGGCGACTGGAGGATTTTATGGATCTTCTTGAACAACTTTTTGAACGTGCGCAAACTTCAGTAGTCGTGCGAATGCACATAACTAAAGAAAACAGTGGTTACTCGGTGCATATCATTATTTTTACTGGGGAGCGCGATTATTTTATTGCATGTTCGGCTAAATACCAAATGGAAGGACGACGTTGGTTGTCAAAGACTTCTGAGCTACAACGTTTTTCAATCGGTTCATACCCAGGTTGTGCCGAGTCCCAGAAAAGCCGTGATTTTCTTAGCAAACTGTTTGCAACGCATTTATGCTCGCTACGCGAGAATGTACAGTTCATTGCGACGCACGAAGACTCAGGTGCGGATGCCGCTACGAGTCCCCAGATTCTTATATGCCTCACACACCTCGTAGCTTATTTGCAAGGCCAGGTCGGTATTAAGAAATATGAGTCGCTCGATGGCCATTCTATTTATTACTGGGAGTCTATGTTGTGCGATCGCCTCATGGGGTTTATCGGCGAACAGATGGAACGTCAACGTCAAAGCGGCTTAGCTTTCTTGCGAGATCATTAAATCTCTTCTTTCAATTTCACCGTCTGCTCCTGCCCCCCGCCAGCCCGACACGCTGTCGAGGCGAGCGGAAATTCGTCTGCGCAAGGCCGCAGATAAAGTAAATGTTAAAAGACAGTCCTGCCCGGCTGTCTTTTTTTATTCCATCAGGCATTTTAGCGAGGTCCAGCCTTCGCAGCCGCTTCGGCGGAGTAAGTCAGGCGGGCACGGTGGTTCTTCTTTTTCTGTCATTGCGAGCCCCGCACAGCGGGGCGTGGCAATCTTACTCGGACGTCATTAAGAAAGATTGCTCCCGCCTGCCTTTGCCCTGCCTGCCTGTCGGTAGGCAGACGAAGTATGGCGGGCAGGTCGTCAGTGACCATGGGTACTTCCTCGCAATGACACAATGGAACTTTTGTGCTAATTTATTTTCGTACCTACCTTGGTACATTTTCTTTCAACTTTTTCAAGGAGGTATCCTTGAAACGTAAATACGATTTTTGCCATTGGCCGGAGGATGGCGGTTAGAGCGAACACCGTCGCCAATCGTCAAACCTTTGCTTTATGGCAAAAAGCAGGCCACCCTGAAAAGAGGTGGCCTTTATTTACACAATCTGATAGTAGTTTATACTATAAACAAATCGTCCTTTTTAAACCTTTAGCTGAAAGGAGTCATTACAATGCAAGGAAAACATTTTGAACCCAGTGATGGAGGGTAAGGCAATGCGCAGAGAAAAAAAACTTCGCGGGGCCGGCGATAGTTGCCACCACAAAGGCGGCGGAATTGATGGCTCGTTCAAGGGCGGCGGCACTGGCGAAAGACGTCGCCATTTTGGCGAAGGAGACGGGGGCTAGCATGCAAGACAAGACTCCTGCGACACAACGGTCGTTTTGGTATCAGACCTGGATGGCAGAAGAATTCTTTCTGCCGGCTCTCGCGAGTGGTATCGCTTGGCTCATGTACTCCAATTGTGACGCTTTGTTCCCGTATCACCCAGCTACCAAATCCTTGATTAAAGCGATAGTTGTCGCGGCAGCAGTCTTGAGCTTTGTGCCTTTCGGGCTAAAATTGTACTTTAGGTTAAAGTCCCGAATTTTCCGAGGCTAAATGAAGCTTCCGCGATGACTTAGCAAAAGAGGATGCTATGCGCGAAAACAACTTTCGTCATCGGGACAATGGCGAAGATGACGGATAAGCCAAGGGGCGACTTTCTTAAGTCGCCCCTATTTTTTTAATAAATGTTAAACTATATTCATGCAATTCGATATTATTACAATCTTCCCCCAGGCTTTTGGTTACTTGGAACAAAGCATAATTGGTCGGGCGGTTAAGCATGGCAAAATTAAAGTTAAAATCCATGATTTGCGTAAATGGACCATTGACAAACATAAGACCGTAGATGACCGGCCCTATGGCGGGGGTCCAGGCATGGTCATGAAAGTGGAGCCGCTTTTTAAGGCGCTGAAAGCCATAAAGAAAAAAAGAAAAGCCAAGGTTGTTTTATTTTCGGCCAAAGGTGAAAATTTTACCCAAGTCAGAGCTAAGTCTTGGAAAAATTTGGACCAAATAATTTTAATCCCCGGCCGTTATGAAGGTATTGATGAGAGGATTTTAAAATGGGTGGATGAAGAAATTTCCATTGGCGATTATGTTTTAACCGGCGGGGAATTGCCGACCATGGTGGTAATTGATGCGATTAGTCGTTTAATCCCGGGCGTGTTGGGCAAAGATGAATCCAGCCAAGATGAGTCGCACCAAACCCCTGGTTGGTTGGAATATCCGCATTACACCCGGCCAGAGAGTTTTAAAAAAATGAAAGTGCCAAAAGAACTTTTGAGCGGTGATCCTAAGAAAGTTACTGCCTGGCGGGCAAAACATGCAAAAATAAAGAAAATATGAAACTCGATGCCTCGGTCTTGAAAATCCCTGGCTTCCGCCGGCTCTGGGCTAGCCAAGTGGCGTCTTTGGCAGCTACAAATATTTTAACTTTTGCTTTTGTCTTGGCTGTTTATGCCCATTCCAAGTCAAACGCCGCGGTCGCTGTTTTAGTGGGCATGCAAAGCATTCCGCCAATTTTGTTTTCCTCGCTCGCTGGAGTTTTGGCGGACAGCTATGATCGCCGGCGGGTTTTGATTTTTGTCCATCTGACCCGGGCGGCCAGCGTGGTTTTGGCAATAATTTTTGCCAAGTGGACTTTAGGCGTGCTTCTGGCCGCCTTTATAATGCACACTCTTTCCCAGCTTTTTACGCCAGCCACTTCAGCCGCTATTCCCCAGGTGGTACCCAAGGAAAAGCTTTTTGCCGCAAATTCCTTTTTCACGCTTACCACTTACGCGCTTTTTTTAATTGGCTATGGTGCGGCCGCACCATTAATTGATCTTTTTGGCGATCGTTTGACTTATGCAATCGGCTTGATGTTTTACCTCTTGGCTGTCTTGGTGGCTTATCGTTTGCCTGAATTGGCTGACCATTTGGCCAAGCTTAAAGAGCCTCGCTTGGCTTTAGCCAAGCACCTTCGTTTGGTCTGGGTTCGTTTTGTGGAAGGCGTGAAATATGTTCGCAAGGATGCCATAATCGGCGTGCTTTTATTGCAGGTTTCAATTCTGATTGCCGTAGAAAAATCATTTGCTTCACTCATGCCTTCTTTTGCTTTAGACTTTTTGGGTTTCCGTGTCCGTGATATTACTTTGGTATTTATTATACCCACAGCTGTCGGTACTTTACTTGGAGTATTTTTGGCAAATAAATTAAAACACCGCATCCCGCTACATCGGCTGGTAACTTTTGGTATTACGCTGGATGCCCTGGCTTTGCTTCTGGCTATTGCTATCGTACCGCTCGCCCACTGGTTACCAGATTTGATTCCGGCTTTCAGTCCAAACGGAGTCAGGTTGGCCTTAGTCATTTTGCTTGCCGGGGCATCAGGCTTTGCTGACCCATTCATTTTGGTTTCGGCCCAAACAGTTTTACAGGATCGTACGCCTAATCACGAGCAAGGCCGGGTTTTTGGCTTGCAAAATACTGTCCAAAATCTGTTTGCTTTTGTACCAGTCATTGGCATTGGCGCCTTAAGCGGGATTATTGCTGTGCCCGCGGTTATTACTAGTTTGGGCGCGATTGTGGGGATTACCGCCATTGCTGGCGCGGTCTTTTTCCATAAACATCAGCTTACCACTGGGCAGATGGAAAGGCATAAATTACCAGAATAAAATAATCCGGCTAGCGTGAGGCGCTAGCCGGATAGACCAAATTACCATTTCATCTGATTATCAAACCAGGTTATTTTTGAGTTGCTTCAGTTGTCCAATCACGACCAGTACACTCCCGATCCCAAGTGCGCCGACGACGTACGGTACGCCATCTTCGAGTCCTGGAAGGATCGCTTTTGCCGCCCATAGGTAGACTACTGTTGTTCCGAGTCCCAGGAGTATGTAAAAGAGCGACTTAATCCGTGTATACATATACGAGAGGATATACACCGATAGAGCAACTGACGGTTCCAGCCACTTCAGGCCAGAAACATACTGATCCTTGGTTGATATTCCAAGTGCGATGAGCACGAGCATTATGCCGATGTACCACCAGAACATACAGAAGATCCCGATGATACAGGCTGCCGGCGTATTGCCTTCGCGGATACTGACGAAGAGCCCGATCGAATGGAAAATCGCCCCGAAAAGTAGGATCAGCAACCCACCCGGATGCGGCGGTAAAGATTTGACCTGAAGTCCGATAAAGAGAAAACACAGGGAAATGATACTGAAAAGGACAAAAATTACCGTGTTTAAAGGTTTTTGCATTGGTCCTCCCAAACTATTTTAGATTTTGTTTCAGTGTGTTTTGTGAATATTTTAATTAGAGATAAACCTATCATGGTATAATAGAAAACGTCAATATCAAACGTTGATCCAGGAGTCATGGTTGGCATGAATAATTGTGGGCTTATTTTCACCGATATCCATTATAGATTGATTTACCTACCCGGACTTGACAGGCTTCAGGATCTTAGTTATGATGTTAGAGCCGATAATTTATAGTTCTTGTACCGTAAATTCGGCAGAATAAACCTTATTTTATGTAAAGCTTTAGAAAACTGACAATTCAGGTTTTTAAAGAGGAAAAGACAGTGATGCCTATGAAAAGGCCTCCCTGTTTTTCTTTAGCCCTCCGAAGCCGGGCGAAGGAGGGTTTGGAAAGGTTAACTCGAAAGATCGTTGACAACTAAAGAGTGGTAAGATGAACTCTAAGGTGAAAGCAATTTCGCTTTAGAGCAAATAGAACGTCAATTTCAATAAATCTTTTTCTTGGATTTTTTAAATCCAAGGCAGTTTTTTAAAAAGTTTTCTGCGATAAACTTTGTTGAGAGCCAATGCTTTCAAACTTATTTGAGAGTTTTCCGGCATAGCCGGACCCGGCTTTGCCGGGGATCCTACCCAGCTTTTTCTTAATTGACAAAGTTGGTTTAAAGATTTAATTCTTAAAGATTTTATTTGAGAGTTTGATCCTGGCTCAGGATGAACGCTGGCGGCGTGTTTTAGGCATGCAAGTCGAACGAACCTTCGCCCTTCACTGCGTGAAGAGCTTCGGTCCGCAGGCGCGTTGTGAAAATGCAACGAGCCTGCTCATCGTAGCCCATTGCGTAGCGATGGGCGGAGGTGAGTGGCAAACGGGTGCGTAACACATTGGTAACCTGCCTCAGTCACGGGGATAACTCCGCGAAAGCGGAGCTAATACCCGATAGTCTTTCCCGTCGTATGGCGGGACAGTAAAGACGCAAGTCGGATTGAGAGGGGCCTATGGTCCATCAGCTAGTTGGTGAGGTAATGGCTCACCAAGGCTAAGACGGATAGCGGGCGTGAGAGCGCGACCCGCCTCAGTGGAACTGAGACACTGTCCACACTCCTACGGGAGGCTGCAGTCAAGAATATTCCTCAATGGACGAAAGTCTGAAGGAGCGACGCCGCGTGCAGGAAGAAACCCCTCGGGGCGTAAACTGCTTTTCTCTGGGAATAACTCTGAAGGTACCAGAGGAATAAGGGGCTGCTAACTTCGTGCCAGCAGCAGCGGTAATACGAAGGCCTCAAGCGTTATCCGGATTTATTGGGCGTAAAGAGTTCAACGGTGGTTTGGAAAGTTCCTGGTCAAATCGCACTGCTTAACGGTGCAACTGCTAGGAAAACTTCCAGACTTGAGCATGGGAGAGGCAAACGGAATTGTCGGTGTAGTAGTAAAATGCGCTAATATCGACAAGAACACCAATAGCGAAAGCAGTTTGCTGGAACATTGCTGACACTTCACGAACGAAAGCGTGGGGAGCGATACGGATTAGATACCCGTGTAGTCCACGCCGTAAACGATGGGTACTAGGCATTGTGGGATTCGACCCCTGCAGTGTCGGTTAATCAAGCTAACGCATTAAGTACCCCGCCTGGGTAGTACGGCCGCAAGGCTAAAACTCAAAGGAATTGACGGGAGCCCGCACAAGCGGTGGAGCATGTGGTTTAATTCGACGATAAACGAGGAACCTTACCAGGTCTTGACATCCCGGGAAGTCCGCCGAAAGGTGGATGTGCCGCAAGGAACCCGGTGACAGGTGCTGCATGGCTGTCGTCAGCTCGTGTCGTGAGACGTTGGGTTAAGTCCCCTAACGAGCGCAACCCTCGTGTTATGTTAAAGTATTCATAACAGACTGCCGGCTTTAAGCCGGAGGAAGGCGAGGATGACGTCAAGTCAGCATGGTCCTCTGACGACCTGGGCTACACACGTGCTACAATGGGGTGCAACAATGGGCCGCGAAACCGTAAGGTGAAGCAAATCCCACCAAACCACCCCTCAGTTCAGATTAAGGGCTGCAACTCGACCTTATGAAGCTGGAATCGCTAGTAACCGCGCATCAGACATGGCGCGGTGAATACGTTCTCGGGCTTTGTACACACCGCCCGTCACGCCAAGAGAGTCGGAAATACCTGAAGCCTCTGCATTAGTAGAGATCAAGGTAGAGTCGATGATAGGGGCGAAGTCGTAACAAGGCATCGGTAGCGGAAGCTGTCGATGGATCACCTCCTTTCTAGGGAGATACGGTGTCGTCCCACCAAATGGTGGGACACATTATAGTCGTGCTGTCAGTTTAGATTGCCTTCGGGGCAATATAAACTGACAACTATTGCCTCGTGAAACGAGGTATTGATAAGTTCTATTTTATTTCTCTTACCACTCTTGAGTTGTTAACATGATGACATCCCGCATAAACAATAGGGCCGGCTGCCTGCGGGATGGCACCTCGCATTTAGCTATTGTTTCGATAATAAAGATTTACAAATTGCGGGGGCCAAAGGGCTGGCCTATGACGGCCAGTCTTTTTTTGATAAGTTATTAATACTTGGTTTTTAAGGGCGACTAGCTCCCCGTATCACTCCCTTCGGTCGGATACGGGGCAGTCAGATGGTTTGCGATAAGCCCCTGCGGTGGGCGACTAGCTCAGATGGTTAGAGCGTTCACCCCGTACCAAAGGGGGCATGTAGCTCAGATGGTTAGAGCGTTCACCCCGTACCAAAGGGGGCATGTAGCTCAGATGGTTAGAGCGCGTCACTGATAATGACGAGGTCCCTGGTTCGACTCCAGGCATGCCCACCATTGCCCCTTTTGGTACGGGGCGGAGCTGATAATGACCTGCCTGCGCGAAGCCGCTTCGGCAAAGGCAGGCGAGGTCTCAGGTTTCCGGCATAGCCGGACCCGGCTCTGCCGGGCGATTCCTGAGTCGCCCACCACGCGTCATCGCTTGCTTCACCTTCCGCATAACCAAGGTTTTGGTTCTGCTCCAGGTTCCGCAAGCGTGCCGCTTTACCCATTTCATCAAAGATGAAATGGGGACCCCCTGGTTTATGGGTTCGTAGCTCAGTTGGTTAGAGCGCCACATTGACATTGTGGAGGTCAGAGGTTCAACTCCTCTCGGACCCACCAGTTCGTTTCGTGCTTCGCCCTGCGTGAGCACGCTAACGCTTGCTCACTCCGGACTCCGCACGAAGCCTCGCTTTCCCGACAAATCCGTACTCGCTTCGCTGCGTTCCTGATTTGTCGGGGTTTATTCCGCAAGTGTGCCGCTTTCCCCACGCGCCAGTTCCGCCGCGTGGGGCCCTCAATTTTGCAATTTTAAAACTCAGTTCACTTTGGGGCCGAGTTAGCTCAGTGGTAGAGCGCAGCCCTGAAGAGGCTGGCGTCGTCAGTTCGATTCTGACACTCGGCACCAAAGTGAACTGAGAAGAGGGCTTTCAATTATTAAAAACTTCTAACGGGGTGTAGTTCAGTTGGCTAGAACGCTCGCTTTGGGAGCGAGAGGTCCGCGGTTCGAGTCCGCGCACCCCGACCAGCTCGTTTCACGCTGCGAGCTCTGTTTTGCCGTAAACGGCAAAAGCGCCGCTCTACGCGTGAAGCCTCGCTTTCCCCATTTCATCTTTGATGAAATGGGGACCCCCAAGTTGGTTTCCACAAGCACGCCGTTTTCCCCACGCGCCAGTTCCGCCGCGTGGGGCGAATTGATTTTGCATTAAAAATTTTGGGACCCCAGGAAAATTTAAACAAACAAAAAAGCCGTGCAATGAAGACGACTTTTTTAAATAACTAGACAATGGCAAGTGCTTTTGGCCTGGTGTCTACCCAACAGACGGGGCAGAAGTAACCATCAACAAAGGCATACATAAAAACGTCAGAAACAGTGAAAACGTAGCCACACGCATCACATGAATGGTTGGTTTTTGTATTTGGTTCAGCCATTTTTGAACGAAACTCCTTTTGGTATTTTTGTGTTAATTTTTCGAGCGTAAATCTTAACAGCATCTTGCAAAGATGTCAAGCCTTGATTTTGGATTGGGTATACCCTGCCTGATGGAACAAGGATAAAGTGAAATTACTCGCTTTAACCTTATGTCTCATATGATCGCCCTCTTAAAATAAATACCTTCAGAAGCTAAGATCAGAAAAACTTTAAGGCAAATTATCTTCGGACACAATCTCTGCTGTCCTCATTGTCACTCCAGACAAGTTTATTCTTCAGAAGACCGTTATCGTTGTCGAAAATGTCGCAAGCCTTTTAGCCTATTATCCAATACCTGGCTTAAAGACATGAAACTTTCCCTTAGAACCTTTTGGGCGCTATTATGGTGCTGGACTCAAAAAATACCCGTTTTACAGACTCAGAAGCTCTGTCATATCCAAGAAGAATCGGTTAGATATTGGTTTAGGCAATTTAGACTACATTTACCCCAATTTGAGCCAATTTTGAACGGTCATATCCAAATGGACGAAGCCTACTTTAAAAATTTAGCCCTGCTTATGGCTAAACAGGAGAGTAGTCGAAACCTAGCCCATCAAGTCATCTTCAAGAAGTCCGTGGACAAACGCGATGCTACCGAATTCCTGTTCCAACACGTTGAGCCTAAAAGCTATTTGCAAACTGATGGCTCTGGTATCTATCAAAACATTAACCAATGGTGGCAGGTTAAGCACAAACAGGATATTCACAAGAGATGGGAATTTGAATTAACCAGTGAAATTGAAGGGATGTTTGGCAACTTACGGACTTTTATTAGAAGAATGTATCACCATGCCACTTCGATTTACCTGCCAGAATACGTAAGTGAATTTTGCTTCAGATTTTCCTCACCTGAAATCTTCATTTCACCCAATAGTTACTTAGCTAAAACCCTTGTCGCTTGTTCCAACTGATATGGATTACCCATTACGGTACCCTTGACAATTTGATAAAAATTTGCTAGATTAATCGGAAAACAAAAAACGAAGAAATTGAAAAGAAAGGAGGCTGTATGGCGTGGATTTTCTGGGTGGTAATAATCACCCTGATAACCTCGGCCATTGGCCGATTTTTCCTTAATAGCTCGGAAGTCAATTTTATCTCCTCGGCCATTAGCCTGATTTTTATCAGCAAGCTTTTAGGCGAGGCGACACAACATTTGGCCAGGTACCTTGGTCAAAAAAAGGCGGGGTTATTGAATGTGACTCTGAGCAACTTACCGGAAATTATTATCATCTATGCTGCCATTCGGGCAAACCAAATCGAATTAGTCCAGGGTGGTATTGTTGGTTCTATTATTGGTAATTTGCTTTTGGTTTTGGGCTTCTCGATCATTTTAGGCTGCAAAAAAAATGGGACAATGAAGTTTCAAGCTTCTACCGGTACCTATTTTATAACCCAGCTCATGGTGGTTGGCGTAACCCTGTTATTGCCAAGCCTATTTGCCAACAGGATCCCAGTCGGGAACCAACAGATTTTCAGCAACTTGCTTTCTTATGTCCTGATCGTAGTTTATCTCTGCTATTTCTTATTCTTTCTGGATAAAGAAAGAATGGGGGTAGTGAATGAACAAGCTGAAAAAATGGATGGAACCTGGAGTAAAAAGGCTTCGCTGGCGACTTTAATCATAATGACCGCAGCTGCTTATTGGCAAAGTGAAAATCTGGTGATGGAAGTTGAAGCGGTTTCTCAAAGCTTGAATATTTCCAAAGCCATGATTGGTTTCATCATCCTGCCGGTGTTAGGTAATATTGCTGAACATGTTTCAGCAATAATGTCAGCCAGGAAAGGTTTGATTGAACTATCGCTGGCCATTTCAGTGGGTAGCGCGTCACAAGTCGGGATGATTGTTGCCCCTCTGGCAGTTATCCTTGGAACTTTGACTGGAAATCCCATTACCTTAAATTTCGCTGGGTTACCCTTTGGTCTTTTGGCGATTTCTCTAGTCGCCACTTACATTGTCTTGAGAGATAACAAGTGGAACATGATCGAAGGCATTATGTTGATTGTTCTGTACTTCAATATGACACTAGCCTTTTTCTTTGCTCAATAACAATACCCCCTTACCATATAGATGGTAAGGGGGTGATTTTTAAATTAAATTAATTTAATATTATTTCCCAAACGAAGTTATTATTGAATAAATTGGATATAAGCCTAAAAGGACAAAAATACCAATGTAAACAAACATTAATTTTTTACCTTTTTCACCAACTTCTGGATCAATTCCAATTGGCCTGATAGCGGCTAGGTCGTCATATAATATGCTAGTGTATGAGGCCAGGTATAATGGCCAAATGGTCATGAAAATTGCCGTTATGCCCATAATAAAGATTGTTGGGCCAATAGGATTACTCATGCTGACGACAAAAATAACAATCATAAGAATAATGAGCGGTATGCCCAGGGCCAACATAAATAGGCCCAGCATTAACATGGCTCCAAAAATATTTCCCCGAAATCCCCTGGCAATGATATAGCACCGCTTGAGCGCTTCAAGACCGCCAAGACCTTCCTTGGCCACAACATAAGGCATAAGCGTAAAAGCCAGCAGCATGAGTATGCCCGGGATGGCAAAGAGGATTAAGCCGCCATAAGCAACGAACAAAGAAAGAATAGTCGCGCCAATAAATGGCAAAGCTAAGCCGCCCAACCTTGATAAAGCGCTTGAATGATCAAGCTCGTTGGAGGTTAAGAATATCGCGGTAATTAAAGACAAGAGCTGGCTGACTATTACAGAAACAAAAGTGATGATTAATGACATCCAAATTATGCCCTGGCTTGTCCCCCAACTGGAAACAAAAGCACCGCCAATGCTGATTACTAGGCCAATAATGGCATAAGGCAAATAATGGATCCAGATGGTTTTTGTTTTCCCCCAAGCCCGGCTAAAAATGTGCTTGCCGATAGTATAATTTTTTGGCGAATATTCGACATTCGCAGAAACCACATGACCAGACTGATTAGGTGTAGCAGCAGACTTATTCGGTTGTGAAACAGGCACTGATTTGATGGCTTGATTTACATCAGCTTCTTGCCAGCCTTGGGCTAATAATTGCTGGCGGATTTCCTGTTCAGCCAGGCCAGATGAACGCGCATTGTAAACCCAATTTAGTAGATTTTGGTCCATATAAATATACTTAAGGTTGAGTTGGCGTTGTGGATGTAATTGGTCCTAATTTATTTAAACAATAGTTAAGGCTACTATTTTCTTCATTTTCTAATGTTGCACAAACTGTATAATTGGTTTTGTCTGCATTGAGTATATATATATATTTTTCTTCAGCAGTCGGTGGCGTCGGGAGCTTACTCATGAATCTATTCTTGTCATTAGCCAGCTCATCTAAAGCCGCTGGATATTTTGAATATTCATCAAAATATAAAGCTAAACCAGTCCGGATTTGACCAACATCTGATTTTCTCTGGGCATCCCTGGCTTTTGATCGCGGGCCTTCTAGCAGAGGTGCAATGATTTCTTCAATCGGTTTGGCATTTTGGGGAATATCAACGGTTGGCTGCTCGTTAATATGGTCTAAGGCCAGGCTAAGAGTTATTCGAAATTGTTTTTCCCTAATATCATTGGAAGGATTTATAGGCACCACAACCAGAGATAATTCTATTTTTCTTGGACTTGAATCTGATTTATTTAACCAAAGATTTAAACTTATTTCTTTTACATAATCACTGGCCACCCATTCCTCGGAAGTTAAAGGTGTATTTAATTCATTTAGTAAATTTTCGATTTGTATTACGCTAACCTTTCTGTTGCTTGCATCAGCACGGTAGGTTCGTACCATTTCTGAAAAATTGTCTCGTTTGATTAAAATGTTTATTCTTTGGGTATCTTGGCCGTTAATTTTTTCTGTACCAACCTTCTTTAGGGCTAGAGCTTTTGTTTTAATTGCATGTTTTGCCAGAATACCGATTTCAGTTTTAAGTTTTTCAGTTTCTTGCTGATTTGGCAGGCCCTTGGTTGTATCTTCCAAATTCAAACCGTAATTTTGTTCTGCATTTGTGGCATCAAGCGAAAACCATTGGCCTTTGAATGCACTTAAATCAACAAATGGAACCGCTGGAATTTGGCGGAGAATTAAGTAAAGTTTCTTCTGGGTGTACCTTAATTCTGAATCTAAAGAATATTTTTGCCCATTACCCGTATAAGAACCAGACAGCGTCATGATTCCAGAACCATCATCTAGCAGGTTTTTAGCATCAGTAATTTGATTGCTTTTGGCAGAAAGTGTTAACCGTCCATCAATAAGCAGGTCGGGCGGTAGATTGTTAAACGTGTTCAAAGAAAATCCAGACTTAGAATTTAGATTATGCATTTTTTCCGATGGAAGACTTTGATACCGCGGGTCTTTTGCTTCTGCCGCAACCCGAAAATTAACACCTACTTCAGCATTTTGGATATTACCAAACCCCTTGATTGCCTGGTTTAGGATTTTTTCTGAGTTATTGCCTATGAAAGGGATAGGAATATAACCTTTCCAACCAGCAAATGCCACACCACCAAGAATTAAAGTTCCTACAATCACAGATAAAACCACCACTAAAGTTTTATGGCTGGTTTTGGGTTTTGTTCCGCTTGGACTAAAACCCTTTTGAGCGCCCTTGGCTAGATCCACAATATTTTCTGGCAGGGTTTGGCTGGCCTGGATTTCCTTTTGGACTGCTTCTCGGGGAGTTTGCAAGAGGTTTTGGACTTGCTCAAGGGTCCAGCCGCTTTTCAGCAATTCTGCCTGGATTTGTTCATTAGAAAGACCAGCTTGCCTGACCGAGACAAGCCAATTTTGGATTTGGTTATTAGGATCCTCCATATGATTTTTATTTTAATTTTATACCTATATCTTACCAGAAAAAGCAGTTTTAGTCAAGGAAAACACTTATGAGCCTTGTCTTTTTCAAACTAATTGCTATATTTATGCCGATTTCTCATTAATTATTAAGCATATGGCAGAAGCAAGAAAACTTTATCGTTCGCGCAAAAACCGCATGATTGGCGGGGTTTGCGGGGGCTTGGGCGAATATTTCAACATTGACCCCATAATTTTCCGGGCGCTTTTTGTGCTTTTTACCTTGGCTGACGGGGCAGGCATTTTGGTTTATATAGTCATGATGTTTATTGTCCCAGACGAAAACAAGGTTGAAGGCTTGGGCAAAGTCGGTTCAGTTGGGGGCGTAGTTGATGAGATTAAAGAGGGCGCACAAAATATGGCCAGGGATTTTAAAGAGAATCCTCGCTGGATGGACAATCGCCGCAATTGGATTGGCTTGATTGTGGTGGCCATCGGCTTGCTGATTTTGATTCAGCAAATCGTGCCCATGCATTGGTTCAGGTGGGATTTCGTCTGGCCAATCTTGATAGTGATTGTCGGTTTATTCCTAATCTTAAAACGCAAATAATATGGAAAATACCAATCCCCAAAATCCAGAAACAAAAAAATCAGAACCAGAAAAAAGCGTAGTTAAGGAAATTCATCATCACCATTATGGGCAGCGCAGGCCTGGTGGGTTTTTCATTGGGCTTTTTGTTATCATTGTTGGTTTAATGTTTTTGGGCCGAGCCGCTGGTTGGCTTCCTCAAGATATCAATATTGATTGGAATTGGATTTGGCCCCTGATCATTATTTTTATCGGCCTTTCCATCCTAACTGGTCGAGGCTGGTTTTCTTGGCTATCTGGTACAATCGTTACGATCATAGTTTTGGCTTTAGTTGCCTGGATGGTTTTTGGCAATTCAAGTGACAAAAATTTGACCACCCAGGAAGTGGGTTATGACAAGGCAGCTAATGTCACTAGCGCCGTGCTCAACTTGAACACTGGCGCAACCAAATTAAACATTAAAGGTGGTTCGGCTAAATTACTGACAGGGATTTTTTCCAGCTATAATTTGGAGCTAAAACAACAGGAAGAAACCAAAGATAATATCCAGAATATTACTTTAGAAACCACTAGTTCCTGGAAATGGTTCACCTCATCCAAAAACACCATTGATTTGCAAGTAAATAATGACCTACCAATAAACTTGAATATTGATTCCGGGGCTTCGGATATGGATTTAGATTTGACAAACGTGATGGCCAAAGCCGTTGATGTAGACACCGGAGCGTCAACCTTGAATCTGACTTTAGGTGATAAGCTTGAGCAAGCCAGCGTGAATGTGGATGCTGGGGCCAGTACCATAAATATCACTTTGCCTAAATCCCTAGGCGCAAAATTGAATATTGATGCCGGCGCAACCTCTAAAAACCTGTCGGATTTCAAGAAAATTGACGATAAGACTTATGAATCCAATAATTACGCCAGTACCACCAAGAAAGTAAACTTGGATTTTGGCTTAGGCGCTTCCACCCTGAACGTGAATTGGAAATAATCAGGGTTTAAAAAACCAATTAAAAAATACCCCGAGGAATCCCTGGGGTATTTTTGGAAAGAAATTTGGACTATTGGACGTGAATCTGGAATGCGTCAGGATCAGTATCAGCTTCTTTGCGCCAGACAATATCTGCGCCCCGGACGCAAAGCCAGTAGTCTTGTGGAAATCCGGCATGGATTAATTCTAATCTGAGTGAAGCAAAGAACATCGCGTGTAGGGCTGAGCATAGCAACCCAATTTTGTGTTGTTCGAGCAACTCAGCATGGATCCTTGCTTTCCAATTGAGTTCACCAGGTTGTCGGCCTTCAGAGGCGCCATTATGTGCAAATGGCGTTTTTGCTTTAAAAGCACGGTAAATGCAATAGAGCTTTCTTAGATCAGGTGACATTGTGCGAACTCGTTTATCTCCCGGCCTAAGCTTTACCTTAGTTAAGAATCCTTTTGAAACGAGCGGTGTTGGGTCGCTATACATGTACAAATCGACAATTATAGCTAAGACGTTGCTATACATCTTTCTCTCCTTTTGGCCTAAGGTTTATGTTTAATCGTCCAAAACTTAATTTAAATAATGATAAATGTCAAATAAACCAAAGGATGCTTGAATTTTGATAAAAAAAGCCGCAAAATGAAATTAATGCCGTCTTTCTTCCGAAAACCAAAAAAACAGTCAAATGTTCCCTACTACCTTTGCGGCGGAATGGTTTTATTATTGGTAATAGGTATTTGGGTTTTTCTGAAGACGAAAAACCAGGATAATTTTGAATGTAAAAGTCTGCCTGCGGCTGAAAAAATTCAACAAGCGGATTTGATAGTCTCCGGAAAAGTTTTTTTAGTTTTAGCAGACGGTCCGGAAAACGCCAAAGTTTTATTTACTGCGGATAAAATTTATAAAGGCCAAATGCCTGAAGGTGGCATAGAAATTTTTGCCAAGCAAAGCACGGCCATTAAAAACCCAAGCACTAATTGTGAATTGCATTTTGCCTCAAACAACCAAGAATATTTGTTGTACTTAAAAAAAGGCGAGGATGGTTTGTTTACCACCAGCAAATGTTTTGGCAGCCGGCTTTTGGGGAACGGCTTGTCTTCTGAAGAATTTTCAATTTTAGGTGAAGGCCAAGTAGTCAATCAAACTTAAATTAGCTAAAATTACTTAAGTTATCATTAATCATTCTTTATTATGCAAACGAACAAGGGTTTCTTATTGATTGGTTTATTTGCCGTACTTGGGTCAGCGCTTTCCGGTTATCTTTCTTATGTCAACCTATTTAAAAGTGGGTGTACGAACACTTTTTTGTCCTGCAGTGGCGGGTCTGGGCCAGTTAAGATTTTTGGCGTGCCAAACTGCGTTTACGGCTTTTTCATGTTTATGGCGGTTTTAATCTTGGCGCTTATTGGTTTGAAATTTATTAACAAGCGTTGTATCAATAACGCTATTTTGGTTTTAGGTATAATCGGTACTTTGTTTGCCCTGGGACTTTCCATTTATGAGATATTTTGGCTTAAACCCGACACCTTACCCGCCTGCGTGTATGGTTTTATTTTCTATGTTGGCATTTTGATTACGGCAATTGTTGGAAACAGAAAATCCTCGGAAATTAAGCCAGTTAGCAATCAGATATAAACTAATGAAACAAGTGATAATCATACATGGTTGGGGCGGAAATCCTGAAGAAGGCTGGCTTCCCTGGGCTAGGAAAATTTTGGAATCAACAGGTTTTAAAGTCCAAATTCCAGCAATGCCAGATACTGAAAGTCCAGATATTGAAAAATGGGTGGGAATTTTGAGGCAAACCATTACCAAACCAGATGAACAGGCCTATTTAATCGGCCATAGCATTGGCTGTCAGGCTATATTGCGGTATTTGGAAAGTTTACCTGTCAGTATAAAAATCGGCGGGGTAATTTTTGTTGCGGGTTGGTTTGATTTAGACAACATAGAAAGTGATGAAGAGCGGGCCATTGCCAAGCCCTGGATTAACACGCCAATTGATTTTGTAAAAATAAAAAGTCACTGTGAAAAATTCACGGTAATTTTATCGGATAATGACCCGTTTGGTTTTTTGGAAAGTAATAAGAAAATTTTTGAGGAAAAATTAGACGCCCGGGTTTTGGTGTTGCAAAATCGCGGGCATTTGATTGAGACGCAAGAATTGCCGGAAGTTATCCGGGAGATTGAAAAATTTTGATTATAAACCATGAAATTATATATTGCGGGTAAAGTTTCCAAGGACTCAAGTTTCAAGACCCATTATTGGCGTGATGGTTTTAGCGCTGAATTATCTAAAAAGTCAGGATTAAAAATAATCAATATTGACCCGACTAAAAGTGCCGCCGGATTTAAATTTGACCACACTGATTCGAAACTAATTTATGGCCGAAATTGTTACATGATAAATATGTCTGATGTGGTGGTAGTTTATTTGAGCGACGATATTAGCGTCGGCGGTTCGCAGGAAATGTTGATCGCCAAGTATTATGGAAAGCCATTAATTGGTTTAGCACCGAAAGGCGGCAAATTTAATTTGGCTAAAAAAGAAATATTCGGAAGAGTATACAAAAAATATGTTGACCCTTATGTATTTATCGCATGTGATAAAGTTGTTGGGAATATGACTGAATTAGCGAAAGCCCTAAAGAAGGGTGATTGGAAAAAGAAGAAGGTAAAAAATATTAAGATAATTGACGAATCTTTGCGATACTATAAGCAGAATTTTTTGAAGCAGGATAAATACCTTATTAGCCAATGAAATTAAATAAACGGCAGAAAAAAATAAGAACTGTTGTTAAAAATCGGCAGGCTGGTTTTGTCGTTGTACTCGAAGATATTCATGATCCGCACAATGCCGCGGCGATTTTGAGGACCTGTGATGCCTTTGGCGTACAAGATGTCTGTTTTATTTTTGAAAAAGAGAAGAAGTATAACCCTAGGAAAATTGGGAAATCCAGCTCTTCTTCAGCCAATAAGTGGTTGAGTTTTAAAGTCTTTAATTCTACCCAAGATTGCTTGAAGGTTTTGAAAAAAACAGGTTATGAAATTATTGCCACAGCCCTAACTCAAAAATCTAAAAACCTTTTTAAAACCAAGTTATTATATAATAAAATTGCCTTGCTGGTCGGTAATGAACATCGGGGCTTGTCAGATTTTGCCATTAAGTCGGCTGACCAAATATTGGCTATTCCCATGCAGGGCATGGTGCAAAGCCTTAATGTTTCAGTCACGGCCGGGATTTTTATTTATGAAATAGTTAGGCAAAGACAGAAGAATATAAATAAATATCAATTAAACCCAAAATCCGCCAATAAACTGGAAAGGGATTTTCGGAAAAGATAAATTCTCATGCCGAACCCCGCACCACAATGGATGCGAGGGCAAGTTTATTTCGGCATCTTAATGTTTAGAGATCCTGAATCGAGTTCAGGATGAGGTTTTTAATATAAGTTTGCCGCGTCGTCGCTTGGCTCCTCCTCGCTATGACATTTGCAATATTTAAAAAGAAGGCGAAATATTTTTCCGCCTCCATTGTGGAACTTCATGATATAGCTTTTGGACTTACCGGCAATCGGGACAACAATGGTCATTATCCAGATGTTTAATCCGCGTTGCACGCTGGCACTTCGCACACCGTTTCGCTAGGCCATTGAGCAGCAGGGAGAATTCATCCGCCAGTTCATTTGCTTCTAGCCATGGACTCGTGCCCGCATTCGGCTTTGGCGGTTCATTGCTGGTTGGTTGTCTGCTAAGATAGCCCAAGATTATGCCTCCTTTTTTGCAATGCTATTGCCAGGAATTCTTTCGGATCCATATTGGATTCTTCCGGTAATGGCTTGCCGTTTTGTGACATGTGGATTTTTTCGTCAGGCGCTTCGGGTACGAGAATCAACACATAATTTCGTCCGGTAGTCCGCTCGAATATGCTGATTTCGTCGTTCAGGTTAGTTAAAGCCGATTCACATGCCGGGTCAAGGTGCCATATTCCCATTTTTAACCTCCTTTTTGGTTTATGCTTAATCCAGATTTTCTAAAAGGTTTTTGAAAAGAACGGCTTTTTCGAGCCTATAATACTATCCGCTATCAGTCAATTTGTTTAAACCGCCCTGTTAATTTTAGCTGGACTATTTATTTGTCTCCTCAAATAACGCCCAAATATCATCTCGGATGTTTTCAAACAAAGCCTCTGCTTCTTTTTTGTTTTTATCCCTTTCGGTTATTGATAAAATGTAAGAGATCGTACCATGAACAGCATCGCCAATATTCATCCAACCATCACCGCTGCGCCAATTATTCAACCCGCTTTTTTTAAAAATTTCCAGTCTTTTTTAATCCCCCCCTTAGTTTTTTCGTCAACATCAGATTCATCAACAATAGAAATCCATGTTGTATATCTAGATTCGATTTCATTGGCAAATTTTTCTTCGGGTGACGAGTATACCTGTTCTTGTTCGCTTGGATTTTCCCGCATATGGTTAAATAATGTTAAGTTTGGAAAATTTTAAATAATATTCTTGTTGTATTTGTTATTGCGATCCCGCCGTATGGCGGGATGACCTGCCCGCCGAACTCGCGCCGGCGAGGCAGGCGGGAGCAATCTTATACGTCTTTTCATTCTGCCGTAACGTAATAATAATTTATATTTTCGAAAAAAATATCAGCTTATACCCGTCAGGATCCCTGACTGCAAATTCCCTTTTGCCCCAAGGCCAATCTTTGGGTTCACTGGAAGTCGTAATATTTTTTTCTTTCAGGGCTTGGTAAAAAGCATCAACATTTTCAACTTCGAAATAGGTGTAAATCCCAACGCCTTTCAGCCCTTCATCAGCATCAGTTTTTATCAAGGTTTTGTTTTCATCCATAAAAGCCAGCTTGTAATCGCCAAAGGTAATGCGAACCGCATCATTAGCCTTGGAAACTGTAAAACCTAAGGTTTCATAAAACTTGGTGGTTTTATACAAGTCTTTGCAGAAAAATAAAGTGGAGTGGATGCGTTTGATCATAAGGATGAGGGGACTATTTTAAGGTTAATTCAAAAAGATATTCATTTGCATACCATTTTTTGCCAACTTTGAATATTCTGATTTTGCCAATTTGATTTAATTTTTTATACCATCCAATATTATCTATTACAAATTCTTTAGTTGGACCAATATCAAAAGCTACCAGCCGGGCATTATAATTCTTAGCAATTTTTTTTAAAGTTTGAGTATAGTTGGTAACCGTATAGACAATAATATAAGTTCGCGACCTTTCGTGCATGTGTTTTTTTGCAATGTCTAAAAATTTTAAAACTTGTTTGTTACCATTAGGCCCGCCATCAAAACTTCTGGTCAACTGTTTACCAATTGCCTTTCGATAATTTTTATGAACAATTTCTTGTGGAAGATTAACAACAATTACATCAAATTTTTTCTTAAAATTGGCAAAATAGCTGCCTTTTCTTAGGTTAATTTTAACACGGTTTCTTTTAGCATTTTTGCTTGTTAGGTTGATTGCATCTTTATCATCATCTGTGGCATAAGCTTTACCACCCAACTTTGCGGTCAGAATTGCTAAAAAGCCAGTCCCAGAGCCAATATCAATTACCAACTCGTTGGGGCTAATTTTCATGTTTTCTGCAAAAAATGACCCGTGCGGGGAAGGAGGAAATACATGTTTATTAATCTCTAGTTCAAATTTAACATTTTGAATGTTGTATTTTCTAATCTCAGTTTTTTTCACGAAATGTAAAACTCTTACCATTTAATTATCTTTTAATTTTTTAACTGCACGTATAATCATCTTGGCTGAGATTTTTTCATAATCCAAAAGCTGTTCAGGCTTGCCTGAATGTGGGATTTTTCGGACGGCTAAGTGAATTAGCTTAGTGTCAATGCCAGAAATTGCGCTTTTAACGGCTTCGCCAATACCGCCTTCGGGTACATGGTCTTCTACTACGATTAAATTCTTGGTTTGCTTGGCGGCGTTGCGCAAGGTTTTAACATCAATTGGTTTAATGCTATACAAATCAATAATTCTTATGTTGATTTTCTGTTTTTGCAGTTCAGAATAAGCTTTTAAAGCTTCGTGCAAAGTAATGCCAGCCGTAATAATCGTAGCCACGTCTTTATTGCTTTGTTTCAAAATTTTACTGCCACCGATGGGAAAGCTTTCAGTGTTTTTATAGAGCACTGGGGTTTTAGCGCGAGTGGTGCGGATATAAACAATCCCCTTGGCTTTGGCGGCTTGTTCAACTAATTTTTCCGTGGCAACAGCGTCACTGGGATAAAGAACTGTGGCATTTTGCAAAGTTCGGAACATGGCAATATCTTCCAAGCCCATTTGCGAAGCGCCGTCTTCGCCAATGGAAACCCCGGCATGGGAGCCGCAAAAAACCAAGTGAGCGTTTGAATATTGGCTCATCCTAATCTGGTCAAAAACCCGGGTTAAGAATGCGGCAAAGGTGGAAATAAATGGCAGTTTGCCGCGCAAGGCCAAGCCTAAACCCACATCAACCATGTTTTGTTCGGCAATAAACATTTCCAGGAATTTTTTAGGATAGGCTTTTTGAAGGAATTCCGAATAAGTGGAATTGCTGACTTCCGCATCCAAAGCAATCAGGTTAGGAAATTTTGGGCTTAGGCGAACTAAAGCATTGCCATAAGCTTCGCGGGTTGCCGCTATTTCGCCTTTTGTATAATTAACTGGCTTGGTTGATTTGATTCTTGAAATTTTGACTTTCTTTGATATTGGTTTTGAAACCACACCTCGTATTTTTTTATCAATTGTCCCAAGTTCAGCTAAAGCAGTTTTCAATTGTTCAAGTTTCAAAGTTTTGCCATGCCAACCGTTTTTATTTTCCAAAAATGAAATACCCTTGCCCTTGAGGGTTTTGGCAATAATCATAACTGGTTTGCCGGTGGTTTTTTTCGCCTCAATAAAGGCTTTGGTAATTTGTTTAAAATCATGGCCATCAACCAAAATAGTTTTCCAGCCAAAACTAGCAATTCTTTTTTGGTGAGCATTTAAATTGTGGCCATACATGGTTTGGCCTCTTTGGCCCAAGCGGTTTACATCCAAAATTCCAACCAAATTATCCAGTTTGTAATACACTGCTAATTGAATAGCTTCCCAGATTTGGCCTTCAGCCATTTCCGAGTCACCTAAAAGTACAAAAGTTTTGTAAGATAATTTATCAAGCTTGGCATTCAAAGCCAGACCAACCCCAATCGACAAACCTTGGCCCAATGATCCTGTCGGTGCTTCAGTAAAAGCAAAGCCAGGGCTAGGATGGCCTTCCAGCGGGCTATTAAATTTCCTTAAAGTCAATAATTGCTTTTCGGTCAGTTTTCCCGCAGCAGCATACAGAGCGTATAAAAGTGGCGCCGCATGGCCTTTGGAAAAAATCAGCCGGTCATTGTTAGGGTTTTTTGGATTGCGTAAATCAGCCTTGAAAAATCCACCAAACATTAAACCAGTCATCAAATCTGTAGCAGATAAAGAAGAGCTAGGATGGCCAGAACCGGCGCGGGTGGTGGAGATTAAGATGAAATAGCGGATTAATTGGGCCAGTTTTTGGAGTTTGTTCATAGGCTTAGTTTATAATAATTTAGTTCGGCTTGACATAGATGGTTTTTGTAGTTAAGTTTTACTGAAAATCAAAGGTAAAAAAAGAAGGGATTTAAATTGAACAAAGTTCTGTTTTACGGAGGTTCGTGGTATTCCTTTTCCAACTTTTCCGCTTTTGCGGTCTATTGGCGAGGGGCTAGGTGGATGACTTCCGAACATGCTTATCAAGCGGCTAAGTTTGAGGATCCCGAGATAATTGGGATGATCCAGATGGCGACTTCTGCCCATGAAGCCAAACAGATTGCCAAAGCCAATAAGGAACATACCCGTCCTAATTGGCACCAAGTGAATCTTGGAATCATGAGAGAAATTGTCAGGGCCAAGCTGTACCAGCATGCTTATATCCAAAAGAAACTTTTGGAAACCGGGGATATGGAGATTATCGAAGACTCACCCTATGATGCATTTTGGGCCAGGGGTCCTAATGGAGACGGTCAAAACAATTTGGGTAAAATTTGGATGGAACTTCGTGCTGAGTTACGTGAAAAAGCCAAAAGGCAGCCTTAAAAAGCTGCCTTTTTTACTTGTGGATAACTAGGACTTGACGGGTATTTTATTAGGGTCTACTATGTGTATATCTTACACTAAGTATATATGTCCCCTAATCCCCTAAAATATAAGTTCGCCGCCATTGCCACTGATGTGGTCATTTTCACCTTAAAACAAGGGGAATTGCAGGTTTTATTAATTAAGATGAAAAAGCAGCCTTTTGAAAAATGCTGGGCCGCCCCTGGTGGCTTGGTCAAACCCATGGAATCCGTGGAAGCCGCGGCTCGCAAGCAATTAGCCCTGAAAACTGGGGTAAAGAATATTTATCTGGAACAGCTTTACACTTTTGGCGAAGTTAAGCGGGATCCTTTTGGCCGCGTAGTCTCAGTCGCCTATTTCGCCCTGATTCCCAGCGATTCAGTCACCCTGCATACCACCAAAGAATACGCGGACGTCCGCTGGTTTCCAGTCAAAAAATTACCAGCCTTGGCCTATGACCATGCCAAGATTATTGATACGGCAGTCCGGCGCTTGCAATCCAAAATGGGCTATACCAATATTGTCTGTAATCTTTTGCCCAAAGCCTTTTCACTTTCGGAATTGCAAGGAGTTTATGAAATCATCCTGAATAAGCATTTTGACAAGCGGAATTTTCGGAAGAAAATTTTGAGCTTGAAATTGGTAAAGCCGATGGGTAAAAAACGGGAAGGTGAAGCAAACCGGCCAGCCCAGCTTTACACTTTTGCCAATCGTTTGATTTCTCAGGCAGAAATAATGTAATTTTTTTTACTTAATAGTTAGTGTAAAAAATACACCTTAAAAATCCATTCCTTAACGCGACAATTATCGAGGAGAGCTTTCTCGAGAGTTCTTCTCCCAATTTTTTAAGTCGCGTTAAAGAAAAGGGAGACCCTCTCTAAAAAGTCCTGCTCGATTAGATCAGGGCTTTTTGGACTTTGAAAACTAAATAAAATTCACGATACGAAAAGAGGTATTGAAAAATGGAAAATTTTGAGATTGCCGGCGGGACAGTTGTTGGCAAACACCACCGACTTTTGGGCTTGAACAACCAAGATACCTATCGTTGGTTCAAGACCCCAGAGGCTTTAGTGGCTATAGTCTGCGATGGCTGCAGCGAGGGCAAGCAGAGTGAAGTCGGCGCAAACATTGGCGCTGAACTAATACTCTCGGCTTTTCAAAGGCAGCTTTCGCAAATTCCAGAACTGCCCAAACCAACCGAAGTTTTTTTTGAACGGGTTCGCCAAGAAGTCTTGGCCGAAATCAGGGTCATGTGCCTGATGTTGGGCAACAGTCTAACCGACACAGTCGTCAATAATTTTTTATTTACGACTGTCGGCGCCATTGTCACGCCCAAGCGGACGCTTATCTTTTCCATCGGTGATGGAGTGGTGGGCTGGAACAACTTGATTGAAAAATTGAGTCCCCGGCCTGGCAACCAACCAGCCTACTTGGGTTATGGGTTATTCCAACCTTTGCCCAAAGGCTTTGTGGAAGACGATATCCGTTTTCAAATCCAGGTAGATTGCCCGACTGAAGAAGTCTCGTCAATCTTTTTGGCTAGCGATGGTCTGGTTGATTTAATGCATGCTTCATTAAAGCCAATCCCAGGCAAAACGGAAATGGTTGGGCCTTTAAGCCAATTTTGGCAAGAGGATTCCTACTTTTCCAATACAGACAAGATCCGGCGGAAATTACATTTGGTGGCCAGAGAAGTCATTAAATTGAATTCCGCGGGTCAAATGGAAAAAGAAACTGGCTGGCTGGAAGACGACACAACTTTAATAGTCATTCGCCGCAAGCCAGCAAAAACGGAGGCCTGATATGGACGTGTACATACAGGGAAAAAGAGTGCGCTTGGACCCGTCCATGTCAATTGGCAAGGGCGGGGAAGCTGACATTTTCGTCAGCAACAATAAAGCCATAAAAATTTTCAAGTCTGCAACTCATCCGGATTTCACTGGCATGCCAATAGAACAGAGATTGGCTGAAGAAAAGATTTTGGAACACCAAAAAAAGTTACCAGCTTTCCCGAAAAACCTGCCAGCCAGGGTGATTGCGCCTGAAGACCTGGTTTATGACCGGAACGGGAACAAAATCATTGGCTACAGCATGAAACTGTTGAGCCAAGCTGAAGTCCTGCTGCGCTATGCCGAGCGCCAATTCCGGCAAGCTGGAATTTCTAATGAAAACATCATCAAGATATTCCAAGACTTGCATCTGACCGTTTCCAAACTGCACAGTGACAGAATAATCATCGGGGATTTTAATGACTTGAATGTCATGGTCAAATCCACCGAAGCTTATCTGATTGACGCGGACAGTTTCCAGTTCGGCCAATTCTGGTGCAAATTGTTCACGGCCAGGTTTACCGATCCCCTGCTTTGCAACCCCCGAGCCACAAGTTTGGAATTAACCAATCCGCACAATGCCAATTCAGATTGGTACGCCTATGCGGTCATGCTCATGCAGTGCTTATTGTTTGTGGGGCCTTATGGCGGTATTTACAAACCCGCCAAAGCCCAAAACCGTTTGCCGCATGACGCAAGGCCCTTAAAGCGTATAACCATTTTCCATCCGGAAGTGGTTTACCCAAAACCGGCCATTCCTTATGGAGTCCTGCCTGATGACTTGCTCCAATTCTTCCACAAAGTTTTCGAGAAAGATCAGCGCGGAGAATTTCCCAATGCATTATTTACTAACATGCGTTGGACAACCTGTACGGCTTGCGGCAAGGAACACGCTCGGGCCATTTGTCCGTTCTGTTCCCAAGTTGCACCAGCGGCCATCAAGGAAACCACCGTGGTCAGAGGCAAGGTTATTGCCACCCGAGTTTTTAAAACTCGCGGCTTGATAGTCTATGCGGCTTACCAGGAAAATAAGCTGCGTTGGTTGGTTCACGAAAACGGCGAATTCAAAAGAGAAGACGGAACTTTGGTTGCCAAAGAAAATTTGAGCCCGCTTATGCGTTTCCGCATTCAGGGTAACTCAACTTTGATTGGTGCCAATGGTAAAGTTTTCACTTTTATTCCCGGGAAATCTTCCACTCGCTTGGATGTCGACAGTTTTGGGACTTTGCCAATGTTCGAGGCTAATAGCGAAAAACGCTTTTGGCTGAATAACGGCAATCTCATGGCTGACGGCAAACTAGGAGTCGATTATCCGCAAAGTTTGGGTGAGGTTTTGGCCAACCAGACTTTATTCTGGGCCGGTCCAAAATTCGGCTTTGGTTTTTACCGAGCCGGTAACCTGTGCGTCGCTTTCACCTTTGACAATAACCGTCGTGGTATTAATGACCGGGTTAAAATCCCAACCCTGCGCGGCCAATTGATTGACGCCACTTGCGTTTTTACGAATGACCGGTGCTGGTTCTTAGTCAGCCTGCAAGAAGCCGGGAAAATCATTAACCAATGTTTCCTCATCCGGCCGAATGGCCAAGTGGAAGCTTGGGCTTCTGCTGTTCAAGGTGACGAAACTTGGTTAGGAATTATTCGTGGCAAGTGCGCGGCGAATAATTTATTGTTTGCCGCCACAGACGAAGGCATTGTTCGAGTGGAACAAAGCGGGAACAGCCTGGTGGAGACCCAGAAATTCCCTGACACTGAAAGTTTTGTTAACGCCGGAAATTATTTGTTCCCGGGCAAAGAAGGAATTTATGTTGTGGGAGCCCACGACATTAGTCTTTTACGAATTCAATAAGAAACCGATAAACCAGAAAAAGAAAGATGAGGTAAAAAGTGAAAATTCAGGAGTACGCACAGTTGCTGCAAACCCGACAATCTGGAAATGTCCAGGGTTTGTGCGGTCGGATTATCCGGGGCAAAAAGCCAATAGACTTCTTGACCCTGACTGATGATCCGCATCGGAAGTTGGTCATGCTGATGGGCCCGGATGGTTTGCAAAAACTTTTGGGCAAGTCTGGCTATGACATGCTGATCGAAATCGGCTATGAAAAGAATTACATTGTTCGCAAGGTCAAAGACGAGAATTGCCAGTTTAAACTGGTGGTTTTCGGGGACAATGGGCCGGCCAAACTGGCCACCTGGGATAACACTCTTGAAATTGTTTCAGGAGTGTATCCGGAAATAGCCGCCAAGCTCAAAAAGCACGCCCGGGCTTTGGCTACTACGCCTTTTGATGAAATCGAAAGGCAAGCTGGTTTTGATTTTTCCGAAGTCGATAAAATCGGGGAAAGCGATCCCCGCTACCTGATTTTTGAACGGTATAAAAGCAAGGCTGGCAGTCTCATCGACGCCCGAGCTTTCCTGTATTTTACCGTTCATTTGCGCGAACTTTTCAGCGGTGACGGATATACCTACACCGCGGATGGTAAGCGCGGCATGATGGAATACATTGTGCCGAACCTGCCGATAACTGATCTGGGCGAATCTTTCGTCATAGATCTAAACATAGAAATTCCACAAATTTTGAAAGGAAACCAGATCATGAAGACCAATCTGCCTCTGCCCAAGCATTTCGACGCCAGCCTCATTGGCGAAGTCCGTCGGATTGAATACCAGAAACTGGCTGAAGCGGCTCGCGACTACGCCCGCAAGCACGGCTTGAAACCCGCGGCTACGGACAAGTTCAAGATCTGCGTCATACCCATTGATTGCATGAACACTTTCTGCATCCCGGGTTTTGAACTTTTTGTCGGCGGCCGTTCAGGCAAGGGCGCGGTGGAAGATAATGAGCGGCTCTGCCGTTTCATTTATCAGAACCTGGGCTACATTTCCGCCATTGCCCCGACCCTGGACACGCATATAGCCATGCAAATTTTCCATGAAATGTTCTGGGTGAATGACCAAGGTGAACATCCCGCACCCATGACTAACATCAGCCTGCGGGACGTGGAAACCGGTATCTGGAAAGTGAACCCGGAAATTGCCGGTAGCATTGCCAAGGGCAATTACGTTGGTTTGCAGAAACATGTGCTGCACTATTGCCGCAAGCTCAGCGACAACGGCAAATACCTGCTGACCATTTGGCCTTACCACGCCATGCTCGGCGGTATCGGCCATGCCCTGGTATCCAGTGTGGAAGAAGCGATCTTCTTCCATAACATCGCCCGCCGCAGCCAGACCAATTTTCAGATTAAAGGCGGCAACCCGCTGACTGAAAATTATTCCATCTTCAAGCCTGAAGTCCTGGATACGGATGGCGGCCAGTCCATTGCCCAGAAGAATTCCAAATTCTTGGCCAACCTGCTGGAATTCGACGCGGTGATTATCGCCGGCCAAGCCAAGAGCCATTGCGTGGCTTGGACCATTGATGACCTCTTGACCGAAATCAAGGCCCAGGACGAATCCCTGGCGAAAAAAGTCTACCTATTGGCAGACTGCACTTCGCCGGTGGTGGTTCCCGGTATCGTGGATTTTACCGACCAAGCCGATGCCGCGTTCCAGCGCTTTGCCGCAGCGGGCATGCACATTGTCCGTTCCACTGAGCCGATAGACCAGTGGCCTGGCATCAATCTTTAAAAAAGATTATGCCAGCAAGTTTCAAAACCCTGTAACCAAAAACGTAAATCAAGCATAAGGAGATATACAATGTCACAAACAAGTGCAAAGCAGCTGATTAAAAACGCTGCGCAAGAAGGTCTGCTTACGGCCGGAGCCACTAAAGCTCTGAACGTGGTGGACATTGGTGCGGAAATTGAAGCCGCGCTGGGCGTGGACGTCGACAATGTCCAGTCCAGCGAAGTCATTCTGGTTTCCCAAATGCCGGACGACTCGGATTCCATTCGTTTTGCCGGGAATACCCAGAACGTTCGGGATGGTCACAATGAAGTGATCGAAGCTTTGCGGGAAACCAAACAGGCCGATAGTATTCTGGCTCACACCCGATACTTGAACGGCTTCATCCTTTTCCCATACCAGCCGATCGCCCAGGCCGTGCTCATGGACCAGAACAATTATGATCCGAATATGGGCACGCCCCTGTATGACCAGACCGTTGTCCTCTTGGGAACCGTGTTGGCCAAAGCTCAGGCTTTTGCTGACAACGGCGTACCAGTCAGGACCATCACTTTGATCATCAGCGACGGCGCTGACCAAGGTTCGCACCGTTCAACTCCCAAAGACTGCGCCAAGATTGTGGCTGACATGCTGAAAAGCGAAAACCACATTGTCGCGTCCATGGGCATTGATGATGGCTCAACCGATTTCCGGCGAGTGTTCGGGGAAATGGGCATTCCGGATGAATGGATTATTACCCCCAAGAATGACAAACATTCCATCCGCCAAGCCTTCCGCATGTTTTCCCAGTCGGCGGTCCGGGCCAGCCAAAGTGCTGCCAATTTCAGCAAATTGCAAGTCGGCGGCTTTGGTTCCTAAACCAAAATTGCACCTTTAGCCAAGGGGAGGGATCTTAAAAAGATTCCTCCCCAAATTTTCTTTTGACCCTTGACAAAATCAAGATAATAGGTTAAGGTCACAGGCTATTTTTATAGAAATTTGTTCTGGAAAACCCCAAGTTTTCATTAGCAAATTTGTGTAAACAAACAGTAAATAAACATTGAATCATTTCTAATTTTTAAAAGGAGAAAATTCAGGTAATGAAGAAAAGCAGTCTGAAAATTGTTGGAGTTATGGCTTTTGCCATGGTCGTGATTTTATTCATGCAAAGCTACCCCAATTCAAAAACAAACGAAAAGGAGAATAAGACAATGAAATCGGCTTTGATTGTGGTTGACGTGCAAAACGACTTTTGTCCGGGAGGCACCTTGGCTGTTCCAAAAGGTGACGAGGTGGTTCCGATAATCAACGACCTGATGGAGACAACGTTAAAAAGTCAGATCGACCTGGTGGTTTTTTCTCGGGATTATCATCCGGCGGATTGTGACCATTTTAAAAAATGGCCACCCCATTGCATTCAGAACACCAAAGGTGCGGGATTCCATGCCGGTCTGCGGTTCCCCAAAGGTTCGGTCGTAATTTCCAAAGGCATGGATATTCACGATGATGCCTATTCGGCCTTTGAAGGTTGCACCGACGCCGGTGTGAGCTTGGAGGAAGGATTGAAAGACTCCAAGATTGAACGGCTGTTTGTTGTGGGATTGGCAACCGACTATTGCGTCAGGTCAACGGTGCTTGATGCTCTGAGCAAGGGTTTTGAAGTGGTTGTTGTCATTGACGCCTGTCGCGCCGTTAATCTCAGTGCTGGCGACGGCCCAAACGCAATCATGGAAATGTTGGATGCCGGCGCCTCAATCGTACATATTTCGGCCCTGAATTAAGAACAAAACGGAAGAGTGGTTGGTTGAAATATATCAGCCACTCTCCCCAATTTTTTTAGAGACTTGTAACGCTCAAACGTTTCAGATCTCTGGCCACAACTTTAGTTGCGACCATGCTCATTTTAAACTTTTGAAAACTAAATACAGTAAACATACACAGAAGGAGAAACTGAATGACCACCTATGTTCCTGATGGCAAAGTTTACCGGACCCAAGAAGGTACGGTAATTGAAGTCATTGGTGAAACTTATGCCAATGGCTTGCCGGGTGTTATTTGTTTGAACCCGGAAGCACCGGAAGGAGAGCGAATTTACCGGAAGGTATTTACTACCAAAAGAATCTATCTTCCCGAGGAGTATGGGCTGGCGGTAAAGGAGCACGTTGAACATCCGGATAATTTTATTATCTCGATGAACGGGTACTCCCGCATCAGCCCAGCCCAATGCCAGCAGTATGGCGTTTTCCCTGGGGAGTATGAACAGGCTTGTGCCGCCATTATTCGTGAAGCCATTTCCCATCTGCGCCTGAAATTTAAAGGCGCGCAGCTCCGCCTGATTTACGGAGCCTCGGATCTCGGAGTGGATATGGCTATCGAGAGTGTTGCCCGAGATTTCAATCTTTATCCGCTGGGCTTTTCCTGTCCAAGGTACATGATGTACGTCAAAGATGATGACATGCCCGTGTACGTGGCGGTGAATTCCGATGCGTATGCCGACTTGTACATCAAGACTCTGGACTTGCTCATTGCTACAGGTGGACGCGAGCAAGCTCTGAAGCATGATATCTTGGCTGCCTGCCTTTACGGCAAGCGTATCCACTTTGTGGATGTGCTCGGCTGCCTTTCTCGAAATGGCGGCGTACCCGCAACGGTATCTAATGCCGACGGCACCGTACGTGTTGAAAACGCACCTGCCGCATTCGGCCGGTACGTTTCCTTCTTTAGTCGGGATGACGGTGTGCTGCAGACCCCGCCAGGTGGTGACAAGTGGGATGCACTTTTCCTGAACATTCAATCGGTTGCGACCGCTGTGTGTCGCAACAAAATGTCACCTGCCCGCATGTTTTAGTGAAATACCACTAGGAGTATGGATGAATAATCCCTACTCCTAGTAACCTTTTCTATCAAGAGATATGCAATGATGTTTGAATCATTATATGTCTCTGGCCACAACATTAAGTTGCGGCCATGTTCTTTCAAAAACAATTAATGTGAAAATAGAAGAAAGTGAGGCAAAAAAATGCCACGAATAGCGATTTACGGTTTGAGTGCCAACCCACCGGGTTTGCACCATCGGCGCATTGTCATGAACCTAACGCAACAGTTTGATCGCGTCATTGTGGTCCCATGCGGACCACGGCCGGATAAACTGACCACGAATGATATTGCTCCCATCCACCGGGCAGTTATGACCGACCTAACTTTCGGGGATATTCCTAAGGTTACGGTTGATTTGACTGACCTGGAACAAGACATATTTACCCGCACCTGGACTTTGCTTGATCGGTACTCTGAGGCTGGTGAATGTTGGTTAGTGGTCGGCAGTGATCTGATCATTGGCGGCGCTAATGGTCAGTCAATAATCCAGTTGGAATGGGAACATGGATTGGAAATTTGGCAGAAATCAATAATGGTTGTGCCACGCCATAACTTCCCTTACCAGCCTGAAGATTTGCCGCCCCAGGTCATGCTTTTACCAGACATCCATGACGGTTCAAGTACGGAAATTCGCGAGAAGGTTTTCAGTCATCAAGCCTTTTATGATTTGGTCATGCCCGCAGTGGCTGAGTATATCGAACGGCATGGATTGTATCGGGGTATGCAGCCTAATTTTCTTTCACCCGAGACATCAATTGCCAAGCCGCGAGTACTATGCGTGATCGATTCGTTGAATCCACGGGCGGGCGAAATTGCCGAGTGGCTTACACCAGTGTGTGTGGAAGATCTGCCCAACTGCATTGTGGCAGTCGGCGGTGACGGTTTTATGCTGCAGGTCATCCGTGAACACTGGCGAAAACGTTTGCCCATCATTGGGTTGAACGCTGGCCATCGTGGTTTTCTGCTCAATGAATTTCCAGCCGGTACTAATGTCCATAGTTTCTTCCGGAAGTTAACTATTCTACAGTCGCCCTTACTATATGTAACCGCGGTCCTCTCGAATGGTTCAACGATTTCGCAGCTGGCATTTAATGATGCCTGGTTGCGTTCAATCAACGGTGGTCAAGCTGCTTGGCTGGAAGTAACGGTCGATGACGAGGTGAGATTACCGAAGTTAGTGGGTGACGGTGCCTTGATCGCGACTGCTGGCGGCTCCACGAGTTATGCTCGGGCATTAGGCGTAAAACCTATGCCTGTCGGAACGCAGCAGATAATCTTGGCTGGGATGAACGTCTTTGAACCGTTTGGCTGGGGACCGGTCCATTTGGGACTTAGCCAGCGCGTCCAACTTCGTTCATTGGATTCAGAAAAACGGGGCGTGGAAGGATTTGTTGACGGCATACCTCTAGGTCGTGTTATTAGCCTGGATGTGCGCGTCAGCCGTATTGCCGCAGCTGAACTGGCATTTTTGCCAGGCAATGATCCGCAGCGGAAAATCCTCGCTCTTCAGTTTCCCGAACATTAATTTTTTAAAGGGGTGGAGCGTGCTGTTTACAGCTCGCTCCACCACCTAAATTATTTTAAAGCCTTGTCCCGAAATATTTCGGCACAGTGCTTTCACCCGAAAAATATTTTCGAGTGATGCTCATTTACAAAATGCAAGTAATAAAACGTTTAGAATAAACAGGAGATTTTTTATGAGACAGAAAGGTAGACCGGTAATCGCAAAAGAGCCTTTTACCGCTAAGACCATTACTACTGATGGTGGTCGCATTCGGAAGGTCTTTCAGACATCCGATTCAGCGAACGTCCTGATATACATTGCGGATAAAGATCAGATTCTTTTGGTCCGCCAGCAGCGTGAAGCTATGGCACGCGTCGGTAATCCAAAAGGTTGGATTATTGAAAGCGTTGCCGGTCGTTTCGATCGGAAAGAATCTGTGCGTCGACTTCTTGCACGCGAAGCAAGTGAAGAAGTTGGCGGTACAATTCGTCCCAAGGATATTGTGCTCCTTAATAATGGTGCACCACTGGCGCTTTCGGCTGGTTGTCTGGTGGAAAAGGCATGGCTCGGTTATATCGCAATCACCAGTGACCAGCTGGAAAAGACTGATCGCCAGTATGGCTTGAAAGAAGAAGGCGAGAGCATTACCCGCGTCTTCTTGCCAGTTAGTGGGCTGGAGAACTTTACGTGCGAGGACGTCCGCGTTTTCGCGCTCCTCCAGTGGTTCTTACGGAAAATAATAGGCAAAAGATAAAGAAAGGAGGAAGCCGTGAGCTTCCAAAGGATATGGCGAGGAAGTGGCGAGCCAATCATTACCTCGCTACTCGACGTGGACTTCTACAAGTTCACCATGGGAAACTTCATCTACCGATTTTATCGGGACGTGATTGTCGCCTTCGGCATGAAGAACCGGACTTCAGGTGTCCGCCTGGCCGACTTCATTAATGAGCAAGAGCTCCGGGCCGAGCTTGATCATATCCGCACGCTCCGTTTCACTCAGAGTGAGATCTACTACTTGCGTGGAATGGACGTCTATGGGAAGAATATGTTTTCGGAAGAGTACCTTGAGTATCTTAAGACGGTTCAGTTGCCGCCATATGATCTTAAGGTAGTCGATGGACAATTCGACCTGAAATTCACTGGCCCGTGGGCTGCGGTTTCCCTTTGGGAAACGATTGCTCTGTGTATCGTCAACGAGCTGTACTATCGTGCTCTACTCCGTGACTTAAGTCGATTTGACCGTCAGGCGATTTATGCTAATGGCACTCGTCGTCTGCACGACAAGATTGAAATTCTGAAACAGCATTTGCGCATCACTTTTATCGAGTTTGGTACGCGCCGCCGTTTTGGCCGGGTTTGGCAGAGCGACGCTACTTGCGCCATGGCTGAGGAACTTCCGCCATCGCAATTCCGCGGCACGTCGAACACATATCTTGCGTTTAAGTACGGCCTAACCCCTGGGGGCACCAATGCGCACGAGCTACAGATGGTGGTTGCCGCGTTAGCGAACTCGGATGCTGAACTTCTCGCTTCTACCGGTATCGTGCTTGATCAGTGGTTTAATATGTATGGACCAGGCCTTTCAATTGCGTTGCCCGACACTTTTGGATCCGAATTCTTCTTCAAAGTTTTTGGCGAAGAAAGGGCACGGAAGTGGAAAGGTACACGCGAAGACTCTGCCGATCCCCTGACTGCTGGTGAAGAACGAATTCAGTACTATCGCAATTTCGGTATTGACCCGATGACGAAGCTCTGGTTGCCAAGTGACGGGCTTGATCTTGGCAAAATCCTGAAGATCGACGAGTTGTATGGTGATCGCATAATCATCTCTTATGGCTGGGGCACGACGCTCACGAATGATTTGGGTTTGCCGACCTTATCGCTCGTGGCCAAAGCGATTGCCGCCAATGGCCGAGGGACCGTGAAGCTCTCTGATAACCTTCAGAAAGCTATGGGTCCGGCTGATCAAGTCGAACGATACAAACGCGTATTCGGGTATACCAATGCTCGAAGCGAAGTTTGTAAAGTCTGAGCAATACTTGCATATAGGTGGTGAGGCCGGTCAATTGACTAGCCTCACCCCTTTTCTCAAGTTATCAAATTAAAAATTGATAGTTTAAGAAAAAGTTCATTACAATTTTACAAATACGCATCTCCTAAATTTTGGGATGTTAGAAAGCGAGGATGCAACAATGATGCCAAAAGATTTGATTTTGGTCAGACACGCCGAATCAGAAGGCAATTTAGCCAACAAACTTTCACGCGCGGGCGACCATAGCGCTTTTACCCCGGAATTTTCCCAGCGCCACAGTTCCAAATGGCGGCTAACCGATAAAGGGATTTATCAGGCGAAAAGTGCTGGTGAGTGGTTGGCTTCATATTTCCCCTTTACTTTTGAACGCCAGTACACTTCCGAATATCTTCGGGCCGTGGAAACCGCCATGTATTTAGGGCTCGGTGGTGAATGGTACTTGGATTTCAATTTACGCGAGCGTGATCAGGGAGTGATGGATGTTTTGCCGGACAACGAGCGCCAGAGCCGTTATGCTGAAGAGCTCCGTCGTCGGGAAATTGACAGTTTTTTCTGGGCGCCGGCTGGGGGCGAATCTTTAGCCCAAGCTTGTTTGCGCATTGATCGGGTGCTGACTACCCTGCACCGCGAGTGTAGCAACAAGCGCGTCATCATCGTTAACCATGGCGAAATCATGTGGGCTTTCCGGGTCAGGCTGGAGCGTATGACCCAGATAAGGTTCCATGAGTTGGATGCGTCTGAAGATCCTCTGGACCATATCCATAATTGCCAAATCCTTCACTATACCCGTATCAATCCATTTACTGGTGAAGAGGCGCGTTATATGAATTGGATGCGGTCAATTTGTCCTTGGGACACAACACTTTCGTCGAATGACTGGCAAGAAATCATCCGCCCGAGGTTTACAGACGCAGATCTGAGAACCTTGGTAGAAAGCACCCCGCGTCTGATTCAGTAATTTGGTTTCATATTTGTAAAACATCGGTGGTGGAATTCATCGGACTTCTACCACCCCTTATCTGAGTTACTAAAAAATTTGGTGATTCAGATAAAGAAAAAGAGAAACAGTTCGTTAACTTTAATATAAAGGATTAATACATGAAGATCATTTATTGGTTGGAAGAATACCCAGCAACTTGTCAGAAGTCAGTATTCTTGGCTGGACCAACAGCACGACAAGGCGAAACGCCTTCTTGGCGTCCAGCTGCGGTGGAAGCATTACGTAACCTAGGATACGATGGGCAGATTTTCATCCCCGAGCCCAGACCTGGCCAAAGCTGGCCAACCTACGATCAACATGACGCGGTAGTTGATTGGGAAGTAAATGGGCTCAATCGAGCTGATTGCATTTTCTTTTGGGTACCGCGTGATGAGAAGGTTTTACCGGGGTTCACAACCAATATTGAATTCGGTGATTTTTTCAAGTCAGGTCGAGTGGTTCTCGGCGCTCCGGAGACAGCCGTAAGGATGCATTACATGAAATATCGTGGACTAAAAGAAAGCGGTATTATCATGCAGAGCAGTTTAATAAACACGGCCGAACAAGCTATACGGTTGATAGGGGTTGGTGCATTAAGAGAAGGAACGGAAGTTCTTGTACCTGCAAATATCTGGATGAACAAAACTTTCCAATATTGGTATGAGGAAGTCCGTCCAGTTGGTTATAAGCTTCGTTATGCAATACCCTTGATGGCCCAATATGACGAAAGACATATACTCAGGTCCTTTGCCATAAAAATTGGCATTGGTGAAATCGATGGTCAACTTAATCGAGACCTTTTCTTATTTGGAAGCCCGGAAGGTTTCTATCTTAATAGTTCCGGTGGTTCTGTCCAGAACAGAGGAGGTAAATTCACGATCTTTTAGAAAATTGAAGAGTGCAGGAATTGGAAATTTTTCTGTCCCTGCACCCTTTATCCAAGCCGTTAAGATATTGGCGGTTTAGATAAAGAAAAAAGAAAAAAGTTCTTAACATTATATTTCACAAGGAGTTGCCATGAATTTTCCGGAAACCCTGTTGAACCCCAGAATTCGATTGGTTCGGGCAAACGTGGGCGATGCCGAACGGATTCTTGCTGCGTTGGAACCGAGCTCAACGCAAAACCTCAGTTTTTTTTCGAAAAAGATAGACCTAGAAAAGCAACGTAAATATCTTGCAAGTCAATGTGCCAGTGACGATAATTGGCTATGGGTTGTTGAACGTATCAGCGACGGCATGATTCTTGGCACTGCCGGTCTGCACGAAATCGACAGAGTCAATCATAATGCCCGTCTTGGTTTTCTTATCTTCCGCAAAGAACATCGAGGCCAAGGCTATGGCACCGAAACTATTGTGCAGGTTTTACGCCAGGCCTTTATGGTTTTTAGGCTGAACAAGGTTTATCTGAAAGTATTTACCAGCAATCCTATGGCAGACCATTATCGAAAAATGGGTTTTGTTGACGAGGGTGTTCTCCTTCAGGAATATTGTTTAAAAGGAGAATACCACGACATGTTTCGATTGGCCTTTTTGAAAGCTGACTGGCGCGCGAAGATCTTGGCATGAAATCAAAAAGCGGTCGTTTTGGTTGGAGGAAGGTAACCCTTTCCTCCAACCAATCCTTAATTGATTCGCAAAAATAATTTTGGCGGATGAATTAAAGAAAAAGCAAATTGAAAATAAAATAATCAGAAAGGAGACGCGCTTTGTCTACTACCACAGGAGCTTTTTTGGACATACGCAAACACGGCTTTGTACGGGTGGCGGCGATTGTCCCGGAAGTGACTTTGTCAAATCCGTTACAGAATGCCCAAAATCACCTGCGCTACTTGCGGCAAGCTTATGAACAAGGCGCCATGTATGCGGTCTGTCCGGAATTGGGGCTGACTGGCTACAGTAATGGCGATTTATTCTTTTCTCATGTTTTGATCGAAGCCGCATTGAAAGCGCTTAGGTTTCTGCTAGCGGAAAGCCGGTCAATGGACATGGTCATATCAGTGGGCATGCCATTGATCGTCGACGAACAGCTTTATAATTGCGCGGTGACCTTTTGTAAAGGTCAAATTTTGGGAATTACGCCCAAAGCCTATCCGCCAGAGTACCGGGAGTTTTATGAAGCTCGACATTTTGCTCGGGCTAGTAATGCCCGGAGTACCACGGTGGAAATCTTAGGCCAATTAGTTCCATTTGGCACAGATATCCTGATTCGCTGTACGCAATATCCCAACCTGGTGATATTCACTGAAATTTGTGAAGACCTTTGGGTGCCTATCCCGCCAAGTTCACACGCGGCGCTGGCTGGGGCAACGGTCTTGGCAAACTTGTCAGCTTCCAACATCACTATTGGCAAGGATGAGTATCGTCGCCAGTTAGTCGTCGCTTCTTCCGGCCGCAACCTGGCCGTGCAGATTTACTGCGCAACCGGGTTTGGCGAATCAACCGCTGATTTGGCCTGGGATGGAGCGGTCTGTATTGCCTCTGGCGGTAAATTACTCAAGACCAACCAGCGCTTTTTAATTGGCGGTTCATGTACGGTTACCGATGTTGATTTGCATCAGCTCATGCTTAACCGTCGCCAGAGTTCATTTCGCCAGAACGGAACCGACCATGCGCGGATATTCCGCACGGTTGAGTATCATGCTCCGTTGGGTATTTTGAATAAATCGATATTCGAGAAATTCATTTACCCAATCGAAGCTTTTCCGTTTGTGCCAAATAACCCGGCTGACCGCGATGAGCGTTGTCAGGAAACCTTCAATATCCAGACCAGCAGCCTGGCCCGGCGGTTAAAGGTATTTCCAACAGATCGTCAGAAATTGATCCTTGGTTTATCTGGCGGCCAGGATTCTACCCACGCCTTACTGGTGGCCGCCTATACCATGGACTTGCTTGGCTTGCCGCGAACTAACATTATCGCCTTGACCATGCCGGGATTTGGGACGACCGAACGGACCAAAGGCAATGCCCAAAAGTTGGCGGAAGCCCTGGGTGTCACCTTTCGGGAAATTTCTATAGTTGAGCTGACCAATGTCCTGCTTAAGAGCATTGGTCACGATATGTCAGTCAGGAATTCAACTTATGAAAATTCCCAAGCTTGGGCTCGCAAATTCGTCGAGTTAGCTTTAGCCGGCGATGAAGGCGCCATGGACTTAGGCACGGGCGATCTTTCGGAATTGGCGCTGGGTTGGACTACCATGTTTGGCGATCACGCCTCGCATTATAACCCCAATCCCGGGGTACCCAAGACGCTGATTAGTCACCTTATGCGTTGGACTGCCGAGCATGTTTTTGCGAAAGAAACTGCGGTTCAGAAAGTACTTTTGGATATTCTGGCCACGCCCATCTCACCTGAACTGCAACCAGCCGGGGCTGATGGCCAGATTGTTCAAAAAACCGAGGACATCAATGGTCCTTACGAATTGCATGATTTCTTCCTTTACCACTTTGTGCGTTTTGGCCGTTCGCCCCTGACCATTGCCAGGTTGGCGATGCAGGCGTTTCAAGATCGGTATACTTTGGCCGAAATTAAGAAGTGGTTGGGCGTATTCCTGCGTAAGTTCTTTGCTAACCAGTTCAAACGGGACTGTCTGCCCAATGGGCCCAAGGTTGGTTTAACCTCCTTATCGCCCAGGGGTGATTGGCGCATGCCGCCCGAGGCTGATTCGACAATTTGGTTGGATGACCTCGCGAAAATTCCCGATGAATTGTAATTTGCTATTTGAAAAACCGACTCCCAAAAGGGGCCGGTTTTTTTTATTTGTTTATCATTATAAAAAGGACATCCGTCTTGGATGCCCTTAAGGTTCAATTAGAATCGTCTTTGTCATAGCCTTAGTCATTGGCTTTCCGGTAATAAATATCCCTGGGTGGAATGGATTTTTTAGGTTTAAATTTTGGCATGAGCCATAGGAATATGAGACTAAATGCCACACCGATCGCCAAGCATATACTTATGGTTTGCCAAGCCTTGATTCCCTCAAAATACAGAACTATAGCACTAGTGATCAGGCAAACACTAGTAATGCCCATGCCCAGATTAGCCATGGCTGGAATTATCGCAGGTTTCAAGGTGCTTTTGCGAATCATAAAGAATGACACAACGAAGAGCAAGTTTAAAAAAGTCAGTATTACGAGCATGATAAGATTGTCAGTGCTCATCTTTCCTCCAGTTTGAAATTGTGCAAAGAACAATTCAAGAAAACCTTAGTAGAAAACCCTGATTTAGTCAATTCCCCATGCTTATTTATTAATACAAAATTGGCGTGGGGGTCAAACTTCCCCAGCTATAGTTTGAGTGCTAGGCTTAAAAATATCCAGCATATTTAACCTTTATTTTGAAAGCGAGGTGAATCGTATGAAAGGATTAAATATATTTGATTGGATCGCTATTGTTTTGTTGGTCATTGGCGGAATAAATTGGGGCCTGGTGGGCCTGACAAATTTTGATATTGTCGAAACAATTTTTGGCGGAATAAATTTTGGAGCTCGATTTGTTTATGTCTTGGTCGGCTTGGCCGCAATTTATTTGGGCGCGGTTTCAGTCCAATTCAGCCGCAAGGATTTACCGCCGAATTTATAGTATAGTAAAAGAATGAAAGTGATTTTCGCCTCCCATAATCCGGGCAAGATTAAAGAAATGAACGCTATCCTAGCGGATTTAGGCATTGAAGCAATTGGCGCGGAAGCCGCCGGGATCAGCCTGGAACCGGAAGAAAACGGCAAGACTTTTGCGGAGAATGCATTGCTTAAAGCCAGGTTTGTTTTAGAAAAAATTAAGGAGAAGACTTGGGTTATCGCTGATGATTCGGGCTTGTGTATCCACGCGCTGAATGGCGCGCCAGGGGTTTTTTCTGCACGCTGGGCAGGCGAAGGCGTTAGTTCTAAAGAAATGGTTAGTCACACTTTAGAAGAGTTAAAAGACGTGCCTGAACCAATGCGCACTGCATGGATGGAGTCTGCTGTAGTTTTGATTTCGCCCGATGGGCAGGAATGGACTTTTGATGGCCGGGTTTACGGCCTAATCAGCTTTGTCCCCAAAGGCGCTCCCAGGAGCAAAATGCCATACGATGCGATTTTTATTCCCCGGAATTTTACTAAAACTTTTGCGGAAATGACTGATGAAGAAAAGAATTCCTTAAGCCACCGCGGCGAAGCTTTCCGGAAAATGAAATACTTCATCAAGAAAAATTTAGACTTGTTTTCAAAATAATGCCAAAAAACTTGATTAAAAACTGGGGTGAGAAAATTGCCAAACAGAATAATTTTCTGCATTCTCGAAAGATTTACCAAGCCAGGACGCAAACTAATGACCAGATCCGGAATGTAATTTATTCTGGGTTATTCAAGAAAAAACCGGCGATTTTAAAAATTTACAATGAAGGCAAGTCGACTGATGAACCCTTAGCCCTAGAAGCTTTTAACCGGCTTAACCGCAGTAAAAATTTAAAAGCTCCCAAGCTTTTTAAATACAAGATTTTATCCTTGAACAGCGGCTGGTTGATTGAACAAGAGCTAATTCTGGGTAAATTTTTAAAATCGCCGCTCTCCACTTCCGAAAGACAGGAATTTTTAAAGGTTTATTTGGAATACCGGAAAACTTTTCCAACCAGGCCGCATCGAAATTTGCTTTTAAACGAAAAACTTACAGCCAACCTTTTCCACCTGCATCGTATTCCCCACTGGCTGCAAATGGCTATCAATAAAGAAGAGAAAAACCAAAACAGGAAAGCGCCTTCAGTTTTATTGGCAAAAGAATTTGCGCCCAGATTTGAAAAAGGTTTGGAAATAATCAATCGGGAATTTAAAAACCGAAAAATGTTGTGGTGCCATGGGCATTTCAAACCAAAGGAAATTTTTAAAGGCATGGATGGCAGATATTATTTAACGGATTTTGCCCATGTCAAAATGTATCCCGAGGGTTATGAACTGGCTTTTATGGTTTGGGCGGATTGGTTAATGCCCGGTGATTGGAAATTACCTTATGCCAAATGGAAAAAGCCGGTTTTTGCTTGGATAAAGGATTTAAAAAAGCTGGCAAAGGTATTAAAAATAAAAAGATTCAACGACTTAATAAAAGCCAGCTTGATTGAAAGGATTTTTGGCGCGATTTTGGCAGATGTGGTTGCCCGGGATTGGTCTTTGAAAGAAAAAAGACAAAGGTTGAAATTATTGTATAAATTATTTGATGAATTAGTTAAGCCATGAAACCCAAATCAAATTTTTACGCCTTGGTTTATGCCATGGTCAAAAAGATCCCTCGGGGCAAAGTTGCCACTTATGGCCAAATTGCTTCTTTAATTGGCTCACCCAAAGCCGCCCAAATGGTGGGTTGGGCTTTACATGCTTTGGATGAAAATCCTCATCCAGAAGTGCCGTGGCAAAGAGTAATAAATCGTTTAGGCTTTATTTCCACTACTTGTCTTGAACACACGGCTGACGAACAAGCCTGGCTTTTACAAAAAGAAGGCGTTAAAGTAGTCAAAAAAGAAAAGATGTGGTTTGTTGACCTAGATAAATATTTATGGAAAAAGTAAACAGTAATAATTTTTTTTATGAATGATTGGCAGGTTGTCGAAAACTTAAATGACATACCGTTAAACGACGTTCAAGGCGTGGTTGCGGATATTGATTATACTTTAGTCGATTTTGCGCCGGCCCATAAGGCTGGCATACAGGCATTGGCCAAAATGTTCAATCCACAATTAGCTGTAAAGGTTGATAAGTTATTTCATTTGATTTTAGAAGGGCATCGCAAACCTAAACATGAAGTCTGGGCTGAGAGAGAGGAATTTGACCAACTTATGGAACAAATGAAAAAAATTGAGACGGTCGATAAAGAACATGATTTTAAGGTATGGAGTCGCGAGGCTTGGTTAATAATAGCTGCCCGTGAGCAAGGTTTACGGTTGACTACTAATTCTTTAGCTTTAGCACGAGATGCTTACTGGCAAACCGTTAGAAAAGATTCAAAGCTTTATCTAGACGCTAAAGAATTTACATCGGCTTTATCGAATCAGAATATACCTTTAGTGCTAATGACTGGCAGTGATTCCGTACTAAGCTTGCAAGAAACGACCGGTAAACTGGTTTATGATCCAATTTTTTCCGAAACATATAAACGCCAAAGCCTGAAACAATTGCCAATAAGATATTCCGGCTTAGTTATTGGTGATCCAGCCGATAAACCCCACCCGAAGTTTTTTGATAAGCTCGAGAATGAATTGGCTAAATTGAAAATAAATCTCAAAAACACAATTTTTATTGGCGACTCCCCTCTTAACGATTTGACCGTGCCCTCGGAAAGGGGTTATAAGACTTATTACATTAATCGTAATAAGTAATTGAGTAAGATAAAATGCGGTGGGTGGATTTAAAAAATACCTCTGGAAAACCAGGCGTAGCATGATTTTCCGCCTTACTATTTATATTTAAAAAAACCCCACACCGACCGTAATCGGCATGGGGTAAAAGCTATACACTCAATAAGGGCTTTACCTCGCGAAGAACTAGAAATTTACTGTCAGACAAAATATAGTCGGTATTGAGAAACGAGAAGGCGAGTCCGTCTTTGTCAGCTTCCATAAGTGAAACTACCTGTTTGCCATTTTTTTCAAAGCGAACGCCGCAAACAGAACAGATATAATCCTTTTCGAGCTCTTCCGGAAACTGTTTAAAGAATGTTTCCGAAATGGGCCTATCGATTTCCAGAGCTTTTTGCTCTTTACAGATGGACAAGTGTTTCTCGATATTCATTCCCTTCTCGCACGGGATCAGCTCGACCGTTACTTCGAGGCTTCCGCTGAAGCGAATCGGAAACTGGTCAAATTCGAGGTCACTGTTAACATGTTGGTAGTTTTCTTTGGTGGGAAATCTCTTCCAACACTTCTGATCAAAATCGACGATGAATGTGAAGAACCTTCGATTGTCGACCAGTATGCCGCAAATAGCATCCGTGATGTTTTTCTCTTTCAGGATTCGCCGAAGGTCATCATCACTTCCCCCGCGAGCGACAATACCATCAATAAGGGCCTTTAAGACCTCAAACCCAGTACCCGCTCCGCTTAGTATCCTACTTTTGTAAATCATAACCGATACTCCTTTGTATTTGGCATACCCCTTATCGCAGCCACTTTGGCGCGACTTAAGGCTTACCAATTTTGAGAACAGCCCTCTGGAGGCCTGTAAATTCAGGCCTATTCAGGAGGCTGTTCTCAAATCGGAGGGATGATATTGAAATTGCAAACTATTGTGGCATCGTCTAGTTCTACGCTTGTTTAATAAGTTGTCAAAGAGTTTAACCGGGCATAATATGCTATATATTAAAAAGTGTCTATAATTTTTCACAATGTTGTGATTTAGCAACAAAAATTGACATATTTATAGCGATAATGTATACTATATTTGTGAATTATCCGTGACAGATATGGAAATCTTTAAACAATTACAAAATCTTGGCTTCAGCTTGAATAAAGCTAAAACCTACCTAGCCTGCCTTGAATTGGGGTCAGCGCCGGCTTCGGTAATTGCCCAAAAAGCCGGGCTGGAGCGCACCACCACATACAAACTCCTGGAAGAACTGGCTTCTGAGCAACTGATTGACGAGGATGTGGCCACCAAAGTCAAAACCTACGTCACCCGCTCGCCAAAAGAATTACTCCAACATCTGCAGGAAAAGCAAAAAACAGCCGACAGCTTAATTCCTATCTTACTTGAACAGGTTCACAAATCCACGCCTCCGCCCCGCATCAGGTTTTATTCCGGCCTCCGGGGGATCAAACAAGTTTTCGAGGATGCACTGACTGTTGAAAAAAAGGTGGTATATACGTTCTCCCCCATTCAGAGCATTCTTGACCATTTCGGCCCGACCTATTCACGGCATTACCTGGCTCAGCGAAAAAAGCTTGGCATCACTCGGCAAGCCCTTCGGCAACTGTCGGATAAAAAAGAAATCCCCGGGACGTGGGATTTGTTCGCTTCAGACGAGCGTACTGCCAGGGAAGTGCGGTTCTTGCCGAAAGGCATTACTTTCCAAAGTTTAATCCAGATTTATGATGAAAAAATTTCCTTTATCTCTTTCAGTGAGCGCTATTACGCTTTTATCATTGAAAACCAGGAGCTAGCGGACTTCATGAAGCAAATATTCCAGCTCTTGTGGCTTGGCGCCCAAAAAACATAGCTTGCATGTTTAATTTCAAAAAAATTGAACTTTAAATATTTATGGAAAAAGTAATTATTAACTCTTTAAATTTATGAAGCAACAAAAAATCGTTGATGAATTTATGGCTGAAAGGGGTTGGCATAAATACCATACGCCCAAAGAATTGTTATTAGGAATGGTGGAAGAAATCGGCGAGTTCCGGAATATCATCAAGTGGTCTTTGGATGAAGAAACAGTCAAGAAAAAAATTATGGAAAATCACGCTGAGGTCGAGAATTTTTTTGGGGATATGCTTTGGGAATTGTCATCCTTGGCCAATTATTGCCAAGTGGATTTGTCAGACGCCCTGGACAAAGTCATTGAAGAGCACAAGACCAGGTTTCCAGTGAAAACCAATCAGTACAAATAGTTTGACTTATTTTAGTATTTGTGAAAAAAGTAATTTTAATTTGTTGAAGTTGGTCAAGTAGCTAAAGCAAGCGCAAATTTTAAAATAAATTATCTTAAGGGGATTATATTTAGGTAATTTCAAAATTTTTGTTTCGGCTAAAAATTGTATTTTATTAAGATACCCCCTTTTTAATAACTCATTTAAAATATCTTGAGTTTGAATTATATGAATTTGTCTAGATTTTGCATATTCAATCATACTTTTATCCTCAGTCATAATACCTAACGAAAATATATCGCTTATTGCTAAGTGGGTCTGATCTATTAGCGAAAGCGCTTTCAAATTATTTTTTGAACAATAATCAGAGAATATTGTTGAGTTAATTTTAAGGTGTTCTGAGGTATCTACATCAAATCTTAAACAACCGTATTTTTTCCCTTCAATCAACAAACTTTGTCCTTCATATGACGAAGAGATGCTATACATGAGATCAATAAGAAAATAGTATCGAATTAATTCTGATTCTTTTAAAATATTAAAATTTCCAATTGGTCTATCGTTTTTAATTTCTTTTGATTCATTGTCTTCAAATTCTCCCAGTGTTACTGATGCCGGGGTAATTGTGTTTATATATTCTTTCCAAAAATAATGAGGCATTTCATTAGACCCGAATTTTGTGATAACAATTTGATTTTTGTAAGCCTCAAAAATATATCGTAGTCTATTTTGTTTTCTAAAACGTTCAGCCAAACTATTGTCTAGAATAAAATATTCTCGCATATTAGAATAATCCCTCGGGTCATATATTTTTTCAGATTCAGGGATATCTACATGCGAATATTGAGTTTTTATAGTCATCTAGAAGTATTATTTAACTAAAAATGTTTATTATATAATTTTCAATACAAAAAGCTTCTATGTTATACACGGAGAGGAAACTCACTGCCGCCCTTTGATTCCCTAAGGGGTCCCACGAATGTGGAGCGCACGAACGAAGTGAGGAGCACGCATTCGTGGGTGAAGCGAGCTGCGCCTGGAACCTGCAGTGGACAAGCCTGCGCGTTCACGGAAGGTGAAAGGCGCATACGCGCGTGGAGCGGGTAGGGGGAATCGAACCCCCGGCAACAGCTTGGAAAGCTGTGGTATTACCATTATACGATACCCGCATGGTCAATTTAATTTCTCTCATAAAAGACTGTAGAAGTCAATTTTTAGAAAAAACAATCTTTATTTTTTTACCTAAAGACGTTTTTGGGTTTTTGTTAAGAAAATGCTATAATTTTTATGTTAAAAGCCAACATTTTAAAATAAAACAATGATAAAGGAGGACCAAAAAATTATCGATATCTTGCTTCGGGAAAGCTATATTACCGAAGAGGATGTTAAGAAAGCCCAAACTTACGCCAAAGACAATAATGCTTCAATGGCGGATTATTTAATTTTGGAAGATATCATCACCAAGGACCTGCTGGGCCAGGCAATTGCCGAAGCTTTTAAGGTCAGATATGCAGACTTGAATTCCTATCCTCCCAGCCGTGAACAGGTGATAGTTATTCCGGAAGAATTAGCCAAGAAGCTTCGGGTGGTTTTGTTTTCCGAAGGCAAGAAAGAAGTGATTATCAGCACCGATAATCCAGCGCAACCAGGGTTGGTAATAAAATTACAACCCATATTCCCGAAAAAGAAAGTGATCATAAATTATTCATTAACAGAAGACATTGACCAAACTTTCGCGCATTACCGCAAGCCCTTAGGCACCCGGTTCACGGAAATAATCTCTGCCAAAAAACAAGTCGCACCAGAACTTTTAGAAGCTATTATCGGTGAAGCCCTGACTTACCGGGCTTCGGATGTGCATTTTGACCCGCAGGAAAAAGACGTGGTCATCCGTTTCCGGATTGACGGGGTTTTGCATGAGGCTGGCCGGATTCCAAAGCTTATTTTTGAGAACATCCTTAACCGGGTAAAAGTCCAAGGCCACTTGCGCATTGATGAACATTTTTCTACCCAAGACGGAGCTATGCGCTTTTTGTACAGGAATAAACCAATCGATTTGCGGATTTCCATTGCCCCAACCCTGGACGGTGAAAAAATTGTCTTAAGAATTTTGGCCGAATATGTCAAAAATTTTACCTTGACTGATTTGGGCGTCGCTTCCAAAGATTTAGGCAAAGTTTTTGAAGCCATCCAAAAGCCTTTTGGCATGATTATTGTCACTGGCCCGACTGGCGCTGGTAAAACTACCACGCTGTATGGCGTGCTGCACATGTTGAACCGGCCAGAAGTGAATATTGCCACTATTGAAGATCCAGTTGAGTACAAGGTTATAGGCTTAAACCAAATCCAGGTAAACGAGCTTACCAATTTAACTTTTGCCAAAGGCTTGCGCTCAATCGCCAGGCAAGACCCAGACATCATTATGGTTGGCGAAATCCGCGACCGGGAAACCGCGGAAATCAGCGTCAATGCCGCCCTGACTGGCCACCTCTTATTATCGACCTTTCACGCTAATGACGCAGCCACGGCCATTCCCCGCTTGATTGAAATGGGTATTGAGCCGTTTTTACTGGCTTCAACCTTGGAACTATTAGTTGCCCAAAGATTAGCCAGAAAACTTTGCGAAAATTGCCGTTATAGCATTACCTATCCTAGGCGAGATTTAGACAAACTTTTGCCAAATTCAGAATTTTGGTTACCAGGCAAAAGCGCCACGCTTTACCGATCCAAGGGCTGTAAGAATTGCAGCGGCACTGGCTACAAAGGTCGGGTCGGTATATTTGAATTCATCACCATAAACCGGAATTTGAAGAATTTAATCAACCAAAGGCCCAATAGTCAGGAAGTTTGGGCAATTGCCAAACAAAATGGCGCAAAAAGTTTATTTGAAGATGGCATGGAGAAAGTAAAAAGCGGCGCGACTTCTTTAGAGGAACTGCTTCGAGTGGCCACCCCACCAGAGGTAAATAAATAATTTCCATGGCGACAACCAAAACTAAAAAACCTGATCCAAGCGAAAAGCGGAACCTTTTTGGCTTAGGTTTTTCTAAAGACCGGGAATATGTTTTGGAAAACTTGGCTATGCTTCTAAGCGCAGGCATGGATGTCTTGTCAGCTCTTGATTCCTTAAAGCATGAGATTGGTTCAAGTAAGATGAAAAAAATCCTGGCCGAATTGGAATTTAAAATTTCCGATGGCTCGGCTCTGTGGCGCGCATTAGAACCAAGCAAACTATTGCCCAGTTACATGTTATCCTTAGTCAGGACCGGCGAAGAAAGCGGGCGTTTAACGGAAAATCTAAAAGTCTTGGTCAACCAACAAGTTAAAGATCGGGAATTCAAGTCCAAATTGAAATCAGCCATGGTTTATCCGGGTATTGTTTTTGGTTTGACCGTGGTTATAGGTTTGGGCGTGGCCTGGTTTATTTTGCCAAAACTTTCCGTGGTGTTTGCTTCCTTAAACCAAACTATGCCCTGGATCACCAAGGTCTTTATAAATTTTGGTTCGACTTTAAAGACCAACGGCGTGTTTATCGTTCCCGCGATAATTATCCTGCTTGTCTTTTTGGTTTACATTTTGTTCATTAATTACAAGACCAAACACTTGGGACAAGAAGTTTTTTTCCATTTCCCGGGCATCAGGCGCTTAATCCAAGAAGTAGAAATTTCCAGGTTCGGCTTTATTTTAGGAACTTTGTTAGATTCTGGTATCCCAGTTATTGAATCGATTAATTCTTTGCGGCAAGCCACAACTTTGGTCGCCTACCAAAAATTCTATGAGCATATTAAGCACAATATAGAGCAGGGTAATTCTTTTAAAACCAGCTTTGAAACTTTTAAAGGTAGCCGCCGGCTATTACCCTCGCCTTACCAACAATTAATCGTCAGCGGTGAAAAGTCTGGTCGGCTGTCAGAATCTCTCCAGTACATTGGCAAAATTTTTGATAATAAAATTGAAAACAGTAGTAAAAATATAGCCGTGATTTTGGAGCCTGTCCTCTTAGTCATTGTTTGGTTAGGGGTCGTAGCCGTAGCTGTGGCCGTCATTTTGCCAATTTATAACATGCTGGGAAATTTCAACACTACTTAAAAAATGGCTGAAAAAAAATTTTAAAAAAATCGACCAAAGGCTTTACCCCGTTCCACTTTTCACAAAAATATTTCAAATTCAATAATGATCGGCGAACGAAAAAAAACCAATAATCATCAGAATAGACCTTTTTTGAAAAGTGGAACGGGGTTTACGCTATTAGAGGTATTGTTATCAATCGCCATAATCGGGGTTTTAGCCGCTACTGGCGTGCCAATTTACCAGTCTTTGCAAAACCGGAATGATTTAGATATTGCTGCCACCAGTTTGGCTCAAGCTTTAAGGCGAGCGCAAACTTTGTCCCAAGCCGTAGACGGTGACAGCAATTGGGGCGTTAGTATCCAAGCCGGAAACATAATTTTATTCCAAGGGATTTCTTACGCTACCCGGAATTCTAATTTTGATGAAACCACCTCGATTTCCCCGACCATAAATTTAAGCGGTTTTAATGAAGTAGTTTTTAGCAAATTTTCAGGCTTGCCCATTTCTATTGGGAGCTTGACCTTAACTTCCTTGAATAATGAAACCAGGACGCTCAGTATCAACACTAAAGGCACGGTCATTTATTAAAAAGGGTTTTTCCTTGGTTGAGATAATTTTGGCCGCCTCTATTTTTGCGCTTTTAGTCACAGTTTTTGTGGGCGCTTTTATTTTTGCCAGGGAAAGTACGGCTTTAGCCGGATCACGCGCTCGGGCGGTCTTAATTGCTGAAGAAGGTTTGGAAGCTACCCGGAATATCCGAGATGGTGATTTCGCAAGCTTAACTGATGGCAACCATGGTTTGGATAATTCTTCAAATAATTGGAATTTTAACAGCACCTCGGATGTCAGCGATGTTTTTACCCGCCAAATTGCCATTTCAACCATTGATGCTAACACTAAACAAGTCGTGGCTAATGTCACTTGGCAGCAAAACGCGCAGAGAACTGGTTCAGTAGCATTGACTACGCGTCTGACCAATTGGTTGTCAGCAGTAAGTACGCTGACTGGCGGCCTACTTTTTTATGGTGATGGTACAACCACGCCAAAATATAGGGCTTATGATAGTTCCGCAAATACCTTTGGCACTGAAACAGGATCTGCAATTTCAGCTTCTGGCCAAACCTTTGTTATGCGCGTGTCACCCACCAAAACCGAAGCCATTGCCGGCTATGTCACCTCAACTGGGGTGTTGAATGTCATGTGCTTTAATGGTTTAACCTGGAGCCAAGAATGGACAGCCAACGTTGGCGGCACTGGCACCACCCGTCGGTTTGATATTGCTTACGAAACTACGACAGGTGATGTTATGGTTTTATACAGTACTAACACTGCAACAACAAATGAGCTGGCTTATCGAAGTAAGCCCGGAAATGCTGGCTGTCGAACTGCATGGTCAGGTCCTACTAACTTGGATCCAATTAGGACCTCTGGAATTGTCCAATGGGTAAAAATGGCCTGGGACAGGCGGGCAGGTCAAAATTTAATCACTGCCATTTGGGCCGATGCCAACTCTGACTTATCAGCCATGGTTTGGAGCGGCTCAGCCTGGGGAAATGAACCAAGCACAGCCATGACAACAACTTTGGAGGTCATTGCCACTGCTCAAGACGTTGAGGATTTTGATGTGGAATATGAATCTTTATCTGGTGACCTAATGGTGGTTTGGTCAAATGTTGGTGGGGCTAATGTCAATACCGTTCGCTATCGTATTTGCACCGGCGGATTACCGGCGTGTACTTGGAGTGCCATAACTACGCCGCCAACCTTTCGCGACGATGCAACCAACTTGGATATTTCTGTCAATCCCAATACTGATGAAATTGTTTTTGCTTCCATTGGCAATGCCCAAAGCGATTTGCAATTGGGTTATTGGAGTGGTTCAGCTTGGACTAACACAGCCAATACTGATACTTCTTGTAACACGCCGATTACCGGATCCAAATTGGTTTCCACTGGCTGGCTGATTTCCGGCGCTACTACTCGTTCAGTGGTGGTTTACCAAGACCAAGGTTCAAATAACGTTGATTGGTATGTGGGCAATGCCGGAACCTTCACTAAACAAACCGATGCTGCGGTTTCGCCAAGCCCGGCTAACCCAAAGGGCTATTTGGATATTCAAATGAATCCTTTAAGTGAAGACCAGCTAATGTATGTAATTTCGGATAATGCTAATGACCTCTTTGCCAAGCGATTGGCCATGACTGCGGTTCCAGCCTTTACTTGGACAAACTCTGATGGTACTGCCTTAGAAACTACTTTGCCGCAAAAAATTAATAGCCCATTCGCCTTTGCTTATTGGAGACAATAATAAAGTTATGAGAATTATTTCAAGGAAAAAATCAGGATTTACCCTAATTGAATTACTTTTGTATATTTCCATGATTTCAGTGGTGGTTTTTATTATTTCTAGTTTTATGTTCTTAATCCTGCAAGCCAGGATCAAAAACCAGACGATTGCCGAAGTTGAGCAACAAGGTTCACAAGTTATGCAAATAATTACCCAAACCATCAGGAATGCTACGGGCATCACCGCGCCCAGCGCTATAGGCATAGAAGCTACAGGCGCTACCCTAACCGTACCAACCCCGGCTAACAGTCCCACGATTTTCAGCCGTGACAATTCAACCCAGCAAATCATAATGAAAGAGGGTTCAGCGGCTGCTGTCGCTTTGACCAATACGCGGGTGACAGTGAATGGTTTGACCTTTTTGAATAATTCCCGAAGTTCGACTTCCAGGATTCTCCAAGTTAGCATTACTCTGTCCGCGGTCAACCCCAATAACCGGAATGAGTATGAATATTCCAAAACCTTTATTTCTTCCGCGCAATTAAGACCTTAAACCATGTATCGATTGGACAAAAAAAATCAGACCCCCGGATATATAGCCTTAATTAGCATTTTAATTCTGGGTGCAGTTGGCGTGGCCGTGGCAGTGTCTGTGCTATTAATGGGTTTAAATAATTCAAAAACCAGTTTTGCGGTTGAACAATCAAACCAGAGCAAAGCCCTGGCTAATGCTTGTGCTGAAACTGCTTTGCAACAGATTAAAAATTTGAATTCCTACTCTGGCACGGGCAATTTAAGCACAAGTCAGGGTAATTGCGCTTACACGGTTACTAATACTGGGGGCCAAAACCGGACGGTTACAGCTTCTGGTACGGTGGGAACAATAATCAGGAAAATATCAATCAGCATTTCTGCAATTACTCCCACAATAGCCATTTCTTCTTGGCAAGAAGTGGCAAATTAGCCGTTAATATGTTATAGTGCATTTAAACTTTACCAAATTTATTCATTAATATAAGTAAAAAATATGAAACACAAAAACCATAAAGGCTTTACCCTCCTGGAAATTCTCTTGGTCGTGGCTGCCATTGGCATCTTGGCCGGCATCGTGATTCTGGCTTTGAACCCAAACAAACAGCTGGGCGATACCCGCAATGCCCAAAGAAGATCAGACGTGACGACGGTTTTAAACGCAGTTTACCAATATTCCATTGATAATAACGGGACTATCCCTGCTGACATAGCTATAACAGCCAAGGAGATTTGTAATACCGGGATTTCCGCCGCAGATTGTACTTTAGCCGGCCTGGCTTATCTTGGAGACCTGACTTTAAACGAAAAATATCTAACAGCAATCCCAAAAGATCCTACAACTGCTACCACTAATAGTGCAAAATATACTATTTTAAAAACGGCAAATAACCGTATAACCGTGGCTGCGCCAAGCGCTGAACAGAGTGCAACTATTAGTGTTACCCGTTAACTAAATTATTTATGAATAACAAAAAAGGTTTTACCCTCTTAGAAATCTTACTGGTCGTGGCTGCCATTGGCATCTTGGCCGGCATCGTGATTCTGGCTTTGAACCCAAACAAACAGCTGGGCGATACCCGCAATGCCCAAAGAAGATCAGACGTGACGACGATTCTAAATGGGGTATACCAGTATGCTATAGACAATAATGGCAACCTGCCAACAATTTCTACTAATGCAACTTGCAGCGCTACTGCCGCTTACCAAATCTGCAAAGCCACACCCGCTGGTACCTGCGCAACAGGCGTGGATTTGACCGTATTAACTGCCAACCAAAAATATTTATCAGCCATGCCAGTTGACCCGACAGTTTCATCGGCGGACGGTACTGGGTATTATATCGTGAAAAGTACCAACGGCCGAATTACAGTGTGTGCGCCCAGCGCCGAACAGAGCGCCAGTATTAGCGTAACCCGATAATTTAAATTAAATTTTATAAAAAACCGGAGCCTGAAAAAGCCCTGGTTTTTAGTTGGAAATTCTAATTATCTTCTTGGTTTTATGCTGCCCAGAAACCAGCTGGATTCTTTTGCATCCTATTTCTTCCTTGACTAGCTTAAATACTTCTTGGTTCGCTTGGTTATGCTTGGCCGAAGTTGAAACCATGACCAAATAACCATCCTTAGTTTTTTGGATGGATGATTTTTTTGAATTAGGAATTACCTGCAGTTTGATTAATTTACTTGCAGTATTTGGCATAAGGCCGGAGCTTTGCCAAAATTTTAGTTTGGCCAGCGTAAAGGTCGGAATTTTCATTAATCCAAGTTTTTCCAAATTGGTCTAAAACAGCCCCACCGGCTTCTTTTACAATAATTATGCCAGCGGCCACATCCCAGATATTCACTGGGTTGGCGATGATTACGGCGTCTAACCGGCCAGCTGCTAAATAAGCCATGTCCAATGCCGTGGAGCCAGAATGCCTAACTGCCCTAACTTGGGAGCTTAATTTTTCAGCCAGGACCAAAGAGGCGTGCAAAGATTTTGCTGAGTGGCTATAACCATAACCGATTATAGTTTGGTTTAAAGGTTTGGCTGAATTTAATTTTAAAGCCTTGCCGTTTTTTTCTGCTCCATGCCCGCGAGCTGCAATAAATTTTTCACCAGTAGCCGGGCAAGTAATGATGCCAAACAGGATGTCGTTACCATCAGCTAAGGCAATGGAAACGCCAAAAAATGGGATGTGCAGGACAAAATTAGTGGTGCCGTCCAGAGGATCAATTATCCAATGGAGTCTGGATGGTCGATTGTGGCCTTCTTCGGAAATCACGCCAATTCCAGGAAAATGTTTTTTTAGGATTTTTTGGATTAATAAATTACAGGCCCGATCAGTGGAAGTTACCAATTCATGGGCCGATTTGGCCTGGTAATCCTGCTTATGGAGCTTATGGAAGTTTTTTAATAACAGCTGGTTGGCCGCGTTAGCCGCCTGCAAAGCCGCTTTGATTGGTTGCATAGATTATTTTCCTTTAAGCCAATAATAGCAGTTAGCCAGGTATTCCCTCAAGACGACTTTAGTTGAGAGCAATCTTCGAGAAAAAGTTTTTTGGTTGATTAGGCTTCGGTCAGCAGCGCGGCAAATGATATTTCCGCCTAGTTCCCTGAAGAATTTACATGCCCGGTAAGTGTGGAAATCAGAAGTTAATATGATAATTTTAGTCCAACCCTGGTCTTGAGCGATGGTTAAAGTTTGTTGGGCATTTTCCCAAGTATTTTCTGCTTGGGCTTCTTGGATAATTGCTTGGGCTGGTACGCCGTTTTGCTGAAGTAATTCAGCCATAGTAGGCGCCTCAGCAAAAGGATTTCTGCCGACCCTGCCCCCAGTAACCACGATTTTAGGCGCTAAGTGTTCATTGAAAATTTGGGCTCCACTCAAAACCCTTTCTCTGGTTTTAAAAGACATTTCGCCGGTTTTGGCATCTACGCCACCGCCCAGGACTACAATGGCATCAGCTTTTTGCAAGGGATCCTGGACAAGCCAGACTTTAGAAAGTCCAGCATTAAAATCAGTAAAACCGGCTAATAAGAAAAAAGCCACCAATACCCCAAGCAAAGTAGCAAAATAATATTTCAGTTGAATAGTTTTCTTGGGCTTAACTGGTTCCATTTTATTTATCCCGAAATTTTTTTAACAGCCTGATGTCATCAAGGTGCTTGCGGTCATGCGGAGTTTCCACAATCAGGTCAATATTTTTTAATTTTGGATGTTTAACCAATTCCCTGAAGCTCGCCAGGCCAATTTCCCCATCGCCCAGGTGTGCATGCCGGTCTTTGTGTTCACCAAGTTTAGCCTGGCTGTCGTTGGCATGAATCAGTTTCAAAAAATTAAGCCCGATTTTCTTATCGAACTCTTTTAGTAAGTTATCCAGGCTTTTTTTATTCCGTAAATCATAACCCGTGGCAAAAGCATGGCAAGTGTCAAAGCAAATGCCCAGGCGGGAGCTTTGGGCTTTGAGCTTTGGGCTGGAAGTCAGCTCTTTTATAAGATAAGCTAGTTCTTCCAAGGTGTCGCCAATAGTTTTGCCTGCCCCAGCCGAGTTTTCGATTAAAAACAAGCTTGAACCTTTGTAGCCAGTCAATATTTTTTTTAAACCCTGGGCAACGGTTTTCAAGGCGATTTTTTCTGGTTGTTCTTTGGCTGAACCCAAATGCGTCATAATGGCTGTTACGCCCAGAAGCGTTGCCCTTTCCAATTCTTCCCTGACAATGGAAATTGAACCGTATTTAATCCGGTTATTCTCTGAAGCGAAATTTATGAAATACGGAGTGTGGATGTAAGTTCTGGGGAATTTGAATTTTTTATTTGTGTTTTTAAACTCGTTGACAATTGTTTTAGTCAATTTTGGAGCTGGACCGCCTTGGGGCGGACGTGAAAAAAATTGGTAGGTCTCGCAACCCAAGTCGTGCGCATTTTTAGGACAGTTTTGAACTCCGCCGGCGGCAGAGACATGGAGGCCGAATAGCATATTTAAATGGTAACACATTTAGATTGCTTGCCTAAAGACTAGAATTAAGAAGAGCCACTCTTATGAGGAGTGGCTTTCAAGAAACTGATTGATAGCCCACGATTATTGTTGATTAATCGCGGCTTGGAACATTTTTGTGGCAACGGCGTGGGCAAAGGTCACCGCCCTCTTATCGTCAAACTGGTCCCGCTCAAAATTAGAAAGTGAAATCGATTCAACGCCAGTAAATTGATTGGAGCGGGCAAAAACCGCAAGCCCATGCAAGCCTGTGCCTGCAAAACCTGGTGAATTTACCCATTCTGCCGAAAGGAATAGGGTGTCTACTCCTTCGCCGAATTTGACGTGGCGTTCGGTCCAGACCTGAATTACTTCCTGGCGTACAATGCCGCTGTTTTCACCAGTAACCACGACCTCGGCGAACTTCAGGTTTTTTGAATGGCCAAAGCAAGTAGGATAAATTAAAACCACCGCAGCAATAAGAAGTATCCCCACACTTATGCCAAGGAAAATTCGCATAAAACCTCCAATACATTGTTTGTATACAGAACTAATTTAATAAGCAAAAGTATCAAGGATTTGGTTTTTTGTCAAACCTTGTTTGTTATATGGTTATGCAATTTTTGAGGATTGACAAAATTAATAAATTAGCGTATCTTATATTGTTAAAATCAAAAAGGAGGGAAATCGTGAAACAAAAAGAAAGAATCAAAAGAGTCAAGAGACGGATTCCTTTGCCGAGAAAAACCGGTGGCGCTCATAAGAAGAAAAAGGGTCGCGCATCGTATAACCGGAAAAGGGACAAACAAATTGTTATTTTGGATGATTAAAGCCCAGGATCAAACACCCGGGCTTTTATTATTGGCAAAAATTTGTAAATCCGCTAAGTTCAAATCCAAAACAGAAAATAAACCGTTAATTTACAATAAGGAGAAGTTTGTGGTTAGACACACCGAAATTGAGAGGCGTTTTGTCCTGCTAAACCCAAACCTTGGGTATATCAAGCGCAATAGCATTGGCAGCCGAATTTGCCAAGGCTATTTTCCAACCCCGGCGCATAACACTGTCAGGATCAGGCAAGTTGATTGGTTTAATTATTCCGTCGCTAGTAAAAAGGGCATAGGCCGATCCAGGCTTGAAACAGAATTTACGCTGACTGATTTTTTTCAAGGTAAGACCCTGTTAGACGCCTATCAGTACCATCTGAAAAAAAGAAGGTACCGAGTCGGGATATTTGAGGTCGATATTTATAAAGGCTCCTTGGCTGGTCTAATTATCCTGGAAAGGGAAATGCATGCAGTAGATGAAGAGTTTGAATTACCAGAATGGGCCGGACCCGAAAGCGCAATTGAAATTACGGAAAAAATCAGCGGTTATGATTTGGCAAAGCTGGCCAGCCTACTCTCTGGGATCAAAGACCATCCGCCAGTGGCTGAATTAGTGACGGAACAACTGCCAATTACTGTCATAACGGGCGGTCCAGGCTCAGGCAAAACCGGGATCTTGGATATCTTGCAGAAGGAAATGGCTGACATCTACCACTTTATTCCTGAGGCCGCGACTATTATCATTCGGCAGGTGGGAGTGGCTTTTCCGAACGGCAATCCGTTTTACGTCCGGCAGTTCCAGCAGCAAGTTTATGCCATCCAGCAAAGTTTTGAATTGCTGGCTGGTATTCACGGCAAGCTCAAACACAGAAGCGCTTTAATTACCGACCGCGGTTCAATGGATAACTCGGCATATTTACCGGGCGGAATCCGGGAGTACCAAAGGGTTTGCCACACCAAGGCCAGCTTTGAATTAGCCAGGTATGCCAGGGTTATCCATCTTGGTATGCCGCCTCGGGACGTATACGAAGAACATAAGCAGAAAAATCCGGCACGAACCGAGATTTATGAGCAAGCCTGTGAACTTCATGCAAAAATCGCCACTGCTTGGTTAGGGCATCCCAATTACGTTTTGGTTGATGAGCAGGCTTGGGATTCCAAGATTCAAGTGGTCAGGAATATTCTGACACAATAAAAAATGCAAATTTGAAAACACCCTAATTTGGATGATTGGGGTGTTTTTGTTTTAATTAACCTTTCAGGTTTCACTGACCACGGCTAAAGTAATTGCCGCAACTAGCGTAATTATTATGCCCGCATATTGATGGCGTTGCAGACGTTCTTTATTGATGATGATACCCAAAAGAGCGGCTAGGGCAATATAGCTTTCGGTTATAGCTATAGTAATTGAAATAGGGATAACCAAAACTGCCGTAGCATAGGCGACCCAGGCCAGGTTATCAAATATCCCTTGGATGACAATTGGCCGCCAATGTTTTTTCGCATGCAGAAAAGACGTTCGCACTTCTTTTCTGATAATCATCCAGAGTAAGCATAATATGGCCAAAGCCGTGTGGATTCCCCAGATTGCTAGTAAAGGTTTTGAGTGCTGGCTTAAAATTCCAGTAAAAACATTTGTCATTGCTGATAAAACCGTAGCAATTCCAGCTAATATTACTCCACGTTCAAGTAAAGGCTGTTTACGCAAAAAATGCCACCAGCGTCTGGGCTCATGGTGAATAACCGTGATGATTAAGCCGATAAAAATGATTATCGCGAGTAACAATTGAAATGAGGTGATTTTTTCGCCAACAATAATAATGCCAATAGCAATGGTAATTGGCAGTTCAAAGCTCATTACCGGTTCAATGACTGAAAGTTTTCCGAGACCCAGAGACTTAAAAAGAAAAATTGAATAGACAAAGGTGACTATTCCAGTAAATCCAAAAAGCATAACCAGATTGCTTTGCCTGAAGAAAAGCGAAATATCTGACCAGACAAAAGGCAACAAACCAAATAATCCGAACGTGCCAATAAAAAATAATGCCGGTACAGCGCCGACCGCCCGGACTGAACGCTGGATAGCAAAGTCGCCAAATCCCCAGGCTAAAAATGCGATAAATGCGGCAAGCAGGCCAGCTAAGGGTGACATATATGGATGAAGTATATCACCTGGTTATATAATATTAGGAAACTGAAACCTGTTTTTCTAACCAGCTAATAACTTTTTTATTAGTCAGCACCATTTTCAAATAATCCTTGTAATCTTCGGATTGTAATTGTTTCAAGACTTCAGGCTGGTTTGAGTAACGCAAGCTTTCTGCGGAGATTTCCCTTTCCATTTCTGAGTCGCTGGCATTGAGGTTTTCTTTATCAGCCAAAGTCCTCAAAACCAAAGCCACCTTGACCCGAGTTTCAGCCTTGGGCACAAATTCCTTTTTCAGGTCGTCTTTGGATTTCTTGATGCTGGAAAGATAGTCTTCAAACTTGCCGCCATCTTGGCCAATGGCATGTTCCAATTCATGGAGCATTTTGTCAGCTTCTGCTTCAATTAAAATTTCTGGCAATTCACCAATGGTGCATTTGGTTAAAACTGCTTCCAGCATGGCTTGTTCGAATTTTTGCTGGGTTTTGATTTTGGCTTCTTGATGCAGGTTTTCTTGGATCTTGGCGCGCAAGTCTTCCATAGATTCAAACTTGCCTAATTTTTTTGCAAAATCATTGTCTAAAGCGGGCAAACTGACATCATATACCGCTTTTAGCGTGACCTTAAAATCTGCTTGCTTGTTTTGCAAATCTTTTTTGCCATAATCCTTGGGGAATGTCAGTTTGAATTCCTTAACTTCATTTTCTTTCATGCCAATGATTTGCTCTTCAAAACCCGGAATAAAAACCTTTTCACCGATGGTTAAGGGATAATTTTGGCCTTTACCGCCATCCAAAGGCACATTATCCAAATAAACGTTAAAATCCACATCCGCCCGGTCACCAGTCTTGGCTGGCCGGTTAGCGCGCGCTTCAGCACTGTGCATTTTTTGCAAACCCTTGAGAGTTTCTTCAACTTTTTCCGGGTCAATGACTGCTGGTTTTTTCTCAACCTTAACAGAAGCAATATTGCCAATTTCTATGCTGGGCAAGATGGCGACTTGGGCCGTATAAACAAAGGGATTGCCCTCAGCCAGTTTTTCCAAAGAGATTTTTGGCGAACCCAAAGACTTGATTTGCTTTTCCTGGATGGCCTGGAAAAAAGAATCTTGCACTGCCATTTCCGCGGCTTCTTCCAAAAGCCCTTTGGAGCCGATTTTTTTCTCCACAATGTCCCGGGGCGCTTTGCCCGGCCTAAAGCCGGGAATTTTTATTTCTTCAGCCAGATGGTTGACGGCTTTGGTAATATACTTGGAAAATTCTTCAGGCGAGAGTTCGATTTTCAATTCAAGCAGGCTTTTGGGTTTTGGTTCAGAACTTATTTGCATAAAATATCTTTAAGGTTAGATTTTTACCCTAACTTAATTTTTGGGATTGGTCAATAATTTAGATACTCATCGGGCAATAAAATAGGGCCGAAACTTTTAGTTTCGGCCCTGTAATGTGAGCACTTCAGGTGCGGATCAGTGCGGACTTTTGTTTTTCAAGCGCCTTTTTCCAGGCCAGATTATTGAAGTCGTGCGTGTTCCAATAATCTTGACGGCTTCGGCTTTCTGACACTCGGATTCCGTACCACCAATAGAATTGGCACAGCAAATATGTAAACTGCGCCATACCCGCAGAAAGGGCGCTGGGTTTTTTACTGATGAAAGTTTCGTTATACGCGCGCCAAGCTCGCCGGTTTTTAATTGATTCAGGAATGAGTGCGTTAAGGCCCCCGAAGACGTATCGAATGACCAGGATGATGGCCACCATGATTTCTAGAAGCAAAGCATCACTCCAGGTCATTTCATATCGATGGCCGAGTTTTAATTCCAGCATGACCAGGCAAACCACAACGTAAATTAAAACCGGGTAGCGCTTGTACTCATCAGTCCACATATTTGACCAAATACTTTCGGTATTCAAAATGGATCGTTTTTTCATTTAAAACGCTCCTTTTCGGGTTAATGGGTTAAATACCGATCATTTGAATCTTGTGTTTTCAAAGAAATGTTTATATTAAGTTAGCATAATCCAAAATAAAGTCAATACTTCACCCTAGCGCAAAAGCCGCTTAAATTATTGCTTGACAGCAAGAAGCTTATCAAGTATTTTGATTTGCGTAATTGTTACAAAGGTGGTAATTTTATTTAAACAAAAAAATCGAAAAAAGTTCATTTCTCAAAGACGGAGCATATATGCAGGAAAGTCTTTCGTTGACACAAAAGGCCAGGGTTTCATTGAGGTCCTATGCCAAGTTTGAGTCAATCGCGTTATTCGCATGCCGGTTAGCAATTGCGCTTTCCGTAGTAGCATTTTTTCTTTGTTTAGTATTCCCTAATATGCTGACGTTCCTTGGAGCATGCTTTATCGCGCTTGGGGCTGGTAGCTTCAAGATAATGAAAGATTTATGTCGAAATATCCAAGAGCAAATAAGACAAGCCATGGTTGATCAACTTACAGGGAAAGGAGTGCTTTAGGGGATTCTCTGTTTTGCCAAATTTATTTCTCAAGCGGGCTGATTCACAAATTAGCCCGTTTTAGTTATGTTTAAATTTGTTTTAATAAGTTATCTAATCACTAAATACCCTTGCAAGTGAACAAAGTCGCGTTTTAATTTTAAATTTGGTCAATCTTTTCAATTGAATCTAATCGGTTATGAAAAGTGCACGATTTGACAGATGTATTAAATGAATTTAGAGTCAAGCTAAACAAGTGATCTTTTAAAAAAGGAATATATATGCAACCCGAGATAATGACAGTTTGTTATCCCATAAACGGCGCGCAAATAATACTTGGTTACAAAAAGGTCCGTTTAGGCGCTGGTTTGTATAATGGTTTTGGTGGCCGACTGGAAGTGGACGAAAAAATTGACACAACGGCTGCCAGAGAATTTACCGAAGAAAGCGGATTGAAAGCTGAGGAAATTGAAAAAATCGGGATCACACTCATTACTTATGAATCTGGTGAAAGGCCTATCCAACTTCATCTGTATTTAGTCTCAAAATTTTTTGGAGAGCTGAAAGTGACAGATGAGATGGATCCAAAACAATTCCCCTTGACTGAAATTCCTTATGAGCAGATGTGGCAGAATGAGAAATTTTGTTTACCACTGATAATCCAACGGCAATATTTTGTTGGGCATTTCCATTACGACAGCAAAGCCAGTCGAAAGATGTTAACTAACAAAATTATTGCTCTGGACCATGCTCCTATACCGGAAGACCTGAATTTTATAACTCGCTGATTTTTTAGATCAGCGGGTTTTTATTATTGTTAATCATTAAGAAAAGACAGGCGTTTGAGACCTGTCTTTTTGAAATTGCATATTAGTAATCTTGCTAGAAATTGGACTCAGTGCCCCCTGGCTTTTTGGCCTTGTCAGCGCCGAAAAAGTGTTCAAAGACGTTCCGCTGTGTAGCGTCGTGCTTGTAGAATAAATACCAAGGCCGGATCCGGTTGACCAAATCTTCCCATGAGGCATTTTTGGCCAGCAGGGAGTCGCGCTCAGCGCGGGTGGCTTTATGCGCAGCCTCTTCTTTGACCAATTTTTCTTGGACTACGGGCAACATTACATTGGCCGGCATAAGTTCGTCGACCTTATCCTTAAGACTGTCGATTTTGGCCTCTTGTTTGGCAAGTTGGGCCTTCAATGATTTGGCCAGTTTTTGGCTGGCTTCGTTTTTCTGCATCAAGGTATCATAGGCCGACTGCAGGGCAAAGATTTTACCTCGGTAATCTTCCGTGCTTTGTTTCAGGGCAGCCACGTCACCTGTCAGCTTGTCGTTATCCGCTTTTTGGGTACTGACCGTGGCTTTAAGGTCAACCTTTTCCTGGTCAGTGCAACCAATGGCCCAAAGCAATGATAGGGCCAGGAAGATAGCAACGATATACCGGAACATATTTTTGCTCCTTTCCGGTTTTTTTAAGGGGTTTATTGGTAAAGGACTTATTTTTAATTAGTTAAAAAGCCTAACATTATTTAGAAAAATGTCAAAGTTTTAAATTTTATAATTAGGTTTTAGGTCTTTTATCGACAATCCGTTTTTCCTTCAATTCACTTTCCATGCCAATCATCTGCAGGACCTCCTGCAGTTTTTTTTGCACGATTATTGGAGTAATGCCAGTTTCGGATAAAATTCTTCGGTTTACATCCCTGGACAATTCATCAAAATTTACATTTGGCTTTGGGGCAAGGTATAAAATCATTTCGTCAACTTCATAGGGGTCATTATTAACCTTGCCAATTTCCAGTTGCCATTCATCCAGATCCTTAATGCCGGAAAGGACAGGATAAAACGAATTAAGGTTAATTAATTCGCCTTTGACTTTAGTCAAGTGGAATTCTTTGATATCGGATTTCCTTTGGATATCCCGGGAAATTTGGGGCACATTGCGGCCGCAATGCGGGCAAGGCTGCCAAGTTAAGCCTTGGATCATATCGCCAGTTTTGTACCTGACCATGACTGTGCCGCGCCAATTCAAGCTAGTGTACACCAGTTCACCTGGCGTGCCTTCGGGCACCTGATTGCCTTTTTCATCAACCACTTCAAAAATTTCCATATCTGGGTAAGTGTGGTAACCACTTTCTTCACTGCATTGCGACCAAGCGGTCTTGCCTTCAGTCATGGCATAAGTGGCCAGGATTTTGGTTTCATAAGCACCAACCTCTTTAAGTAGTTCTTTGACTTTCCCCCGCAAGCCTTCACTGACCCTTTCTCCGCCAAAAACTACGAATTCCAAACCTGACCAATTCCGTTTTTGAGCCACGGCTTCACGCAAAATATGGTAAAAATATCCGGGAATGGAAGTCACGACCTTGGCTTTTAAGGTTTCAATGGCGTCAATGATTTTAGGCGTACCTAGAATCTTGCCGCCACCAGATTGTAAAGTGGTCAGTTGCAAGGAGGAAGTGGCGAAATAAGTTAGCCAAAAAGCCAAATGCGGGGCATAGGGAAAGGCATTAACTACTACGGCGTCATTGGGGATGCCTAGGGTCTGGAAAAGCCTTTGCGCGGTTTCCTTGATGGTGTCCAAATCTTTAGTAGTATAACCCACGGCTGTAGGCAAGGCAGTCCGGCCAGTGGTGAAATGCAAATGGACGGGCTTGTATTCCCATTCCAGTTTTCTTTTGAAGTCCAAACCCGCCAGTTTTTGGAAAAGTATTTTGATCAATTTTGATTTGGGTGCGTATTTTTTCAGCAAGGCTTCATCAGGTTGCAGGATGAATCGGCGGGATTTGCCTGGGTCTTCAGCCGTAGGCGCCAGGTCAATTTTGGAAGTAAAAGGGATTTTTTGCAAATCAGCAATGGTTTTGATGTCAGTGAATTTTAAATTATGTTTTTCAAATAGTTCGCGGAAAAACGGCGAATAAGGCAGTTCATGGTGGAAAAACCTTTTGAGGTTTTTATTTTGGAGACTGAGTATTTCGGTTTTGTTCAAGTGGGAAAGGGTAAGCCAGTCCATTTTTTTAAATAATTAATAAGGCGAGGGGCGATTAGCCAATTGGCCGATCATTGCCATAATCTCACGGGTAGTCTTAACAAGCAAGTCTTTGGTGATTTGCTCTAGGGGGATTTTAGGGAAATGCATTGGCTTGCCAATTCGTAAAAGCATGTCCTTTTTGAACATTAAACTGGCATATAAGCCTTGGTTAAAGGTCCAAGTTGCGGGCCCGTCAAAACCAAAAGGGACGACTGGAGTCCCTGTCCAATGGGCTAGCCTAGCAACCCCGGTTTTTCCGGGCATTAAAAATGGGGCAGAATTTCTCATGCCTTCTGGAAAAATTGCAACTGGATTACCATAATCCAGTTCTTGTTTTAGGAATTTTAGACTATCTCCAGGATCGCGTTCGTCTTTACCAATCACACCCAACCAGTCAAAAGCCAGTTTTTTACCAAAAAATTTTACAACCTTGTCAAAAGACAGAAAAACCAAAGGCCTTTTAATCTGTGAGTAGACTGCGCCCATGATAAAAATCGGGTCGGGTGAGCCAATGTGGTTGCCTGCCAAAATAAAAGGTCCGGATTTCGGTAAATTTTCCAAACCGGAAATTTCCTTAAACCTTTTTAGGCCGAGCCTTAAAAACCACCTTAAGCCAATGTACCTTTTCATCCTATATAAATTTTATTGGCGAAATTGGCGATAGGCGCCATAATTGCCTGATTAACTTTTTTTAAGAGATTATTGTCAATAGTCAAATTATACCAGGGCGAAAGGTCAAGAGGCTTGCCGATTTTAATCTGCACACGACCAAAAACCAAGTCCCTTCGGTGGTCTGCAGGTTTTTGGGGCGGGGGTGAGGTGCGGATTAAGCTGATGGGAATTACCGGTACTTTAGTCATTAAAGCTAATCTAGCTGCGCCGGTTTTAATTTTGCCAATTTGGTTGGAGGAATTTACACCGCCTTCAGGATAGATTAAGACTATTTCACCCCTATTTAATAAATTTTTAGCAGACTCAAAAGATCTTGAACGGTCTGGGTAAAGCGGGATTGTGCCCAGCCAATTTTGGATTAATTGGGAATGGAAAATTTTCCATTTGGCAATCACGTGGATTTTCCGATTTTTAAAACAGCGCATCAAAGTGGTGATTAATAACTGCGGGTCTTGCAGGCCCACGTGGTTAGAAACCAGCAAAATCGGTCCGCGGGCGGGAATATTTTCCAAACCCTCCGCTGACGCAATTCGCCAGCGGAGGAAAATGGGGTAGATGATGTTTTTAATAAACCCGTAGGCCATTTTTAAGTTTCAAGGCCAAAAAGGAGGCTTTACAGCTTTAAGTTTATCAGCAAACCAACGATCAATAAAGCCACGATGTTGATAATTTTAATCATCGGGTTGATGGCTGGGCCAGCCGTATCTTTATAGGGATCGCCGACCGTATCGCCAGTCACCGCGGCTTTGTGGGCTTCTGAACCTTTGCCGCCAAAATTGCCAGCCTCGATATATTTTTTGGCATTGTCCCAGGCGGCGCCGCCAGAAGTCATGGAAATGGCTACGAACAAGCCGGTAATGATTGAACCAACTAGCATGCCGCCTAAAGCGATTGGGCCTAAGATCAAGCCAACTAAAATTGGGGCTAAAACTGGGATCAGGGCTGGTACATACATGGCCCTGATCGCGCCTTTGGTCACAATATCAACAGCTCGGCCATAATTGGGCTTTTGCGTACCCTGCATAATACCCGGCATTTCCCGGAATTGCCGGCGAACTTCCTCAACCACATAACCCGCGACTTTGCCGACAGCTTGCATGGCTTTGGCGCCAAAAAAATACGGCAAGAGTCCGCCTATAATCAAACCAATTAAAATATTTACATCATTTAAAGAAAAATCCAAAGCATAACCCCGGTCAGCAAATTCTTGGGTATAAGCCGAGAACAATACTATTGCAGCTAAACCCGCAGAGCCAATGGCATAGCCTTTAGTTACGGCTTTGGTGGTATTACCCACGGCATCCAAAGGATCAGTCACATCCCTGACTTCTTTTGGCAACCCAGCCATTTCCGCAATACCGCCGGCATTGTCAGTGATGGGGCCAAAAGCATCAATAGTCACGATAATGCCAGTCAAAGACAACATGGCCATGGCGGCAATGGCTACGCCATAAAGCTCAGCTAAAGAATAAGCGCCCCAAATGCCTGCGGCAATAACCAAAACTGGCAGGACGGTGGCTTTCATACCCACGGCCAAGCCGGTAATTATATTGGTGCCATGACCGGTTCGGGAAGCTTCAGCAATAGACCTGACCGGGCGGTATTTAGTGGAAGTGAAATATTCGGTGATGACCACGATAGCAGCAGTCACAGTCAAGCCAATTAAGCTAGAAAGGTAAATATTCATGACGCTGTACATGCCATTATCTTTCATTAACCAAGAAGTGATGGGATAAAAGAATATGGCTGCAATCACGCCAGAAGCAATCAAGCCTTTGTACAAGGCGCCCATAATTTTTTGCTTTTTACCCAACCGCACGAAAAAGGTACCCAAGATGGAAGCGACAATTGAAATAGCGCCTAAAGCCAGGGGGAATAAAACTGGTTTCTCATCACCGGAAAACATTAGAAAGCCCAAGAGCATGGCGGCAACGGCCGTGACGGCATAAGTCTCGAATAAATCCGCGGCCATGCCTGCATCATCACCGACATTATCCCCCACATTATCGGCAATTACCGCTGGGTTTCTGGGATCGTCCTCAGGAATGCCAACTTCAATTTTACCGACTAAATCAGCCCCCACATCCGCGGCTTTGGTGAAAATCCCGCCGCCCAGACGGGCAAAGATAGAAATTAAGGAACCCCCAAAGCCCAGGCCGATTAAAGCTTTAACGTCTTTGGTCAGCCAGTAAAATCCCGCCACCCCAAGCAAACCCAAACCCACGACCAATAAGCCGGTAACGGCGCCGCCGCGGACTGCGACTTTTAAGGCGCTGGCTAAGCCAGTCTTGGCCGCTTCGGCTGTGCGGACATTAGCTCTAACTGCAATGTTCATGCCTATATAACCGGCCAGGGCGGAAAAAACCGCGCCTACTAAAAAGCCAAAAGCCGTGTTGTGGTTGATTAAGAAGAAAATTATTACAAACAAAACAATAGCAATCCAGGCCACAGTTTTGGTCTGCCGGTTTAAATATGCCTTGGCCCCGTCTTGGATGGCTTTAGCAATTTCTTTCATTTTATCCGAGCCTTGGGGCAAACCTAAAATCCATTTAGCCAAGCCCAAGCCAACCAAAATGGCAAGGGTTGCCGCAATGATTGATATCAGTAAAATTTGCGTCATATTGCTATGAGTTAATTAATAAAGATTGAAATATTATTCTTTTTTAGATTTTTTCTTTTTTCCATCCTTTTCGGTTTTGTTTGCATCAGGTTTTTTTACTTTTTCATCAGTATCAGTTTTTTCCGCTGTAGTTTTGTCTTCTGTTTTTTCTTCCACGACTTCAGATTTTTCTTCTTGAACAACTTCTTCTACTTTGGTATCTTCAGTCTTTTCTTCAGTTTTCACTTCGGCCTTAACTTCAGTATCTTCGACTTTTGCTTCAACGCCTTGGGCTTTAATACCTTCACCCACAATATCAATGCGCCAGCCAGTTAATTTGGCTGCCAGCCTCACATTTTGGCCAGATTTGCCGATAGCCAAAGATAATTGGTCTTCTTTTACTTCCACCCTGGCGGTGTGCTGGGCTTCATCAAGATTGATGGAAATGACTTTGGCCGGGGAAAGCGCATTGCCAATAAAAGCAATCTGGTCTTCTGACCATTCAATAATATCAATTTTTTCACCGCCCAATTCATTAATGACGGTTTGCACGCGGCTGCCTCTTTGGCCCACGCAAGACCCAATCGGGTCGATATTCGGCTGGAGCGAAACCACGGCGATTTTAGAGCGGAAACCAGCTTCCCTGGCCACTGCTTTTATTTCCACGGTTTTGTTTTGGATTTCCGGCACTTCAGTGGCGAATAATTTCCTGACCATTTCCGGGTGGGTGCGGGAAACGATGATTTCCGGGCCTTTGGTAGTGGCATTCACGGACACAATATAAACCTTGATCCTGGCGCCAGCCCGGTATTGTTCGGTTGGCAGTTGTTCGGCTGGGGGCATGATGGCCATAGTGTGGCCAATATCAAACATGACTAATTTGCCTTCTTGCCTTTGGACATTAGCATTAATCATTTCGCCTTCTTTATCTTTGTATTCCTTAAAGACAATTTCCCGTTCAGCCTCGCGTAATTGCTGGATAATAACCTGTTTGGCGGTTTGGGCAGCCATGCGGCCATAGGCGGCTGGCGGAAAAAGTTCGGTTTTGATTACGTCTTCGATTTTCGCGCCTTTTTTCAGGACCTTGGCATCGGTTAAAGAAATTTCAGTTTTAGGGTCAAACCTTTCAAAAATTACCTCTGGTTTTTCTTCAGTTTCGGTTTTTTCTTCCATGGCTTCATGGGCTTCTTCTTCAGTCCTGACCACGGTTTCCCCGGCTGCGACTTTGGCTTCCCTTTCAGCTTCCTCGGCTTCCATTTTGGCTTTGCGTTCGGCGTCATAGGCTTCGGTCTTGGCTTTTTTTTCATCGTCAACCACGGTTTTCACGTCAAAAACCCGGGAAGAACCATCTTCCAAGCTAAAATCAACCTTGATATTTTGATCTTTACTGCCGAAGTCTTTGCGATAAGCCACGGCTAAAGCCGATTCCACGGTATGCAAAACCGATTCCATGGGGATGCGTTTTTCATCAGCAATCTGCTTCATGGCCTGGATAATTGGATTTTCTGGCATGTGTTTATTGATTAAAAAAGAAAACAGTCTATTTTGACTGCCTGGTACAAGTATACAGGAGTGGTAGGAGTTGTCAACCCCGCACCACTTTCTATAATAATCATTTATATAATTTCAATATATTCAGCAAAATAACAACTTTAATAATTTGTCTATATTTGATTAGAAAGTGGTGCGGGGTCAACCCTAGATTGACAATTAACTTAAGGCCTGCTAAGATTTTGGGAAATAAAAATAAAGTTAGATTTTTTCAGATTGTGAATGTCAATTCTCTTTGACAATGTAAGAACTAAATACGCTTGCATAAAAGTGCCTTTTAACTGGTCTTTATTGTATGATAATGAAGACCTAATCATAAACCACCCGATAGGGTCCTGGATACAGGAGAAACACATGGAAACAAAAGAACTGTCCCAGCAATTGCTTAAAGGGTCAGAAAGAATCAACGTGATGAAGCAAGAGATTCACAACATCATCGCTATGACTTTTGGCTTCTTGGGCGAGTCTGACCTTTCTAAGTATAAGTATCTACAATTAATTATGGAGTTTACTTCTGGAAGATTCCGCTGGGAAATCACCAAAAGGAAATATAACTCCATTGAGCTTCTTTTTCGACTTGACAGTCAGGCACCTGGACAAGGACACAGCAATTATTGGGATAATATTGAAAATTTCCCGCCCTCCTGGGTACTCATACTGCATGATGGACTCCCGGATTTCTTGGCAAACATGTTGAAGGTTTTTCCTCAGCTTGAGAAGAGGTTCCAGCCCCTGCTTCTTGCCGCGACAATAAAATAGCTTTTTTAAAAAAGACTCCCTAAACTTTTTGGTCGGATGGGGGTCTTTTTTAAATTAGCTAATATTTTCCAAATGGGAAATTTTGGGTGGTTGAATATCGGTTTCTATGGCAATAACATCTAAACGATAGTCTTTAATTGTTTTGTGGCTATCTAAATACCAGTTAATGGAATTTTTAAGTCTTTCCAGCTTATTTCCAGGTATAGAATCTTCTGGATTGCCAAAGACATTTGAGTTTCTTAGCTTGACCTCAACGAATACTAAAGCTTGTTGGTCTTGGCAAATCAGGTCGATTTCCCCAAAAGGCGTGCGGACATTCCTTTCTAGGATTTTAAAACCCCGCTTTTTAAGATATTCAGCGGCCATGGTTTCGCCTTTTTGGCCTTGAGTTTGGGTTTGACCCACTGTTTTTATTTGCGAAAAACCAAGGCAAAATGATAAGGCCCAGGTTTGAATTCTTCCACAAATTCAAAACCGGCATCTAGCGCGGTTTCGTGGATCATTTTTGGATCAGCTAAATTTTCTTGGGTCGGGCCCATTTTCATGCCACTGACTTTCCAGTCAATAATCAAGAGCCGGCCTTTGGGTTTTAACATCCGGTAGGTTTCCCGCAAAATGTCAGTGTGCCTTTTGGATTGGAATAACAAATTAATCAACAGGCTGACATCCACGATTTCATCCCTGACCAATCTGGCGCCGCGGAAAATTTCCAAGTTGGACCAAACCGGGACAATGTTTACCAAGCCGGCCAGCCTGGCTCGGCTGACTAAATTTGACAAGGCGGATTTCAAAACATCAATGCCAAAAACCGTACCTTTGCTGCCGACCATTTTGGCCGCCTGCAAAACAAAATAACCCGAACCACCGCAGCCTAAATCCGCCACGACCTGCCCTGGGCCAACACCCATGCGGTGCAGGATTTTGTCAGTCTGGAATAAAGTTGTGCCTGAAGGGATTTTTGCCATAATTATTTTTTACGTTTGGCCTTGGTCGCTTTTCCTTTCTTTAGAACTAATCGTTTTTTGGGCTTCTTGCTAACTTTGGGTTTTTTCTCCAGCATATCCTTAACTGGGGAAAAGCTTTTCCGGTGTTCGGGGCTGACCCCATGCTTTAATAATAGCTTTCTATGCAAACTCGTGCCATACCCCTTGTGCGTGGCAAATTCATATTTTGGATGGGAACGATGGATTTCTGAACTCATTAACCTATCCCTGACAACTTTGGCAATTATGGAAGCGGCACCAATGGATCTTTCCAAAGCATCGCCATTAATGATATTCACGACTGGCCGGTTGCCATAAGTGATTTTAAAAGCATCAACCAAAATTGCCTGAGGCTTAACGTGTAATTTTTTTACGGCCAGGGTTAAAGCTTCCAAATTGGATTTTTGGATGCCTTGCTCATCAATTTTTTTAGCCGGGACCAGGTGGACAGACCAGGAAATGGATTTTTTTGTAATTTGCACAAAAGCTTTTTCCCTTTGTTTGGCTGAAAGCATCTTGCTGTCAAAAATATTTTCTGGAATATTTTCTACATCCAAAATCACGGCTGCGGCCACCAAAGGTCCAGCCCAACTGCCCTTGCCCGCTTCATCCACGCCAGCGATTAACCGGTGGCCAGCTTTTCTCAATTTTTTCTCATGGTGGTTAAGGGGCTTCTTTTTTGGCATATAACAAGAGTATAGCTTACTTCCTGGAATTTTTCACTTGCCTCTTGACATTTTTATAAAATTTGTTAGGATTTTTAGTTCTTAAAACAAAGTCACTTAACACCGAAAATTAACAATTAACCTGGGGGATACAGCCGTGTTTATGGGGATTTGGAAAGAACTTTGGATTGTCTTTAACTTGAGAAAGGCAATAAGACATTTGTTCTTTAGTTGCCTAACTTTTCTCATAATAATTTTTTTAGCTGGGCTTTTAGTGCCTCTTCCAAAGCAAAAACTTCTAGAGGTGTTTGCTCTAACTTTCACCATGGAAGGAATGGCGTACATTTGTTATTGGTCAACAGATCGAATAAATGCCGCGCCAGCTATTTTAGTTGGCTATTTCTTGGCCTGCATAATTGCCGTAATTGACGTCAGCTTGCTTGGCATATACAGAGGCTTGAATTTCTTTTTCATCTTGTCGGGGACTTCTGTCATCTGGTATGCCTATTTCGCAATAAAAGAGTCGATCAAGGCAGGACGCAGAAGCATTAAATTTTTGCTTCCTGCTGGCGCCATTGGCTTGTCAGCAATTTTCCTGATCTTGTGGGTTGGTATTATTACCCCGGAAAAGTCGATTCATCTAAGCCCTGATCACTCTGACGACTTGGTTTTAATCGAAAGCAAGTGGAAAGCCGGAGCCGAGGGATTCCACTCAAGTGAATGTAACATTCCGACACCAGCGCCTGCCGCAGTTTCAACATTGATTGATAGTGTTTAACAAAGCTAATTCAAAAGACCTTTCCGTAAGGGAAGGTCTTTTTGCTATAAAAATATCGTTATCAATTTTAAACAAAATTAAAAGGGCGCTGGCGTCCGTATAATATAATGATTAATGGGACTGCGCCCTTTTGTAGTCTAATTAGTAGACAAGGGCCGCAGGGCTTAAAGTTCCTTCTATTAAGAAGCCCTAAACCCTGCAGCGATTGCCATCAACCTAATTAAACTTTGCATTCTCCGTTAGCCATGAATTCTGCGGAGAATAATGACTACCACTCTTGTGGTTATACCTCTCACCAATAAAGGCTTAAAGGTTAACCTTTTAGTTCCAGTGATTTTTTATAATCCCCTGGATTTTTGTTTTTCAGACAGGCTCATGGTTGCCTATGACGAGCAGTAGAACAGAAGCTTAATAACGCGTTAGACTAATGCCAGCTGTTGCCACTTCTCAATCAACAAGAGTAGTTTGCTTGTTTAAAGAGCATTTTTTATTATTTCTAGCCATAGTATATCACGGTTTTGACTGGGTGTCAACAATCTGTCTTGGCTAAGATTAGCCAAGAATTATTTTTGGGTCTTTTGCCAATTATGGAAAGCGCTTTTAACCTTGTTGGTTACCTTGGGGATGGGGATTCGGGAGGTGTCCAGGACATAATCGTAATTACTTGGTTGGAAGATGTTTACTCGGTAAAGCTTTTTATAGCGCTTGGTGTCAGAAGCGATTCTTTTCTTCATGCTGGCGATTATAACCGCGATTGAAGTCAGGTTATTATCTTCATTCCTGTCCAAGTGTAGGCTTTGTTTGATCCTCCTGGCGCCTTCAGGGAAAGACACGTTAAAGAAGACTTTAAAACTCTCGGGTAAGAAATAAAAAGCCATGCGGCCACTGATAATGATGTTTTTTTTGGCATGAGCCGTCTTGGTCAACAACTCGTCAAAGTACTGATCCCCGAATTTGGGATTTTTTTCTGACCATTTATTAAATTCAGCTAAAGTCATGCCCTTTTTCAAGGCTACTTGCCTTCTTAAGCTGCCCACGTCCAGGGTTGGGCAATGCAAGATCTTGCCTAAGCGCTTGGCAATAGTGGATTTACCTGAACCTGGCATGCCATTGATAGTGATGATCATATTTTTACGGATAGTTTTTTCTTTTTAGCATCTTGAACTTCCCGGTAGGAGAGAAAAAGGAAGATGCCAAGGAGTGCAAAGGTATTTACAGGCGCTAACCAGAAAGGAAATTCCTGACCAAAACTTTCTAAGACCATAATTGCGCCTAACATGCCAATTGAATACATGGCGCCGTTTTTTAAATAGGCAAAACGGTTGATCAGGTTCAAACCCCGGATGGTGAATTCCCTGACCACAAAAGCGCCAATGCCATTGCCGATAATAATCAGGGGAATTGACAGGGTGAAGGCAAAAGCGCCAATTACGCCGTCAATGGAAAAAGACATGTCCAGAATTTCCAAATACAGCAATTTGCTCCAGGCGCTCATATGGCTGCTGGTCAATTGTTTTTCTTTTTCTTCCGCGTTTTTCTTAAAGCCATCTGTCACAAAGAACAAGGTCGTGCCGATGGAAGCGGCTAAGGCCAGCATGGAATCGGTTTTGACGGAAAAATAAATTATAAGCGTGAAAAAAATTGAAGTTACAGCGTAAAACCACATTGATTGCTTATGGATGAAATGTTCCACCAAAAAGGCATATTTTTTTTCTTCCAAAAAAAGCCAGCCCAAAAAAACCAAGATTAAATACATGCCGCCACCTAAAAGCAAAAATGGTTTGGACTGGTTTAAATAAGTTTCAATGTCTTTGTTACTGGAAAACGCGGCCGTGAAAACTTGGACCACGGAAAGGTCGGGGTTTGCCAACCAGACAATGACGAATGGCAAAATTCCGCGGACAATAAAGACGGCAAAGATTAAACCCCAGGTTAAAAAGATTTTCCGATATTTTTCTGAAACGGTTTTTAAGACATGGGCGTTAACCACGGCATTATCTATGCTGCTGATGATTTCAAACAGACAAAGGCCGAGGATGACAATGAGGAAGTTGAAAAGCATTTCTATAAGATAATTAAATCGTGTTTAAAATATTTTTCTTGAAATTCTATAAGCTGTTCAATTGATTCTTGTGTAAAATTTTCATTAGCAACAACCAGTTTTTCTTCATCACCGACTCTTTTTACAATAGCGATGACCTTACCGGTGAATTTCTTTAATGGTTCTTTCGGCCCAAGTACATAAGCATCAATGGGCTCATTATCAATTTCAGAACTTGCACCGGATATATAACCATAATTAAGAGGATAAATCAGATCAAAGTCAGGATGTTTGGAACCAATTGGTCGGTCGATTACTACCCGTACTTCTTTTCTTAAATATTTTTCAATATTCATAAGCTAAATATAGCTAGAAAATATTAATCTGTCATTCTGAACCCTGAGCGAGTGTAGCGAGTCGAAGGGGAAGAATCTCCCGTTCTTACGGGATACGAAATAATGATTATTCTGTTTTCTTGGACATCCACGTTTTGATTACCCTTTCTGGTTTCAGAAAGGGTAAAGGTATATTAGAAAATTGGGGATTTTTGATTCGCTCAAAACTAGGATTATCAGTGCTAATTGGGAACGGCTCAGCAAAAATCCCCAAACCCCTGACGCTAACTTGCTTTATTTAATCTAACCCCTCACCCCCGCCCTCTCCCAAAGGGAGAGGGGGTGTGGGTTTAGGATAAGAAAAACCCGCCATATTGCAGACGGGTTTAAAGGCGCGTTTAGATGTTGAGCAGGTATGCACAAAGCGTAGATTTCTGAATTTTTGATCGGGCATAATCTATGAATACCGCGCTAAGCCACGCGTATATTATTATCCCGGTTATCAACACGGCAGTGATGATTAAATCGTATACCCCATCAACAATCGGTCGAAGCGGTAGGTGAAGGTTGATCATTATTATCCAGACTAGAAACACCATAAAGGCAATGATACCAAATACTTTTAACAATTCGCACCCCAACATCCACGGCATAATCCTTGAGGGGGATTTCGCTGTTCCGAATATCACCCAGCCAAACATGGCTAAAGCAACGCCAAATAACAGAAGGGGGATATACGTTGTGTTATCAGCGAGCCAATGATAGGTTAGGCCATAAGCAACACCGATTGTGAAAACAATTAGTCCGGCTATGCCAACCTTAATGCGCATTTTTAAGTCTTTCATACTCTCCTCACAATTTTGAGTTTAGTTTTGTTTTATAAAAGCCTACTCTATGGTATTTGGAGCGTCAAGATGTGAAAAAATCGGAGTAGAAGCTTCAGCTTCTGATTTGTTATTACTAAGAGACTTAAGTCTCTACTCCCTTTACTTAAACAGCAAGATTGTTGTGTCCCTGCCTACGGCAGGTCCTCGCAATGACAATAAAAAAGCAACCAAAAAGTCCTCGTTCTCACGAGGACTTTTTAACTCTTAGAATCTTTCCCGACCGCCGCGGCCATGGGGTGGCGGGCCAGAAAATCTGCGGTTGCCGCCATGGAAACCATTTTCTCGTTGCGGGCTGTTATCAATAGCAGAATCAGGAATGACCAGATCACTGTCCGCGCCTAAAGCTTTTACTGACAAGCTAATGCGGCCGCGTTCTTTATCAACCTCCATGACTTTAACTTTCAATTTCTGGCCAACCTGGACGACATCAGAGACCGCGCGAATGCGGGCGCTGGCAAATTCTGAAATGTGGACCATACCGTCTTTGCCTGGAGCCAGTTCAACAATGGCGCCGATTTCCGCCCCAGAATTTCGGTCTTTCATGATTTGGGTGACTGTCCCTTCAATAATTTCACCTGGTTGCATTTCGCGAGTGATGTTCTTGATCCAGTCTTCAGCCTTGGTGGCCATTTCCGCGCTGGTGCAGGTAATGAAGATCAAGCCGCTTTCTTCAATATCAATCTTGATAACATCTGCCCCGCCGCACTCATCAATAATCTTGTTAATGGTTTCCCCGCCTTTGCCAATAACTTCGCGAATAAGTTCTGGGTTGATTTGCAAAGTGGTAATCCTGGGTGCGTATGGTGAAAGTTCTTTGCGTGGTTCGGCAATGGCGCCTTTCATAACTTCCAGAATTTTCAACCTGGCTTTTTTAGCGCCAGCCAAGGCTTCTTCCACCATAGCCATGGTCAAACCATCAACCTTGATGTCAACTTGCATGGCGGTGACGCCATTCTTGGTGCCAGCGACTTTAAAATCCATGCCGCCGGAATGATCTTCAATGCCTTGGATATCAGTAATGACTTTATAATTTTCAGGTTTGTTCGGGTCAACCAGCAAGCCCATGGCAATGCCAGCGACTGGTTCAATAATCGGCACGCCCGCATCCATCAGGGCCAAGGTTGAACCGCAAGCCGAAGCTTGGGAAGTGGAACCATTGGAAGCCAAAACTTCAGAGACCACGCGAATGGTATATGGGAAGGTTTCTTTAGGCGGCAAGACGGGTTCCAAAGCGCGTTCAGCCAAAGCGCCATGGCCAATTTCTCTTCGGCCAGGCCCGCGATTGGGTTTGGCTTCGCCAACGGAATATGGCGGGAAATTATAATGGTGCATGTAACGTTTCTTGCCAGTCTCTTCCATGCCATCCAAAGTCTGTTCATCACCGGGCGAGCCCAAAGTAATAGTTGAAAGCACTTGGGTTTCACCGCGTTGGAACAAGCCTGAACCATGAGTGCGGGGGATAAATGCCACTTCTGCTGAAAGCGGACGGATTTCATCATAAGCCCGGCCGTCAACTCTTTTGCCGGTTTCCAAAACATAAGTCAAAGCTGCATGATCAATCATTTCGGAAAGCATGGTTATGCCAGCCAACCTCATGTCTTTAGAAACTTCGTTATCGGCTTTTAATTGTTCGTCCAATTCCTTGGTCAAAGTTTCGATCACGGCTTTTTGGTCTTTCTTAACCGTGCTGGCAAAAATGCTGTTGCGCTTTTCTTTGGTCAAGAATGCTTCGACTTTGGCTTTAACCTTTTCCCGTTCTTCATCGGCTTCAGCATTAGACATGGGATTAATTTTTTCTTTGCCTGTGGCTTTAACCACTTCATTAATCAAATCGACAATTTTTTTGATATGCTTTTGCCCGAATTTAACGGCTTCCAAAATGGTTTCTTCTTTAACTTGTTTGGCGCCAGCTTCAATCATGACGGCTTTTTCGGCGCTGCCAGCCAAGATTAAATCCAAGTCGCTTTTTTCGCGAGCTTCAGTCGTCGGGTTCAAAACCCATTCGCCGCCAATCTGGCCAACGCGAACGCCAGCAATCGGGCCGTTCCAAGGTATTTCCGACATGGTTAAAACCGTGGCTGCGCCAATTAAGGAAGGGATGTCAGGATCATTTTCTTGGTCCACTGACAAGACTAAAATACTGACTTGCACATCATTTCGCATGCGGTCGTCAAACAAGGGCCGAATTGATCTATCAATCATGCGGCCGGTCAGCACGGCTTCATCAGTCGGCCGGCCTTCCCGTTTGATAAAGCGGGAGCCTTTAATTTTGCCGGCGGCATACAAGCGTTCTTCGTACTCAACCATGAGTGGGAAGAAATCAATGCCTTCCCGAATGGTGTTGGAAAGCACCACCGCGGCTAAGACCATGGTATCGCCATAGCGAACTGTGCAGGCGGCATTGGCCAGACCCGCATATTTACCCGTTTCTATGGTTAGGGTTTTCCCGCCAATCTCGGCGGAAAATGTTTTTATATCAGACATATCTTTTCTGCCCTGCATGAGTCCCTAAGTTAGCAGTCAGAGTCCCGTGATGAAAAATCAATGAAGCTTTGACTGAGAACTAGTAAACCAATGCCAGGGTGATTAATTAAAAATAACTTAATGAATAAATTTATCGGCGCGTAATCCGAATGCGGCTCATTTGCGCCAAGCGGCTGGGAATCAGGAATTTTCTTTTGTCTTTGGAAAGGTCGGTGAACAAATCCACGGCCTCTTTTAATTTAGCTGAAGAACTTTCGCCAAAAGCCATGCCTTCCACCCTGACGCCTTCGTGCTGCAGGGCTTGGACCAAAGGCACGAAATCCCCATCACCCGTAACTAAGACCACGACATCCAGTTTTTTGGCATAGCGCAAGGCATCAATAGTAATGCCTACGTCCCAATCGCCTTTTTTGGTGCCGTCAGCAAAAACCTGCAGATCCTTCATCCTTAATTCAAAGCCAACTTTGGTTAAATTCGCCAGGAATTTTTCTTCTTCAGAAGTGGGCGTGGCAATGCCATAGGCAAAAGCCCGGATAAGTTTTCTCCCGCCAACTGCATTTTCCAGAATACTGCCAAAATTTGGCCGAGCGCCATGGATGCGCTGGGCAGTGTGGTAAAGGTTTGAGAGGTCGACGAAGACGCCGATCCTTTGTTCGGCATTAGAAATCATTCGGCGGGAGCGGTTGGAATAATATAGGTTTCACTTTTCAGTTTAAGTTTTTTGGTCAAAGCTTCAAAGCGGGTATTGTCTTCGCGCTGCAAATAAGTCAATAATCTGCGCCTTTGCCCGACTTTTTTCAGCAAGCCCCGGCGGGAAGAAAAATCTTTCTTGTGGGCTTTTAAATGGCCGGCTAATTGGTCTATTTCGTATGACAAAATTGCCACCTGGACTTCGGGTGAACCAGTGTCGCCATCGTGGGTTTTGAACTTTTTAATAACCCTGTCTTTTGCAGTCTTGTCTAACATAGTTTTTCCTTTCGCGATGGCCGAGATTAAGGATTGGTCCAAAATCCAAGCAATCGTACCTTAATGAATGAGTGAAAAGATTATAAGTTTAATCAGGTTTTTTGTCAAGATATTGTTTAAATAAAAAAATCGCCCCGAGCAATGGTCTGCCCGGGGCAAAAATCAATTTTAGCGACCTTGTCCCCTGATTATCTGGCAGGTTTTCCCTATACCAGTCCTCATCAGGGGAGTTAAATGCCGGTTTTCAGCTGCATTTAACCTCCAGCCGTTTTTTTGGCGCGCAGGTGCCCTTCTGTTTCCCCGCAGTCCCGTAGGACTACGAGCGCGTGTCTTGACTTATTAGACGGGGTTTTTACTGACCCTTGGCAGCCAAGGGCTTTTTAAGCCCTTAAGCATAGACAACCAAACGCACCACCTCCTATGTGCAACCTTTAGCTTTCCGCGGTATTTTTAGTGTGGGGAAGTTGGTTGCAGTTTCAACCCCGACACTTTCGACTAAGGTTTTGTGGTAAACCAAGTTTGCTTGGCTCACCGTTGTCACTGGCTCTACGTTAGAGTCAGCTTCTTCTTTGGCTTCGCCTATTCTGGTCGCCCTTAATCGGGGATTTTACTTAACCCGAAACTTTTGGGCATCTGGCCAGAACTTGGCGTCGCCGACCGAGCCGATCAGGCGGCGCGGTTGGTGTTGCCGGTGTTTGTGTTGTTTCCCATCAAATCAATGTGTTGCCGACACCTTCGAAGTGCCCTCATAGAATTCCTCCGCGTTTTGAGGTGAATCACCAGCCAAAAAATTAATTCGAGAGCTGATGAATAATCCAGTATACACGGTTTAAAATATTTGTCAACCCCATATATAAGATCTTCTGATGTTATACGCAAAGAGGTTTTAGTATGGGCAAAAAGTAACAAGGATTCGGGAAGCGAAGCTTGCAAAAACATATTTAAAAGCCCGCGGTTCGTATAAAAACTACTTTGCAGGCTTTTTTGTAGGTTTTGGACTACGCAATCAACTTTTTTTCCTGAAATTGATGTAGACGAGGAGGCTGAGCCCCTGTAATGTGCCAAGAAAAACAGAGGATGTTACTCCCATGGTCGTAGCAAGGATTGGGTCGATGATCCGCCCTATACCATACCCGGTAGCTCCCCAGCAGACAAAACTTCCGATTACCGCAAAATAAGTTGCCTTGTCGCTTTTGCGATAATCGTACTTTCTGATGTATCTCCTGGCGAGAACGATGAAGCTTGCCCACAGTGCTGCTATTCCAATTATCCAAAGAACTTTCTCCATGAATGTCCTCCTTATTTTTAATTGCATTAAGCCTTAACCAATGTCATTTCCAAACGCACCCGGTCGGGGAAATCTGAAAATATGCCATCAACTCCCATATTGATGAATTCCCGGATTTCCGCCTGTTCATTAACCACTGAAACTAAAAATTTGAAACCTTGGGCATGAGCCAAAAGCACTTGTTGCTGATTGACCATCTTTTTGGACGCAATCAAATAACTGAGACCCAGGCCCTGGTAAGCTTTAAGACTCAGCGGCCATTGGTAAATAATAAGGCCAATTTGGATATCCGGTCTTAGCCGATGAAAAGCGGCGATTTCCTGGAAACTTGTAGAGGTTACCAGAATATCTTCGGCTTTCCAGTCAGCGCGCATGGTTGCGTCAAGCTGAGAAAGTTTTTCGGCCAGCATAGCGCCAGTCCCGCGACTTTTTAATTCGACATTCAGCGTTATGCAACTGCCAGCCAGAATTTCCAAGACTTCATCCAAGGCAGGCACCCATTCCCCTTGGCTGTCTTGGATCTTGAACTGCTGGATTTGAGCAAGAGTCAGACTGGAAACGTCGCCTAGGCCGTTTGAGGTCCGGTCGACGCTGGCATCATGAATCACGGCTAATTTGCCGTCAGCAGTAGCTTGGACATCAAGTTCGATCATGTCGGCGCCTAATTGTACGGCCAAAGTAAAAGCCGCCAGGGTGTTTCCCGGTCTATAACCAGAAGCGCCTTGATGAGCAATTACTAACATATTCACCGTTTTTCCCACCTTTCTACTTTTGTTTATTATTTTTCAAATAGCTTTTAGCTTTGATTTTCTAAAAAGAAATTACCTTTCTGCCTAGCTAAAGTCAAGGATTATGTTTTTTAAAAAAAGTGTCGTATAATATCCGCGATGGCTAATTCCCTTGCTAAACTCTTAAACGACTTTTTGACTTATTTGGAGATTGAAAAAAATGTCTCGCCTTTGACTGTGAAGAATTACGATTTTTACTTGAGGCGCTTCATGAGCTGGGGCAACCTAAAAGATCCTCAAGACATCACCTCAGAAAAGGTCAGGCAATACCGTTTGTATTTAAATCGTCTACTCAATCAGCAAAAAGAAGCCTTAAAAGCTTCCACTCGGAATTACCACTTGATTGCTCTGCGTTCTTTTTTGAAGTATTTATCCAAACGGGATGTTAAAGCTTTGGCTCCGGAAAAGGTGGAACTAGCTAAGCAGCCTGAACGGCAGGTAAATTTTTTAGAAGGAGCAGATTTGGAAAGATTTTTAGAAGCGCCTTTAAAAACCAATGAACATAATTTGGTTAAGTTCCGGGACAAGGCAATTTTGGAAATGCTTTTTTCCACGGGCTTGCGGGTTTCCGAATTGGCGGGTTTAAAAAAAGAAAACGTGAATTTGGAAAAAGAGGAATTCACGGTCCGAGGCAAGGGTGGAAAATTGCGGGTAGTTTTTCTTTCCCATACGTCCAGGCATTTTTTGGGCGAATATTTGAATAATCGGAATGACCAAGAGCCCTGGATGTTTTTGCGGCATGACCGGGCCATTAAAAGATCGGCCGAACATTTAAAACCTTTGACTCCCAGGTCAATCCAAAGGATTGTCCAATATTATGCCAAAGCCGCGGGCATAACCAAAAGGGTCACCCCGCATACCTTGCGCCATTCTTATGCCACGGATTTATTAATCAATGGCGCAGACATCCGTTCAGTCCAATCCATGTTGGGCCACGCTTCCATAACAACCACGCAAATTTACACGCACGTCACCAATCAGCAGCTAAGGGAAGTTTATAAGGCTTTCCATGCCAGAAGAAGAAAAGACAAAGAGGATTGACCTAGGTTCAAGAATTAATTACTATTCGAATTCAGATTGAAAATTTGTCCCTATAGTTCAACGGATAGAACGAGAGCCTTCTAAGCTCTAGATGGAAGTTCGATTCTTCCTGGGGACACCAAGAGAATTATTAACAATTTTCCCCTTACAGGTTCTCCGCCACCGAAAGATTTTAGAGGCGGATCCGCCTCTTGCACCAAAGGCGCATCTGCCTCTGGCACGAGGCGGAGATTCCTGCTGAGGGCACCAGGGGCAACTAGCTCAGTTGGTTAGAGCGCTTCGTTTACACCGAAGAGGTCGTAGGTTCGAATCCTACGTTGCCCACCACGCGCGCACGCGCCTTTCACCTTTCGTGAACGCGCAAGCTTGTTCACTACAGGTTCCAGGCGCAGCTCGCTTGCCCCGTTTTATCTATAGATAAAACGGGGACCCCGGTTGGATTCTGCAAGCGTACCGCTTACCCCATCCGCCTTTGGCGAGATGGGGACCCCAAATGAATAAAAATGTTATCATAAATTTATGAAATATTTCGTCGGCATCATTTTAATAGGCATAGGCTTTGTAATCATCTGGAAGTCAGATTGGCTTATGAACAATCTGGGCCGGATTGATTGGGCCGAACAGCATTTGGGTATGGATGGCGGGACGCGCTTGTTGTATAAGTTAATTGGTGTAGTTTTGATAATCGGAGCTTTTCTTTTAATGGGCGGTGGCTTGTCTAAAGGTGCGAAGAAAGTTTTCACTCCCAGTGGTCCTACTGATATAGAACAGCCGCAAAGTGAAGGATTATAGAAATTGAAAAATAATTTTTATGGGCCGTTAGCTTAGCTGGTAGAGCGCCGCGTTTGCAACGCGGAGGTCGCCGGTTCGAATCCGGCACGGTCCACCACGCGTCATTGCGAGCGACGGGTTTCGTGTGGCAACATTTGTTGCCCCACTGCACCCTCTGCTCGCATGCCGCTTTCCCCACGCGCCAGTTCCGCCGCGTGGGGCCCCCAGGAAGATTTTCGTTCGTGTGCCGCTTTTCCTCACGAATGCGTGCTCCTCCCCCTCGACTCCGCTCGGGGTCGTGCGATCCACATTCGTGAGGTCAGGTTTCACAAACGTGCCGTTTTCCCAAAAAATATATGCAAATATCCAATCACAAAGCTATTGTGTTTTTTTGAAAATGTATTAGCATTAAAGACATAAAAAAATAGTTAACCCTTTTCTCTTTTCAAAAAATCAAAAGGAAGGAGGGCCGAGCTTTGAAAATCAAACAGCTAGGCAGACATTTGCTTATTGAATTCATTGGTTGTGACCCGAAGTTGCTTAACAATCTTCGGGCAATTAAGCGGATGTGTCGGCAAGCGGTTCTGGAATCTGGAGCCACAATTGTCGGGGATCGTTTTCATAAGTTTGCTCCCCACGGCGTTTCGGGTGTTTTTTTACTCGCAGAATCACACTTCTCATTCCATAGCTGGCCTGAGTACGGCTACGCGGCTGTGGACGTTTTCACCTGCGGTGAAAAGGTTGATCCCGAAAAAACGCGTATTTACTTGAAACGCGAACTCAAGGCTAGAAGGGCTTTTATAAGAAGGGTCAAAAGAGGCATACCTTCCGAAAAAAATGGGGTAATACCTCACAAATAGCTGGCTATTTCCAAAGGCCTGGACGAATTTTCGTTCAGGCCTTTATTTATAAATTTAACTTTTATTATTGACCAATTCCTGGTAATTTATTAGTATTCGAAAGCTTTAGTGATATGTTTGAATATCTAATGCGTGATGGGTGTCAATAGAGAATAAAATAATTGATATTCCCTGCGGTGGCCATGGTGTAGTGGTAACACCCCGCACTACTCACTTCGTTCGAGTGCGAGGGCAGGCAGAGGCAAGTCTGTATCTCTTGTAAAAAACCACAAAGGTAAGTTTAATTTTCAATTATCATTTATAATATTGAGTAATGCTGTGCATGGGGGTGGCCATGGTGTAGTGGTAACACAGAGGCTTGTGGAGCCTTTATCTCGGGTTCGATCCCCGATGGCCACCCCCATGCACAGCAACCAAAACATATGGTTCGGGTTGGGAATAACAGCAGATCCTCGAGAACAAAATAAAAGTAAAAAACGAGACCCCGCCCAAGTGGCGGGGCCGATGGCCACCCCAAGGTGGTTGCCACCGCAGGGAATATCAGAGGCTTGCCTGTCCCGTACTTGAGCCTCGCGAATAGTACGGGATGGAGCCCCCGAACCACCTTGGGTTCGGGGCATGCTTTATCTCGGGTTCTCCGCCACAAAAAAAATAATGCGGATCCCCCGCCTACCGAAGCCTCGTGCGGCGGGCAGGCGCCGGATGGCGGGAGATCCCCCAGCCTCACCCGACGAGCGTGCGAGTCAAGGCGGGCGATGGCCACCCCAAGGTGGTATTCTATGATATAGACAAATTATCAAATTAAATGTGCAATTATGAACAATATATTTGTTTGGATTATATTATGTGCGGTAAGTCTAATATTAGGAATATTAAGTTATGTTGCCGCATATAGAAGGGGAGTTGGAGACATAAAGAATCACCCCAAGATTTTCAGGTTTTTTGAAATATATCGCCATTTTGTCGGTTACTTTTTTTCAGCAGTTATTGGTTATTATTTTATTAAAGTAAGATGGCCCTACATACATCAAACGGCAGTACTTTCTCTCGGCGATTTTATTTTAGGAATTGCATTCCTTTTTGGCGTTTTAGGCTGGTGGCCGTATTTAATCAAAAATATTACTGAGGGAGTGGAAGCTATTATTAATAAACGGTTAGGAAAATAATTGATTTATTACCTGAATAATAATTTTAAAATTATGTGCGAGTCAAGGCGGGCGATGGCCACCCCCGCTTACCTCTTAACTGGTACTAAACCAGCTTTTTCCCATTTTTATTAAAAAGAAAATCCCGCTAATCTGGAAGATTAACGGGATTGAACCTGCAATATTGCTAATGTCGATAGCCCGGCTTATCCCGGCCACCGAAATAGACGCCGAGCAGGATTTTGAAGTCCGGCATATCACCAATGCCGTACCGAGCTTCAAGGCTATACCGGTGAGAATCCCCGAGCGGCAGGGTAATGCCACCGAGGACCGAAATGCCGATTTCCGTATCGCTGTTGCCTGATTTGTACTTGAACAAGGCCAACGATGGCCCCAATCCAATATATAAATCCGAGTTGCTTCTGGGTAGGGCAAGGGAAACTCTAAAGTCAGCGTTGACCAAGACCGAGGTCAAACCATCTCCAAACCCGACATCGGCGCTGGGCGTGAAGCGGACAAATTTCCAGTATCCAAGCATACTCTGCAAACCAATGGTGAATTGGTTAGGGTTGGAACTGTAGCCTGCTCGGGCGCCAAAACTCCAACCCGGATCTTGATCCGCGGCGAAAATACTGGAAAAACCGAATGAAAACAGCGTCAGGAATAACGCCATGCTTAAACACGTTACTCTACGCATCAAAACCTCCGTATTAAAGGGTCAATTTTTGTTCTGTGCATCTTAACCCAGGGCATAAATTTGCGCAAGGCTATATCCGTTATCTGCGATTTTTATGACCAAGAGCCCTTGGAAAACCGAATCCAGGAGATCGGTTCTTAAAATGCCTTGGGGATTATTAAGATAATACGTTTAATAAATGAATTGATAATACAAAAAAATCCACCAACACATGGCTGGCGGATTTGAAAAATCGACTTTGCTGATTACTTGATGATGTGCTTTTTTTTGAAATCGACCATTCTTTCGGCGAATGATTTGTCAGTAATTGCCGTAGTGAAGATTTGCCATTCGCGAACCCCAGCTTTTTTAAGGGTTGCAACCGTGTGTTGGTCTTCCGCGAAAACAGACAGCACCACCAACAAAAAATGATTATGGCGGTTGAACAATCTAGCCAAACGCAAGCCCTTTGCGTCTCCCGGATGCCTGATCACCAAAATATGGGGATTAAATTTGGATATTTGACTCAGCGGACCGTTAGGACCGCTTAAGGAAGCACCTTCTGGCAAATCCTGAAAAACCTCAACAGTAAATTGGCGAGTTCGTCTTACGGCTCTTATATATCCTTTATAACAATCAGGCAGGCCATAAAAAGCAATTTTTACCTTTTTCAAGTAAATCCTCCTTTCAAAAAAACGGTTTTGATTTTAAATGAGCTTATTACCGCTCTTAGGTTCTGTCAAGCGATTGATGCAATACTTTTAGGTTAATGCCTTGACATAAGTAATAAAATTATGTAATGTCAGGAATTATTTAATTTTGCTATGATATACCCATAAACCTATGGCAGAAATTTCAGATTTCCCAAAAAGCATGCAAAAAGTCATTAAGGCTTTTGAAGAGCCTGTGCCGAATTTGGAAGCCCCGCCAGGCGTGCCCAGAATCAAATTAAACGAGGTCATTGGCCGCGTGGCTTGGGTTTATGAAAAATTAAGAAACTCAATTGAATTCCAGGAAGAGCATTTGTTGCGGCGGAACAGCATTGAGCGGATTTTGCGCCGGAAAATTTTGTTGGAAAACCGGAACATCATTGATGCCAGGTTATTGATCTATGAATTAATCCGCGCCCGGTATTTACCCAATAACGCCTTGCCCGAAGTTATCATCGGCATTGTCCAAAACTATATCGACCGGTACTTGGCGCTTTTGGACCATTTAAAATTGCGGCGCACAGACCCGGATGACCGGAAATTAATCCATTGGGTGATCAGCGTGGCTTCGGCGGATATTGAAGAACGGCTAAATCCCAGCATCCGGGAAGACGCCTTGGTGGAATTAATGTATGCCACCATCAGGAATAACTTGATTTTGCCGGAAAACGTGCCAGCCGGCCAAGAACAGGATATCTTGGTTTATTTGGCCATCCATCGGGCTTTGATAAAATCCGATGACGCAATTTTACGCTACCACCTTTTCCGGTGGGCTTACCCAAATTGGCAAAACCCAGACCATGCCGTGACTGAGCAGGTCAGGCAAAATTTTGGAAATTTTGTCGAAACCATAGAAAAAAGGATCCATCATCCGCTTTCCGAAAGGCTGATGGTCATTTGCCGGCAATACACCATTCCGTTTTTGGTTTTAGCTGATGTCTTTAAGGATAAACCTCAAGAAGTCAGGCTTTTATTGACCAGTCCGCAGACTTTGGCCGAGGCTACTGAAAAAGCCATGAAAAATCGGATAAAATTTGCCGGTTCCAGGCTCAGGCGGACAACCATCCGAAGCATTATTTATAGTTTCACCACTAAATTGCTTTTAGCCCTGGTCCTGGAACTGCCTTATGAAGTTTACGTCTTAAAGCTCAGTAATTTTGTCCCGCTTTACGTTAACGGTCTTTTCCATCCCCTGTTAATGTCATTCATTGGTTTGACCGCCAGGGTGCCTGGCAAAAAAAATACGGAGTTAGTTATCCAAGCAGTCCAAGAAATAATCAATCCTTCTCGGCCCAGGGTAATTTTCGCAAAAAAAATCAAGCCCCGGCCAAGGAGAAAATTAAGGACTTTTGCTTTTAACCTGGCTTACCTAGCAACCTTTGTGTTAATTTTCGGCGGTTTGGCCTTGCTCTTACATAAATTTTATTTCAATTGGGTAAGCATCATCATTTTCCTTTTCTTCTTATCGGTCATCAGCTTGTTTGGCATGCGCATCCGGCAGGTAGTCAAGGAATTGACGATTTTGGACAAGAGGGAAAATTTATTCCTTTTGCTTTTAAGCTTTATTTCCCTGCCGATCTTGAAGGTTGGCCAATGGTTTTCCAAAAAAATCCCAAAATTCAACTTATTCATTTTTATTCTTGATTTTATTATTGAAGCGCCATTTAAAATCTTCGTCGAAACCGTGGATGAATGGCTGAATTTCTTAAAGGAAAAACGGGAAGAGATATCTTAAAGAAGTTGTGGCCACAAGTTTTAATTGTAGACATCAGTATGGTTGTGGTATTTGCTCATAGATAAAGAATTCCATAAAACCACACCCCTTAACGCTATGGAGTTCTATACCAAAAACCTGCAACGATAACTATAAGCAGAAATTGACGTTAAATTAAAAAATTTGTGTTCTAAAACTGGTCTGATATAATGATTTCACCTCATTATTAACCCAAAAAAGCCTATGAGCAAAATCAAGCTTTATACCAGCATTGGCGCTATGGCGCTGATTGCCGCTTTTGTGATTGGCGTAAAAGCCAATACTGCCGAAGCCGCAACCACAACCAATGCCATCAAGGTCCAAGGTACAATCACCGCCATCAGCGGCACCACCCTGCCAGCAGTCATAACCATGACTTCAGGCGCCACTACTTACACAGTAAATATTGCTTCAACTACAAAAATTGTCAGGAAATATAATGGCAGTTCAGACTTATCGGAATTTATTGTTGGCGACATTATTCAGGTAACTGGAAAATTATCTGACGCAGCCACAAATACCATTGATGCAACAACCATTAAAGACCTTTCAGTCCAGAGGATCGGCGGGAATTTCAAAGGTTATATTGTTGCTTTAGACTGTACAAACAATAAATTTACTTTTAAACCAACCGACCGGGAGCAACAAACAGTAATCGTGAACAGTTCAACAAAAATTATCCGCAATGGCCTGAAAATAAAATGCACGGATTTAGTCGCTAAAGAAAAGACCAAGGTTATTGGTATTTGGCGTACAACCACCAAAGAAATCATGGCTGATCGGATTATCGTCTATACTAAATCAATTTCCGGCACGATTTCTGGAATTACCTTGACTGACGGTGGTTTGCCCGCAACTTTGACGGTGGCTTTGAAGAATAAGCAAACTTGGACGGTAAACGTCACTTCTACCACTAAGCTGTTCCGGAAGTTTTTAGGCAAAGCCACTATCGAGGAATTCCTTGTCGGCGACAAGATTGAAGCCCACGGTTCTTTGGCTGAAACCAACACCCTCAATGCTTTAATGGTTAGGAATACTTCAATCTCAGTCAAATATTCGGACTTTAAAGGCACGGTCAAATCTATTGACGCTGTAGCCGGGACTTTTGTCTTACGGATAAACAGCAAAAAATACGGCGACATTACCGTTACCACCTCTACCAGCACAAAGTATTATGATCATGAAACCGTAAAAGCCTTTACCGATATTGCGGTCGGTGACAAATTAAAAGTCTTAGGAGCTTATACTTCCTCAACTAAAAAGTTGGCGGCCACCAGGGTTTTTTGGCAGGACTAAGTAATATAGTGAAATAAAAAATAAAGCTCGGGTTAAATACCCGGGTTTTATTATACTAAAAACGTGAACACGCCTAGGTAAACAAAGAAGACTAAAAATAAGTAAATTTCTTTATAAATTTTACGATTTAAAAAATACCAAACCAGGCCAGCGGTTGCAATTGAAATTATCAATAGGCTGTTATTTTTTAAGATGATCGGCATGATAATTAAAAAAATCAAGGAAGCGGCTGAAAGGATTAACTTGCTTTTTTCCAGACCAAAAACAACGGGCAAGGTCTTAATATCGGCAAGTTTATCGCCTGCATAATCTTTAAAATCCTTGATATTTGAAAAAATAAAAATGCCTATGAGGATTAGCCAAAGGTATTTGCTCGGAAAGGCTAGGAGTTTTTGGTCTGGAGCTAACAGAAAAAAGCCGCTCAAAGTCATAAGCAAGGCATTAAAAGCTTGCGATATTGAGGAGCTTAAAAAATGCCTTTTAAGTTTTAAGGGCGGGACTGAATACAGGAAAAAACTAATTTGGAAAAGCAGGAAAAAAATGAACAGATTATAAGGCAATAATAATGCGCCATATAAAATCAGCAATAAAATCACAATACCAACAAGCTTTGTTGTTGGCATAGACAAAACGCCGGTTATTAAAGGCCGGCTATGATTAGAGACCGTGTCGATATTAATATCTTCAACATCATTCACAATTACTGCCAAAGCAAAACTTAAAGCAATAAGTATAAAGAAAATCATCAGGCTAACAATGTTTTGAAAGTTTGAAAAGTTTAATGCGGGAAAAGATTTAGCGCTTATTCCTAGGCCCAAAATTCCAAAACCAAAATAATACAGCGTCCTTTCCCAGCGGAAATTTTTGAGCCAAGCCAGCCAAACTTTCCGGTTAATAACGGCAAAGAGGATAAATAATTCAAACAAGATTATCAGGAAAAAACAGCTGGAAATAAGGATATTAAATTGCTCCTCAAACTTAAAAGCCGGATCGATCTTGAAGACCAAAGGTACGGTATTCAACCAGCTGAAATTGAAGATGTTGGCAAAAAAATCTTGGATATTTTGGTATTGGAAGCCCCGGCGATTGGCCAATAAAAGCAGGCTGGGGAAAGCGTCAATAAAAAAAACCATTAAGTAGCTGAAAACACCGGCCAGTATAACCTTGCTTAATTTTTTTGTATGTTTATAAACAAAGACCAGAATGCCAATCAGTAAAACCAAAATTTCTATGCGGATACCCAAAGTTAAATGCTGCTGGGAAATTGGGCCAAAAAAACTGAAGAAATTTTTAAGCAATTCCCCGGGTGAATTAAAAAGGTAAGACATTTGGGTATTGCCCGGGCCAAAAAATATCAAGTCAATAATTGGAGCCAGCCAAATGATGGGTAAAACCTTTACGCCTAAATCCAGCAAATCCAGGATGGGTTTTTTAGTTAAAGCCCAAATTATTAAGATAATGCCAAATAAGACGCTTAAATATAGGAAAGGATAATGAATGAAGGTTGTGGCCAGGGAGGTAAAATTTCCCGAAGCATGCGGACTGGAAAAGTTTTCCAATAAAATCCTAACCAAAATGATGCCTAGCAAGCTAAAAAAAATCTTGAAGAATTTCGCCATTGGGCTGTTATCGGGATTTGGATGAGTAGTATTGGTAATCATTATTAATAAGCATAGCAATCCCTAAATGCCAAGGCAATGAAAAATTTCCCACTTGGAAAATATTGGTTAGAATAGTTTAAAATAAAACCGCCACATCTTTGTAGATAGGCGGTTAGGAACTTGTTGCGGCTTTGGATTACTTCGCTTGCCCCAACTGAGCTTTGAGAGTTTCATAACGAAGGTTGTACTTGGCTAACACCTGTGTAACTTCACCAGTGGCATCATTCAGCATTGCCAGAAGCAAGCAGGTGGTATCGACTATTTCCCGATCGTTAATCTGCGCCTCATAGCAGGCGCTTACCAGTGCGAGTTTGGCAAGCCTAGACATGGGAACACAATTTAGCGTCCTCGGCGTCCGTCGAATCACGATTTTGAGCTTTGCGAGATCCAGCCGAAGTCTAAAGGGGTCATCAGTAAGTATGGCAATGGTTTCGAGCTGTTTTTTCAGAGTTTGAATATCGACGCCCGCATTAGTAAGCCGGCTCACTGCTGGATCTGCCTTAAAATTGAGGAGACTTCGGAGGAAGTGACAGATGAGTGTTTCGCTGTTTCCCAGGCGAGCGGCATCTGCCTGGGCTTGGCTTAGGATATCGCGAACCGTTTCCGAAATTGGAATTTCGATTTGGTTTTCGTATTTTCCGCCGGCGTCCCCACTATTAATCATCAGCAGTTCTTCATAGGCTTCACGGTAGCCGAAGTCCTGGGCTGCCAGGGCTTGCGCTGCCACACACTCAACGTCTTTTAACAGCGCCAGCAGAATATGCTCGGGTTCAATGCTTTGGGACCTGAAAAATCTTGCTTCAAGCCCTGAGAATTCCAGAGTTCTTTTAGCGTTAGCTAGTAATGGCAAATCTTTTGGGATTGATGTTTGCCCACAGGGTGGCGTTGTTGTCTCTTCGATGAATTTCTTCAGCTTATCCAGATCAACCATGGCATTAACCATGATGTCCTTAGCCTTGTTATTTGCATGGCCGAGAATACCCAGAAGCAAGTGTTCAGTGGCGATGTGGTCGTGCTTTAGGCGCACGGCTTCACTCTTGGCAGCTTGCATGACTGTCCTAGCGGCGTCAGAAAACATCTCGTTCATTCTTTACTCCTCATTATCTAAGGTTTAGTTTTCAAAGTTCAGGTTTAAAGGTTTTGTTATCCCTTATAGCAACATCGGGTTTTTTAATAGCCTGGTTGCTTATATAGGGTTTAATTCATTTAATCAGGAAAGTCAAGAGTTTTTTTCATAAAAAACAACCCTTGACGATCCATATAGTAATGGTGGGTTGTAACGGGTTAGCTATCTCGCCTAGCTCCAAGGCAATAATGGGTTATGTGTAGAAAATTGCGATCGTGCAGTTGACGAAGGGTTTTCCTTGAGTGTTGATCTCGGCGGTTGTACTGACATGCTGGCTCAAAATGTTCGTCTTTTTGGAATTCTCCGCGAGCCATTCATTGACTGCCGTCTCAAGGCTACCGACCTTGTTAATGACGTCTTCAGTAAAGATTTTTACCTTCATGCCCAGGCCTCTTTTTGTGCCAATAACGGAATTGTTACTGGAATGGGTATTTTAGTCGAAGACCCATGATAAAGTCAAGAGCTTGTTGGAAAAATAATTGAGTACCAAAAACGGCTCAATTCGAGCCGTTTTGTTGATTCTTCCCGATTTTATCGCGGGATGAGCCGTACCACACTGGCACCCAAGACCCGGCCTTTGCTGTAAGTCATTCGTTTGATGGTTTGTCGGCCGTCGCCATTGGTTACAGTAACATCGTAAGTGCTATTCTTCAGTTTTGAAATTGGTACTGTGGCCAGCAGAGTCTTGCCGTTTTTGACTTGGACTTTGCTGGCCTTTACTGCGCCGACGCTTAAAGTTGCTTTGCCAGAAAAATTGGTGCCGGTAACTTCTAACACCATGCTTTTGCTCGTCCTGCTCTTGAGCGTGAACTTCGAAACCGTGGGCTTTTTCTTGGAAGTGCCAGCGACCGCGAATTTTGACAAGTGCGTGGTCGTGAGGGTAGCGACGTTGTCGACTGTGTCTACCAAGCCTGAGGCGCCCGCAGTATCCCAAGTCTCGGTCTGCGGATTCCAGTATTTGGTAGCTAAGCCTTTTTCCCGTAAGCCATTATTCACCACAGCGGATTGGGTGTAGGGCAATATAATGGTTGCGGGCAAGTCGAGGGCTTTCTTTTCCCGGCCGGTGGCATCAAAGGCCTGCACTTCATAGGCGAGCGAGGCGGGCCGATCTAAGGTGGTGGGGTCAATGTCGACTGTCGGGGTTACGCTAAGCGTGACCGTGCCGCTGGTGTCCAAGGCAAACGGCGGAACCGAAACATTGGTGCCGTCGGGCAAGCTGACGCTTAAGCCATCATCGGCATTGCCAGTCTTGGTGACTGGCCCGGGAACATTTATGCCTGAATCTTTGACCGTGAGGTTCGTGGTGGTGGTACCGGTTTTAGCGGAAACTTCAGTTGGTTCACTGCTTACTAAACGCTTGCCGCTGATATCCGTGGCAATGATTATCCATTTCTCGCCGCTCTTTACCGGCAGGCTATAGGCACCTTTGCTGTTGGTAGTTGTTGAAACTTGCGCGCCATCAGAAGAGTAAGCCGTGACCGTAGCGCCGGGCTCCACTTTTTTGCCGGTTTTTACCGTGCCCGCAAGCGTGGCATTAGCCGTGGTAAAAGCCAGATTTATAGTTGTTGTTGACCCGCCGCTAACTTTTATTGCCTTGCCGTCTGGCGCCAGCTGGGTTTCTGGGACTGACGGCGTTTCACCTACGGTTATCAGGTAAGTGCCATTCGGCACCTTGGCCGTGTAGACGCCCAGTTCATCCGTTTCTACGGTGACCGTGATAAGGTCATTGGGATTTGTGTTCGCACTGTTCTCCAGTGATGGCCGGTTGTCCAGCGTCACTGGCACCCGCGCAACAATTGTTCCAGCTGCGTCTTTCACTGTGCCTGTAATAGTATTCGTTCCCTGGATAACCGTGAGGTTGCGCGCAACGCTTTGGCCGGCTTTTACCGTGATGCTGTTTTGTCCGGCTGGCCGGTTGATGAGGCCAGCGGTAAGCGTCGGATCTTCAATATCATAGTCATAAAGCCAAGTACCAGCCGCTAGCGGGAGCGAGAAGGTGCCGTCAGAGGCGGTATTTGTACTGGTGAAGTTCCCTTCGCTGTCAACCGCAATAACGCTGATGGTCGAACCAGGGCTGGTTATAAAAGTTCCATCCGGAAGTTTCAGCGTTCCTGTGAGCGTGGCATCGTAAGCTTTCAACTGGAGGTCTTGGGTGGCGTTTGAGCCTTGGAGGGCGACTTTTTTTTCAGCCCCGCCAGCGTAATCCGCACCAGGAGCAGCTTGAATGCCCAGAACGACTTTATTGCCGGAGATGTCCGAGGAAGAGAAGCGGATGTTGAAGGTGCCGTCAACCACCGGGGCGCTTACCCGGGCGCTATTCGAGGTTGTCCGAACGTAGGCACTGCCGACAAAATCCGTAATGACTGCGCCCGCGCTATTGAGAACGCGGCCTTGCGCCGTCCGGTCGAGATCTTTCACTTGCAGGCGGAGCCCGGTTGCGGTTTGGCCGTTGGTAACCGTGGTTGCTACGGGGGCGACTAGGCTATGTCCGATATCATTTGAACTTAAGCCAACAGTCCAAGTGCCAGCCCCGACGGTCAGGTCAAAGCTGCCGTCAGAACCGGTCGTCGCGCTTGGCCGCAGGGTTGTGCCATCCTGAATTGCCTGTACCTGAATGTTGCCCATCGCCCTGTTCTTGGTGTCCGTCACCGTCCCTTTCAGGTGAGCGCTGTCGACTTCGGCGGTCACAGTGCCTAAATCAACGCTACCGCCTTCGGTCATTACAAAAGTCGTTTTGGCAGGATCGAATGACTTGCCGCGCAAGTCGCCATGGTATGCCGAGATGGTGTAGATGCCCGGAGTCAGGAAGACGCTGACAGTCGAGGTCGAAGCATCGACCTTGCGTATGGTGCCAACGCCATCGGCCCGCCGGAAGCTAATGTCCGCATTAAAGTCGCTCGTCGTCAGCCCCCGGCCATCGCTATTCAGCAATGTGACTGTCACCTTGCCTGTTGCTGGGGTTACCGTGAAGTTGAGCGTCTGGCTTTGCGTTGTGGTGTCGCTGGCAAAGTCCACGCGTTGCGGTGGAGTCTCGCTGATCCAGCGTTGCGTGTACTCGGAAAGGTCAACAGCTGGCTGTGCGAACCAAGTCCCGCCGACGACGGTTGCAGTGTATACACCGCTTGGGTTAGTACGCACCGAAACATTGCTCGCGCTTGCTATGTTGTACGGCACCAGCGTGACTACTGCGTCAGCGACCGCAGTACCATCGGGGAAAGTTACCGTGCCTGTGAGCGTTTTCGATGTTGCTATAAATTGAAAGTTGACGCCCGGGTGTGACGTACCGTCGAAGTTGAAGTTGTTGAGGTTTGCGTTGCTGTTTACCTTGTTGTAACCATCGACATCGCGCGGCTCCACAACGTAGTTTGTGCCTAGCGTGAGGTCTGCAGTGAAACTGTATGTTCCATCAGCCATCGTTAAGACATTCGGTATTGTAGAGCTCCCATTTGGCGTATGCAGCTCCATGATTACATCTTTCATGGGTGCTCCCGTTGTCGTTGTTACTGTCCCGGAAACTACATTGGTGATGGTTACAGCCTGGGCGGGTGAAATCAGCGTACCAGGGCAGGAAATTAACAAAGCGGACAGCGCGATTATTGACGACAAGCGCTGCCAGGTTTTTCGATTGGCTTTTTTCATATTTTTCTTGGGTTAATACTAAAGATGCAAAATAAGTATATTATTAATTATTTTATAAGTCCACATAATTTGAGCTATACTGAGGTTATGCAGAAAAAAGGAGGATTTACCCAGCACCACTTTTCGTTAAAACGCTATAATCATAGCAAAAGACTTTTATTGGAAAGTGGTGCTGGGTTTACCTTAATTGAGGCTTTGATAACCATTTCAATTTTTGGCATTGCCGCAGTGGTTTTGGGTTCAGCTTTGGTGAATATCCGCCTTAATAGGGCTAATCGCTCGGATGCTGCCTCGGGGTTTTTGGCGCAGTCCGAAATTGAAGCAGTCAGATCCCTGCCCTTTGGAGAAATAACCAACCAGACTAACGGGTCTTTTCGGAATGTGCTTTTTCAGCAAGGAACTTGGGCAGTTGCGAGTCATGCTTTTGCACCTTCGGGGAATCAAGTTATTGAATTAACAGGAAGTGGGACAGGCGATATAAGCGGTCTGGCAATTGTACCAGCCGGGAGCGGTATTACTGATGGCAGTATTGTGGCTTATATGAATGTCAGGAATGAAAGTCCCAGTAATTGGCAGGCGGGTTTTTTGTTCCGGGCCAAAGACCGAGAAAATTCCTATCGGGTTTGGTATTCCAGCAGTCAAATTAAAGTTCAAAAAGTCGTGGCTGGTACAGTAACGGATATTTATTCTCGTAACCAAGCTTTTTTAAAAAATACCTGGTATAAGCTTGAAATCGTTTTAGCCACCAGCAGTATAAACGTAAAGCTGAATGATATCCCCTTAACCGGTATGCCAATTACCGATTTAACTTTTACAAAAGGGGCGGTTGCGCTTTTTGGGTCTAATGGCGCCAGTTTGGATGTCGATTCATTAAGCGTGGTCCAAGGCGCCAATACCCTTAGTTGGAATTTTGATTCTGGTGAAACCCTTGGCAATTTACCAATTGGTTGGGAAAGGTTTGGGGTTTATGATTTGCCCCAAGGTACGGCAGTCTTAAGTATTACCGATGCGGAAGTTGGTTTTACGGATATTAAGAAAATTACAGTTCAGGTTGGTTATACAATCGACAGCGGCACCCGCACCCAAACCATAGAAACTTTAATTTCCCAAGGAGGGATAGCCCAATGAAAAACCACGGCGTTAGTATAGTTGAAATGATCATCTCAATCACTATCCTGGGAGTGATAAGTTTTATTATGGTCACCATTTTTTTTGCTTCGGATAGAGTGACCAAGGGCCAGCAAATTGGCAGTACCATCCAAACTGAAAATATTTTTGGTCAAAACATGATGAGAAAAAATTTGAAAGATGCTACGGGGATTTTAACCAATGTAACTATTGACGCTATAACCTATACAACTAATGAACAAAACCTGGTCTTTAAAGTTCCCAGTATAAATGCCAGCGGCGATATAATTAACAGCACCTGGGACACTTTTGTTTATACCTCAAGCGGAACCTACCCCACTGCCCAGGTTAAGCTTTTGATTTCACCCGATGCTTCAAGCAGCCGTCCAGCTTCCAGCCAAGTCATGGTGAGTCTCGTGGATAATTTACAATTTCGTTATAATTCAAATACTATTAGCGATATAAGCTATGTTGACATCACGCTTAGGACAAAAAAAACCGAGGGCGAGCATTCGCGCCGATTTACCACGGAAACTCGGGTTACTCTGCGGAATTTTTAAAAATCGCCAGGGCCAAACCATGGTTTTTGTAACAATACTTTTGGTTTTATTAGTTTCTGGGATTTTGATATTGGCCAATAAGTTATTAGTGGATCGAAGTGCTCAAGTTGCAATCAAACAAAGAGAAAACGCCCAGATTGTGGCTGAAGCTGGAATTGACCATGCCATTTGGTGCTTAAACCATGGTTCTGAATGCGCCAATCCTTTCATTGGTGAAACTGGCTCAGTTACCAGCGGCGAATTTATTTCCACCGTAACTTCACCGAGCTCAAAAACCCGGTTGGTTGAATCTATTGGTTACATTCCCAGTCAGGCCAACCCAAAATATAGCAAAACCATCAAAGTGACATTAACGACTGACACAGCCAATGTAGCTTTTAATTATGGGGTACAAGCCGGGGTTGGGGGAATTGAATTGGGCAACAATGCTTACATTCAAGGGAATGTTTATGCTAATGGTCCGGTGATTGGCACAAATGGCTCTTATATAACTGGTGATGCAATCTTGGCTATGAGTTCGCCTACAACAGATGCTAATTACGATCCAAGCGTTAGCCCTTTGTATACTCGGGACATCGGCACTTCTTCCAGTACAGAATATTTAGCGCAAAGCTTCATTTCCACCCTGAATGAGAAAATTTACAGCATTGATCTAAAGATTGCTCAACATAATAATCCTAGTTCAACCATAACCCTATATATTTATTCTGATAACAGCAACAATCCGGGTAGCAATATTTCTGGTAGTGGCCAGCAATTAATTGTCAGCATACCAAATGATTCTCCAGCTGGCTGGGAAAACGGCTGGACCAATCAAGTCTTTAACCCTTCCACGATGCCTATTTTAATTCCTGGAAATAAGTATTGGTTGGTAGTTAAAGTCAGCTCCTCAAACTCCACTAGGTATTGGACACTGGCCAGGAATAACGATGATGCTCTTTTTGCTGATGGGACGGCTAAGTTGGATGGGGATTTGACTGCCATGCCTGGTGCTTGTGCTGGTGGTTGTGATATTGCTTTTAAAATAAATATGGGAGGCATCGCTCCTACGCTAGACGTGGCGGGTAAACCCGGTATTTGTGATAACGCCGGTATCTGCGGAAACGGGCATTCAAGGAATATCAAAGACACGACTTTTGGCGCAGGTAAAAAAGCTTATTACCAAAATCTTACTGGCACAGTCAAGGCTGATGGCGGGGCTGATACCTGCACCGAGGGTGAGAACGGGCCGTATTGCTTTGATGATTCTCCGGATTTACCACCCCAAAATTTTCCGGTTTCTGATTCGCAAATCGCCCAAATGGAAGCCCAGGCAGCCAGTGGCGGCACTGAATCCGTAAATTGCAATATTCCCGATGGTTCAACCATTGGCCCCAAAAAATATAATTGCGACGTATTTTTGAATGGGACAGTGACCATGGCTGGCACAATTTGGGTGAATGGAGACTTAACCATAATTAACAATGCCATACTGCAGTTAGCTGAAGGCTATGGGAATAATAGCGGCACCATAATTGCTGATTATTCGAGCAATCAAGCTTTGAAAGGCCGGATAATTTTAAGCAATAATGGCGACCTCAAGGGCAACTCAAATCCGGAAACTTATGTCATGGCAATTTCTGCTTATCGGGACCCTTTGAATATCACTTCAGCCATTGATGTTTCTAATAATTTAGCCGCTGCAGTTTTGTACGCGCCTTATGGCATAGTAGCCATCAACAATAATGCTTCTTTAAAAGAAGTCACCGCCCAAAAGATTGATATTGCTGAAAACGGTTCAGTCATTTATGAATCAGGCTTGGCTAATGTGAATTTCACGGGCGGGCCTGGGGCTTCCTGGATAATGAAGCCGGGGTCGTATCAAACGGAATAAGTATTTATAATAATTAATAAACTTAAGTGCTGGACACAATGGCCATCCGTTTGTAAACTATCCGTACTAATCAGAAAAATATGTTGCATAAATTAATCATTATTGGTTCTGGTCCAGCTGGCTTGTCAGCGGCAATTTACGCTGCCCGAGCAGAATTAAAGCCTATTGTCATCTCAGGCAAAGTTCCTGGCGGACAATTGACCCAAACTTCAGCCGTGGAAAACTTTCCAGGCTTCATAAGCATCCAGGGATCGGAACTTATGCAAAAAATTCGGGAGCATGCCGCGCAATTCGGCACGAAATTTGTTGAAGGCGAGGTGACCAAAGTCGATTTTAAAACTAAACCTTTCAAGATTTGGGTTGGCGAGGAAGTTTTGGAAGCGCAAGCCGTTATTGTGGCTACTGGTGCCACAGCCAAGTGGCTGGGATTACAAAACGAACAAAGATTGCAAGGCAAAGGAGTTTCGGCTTGCGCCACCTGTGATGGTTTTTTCTTTAAGAATAAGGATGTGATCGTAGTTGGCGGCGGAGATACGGCCATGGAAGACGCCACTTTTTTAACCAAGTTTGCAAACCAGGTTACAATCGTCCACCGTCAGGCCGAATTGACTGGCAGCAAGATAATGCGCGAAAGGACTTTAAACAATCCTAAAATTAAGGTCAAGTTTAACTCCGAAGTCGTGGATGTGTTGGGTCAAAATAGCGTCGAGGGCGTAAAAATCAAAAATAATCAAACTGACGAAACTGAGGATTTCGCCTGCCAAGGCTTGTTCGTGGCTATTGGCCATAAGCCAGCCACGGATGTTTTTACAGACCAATTAGAATTGGATCGCGGCTATATTAAAGTCCACGATATCACCCATACTTCAGTAAAAGGCGTCTTTGCCGCGGGTGATGTGCAAGACCCACGCTACCGCCAAGCCATTACTTCAGCTGGCACGGGTGTCATGGCCTTGATTGACGCGGAAAAGTATTTGGAAAGTTTGGGGTAGAAAATTTAAGACCAAGATTTATTAAATCTGGTTTTTTATCAACCTAAAAAATAGCATATAATGGCAAAAACGGTGAGGGTGGATTTCCCTAACTGAATATAAAGTGAGGGTATTACGTTTTTACGGAGTCGATTATCAAATCCAACATTTCGGAAAATGAGATACCGGCAGCTTTTGCTTGCTGGGGAAGTAAACTCGTTTTTGTGAGTCCTGGGATGGTATTCGTTTCAAGATAATAAAATATTTTTCCATTTAAGATGAAGTCGGAACGGGACATGCCGCGACAGCCAAATATTACATGAGCTTTTAGAGCCAGTTTTTTAACTTCATGGGTTTGCTTGAGGGTGAGGTTCGCAGGGGTAATTTCCGCACTTCCACCTACACAATACTTTGCCTTGAAATCGAAAAAAGAAGAGCTTTTGGGGATGATTTCCGTTGGCGGGAGTGCAAATGGTTTCCCTGATTTTTCTAAAACACTGCAAGTAATTTCCCTGCCCCTGATAAATTTTTGGATCATAATGCGGGAATCATATCGAAATGCGGAGTTTATTGCCTTTTTAAGATCCGCTTTCCTTTTGACGATATTGACGCCATAGCTTGATCCTTGTGAAACCGGTTTAACAATACACGGAAAGAAATTCCATCTTATTTGTTTATCGGAAAAAACTTTGTACGATGGAACGGAAAATTTTGAAAATTGCACGATTTTGTTTGAAAGATCTTTGTCCATTGCAATGGCCGAGACGGAAGCATTTGATCCGGTATAAGGCAGGCCGAGAGATTCAAGTATTGATTGAATTTTACCGTCTTCTCCAAATGGGCCATGGAGAGCAATAAAGGCAATCTTGTATTTTGTTTTTAGCATATGTTGTAACGCATTTGCTAGACCAAGACTTTTGTGGCCATTAAATGACCACAATCCCTTTTTTGATATTATGCATGTGGAGACCTGATATTTTGATTTATCTAAAAATCGTGTGACCATTCTTCCGCTCGCAAGTGATACGCTATGTTCATCAGACGACCCACCAAAGATTGTTAGTATTTGTCTTTTAATCATATTTATCAAAAGTTTGAGATTGGGATTCTTTTTCTAATTCCCTTTTGAGTTCACCGATCCTTTCTGCAATTTCATCTTTTCTCGCTAATGTATCATGTGAAAGTTGGCTCATCAATTCCTTTAATTCATCACCAGATAGCTTATTTATGAGGGGGTAATGAGGATATAATAGCCAATGAATTTCATTTCTTTCGCCCCTTGCGGAGTCAGTCTTTCCAGTCCACATTAAATGGTATTTTAATGCAAGTTCATTATCTTCTAAATTTGGGAAAATCTCAAAGTTTCTATTCCCCACTTCTTCATTCATAAGAAAGTGTATATCGACATCTGTAAGGCGTGAATCTTTCTTTCTTGGCCCATAAAAAGATGATCCCGAAAGAGCAATTAATTGGGCTTCGTCTTCAGGTATATTGTGTCTACTAATTAACGCAGGCAGTTCTTCATTTGTGAGATCGATTATCTCTCTAAGTCGTTTTTCTCGGTTCTCACCTTTTAGAAAGCTACTACTAAATTCTTGCCAGTATCTTCGCTCTTCTTCTTCCTGAAATGAAGGAATATTAGTAAATCTGCCAATTCTCTCTCGTGAATCTATTTGGTGGAACTTTCTATGCAAAATTTTTCTGTGAAGTTTCCAAAGTTCATATTCAAAACGGCGAATTTCTGGGGGTACATTTTCAAGCCAAAATTTGAATCTTTTATTTTCAAAATCAATTGGTTCATTTTCTCTATCTGAATATGGACGTGTTTCTTTTTCAAATATTATTTCATTTCATTATTTTCAGAAGTTGGTTTTGTAGATTGGTTATTCATACCTTAAAAATAGTACGGTTTGGATAAATCGAAGAGGAGTTAAAATTTATCCTTTAGCTTTTCAACAAACCTCAATAAGTGCTTGTCGGTTTCAGTTCCGCAATCCAACTTGTCGCACTCAGCAAAAGTCAGCCACTCGTACCCGCTGAATTCCCTTTGGAAATCTTCGGTTGAATCATCCAGAGGCATGGTTGAATCGAACAAATGCAAATACCACAAATCCACATCAGTATGTCCGGCAAATTTGCCAACAGTGGTCACTTGGGAAAGAAAAAAGGGGCTTTCAGTTTCACCTTGGGCAAAATTTGGGTTTAGGTTTAACTCTTCTTTCAGTTCCCGGACTGCCGCATCACGAGGCAATTCATTTTTATTAACGTGTCCGCCGCTTGGCAGAAGCAGGCCAGAGCCCCGATGGTGGAAAAGCAGTAGTTTCCTTTTAGATTTGTCAAAGAGAACGTTGTAGCAGACCAAATGCTTGGGCGGGATGGCCGGTTTTTCTATCCTAAAAATTTCAACTCCGCTTTCAATCCAGGCAAGCGTATTTTGCAAATGGTCCCGCTCCATTTCGTCAAATGCGTCTATCTCCCGAATAATGGAGACAATTTTATTTCTAATAGGTTCTTTCATATCCAAACCATATCACTTTGGAATTAAAATTTAAAGGAACTGATAACTTAAACGTACAAGCATAGGAAATTTTTCAAAAAAGAAAAGCGCCTGAGTTTTATTTCAAGCGCCTTAAACTGATTTTTTTATTTCAATGACCAGGAATGTCGTTTAGTTATTCCTTTCGAATGGTTTGCTTTAAAATTTCCGCGATACAAAGCATCAAATTTGTCACAGTCAACTTCCCAACATACAAAGGAGAAGTTTTAAGACCTTCCCATTCAGCTTGGCTTTTACCGACCAATACAATACCGATGACTTTTTTTTCTTCTTTCAACCAATGAAGGGCAGTATCCGGATCTTCACAAACGATGAGATCCGCTTCAGCCGGCGGCGTGATAGTTGCGTTTAAAAGCGTGAGATGAGATCCAAGAGCTTCAACAACTACCTCGTTTTTTAAGATAATTCCAACCTTCATGATCAATACCTCTTTCTATATTGAGTTGTAGTTTTTTCAAAGTGCTTATTTTCGAGAATTTTCTATGATAGTTTTAAAAAAGTCTTTTGTCAATATTTTAAAAAGTTATAACTTAAAATAAAACTCCCGAAGTCCATTCAGGAGTTTTTGGAAAAACAGCTTAATAATTTTTCCCCAATGAAGGGAGCCCACCGCTGAGAGAACCGATTGAACAAGGATTTGGGATTAACCCCTTCAAAAAGGTTTCAGCATGTTCTGGATTGTCTAAAATCCAATCCAATCCTCTTTGTATGCATTTGGTACAGGCAGCCAGGCCAGCGAGTCTGTCCTTTTTTATCAACATGCTCGCTTGGCTAAAACTTTCTGTTTCAAAAATGTGTAGATCAGGGATTTTGGAAAATTCATTGAGGAGAATTCGATCAACCGCTATGGTTTTGGACATATCAAGCAATATTATGCGCTCTGTTAGTCCACCCCGTGGGCCAATCAGCAACTCAACAAACAGTCGGAGTTCGCGAACCTCGCAAGCAAAGTACAAGAATTTTTGTGAAGGATCAGCAAGAACCCGGTTTTTTTCGAGCTTTGACCAACTCCTCATCACCCAGTCGTACACATCGTAGATATTTTGAATACCCATCGTTCCACCCTTTTTCAAGCCTAGTTTTGTTTCCTAATACCTTATATTTAAATGATTTTACAGTCAAGAGTTTGGCAAAACCAAAGTCAAACTGCTAATATGGCAAATATGCCAAGCATCAAAACCCGCTTGATTTTAATAAGCGTTTTATCGTTTTTAGGAATTGTAGTTTCCGGTTACAGTTTAAAAGCCCATTACAATGTGGGTGTGGCGACTTTTTGTGATATTAATAACACCATTAATTGCGACGCCGTTAACCACAGCTGGGCCAGTGAAATTGCGGGGGTACCTGTGGCCTTGGTTGGCATCATTGGCTATGCCTTAATTTTATTGGGTAGTTTGTGGTTGTTATTCATAAAAAAGATCACCAATTTCACTTGGGGAGCTTTGGCTTTGGCCAGTTTGGGCGGTTTGGTTTTTTCTCTGTTTTTAACTGGCGTAGAAATTTTCAGCCTAAAAACTTACTGCCTGCTCTGCATCACTTCGCAGTTATTGATGTTAGCAATCGCCTATTTGGTTTGGCGTACCTCTGTGGCGCGTCAGGGTTTGCGTTCTTGGTTTTTTTCGTCCTCTTCTTCTTGAGCTGCCAATTTGGAGAGTTTATTTACTACCCAAACCACAATAACCGTAACGATAATCGCATAAAGGAACTTGGCAATTAAGCCACTGGCATCCCCGAAGATTTTTTCAAACAAAGCTTTGACGGCTTCGTTCCAAGCCAAGGCCGCCACCAAACTTAAAGCTCCGGTCAATAAAGTCCGGATCTGATCTTTGATTTTATTATGGATTTTGTCTGACATAACTTGAGTATAGCAGATGTTGATCCCGCACCACTTTCCATAGCAAGGTTGGGTAATAGATTAAATATTCATCTAGGAGAAATATCTTTCGTCTTGACCTTAGATATTGTTGGAAAGTGGTGCGGGATTGACGAAAAGCAAAAAACGTGATAGAATATAGATATAAAATAAAAACAAATATGAAAAAAACCACCTCCATGTTTCCTAATGGTCAAATCAGTTTGGTCATGCTTGGACAAACTATGTATTATTCCAAATCCTCTACTGGCCTGGGCAAGCGTTTGACCCAGCAAGTTTTTAGCATTTTTAAACCTGCACCTAAGCGTCATATCTTAAAATTTTCCAATTATGATAAAAATTGACGATCTTTTTAAACTAGCAGTAGATAAACGGGCTTCGGATGTGCACATTGTGGCCAACAAGCCGCCGATTCTGCGCATTGATGGGGAGCTGATTGAAGTCGAAGGCATGCCCCCGCTTTCCTCCAAAGATACCCAGGCTTTAGTTTTTTCAATTCTGAATGATAAGCAAAAACAGCTATATATCGCTGATCGGGAATTAGATATGTCTTATGAATTGATTGATGGTAATCGTTTTCGCGTCAATTGCCATTGGGAAAGGAATAATGCCGGCTTAGTAGCCAGAATTATTTCCATGCAAATCCCGACCATGGAAGATTTGTTATTGCCTCAAGTGGTCTATGATCTATTGCGATTGAAACAGGGCTTGATTTTGGTAACCGGGCCAACCGGCTGCGGCAAATCCACCACCCTGGCCGCCATGATTAATTTTATTAATAATGAACGGTCTGCCCATATCATTACCCTGGAAGACCCGATTGAATTCTTGTATGAATCTAACAAATCCATAATCAAACAAAGGCAGTTGGGCACAGACATGATTTCTTTTGGCGATGCCTTGAAGCATGTTTTGCGCCAAGATCCGAACGTCATCATGGTGGGTGAAATGCGGGATTTGGAAACCATTGCCGCCACTATTACTTTGGCCGAAACCGGACACTTGGTCTTGGCCACCCTGCATACTTTTAATGCTGCCCAAACCGTTGACCGCATAATTGATGTTTTCCCGCCATACCAGCAGGATCAAGTCAGGATCCAGTTATCTTTGTTTTTAAAAGGCATTATTTCCCAACAGCTATTGCATAGGGTGAATGGCGGCCGGATTGCTTCTCGGGAAATATTAATTAACTCTCCAGCTATTTCCAACTTAATCCGTGAAAACAAGGTTGCGCAAATAAAGACGGTTTTGCAGACTTCAGCTGATGAGGGCATGGTTACCATGGATCAGGATTTGAAGCGCCTGTTTGATGCTGGAGAAATAACCGAAGAAATTGCCAGAACTTACATGTTGAATCCGGAAAACCTAAAGCAATAAAAATTTTAGGGAATATAAAAAATACTCCGAAGATCAGGCGGGGTATTTTTTTATTTGCGATTTTATAGCTTAAATGTTAATTTTCTTTCATGCGCCCATAGCTCAATGGATAGAGTACATGGCTTCGGACCATGGGGTTGGGGGTTCGACTCCCTCTGGGCGCACCACGCGTCATCACGTGCGACGGGTTTCGTGTGGCAACATTTGTTGCCCCACTGCACCCTTTGCACGCGTGCCGCTCTCCGTGCGAAGCCTCGCTTAACCACAGAAACGCGTACTCCTTCGCTTTACTCAGTCCGTTCCTCGTTTCTGTGGCGTTTCGAGTTTTTTCCGTGCGTTCCTCATTTATGAGGTAGGTTCCGTTCGCGTGCCGCTCTCCCCAAATTTGTTTTCAACAAATTTGGGACTAGGTTGTGCCATAAACGGTTACAGACTATTGCTTTTAATTCAGTTTATTTGTAAATTTAAGTCATTCAATTTGGGAGCATAGCTTAGCTGGTAGAGCAGACGCCTCTTAAGCGTACGGTCGGGGGTTCGAATCCCTCTGCTCCCACCAACCTACGTTTCGCAGACGGAACTTCGGTTGGCAGGCCAAAAACCTACAATTATTAGTTTATTGCTATTTTTATGTGGTTTGTATATGGATTGTCATGCAAAGACGACTATCTTTATATCGGATCAACCAATAGTTTAAAACGTCGTGTGTTTGAACACGATGCTGGCAAATGTTTAACTTCAAAAAACAGATTGCCCTGTAAATTAAAATTTTATATTGCTGTTAACACAGAAAAAACCGCTAGAAATTTGGAGAAATATTTAAAAACTGGTTCAGGTAAGGCCATTCTAAAAAAACGAATTTTAACTGACGAAGCTTCGTCGAAAGACGAAGCGTAGTCAGCCCCTCTGCTCCCACCACGCGTCATCGCGAGCGGCGGGTTTCGTGTGCCCCGCCCTGGCGGGACCCACTGCACCCTTTGTTCGCGTGCCGCTATCCCCAATTTTTAATAAAAAATTGGGGACCCCACGAGACATTAGCTTTCACAGGTGTGCCGCTTTTCCCACGCGCCAGTTCCGTCGCGTGGGGCTCCTGAATATACAAAATTTAGCCTGAATTAAATACAAGAAGTTTTTATTGTTTAATTTTTTAGAGATTCGAAGGGTGATAAAGGCTTAAGTAGGCATACTATTGTATTTTTTTAATACAGATGATAATTTGGAAACGCACAAATTGATTAATAAGTTGATGGAAAAAGCTGAAATTCCAACTGAAAGTCATGAAAATAGGGAAAACCAAGGAAAACTGTATGCATTTCCTGACGGCCGTTTTCGATTTTTCTATTCAATTGTAGATAACCAAATGGCTATATTCAGGGTTAGGGAAGATATTACGCCATCAATTAGAGCCGAACAAAAAGGCATACCCCGTGGATCATCGATTATGCCCGCGAATGAAGAGCAGGTTCAGACCTGGCTTGATGGCCATCCGGATTATAAAATTATTGAATAAACAAGCGAAACCAAGACTTGGCTGGGGTTTGACGCTTTTTTAATTGACATTTTACCAGGATATATTAGGTTTAGTTAACAAAAACAGAAATCAACAAGGAGGTTGGCATGGCCCAAGAAACGCAACAAGTTGAAAGTCCAGCAAGCCTATTTAAACATAAGGCCGAAATAGTAAAAGGCCAATTTGCAGATGCTCATACCCAGTTAAATAATATCCTCCAATTCCTTAGTCATCCGATAGGTGAAGTGCATAAGGAATTTGTTACCGAAGCTTATTTTCTTTTTTGCGCTTTTACTAAAGCGCCTTATTCTGACGATAAGTATTGCGGCCTGCATGAATTGAATCTGGCTTTGGCTAATTATTTGGCAAATAGTGTCCCTGACAAGACCTTGCTTGCCAAAGCCACCAAATGGCAGGAATTCATAGTCTTTGAAGCTTGGTTCAAAAAGATATATCGTTGGTTATAAAAAAAGCCCCCGAGATTTTGAGGGCTTTTTCTAATTATTTTTTTAAGGCGTCTTTTAAGGCTTTGCCAGCCTTGAATTTGGGTACGCGGACCGCGGCAATCTGGATTTTTTGCGTGGGGTTTTGGGGGTTAACGCCAGTCCTGGCCGAACGTTGTTTGGCCATGAACGTGCCAAAACCAGTCAGGGTAACTTCTCCGTTAGCTTTCATAGTTTCAGTGGTAATGGACATAAAAGCGTCTAACATGTCTTCGGCCTGTTTGTTGGTAATGCTGATTTTTTCCGCAATTTTTTGAATAAGTTCGGCTTTGTTCATAGGACTCACCCCTTTTGGGCAATTAAAAGTTTGGATATGAATATTATACCTCAAATTCCTTGTCTAGTCTGGAAATTTTCTTTACTTGGTTTTTCGGGCTAATTTCAATCAAGATTGAATTAAAAATCACCGGTCCATGCTCGGCAATTTCGTGCGGTTTCTTGTCACCGCTTAAAAACCTGGGCATGATGGCCGCCTTATCCACGCCAATGATGCCATCCCGCAACCCGGTCATGCCAACATCGGTGATATAAGCCGTGCCATTAGGCAAGAGGCGGGCATCAGCCGTAGGTACATGGGTATGCGTGCCAATGACTGCCACTACGCGGCCGTCCAAGTGCCAGCCTAAAGCCACTTTTTCACTGGTAGCTTCAGCATGCATATCTACAATTATCAAATCAGCCTTGAATTTGGTTAACAGCAGATCAGCCGCGGTAAAGGGCGAAGTTGCTTCTTGGATCATAAAAGACTGGCCGCTTAAATTTATGATTAGGACCTTTCTTTTTTTGACTACAATGATTTTTGCGCCTACGCCTGGCAAGCCCTCTTCGTAATTTGCCGGCCGGATAAGATTGGAATTTTCATCAGCCAGCAAAGCATTGGCATCGGTCTTGCTGAAAGTGTGGTTGCCGCCAGTGCCAAAATCTATACCGGCATTTTGCATCTCTGCCCAAGTTTTTTTAGTCAAACCTTTGCCGTGCGCTAAATTTTCCACATTGGCAATGACCAAATCGATTTTTTTCAATTTTTTAAGTTTTGGCAAAACCTTGGCCACAGCCAAGCGGCCGGGTTTGCCTACGATATCGCCGATGAAAAGAATGTTCATAGACAAAATATACCGAAAGCCAGGTAACAAAGCAATGCATCTAATAAATTGACAAAGGAATTTTATCTAGATAGTGTAAGGTATAAAGACTTTTTCTTTGAAAACTAAATAACTAATAGCATAATTAAGGAGGTTTGAAATGAACCGTGGTCTTCAAGTCTTTTCGGCTTGTGCGCTTGGCGCGTTACTGGGCACGCTAATTGCCAGCCAATTCACTTCGCTTTTTTGGCTGGTTGGCCCTCTGAGTGGCGGAATTTTCGCCTATTTGGCCTATGATTTCCAGGTAGTCAAGCAAAATGCGCGTTTAGCCTGGCAAAGGGTCTGGGGCTGGCAATTAACCAGAGCGAAGGCGAAAAAAATCGGGCTTATAACCCTTTCTTCGTTTTTTGGTCTGGTTTGGCTTGGCTTGGCTTATATTAGCGCAGAAACATTGTCACTTTCAGCCGAGGCTAATCAACTAATAGGCGTACTAATAAGTCCGTGTTTATTATTTATTTGCGTATGTGGGACAGTGATTTCTTTTGCCATGCTTATTCCTGAAATTGTAAATGGCCAGGATAAAGAAATGGTCCGATGGCTGTTGGTTTTTACAAATCCTCTCACTTTCTTTGAGGTAACCATTCCATATTTAACGTGCTGGATAATCTACAAATCATGTAAAAACAGGAAAAGAATATTTTCCGAACTTGGAATGGCAGTCGTAGATATTGGCAAGTTTATTTTGATCTTTTTAAAGTTGACTCACAGCCAAATTCGTTTGACTTGCCTGGTTGACGCGACCATTGGCGCTATAGCCGGACACTTGCTCGGCAACAACCTTTTAATCGGCGCTTTAGTCGGAGGGATTCTGGGCGTCTTGAATTTTGAGATCCTTTCCAAACGCGTCTTCAAGCTTGTGTCCATGCGTTCCTAATTCTTTCATTAAAAACCCGTCTGTTGTTAAGACGGGTTTTTGCTACTCAAAAGGATGATTGACAGCTAATTTTTAATAAGATAGTTTGTTAGTGAATAGAAACAAAAAGCCAAAAAGGAGGAGTCATGGATTTACGGCCTGTTCCTTTAAATTCTTTTCTTACGGACTTGGTTAGTATTTCCCAAAGCACATTCGATACCCTGATTAAGATGGAAGAGTTTGCTGAAGACAAAAATATCAAACAGCCGAATGGGTATTTGTCGGTTTTGGATGTAGCTACTGGCAAACTCCTACTCTGCCAGCACCTAGGGACCGCGACGGTTGAGGTTAAGGCAACGGATGTTGTCGGCCCGGATTATCTGCGCTTTTTAGACAGCAACCTCAGACTTGCTTTGGCAAACGCTATCCGGCTTTGGTCTGCGTATAAGCAATTCAAAACCTGCGTTACGGCTTCTCAATGCGCCAACCGCGATAATCATGAAGGCGGTGGAGCCGTGGCTTCCAAGCAAGTAATTCTCTCTGTCGCAGGTTTAGGCGGAGAAGCGAGCGAGGCTCTAGCAATCGGCATTGCTGTTCAAATGAATTTCTTTGCCATGTCAAAGACTCAAGCCCTGGAGATTGCTAGAACGACTCATAACCCTTTAATCCGGCCGTTGCTCATTGAAGTGCTTTAAAGTTTTTTCCTGATTTATTAAAGGTCGCTATTGAGGCGGCCTTTTTCATTTTCTAAAAATTTTCATTAAAAAAATCATCCAGCGCCGGCAGGGACACCGGCGCTGGAAAAATCTTTAAATTCGTTAGGAAGGAGGCAGGATTGCCACGTCCCCTTCGGCTCCTCCTCGACAAGCTCGGAGTCGCTTTGCTCCTCCTCGCAATGACAGAATAACCTCGCAAGGAAATAGAAAGATTGTAAAATACTCCCTCTCCCTTTGGGAGAGGGTCCACGAAGTGGGAGTGAGGGTTACTCGGAAATTAATTGACTAATCTTTTCTAAGACCGCCTCAGGATTTTTCTGTAAATCATTAGCCCAAATGCGAATCACTTTATAGCCACATTCTTTAAGATAAGCATTTCTTTGTTTATCTTTGGTTATTTGGGATGGATTAGCATGTCCGCTTCCATCTAATTCGATTATCAACTTCTTTTCCCGACAACAAAAATCAGTAATATATCTGCCGATTGGGAATTGACGGTGAAACTTCAGACCTGAGAAATGCCTATTACGCAAATAAAACCATAATTTTAATTCATGGGGGTTCTGTAATTTTCTTTGTCTTCTAGCTAGTGGAGTAAGTTTCTTCATTTTTTGTCCACCTCACCCTCGATCCCTCTCCTGTATAGGAGAGGGAGGGGTGTTTTTTAAAATTACCTCGCGTACTCTATAACCCGGCGTTCTCTTATTACCGTAACCTTGATTTCGCCAGGATACTGCAGTTCCTTTTCAATGTTATTGGCGATTTCCTTAGCCATTTTCATGGCGGTATAGTCATCAATTTTTTCTGGGGAGACAAAGACCCGGATTTCCCGGCCAGCCTGGATGGCATAAGCCTTTTCCACGCCTTCAAAGCCTGTGGCGACTTTTTCCAAGTCTTCCAATCTTTGGATGTATTGTTCAATAGAGTCTTTGCGGGCGCCGGGACGGGAGCCAGAAATGGCGTCAGCCACTTTGACAATGACTGCTTCCAAAGTCTTGGGCTGGTCTTCATGGTGGCCAATGCACATGTAGGCGATTTCTTCAGGGATCTTGAATTTTCTTCGCAGAACATCGTAACCGATTTCCGTATGCGTGCCCTGGATATCATGGTCTAAAGCCTTGCCGATGTCGTGCAATAAGCCGCCGCGCTTGCAGACGCTGACATTGGCACCGAGCTCTTCAGCTAACAAGCCAGCCAAATTTGAAACCTCAATGGAATGTTGGAGAACATTTTGGCCGTAAGAAGTCCGGTATTTTAATCGGCCCAAAAGCATTAACAATTTCGGGTCCATGCCCGCCAAACCCACTTCATAAGCCGCGTCTTCGCCGGCTTTTTTCATATCCTTGGCAATTTCTTTTTTGGCTTCATCCACATATTCCTCAATGCGGCCGGGATGGATGCGGCCATCAGCCATTAAATGATCCAAAGCTTTTTTGGCCACTTGCCGGCGGACTGGCGAAAAGCCGGAAACAATAATTGATTCCGGGGTTTCGTCGACAATCACTTCAACCCCAGTCAGTAATTCCAAAGTCTTGATATTCCGGTCTTCTTTACCGATTATTCGGCCTTTCATTTCTTCATTAGGCAGGTTGACAATCGTAGTCGTGGTTTCCGCCGTATGCGGGGAAGCCACTTTTTGGATAGCCAGACTGATCAAGTTCTTGGCCTGCTTTTCCATTTCTTCGCCGGATTCTTCCTGGAATTTCTTGATCCTTTGCAAAAGTTCGTCCTTCATGTCCCGTTCTGTGGCATCTAAAAGCACGCGCTTGGCTTCTTCCTTGGTTAGGCCCGCGATTTTTTCCAATTTTGCCACTTGCAGTTCCCGAATTTTTTCCAATTCAGTGCGGATGTTATCCATCCGATTTTCCTTGTCCTTCAGGCTCACCTGCTGTTTTTCCAATTGCATTAATTTTTGGTCAAAGGCGTTTTCACGTTTTTCCAGCCTTTCCTGCAAACTGTCAATCTGTTTGCGCCGCGCGCTATCTTCATTCTTGGCTTCTTCAATCAATTTTAAAGCTTTCTCTTTGGCACCAAAGAGAATATCTTTTTCTTTTTGCCTGGCTTCATCCAAGGCCTTTTGCAGCCTTGATTCAGCGCCTTCAAGTTGCTTGGCAGCCCATACTTTGCGAGCAAAATAGCCAACAAGGATGCCGCCGATCGTGCCGACGGGCAGGAAACCCAGCCAAAACCAAATAGAGAGGGAATTGTCCATAAAAATTGTAGGATTTTAATTTCATAAGGGGTGTAACAAACTTCGACAAATTTATTGAAAAATTTAAGTTAGTTAGCAAAAATTAATCTACCATAATTGAATTGGGGGAGTAAAGGGAGGGGCGTCATAAACAAGCCACTTTTGTCATTTCGAGCGAAGCGAAGCGAAGTCGAGAAATCTCGTTTTATTCAACTTAGATTCCTCGGTTCACCCCACCAAATGGTGTGGCTCACTCGGAATGACAAGAAAGTTTAAGAGGCTTTATTGATTATCTTATCAATAATGCCGTATTTCTTGGCTTCTTCCGCAGACATGAACTTGTCCCGATCGCTGTCATCTTCGATTTTTTTGATGGTTTGATTAGTGTGGTGGGCCAAAATCTGGTTGATCCGGTCCTTGATTTTCAAGATATGTTCGGCGCGGATCTTGATGTCCGAAGCCTGGCCTTCGGTGCCGCCCATGACTTGGTGGATGAGGATTTCCGAATTCGGCAAAGCGAACCTTTTGCCTTTAGCCCCGCCTGCCAGAAGTACGGCGCCCATGCTGGAGGCCATGCCTACGCAAATGGTGCTGACATCAGGCTTGACGTATTGCATGGTGTCATAGACTGCCATGCCAGCCGTGACTGAACCGCCCGGAGTGTTGATGTAGATCTTGATGTCTTTTTCCTTGTCCTGGTTTTCCAAGAACAAAAGCTGGGCAATGACTGTGTTGGCCACAGCATCATCAATCATTTCGCCCAAAAAGATGATGCGGTCTTTTAAAAGCCGGGAATAAATGTCATAGGCCCGTTCGCCAAAATTGGATTTTTCAATAACAGTTGGGACTAAATACATAAGGGTAATTTCTAGTTAATTTTATGGAGTTTTTAGGGCAATAAGTTATAGCCCTGTTTTTAGGTTATATAAGTAAAAGGGGTTTTGGTCAAGAGTTAATTTAATTTGGGTATACCTAGTCAAATGGAACAGGCTTGAGCGAGATTGATAAGTAGTTATAGGGTGAATCAAATATTTCGGGATGGCTAAATCTTAAGGTAAATTCAGCCACTAATTCCGGCAGGTAATCTGGAGTGACATGGTGATACATTCTTCTAATAAAGGTTCTTAAATTGCCGAATAATCCTTCAATCTCTGAGGTTAAGCCAAACTCAAAACTTCTATGTATATCGACTTGATGTCTAACTTGCCACCAGCGGTTAATACCTTTGTAGATGGCTGAACCATCAGTTTGCAAGCAACTTTTAGGTTCAACGGTTTGGAAGATAAATTGACTCGCCTCTTGTTTGTCGACTGAGTTTTTGAAAATAACTTGGTGGGCTAGATTTTTAGAGCCAGCTTGTTTAGCCATCAAAAGGGAAAGATCTTTAAAGTAGGCTTCATCCATTTGAATCTGACCATTTAAAATCGGCTCAAATTGGGGTAAATGGAGCCTAAAGATCCTAAACCAATGTCTAACTGTCATTTCGCTTAAGTGGCAAAGTTTTTGAGTTTGGAGTACAGGAATCTTTTGAGTCCAACACCAAAGTAAAGCATAAAAGGTGCGTAAGTTTAGTTTTAGGCTTCTAAGCCAAGTGCCAGACAAGAGGCTAAAAGGTTGACGACAATTTCGGCAACGATATCGATTTTCTGATAAGTAGACCCGTCTTTGGTGACAACGGGGACAAAAGAGATGGCTGCCAAATATTATTCTTCTAAGCTTCTTTAGAATTTGAGCTTCTGAAGGGAGCTGTTTTAAGAGGGCAATCATATGTAACGCAAGGTTAATGATAGTTAAAGTCAGCTTAACCTTGTTCCAAATGGTTTAGTATACCCTTTAATTTACCCTTGACAAATTTTGTATTTGTGCTATGCTAATCTGTTTTCTGCAAATAAAAAGAAAAATAGCAAAAGTTGAAAAAACAATAACTGATTAATTTTACACAAAGGAGTGTCTGTATGTGGTTACTTATGGTACTGCTCGGAACCATTAATCCGAACTTCCAGCAGCTGAAGGATGGAAACGTTGGTCGTTACATCGGGATGACCATTTTACGAGCTTTTGTTTCCTTGATGTTGGTCGGTCTGGTCCAGTTTTATTTCGTGTTGCCGGCGATGTACTGGCCGAAATACCTCTGGGTCATTTTCTTTCCGATTTTATGGAACTGCATCATCACCTGGATCGAGATCATGGATGATAACGATACCATCGTACCAGCCGGAGTCCTCACGGTGATTTTGGCGATACTGCTGGTCGTATCGATGGTGGTCGGCATATCCCCGTACACCAATACCGAAGCGAATCTTCGGCCATTGATGAACATCAAGATTGCGGACAATCTGCCGTCTGAACAACAGGATAAGCTTGACCTGAACCATATTTTGTCAGTTCCGCCGGAAATGGCCAGTTGGAAAGCCAATAAGGTCATCAGCGGCGGTGGAAAGAATTATGGCGCTTTTTTCCAAGTCGGGACTCTGGAACTTCAGAAAATCCAGGGACGTCAGATGTATGCCGCCCCGTTGATCTATAACGGGTTCATGGCGTGGTGGCGGTCAGACGGGACACCGGGTTTTGTCCTGGTGGATGCGGAAGATCCAAACCTGGATGCGCGGTTGGTCATCCTCGACCAGCCGATGAAATATTTGCCAGAGGGCAACTTCGGCGACAACCTGGAGCGGTACCTGTACAATCGCGGTTACAGCGATTATACCCAGTACGAACAGGTGTTCGAGGTCAACGACAGTCTGAGGCCGTATTATGTCGTGACGCTGACGAAGTTTTCGAGCGGTTTTACCGGCGAGGTCGTGGAAAAAGTATTGCTGGTCGACCCGATTACCGGCAGTATCCAGTCGTTTGTACCGGGCACCACACCGCAATGGGTTGACCGCGCATTTCCACGCGCGTTAGCCACCCAATATGCGGAATGGTGGGGTCAGTACATTCATGGGTGGTGGAACCAGTTCATCGGAGGAAGCAAGGATGTCCTGAAACCGGTAGGCGGGGTAATACTCGTCTATGGAAATTCAGAACACCCGGATTTCTTTATCCAGATGACCAGCCACACCGAAAATGATCAGTCGCTGGTCGGATATTTCCTGTTCAATAGCCATCTCAACGAGGCGATGTATTACGTCATCGGGGCCGGGACAGGAAAGAGTTACGGCCACAGTGCGTCCGTCGAAACTCTGGTTGAGGCCAGGGAAGAGGTGACGACTCCGAAGTTCCACACCAGTTTTATCACGTATTATCCCAATCTGTACGGGGAACCCACCTGGGTCGTGCCGATCATCTCGCCGAACCATTTGGTGGAGAAAATTGCATTCGTTCATGCTCCGAATTCCCAGGCCTCAAACGCCGTGGCAATCGGGAACAACAAGACCGAAGCGCTTTCCGCCTATTTGGAACTGTTGGCCAGGGTCCGGTCTGAGTCAATCGGTAAAGTACCGACTGACCAGGCGAACCTGATGGTCGCCAGCGGTCCGGTCTCGCGGATCGGCATGGTGCCACTCACCGATGGGATACGGTATTTCATCGAATTGAACGACATGCCGAACCGGATTTTCCAGGTGCCGCCCGGCACTACACCGGGAATCCTAGCCATGACCCGTGAAAAAGACATTGTTCGTCTCCAGTACCTTGACACGAAAGAAGGGGTACTGAGCGTCCAGCAATTCATCAATACGCGGTATGCCAACCTCACAGTAAGTCCGGAACAAAAGACTTATGATGAACAGGTGACCGAACAGCGAGGCACGGAAAAGGATAAAGCGGAATACCTTGAGCTTCTGAAAAACCAGAAAAGGCTTGATGAGCTCAGGAAGAAGTTTGGGGAGACTGTTACCCCCGACAAGTAGTAATGTTTATTCTGACTTGATTTTGCTCTTGGGTGCAACCAACCGTGGTTGCACCCTATTTTTTTGATACTTAAAATTTAATTAAACTGACTCTATTCTCCAACCAGTTGGTGTATGAATTAACTTGCCTGGCACGGAAAAGCCCGCGGCTTTTTTGTGGCCGCCGCCGCCGAATTTTTGGGCAAGTTCGGAAACATCTACGTCTTCGTGTGTGGTTCTTAAACTGACTTTTACAAAACCGCTTGAATCCTCTTTTAAAACCATGATGATTTTGGCATCCTGCAGAGCATTCAAGAAATTGGAAATGCCTTCCAAATCTTCATCCGTGGCTTCGCATTCGGTTAAGTCAGTTTGGGTTAAAACCGTACTGACCACGCCATCCGCATGCCTAGTTAATCTATCCAAAGCCCGGCCCCATAATTTAAGAGTGTTAACCGTCTTATTCCTGACCGTAAAATTGGTGATAGTCCGGAATTTTGCACCTAAGCCTAAAAGCTTGCCGGCAATTTCCATGGAAGATTGGGTGGTACCCAGATTTGAAAACCCGCCTGTATCAGTCAAAATGCCGGTCAAAATGCAAGTGGCCATGTCTTTGGTTATTTGGATTTGCTGGCTATCAAAAAACTGGTAAACCAATTCCGAAGCCGAAGAAGCAGTTGGTTCAACTAGGTTGATTTTCCCAAAACCTGGATTAGTGGGATGATGGTCAATATTAATAATTATTGGCTCACCTTTAATTTTTTCCAATAAATGCCCGACGCCCGAATATGACAAACTGGAAGAATCTATAAAAATCACCAGATCAAAAGGGATACGGATGATTTCCTCATCCGTATATAAAAGGTGTTCCCAAAGCGGCAAATAGCGCAAATGCTGGGGTACGGGATGAAGGCAGTAGAAATGGAAGTGTTTGCCAATGTCCCTCAGCCAATTTGCCATAGCCAGATTTGCCCCCAGGGTGTCGCCATCCGGTTTTTGGTGGGCAATCAGCAGGATTTCCTCCGCCTGGTCAATGGCCTTTTTGATTGTTTCGAAAGTTTGAAGTTTGTCTGACATAAATTAAATAGCTGGGTAGTATAAGCTAACCAGTTGGGTGCGTCAAGCCCCGCACCACTTTTCATCAAAATCCAGAACCTAAAAGCAGGCTTTTTAGTCGGTATTAATATCTAACTAATTTACTTAACCTTTTTATGAAAAGTGGTGCGGGGCCAAGGGCTGGGGAGGTTTGGTTTTGGATCGTGAAAATAATCCGTCGCAATGAGGTTATTTTCCCTTAATTCTTTTTTCCTCCTCAAATTTTTCTAAAGCAGTATTAAATTTATCATTGGCGGCATTAACTTCCAAAATTAAATGGTCAATAATCCCATTGAATAGGTTTGAATTTTTTTCATCAGGCCAAAGCTTCCTATCCTTTAAACTGGAAGCAATGTCCTGGCCTCTTCTTTGCCCGAATTCCAAAACATTGACCATGGCCAAGTTAAGCCGGCTAATTAATTTTGATTTATCTTCGTTGGGTAAATTTTCTTCATCAAGAATCTTTAATAATTCTTCATAAGTTTCATAATAACCACTAATCACAATCTCTTTGGCTATTCGAATATCATCTTCCCCATACAAACCATTAGTCTGGCGGATTTGCGATTCCCAATCAGCAAAAAATTTTTCCCGATCCCAAGGTCGGCCAGGCATTTCATCGCTAATAGTCGAAATTTCTCGTCCTTCGAATTGGGTCATAAGAAAACAATAATTAATTTACCAACTTTTCTTCCCTTCTAACCTTATCTAATAACGCCTCGATTTTTTGGGCCTTTCTTTCCCGCACATCAATGACAAAATGCAATGAAGGGATTCTTTGTAGGACCAAAGTCTTCATCAATTCATGCTGGAGAAAAGGCAGGCGTTTTTTTATTAAAGCCAAGGCTCCGGCTCCGTATTCATCGGGAATAACCGAAAGGAAAATTTTAGCATGGCGGATATCACCCGTGGTTTCCACGCGGATAATGCTGACTAAAGCCGGTGGCGGGAAATTAAATTCAGTTAAAAAAATTTCTCCAAGTTTTTGCTGGAGCAGGGAATTTAATTGGTTGATGCGTTTTGAGGGCATAAATGTTTTGTCATCCTGACGACCTGACCATGGACAGGGAGGAAGGATCTTTATAAGGATTGAATATTTATGAAGATTCTTCGTCCTCGATCAGGCTCGGACTCAGAATGACAGAAAAAGTTAGTTCTTTAGACGCCTTTCACCTTGATCCAACTAAGTTTCTGCCATTTGATTAGTTCCTCGGAATAAGGCAAGCCTTTGGGGATGGGGTTAAGGCAAAGTATTTTAATATGTTTATATAAGGTCAAGTTTAAGCCAATGGCAAAGGCAATTTCCGCAAAAACGCTGGGGCCAATATAATTCGAAACCCCTGATTTTTTAAGATTTAAAACAAACACCTCATCAGTCTTAGTAATAGCCTTATAAAAATTTGAGTGTAGTTTTTTGTAATTCAAGCCGACTTTGTTGTTAAATTTTGGATATGCCAAAACTTTATAACCTTTATTCTCTAAATTTTCTTTCCAGTCAATAGCCTCTTTATAAAAAGACGTACTAGCCGATATAACTACTTTTTTCATATGATTATTGTCATCCTGACGACCTGCCTATGAGCAGGGAGGAAGGATCTTAATAAGGCTAAAATTTATAAAGATTCTCCCGCCTACCTTCGCCAGACGAAGTTCGGCGGGCAGGTCGTCCTCGATCAGACTCGGATTCAGAATGACAGGGATGTTAATTTTCTAACTTCCTCGGGACTAATTTTTCTTCTACGAAAACCAAGGTATCACCTTCTTGTAAACCGTTTACGCCAACCAATTTCAAACCGCATTCGTCATTCAGGCCGACTTCGCCGACATTTTGTTTATTTTTCTGTAATTGTTCCAAATTAACTTGGCCTAAAACTTTATTATTCCGAAAAGCCCTAACTTTGGCTTTGGCTTTAATAGTACCTTCTGTAACCTTAGCGCCGAGAATCGTGTTCTTGCCTTCAGCCCGGAAAATTTTCAAGATCCTGGCTTGGCCAATAGCTTCTTCCACGATATCTGCGCCTAGTCTTTCTTCCAAACCTTTTTTAATATCATCTAAAAGTTCATAAATTACCGTATAGGTTTTGACTTTAGCTTTGGTATTGGCAACGGCTTTTTGGTTGGCGCTGACATTAAAGCCAATCAGCCAGGCGCCAGCTTGTTCCGCGCGCAAGACATCCGCTTCATTAATATCGCCCAAAGCTTGGCCCACAACTTCTGGCCGCACTTCTTTGAAAGTGAAAGTTTTCAAGCTTTCCAAAATGGCTTCCAAAGAACCAACCTTGTCGGCTTTCAAAAATAACGGAAGTTTTTTGGCTTCACCATCAATACCTTTGCCCGCAATAACCGAAGCGGTTTTGGCTGATTCCCGAGCTTTTATCTGCATCAATCTTAAAGTCGCCTCTTGTTGTTTCATTAATTTCCTGGCAGCCTTTTCGTTTTCCGGCGCTTCCAAAACATCACCCACGGCTGGCGCGGCTTTCAGACCTAAAATAACCACAGGCATGGAAGGCGGGGCATGCTGGGTCATTTGCCCATTCCAATCTTTCAAACTTTTTACTTTGCCAATGACCGAGCCTGCGGCAATAAAATCCCCGACATTTAAGGTGCCGTTTTGGATTAAGATAGTTGCCACTGGGCCTTCGCCTGGATCAACATGGGATTCAATGACCGTGCCCACGAGTTTGCCTTTGGGATTGGCCATAAGCAGGTCTTTTTCCATGTCCGCGACCAGTAAAATTGATTCCAGCAAATCATCAATGCCTTTGCCTGACTTGGCTGAAACGCCCACGGTAATAACTTTACCGCCCCAATCTTCGGGTTGCAGGTTGATGGAAGCCAATTCAGTTTTGACTTTTTCCAAACCAGCGCCTTCCTTGTCAATTTTATTAATGGCCACCACAAAAGGGATTTTGGTACGTTCGATAATATTCAAAGCTTCGCGAGTTTGGGGTTTGATGCCGTCATCCGCGGCAATCACCAAAATACAGACATCGGCAATATTCGCGCCGCGGGAACGCATGGCCGTGAAAGCTTCATGGCCGGGCGTATCTATAAAGGTGATCGCGCGCCCCGCGCGGTCATCCCGAGTCCCTCGAGGGATCCCTCCCTCGCTTTCGCTCTGTCGGGATGATTGTTCCTCCATTGTCGGAACAATCACCTGGTAAGCGCCAATATGCTGGGTAATGCCGCCGTGTTCTTTGCCTGCGACATTGGTTTTACGGATGACATCCAACAAGCTGGTTTTGCCATGGTCAACATGGCCCATGACCACGACGACTGGCGGCCGAGGAGTGGTTCTGTCTTTATCAGCCGAAATAATTTCCGAAACTTTTTTCGCCAAGTCAGTTTCCCTTTCCGAAGTGGTTTTTTCTTTTTGCGGTTTTATTTCCGCGCCAAAATCCGAACCGACAATAGAGGCCGTATCAAAATCAATTTCTTCGTTTAAAGTCGCCAGAATTCCATTCTTCATTAGATGGGAAATGACCAAAGGCGCGGGCTTGCCGAGCCTGGCGGCAAATTCCCGCACCGTGATTCTGGAAGGAATTTCAATTTTGCCCACTGGGCCAGAGGTTTCAGCTTTGGCAATTTCATCAATTTCTTTTTCTGGTTCAAATAGTTCTGGAGTTTCCTTAAATTTCTTGATTATGCCCAAGCCGACTACATCTGAAACTTTATGGGCTTTGGAGCCAATGCCAAAACCAAGCCTAGGCAAGGCTTGCCTTAAATCTTGAACCGGAATCCGAAGCCGGCGGGCGAGTTCAGTGACATTCATAAGTGGGTGAATTCTACTAAAAATTTAGCTTAAAGTCAACAGAAATACCCCGGAAAACTGCGTTTCCCGGGGTATGAGTAAAAATCGATTCAAACCAATCCGTGTTTTTTCAAAGTATCAGCAAAGAGCCTTAGGCCAGCTTCGGAATCAATGTGATAGCCGATGATATACGGTTTGGCGCCAACCGAAGCAAGATCGTCAGAAAATATATACTTGTCCAGCACCTCGGCGGAAAGTAAATTTTTCTGGATGAGGCTGTCATAACCTGCTTTTTGATCGGTTGGGATGATTTCTTTACCAGCTGAAGTAAGCCACTTAACCCATGGCTTTTCGGGAGGTGGGCAACCACCGTTCCCTTCAATTCGGATGTCAGTTTTGCCGATTGGGTCGGCATACAATTCCTGCGCGACTTCAAGCGGTAATAGGCCTTTAACGCGCCAGTAACTCCAAGCACGGGTGAAGCTAAAACCTCCAAGTTGACCAGTAAGAGAGTAAGGAACTTCATCCCCAACCCTGTCTACGCGCATCCCTTGAATGCCAGATCGTAGTAATTCATTTTCAATCTGCAGATCGCAATCCTGATTGCCAGCTAGGTTTTTCATGAAAGCCTCCTGTTTTTGGTATGTTTGGATTTTCCGATTAACTTAGCACAGGCTTTTAAAAAGTCAATAGAAAACCCGGTTTTTAACAGATTTTTAAAACAGAAAACCCCGCGAATGACCGCAGGGTTTTAAAAGAGATTAATTCAATTCGCCTTGTGCCTGACTATTTCATCAAGCACACTGGCAATTTCCGCGATTCTCAGCCTGTATTGCCGGACAGGACAGACCTCGTCATGCTGCCGAATACCAGAGGCAGTCACATCATATGTTTGGTGGCAGTATGGACATTTGCCCTGTCCGTCGACTGTATGGCATTGGCATGCACAACCGTCTGCTCCAGTCAGCGTCTGTTGCGCGTCAGGCTCTTGCGAATGCGCAAGTTGATAGGCTGCGCAGTTTTTCAAATGCGCTTCCATATTGCCCATGATGTGGAAATGGCAATATGAACACCAAGAGCAACCACAAACCAGATGCATTTTACGGGGTCCGGGATTTTCCTGGTGGCAGGTACACCGGCAAAGACCCCAAGAGGCATCATTGGCCGAGATTTGCAGATTCTGTTCCGCGGCATGGCATTTTTTTGCATGGTCATCTTGATGGCCGACCTTGATATTTTGGCCGCAAAGCGGACAAATATCGCAACAAGCCCTGCAATGTTTCACGCCGGGATGTATATGGCATTGGCAATCGCAAACATCAAAATCTGGCGTGCAATTGTTCATTTTTCAAACTCCTTTTTTGTGATCTTGGTTTTGCTAAAAGTTTAGGCTTTTATAAAAATCTGTCAAACTAAAAAAATAGGTCTAAGAAACATTTAAGCCTTTAAATAAAATCTATTTTCTGTAATTAAAAATCGCGTTTTTTGCCGACTATAATCTTGATTCGCTTTGGCACAACTTCAATTGTGGCCGGGGTTTTAATGATGGTTTCGCCATCGGCCATGATTGGCATGGAATCCCCGCCACTCCTGATAGTTAATTTTTTAAAGGGGAAAACGCTTTTTTTTGAATAGCTGGGTTTTTTCATGAAACCAAAAATTGATTTTTCAGCCTGGGGCCTGACGATTACTTCTAATTTGCCGTCATGCGGGTTGCTGGCTTCACTAAAATTCGAAATATCAATAGTGGAAGGGGTGACAGTTGAAACTTGGAATTGGTTATCGCAATCTAAAGTTAAAGTCCGGCAATCTGGAACATGCAAAGCCGAAAGGAAATACCGGTTATTAACCCTTCCCAAATCCAAAGCGCTGGTAATTCTGGCTGAAAGAGTGTCGCAGGCTTCCATGCCATACGGGATGCCAAGTGATTGAGCGATAAGCGTTGGTTCGCCTAAAGGAATTATGCCAATAGTAGTCTTAAATTCAGCTAAAGTTGAAATGGCGTTGTTAATTAATTTGTCAGTGCCAATCAAAACAATAGTTTCGGACTGGTTTCTGACTGCATCTTTAATCGTTTCGGCCAAGCTTTTTAAAATAGTTAATTTTTCAACCCGCCCGCGGATTTCCAATTCAATCAAACGGTTTTCGATCTTAGTAAGATCGGCTTCGTATTTCTTATTATTAATTTCTGATTCAACTATATAAGTGTACATTAAATAAATTATTTTACTTTTTCAATCTTTTCAGGAATATAAGTTTCAGAAGTCATAATACATTTACCATTAAGTATTGCCCCAGGTTCAATTGCTAAAGAACTTGTTTCAATATTGCCGATCAATTTTGCGGAGGAGGTTACCTGTAATTTGCCATTAGCTTTGATATTGCCATGAACCTCTCCTGCCAAGTAAACATCCTGGGCTTCAATGTTTGCTTTAACTCTAGCGCCAGTGCCAATGCTGACGTTATGCTTGGTTTTAAGTGTTCCCTGTAATTGGCCTTCAATAATTACATTTCCTTCACCGGAAAAATTACCCTCTACCTTGACTGAAGAACCAATAATTGTTTCTGTTTGTTTGGAAGGGGTTGAATCAGGCTTGAACATAGCCATATATTTATAAATTAATAATAAAGGCTTATATAACGAGATTGTACTTTAGGATAAGATAAAGGTCAAAAATTGTGCATAAATAAAATGTTCGCTACACTGCATGACGTAAAAGCCCAATTAATTAACAATTATTATGAGTGAAAATTTACACTTTCAAGCCTTGAATATAAAAAAGGATTTAAAAACTTTATTAATTTTAATAATTTGCATCGGATTATTTTTTGGACTAATTCTAGTATTAGAAGAAAAAACTGGAATTATTGAAACAATAATTGCTAAATTGCATTTAGCGACACTTGGAAATAGCTAATATTAGCCATTTTTGCCCCCGTAGCTCAATGGATAGAGCTATCCCGTCCTAAGGGAGAGATGGAGGTTCGATTCCTTTCGGGGGCACCACCCAGAATATGAGGCGCTTTGCGCCGCTATACCCCAGCCCAAATGGGCTTCAAATCGAAGCGTTTTGCCTTTCAAAAGAAAGTTCGAGCCGATATTTTTCATTGAATTCTTAATTTCCAAGAGGTCGCGCGAGATTGCGACTTTTTTGGCTTGTTTACTTAATAAAATGAACTCTCGCATTGGTTCGAGCCAAACTAAACCCTCGCCCCGTAATTGAGCGAATTTATCCTCAATTCTCACTTTTTCATTTACAAGCGTATCTTTCTTAGATAAATACTCCGAAGTGGTAATTGAACGCTCCAATTTTGCATCTAAAAGATTATCCAGCTTCTTTTCCACAACAACCAATGTATCTTTTTTCTTTTGGGCGAGGGCTTGAGTGGTCTGCTCGTTTCTCTCTTTTTCTTGGTCTAGCTTGACCAACATTTTATCCGCCCAGTCATCACGGATGGAATGAGTGGCTAAGGTCGCCCTCATTTGCTCCACTAGCGCTTCTTCACGCAAGAATTTCGTTTCACATCTGCCTTTCTTTTTGGTACAGCGGTAATACGTGTGTCCCTTCTGGCTTTCTGCCGTAATGTAGCAACCGCAAGAAGCGCATTTAATCAAGCCAAGAAAGGCAAAGTTATGTTTCTTTATTTCCCTCGCGCGACCTCGTTTACGCATCATCGCCTGGGCTTTATCAAACAATTCCCTTGAGATGAACGTATCATGGCTTCCCTGGTATGTCTCCCCGCAATAAGTAAACACGCCGCAGTAAAAAGTGTTTTTAAGCATGTTTTGTATCATGCTGGCAGAGTTTGGGTGGTTGTAGTGGCTTTTGAGCTTCACACGATTACACCAGTTGGCTAGAGCAGTTAATGTCCAGTCGCCGGTTACATACATAGTAAATAGCTTTTTGACTATTTTCGCTTCTCGTTTTTCAATGAGGATATTTCTACTTTTGGCGTCGTTGAAATAGCCAAGTGGCGCCATAGACGGCCACACACCGCGTCGTAGCTTCTGTCGTAGCCCACGTTTCACGTTTTCCGATAGATTGTCTATGTAATACTTACTTTGTCCAAAAGCGATATTCAGCATGAATTTCCCTTGCGGCGTGTTCTCAAACCAAAACGTGGGGAATTTCAGATTTTGGATTTTATCCCGATCGGTCAGGTAAATGACCTGTCCGCCGTCTACGGGATTTCTGGCCAGCCGATCAGGATGCCAGGCGATGATGCCATTGGCTTCGCCCTTTTCTATTCTCTTCAGCATTTCATTGAAGATTTTCCGTCCGGGTTCTTTGGCAGTTTTTGCCTCGCAGAGCGAGGCGACGATTTCAAGTTTTTCTTTGGCGGCAAATTCTTTTAATTCATCTATTTGAGATTCAATGCTTAACACCTGACGATCTTCCTCGTCAGTAGATTTCCTGGCATAGAGAAAATATTTGTTCATATATTTTTAAGATTAAGAATTAAGAGGGGGAAGTGCGCTTCTGGCCCCTCCGCTTCGCGGAGAAAGGCAAAACGCTTCGATTTGAAGCCCATTTGGGCTGGGGTATAGCGGCGCAAAGCGCCTCATATTCTGGGTGGTGCGGTCTTTTTGAGAAAATACGAACCGAGTTTGCGGGCGGCGGCTCGCGCGCGGAGGAGACCCAGCCGCCGCCCGCTGCCGCGCCGTGTTAAAAAACTACCAAAGAACCCTAGAAAAATATCGACTCTCACTTTCTTTTAGGCCAGAAGCGCACTTCCCCCTATTGCTTTAAGTCCAATTTGGACTATTCCATACTGGACTTTATCATGAATTTGTGAAACAATCAATATGAATAGCGAAATCTACTCAAAAGAACATAAAAAGCTCATAGAACGCATAATACAGGCCCGAAAAGAGGCAGATTTAAGCCAGATGGAAGCAGCCAAGCGACTTGGCCGATCCCAGTCTTATATCTCAAAAATCGAGGTTGGACAGCGGAAGATTGACGTGATTGAGTTGAAAAAAATTGCCAAAGTATATAATGTTGCCATCAGTAGTTTAATTAATTAATTTTTTTAAAATATATCTATGATTTTTCTGTACATTTTATTAGCCATAATAGCATATATACTTTGGCGCATTTATCGCCAAAAGGAAGTGGAAAAAGAACGAATTACAAGTGAAAAGTTTAACGCTGAATGGGAACAAATTAGGAAAGAAGAATTTAAAAACTACCCTCATTTGATTGGAAAAGTTGATTACGCCTGGCTTGAGCTTTTTGGGAAAGTTTTTGTCGAAAAAGATATGTCACACATAAACGCTGCTTTTTTAATATATGCAAAAGAAGCAAACAATACAAAGTTAGATATTATTGAGGTGGATCATCTATTTGACTCATTATGGGATCTTTCAGAGGAGCTCCTTGAGCATTTGGAAAAATATCACGAAAGCACTAAATACGAATATGAAATAGCAATTCTTGCATTTTGGCAGATTGCCGCGCAAGGAGCTGACTCTTTTGTTGGAAAAGATATTGAAACAATAACAAAGATGTTCCAATCTGCCCCATTTACCGACATAGAAAAAATTCCTTCATGGTTTCCTAAAAAAGATAATCATCCAGTTAAAGAACTTTCTTTTAGAGGTGAAAACGCTAATTTCCCAAGAAAATCTGAAGGCTCGAAACTAATTCACGAAAGAATAACAGTCTAAGAATTTGAAGCTGACAAATGATTGCCGAAGATGAGCATATATAATAAAACAAGAAAAATACCATTCGTATATTACTTATGCTATTTATTATGGATTTTGTTTATATGGGTTCTATTGTTGTCCCTCGAAATTAATATTACTTTAGAGTTCCTGAAAGAATATCTAAAAGTTGTTTTAAATACATTTATTGCAACAATTGTACTCATATTTGCGATTCAAATACCGCGTTTAGAAAAATTCAAAGACGATAAAGAAAAACAAACTGAAATAAAGAAAGATTGGGGTAAATTTCTGCAAAGATTTGTATTATTAATAATTTTTATCTTAGTAACTTTTCTTTCTCTAGAATTTTTTATTTTTGGTTTCTTAAAAGATTTTGTTTTGGCAGTAACGATTGTTGGACTGTTTTATCTTTTTAAATCTATCTTTTCATATCTAAGGAATATTTAATTAGAACTTGCCGCTAAAGAAAAACTCGAAATCGTCAAAACGGCGCGGCAGCGGGCGGCGGCTGGGTCTCCTCCGCGCGCGAGCCGCCGCCCGCAAACTCGGTTCGTATTTTCTCAAAAAGACCGCACCACGCGTCATCGCTTGCTTCACCCTTCGCGTGCTTGAGGTCTCAAGCCCGCTGCGGGTTCCTCAAGCGTGCCACTTTCCCCAATTTATAAAAAATAAATCGGGGACCCCATAAAATCACTTATAACTCTCTGCAAGGTTATCGCTTTTCCTCCCGAATGCTTGCTCCTTCCCATCAACTGAGTTCGGAGTCGTGCGCACCTCATTCGTGAAGCTATGTTCCAGGCGCAGCCCGCTCTCCCTAAATTTTAAATTTGAAAATTTAGAGGCACCCATTCAATTGATTATTTCGCAGACAGCAGCTTATCATATTTAAAAATGTTACACGTGCCTGCCCGCCATCTGTAAATACTCCTATGTTTTATATACAATTCATGAATTGTTCCACGTGGAACAATTTCAGTAATATAGACTAGGCATGGCAGGCGGGGAACGTTTTATAGATAAACTGTATTAACAACCAATTTAGCCTATGGTTTAATGGTAGACTTTCCCGTCGAACCGCCTGTCTGCCGGTAGGCAGGGCAATGCAGGCGGGACGCGTCATTCGCACCCGCCTACCGGAGTACGGGCCGTTAGCTTCCGTCTTTACGAAGACGCTTCGTCGGACAAGCAGTTGGCAGAATTTTAACATAAATGACTTAATTTCCGGGGATATCGTATAGCGGTAATACACGGCATTCGCATTGCCGAGACCCGGGTTCGATTCCCGGTATCTCCACCAAGCCCGTACGGCATATAGGTTACCGAGGAGGTGGTCCCCCGCCTGCCTCACAAGTGAGTCAAGTGGGCAGGGATTCCGCCTAGGCCCACCACGCGTCAATCCTTGCGTCGGGTTACGTGTGCTCAAAGTCTTGAGCCCACTCCACCCTTTACAAGATTGCCGCTTTTCCTCGCAAACGCGTGCTCGTCCTGCATAGCAGGACTGCGCTCCACGCTTGCTTGGTAGATCCTGCAAGCATCCCGCTTACCCAATTTCATTGGTATTGATGATGAAATGGGGACTCCTAATAAGTAAAATGTTCCACGTGCTTGCCCGCCACCTACAATTTATTCAATATTTACTTTATAATTATTAAAATGTTCCACGTGGAACAATTTCAAACTTATCCCAAGGCATGGCAGGCGGGGAACATATTGGAAATAAACGCTATAATTAGCAAAAATATGGGCCTCTAGTCCCGACTCCGCTATGCGGAGTCGAGGATCCACGTCCCGCCAAGCGGGACGGGACTCATTTAGAACAAATCTATATTTTTTCAGGCTTTTGATTGATATATAATGTAGTATATTTTCTGGGCCTCTAGCTCATTTGGTAGAGCGCTTCCATGGCATGGAAGAGGTGAGGAGTTCGAGCCTCCTGAGGTCCACCACGAATCATCACGAACTTCACCCTACATTTGCTCGCTTAGGCGAGCCTATTTCGGGTTACGTTCGTGTGCTTCTTACCCCAAATATTAGTTCCTAATATTTGGGGACCCCATGAAGTGGGGTTTCACAAACGTGCCGCTTACCCCAATTTTTTGATAAAAAATTGGGAACCCCATAATACATCGGGTTCCGATTGTGTACCACTTAACAGGGTTTATAAAAGTAAATAATCACGAAATCTCGCTTCCCCACACGCCAGTTTCGCCGCATGGGGTTCCCTGAATGAAAAAAATGCGTTAAGTAGACTGCAATGCTCTAATCGGCAGTGGAAATTTGGCTACCGAGGTCTTTTGTTAATGCCCACCAGAGCGAGGTTTTTGTTACGCGGGGCAATGAACCGGCCTCTGTGTTTGGGATGGAAAGGATATCGTTATAAAGGTTCGCCTCGATGAATTTTCCTTGCGTGAATATAGAAACCAAGGTCGGATAGTCGGGATTTGGATGATAAAGTAAGCTAACTTCCCCATTTTTCTTAGTAACATCCCTAAGCATAAGAATTGGCCGGTAATCGCCTTCAGAAACTTGGAATGGGTCATCTTTTGGAGCGAGAGCTGTATAAGCGTAAAAGCGGAAAGTACTGGCAAATGTAGGGCTGAGATGGTAATAAAAGCCAACTAGAATGATCGCAAATCCAAAAAGCATAAAAAGGCCACCTATTGAAACTACGATACGTCTCCAAAGACTGGTATGTTTTTTAACAATCACCCGGATGGTAGCCACTACTACAATAAGCCAAATTGGCAGGAGGACAAGCATTGGTATGTAATTTGTTCCAAGGTGTGATTCCATAAAGTTTTCATTAAAGGCTAAATGACTATTTCGATTTTAAACTCGATTGCCAAAGTAAATTAAAAAAGCCTTCTATTACTTGCTTAAAATCCAGACTCTCAATCATCAATCCGTAATTTTCTTTTTTTGAAGAAATTATAATAACTTTATTATCATAAATAATTAAGCCGATTGAAAAGTCAAAATCTTTAGGTGCATACTTTAATTCACGATAATATTGTTTACCATGTCCAGATGCCTTATATTCACGTTCTTTTGATTTGATTCGAATGGTTTTTATATATATTTTTCGTTTAATTCTCTCTTGGATAAAATTTTCGATTTCTTCCTTACCAATAGTTTCAAACATATCCGTTACCGGCCATAAATAGTAAATCATTTTTGATTGGCAATTTAAGCCGTCATACATAAGATCAATTAAACCTTGTCTACCCTCGTAAAATTTTACTTTTGGTTTTTGACTACCTCGATTAAATAATGCTTCTAACACGGGTAAGGAATTTTTTATCAATTTTGACTTTCGTTCCAGGTCCTCCAAGATAAGTAAAGGTTTCTCAGCGCTATAAAATAATTTATCTTCTTTTGGGGTTGTCGCCACTAAGCCTTTAGATTTTAATTCATCTAAAATACGATAAACAGTCGGACGTTTTAATTCTGATTTTTTTGATAATTCTAAAACCGTACATGTTCCTAATTCAAGGATAGCTAAATAGACCTTTGCTTCTTTTTCGTTTAAACCATACTGCTTTAGTATTTGCTCCAAGGTCATATGTTCTTATATTATCAAACTGAGGATATTTTGTCCATAATTTGGACATCAAACAAGCTAATGATTAAAATACCCATTATTTTATAGAGTTATTAGTAAAATAGTGTCCATAGTATTGACAATCAGATATTGTTTTGTTAAATTGTATCGTTGCTCTTTTCGTTCTTTAAAAACTAAAAAGGAGTGCTTTATGCCATGGAAATGCATCAAAGAAAATCGAATTTATAGAATACACTGCGGCTTAACTAATGTTTACGTAAATTGGAACCGTGAGAATGGTGAATTTCATATTTTTGCTGGGGGTTATCAAGCATCACATTATTTGCCGCCACCAGGTAATACGGAAAAAATATTATCCGTTGATGAACCAGAGTTCTTCTATAAACTATGGTCAAGGTTTAGGCTGGAAAAAGGATTACCCGATCACTTTTATGAGCTGCTTGATCATCTGTTTATCGCTTTGCATATCGAAGTAATTTATCTTAAAAGACCGGGTAAGTATTTCAAACTGGTTAATGATGATTAAATAACTTAAATCATATCAGCTGTTTTGGGCTTCTTTAATGCTAATGAAGGATTTTAAGCTCGAGGAGATGAAATGCTGACAATAGTTTTTTGCGTGTTAGGTTGCGCTATTTGGCTGATAAACCGTTATGGAGGCAAGCCGTTAAGCTTTGAAAAAGTCGTGCTTGGCTTCATTATGCTTTTTCTCAGCACGTGCCTGGGATTAATCTTGGCATTTTTGGTCGGTAGTTGCTTTAAGCAACAGATGGTTCAGGTGCAAGAAATTCCCTTGATTGCATTACGGGGCAGTGCACTGCCAAGCGGAAATTTTTTTCTTGGCACTGGCCAATTAGATGCCGAAATGTACTACTGGTTCTATCGTCGATTGCCGGAGGATGATAATTGCTTTCAGGTGGAAAAGCTAAAGGCTGATAACGAAGTAATTTATCTTTATGAAGAAGACAGGCCCGATGGTGTACTTCGCAAGTTCCAAAGTGATTTTGTGAACCATAGCCATCTATTTGGATTTCCAGCTATCAAGCTGCGTTTTGAATTTCATGTCCCACGTGGCAGTATCGCCAGGAACTTTGCGTTATAAAATTCTTATAACGGGTGGAGAATATCCACCCGTTTGGTAATTTTGTCGGGAGCAGAAATTATGGCGACGAAAATTCTTTTGATTAGGAATTACAAAAAAACTGGCCAGAAGCCTTCAAGGCTTCGGGATACAAGCTAAAATAGTCCAAAATTAACCGGATGCATCAAGTGATCCGGTTTTATTTTAAAACTTTACTTATCCGCCATAGCATGTCAAAAAGCGCCTTCTGATTGTAAGCAAATTCTTCGGATTCAATAATCATCCCAAAATTTTCTTTTTTTGAGGAAATAATAGAAACAATATTGTCGTACAAATACATAGTCATTGAAAATTTGAAATCTTTAGGCGTTAAGCGGACTTCACGCTTATCTTTAATACTGCTTGCCCACTTATATTTTTTAACTGTTTTTATTACCTCCTTGCTTTCCGGCCTTAAAGATAATAAGTTGTAACCTTTTTTGATCCGATCTTGAGTAAGTTTTTCAAAAAATTCCTCTCCGACTAAATCTAAAATATCCTTTAAAGGTAATATGCTTCTTAAAGTTTTTTCTTGGGCTTCCAAAGTTTTTTCCAAAACAGTTTTGACTCCAGTTGCACCTTCGTAATATTCCATGCGAGGCTTGACGCCGGGGACATAGAACATTGATTTCAGCTGGGGCAATAAGGCGTCAAGCTCCGCTTCTTTTTGCCGAATAGAATTTTTCAACGTACTCGGGTCTTCGGCGACAAACAACCTTTTTTTGCCCTTGATGGTCTGGGTAACCAATTGCTTATTAATCAAATTCTGAAGAAGGTCATAGACTGAAGTTCTTTTGATTTGGGTAATATCCGCAATTTTTTGGACAGAGGATTGGCCGAGCTCCAAGCAGGCGAGATACACCTCAGCTTGTTTTTGGTTTAGCCCGAAATTTTCTAGTTTTTTTGATATTTCCATAAATGTCGACTAATTCCGACAACAATTTAAGTATAACGCATATATAGAATATGTCAATAGTTATGCACATAATAATCAAACAATTTGAGATAAATAACGAAATTAGATGTTGATAAATTGGTAAAATAACCATTAAATACTGTCTTTTTGTCGGAAGCTCTTGACAAATTTTTCAAACGGATATATACTGGTTTGTTAACAATAAACACAAAAAAAGCGAGGTTTGAAATGAAGTGCTTTGAAATCAGCAATGACAAAGGCCAAGAGGGGTTTCGAATTGAAAAGTGCGCGTATTCCAACGGTAACAAGTATGACGCCATAGCTGTCGGCGAATTAAAAATACCGGCTTTTGGTTGGCGAAACGACGAAAACCGACTGTTGGATGCGGAGCTTTGCTTCCAGCCAGCTGGCGTGAGAAGCAATGTCCCGGGTTTAGGCCGAGTTGAATTTCGGAAGCCGGAATTGACTGGTGTTGAGTCCGCCATCGTCAAATGGGAGCTGTCCGGCAGGGATTTGTACGAAATCACCACGGACGGGACAGTTGTCGCCATTGAATACGAAGACAGGGTTGTCGACGGCGACGGCAGCGTGCATCTCAAGAATCCTACCCTTTTGGTGATTCTGAATCCCGGCCAAGGAATTTTTGCCCACACCAGCAAGATAGCCAAATGTATCAGTGTTTTTTACGAATCAGCGTTCAAGCTCCCTATAGCTCAGTGGGACACTGATCAGTGGGGCATCAGGAATCCTCACACGGGAGTAGAAATGATTGAAGGGAGATCCTAAATCATGCAAAAGGATTTTCCACTTCCGTCTCCTTGTTTTAAAAATGCTCACATTGGGAGCCGGCGACTGCCAAGCCGGCTCCCTTTTCTATTCCATTTAATAATTTAGTTGTTGGCTGAAATAGAAAAATGAACTTTAACAATTGAATTAAGGAGGTAAAAAATGAATGATCAATCCGAATCCGCGGTTATTCTGATTGGTTTTGTCTGCAATACCAGTACGAACTGGGTTCGTGAGTCTTTGGCGGGACTAAATTTGATTTTTCTTTTTGTTAGTTCTTCGGTAACAAGTTATGAAGAAAATGTTTTACGATTGATACTTAAGAACCAAGTCAAAACTGTTCTGATAAGGATTAGTGGCGATGAAAACGGTTCTGAGATATTGGGTCTATTCAAACTGATTAGCGCAATCAAACTTTATTGTTCTGAAATCAAGGTGCTGACCATAAAACATGGTTTTGTTGAATTTAACAAACCAAAAAGTCGTCAGGCAGATGTAGACGGCAATATTGAATTATTCACGGAAGGTAATATCTTGCGCGGTTTTGTTGAGAGGCAAATTAGCCAAGATTCCGCTAAAGCAGTCTTGTCTGATGAGCAAATCACTAAAATACAAAATCGTCTTGCTGTACTTGAAAAAGCAAAAACAAAGTGGCAAACGATTGATAAGTATTTCGCAGTGGTCGGTAGTGTGTTAGATATGATTTGGTATGGTTTTTGGATTTTGCTCGTATTTGGCCTTATTTTTATTATATTCACTAGTTGAAGACAAATCATAAATCCGTTTTAACTAACAAGTTAAGGCGGGTTTTTTATTGACAAAAAATAATAATTTTGATAACAATAAAGCATGTTCAAACATTCTAAAAATTTATTGAATCGTCGCAACGGTCTTTTATTGAGGCCGTTTAATGGTGTTTGAATATTTTTTAAGTAATTTATTAAAACTCTCCAAGCGGCCTAAATAGCCGTTTTTTGTTCTTTTCAAACTTCAACAAAGGAGAGTTTATGAACTCGCTAGTCATTAGAAACGCTTCACTTCAAAATTTGGAGCAATTACGCCAAATAGAAGAGAAGGCCTGGTCAACCCCAGGAGAAAACGTCTGTGCAAATCCTGAAAAGATTAAGCAAAGAATCCTTACTTACCCAATCGGGACAAGTGTTGCTTTTTGTGAAAAACAGCCAATCGGCAGCCAATACGCGTTTAAAATGCAGTGGGATGGGAATATTGAAAGTCTAAAAAGCTGGGATTTTCACACCAAAGAAGGCTGGATCAATCAGGCTCATGACCCAAGCGGGGGCACAGGCTTTTTAGTGGGCGTGGGTGTTGTCCCAGAATTTAGAGGCATACGCTTTGAACAAGGGATTATTGATAATCAGAAAAAGTACAAGGCTTCGCAAATGCTTATTGCTTTTACATTAAAAAACCTTTTTGCTGATCAGGTGAGGCGGGTTATTGGTTGCGCCAGGGTTCCTTTCTACCATCAAAAATCCCAGCTTTCAATCGGCGATTATTGCGCATTAAGATTACCTGATGGCAGGCTTTTTGATCCCGTCTTGAGATTTCATGAATTTATGGGCGCGCAAATCGTCAAACCCATTAAGTATGCTATGGAAGACCAGGAAAGTCTGAATGCTGGTTGCTGGGTGGTTTATAAATATCCTTTTAAGGGTTAAAATAGGAGGGCAGGCATACTGCCCTCCTCAAAATTTTATGAAAAACGAATTTAGTTTAAAGAAATTAATAAATAATTATTATTTAATTACGGATAACCAACCAGAAGCCTCAAATATTTTTGTTTACCTTAATAAAGGGCAGGCTCTGGTAATTGATAGTGGTGTCAGTAAAAAAAATTTAAAACAATTTATCAGCAGTAAATTCAAAATTAAAAAAATTAAAATTACATTGACGCATGTACACTTTGATCATATTGGCGGCTTAAAATATTTCAAACCCTCAGAGGTGTTTTTGCCAAAACAAATAAAGAATAACCTAAAAAATAAAAAGAATTGGGCTTTGGAATATATTACCGATAAAGAAACGCAAAAATTATTTAAAAATCTAAGTTTAAATAGTATACTTTACCAAAATTCAGAAGGTAATTTAAAAATATTCAAAATAATAAATGCATTGGGCCATACAAATGAATCGGTAATGTTTTTTGATAAGCAGAATAAGGTTTTAATTACGGGAGACAGTTTATATTCAGGCAAACCTTATTGCTTTTTTTATAATTCCTCCAAAACTAACTTTATAAAAACTTTGAACAAGATCAAGAACCTGAAATTTAATTATATTTTGCCCGGCCATGGCAAAATCCTAAATAGAAAAGCCGCCCTAAGCACGATTGATAATTGGATAAAGGCATTAAAAGCAAAAAAGCTATAGAATTGGCTTTTGTGATCCAAAATGCCAATCTGGCGTTCCTTATCGCCTTAAAAGCATAATTTTAAGAAAGATTTTAACTGTCCTGGCCGACTGATTATAACGCTATTCCTAAGGAAAATTCGACCTTTTTAATCATCCATTGAAATTTGTTTTTACTTCAACTATCATAGATTCACTAAAGCTTTAATTTTTTTCATCTATGCCAGAAATCCAATTCACTGACCAGAATTTCAAGAAAGAAGTCTTGGATGAAAAAACCAAGCCGGTTTTGGTGGATTTTTGGGCAACTTGGTGCGGGCCGTGCAAGGTCCAAGGGCCGATCATTGAAGAGGTCGCCAAGATAATCGGCGATAAAGCCAAAGTGGGCAAATTGGAAGTAGATGAAAACCCGCAGACCGCCCAGGAAAACGGAATAATGAGCATCCCAACCTTAATAATTTTTAAGGCCGGCAAGCCAGTTTGGCGGATATCCGCGGTTCAGTCAAAGGAGGCTATAACGAAAGAACTAGAAGCTCATTTGAAATAATATGCTAAACAAAAAAATTGAACAATTTGATGTAATAATTGTCGGTGGCGGCGCTTCAGGCTTGGTAGCCGGGCTTTTTACCAGCCGCCGGCTTTTAAAAACCTTAATTATTTCCCAAGACGTTGGCGGCCAAGCCGCCACGACGCCTGAAATCGAGAATTACCCTGGCTATGATAAGGTTGATGGTTTGGATTTGATGAAAAATTTTAAAAGCCAGGCAGAAAAGTTTGGCGCGGATTTCAGATTGGAAACCGTGAACAGCATTGATGCCTTGCCAGAAAACCGTTACCGCGTAAACACCAATACTTTTTTCGCTGAAGCTGACATGGTGATTCTGGCTTTTGGATTATCACACAGGCACTTGAATATCCCGGGCGAAGAAACGCACGTGGGTAAGGGTGTTTTTTATTGCGCCATTTGCGATCCCAAATATTATGAAAAGAAAAAAGTCGTGGTGGTGGGCGGCGGTTCGTCCGCAGTCCAAGCTGCACTTTCCATCAGCGAATTGGCCAAACAAGTAATTATCGTGAATGTCACGGCGGCTTTGTCAGCAGAAACAGTTTTAGTGGAACGTTTGAAAGAAAAGAATAATGTTCAGGTCATCAATAACGTTTCAGCCAAAGAAATTCAAGGCAAAGATTGGTTGGATCAAATTATTGTCACCCATTCTGATACTAAAAAAGATGAAACCATTGCCTGTGATTGTGTTTTTGTGGAAATTGGTTACATGGCTAAAGCTGAATGGGTCAAACATTTAGTAGTAACTGATCAGCGGAACCAAATAATCATTTCCCCAAATTGCGAGACTAATCGGCCAGGCATTTTTGCGGCCGGCGACATTACCACCATCGCCTTCAAACAAGTAATAATTTCGGCGGGCGAAGGTGCCAAAGCCGCTTTACAGGCTTTTCAATATCACTTAGCCAAAGAAGGCAAGCGCGCAGGCAATATTGATTGGGGAAAGAAAAAATAATTTGTTAATGTAGTAATAGATCATGGCGAACCCATTTCTTGGCGCGATGACGCAGTTAGAACGCGCTTCAAAAATCATCGATTTAGAACCGCATGTCTTGGATATCCTCAAAAGGCCAGTGCGGATTTTGGAAACCGGCATACCCGTGAAAATGGATGACGGTTCGACCAAAATTTTCCAGGCTTACCGCGTGCAATATAATGACGCCCGTGGGCCTTTTAAGGGCGGTATCCGTTTTCACCCCAATACTGATTTGGACGAAGTTAAAGCTTTGGCGTTTTGGATGACTATTAAATGCGCAGTAGTTAATATTCCTTTTGGCGGGGGTAAGGGCGGGATTACAGTTGAACCAAAGACTTTAAGCCAACGGGAACTTCAGAATCTTTCCCGAGGTTGGGTTAGAGCTTTTGCTAAATATTTAGGACCCAGAAAAGATGTGCCTGCCCCAGATGTTTACACCAACCCGATGATAATGGGTTGGATGGCTGATGAGTTTGGCCAAGTTTCCGGCGAATGGCAACCCGGCGCTTTTACGGGTAAGCCTTTGTCATTAGGAGGTTCCGAAGGTCGAACTGAAGCCACGGGTCAGGGTGGCTTTTTGGCAGTTGAAGCTTTGGTTAAAAAACTTGGTCTGGAAAAAAATAAAACTACTGTGGCTGTCCAAGGTTTTGGGAATGTCGGTTTTTATATTGCGAAAAAACTACATGATGCAGGTTATAATATTGTAGCTTTATCTGATTCCAAAGGCGGCATCCAAGACAAGCGCAATCACGGCATGGACCCGGAAAATATCATGAAATCCAAAAAAGAAAGGGGCATGATTGATGGCTGTTATTGCGCAGGTACGGTTTGCGATTGCGAAAATTACCAAAAAATTTCCAATGAAGAATTGCTGGAAATGGAAGTTGACATTTTAATCCCGGCGGCCTTGGAAAATGTCATAACCAAAGAAAATGCTGGCAAGATAAAAGCTAAAGCAATTGTGGAAATGGCTAATGGCCCGACCACGCCTGAAGCTGATGAAATTTTAAATCAAAAAAATATTCCCGTAGTACCAGATGTCTTGGCTAATGCTGGCGGAGTGACAGTTTCCTATTTTGAATGGGTCCAGAACAATCTGGGCGAAGCCTGGACCGAAGAAACAGTCTTGAATAAGTTAAAGCCGATTATGGAAAAAAGTTTTGACGAAGTTTGGGATATGTCTGTTGAGAAAAAAATTAGTTTGCGGACCGCGGCTTTTGTCATAGCTTTGCGAAGGGTTGCCGAAGCGATTAAAGCTAGGGGGTTGTAAATTCTCTGTCATTCTGAATCCCGCCATAAGGCGGGATGAAGAATCTTAATAAATATTAATCCCTATAAAGATCCTTCCTCCCTGCCCATAGGCAGGTCGTCAGGATGACAGAAATAACGTCTTCAAAAAATTGACGCTTCTTTTGGATTAGTTTAGGCTAAGTTAAAATCGACCATTTAAAAAGGGGGAGAAGAAATGTGGCGGCAAGTCTGGCGGCATGTTAATGTGCCAAACGCTTTTTCTTTTTTAAGAATGCTATTAGTAATCCCGATTTGGATTTTAAACAGTCAGCAGACTTTTTTGGCCATTTTGTTCGCCTTTGTAGTTTATTTATTCGCTTTAGCCACTGACGCCCTTGACGGTTACACTGCCAGAAAAAGGAATTGCGTAACCGATGTGGGTAAACTACTGGATCCTTTGGCGGATAAGGTGTTGCACGTGGGGATCCTGCTCCAATTTCAAAGGTTTTACCCCCAGATCAATATCCAATTTGCCCTAATCGTCATTTTGGCGGTAGTTCTGGCGGCTTTACCTGGTATGGTGGTTTTTTTCAAAGTAAAGAAGAAACTAGGCTCGAATATCTTTGGCCAAATCAAAATGTGTGTCGAAGGGGCTGCCGTTAGTTGCCTTTTTTTACGCCAGATGGATTGGGCTTGGTGGTTATTGTGGGGAGCCGTGTTAATGGCTGGTATCAGCATTCTGGGGCACTTGCTCATCAAGGACAAAAGTCCTGAAGCCAAAATCGCTAATTAAAAACGACCGTTGGAAATTCCTGGCGGCCGTTTTTTTGTTGCAAAAGATTACTTTAGGCCTTAGAGTGAAAAGTGATAGAATGCGGATATATAATAGAAACTTATGAAAAAGGGCGTAGAATTTAATATTCATGAAAACTCACAAGAGGAAATTTTTTCCATTGAAGATAAGGCTCCAGAAAGAGAACTTAAAGGTTTTCGGAAATATTTTTTTGAAAGAGTAAGAACACCAGGCTTGGATCAAAATGTTACGTATACTGAGCAGGATTATGATATTGAGGAAACCAGAAGTGCGGATCAAATTACAATGGAGCGTGGTATCGCTGAAAAAATAAGAGCGTCTGTTGATAATTTTTGTACAGAAAATGAGAGTGATTCGAAAGAATCACATGAGCAGACCAAAGAGAGGTGCCAAACAATCTTGGATGATCTCGTGGTTAATTATTGGAAAAGCCTTATGTCAACAGCTGGTAGGTCAGAATTTGAAGGATTGTTTAATAAAATGTTTGAAGCTGCCCCTAGTGAGGTAGAAAATTATTTTAAGACTTTGGCTAGTGACGATAATGAAAGTAGTATTATTAAAACCAATCATTGGGTTGAAATCTTAAAAAATGTTTATTGGTCTGAGAAAGAAAAAGAGTGGCAGGATAATCACGGAGAGTCCGAACAGACCAATGATAAAGTTTATGAAAAAATTAAATTGTTGTTAAAAAATCTTGACGAAAAAAGCCAAGACAAATATTTTTTACATAATCGTTTGGCTAATATCTTAAAAGATATCGATACAGGCTTAAGTCCCATAGGAGATCGTCTACCTTTTGAAATCAATTTTGAGCATTACGCCATCTGGCTGGATAATGGCGGATTAGCAATTACCCCCATGATGGACGACGGTTCCATAGAAGATGATGTAAAGATGTACGAAGAATTTGAAGCATACTATTTACGTAAGTTATCAGAAATTTCTGACCCTGATGAAAAAAATGAATTTATTAGTCAGATGAACAATGATCTAAAAAAAGCAGAAGAATCAATTAGAAGAAATTTTTATTTTGAAAAGATTGATCCTAAAACATTTGCTAATTCAATCGTGAGTAAAGGAAATTCAGAAGACAGCGTTACTAAGTTAGTTAATTTTCGTTTTTTATATAATCGAGAAATTATCGGAGAGATTAGCAGGGATTTTCATATCGTTTTCGTTTATGAACCACCCGAGACGGTTTATCGTTTTTTAAATTTTGCTCAAAGCAAAACCCGCGAGGAATTACGTAGAGTCATGGATTTTTCTAGAATGTATAGTACCGACGGATTAAATTCTTTCTTATCAACCGAGCTTGATCCCGCTATGGGAGAAAGAATTTTGTCGATCGGAGAAAATCTACAGGATTCGCCGGAACTAGCAAATAAATTGTTTCGCGAGTATTCGATGGTTGCTCATCGTGCCACACAAACGGCTGGAGAAATCATCAAGTCATTTAGCTTGATATTTCCAGATAAACTAATAGAACAAAGCCAGGTAGTTGAGGCAATACTTATTAAGGCTAAAGATTTGCTTTTTCAGGTCAGCGAGGAAATCGGGACAAGTGATGACGAAGATAAGGAAGCGATTGTTAATCATGCAATTACTCAGTTAGAGAAACAGTTAGCAACTCAGAAAAAAGAAATTGGGGAGTTTGCGGAAATCGCTGGGCAGTTAAATGGGAAGTACCAGGAATTATTGAGTTCAGAGTTAGGCACAAAATTAGTAAATGATCTGGCAGAATTTCAAAAACACCTTCTGGATATGGAAGATACAGAGTTAAAACAACGTTTGCTGCAGGAACAAGAAATTTCAGGGAAGTTTTCAAGCGCCAGAATTGGTGAGATAATCGATCATTACCAAAGCGAGGTTGATTTTGAGCAAAGCAAGGAATTTCAAATCTTTAGAGGGCAACTGTCTGTCGACCAACTTAGTGAATACATTGCTAAACAGAGGCAAAAGATTGAAACAACGTATAAACCCTTAATTCAAAAACTGGAAAAACTTTTGTCATTTCAGGTTAATTTTGAAAAAAAGTTGGAACAAATTGTCATCGGCCACGAATCCGGAGTGCTGCCAAAAAATCTGTTAGAACGCTTGCCTGAAGAGGTCCAAGAAGTAAGACCGGAACGTCTGCCTGACAAAGAGCCGTTGTTTTTTCCTGTTGGCATTACCAAGGATCTGCCGGCAATGCAAGAGGTTTGGGCGGGTAAAAAAGAAACCGCCAAACCTATTGATATGTATGGCTATCTTTTTTGGCTCAACAATCAAGACCGGCCGGTTGAATTAGTCGTTTGCGACGAGATTCAAACCTCTAATTATCAAGCGCTGTACCCAGAATTATTAGCAGGCGGATCAGATGATCAGGCTCGCGAACAAGCGCGCCGTATTGGCAGGCAAGAAGTTGAACAATATCAAAGAATTATTGAAACATTTGGTTTGTCAAACATAACCATTATTGATTATCACACCTTTAAGGAACGTAATGGTAATGCCATTGAAAAATATAAAGAGCTTTGTGAGCGGTTGGCGAAGAATGAAACTTGGAGAAACGCTTTTCTCTCAATGGTTCAGGAGTCGGTGTCTGGCGAAGAGCGGGAAAAATTTCTTGCTTATGCCATTGAAGAGGTCAGCTGGATTTTGTCCAATGATGGCACCAAAGTTAGTCATGAAAATGAAACCCGCTATGATGCCATTGCCGCAATCATCAGGAATATTGAAAATTACGGCCAGAAAAGACAGATAGATATTCTTGATCCAGAAAACGAAGCGCAATTTAATCAAGCTGCCTTAGCTGCCATAGCGGGGCTGCGTAATTTGATTAACGGGCGAAAGGATCGTGTCACGAAGGATTCTTCAGAGTACCGTTATTATCAAAGAATTGGTGAACATTTAGGAAAGATAAAACTTGGTCAGGTCGGCCAGCCTGATGATTTTGACGGGAAAACCATCGCGTTCAATTTCGCCATACCGTCGACCGGAGCGCAGAGTTTTGGCTGGCGCAGCCGCGGAGAGAAAGGATCCGAAAGCGTTCTAAAATTCAAGGAGCCGTATAGTACATATTTTTACCAGGGTGGGGCTGAACTTTTTCTTAACAGCGACCAGGTCGTAGCCGTTCCTGAAGGGCAGATAGCCGGAAAAATTTTAGCGCTTGATATCAATCAGCAGCAGGAATACGCGGAAAAAGTCGTGAAGCCAATCCTGGTCCACTATTTTAAAACTCTGGAAAATGCGCCAGCAGGATTTTTCAAGCTTATTGGCAAATCTCGAACAGAGCTTATAGCCGAATGCCAGTCCTCAGAAACCCTTATGGATTTATTACAATTTGTTCAAAAAAATATTATTTCTCCCGTACAGCACAAGGAAACAAAACCAGTTGAATCTATTAGTTCGAAGCAGAAAGCGGCGTAATTTTTTTCATCTGTATTTTTAACCAGTCCGGCTGTTTGTCCTGGCAGTATTTGTTGCCTAACGCCCAACAAAAATTAAAGATTGAGGCCAGCATCGAATAAATTTCGTTATTTTCCACGATAACACCAACGTGGTTTTTTTCGGAAAAGGTTACAAAGGACGCTTTGTTTTCGTAGATGTTTATTTCCGTGGCAAATGGGTAAAGCGTGTGATCGATAAAAATTATTTCCGTTAGTTCATTGGCTTGGTAGCCTTTCATGTAATCAAGTGCCTGGGCATTGTCAGGAATGATGACTTTTTCAAAAATCTGGAGTTTTTTTCTTTTAGGGGCGTAGTAATTCGTATTCCAGTCTTTAAGGTACTTTGCGTACCCAGCTACGTCAGAAAAAGTTAATAATTTTTTCTCCTTATTATCAATCAGCGTATCCTCAAGGACTTCTTTAATTCCATCCAAACCTTCAAAAAATCTAACACCCGGCTTGTTCATAGCCAATCGGTAAGCAGAAGCAATGCTATTAAAACTGGTTTTTAAAATGCGATCCTGCTGTTGGATTAATTTTTCCTGTTCTTCCAGGAGTATTTTAAACCGATCTGGAGGCTCCACCATAAAGACTTTTTTGCCGCGTTCTTCGGTTTCCGTCACTAAGCCTTTGTGGGTTAAATCTTTCAGAATGTCATAGGTATTACCGCGCTTATAAGGCGTTTTAGGCAAGAGCTTGCCCATATTGACCTTGCCTAAAGAGAGCAGGGCTTCGTAAACCACGGCTTCTTTCTCTGAAAGGCCGATTTGGGTAAGAGTTTTAGCTAAAGAGGAGGCTATTTTTGGCATGTTTTTTAGAGTAAATTAAGCTTATTTGATGGGTTGAACCTGTGGATAACTTTATTTCAAACTAAAGATTAATTGACAAGAAAGCGTTATTACGTAATCAAGTTTAGCAAAAATAAAATATATTGTCAAATATATATGACATAATTATACATATAAATATTAATTATTTATGCTATTAATATTAATAAATGACAAAATGATGTATTTTTTGGCACTATGACTTGACAGTTTTTCAATATGGGTATATACTCCCTTGTTACGCTAGAAATGGTTACCAAAGGAACTCCTGAACTTTGAAAAATGAATAGCGATAAATTCCACTCACCTTTAAAAAGCACTCGGGGTGAGCATGGAGAGAGCGCCTTCCCCCGCGTTTGCGGGGATGGCGAAAAGATAGCGAAAGCTATTTAGAGCTTGCTTATTAATTTATTATTCAAATGAATTTAAACCAATAAAAGGGACTCTCTCAAGTTTTTGAGCAGAGTCCCTTTTAATTTGGTAAATCTCCAGGGGTATAGAGAGGATCCGCCTTCGTCCCGCTTTACGCGGGACTTCGGCGGACAAAGAGAAGGATTGAATAACCATAATAATCATTTACAGTCCTTATCTCTTCTCTAAACTCTTTTGAGAGAGAAAGAGTGAATAAATGTTCTTAAAAAACAAAATAAAAATTTGTTCTTAGTAATTGCTCTTTATTTGTTCTTTATATCAGCTGTTTGAAATTTTATTTCTGGAATTTTTGGAGAGAGAGATTGAAATAAGATTTTGAACTTGATTTGGCGAGTCGTAGTCGGGAATCCATAAGCTACGTTGAATGACGTGGCGCGGTTAACAAGATCACTAAACTCGCCCCAAGTGCGCGCCCTCATTACATTTGTAGTGGGGGTTGCAGTTGGGAAACCAACAAAAAAAAGAAAAACAGCTCGAACCACAACGGTTCGGGTAGAAGATAAAACAAACCAAGTCCCATTTTGCTCAAAGCGAAGATGGGCGTGGAGGAACAATGAAAAATTTGAAATGGGTTCCTATTGTAATATGTAGGAGCCTAGAAATAATCTGTTGCATACCCTTATGGGTAGTGCAGCAGATAATAACCCGCCCCTTATTGGGGTGGAGAGTTCGTCGTACCGTCATTGACGGTAAGATTTCGTGTACGATGTCCAGAGGTTGTTGGGTTGAAAATCCAAACGGCCAGGACGTATATTCATTTGGTCCCCACGGAAACCCCGGGGACCAAATTCAACTCGTGTATCTTGGTGGATTGATTGGTTGGAGAATTTCTCCAACCAACCTCTCCACCTCCCCGAGGATGGAGCTGGAGGGAAGGAAGGGGTACCGTCGCGGCTACGAGGCCGCGATTACGGAATTACTGGGCAGCCTGACCGGCAGCTATTACCAGGAGGTAATAGGGCCGGGGGGATTTATAGAAGAGGGTCAGATGACCCTCAAGAATTTCTTGCAGGCCGGCTGGGCGTCGGCCTGCAATTACGACTATTCTTCCGAAAGCGCCTCTTTTAGAGGCGAGACGGAAGAATGCGTGGTAGAAGCCAACCACTATTCTGGTGGGTGGGATGACGGGGTGATAAATATAGTCATCACCCATAAGGAGGCCATAAAGAAAGCCGCCGGCTAGCACTGCCGTTCGGCTTCATGAGGAAACAGGCGAGCTCGCACGCTTGTCTGTTTCCTCTCTCAAATTTAGCTTGTGGAAATTTTTACAGGCTGAAACATGGGAAAATAGCCCGGACCACAACAGTTCGGGCAAAAGATAAAAAACACAAAAAAACAAAGTCCCACATTGCATGATGTAATAGTGGGCGTGGAGGATGAGATGAAGCTAAATACACTTTTGGAAAGTCTCTCGTTACTTGGGGAATTATTTCCCCAAGGCCAGGACATCGTTGTTCTGTTGGGGGAGGCGTCCACATCCCTGCAACGGGATGTGGATATAGTTGAAATCTCGGTAGTCTCTCGGGAAGACTTTGGTAAATTCCAAAGTCTTCCCGCAAAGGAGTTTGGCACTGAGCCGTACACAGGCTCGGACGACTGTCAAACATGGACCCACTGCTTCAAACGCGGTGGGTTCGTCCTAGTAGTTACAGGGTTCCATGCCGGCTTCGAAACCGGCGCGGACGAACAGAAGTGGGAGGGGGGTAGAATATATTACCTACCCCTTTGAAAGTTCGGAGCACTTAGACAGGATGCGTTATGCACATACGCATCCTGTCACTTTTTCAGAATTCTTCAATTGTTGGAGATTTCTGAAGAAGAAAACTGGTAGAAAGGAGGATTAATGAACTATCGGTTTGGAATTCTTGATCCGCGGCAGATTCCGGCGGCGGAAGAAAACAATGCTAAGGTGCTCGGTCCGAGTACCTTAGGGGTTGAAGTCACCGTGCCGGCACTTGCCACACGGTGCGGGCTGGGGAATATCGATCCCCAGCACTCTGACGGCCAGGTTGACTTGGCCGCCATCGAAGTTGCTCTGACGGCAGAATTGCAGCCCGACGGAGCGACTTTGGTTACCAACCGCGCCGACTTGGATGCGGTTGGTACTATGGCGGTATTTTCGCTCCGCGCCAAAGGCGTCGAATTGACGCCGGAGACGCTTGAGCGGTTCCGCCTCATTGCCGAGGCGGACAAGTTCGCCCGCGGGGGTTGGTCTGGTCCGCGGCTGCTGCCGACCGTCGAACAGCTGTTCGACGATTCGATGGCGTCGGCCGATACCGACAGCCGGCTGGCGCCGATGTCAGCCGCGATCGGGGATTTTAAGATCCCGATAGCGGATCGGGTCGCCTGGATGGAGCACTGGCTCCTGACAGGCGAGGAGCCGGACGGGTACCGCGATCGTTGGCTCGCGGAACGCCGGCAGATCGCCGAGGCCATCGCCAACGGCTCGATGAAAGTCGAGCTGGCGGCTGACGGCCAAATTGCCACGGTGGTTAGCACCCACCGTGCAGCTACGACGCTGGGTTACTGCTTAGCGCCGGTGGTTATCGCCCTCAATCCGGAGTTCCGGGTGCAGGGCAGTGAGGCACACCCGAAATTTACGGTGTGCCAATTCCAGGTCGGCCATGCCGATCTGGTCGCGGCGAAGAAAGATCTCGCCGCCAAAGAAACTGGGTGGGGCGGTAGTCCCACCATCATTGGATCTCCTCAAGGAGTCGGCAGTTCGCTGACCCTGGAGGAGGTTATTGAGGTGGTTGCACGCCATCTCAAATAGTATTTTTTTGGGGAGCCGTGTGTGTTTGCACAAACACGCGGCCCCCCTCTTTATCCGAATTCATCATTACTACGAATTTGTACGAATTCGTAAAAACAAATGGTGGGTTCAGAAAAAGTAGCCATAAATATTTCTCTTCCCACACCGGGTCAGATCCTTGCGTTGCATCATTACCTAATGGCGAAACGCAAGATTGCTCTTTCCAATCTGACCCGCTGTAGAGAGAGAAAAAATAAGACAAGAAGAAAGGAAGTAAAAATGGGCATTGGGGAATTTATGTTTGAGGGGCTAGAGTGGTTGGGCCATGACGAAGATGGCCCGGACCCTGTGGCGAGTATCGAGTGCCACGATCTTGCAAAGCCGGGAGGGTTTTGTGGGATCAAGGTGGAGAGAACCCATGATGGAAGCGTATACAATGTATTTTCATACGGGTTCAGGGATCATTATGATCCCGAGAAAGCAGCTCAAATAAATGAACTGATTGGCGGGGATCGGATTATTTTGTTCCGTCCCCAATGGACTCTTAACAACGCCTTCACGGAAACGTGCAAGGAATTGTTAAGGAAAGTCAGGGTCGGCTGGAAATGGCATCCAGTCGAAATCATCCTATCTCTCCGGGAGCTTGCGCTAGCTCCCATGTCTAGTTCCGAGGGAAACCAGCTTTCCTGGAAAAGATGTTTCCCGGTTTCCACCTATTTTAAAAAGAGGTGGGATAAAGTTGACGAGTTATGGGCAGTGTTGGAAGGAAACACCCAACTCGTCGAGATATGGATCAAGGCGATCCAAGAAAGCGTCATCTTGATTGGGGGATTGGAAAAGTATAGCTGGGTGGACGCCAACACCCGTCTTGAATGGGTCGGGTTTCGGGAAGGGAAGAATGGAGCAATCCTGGGTCGAACTGACGATGGGAAAATTTCCTTCCCGGAAAGGAGAGGAATTATTCCCAAGGATGGCGACAGGTGGCTGGTTGCAATCGTTGGCACCAATCTGAAAGGAAGCGTGAACTTCCTGCGGTTGGTGTCTAATAAGGAAATAAGTTGGTAATTTTTTCCGGGCCACGTGAGGAGGGCCCATTGTCCGGCGCAAGCTGGATAAAAAGTCTTGGTTTGTCTGCACGGGCATACCTTGATCTCCTCTCTCTTTTCTACCTCATAGCAATTTGTGTGAGGTGGAAGTGGAGAAAGAAAACCGCCCGCGCCATTACGGTTCGGGTAAAAGATACAAAAACAAACAAAGTCCCATCCCGCATCAGGCGAGGGTGGGTGAGGAGGAAGAAATGAGAACCGAAAAAGGTTGGCCGTCGCAGGCCGACAGCGGCTCAGAAAAGGGCTGCTTAGTTTTTAAGGAAGGGGGCGAAACGACGACAACTTACTTCGATAGCTTCGAAGAGGCGGTCGCTGTTTTCCTGGGTCTCTACAACGAGTACCCAGGAATTATTTGGCGGGGGGATTGTTGGAAACCTGATCTTAACCACCGCTGCAGCGTGCCCCACAAGCCGTGGGGCAGCAACGGCGGTAGGTGGTACAATCCCGAGTATGGCCGAGAAGTAATCCTTTATTACAAGGACGGCCGCCGTGAGGGATGGCAGAGTCCGTGTTGCGACAAGACCGGCCGTTTCTATCGCGGCGCGTTTGTACGTCAGACCATGCCGCATATCGTACCAGGATATGGGTACATGCAGCGACGCAAACCACGCCGTGACGACCTTCTCCCTGCTGGGACGGCACGGAGTGATTGGGCATACAATAACCCGGATCCCGTGAACATTGGCGGGGTGATCGTGGATCAGCGGGAGATCAACCGCATCCGGAAATTGACCGAAGCGCTCCCAACCCACATCACCACGTGGGACGCTTCGGGGAGCTACCTTTATTTGGAGGAAATTGTTTGGGGTGATGAACCCCAGCTAATGTTTGAGAAGGCGGTTAGACAGTAATTCGGGCCATGTGAGGAGGGCCCATTGTCCAGCGCACGCTGGATGAAAAGTCTTGGATTGTTTGCACAAACATACCTAGACCTCCTCTCTCTTTTCTACCTCATAGCATTTGTGTGAGGTGGAAGTGGAGATTGTTCCATACACCGGACGACGCGGTAAACCGGTCGAGCCATTAATCAGCCTAAAGGAGGTGAAAAAATGGCAAAGTACGTTATCGCCCAAGAGGGCGATCGCGTGGGAGAGGTGAAATCCACTCTACGGGCTGAAATTAATCTCGGCCTGAAGAAGGGGTATGCCGGTTTCCTCCAGGAGAAAGAGGAAGTAATCTCTTTCTTGAAGGAGGAGTATCGGCAGGCCTTGGCCGCCGGTCTGAACTTTATCCCGGTCGGGATACAGCAGACCGACTTAGTGTACGCATACCCAGTCGAGGGTGGCGTGCACGCCGAGGCTGAACCGTCGTTGACGCTTTTCGCCGACAGGAATCCGTTGTACTCAACGGAGTCGGAAGAAGAGTGGCAGGCGATGGTGGAAGATCTCGCCTCCAAGCTGGCCGAAAAGTTCGACCAGTTCCGGGTGTACGTTACGTACATTCGCGTGGAGGTGAAGATTTTCCAGAAGGCCTAAGGCCTTCTATGTCTCCCACAAAACCCCGGCACCGAGGGTTCATATCGGGCGGCTGTAGCATAAGACAGCCTGAATTGGAGGCTCGAAAAAAGCAATAGTTCGGATGGCCGAATATTGATAATTCGAGTTGAGCCAATATCTTACAAAGTTTTTGGGAAACGGTTGCGCGCACTATTGCATCCGTTTCCCTCTCTTTTTCAGCTCTTAAATCGAGGGTTGAAAGTGGAGAAAAAATAGTCCAAACCACTACGGTTTGGGCAAAAATAAAAAAAGTTATTCCAGGAGGAAAAGATGGATAGATCACAAAAGTTTTGGACGGGTAACTCAGTCAACCCGGTGGCGGAGCATTATCGTCGGGTGATTGAAGACAATCGGCAGAAAGAGGCCGAGTTGGTGGCTCATGAAGCAGTTCTTGCGGCGCATGGCCCCGAGTTTGCCGCTAAACAAGGACTTCGGTTCCTTGGAACTCGACGGCGTTATCCGGAGGGGACGAGGATCGAGAAAGATCCCAGGCTCTCATGGATGACTCCGCCAAAGAGTGTCATCGAACTGGGGTTTGAGGTCGCTCCAGCCGGCACCGCTGGCTGGAGGGTGCGTGGAAAGCTTGCCCCATGGGTTCAACTGTCGGGCAAGCAATCTTCCGGCTGGATCATCTGGCTGGAAGAAAAGGATATCGCTCGTTTGAGTGAGATTTGGAGGAAACCCGATATCCCTCCGGTTGAGGAGCGCTCAGTTCCGCAACCAAACGGAACTCTAACAAATTTTGGAGGGGTATTTCGGGAATGTGGCTATTCGAATAATAAAGAATATTTTGTCATAGCCACAGACGGAATCCTCCGGAACCCGGATATAACCACCAAGGATGAGAAGCTGTGGAAGGTGGTAGCGGGTACTGACCTGGCGCTCTATCACGCCAAGTCATTTCAGCATGCCGAACATGTTTTTGAAGTTCGGCATTTGCCGGTCGGCGGTTTGACCGAGGCCCAAAAGGAGACGGTAAACCGTCTGCAAGAGGTGATCGCCGAAAAATGGGAAGGGCGGGTAACTGGAAACCACAATCTAAGCCCTTCCATGGGCGATGGCTGGGGACTAACGGTCCCGACCTATCGCCGTATTGGAAACCTATAAATTGTTCAATTAAGAGGAGCTCTGCATGCACAATGCATCTCCTCTCTCTTATCCAGTTCTTGATTCCATCGAGGATTGAAAAAGAGTTTATCTCCCGAAGCCGGGTCAGGTGTTACGTGTTTTTGTTTATTCAGAAATACGCAACACGTTTTCTCTCCACTGACCCGACTTGGAGAGAGAAATTAATTACTATTAAGTCTAAAAACGACCGTTTGAAATCAGATGGTCGTTTTTTATTTGACTTATTTTTGGAATGTAATTAGGATAATACAAAACAAAAGAAAATCGTGAAACAGAGGAGGTTTGAAAAATGTTTGTTGCCATCTTTATCTTTTTAGGCGCCTTGGGATTTTTAGCTTCATTTGTTACGACAAATCGAAAAAAGAGAATTGGATTTCTTGTCGCGGGAATGATTTTCTGGGTTTTAAGCGTAGTGTTTGGTTGGCTGCAATATCAGTACGAAAAGAAACAACCCCAGCGTCATTTTATCGGGGAATATCAGCAAAATGTCGAGCAACATTCCTTTGCTTGGCTAAACTTCGATGGCGTTGAAACCGAACCGATGAACAACGCTTGATTCGCCAAATCCTTTCAAAGATATTTTTAAAAAGAGCGGGCTTAACCACCTACTCTTTTTTATTTGACTAAATAAAGCTTAAGGCGTAGATTAATTTAAAACAAAATGAAATAGAGCAAAGCTTGAAAATAACAGCTATTTTAATTGTTTCACATTTAGGGCTGAAGAGTTTGAAGTCTAAATTGCTTAGCAAATTCCGAGAGGTAAAAAACCAAGCCGAGAGGCTATACCAGAGATGGAAAGGAGATCTAAATGGAAATAACACGTATTGATTGCGAACGCTTCTTTAGTGGTTCACAAGAGATCGACCGTAAAAGATTGATTATTGCCTTAGTTCTTTCAACGGTTGAACATATGGCGTGGACTATCAAGAGAAAAAGCCATGGATGGAAGAGTGGCCAAAGGATTCTTAGCATTGCGTTTGGCGAGTTAGAATTCGTTTGGGAAGCTGATGATAATTCTGTGTGTGGTCGATTTTACCACAAAAGACAATATACTAGGTGGTGGGGGTATTCAGGTGAGGTAATTCCGGCTAGTTTAGTCTCGACTATTTACGAGCACCTATCAGAAATAGTTGAAAAAACGGCAGAGGCATTCCCACGGCTTGGCATCATTGAGCACTTTCAGTTTTTTATGAACCAAGCACCAGCCAAGTCAGTTTAAAATTATATAGTATTTTTTTGAAAAATCCCGTTCTTACTATGAGAATGGGATTTTGTTATATCTTTTTGTGAATCTCACCCGGTTCCGCCTTGGCGGAGCCGCCCCCTCCTATACAGGAGAGGGGGTATTACAATGCAAGTTTTATTAATTTAGTAATTAATTCTTTGTAAGGAATACCAGAAATTTCCCAGAGTTTTGGGTAAAGAGAAATTGGCGTAAAACCAGGCAAGGTGTTAATTTCATTCAAATAGACTTTTAAATTTCTATCTAATAAAAAATCAACCCTGGCTAAGCCGCGACAGCCAGCTATTTTATATGCCGTTAGAGCAATAATTTGGATCTCCTTAATTTTTGCTAAAGGCAATTTCGCGGGTAATTCAAAAGATGCATGGTTATCCAAATACTTATCGTTATAATTATAAAAATCGTTATGCGGAATGACCCGACCTGGCAAGGTAACTTTATAATTTTTTTCAGAATTTCCCAAGACTGAAATTTCGATTTCTTTACAATTCTTGATGGTTTCTTCGATGACAATTTTATTATCAAACTTTTTGGCCTTATTGATAGCTTTTAATAGCAATCTGTTTGATGCAACTTTGGAAATTCCGACTGAAGAGCCAGTTCTAGCTGGTTTAACAAAAAGCGGATATTTTAATCTATTAATCTGAGATAGGTTTTTTGATGTTATGTCATTTAAGATAACGAATTTTGGTTTGGGTAATCCAGAAGTTGACATTAACTGATTAAATATTCCTTTATCAAGACAAATTGTGGAACTTGGTACATCAGCGCCAACATAAGTGACGCCTAGGGTTTCAAAAAAGCCCTGGATTGTTCCATCCTCCCCGCCTTTGCCGTGTAAAACCGGAAAAGCCACATCAATCATGGCGGGAATTTTATTCAAATCAGCATTTTTCAATTTTGAAAATTGTTTTTTTAAAACTGAATCTAAGGCATTATTGGCCTGCCAGATAATTCCCTTTTTATCAATCCAAAATTCCTGGACTTGGAATTTGGTCCGATCAATATTCTTAATTATCCCTTGAGCTGACCATAAAGAAACCTGGTGTTCGGGAGATATACTGCCAAAGAAAATGCCAACTTTTATTTTTTTCATAGCAGAAAAGATACTTATAAATTGTTAACCCCCTCTCCCTCTGGGAGAGGGTACGCGAAGCGGGGGTGAGGGTTACTCGGAAATTAATCGACTAATAATTTCCAAGATATCCTCAGGATTTTTCTGGAGGTCATTGGTCCAGACTCGGACTACTTTATAACCGCATTCCTTGAGATAGGCATCTCTTTGCTTATCCTTGGTTATTTGAACTGGATCTGCATGCCCACTGCCATCTAATTCAATGACTAACCGTTTTTCCCGGCAACAAAAATCAGCGATGTACCTACCAACTGGGAATTGTCGATGAAACTTTAAGCCAAGAAAGTTTCTATTACGTAAATAAAACCACAATTTCAATTCATGGGGATTTTGCGTCTTTCTAAGCTTGCGAGCTAAAGGTGTTAATTCTTGTTTCATGCTTGATCAACCTCACCCGGCCTTCCTGCCCGTCACCCGCCCGACAGCTTCGCTTCCGAAGCGGGCGGGTCGCTACGCTCAGGCGTTGCAGACGGGTGGCCACCCTCTCCTACGAGGAGAGGGGATAAATTATTTTATATGTTTTAATCCTTGCACCAAAATCGTGACTTTTCTTTCCCGATCATGGTCGAGTTCCACCAGCATAATTTGTTGCCAATGGCCTTTGACTAATTTGCCATCTTCGATAATTAAAGTTACCGAGCAATGCAAAAGCATGGCTTGGGCATGGGCATGGCCATTAATGCATTCATGGACGATACCGCAGGAATCTGGGGTGCAAAGATGCGTATCTCTTTTGCCACCTGGATTCCGGACATCCCTGACGTCATTATGTTTGTAATCAGCATCTGGGTGCGCAAAGTTATCCAAGACTTTGGAAAGGTCGTGGATATAGCCCAGTTTTTCCCTGGGGCCGATCAAATTTTTTTCGTCTTCGTTCACCCAAATGCTGGCAGTGGTGTGGTGGGATTGGATGGTTACTGTTCCGGTAATCACCCCAGTTTTTTTGATGAAAGCCTCAACTTCCTTGGTTAGGTTCAAAAATTCCTGACGATGGTGGGTCTTGAGGCTTAAATGCTTGGTTTGGGCAAAGGCTGATAATTTTTCCATAAAATTTAGCTGGCACGATGCTTGTATTTACGTGAGATAGATAATACCAAATTGTTATGATTCCGCAAGTTTTATTGATAAACAAACCAGGAACTTGCGTTATTATAAAAAATAAAAGGGTCAACCCCGCACCACTTTCCAAAATAAATCTGAGAATAGTTGTAGAAATTTCTTGCGATAAATATCCATGTTTTTAATAAATATTTTTATGGAAAGTGGTGCGGGGTTGACAATTACTGACAATTTGTTAACTTGTATTATTAAAACAAAGAACCAAAAACAGCAAAGGAGATAGTATGCCAATAATGGACTTAGCAGCAAGGGAAGCGCCTCTTAAGGCAGAGCTCAATTCAAGGTTTGCCAGAGACAAATATGGAACCAAAGTCGGCGACCTTCTTTGTCCGGGTGGCCACCAAAACTTGGTTTTTAGCCATACTAATGGCGAGCAGGGGCATAAGCCAGTTATATTCCTATCCGTAAGATGCGATGAATGCGGATGGGTACACGAGAAGAAAATATGTGAGTAAAGCTATTTTTTTCAAATAAGCGGGAACCGAAAACCCCGCTTATTTAATTTTATAATAACTGGATTGAGCGATTGATAAAAATGCGGTTTTTTGGCATAATAAAGATAAGATTTTTGTGAAATAGTTTGGTTTTTTGGAAAAAGACCAAAGAGCGTTGTATATAGGATTTAGCATACAAAAATTAACAAATGCCAAAAGCTAAAAGAAGAAAATCGAAGAATAAAATAACAAGGACTAAAAAGCTTTTTAATGTTTTTGAATTTTTTAAGCATAATTTAAAGCAATCAGCCGGCATGGCCGTGATTTTTTTGGTTTTTGGAGTTTGGATGCTTGTGCAGGCGCAAAATCCTGAAGCGCCAATCTACCAGGCCAAGCCAGCGACTTGCTCTGGTTGGCAGGCACCTGACCAAGCCAAGGCAATTAACCTGATGGCTTCGGCTGGCCGAGAGGATTTTTCTACGGAAAATTCAGCATATATTTCCAATGTAAATTTTATTGCTAATCAGAATAATAACGATCTCAAAGTCAATTTAACTGATTCGCAAACCATACTCAGCTGTTCTGGCTTTACCTTGCCAGATAACTTGCCAAAAAATGGCCGTTTAGTTTCTAATAAATTGATAGTTTCTTTGGCTGCTAATGGCTTTACGGAAAGTGAAGATGTTTTAGTTTTACAATACAGCCTGGATGGTAAGACTTGGCAAAAAATTGATTCGTTTGCGATCACGGATTCCATCAGCAATGCCACGCATGGTGATTTTTGGCAGGTAGAAATTCCAAATTTTAGCCTCGACCAAGTTTCCAAGCTACAATTCCGGGCGGATTTCCAAACCTTGCCTTCCGACGAAGTTTCCACGGTCTTGTTTGACGGCGTGAATTTGGAATTGGTCGTGGATAAGCCGTTATCTGGTAAACCTGCTGATTTATCAAAGGACATCATAAAAATAAACAAGACAACTTTTAATAAGTTTGAAGATCCAGTCATTACTTTAGAAACTGAAAAAAAATCTAGACTTGATTTTTTGGGCTTTGATGGCACCCAGCGAAAAATTGAAGAAGTGAGCATGATTGATCCAAGTGGCCAGGAAATTATCCCAGATTTTGAAACTGACAAGATTGTGCAAGGTTCAAGCACGTATGACGCCTATAAAATAAAAACCCAGAACTATAAACGGCCGGGGAAATACCGAGTGGAATTTACCGTAATTCAGGATAATAACCAAGATGTAATAACCCGGGAGTTTTATTGGGGGGTTTTAGTAGTGAACTCGGATAAGTCTGTTTATCATCCGGGTGAAACCGCTTCTATCGGCATGGCGGTTTTGGATAGTTTCGGCAGTACGCTCTGTGATGCCAAGGTCGATTTAAGCGTTGCCGCGCCAAACGGTGAAGTCAAGACATTTTCAACCGACGATAATAGCGTAGAGAGGTCTGCAAAATGCGGAGCCCATACAGTCACCAATTTGCCGGATTACAGCGCCAAATATGATACTTCTGACGAAGGCGAATATACCCTAACCGTAACTTCAACAACAAAAGAAGGCGTGAATACCATTTCGGACAAGTTTTTCGTCAAACCGATTATTCCTTTTGACGTGATTCGCGATACGCCGACCCGAATTTATCCGGGCGCTGAATACGATACGAATTTAATTGTCACTCCCCAGCAAGATTATACCGGGACTTTTGAAGATTTTGTGCCGGATAATTTTAAAATCCTGACGGTCAGTAATTCTGGGAAAACCGAGATATTAAATAACGGTAAAATCAAAATTTTATGGAATGTCGATTGGCAGGCGGGCAAGCAATATGTTTTAAGCTACCATTTTGATCCGCCAAAGATAAACCCGGCCATTTTTACGGTCGGGCAATTTAAAAGCGGATCCATTAACCAGCAAGGTGAAGTTTTTGAAGAATATCGGCCCTGGCAGATTGCTTTTGACGCCACCTGTACTTCCAAAGCCACAGCTGCCTGGAACGTAGGTACGACCTGGAATACCTGTGGGGCCAACGGGCCAGTGGCTGGTGATACCGTTATTTTAGCTTCAGGTTTTGTCGTATCCTGCCCAGCGACGATTACTTGTTCAGCCGCGACAATTACCGTGAACCAGCCATCCACGAGCAATGGTTTAATGCTGTCGGCCTCGACCAGCCGAGTGACCCTGACCGGCGCTTTGACTATTAATGGTTCGACTGGATCAAACAGCAAAAACGCTTCGATTGTGGTTGGTGCGGGTACGCTCGACGCGGCCAGTGTTTCCATGGTCACCACGGCTGGAACAAACCGGAACGCGATATTAAGCGTCAGCACCGGGACCATTAACATTACTGGCAATATTTCTTTTTCTGGCGTTGCAGCGTTTAACAAATTGACTTTTTCCAGCACCGGTACGCTCAACATTGGGGGGACAATTGGCACCGGCGGGACTTTAACGCCTAGCACTGGCACGGTGAATTTTAACGGCGGCGCGGCACAAACCCTGGAAAGCACGTACACCTATAACAACGTTACCATTACCAATACTTCCGGCAATGTGGCCACCAACGGCACCACCACCATTAACGGCAATTTAACCATGACTTCCGGCTCGCTGACTGGTACTGACAATATTACCGTAATAAAGAATGTAGTTTGTGGCGTGACCTGCGGGACAATCAGCCGTACCGGCGGCACCTTTACCCAGCAAGTCGGCGCCGCGCAAAATTTTGGCACCAATGTGGCCGTGGCCACGGATTGGACTTTCAATGATTTGGTGTTTGACCAGGGCGCGGCCGGATCATTCACCATCACCACGTCAGCTACCGGTACGGGCGCGAATATTGTCAACGGAAATTTAAGCACCACCCTAACAACGGGAACCACCTTAACAATAGACAACAATACTAATGATCGGATTTTTGACGTGGCTGGCAATTTTACGGTTGGCGCGAATACGGTTTGGAGCTCTTCCAGTGGTACCGCTTTAACTTCTTTTACCATCGGCGGGAGTTTTGCCAATAATGGGACCTTTACCCACAATAGCGGCACCGTTACTTTTGATTCAGCTGGAACCGGCAATACCGTCAATACCGCAACTTTTTATAATATTATTTTTTATGGCGCTGGCGCTTGGTCCCCGGCGACTGGTTCGACCGTAACTATCGACAACATCATGTATATGTCCAACGGCACCCTAAACAATGATGCCGGAACAGGGAATATCATAGTCAAAGAGCGAGTGGCATGTATAATCTCTTGCGGAACAATCAATTTAACTTCGAGTTCATCGACTTTTACCCAATCAGTTGCTTCAAGCGTGAGTTTTGGCACTAACCTGGCAAGTGCCATCAATTGGACTTTTTATAATCTGACCTTTGACAATTCTACGGCCTCTTCTTATACCATAACTACATACCCTACGGGCACTGGCCAAATAATCGTGGGCGGCTTGCTGAGTTTGACTACTACGGGTGGCGGAGCATTGATAGTGGATAATTCAACCAATGACAGGATTTTTGATTTAAATGGCGGGCTGACAATCAGTGCCAGTACCACCTTTCAAGCTTCGGATTTGGATAATTTTACCATTGCGGGCAACCTGGCTAATAGCGGGACTTTTACGGCTGGTTCTTCAGGCACAGTGACTATAGACGGTACGGGCAATACTTTTACTGGCACCTGGACCGGTGGTTCAGCTTTTTATAATTTGAAATTCAGCAATGCCAGCGGAGCTTGGTCACCTGGAGTGGCGTTGACCGTGGGCGGTGGGCTGACAATTTCTTCTGGTACTTTAACCATGGCTGCGGTGGCTTTTACCATAACTGGCGCTACTTCAGTCACGGGCACTATAACCATATCCTCGGCCACTGGCACCAAAACTTTTACGGGTAACATTACGATAAACAATGGCGGTACTTGGAACAATACTTCAGCAAATGTCGCCTTGAGTTTGGCTGGCAGTTTGCAGAATGACGGGGCTTTTAACGCTGGCACGGGTGTTTACACTTTTACTGGCGCCGCGCAAACTTTTAGCGGTGCAAATGCCATAACCATACCCAGTCTGACGGTTTCCGGCACATACACCAATAACGGCACTTTGACCGTAACCACGGCTTTAGCTGGGGCTGGCACCTTGACCCAAGGCGCTACTGGCTGGCTGGATGTGGATGTGGCAAATGCCAGTTTTACTTTAAGCAACTATGTTTTTTCTACCACCGGCAATACGGTAGATTATGGCTATGCCGACGTGCAAACCATACAGGTCACTACTTATTCCAATTTAAGCTTGTCCGGCAGCGGCGTTAAGACTTTTACTAATGTATCTGTCTATAATGGCAATTTGACCTTGAGCGGCACGGCTTCGGCCACCATGGGTGGATCAACGGCCTGGACTATTGGCGGCAATATTACGGTCAATACTGGTGCGGCGCTGACCCAAAACAATGCGGCCAATTTGACGATTAATGGCGGCAGTTTAACAGCTAACAGCACGGGTACTTTTAGTACGAATGAGTTTTGTCTAAACTGCGCCATGATCATTGGGGCGACTGGCAGTATCACTGGAGACGGCGCTATTACCCTTAATGCTTTGGCGACGTTAGGCACAGGTACAACAACTATTAATGCTACTAATCTGACGGTTAGGGGCAATGTTACGGTGGGTACTGGCACAACTTTGACGATTGGCGTGTCTTTAAGCCTGGTGGGAAATTTAGTTAATACCACAACCGGCATAATAAATTATTCCGGGTTACCCACCCTGACCATGTCCACTGGTACATTAGGCGGGGGTGCCGGTACCATCACTCTTTATAATCTGACTAAAACCGGCGCCGGCATTCTGAACCTTGCTTCGGCAGTAACTTGCGATAATGATGTCGCAGTTGATGCTGGTACTTTATCCGGCTCGGTTGATTTGACCGTCACTGGCGGAGATTTGGCTGGCGATGGCATCGTGACCATGACTGGCGGCACTGTCACCATAGTTAACGACGGCACTATCGGGACAAATACTGCCGTTGATAAAGACTGGACGTTTTATAATCTTTTTTTGGATATCAGCGGCACTTGCACATTGAAAACCACCGAAAGCAACGCTGGGACTGGAGACATTACGGTCACTTCCGCCCTGACCATAGATTCTTGTTCTGGAGGCGAAGGCACTAATTACCATAGATTTTCTCCCAATACCCGCACCTGGATTTTTTCCGGTACGGGCACTCCTTTACCCGCCTCGTCAATATCCACAACTGGCTATGGCACGTCCATTGTCAGGTTTACCGGCACTAGTTCGGCCGTGACTGTCGGCGCTAACAGGTTTTATACTTTGGAATTACAGCCGACTTCGTCAAATAGCTACATATTAAGCAATGGAGTTAATTATTATATTTATGGCAACTTGACTATTTCCAGTAATGCTAGCCTGACGGCCGGTACATCATCAGTTAATATGTATGGCGCAGGTACTACCCTGGATGGCGGCGGTGCCACGCTTTCCACCTTGAATATTGATCCTGATTCACCAGACGGCACGGTCGCAATTGCAAATACGGACGTTACAGTCTCTAACACCCTTATCGTCTGGGATGCGGGCGACACATTATCGATTCCTTCTGGACGAACAGTGAGCGCTACCGGCGCGTTTGCAATTGTTGGCGCTGTCTCTGGCGCCGGCACCCTGCGCTTTACTAACACTTCAGCAGGTCCTGGCGCAACCGGTACAATCAGCACCATTGTCCGCTATGACGCCAGTGCCGGGAATATCGCTACGGGCACTTTTGACGCCCGGACCTATGGCGGGGATGTGGAAGTTTATTCGAATGTCGCGGATACGACCCGCTCCATTGCCATGGCTTCAAGTACGCAAACTATTACTGGCAATTTGAAAATTATCACTGGCGCTGCCCAAAATTTAGTTCCCACCTTGGATGTTACTGCCAATCCGACCGTAAACATTACCGGCAATGTTTCCTTCACCAAAGGCGGCGCTGGTACGCCCGCAATTACCTCTGGCACTGGCGCTTGGACCGTAACCGGCAATGTGGATTTTACCGATGGGACTTATACGGCCACTTCGGGAAACACCTTGACCATGAATGGCACTTCAAATTCCATCAAAGGCGCCAGTCAAACTTTGTATAATTTTACGGTTGATCCTGCAAGCCCTGGCACGATCAGTCTTGCTACTTCAGATTTGGCCGTAAGTAATACGCTTAATATCGCTTCCAGCGATGCCCTGACCCTGGATGCCAGCCGAACCCTGGCCCATACTGGCGCCACCTTGACTTTAACCGGGACAATCAACGGCCCTGGCCGCCTGACTTACCAATCCGCTTCGGCTTTTCCAACAGGCGGAACTTTAGCCAGCAGCTTAATCCTAAGGTTTAATGCCACGGCCAATGACCAGACTATGAGCAACCGGACGGATTACGGCCTTATTGAAATTGATAATAGCGGCGTTACTGACGGTAGGACAGTAACCATGTCAGCTTCAACGCATACTTTATCCGGCGGCTTGACCGTGCTTTCTTCAGGGGGCGGCTCGGTTGCTTTAGTCGGTGCCACTAATGATCCCACGGTAAATGTTGGCGGTGATCTGACTTTTACTGCTGGCGGCGGCGTCAAAACCATTTCTACCGGTACGGGCAATTGGAAAGTCAGCGGCAGTGTGAATTTGACCAATGGGACTTTTACGGCCACGGCCAATAACACTTTGGAAATGGATGGCGGATCTAAAACCATTACTTCCGCAGCCCAAGGACTCCAGAAATTCAAAGTTTCTGGCGGCAGCGTTGCCAGCGCCGATGCCATGTTGGTCAACAAGACTTTTGATGTGACTGCTGGCGGCTTTACCCAGGCTGCAGAAGCTAACCTGACTGTTTATGGTAATTTTTCTTTGACTTTAGGCACCACTTTTACCGCCGCAACAGGCGCGGGCAAATTAATTTTAGACGGCAATCCTTCGCCCAATACTTTCACTGACAGCACTTCGCCCCAGCAGGATATGGGCAATGTGGAAATTGGCTTGTCGCCTGGCACCACGGATTTAGCTTCTGATTTGACGGCCAAAAGCGTAACTGTCAACGCGGGGGATGTTTTGAATACTAATGGTTATGATTTAAATATTGGTATTGGCGGGATTACCATCAAAGGCACTATGGACGTCAATGATGACGTGGAAACCGATGGCACGGTAATGGAAACTGATAATATTTTTGACCTGCAAGCCGGCGCAACTTTAGCTAATCCTGCTGGCACAAACGTCGGCTCCACTTTATCTTTTACCATGCCAGTAACTTTAGTAGATATCGCCAATAATTTGATAACCGCGGGTACAGGCAGTCTTTATGATTTATTAGTTAACGATGGTGGCGGGGCGCGTACTTTGACGGTTAATGTCCAGGACCCATTAGTGGTACTGAATAATGTTACGATTACCGGCGGAGTTTTGGATACCGTTGATACAGAGAATAACCAAATTAACGTCGGCGGTAATTGGACAAATAGCGATTTATTTACTGCCCGTTCTGGCACCGTAGTTTTTGATGATACTAATGTTGACGCTCAAGACCAAACCATTAATCCAGGCGCGTCGTCTTTTTACAAAGTTATTTTTGACGGTTCAGGCGGAGTCTGGTCGCCTTTGACTAATACCATGACAGTGACGAACGATTTAATCATGACTAATGGAACGTTCAATACAAGCAATGGCACGGCAAATGTCACCGTGAATGGTACGGTGCAGTGTGGCGCCACTTGCGGTACGATTACTATGAATACTGCGGGGACTAACACCTTCACCCAATCGGTTTCGGCTGACAAGAGTTTTGGCACTAATGTGGCAGTGGCCACCAATTGGACTTTTTACAACCTGACTTTTACGGGTACGTCAGGCGTACGGACTATTACAACAAACAGCACGGGTACTGGCCAGATAATTGTTGCTAATGATTTGTCTCTGACCAATACTGGAACCTCCTTGGCCTTGGAAAACAATACCAATGACCGGATTTTGGATGTGAATGGTTCGGTTTCTATTGGTGCTGGCACCACCCTTTCGGCTTCCAGTTCTGCATCATTCACCGTGGCAAAATCCTGGACAAACAGCGGTGCTTTAACTGCAAATGGCGGTACGGTTACTTTAGACTCAGCCAATGCGGCCACCATAATCGGTGATACAACCTTTAATAACTTATTAACTTCAGGTATTGGCGCAGCCAAGACCATCACTTTTACGGAAAATTCTACCCAGATAATTTCTGATACTTGGACAGTAACTGGCGCGGGCGGTCAAAAAGTCACTTTGGCGTCTTCAAACCCGGGTACCCAATGGATAGTAAACCCAACCGCGGCCGCGCTTAGTTATGTCCAAGTTTCTGATGCCCACAATGACGGAGCGGAAATCTGTGCAACCTATTCCACGGCCACGGGCGACAACAACACTAATTTGCTTGTTTCAGCTGGCGCCTCTTGTGTTACCGACCCGACCTTGACTGTAACCTTAAGCGGAAATAGCGCAGCCCTTGGTTTATTAGATACTGAACACGTGAACCAAGCCGGAATTTCCAGCGAAGTAACGACCAATGCGGTCGATGGCTATATTTCCACGGTGAAATATGACCACACCTTAACTTCGGGTACAGACACAATACCTGACACAATTGGCGGAAACATTCCCATTGGTTCGGCAGAATTTGGCGCATCTTCATCGCAAGCTGGAAATGCCATTGCCCAATGGAGCCCAGCAGCCTGTTCAACAACCACCAGCACGACCAATGCAACCGCGCTATCAACCAGTTTTCAAACATTCGCTTCAAATGCAGGTCCGGCAACTTCTGAATCCACAACCCTTTGCTTTGCGGCCAGTATTTCCGGCGTAACTCCAGCAGGTTCATATTCCAGCAGTATGACCATAATAACCACCGGAAGATTTTGATGTTAAAATTTTTATGGCAAAAAACCTTTTTTATCAATTGGAAGGAGAAGCGTATTTAAAACTTTTTAAAATTTTAATTCTTATAAGTTAAAATTCCTGTGACACTGGCGCTGGAACTTATAATGCGCCAACGCTTTCAACCGCGCCAAAGATTTTTACCTCGGCTTCAGACAATTATGTCTGTACAAAACAAGATTGCCACGCTCACCCGCGATAGTGGGTTCGCTCGCAATGACCCTAAAATTGACGTGAGTTTAGGAATGTGCTATAATTATCTTAGAAAATAAAAATAAATATTAACTTTTAACCCAAATTTCTTATGAAACAAAGATTACTTTTATCAAAACCAAGCGTTATCTTGGCCATGCTTGCCATGGTTTTTGCGTTTTCTATACCGGCTAAAACCACCAAAGCCGCGGCTTTGACTGGCCTAAAAGATACCGCCTCCAGGCTTGAGCAGGGCATACAGGGAACCCATTCATTCGCTTTTACGACTACTGATGAGCTTTCAGCCACAGAAACAATCAAGATTCTTTTCGATTCACCAGCGGATTCCTTTACCCTCGATGGGACGATTGTCGCTACTGATTTTTCAGCCTTAACTGGTATTGCCGTGGTAGACAACATTGCCGCCTGTAGCGGTACAGCTTCAGAAGTCTACCCGACAGTAATTACGGCCAATGATGACGAAAGCTACACTCTAACCGTCTGTACTGGTGATACGGTTGCTGGCGGGGCAATAGCCTTTACTATCGATAATAATGAAATAACCAACCCTGCTGCAGCTGGAGTCTATGTGATTGATGTTTCAACTACGGCAACCACCCCGGATAGCGGCTCGCTGGCACTGGCGATTATCGCTGACGACACGGTCAGTGTAACCGCTACGGTTGATCCTTCAGTTACCTTTTCTATCTCTGATGTGGCAATTGGTTTTGGCGTACTAGACGCAACTAATGATTGCTGGGCTTTAGGCGTGCCGCCTGCTGCCTGCGATACAGTTTATCCTCCTACTGCGGCCCACACCTTTTCACTTGGCACCAACGCTACTGACGGTGTTGCCCTGACCTATTCTGGTGCGACGCTTACTAATCTTGCTGCTGATACTATTACCGTGGCGACTGTTGCTGGTGATACCTCGGATCCGGTTGGCACGCCAAACACTGAACAATTTGCCATTGGTTTTGATGATAACGCCGCGACCTATACTTTCGCTGATACCGCCGCTTACGACCAAAGTCTTGGAAATTATAAATTTGTCGCTGGTGCAACCACTCCGATTCTCTCAATCGCTGGTCCAGTGGCGGCTACGAGCATAGATGCCCACTATTTGGCAAACATTTCGGCGGCCACCGAATCCGGCGCCTACTCAACGTCAATCACCTACATCGCTACCGGAACTTTTTAAAGTTCCAGTCCTAAGACCCTAATTTTTAGACGGTAAAATAAAAGCAAGAATTTTAGGTTTAATTAATAAACCCTTGAAATACATTTTCTCAACCAACACTAAAACGAAAATACTTAAATTTAGCTTGCTTGCCGCTTTAGTTTTCATGCTCTTTCCGTTTACTGGTAAGGCTTTAACAGTCAGTCCCCCACAGGTTGAAATGACTTTGGTGCCTGGGCAGAAGGCAGAGATGGTAATCAAGCTTTATAACGAGGAAGAGACTGACCTGACTCTTTATACCGATTCCGCGCTTTTTACTTCTAACAATGTTGATGGTTTACCGGTTTATGATTTTAATGCCAGTAAAGAAGATATTAGTACTTGGTTTGAAGTGGAAAAAGGCCCAATCACCCTAAAGTCAAAAGAAAGAAAATCAATTCCAGTCACCATTAATACCCCAACTAATGCCGGACCAGGCGGTCATTATGCGGTTTTAGCTTTTTCAAAAAATCCGCCGAAGAGTGATTCTGGCACTACTCAAATCAGCATTGCTTCTCAAATTGGGGTTTTAATCTTGGCACGGATCGAAGGAGAAATTCAAGAAGCCGGGCAAATTTCCAGTTTTATTTCAGACGCTAAGCAATATAGGTATTTACCTGTAAATTTCCGGACTATCTTCAATAATACTGGCAATGTCCACTTGCGGCCTACTGGTAAAATAATCATTAATAATACTTTTGGCAAGAAAACCGCAGAACTTAATTTTAATGAAGCCAATTCAGCTGTCCTGCCGGATTCTTCCCGGACTTATGATTCGGTTTGGCAAAAAGCCCAAAATGTTTCGGAAAACGGGAATATCTGGTCAAAATTCTGGCAAGCCTATAAAAACGAGAAAAATAATTTTGGTCTTGGCAAATATACGGCTAATCTGCAGATCCAGGCTGGGACGAATAAGCCATTTACGACTGCAGCCAGCGCCACTTTTTGGGTCTTGCCATGGCACATGTTGTTGGTTTGGCTGATTGTCTTAGTGATTGTTGTCATTTTATTGATTGTCTTGATAAAACGCTATAACCGCTGGGTTATCCGCAAAGCCCAAGAGCGTGGCAAAAATCCCCCAGCAGATAAAAAGTAAATTAATCGAATAGATGAATAATTTTAAAGCCCGCTGGAAATATTTGCTGGCCCTAATTTTTTTTGTAATAGCCAGCACTTTTAGCTGGCCAGGCCTGGCCAGGGCTTTGGACGTGAGCGTTACTGCCACGGTACCAAGCGCCACTCCGCCAGAAACTCCCATAACCTCTGTTGTTTTAAAAGGCATTGCCTACCCATCTTCCACGGTTACTATTTTAAAAGACGGGGCTTTGGCCGTGGCAGTACCAGCCGACCCAACCGCCAGGTTTGATGTAACCCTTGGCAGCTTGACTGCCGGCACTTACACTTTTGGAGTTTATGGCAAGGACCGGGATGGCAGGCAGGGGCCAACTTTGAATTTTACCGTAACTTTAACCACTGGCACGACCGTAACCATAACCGGGATTTTTTTGGGCCCAACCATTGAGGCTGATAAAACCATGGCTCGCTTGGGCGAGACCATAACCTTGCTTGGCGTAACTAGTCCAAGCAGTACAGTTAGTGTGTATGTCAGTTCAGAGACTGATCATTCTTTTAACGTGACTGCCAGCAGTTCAGGCGCCTGGTCAAAGCAATTCCAAGCCAGCGACTTAAGGGTCGGCAACCATGAAGCTAAATCTAAAGCTACAGATCCGGATGGCTCGGTTTCGGAATTCAGCAACACCGTCAGTTTCCAAGTTGCCACTACAGAACTTTGTGCGGACAAGGTTAAGGCAGACTTAAACTGCGATGGCGAAGTGGATATCGTGGATTTCAGTATTTTGCTTTACTATTGGAATCAGCGTAACCCCAAGAATGCCAGGGCAGATATTAATACTGACGGCATTGTGAATATCATTGACTTCAGTATCATGCTCTATTATTGGACGGGGCCAAAGTAGCCAAGTCATCCTGAGTCTCGCTTTCAAGCGAGCGAAGGATCTTAATAAGCTTATTTATTAAATAAATATTAGGGGATTCTTCCCCCTCGACTCGCTTCGCTCACTCGGGGTCAGAATGACGATAAAATATGCAAAATAAATTATTTAAAATCATCGGGTTTTGTACACTAGTCTTGGGAATTTTCTTTTTCCAAAAAACAGTTCTGGCGGCCGAGCTTTACCTTTCCCCGGAAAATGATTTGATTAATCAAGGCCAGACTGTGGTGGTGGAGCTTAGGTTGGATAGCCGGAAAGAAATTATCAATGCTGTCCAAGGCCGGATGACTTATGATCCGCAAATTTTAGAATTTGTGGAAGTATCCAAAGCCGGGACATTTTTGAGCTTATGGCCAGAAGAACCCAAAGCTGATACGGCCGCAGGCGTGATTACTTTTGCCGGCGGCGCGCCTAATGGCAGTTATGTGATTAATGGCCGGGTTTTGGCCGTGGTTTTTAAAGGCAAAAACCTGGGGAGTTCTAAAGTCAGTATTGATAATGGCACTAGCGGCGTGTATTTGAATGATGGTTTAGGGACCAAGGCCGAATTAAATGTCAAAAGCGCCACTATCACAGTCCAAATTCCGACTTCAACAATTAATTTAACTTCTCCAACCCATCCAGATGAAAACACTTGGTATAAAGCCAAAGACGTAAAGTTCACTTGGAGCGTGACGCAAGACGCTTTTTACGCTTATGTCTTTGGGGTCGATCCCGCGGCTTTACCCGACGAAAGAATTGCCACTCACCTGGGTGAAATTTCTTATTCCAACGTGGATGATGGTATCCATTATTTTATCCTGAAGGAAAAATTGCCAAATGATAAATGGGGTCCATCCATCCGGATGCGCGTGCAAATTGATTCAACTTTGCCTGAATCAATTATTTACCAGCTGACCCAAGACGTAGTGCCAGGCAAATTAGTCTTGGTATTTAGTGCCAAAGATCGGGTTTCCCAAATAGTCAAATACCAAATTATCGAAGGTAACCAAATTACGGATAATGCCATTAGCCCCTATACTTTAAAAAACCAAAAACAAAGCCAAGTCATTACCATAAAGGCATTTGATTCAGCTGGCAATCTCCAAGAGGCGGTTATTCCTGGCGTGAAAACCGCTTCTACCGCTACCCAATATTTGTGGCCAATAGCCATTGGTTTTTCGCTCGTTATCCTGGTAATAATCCTTGTTGTTTATTGGCCAAAAAAACCCAAGCGGAATTTAGTTAAATAGATTTTTTATCCTCTAAATAGAATAGAAGCAGAGATTGTAAAACTAACCCCCTCGCCCTCTGGGAGAGGGGTAAGGGGTGAGGGTTGCTCGGAAATATTAATATTAGGTTAATCAATCAACCTCACCCTCAGTCCCTCTCCTATATAGGAGAGGGAGGAAGAAGATATAAAATAACCCCCAACCTTTAAGGGGGAATTTTAATCCAATTATTAATAAATTAATTTTTTAAGTATACTGATTACATGGCAAAGGGTCGTAGGTTAGTATCCATAAGCTTATTTATTAGCCTGTTATTAGGAGGCGTTGTTAGTTTTTATAATCATGACGTAAAAGCGGCCGATGGGGCTAGCCTGCTTTTCAGTCCGGGTAATGCCAATTTCACGGTTGGCAGCACTTTTAATATTTCCGTGGTAGTTAACACCGGCAAAAAAGCCATCAATGCCGTCAAGGCTGACATCAAATTCCCGCCCACCAAATTGCAGGTGGTAAATCCCAGCACTGGCACCTCCTTCATTTCCATTTGGGTTGACCAGCCGGCTTATTCCAACACCGCCGGCACAGTTTCTTTCCAGGGCGGCTTGCCAAATCCCGGCATAGTCACGGATGCCGGGGTAGTCAGCACCATAACTTTCCGCGCCACTTCCCCAGGTACGGCTAAAATAACTTTTGCGGATACTTCCAAGGTTTTAGCCAATGACGGCCAAGGCACAAATTTATTGACTTCCCGGGGAGACGCGAATTTGACTTTGAATTTGGCTGCTCCTGAAGGTCCGATTATTTCTTCGCCTTCTCATCCAGACCAAAATGCCTGGTACCAAAATCGGACGGTAAATTTTGAATGGGAAGAAATCCCGAATGCCGTGGGCTATAGTTATGTCTTTGACCAAAATTCCAAAACCACGCCACCGGAAAAACAGGATGCCACTTCCCAAAGGACTACCACAGTCACGACTGACAAAGATGGCCGTTGGTATTTTCATGTCCGGGCCAAGGTGGAAAGTTGGGGCGGCACCAGCCACTATGCGGTTTTAATTGATGCCACTCCGCCTGCCTCATTCACCCCGACTTTGGATCCACCAAACCCCCAGCCAGGACAGCGGGGTGAACTGAAATTTTTCACTACTGATGCCATGTCTGGTATAGAGCATTATGAAATGCAAATCTTGCATCTGGATAATCCCGACCAAGGCACGCCTTTTTTCACTGAACAGTCCAGCCCAGTCCGGTTGCCGGATTTGCCATTGGGTAAATATGAAGTCGCAGTCAGGGCTTTTGACCAGGCAGGCAATTCCATTGATGGCAAATTAAATTTTAGCGTCTCCACTCCTGACACAGGCCCGAAAATTGGTAAAAAGCCTTTATTGCAAAATACCTTTTTTACGAATATCGCCCTGATTGGTGCGGGTTTATTGGTTTTAATATTGCTAATCTGGTTGATTGCTCGCTGGCGCCGAAAACCTAAGGATGTTATTGAGGATATCCAGAGACTGGAGCAAGAAACCCTGCAAAAAGAATCAGAATTAGCCCGAACTATTACCGCGGCCAGGGCTTTGGAATCCGCCATCCAGCAGCAGGTTGAACATGACCAAGGCCAAGCACCTAAACAGACCAACCAAGAGCCACCTGCAGGAAATCAGCAAGTCGCGTATAATGAGCAAGCAGGGGTACCCCAGCCTCCCCAAGAACCAGAAGCTACTAATTTTATCAACCCCCAGCATCCCGAGGATTTAAACCAAAACCAAAAGACATGAAAAAAATATTTTTCATATTTATAATTATTGCCGGTTTAGGGGTTTGGTTTTGGCCAAGCCAATCAGAAGCCGCCAGTCTTTTATTAAGTCCAACAAGTGCCTCCTTGCAAGTCGGCCAGTCTAAAATTATTTCTATTATTGTGGCCAGTTCAGACCAGGCCATGAATGCCAGCCAGGCAGTGCTGAGTTTTCCGACCAGCAAGCTGCAAGTCACAGGTTTATCCAAAGCTGGATTATTTTCTTACTGGACCCAAGAACCAAGTTACTCCAATTCCAGCGGCACTATAACTTTTGGCGGCGGCATGCCAACCCCAGGCTATAAAGGTTCTGGTCGAAGTATTTTTAGCATTACTTTCAAAGCTAAGGCAACTGGCACAGCAAAAATTACTTATACTTCTGGGTCAGTTTTTGCCAATGATGGCGAGGGGACAAATATCATAAAAAGTTATGGCAGCTCAACTTTAACTATTTCCGCAGCCACCCCAGTTAATACCGCGCCAGAACCAGAACCCACGCCCCAGCCAAACCAACCCAGCATAGTGGCACCCAGCGTGACTTCCACAACCCATCCAAATTCCGATTCTTGGTATAACAAGCCGGACATTTCCTTGACTTGGACCCGGCCGAATAATAACTTTGGCGTCAGTTATATATTGGACCAAGTTGCAACTACCACCCCAGACGAAGCCTTAGAAACCAATACTGGCAGTGAAGATTTCAAGCAAACTGCAGATGGAGTTTGGTATTTCCATATCCGCGCCAAATACTCCACTGGCTGGTCTAACACCACGCATTTCAAAATCCAGATTGATACCCGGCCACCAGAAAATTTTTCACCCCAAATTTCCAGGGAAGGCGGCACGGGTAACCCGAACGTGATCTTGATTTTTTCTACCACTGATTCCTTAAGCGGCGTTTCTGGCTATGCCATTGCTTATGATGCGAATAATTTTGTTACAGTCACCAGTCCGTATACCTTAAAAAACCAAAAAGCCGGTTTGCACCAATACACGGTCCGCGCCACAGACCGGGCTGGCAATAGCCGGGATGCCATTGGCCAGTTTAACGTGGAAGGCAGTCCGGCGCCCAGGATTACCCAAGTGCCCAAAACCGTGACCTTATTCGGGGAAATTCCAGTGGAAGGTTTGACGGTTAAGGGTGATGAAGTAGTTCTGTTGGTTGATGGCAAGGAAGTCGGCAGATTTATAAGTGACAATTACCAAATTGATTCCAAAAACGGCGTAGCCGTACCCGAAGGCTTAGTTTTGTGGCGCTATGTTATCCAGCCTTTTTTAATCCCGGGTGACCACCAGTTGACTGCTTATGCCATAAACCAATTTAAGATTGAAAGCCCGGCTAGCGTGCCCGTACTTTTCAAAACCCTTGGTTCAGTCACCCAGATTTTCGGGTTTTACGTTTCCACCTGGGGCTTGATAATTTCCCTCTTGCTGGTCATCTTCATCTTAATCCTGCTCTTGCTCATCCTTTATGAGCGTTACCGGCATTGGCGCCGTCAGCAGGCTTTTGATTTGGATAAAGCCGAAGAGGAAATTAACGAGGAAATTGAAAAGCTACAAACTGTTTTGGAAAAGGATATCGCAGGAGCCATTCGCTCATCAATTAAAGAAAAATCAATTCAATCTGCTACCCATGACCAGATAAAAAAGGATCTAATCCAAACCCGGAGCCGGATTGACGGTTTGTTGGAGAAGGAAATCCAGCGCAAAAAGCGGAAAAGGAAATAAGGTTTTTTGGAATTGACTAAAGACCATTAATAAAGGGCAGTTTTTTATAATTATTATTTTTATTTGTCATTCCGACTGAGCCCGATTCATAGAAGGGCGAGTGGAGGAATCTCTATTGAACAAACGAGATCCCTCGGCTCCCGCCCGCTGTGCCTGTGGCGCTGGCTGGCGGGTCGCTCGGGATGACAAAAGGCGGAAGCAATGCTCTTAAAACTGATACTAAAAAAAGTTGACTTTTTCCGCTTTTTGCGCTATAATTAGTATGTAAAATAAAAAAATTAAAACAAAAACTATGTTTTGTCAGCGCGCGCCACAAAAAAGTATTAAGCTCTCCGTAATTTGGCTAGCGATTTTTGTTATCTTAGCCGGGATCCTGGCTGCCACTTACGGACCGAAAAGCATCCCCGATAAAGTCAGTTCTGCCACTGATTCCGTAATTGTCCCGTAAAAAACAATCACCAATCCACGAAATCACAAATGCTCGGCGGAGCATTTTTATAAAAGGTAAATTTTGGCTAGAATTAAAGACTATTGATTTTAAAAAAATAAGCATTTATGTCAGTCATTAGCGTTAAGAATTTAGTTAAACATTTTGGCCAAGTCAAGGCCGTTGATGGCGTTTCCTTTGAAATCGAGCAAGGCGAAGTTTTTGGTTTCTTAGGACCAAACGGCGCAGGCAAAACCACGACCATCAGGTGCATGATGGATTTTATCAGGCCAACCAGCGGGTCGATTGACATTTTGGGCTTGAATGCCCAGAAAAATTCCACCAAGCTGAAGCGCCGTATTGGTTTTTTGTCCGGTTATGTCAGGCTGTGCAGTAATTGGACGGGGGAGGAGCATATCAACTTTGCCAAGAATTTGAACGGTGAACATGATGACTCAACCGAATTAGTCGCCAGGTTTAATTTTGATCCAACCAAAAAAGCCAAATCACTTTCTTCCGGCAACCGCCAAAAGCTGGGCTTGATCCTGGCACTTTTTAACCAGCCAGAGGTGATTATCATGGATGAGCCGACAAATGCCTTGGATCCGCTCTTGCAGAATGAGGTTTACCAGCTTTTGGATGAAGCCAAAAAAAGAGGGGCGACAGTTTTCATGTCCTCCCATAATTTGGCTGAAGTAGATCGGGTCTGTACCAAGGTTTGTGTCATCAAAGAGGGCAAAGCTATAGCCACAGAAAGCATCAATAACCTCAAGCAAAAAAGATTATATTCGGTTCATGCGCATTTTGCCAAAACCGCACCCACCGAGGCGTTTCAAAAAATCGGCGCTACCATCCTTGAACAGCGGAATGATTACTTGACCCTAAAGATCAAAGGCAATATCGAACCAGTCATCAAACTTCTGGGCACTTTCCCTTTGCGGGATTTGCAGATCCAGCATGCTTCTTTGGAGGAAATTTTTATGGAATATTACCGTTAAGCTTATGTTGGACATAACTTTACGATTTTTAAAAGATAAATGGAAGTCGATCCTGGTTTACGTTATTGCCGGTATTGGATTTATGTGGATGTACGTGGGCATGTTCCCTTCCATTCAGAAACAGGCGGGAAATTACGCTGATATCGCCAAGGCTTTTCCTGAAGCCATGCTCAAAGCTTTTGGCATCCAGAATTTTTCCATCAGTCACCTGGAGAACTTCCTTTCCATTGAGCATTTCAGCCTGATTTGGCCATTGATGCTGATTTTACTGGTTACTGCTTTTGCGGCCAATGCCATTGCTGCGGAAGTTGAAAAAGGCACAATTGAACTTACCCTGGCTCGGCCGGTTTCTCGCCTCTCAGTTTTTTGGGGAAAGTACTTGGCTGGGATCATTGCCCTGCTAGTTTTTGTCGCCCTTTCAATTTTCAGCATTGCTCCGCTAGCTGGAATTCACCAGGTCTCCTATACTTTTTCGCACTTCGTTACCATGGCAGTCTTGGGCGCGCTTTTTGGCTGGGCGATTTTTTCCTGCGGCATGATGTTTTCAGCTTTTGTTTCCGACAAAAGCAAAGTCGGCATGTACATTGGCGCAGTCTTGATTGTCATGTACGTGCTTAATATTATTTCCGGTTTGAAAGAAAGTTTTCAGAACCTGCAATACTTTTCGCTTTTCCATTATTTTACCAGCGAAGCAGCCTTGGTCAACAATAATTTGCCAACCAATTCAGTCCTAGTTTTTGTGGGCGTTGCCATTGTCTGCACATTGCTGGCAGCTTGGCGGTTTGCCAAAAGGGATATTGCCACCTAAAAAAATTAAAACCCGCACCAAAGATGCGGGTTTATTAAAGAAATCAAGCCTGGAGTGAAAAGGATTATTTGCCAACCCGAATGATAATTTCTTTTCGCCCGAAAATTCCCAAAGCCTCAAAAATGGCGGTGATCAGCTGGTTTAAAAAAAGAATTCTGTATTGACCAGATGGAATTGGGTCCTCAGTGGTTTTGACGATTTTAGTCACAAAGGAGTAGAGACTTTAGTCTCTTAAATCCAGCCAGAGACTAAAGTCTCTACTCCGGATTTCCATTCAAACCCGTAAAACTTGCCAAGTTTTAGGGCTTTTGGTATAGTTTTATGTGACAAGAGCATATCTAGTTTTGTAAGCGCTTGTTTTTTATTTTTAGGCTTATTATATGGGGAAAACCAAAAAAGACGAACCAAAGAAGCCCAGCCCAGATCGTGGCCGTTTAGCCTTTTTAACTGACGTAAAAAACCGGCTGGTTAAGGATTATAATGCCATCACTTCCAGGATCGGTTCGCTGATTTCCAAAGGCAAAGGCTTGTTTGAAGAGCATGGCATTAAGGATGAAGAAAATGCGGCTGAAGTCGCTGAATACCAGAATCGGCTGTCGTTGGAAAAAAACCTGGAAAAAGCTAAGGGCGAAATTGAAGAAGCTTTGAAAAAAGTTGAAGCCGGGACTTATGGTATTTGCCAAGAGTGCGGCAACCAGATTGAAAGCGAGCGGCTGAAAATTTTGCCTTCAGCCACTATTTGCGCTGCCTGCATTAAAAAAGCCCGGCAGAAATAATTTTTATGAGTAAAAGATTTTGGCTGGCCACGCTTGCGGGTGTGGGATTGTTTATTCTGGACCGGGTCACTAGGACGCTGGCTTTTGGTCACGGGGATACGGTACTAATACCCAAAATTTTAAAAAGCCTGCCAATTAAAAATTTTGGCGTTGCTTTGGGCCTAAATTTTACTAATGGCCAAATCAGCGCCGTGGTCATTAGCAGTTTGCTCTTAGTCGTGGTGATTGTCCTGGCCACCCAAGGCTTAAAAAGGAAAAATTTTTATACTTGGCTTTCAACTAATTTGATTTTTCTTGGCGCCTTTTCCAACCTGCTTGACCGCGTAATTTACGGCAGCGTCAGGGACTTTTTAAAATTTTCTTTTTGGCCAACTACAAACAATATTGGCGATCTCATGGTAACCGTTGGCGCCATAATCCTGATCATTACTTATAAACCAAACCCTAAAAAATTATTAAAACATTAAAATTTTAATTGCCGCCGTTGATTTTTTGGAAAGGAGAAAGTCCACGGCGTGAGAGGAAAATGTCTACAACGATTTTGTCCGCTACTACTTTTGGCATCGAAGGCAGGACGGTTAAGGTTGAAGCCGATACCCAGTTTGGTTTGCCGAATTTCATGGTGGTCGGCCTGCCAGATGTGGCAGTCCAAGAAGCCAGGGAAAGAGTCAGGTCAGCCATCAAGGCGGCCGGTTTTGAATTTTATCGGCATAAAATAACCGTCAATTTAGCGCCAGCTGACTTAAAAAAAGCCGGTCCGGGCTTTGATTTGCCAATAGCCATAGCTCTATTGGTCCAGACCCAGCAATTACCAATTGAGTTGTGTGATAACCTATATTTTATTGGTGAATTGGGCCTAGATGCCAGTTTGCGGCCAGTTAGGGGCGCTTTAGCCTTAGCCCGAGTAGCTAAGCATATGCAGGCCCGGGCTTGCGTAGTGCCTTTTGCAAATGGCCCAGAAGCCGCTTTGGTTGAGGGCTTAAAAGTCATTGCGCCGAAAACCATGCCAGAATTAATTGCGCATTTGACTAAGACAAAATTGCTTGATGAAGTTAAAGCTTCAAAGCCAAAGCGGACAGAATATGAGACTTTAGACTTTTCTTTTATCCGCGGCCAAACCCAGGCTAAAAGGGCCATGGAAATTGCGGCGGCCGGCGGGCATAACATCCTTTTAGTCGGCCCGCCAGGCAGCGGCAAAACCATACTCGCCAGGAGCCTGCCTTCAATTTTGCCAGAATTGAATTATGAGGAAGCTTTGGAAGTCACCACTATCCATAGTATTGGCGGGATTTTGGCAAACGACGCGCCTTTGCAATTAACCCGGCCCTTCCGCACGCCGCACCATACCACTTCGACTGTTGCCTTGGTTGGCGGCGGTTCAACGCCCAAGCCTGGCGAAGTGTCTTTGGCGCATCATGGGGTTTTGTATTTGGATGAGTTGCCGGAATTTCCAAGGCAGGCTTTGGAAGCTTTGAGGCAGCCTTTGGAAGACGGCGTGGTTACGGTTTCCCGGGCTAGTCAAACCCTGAAGTTTCCAGCCTGCTTTACCTTGGTTGCCAGCCAGAATCCCTGTCCCTGCGGTTTTCGGGGTGATCCAAAAAAAAATTGCATTTGCAGCCCGGCGAATTTGATAAAATACGAAAGGAAAATTTCTGGGCCTTTATTGGACCGGATTGATTTGCATATCCAGGTTGCCAGCCAGAATTTCAAAACTTTGAGGCTGGATGGCGAAAAGTCTGAAAACTCAAAAGCAATCCGAAAAAGAGTGGTAATGGCCAGGAGGCTTCAGAATAAAAGGTTTAGGTTAGAAAAAATTTCCACCAATTCCCAAATGCACCCTAAATTAGTCGCTAAGCATTGTGGGTTGGATGCAGCCAGCCAAGCCTTGGTTCAGCAGGCGGTTGACCAAATGCATCTGTCTGCCCGAGGTTATGTTCGGGTTCTAAAGGTTGCCAGGACAATTGCGGATCTAGAAAATTCCGAAAAAATTTTACTGCCTCATTTAGCTGAGGCTTTGCAATACCGCAACCAGCCGAATTATTAGTTGACGAAAAGTGAAAAAAATGCTACAATTACATAGTAAAAATAAAAAGTCAAAACCATGCAAATTGAAGTTTTAAATGAACTCGAAAAACAAGAGCGGCAAAAACGGCTACAATGGTCAGTTGTTATCCGTTATATTGTGATATTCATAATTGTCTTTTTGTCTTGGTTATGTTCATTATTTGGCGTTTCCTTTTACTTGCCCGGAATTCTTTTTTCAGTTTCTTTAGCTTTGGCTTTTAACCTGATTTTAAGTTACATCTACAGCCAAAAAGCAGTCAGGCCATTTTGGCCTTATCTGGGTATTGTGGTCGACATGTTGGTTATCACCACTATTGTCCATTTTACCGGTGGTATAACTAGCGTATTTTTACCCCTGTACCTGTTGCAAATAGTCGGAACTAATGTGCAATTTTCCAGGCTAGCAGGCCCGATAAACTTTTTCATCGGCACTTTGCTTTTTGCCATATTATTTACCTTGGAAGATCAGGGTATTATGGTGCATTACACTCCTTTTCCAATTGCCCCGGACTTGCACCAGAATTACGCTTTTATTGCGGCCACGGGCCTGACCTTAGTTGTTTTAATGGCGGTTTCAACTTATCGCTCTGGTTATGTGGTTAGAAGTTTGGAGAAAGTTGAAACGGAATTGGCCAAAGTTAACGAAGATTTATTGAGAGCCAATAAAGCTTTTCAAATTGCCAATCAAAGGCTTAAGGATTTAGATGTTCTTAAAACCGAATTTATCTCAGTCGCTAGCCATCAATTACGGACACCCTTGTCTGCTATCAAGTGGTCATTAAAAATGCTTTTAGACAAAGATTTGGGACCAATAAACGATGAACAAGAAGAGTTAATTAAAAAAGGATACCAAAGCAATGAACGCATGATAAACATGATTAATGATTTATTAGATGTCTCCAGAATCGAAGAAGGCAGAATGTCGTATTTGTTCGTTGAACAATCAATTGACCCAATTTTAATTGAACTGATTGAAGAGCAGCAGCATTTTGCAAGAGATAAAAAAATTGAAATTGATTTTAACTCAGATAAAAAGCGTTCAGCTTTAGTCAAGGTAGATACCCAAAAAATTCATCTTGCCCTTCAAAATATTTTGGATAATTCCATAAAATACACGCCTTTGGGCGGAAAGATTAATATCAAATCAAAAATGGAAAAAGAAGAGTTGGTAATAAGCATTTCAGATACTGGGGTTGGCATCCCAGTAAACCAGCAAGCCCGAATATTTTCCAAATTTTTCCGGGGTGATAATGTTATGCGGATGCAAACCGAGGGAACAGGTTTGGGCTTATTTATCGCCAAAAATATTATTGAAAAGCATCATGGCCGAATTTGGTTTGAAAGCCATGAAGGCAAAGGTACAACCTTTTACGCAGCCTTACCCTTACCAAAAGGCAAAGTCTTGGCCAATGAATACAGCGAAGAGTTTGAACACGCCTTACAAAATTTTTAAAAATTTATGGCTTTACAAGTTTCCACTATAATCGATCTAACTAATGCCGGGGTGACTGGTTATTTGGCTTTTCGGCTGTATTCAGCCTTTGTGCAAAACCCCAAAAGCCAAACCCTTAAGAACTTTTTTTACCTGTATAGCATGTTGGCCATTGCCTACATTTTTCTTTTCGTGCCGAGGATTATTGCCAGCGACCAAACAAGGTTTTTAGGTTATAGTTTTGCGGTTGGGAACTGCTTTTTTTTGATTGCCGCGGCTTTTTATGGCAAGATAATCCTTTTTTTCACCAAACCACAGTGGGCCAAAAAGTTTTTTGTAATTTTTTTAATATTAACCGGCATTGGTTTAGTCAGGGCTTTTTATGAGCCGGCAAAACCGTTTGTTGATTCAACTACGGGCATTACCAATTGGAATGTTGATCTGGCTTTAGGAATTTATTATGGCATCATGATTTTGGCCATATTAATTCCTGGGATAATTTTCTTTTTAACAAGGGGGATTCAGGCCAAAACCAACCACGTGGTCAGGATACGTTCAAATACCATTGCCATTGGCACAATATTATTGATATTTACGGTAATAACTTTTTATTTAGCCAACACTGAGACTTTGGCCATACTTGGCGATTTATTTTCGGTAGCAGCTTTGCTTACCGTATTTTTAGGGGTAATATATCATCGTCCCAAACCAATACCCCAGATTATGCCAAACAATTCATTAAATAATCCAAAAGAATAATTTTATGCCAAGCCGACATATCGTCATAATCGAAGATGAAGACATATTAAGGGAAGTTTTGGTTAAGAAATTTATCCACGAAGGCTTTCGCGTTGATTCGGCAACTAATGGCGAAGATGGCTTGGCCCTAATCCAGTCAGCCAGGCCAGACGTAGTTTTACTGGATATCTTAATGCCAAAAATGAATGGTTATGAAGTATTAAAAAATTTACAGGCCACGGGCGATAAATTGCCGCCAATTATCATAATTTCAAATTCCGGGCAGCCAATTGAAGTGGATAAAGCCGTAAGTTTGGGCGCCATAGATTTTATAATTAAAGCCCAAATAACCCCTGAAGAAGTTTACTTAAAGGTTAATAAAATTTTTGAGCCAAAAATTCAAAAACCAAAGACCCAAGTTCAAAACGATGAAAGCCAAGAAGCAGACACGAAAATTTCAAAAAAAAGCAATGGAGAGTATAGGATTTTATTGGTTGAGGATGACCAATTTTTAAGGGATTTACTGGCAGGCAAATTAAAAAGAGAGGGCTTTGATGTGACTGCTTGTGTCGACGGCCAAGAAGGTTTGAGGACAATCCAGAAACAAAAGCCAGATTTAGTCTTATTGGATATTATCTTGCCAGGGTTGGATGGTTTTAATGTTTTGCAGCAAGTTCGTTTTTCCGCTGATAAGCAAGTATCAGAAGTGCCAATAGTCCTTTTATCAAACCTCGGTCAAGATTCTGACGTGGCTAAAGGCAAAAAATTAGGGGCCAATGACTATTTAATCAAGGCAAATTTAACGATTGACGATATCATTAAGAAAATCAGGAAATTTTTGAAATAAAAAAGACCTAAGCCATAATCAATCCAGGCTGCGGTTTATAATTTAAAGATAGCTTAGCGGATTTCTTTTCCCGCCATTTTGCATTACTTCAAAATGCAGGTGTGTACCAGTTGACCGGCCGGTTGAACCGACCATGCCGATTGTTTGACCGCGTTTTACCGATTGGCCAGCCCTGACGAATATTTTACTGGCATGGCCATACAAGGTTTCCCGACCGGCGCCATGGTTAATTATAATATGGAAGCCATAGCCATAGCGGGCATAAATTACGCTTTCTACCACCCCGCTGTCGGCGGCGTAAATTGGGCTTGAATAATCGCCATCTATATCCACGCCAGTGTGCCTATATTTATAATATTGGTTAATTCTTCGGCTAATAGTGGGCCATTGCAAACGGGCGCCTGGCACGACTCGGGCGGGTGCCGGGATATTGAAAATAGCGAATTTGCGGGTTGCAGAAGTGCTGGGTTGGATTGGTTGGACTGCAGGTTCTATGCTGCCGCCAGGAATGATTAATTCTTCCCCAGCATTTAAGGCTTCACCGCTGGCTAAGCGATTAAAGGCTAAGATTTTTTCTGAATCCGCCTTATATTTTGTAGCGATTTTTTTAATTGTTTCACCGGATTTAATGGTATGGATAACGCCGTCGATTGGCAAAATTGTTAATTTTTGGCCGGGTTTAATATAATCAGCCTCGCTTAAATTATTGGCCCATAAAATTGTTTCCGTGCTAATGCTGAATTGCTGGGCGATTGAACTTATTGTGTCACCGCCTTCAACAATGTAATACCTGACTTCTTCAGAACTATCTTCGCTTGTACCGCCACTGCCTAAAGCCAGCTGCTGCTCGGGGTTATTTTCTGAAGTTGAATCAGCTACCGGCCTGGCAGCAATATTCAAAGTTGGGGTCAAGGCCAATTTTTGTTCCTTGTTAATTTGGGTTGCAGGGCCTTCGATTATTTCCAAATCCTCAGAAGGATCGCCTGGGAAAATATTGGCAAAAATGCTTTTTCGGCCGAAGGTTGCTGGATCAGAACTTTGGGCCTGGACATTGTTAAAAGCGATAAGCATAGCCACGATTGCGACCAAGGCTGTGACCGTGTTTCGGTGGAAAATAAAATAGGCCCAGCGGTTTTTTGTCGGCGCGATTATTTTATTGAGCTTACTTTTGAAAAGCCGGTAGAGGCGGTAAAGCGGCCGTAATATGATTAGCCAAATCAAACGTCCCAACCATTTAAATGGCGTCAATAGCAATAGGATTATCTTTCCCAAACCCATTAATATTGAACCAAGAAAATTCAATATTTTTATGAGTGAGCTCAAGAAAATTTTTATGACTCGATCGCTAATAAGTTAAGCTTTAATCATAAATAGCCACCACGTCTCATATTATAAAAAATCCCTAGGGAATAATAGAGATTGATGAATTTCCAAACTAACATGCAGGCGTTTTTATGTCAAGCCACATTTTGGTTTTTTGGCTAATCTAAGGCAAAAAAATTGAGGTATTCATTGACAGAATAATTGGAATCTATTAGTGTATCATCGGTTCCCATGAGAGCCGCGGTGGCACTCAGTTTGAAGTTCGAAACAAGTTCATTGATAAAAGATTAAGGAGTGGAAAGGTGTTTTTAAAATTGCCCGAACTACGCGTGACAGTTAACTCGCGATGTGAGCGCGCGTGTTTCTTCTGTCGTTACTCAGGAGAGGGGGTCGAAACGCCAGCGATGGCAGAGTTGGATATTAGGACAGTACTTACCGTTGTTAAGATATGTGAGAGTTTTGGTGTTTCCTATGTGAAGCTTACTGGCGGTGATCCTGCGCTTTGGCAACCACTTGTGGATTGTGTAAGAGTAATCAAAGAACAGACAGCATGCCGTGTTGAGGTCATTTCTCGCCATCCTAAGATCGCGGCATATGCACATCTTCTCGCTCAAGCAGGGGTGGATATGCTGAATATAAGCATTGATACTCTCGATCCGACTTTGCACCGCAAGATCACGGGCGTAAACGACTTGGATGGCATCTTAGATGCACTCAAGGCATGTGTGAATACCGGCGTATCTTGTAAAGTTAATATGGTCGTACTCGCAGGCATCAATGATCACGAGATTGATGCTCTTATCTCGTTCAGTGATTCTCTTGGAGTTAAGGTGGTTAAGCTTCTTGATCTCATGACAGACATTGAGGACGGAACGGAAACTTTCGTACAACGGATGCATCTACTCGGATTCGGTTCGTTGCGTGAGGTTTATTTACCGTTGCAGAGCATTGCAAGTAGGTTGAAAAAGCGAGCGGTCGGTGAACGTAGGTTTCTACAATTAGGAGGCCTCGGTAATCCTATGCTCAGTTTCACGATGCCATCTGGAATGGATGTGGTGATCAAAGACCACCACGCCGGTGCGTGGTACGGTTCTATCTGTAAGGGATGTAAGTACTATCCGTGCAGTTCGGCTCTTATGGCACTTCGTCTTACAGCCGATATGCGTTTGCAGTACTGTCTATTTCGGGAAGATCTCTGTATCGACATAAAATTAATTAAGGCTAAAAGCCTTTGCAATATTATCGCCGATGTGCTTCAGGTGTACGACCAAGCCATTTTTCATGCCTGTCCCGAATAATCAGTGGTTAATCACCACTTAGGTATTTAAGAAGAGAGGAACACTTAAAGCCTTATTCATTTATGAGTGAGTGAGGCTTTTTCAAATGTTCTATAGCTTTTTGCAGGATTTTTAACATTGATCCAATCATGCACATAGAATCAATTTGCGCTAAATCTTCAATATCCCACCAGATATATCGTGAATGTTCTTCCGAAAGTTGCACGTGATTGTTAGTTAGTTCAGTTAAAAAATTGAATTGCCGCGCTTTTTTTCCATCAGGTGATATGGCATCGAAAGACCCGATGTATTCATGTATTTTTGCTACTTTTAAATTTGTTTCTTCAAATAATTCTCGTTCCACGCCCCGGAGAATATTCTCGTCGGCTTTAAGGTTACCGCCGGGTATTTCTATATAGCCTGGGAGAAAATCGTCGCGTGAAGATCGTTCAACAAGCAAAATTTTTTTATGAAAAATTGGTATTGCTCCAACGAGTATCCTTTCAATACCATCGGATTCAGCTTGTTGTTTTAATTTTTCTGCGAATTGTTGGAGTTCAAATCTTTGTTCCATAAGTAAGTATGTGTTGTAAAAGTTTTATTTAGTAGTCAAACTCGGGTTGGTAATACGAATCTGTTGGTCGTGGTTTTGGAATAAACACCTTATTGTATTCAAATATAACAAATGCTTATCATTTTGTCAGCCTGCCGTAAGCATGTGTTGTTAGGGCTAATTTTTCGGTTTTTGGCTAATCTAAGGCAAAAAAAATCTTGAAAAAAGCCTGGATATTTGGTAAATTGTATTGACAATGGGTAGCAACAAATACCAGCCGGAAAAGCTGGAAAATAAATGGCAGCAGGCTTGGTTGAAAGCGAAAATTTTCCAAGCCAAAGATTTTCCGAAAATGAAAAAGCATTACGTTTTGGATATGTTCCCATATCCTTCAGCCGAGGGTTTGCATGTCGGCCATCCAGAAGGCTATACGGCTTCAGATATTTTTGCCCGATATTTGAAGATGAATGGCTTTGAAGTCCTGCACCCCATGGGTTGGGATGCTTTTGGCTTGCCCGCGGAAAATTACGCTATCAGAACCGGCACCCAGCCCGAAGCCACCACGCAGAAAAATATTAAGAATTTCAAGCGCCAAATCCAGTCCTTAGGCTTTGCCTATGATTGGTCCAGGGAAATAAACACCACCGATCCTGAATATTACAAGTGGACCCAGTGGATATTCTTGAAATTATTTGAAGCAGGTTTGGCTTATGAAGCTTTTGCGCCCATCAACTGGTGCCCGAAAGATAAGACTGGCTTAGCTAATGAGGAAGTGGTTAACGGTAAGTGTGAAAGGTGCGGGACAGAAGTGGTGAAAAAAAATATCCGCCAATGGCTGGTAAAAATTACGGACAGGAAATATATAGATCGCTTATTATCGGGTTTAGAAAAATTGGATTGGCCAGAATCCATAAAGTCACTCCAGAAAAATTGGATTGGTAAAAGTGAAGGAGCGACTGTGAGTTTTTCTGTCATTGCGAGGAGCGAAGCGACGACCTGCCCGCCGAACTCGCTATGGCGAGGCAGGCGGGAACAATCCCGCATTAATAATGAGATTGCCACGCCCCTTGGTAAGCTCGGGGCTCGCAATGACACAATAGAAGTCTTTACCACTCGGCCGGATACGCTTTTTGGCGCCACTTATTTGGTTTTATCGCCCGAACATCCATTAGTAGATGAAATTACCGCTCCTATGCAGAAGAAAGCGGTTGAGGATTATAAACTTCAAGCTAGTAAAAAATCAGACTTGGATAGGACAGACTTGGCTAAAGAAAAGACTGGGGTTTTTACCGGGGCTTATGCTATTAATCCGGTCAATAACAAAAAAATCCCAATCTGGATTGCGGATTATGTTTTAGCATCTTATGGTACAGGCGCCATTATGGCTGTGCCCGCGCATGATGAACGGGATTTTGAGTTCGCCAAGAAATATAAATTACCGATTGTTAAAGTCATTGAACCACCCAAGGTGATGCCTAAACGGACTCTGGAATCGTTTGCTTCTTCAGGGGCGGCCGGTCATCTGCAAGGCGATATTGAAAGTGATTGTTGGATTGGTGGCGGAGTAATGGTCAATTCCGGGAAATACGATGGAATGGACTCTTTAAAATTTAGCAAAGTAATTACTGATTGGTTGGAAAAAAATGATAAAGGCCACCAGGCAGTCCAATACAAGCTTCGTGACTGGGTTTTTTCCAGGCAAAGGTATTGGGGCGAGCCCATCCCCATTATCCATTGCGAAAAATGCAAAACAGACGTGGAACTGAATGCTTATGAAATACACTTTTATAATCAAGAATCTTGGGACATGATCATGTCTGGAGAAAAAACCGTTGAAACCCGGGCTTTAAACCCTGATGAAAAATTAAAATATTTTGGCAATATAAAAAAAGGCAATTTTTTAAGAGCGGTCAATAAACAGACAAAACAAGTCCAATTTTTAGAAGTTTTAGAAGCAAAAGCATTTGCTAGTTTGGAAGAACTTTTCAAACGTCCTATTTTAATCAAGCAGATTTATCCTAAAATCAGCATTAAAACCTTAAAAGATTTAAAACAAGCCTTTAGTTTTACGCCAGAATATGTGGACCGTATCCAAAGACATGGTTTGATTGCCTGGAAAATAAAGAAAATCCAGCCTGGCTTGATTGCTGTACCGGAAAAAGATTTGCCCTTGGAATTGCCAAGGGTAAAAGCATACCAACCCACTGGTACGGGCGAATCCCCTTTGGCTTCAATTGAAAAATGGGTGAAAACAAAATGCCCCAAGTGCGGCAGTAAAGCCAGACGGGAAACCAATACCATGCCCCAATGGGCAGGTTCAAACTGGTATTTCATCCGCTATTGCGACCCGAATAATGAAAAACAAATTGCTTCCCCTGAAAAATTAAAAGCCTGGCTGCCCGTGGATTTGTACGTAGGCGGAGCTGAGCACGCGGTTTTGCATTTGCTGTATGCCCGCTTTATTTATAAATTCTTATTCGACCTCGGCTCCGTGCCAAAAGAGTGCGGTGATGAGCCGTTTATGAAATTAAAAAACCAAGGCTTGATTTTGGCGCAAGACAATCAAAAAATGTCCAAGTCCCGCGGTAATGTGGTGAATCCAGATGAGGTTATAAAAGAATTCGGGGCGGATGCCATGCGCATGTATGAAATGTTCATGGGCCCTTTTGAAGATGCCAAACCCTGGAGCATTAATGGGATTGTTGGCGTGAAAAGGTTTTTAGATAGAGTTTGGGTTGATGTTAATGCATTACATGATGATGTTGAAAAGCAATCATTGACAGTAAGGAATGGTTTTTCAAAATCAATCCATGGGTTAATTAAAAAGGTAACCCAGGATATTAAAAATTTTGGATTTAATACATGCATTTCAGAGTTTATGATCTTTTTTAATGGTAAGGACGGAAAACCAGATTGGCGTCCGAAATTGAATAAACAAGACGAGTGGGAGGCTGTTAGTGAAATTGGCAAAGCGATTGATATGGATGCTTTAAAAACATTTTTAAAATTGCTTTCACCTTTTGCTCCGCATATTGCTGAAGAATTATGGAGATTATTAGGTAACAAAGGTTTTATAGCCATTGAAGCTTGGCCAAAATATGATGAATTGAAAACCCAAGCCAAAGAAATTGAAATGCCCATTCAGATTAATGGCAAAGTTCGCGATAGAATAATTGTTCCGGCTGATACCTCAGAAACGGAGATAAAAGCAATGGTTTTAGGAAGAGAGAAAGTGAAAAATTGGCTCCAAGGCAAAGAACCTAAAAATTTCCGATATATTAAAGGCAAAATTGTCAGTTTGGTCATTTAAACCATGATTCCTAAGGTTGAATTAATATATTCATATGAATATGCCGAAAGGCTTTTTAGGGGTGGACTGCAGGAATTTGAAGAAGCCTGGGCTAGCCTAATCAAAAATGGCGCAATATTTGAGGTAATATTTGACCAAGCCATTGATCCCATTTTGAAAAACCTGCCCAAAGTCACGGGCTATGAATGGGTTTGGGAGAAAAGTTTTTTACCTGTATATTTAATTGCAGAAGGGCAAGCCTTTCCAGAACCTTTAAGCCTGGTGGCTAGCGATAATCCCGAACAGATGCTTTATGAGCTTATCCGCATGCTGACGCGGATAAATATTAAAACCGGCTTTGCCAATGACCAGCTACGCGACCAGACCATCCAAAATGTAATGAAAGAAGTATTGAAACTTGCAATAATAAATATTTACGACGCGGTGGCTGATGCGGATTTAAACTTAAGAGAAAAATATGGTGAGGATTTTCAGGTTTCCACCCTGGATCTCGCTAAACACCCCTTAAAGTATTATTTAGATAAAAAGTAAAATGGATATTGTTAAAATTAATTTTAAAAAACCCCAAGCCGAAATCATTCAAGAAGCCCTGAAACTGCTTTTATTGGGCGGAGTGGTGGTTTACCCGACTGATACGGCGTATGGCTTGGCAGTTGATGCATCTAATGAAGAAGCAATCGGCAAAATTTTTATAATGAAGCAAAGAATCCAAAAACCTTTGCCAGTTTTGGTTGAAAATCTGAAGATGGCCAAAAAATACGTAACTATTGATATCTACGTCGAAAGCTTGATGAAAAAATATTGGCCTGGGGCCGTGACTTTTATTTTGCCTTCGAAAAACGTTTTACCCAAAAGTTTAACCTTAGGCCTGTTAACGCTTGGAGTTAGGCAAGCAGACCAAGCTGTGGCCCAAGCGTTAATTAAGGGTTTAAGCAGGCCGATTACCACCACCAGTGCCAACATTTCCGGGGCTGGAGTTTTTTATTCAGGCCAGGAGGTTGCCAGGCACTTCGGGAAATTCCAAATTAAGCCTGACTTGATTTTAGATGCCGGCGATATTCCGGAAGAACCGCCTTCAACCATCGTTGATTTAAGCCAAAAACCGCCAAAAATATTACGGACCGGAAGCATTAAGGTGGTCTTGCCAAAAAGGAAATTACCCAAGAATTAAGTTTTATGTTTGAAAAGTTTCGTGGAAACTTCACGGCATATTTTTCTAAGCACCCCAGCCATGAAATGAAGGAGCTGTATTGGTCCGTTGGTATTTTAGATTTTGCCACGTCAGCCATCGCGCTTTTTGAGCCAATATATTTATGGACTTTGCATTACAGCTTATCCCAGATACTCATTTTTTACGGGTCAGTTTATCTTTTCTATATAATTTTAATCCCGTTTGGGGGCAGGATTGCGGCAAAGTTTGGCTTCGAACACTCCATTCTTTATAGCCATTTTGCTTTTATAGGTTATTACATGGCGCTTTTTGCCTTACCCAGCCTGCCCTGGCTAATATTTGTAGCCCCGATAATTTTTGCCATCCAAAAATCACTTTACTGGCCGCCGTACCATGCGGATTTTGCCATTTTTTCCGCCAAGGAACAGCGGGGTCGGGAAGTAGCGGGAATCCTAACTGTTAATGCCGTAGTAACAATCCTCGGCCCGATATTCGGCGGTTTGGTTTTGAATTTTTTGGGTTTTCATTCGCTTTTCATCATCATCTCGGTATTGTTTTTGGCTTCTTGCCGGCCACTTTTTAAACTCAAGGAAATCCATGATGCCAAGCCTTATTCCTATAAAACCTATTGGCAGCTGCTTTGGAAGCCGAGCCATAGACAAAGCACGATTTCCTATCTTGGTATGGCGAAGAGCTGGTTGCCTTGATTATGTGGCCGATTTTCCTGTATTTAGCCATCCCGAATTATTCCGAATTAGGCTTATTGGTTGGCATTTCAACCTTAGTCACGATTTTATTGGTGTTAATAATTGGTAAAAAAGCCGACCAGGCTCCGCAAAAATCAGTTTTAAGCCTGGGTAGTTTTTTTATGGCTGGAATATGGATGCTTCGGGCGATTTTTGCGTTAACGCCTTGGAAACTGATTACTTTGGATGCCATAGGCCGAACCGCAAAAAATACGGTTTCAATTCCCATGATGTCCATGACTTATGAGCACGGCATGCGGGAAGATCCGTTGGCTATTGCTGTTTTTTTTGAGCAAGCCTTGGCTATTGGCAAATTCTTAATGGCTGTCATTTTGCTTTTCTTAATCCAATATATGAATCCTTGGATAGCTTTTTTTGTCTTATCCGCCGGGGCAAGTATTTTATACCAACTCTGCAAAGCGCCATCGCCTGAGGAAAAGAAATTAGTGTGAAAGACCAATTCGACCAGCAGTCTGTACGTACACAGTTGCAAAATTCTAGAATTTGGCCAAACAAAAGCTTGAGCCAAAATTTTTTAGTTGACCAGGAGATCTTGCAAAAAATAATCCTTAACGCTGATTTGCAAAAAGACGAATTAGTTTTGGAAGTTGGGGCGGGCTTAGGCATTTTAACTTGGGAATTAGCCAAAAGGGTAAAAAAGGTTTTAGCCGTAGAGTATGATCAGCAAATCCTTCCAATGTTAAAAGAAAATTTAAAAAGCCTTAATAATGTAAAAATTTTGCAAGCGGACATCATGAAATTTCCTATACAGGAATTGCTAAAAAATTTTGGCTCAGAAGAAGTCAGGAAATATAAAATAGTCGCAAATTTGCCATACCATTTAACTTCACATTTCTTGAAAAAATTTTTAAGTTCTGACTTTCCGCCAAATTCTTTTAGTTTATTGCTCCAAAAAGAAGTGGCTTTGAGAATTTGCGCCAAGCCAGGCGACATGAGCTTGCTAAGCATAAGCGTGCAAATGTTCGGCCAGCCGGAAATTGGGGTCTTTGTGCCAAAACAAGCTTTTTGGCCGCAACCAAAGGTTGATTCAGCTATACTTAACATAAAGCGACGCATAAAACCTTTAGGTAATGAATTTACCAGGTTCCAAGTTTTTAAGTTCGCGAAAATAGCTTTTAGCGCCAAAAGAAAGACTTTAGTAAATGCTCTTTCTGGCGGTTTGCATGAAACACCCAATAAAATCAGGGCCTATTTAAATACCTTAGGTCTTTCACCCATGATCCGTGCCCAAGAACTAAACCTGGATCAGTGGTTTTCTTTGGCCAGGCTTTTAAATACTAAAAAGGGTTGATCCCGCACCACTTTTCAACAAAAGTTTGTCTTTTTAATTATGGTTATTCTTTTGCGAACAAATTATAACCGAGGTTTAAGTGTTTGCATGAAAAGTGGTGCGGGATTGACATAATTGTTTGAATATGTTTTGACAAGAGAGGTGTTTTCTGCTACAATTAGGGCAATTCTGAAGAGGTTTATTTTATAAATAAAGTTTTTAAATCCAAAAGCACATGCCTAATACCCCACCTCAAGAAGACGGGGGACCAAGCGATGAAACAGGTAAAACCAACCAAGACCAGTACTCCAAGCGCGTGCTGTTATTTGTGCTTTGTTTTGGGGTGGCGGCTTTAATTCTTGGCGGTATCCAGCTTAAGAAAAATTTACAGCAACCCTTTAATCTCCTTTCAAATCCAAAAATCGCAAACTCCAGCAATACAAATACCCCCCAGGATGAAACGCTCCTCCCTGAAAGCCAAAGAT
>JBAZBR010000004.1:0-117144 GCA_041671325.1 Patescibacteria group bacterium
CACCGAGTCCCTGGTTGAGACAGTTATCAAGTTGTTATGCCATTCGTGCAGGTCGGAACTTACCCGACAAGGAATTTCGCTACCTTAGGACGATTATAGTTATCGCCGGCGTTCGTCAGCGCTTCGGTTCAAGGCTTGCACCTCTCCCCTTAACGTTCTGACACTGGCCAGGCATCAGCCCCTATACTTTGCCTTACGGCTTTGCAGGGACCTGTGTTTTTGGTAAACAGTCACTTGATATCATTAGTTGCATCCCGCCGAAGCGGGAAGGCCTTATTGCTAGCTTACGGCCACTTTTTTGCCGAGTTCCTAAACCAGGGTTCTCTCGTTCACCTTGGCGCTTTTACGCCGATCCACCTGTGTCGGTTTACGGTACGGTTAACACCTGACGTAACCGGCTGACTTTTCTAGGCGGAATGAGTATGCACATTGCGGTTGCCTTTCGGTTTCCACTGCCCCTTGCGGGACGCACGTAACCAAATTACGTATGCATAGTTTTTCCGCGTCCTCAACCGGATAATCACATGCTAGTGCTGGAATATTAACCAGCTGTCCATCATCTACGCCTTTCGACCTCGACTTAGGACCGACTCACCCTGGGACGATTTGCGTTGCCCAGGAAACCTTGGATTTTCGGTGCGCAGGGTTCTCACCTGCGTTTTTGTTACTTATACCAACATTCGCACTTCCCGCCGCTCCACGAGAGTTTCCACTCTCACTTCATAGCAGACGGGAACGCTCCTCTACCACCCTTCGCCGAGGCTTCGGATGGCAGGCCACTCCCTCACGCATTTGGCGAAGGGTGTCCTCCGTAGCTCCGCAGAGCGTAGGAGGACTGTGACTTGCAATTCAAAGTCTCGGCAAAGGATCCTCAACTTCGGTAGATCGCTTGAGCCCCGATACATTTTCGGCGCAGAATAATTTGACGAGTGAGCTATTACGCTTTCTTTAAAGGATGGCTGCTTCTAAGCCAACCTCCTCGTTGTCAAAATCGTTCCACCACCTTTACCACTTAGCGATCATTTAGGGACCTTAGATGGAGGTCATGGGTTCTTCCCCTCTCGTCCGGTGAAGCTTAGACCTCACGGACTGACTCCTGAAATTATAATTTGCGGTATTCGGAGTTTGGTTGGATCGTGTAGGCTTTCGCCATCACGATCCATTCAGTAGCTCTACCCCCGCAAACGAATTTTCAAGGCTAGCCCTAAAGCTATTTCGAGGAGAACCAGCTATCGCCGAGTTCGATTGGAATTTCTCCGCTACCCACAACTCATCCCAGAGTTTTGCACAACTCACGGGTTCGGTCCTCCTCCCGCCTTTCGGCGGGACTCAACCTGGTCATGGGTAGATCACCCGGCTTCGGGTCTTGTCAATGGAATGTTAAATATATGAAATGAGGTCCGGATAAATCCGGAGCATCATTTCAAATATTTTTTCGCGCTAAATTAACGCTCGCTTTCACTATGACTCCGTCCTTTTCGGACTTAGTCCACTCCATTGAACAAACTCGTTGGTTCATTCTTCAATAGGCACGCCGTAACCATGCACCAGTCGCTGTGCTCCGGTTCATGGCAAGTCCCCGCCAACCTCGATTTTAATCGAAGCGCAGAGGCCTGCCGTGATACCCGAACGCAGTGAGTGGTACACGGCCACGACTGTTTGTAAGCATATGGTTTCAGATACTATTTCATCCCCCTTCCGGGGTACTTTTCACCTTTCCCTCACGGTACTTGTTCACTATCGGACACAATGTGTATTTAGCTTTGGGACGGTAGTCGTCCCGGGTTCCCATAGGATTTCTCGTGTCCCACGGTACTCGAGAATAAATGTCGTAGAGCTAAACCAGTTTCGCCTACCGGACTATCACCGTCTTTGGTCTGCCGTTCCAGGCAGTTCAGCTACTGATTAAAGAAGCAATTCTCACTGCCCACGCTCTTTCGGGCGCGAACAACGAGAAAAACTCCGTATGTCTCCACCTCAGAGTCGCAAGCTCTGATAACACAATCTCGCAACGTCTTCCTGGCAGCCGCTTGCGCGTCTCCACCAGTCTTGCGACTGGTTACACCAAAAAGATTTTAGCTGTTCCCGTTTCGCTCGCCACTACTCAGGGAATAACCACAACGATATGAACTTTCGCACCAATAAAGTTGCGCAGTTCATATTGTTGCAGAATTTTTTTCTTTTCCTCTGGGTACTAAGATGTTTCAATTCCCCAGGTTTGCTCACTAACCCTATGAATTCAGGTTAGCGTTTCTGCCCATTACGGCAGAAGGGTTGCCCCATTCGGACATCTCCGGATCAAAGGTTGCTTGCCACCTCCCCGAAGCTTATCGCAGGCTGCTACGTCCTTCTTCGCCACATTGTACCAAGGCATCCACCATACGCCCTTATGCGGCGACCATGGCACGGCTCATTATTATAAGCCGCTTTGGTCGTCATCCGTTTCCAAAAACGTTTCACTGGTATAAAAGTGAAGTTTGGAAACAATTTAATTAATCCTTACAAACCAAAAAATTTACGTACTTCAAAAAATTTATGTCTTGTTCGTTACCTTGTATTCAGTTTTCAAGGTCCGCGCTTATCTTAATATATGGTGCTTCTCTGCAAAGGAATCCTTTTTTGTGGGGGACAGCCTCTATAGAGAAACAAAAAACCCGTTGTTGACGGGCTCAAATCATCCCTAAAACATAAGGTAATGACTTAGCCAGCCATGGTGTTTAAGTTAAGGGTAAGTTCGCTCATTTAGTGATGTTTAATAGTATAAATCGGGTCTTTTTCTTTCGAATAAAAGTATAACCATATCCCAAACTATTGTCAAGAGCGGAATTAAAAGATAGATAAATGGCGCAGGTTTAACTCTCGCCTTTACGTTTGATTGTTTTGTTATATTATAAAGCATATGAAATCAAAGAGAAAAATTCAGAACATAAAATTAGAATGGCAAGTAATAAAATCCTTTAGGAACTTCCTTGAAGGTGAAGGTTTTGTTGAAATTTTTCCGCCGACAATAGTAAGAGCGTCAGTGGCTTGAGAGAGCGTAGACACCATGTTTTACGTTGCCAAAGATAAAAATCTATTATGGTTTAGGCCTGAAAAACCGCATCGTGCCCACCTTCTGCAAACTGCCCAATTTGATTTGGAGGCGGTCATCCCTTCTCTTAAAAAAGTGTTCTCTATCGGGCCAACCTTTAGAGCTGAAGAGGGGGACGAAAAAAGACACCTGATTGAGTTCAGCATGACTGAAATAGAGCTTATTGGAAAACTACCAAAACTACTGGATTATATTGAAAAAATAATCTTAAGAATTATCCAAGATATTATGTGCTTACCTTCAAAAACCCAAATCGAATTAGGACTTAGAAAGCAAGATATAGAAAGACTTAAGAAGATAAAACCACATTTCCCGAGAGTTACTTATGACCAAGCGATTAAAATCTTAAACCTTGAATTTGGAAAAGATATTTCTTCCAATAATGAACAAAAATTAGTCAGAAGATTCGGTAACCAACCAATACTCCTGACTCATCACCCCGATGCGCTGTGGAAGCACAGAAAAGATATTGAGGTAATAAAATTTTTTAATATGGTTCCGGATCCAAAAAATCCATCTCGGCTTTTATCTGTAGATTTAATATTGCCTATTGGAGGTGAAGCTTTGGGTGGCGCTCAAAGAGTTGAAAAATTCAAAGACTTTAAGGGTCGTTTATTTCGCTCAGAAATGTTTAAACGTTTGAAAAAGAAAGGCGGTGGCCTGGATGATTTTGAATGGTACTTAAAAATTTTTAAGGAATTAAAAGTAATGCCCATTCATTCTGGCGGTGGGTTTGGTATTGCGAGAATCTTAAAATTTTTAAGAGGAGAAAATGATATTAGAAAAGTAGTTCCCTTTCCTTCAAATCGTTCGAAAATCAGCTAGGTCGTTTCTTTTTATGTAGCGTGCATAAAAAAGAGTAAGGAGTTAAATCACTAATAGTGAAAGAAACATTTTTAAACTGTCTGAAGAGGTTAGACAAATAGTTTTTCTTAAAGCAATAAGAGCAAAATTTTTCCCCTGTTATAACTGCGCCAAACTTGTCAGAATAGATTGGATTTTTTAACCCGCATTTTTTATACCAAGCAATTTTATCATCTTTGATTTTATCATTGTGGACTGTAATAATTATTTTTCCGTTGGGCTTCAACACCCTAAGCATTTCCTTTATGGCGGGTTTGTGTTTTAGTAAATTGCCGAAGGTATGATTGAGACAAAGAATCACACCGAATAAATTATCGGGGAATGGAATATCATATATGTTTGCTATATAAAACTTTAAATTTTTTATCCCTTTATTATTCCTTTGCGCTTCTTTTATTGCTTGTGAATCATAATCAATTCCAATGCCTATCTTTATGTTGTTAGAGACTAATTTCAAATGTCTGCCAGACCCACAACCAGCGTCTAATACATAATCTTCTATTTTGCCTAAATTTTTTATGACCTTTTCTTCTGCAAGAAAAAAGCCTTTAATGCTTTTTGGTTTTTTTGAAAAAATAAATCTTTTTTGTAAGTTTAATCTTTCGTATATTTTCACTTCATCTTCCATAAATTTATTATCTTACTTTACCAAAAAATCACCTCAATTAAAAGGTTGGCAAAGGTGTTGTGACTATTGTCAAGAGCAAGATTAAAAGATAGTTTAAAAGCACGATATATATCAAGCCCAGGTGGTGAAATTGCCGTGAACCACTAAAGGGTTCACGGCGACCCAGCACCCTTTAGTGGTGCTGGGTGGTATACGCGCAAAATATGCATTATATTTACATCTTACAATTATCGAATAAACAACTTTACTGCGGTATTACCTTGGACTTGAAAAGGAGGCTTGCTGAACACAAGAAAGGAAAGAGTCCATTCACGAAAAATAGATTGCCGTTGAAGCTGATTTTTTACGAAGCCTTTAATAATAAGTTAGACGCCGAAAAAAGAGAAAGATATTTTAAGTCTAGTAAGGGCAAATATACGTTACGGGCAATGCTGAAGTTCACTTTACAAAATGTTTAAATTAATGCCCAGGTGGTGAAATTGGTATACACGCGAGGTTTAGGACCTCGTGCCGCAAGGCGTGGAGGTTCGAGTCCTCTCCTGGGCACCAGCTCGTTTCGTGCTTCGACCTTCGTGAGCGCGCTTACGCTTGCTCACTCCGGACTTTGCACGAAGCCTCGCTTTTCCTCACGAATGCGTGCTCCTCACTTCGTTCGTGTGCTCCTCATTCGTGAGGTGGATTTTATAAGCGTCCCGCTCACCCCATTTCATCTTCAACGAAATGGGGACCCCAAGTCTGTGACATTATCATAAAAATAATTTATGCCCGTAAACCAAGAACCCCATATTCATCAAAACGTCATTTGCGCGAATGTTTTTGTCCGAAAAGATGGAAAGTTCTTGATGTTAAAGCGTTCGCCCAAGAAAAAATTTCTTCCTAACTACATAAATCCGATTGGCGGTAAGGTAGAGGCTGATGAAAATCCTTACTTGGCTGCACAACGCGAACTTAAGGAAGAAACGGGATTGGTTGTAAAGAATATGCGTTTAGAAGCGGTGGTGTTAGAAATTCAGCCTTATAAGGATAAGCCGCACAACTGGCTGGTTTTTCATTTCTCTGCCGACTGGGCGGGCGGTGAACTGCAAGCCACTGAAGAAGGTGAGTTTATTTGGTTTGAGCCGGAAGAAATTCCAAAGCAGCATTTATTCCCATCCGTGCAACAAATTATCCGCCACGTTATTAATCCCAATGATGGTACAGTCTTTGCGACCATCGCCTATAACGAGCAAGGAGAGGTTGAAGAATCCACAAAAAGCCTTAGTATTTGCGCGTTGCCGTCAAAATAGCGAGACGGAAGACCGGCGGCACCAAATTATCTTCTATTATTAAACCATGGATGACCAACCAAATCTTAATATAATCGACGAAACCGGGAAGATAGTCGGTGAAGATTCACGTACGAATGTTCATGATAAGGGTTTGTTACACCAAGAAATTCATGTCTGGTTTTTTACATCTGATGGGAAAATAATTTTTCAACATCGAGCAAAGGATAAAGATACATTTCCAAATTTGCTTGACGCATCGGTTGGTGGGCATGTCGAAAAAGGTGAAAAATATATTGATACTGCACTTAAAGAAATTAAGGAAGAAACAGGTTTACGTGTAACTTCTGATAAATTGCGATATATCAAAACGCAAAGGAGCACATCGTATGATCCGGTGACGAGCAGAACCAACAATGTTTTAAGGGCAGTTTTTGCTTATAGATACGATGGTTTAATTGAATCACTTATGATTGAACAGGGCAAAGGTATTGGATTTGAAGCCTGGCCGCTAAAAACAATTTTGAACATTTCTTCAGAAGAAAAAAAACGTTTTATCCCGACCATCTTTAATCCAGACATTATTGATGTGTTTCATAAGATTGTGCTTATTATTCAGCGCGAATCTTAATATATTTATGTCCACCTCCGAAATCCTTAATGTCATGGATGAACAGGGGAATGTCCTGCGGACGATTTCGCGTGAAGAAGCTGAAAGGGACAACCACCTGACACCCAATGCCTTGATTTTTGTTTTTACGCTCAAGGGTGAAGTCTGGATACAGAAGCGCGCTCGGACTAAAAAACACTTCCCGGGTTTGTGGGATATTTCCGCTTGTGGCGGCATTTTACACGGTGAAAAACCTGAAGCGAGCGCGCAACGGGAAATGGCTGAAGAGATGGGTTTTACTTGCGAGCTACATTTCGTTGAAGCGTTTTTGAATGAATTTCCAGGTGATGACGGTTCGACTCTCCGGCGTTTATCCCATCTTTTTGTGGGCATCAGTGATAAAATTCCGAGTATAAACGAGGAAGTTGAGGAATTCCTAGCAGTACCCGCAGGTGAATTGGTCGAAAAAATTAAAAACAATCGCCAAGATTATGTGCCATCTTTTTTAATGGAGTTAGAAAAGGCCAGTGCGGCGTTTACGAAGCTGGCAATTTAGTATAAAAATTAATTATTAAATTAAAAAAATTATTAACTTAAAAATATATGGGAAGTATCATTGAACTAAACGACACTCTCCAATTAACTTCAGACCAGGGTTTTCCCAAAGAACTCAATTTGGAAAAACACCTGGCGCAACCATACCAAGCGGATGATTTTAAGGATAAAATTTTTAGTTTTCATGGCAAACCAGACATTAGACAATACCATCAGCAGCCAGTGCGTAATTTTTTAGTGGAAAATCGTGATGGCAAGTGGATTTATTGGGGATTGGTACATATAGTAGAAATACGCCATGACTATTTGAAAAAAACCACCTCCGGGACCTTTAAAATTATTTACATTAATACACCGGAAGAAATGAAAATAGCGCATCATCTTATAGATCAAAGAGATGACAAAAAGTTTTTCAAATAATATTGCTTACCAAGGCGTAATAATCGAAGAAAGTTTGGTAACTACGAATTACGAATCTATTACGAAAGTACGAAATACGAATTAAGACATGAATTATTATGGATTATAAAGGAGTAATAATAGAAGAGAGCTTAGAAAATGATGGGCTTTTAAAAGAAGTGAAGATTTTGAGTACAAAAGTCGAGGTGGTTACCGAAAAACATAAAACCCCTTGGATAAAACAATGGACTTTGCATACAATTGAAATTCCAGAAGCTCAGGCTGAATTGATTGCGGATAAAATAAGCACGGCTTTAGATAAAGAACATAAGCATAGTTGGTATGTGGACTTTAAGAATGACCAGTTCCATTATATTATTTTTTCGAATAAGTTTTTCAAAGTTGAAAGGGGAAATAAGGAACAATACGCTCAAGCCACGCAATATGGTATAAGCTTAGGAATACCCGATTATCAACTAACTTTTTCGCCGGAAATTTAGGAGCGGGGCAGATAGTTGTGGTTTAAAGGTTTTGGGTATAAGCCTCCCCGCCTGCCTCCAGCTGATGCTCGGCAATGGCGGGCAGGTGTATCGTTAGGGGGTGTGGTTTTTAAGTTGACAAGAACACAGGGGTTTTGTAAGCTGGTTTATTAAAATTAAAATCGAAAACCCTTTGATAAAGGAGGCAGAAATGCCGAAGTGCAGCGAATGCAAAGATACCGGCGTAATCGAAACCGGAAATAATAGCCTGCCGTGTAATTGCGAAGCCGGTGAGGTCGCGCTGTTTAATGTGGCATGGGTTGATGGGCCGGTTACAGGCCAGGAAATGCGCAGGCATTTTTTAAACCCTTGCCCTGAGCCAATTTCTGCCGCCGCAACTAAAATTCCGGCATCCGACTTGCCTGGTCGTCGGAGGCTCAAACCCTTTCATGAGTCAATAGTGGATGTGATTCAAAACGCCTTATGGTTTGAATTGCAGGGTTTGAGCAAATTGCTTTTGGTTACTAAAATTCCAAAAAACCATGATGCCATTATTGAGGCGTGGACAAGGAGGGCCGGCGTAGAAAGGTATAAGCATGTAGTGGCAAGTCTACGTCAGCAGAAGGCAATTGCCGAGCTAACCAACAAATCGTAAATTCCATAATCAGGCGCCTGACCATTTGGTCTGGCGCCTTTTTTTATTTGGTTGATTTGAACCTATATTTTGTTTGGTTTTTTTGTCAATCGGTTTTAGGCAATCCAATAGTTAAAAAACCCCCCAGACTCTTTTGGAGCTGGGGGAGTCAATATCAAGCCCGCAAATTTGGGCTTTACTTGACGACCGTGTCGATGACAATTTCGACCAGGGCGTTCTCGATGGGGAAACCGACCGCGAAGGTGGCGCGGACCGGTTTATCACAGCCTTCCAGCCAATTCAGGTAGACGGCATTGACGCTGGCAAAATCCTCTTTGTTGGCAAGCAGGATGGTCACCCTGAAAAGCCGGTCCTTGCTCGAGCCACAGTATTCGAGAATCGCGTCGGCATACTTGAAGATCTGTTCGGCTTGAGCGGCGGCGTCACCGTCAATGATCTGCTTTTCTCCGGGTTTGAACGCTACCAATCCCGAAAGGCCCACTAGCTTATCTCCCGGTTCCAGGATGACTGCTTGGGGATAAGCCGCCGAAGTCGGGGCGTCGTCGGTTGAAAAGTACCTCATTTCAGAATCCTCCTATACAGGATGTTTAAAGGTAAAGGGCTAAACTAGTTAAATCAAGATAGTTGGCTAATGTTAATCAGGTCAATATTTTTTGTCAAGCAATGTACTTATTAGTATTAACGATTATTTAATTAGTTAGTCTATTAACAATTCCATAAAAACCGTAAATCAGTACAGAGGCGTTTTTGGAATATATTGCACAATACCAAGTCACGAAATACGGAGTTAATTTAGGAATACCGCATTTCTAAGTAGATTTTTCACCGGATATCAAGGAGTGGGAAAGGTAGGGTATAACAAAATCTGTAAGATTATTGACAATCCAATACAGAACAGATAAGTTTGGTGAAGTTCTTAATAAAATCAAAAACAAGGAGCCAAGCATGTTTGGAAGAGGATTGAAAACGCCGAAAGGCATGGGTATTACTGCGCAAGCAGGAGATCTGGCACAACCAGATAAGCTGCCATTATCTCACGGTAATATGCTTGTAAAAGAAGCTTCGGAGACAACCCGTAAATATGCATGCGGTCACGAAGGACCCGAATGGTATGTTTTGGATGTCTATGGTCAAGAAACGGTCAAGATTGAGAAAAAAGACCTGTGCCCTGAATGTAAGATGGCAGATTACAAGAAATATGTAATTCGCTGTGCCGCCTGCGGTTTGCCAATTGCACCTGATCAAAGCGTCGCGCTTTATGCGAATAATACAGAATTCTTTGACCAGTCAATCGTAACTAAAGTAGGGGACAGTGTGATTGGTTGCATGCGATGGAATTGTTGTCCCTCAGGTGGATTCTATGCGGGAAATTGGACAGAAGAGGGCTTCAAGTCTGCTTTTGATGGGGACACTGCTGCTGAGCAAGCCGCAACATCATAAATTTCATAATCAGGCGCTTGACCACTTGGTCCGGCGCCTTTTCTTTTTAAAACAATTTATCCCGCGGCCTGGACCACGTTTTTGAAAACCGTGGAAAACAAAGTCCAGGAAACAATTACCAAAAACATGCCAATGACTGCGCCGATAAGCAGTTTTCGGGAGTGCGTTTCCGAGTCTTCATTACCCCCAGCGGTAATCTTAACTATAATGCCGTAAAGGAGCATGACCGTTGAAACAACCCCGATTATGCCCAGAACCACGTTGGCAATACTGAAAAGGAAAGGCTTGATATCCAGCGTGTAAAGATTGGCTTGGGGCCCAATATTTTCCGTGGTAGTAGCCGCGACAATACGGGGCGATAAGTTGATTAATAAAGTAATTAAAAAGGGAAAGTATTTCTTTAGTTTCATTTTTTAGATAAAGCTTGGTTTACATAAAAAAGCCGTCAAAGTCGGTTTAGGCTTGAACAGAAAAACTTAGTTAGTGACTTGGGCGGTCGTCTTTAGAACAAAGTTGACGATTGCCCAAGAAAGCAGGACGACTATCAGGCCAACGACTGCCGAAGAGATCAGTCTTTTGGCCGTATCAGTTTTGTCCTCATTGCCGCCAGAAGTTGCCAAGGAAAAAACACCGTAAAGAATTACTACTAAGGCGATTAAACCCAATAAACCCAGAATAAAGCTAACAACATTCAAAATAGTTTGTTTCAGGTCTGTGGAAGTAAAACCCAGCGAGCCGGCAAAAGTCGTGTCAAAAGACACGGCCAAAGCCATGGCTGGCAGGGCTATAACGGTTAAGCTTATTAAGGTAGCAAAAAGGTATTTGTTAGGTTTTTTCATTTATAATCCGCTTGGGCTCCCGGCTACTTGGTTGGCTGTTTTAAGCACAAAATTCACGATTGCCCAAGCCAGCAAGACAATAACCAAACCAACTGAGGCTGAAGAAATTATCTGTTTGGCTTTGTCTACTTTGTCCTCATTGCCGCCTGCAGTCATCCAAATAAATCCAGCATAAAGAATAAAGACAACGGCAATCAAGCCCAAGAGGCCTAAGACGAAGGTAATAACATTCAATACGGCCTGTTTTAAGTCTACCGAGGTAAAACCCAGCGAGCCGGCAAAAGTCGTGTCAAAAGACACGGCCATGGCAGCCATTGGCAAGGCTAGGCTAATTAATGACAAACCGAGAGCGGCAAGGTGTTTGTTAGTAAGTTTCATATACCCTTATATTAACGCAATTTGCCGGAGAATTACAATAGCTATTACTAAAAACCCCCAGGTTTTAGCCGAAAGGGTTTTTAGTTTAATTAATAATTATGTTAATTAGGCGGTCACTTGATTGGTAGTCTTCAACACGAAGTTGACGATCGCCCAAGCCAGCAAAACCACAACTAAACCGATACAAGCTGAAGAAATGATTTTCTTAGCTGAATCAACCTTATCTTCATTGCCACCCGCAGTCAGCCAGATAAAGCCACCGTAAAGAATCATGATAACCGCGATCAAGCCCAAGAGGCCTAATACAAAGGTAATCACGTTCAAAATCGTTGCCTTCAAATCAGTTGAAGTGAAGCCCAATGAACCGGCAAAAGTAGTATCAAAAGACACGGCTAAAGCCGCTATTGGTAAGGCCATTACACCCAGGGTTGCAGCGGTTGCAATTAAATATTTTTTGTTTAATTTCATAAACACACCCCCTTTCCGATTTTTCGGTATATTAGTCTAATCTAATTAAATCTTAGCTTATTTTGCTTAAAAGTCAAAGCTTTTAAACAGGTTATTGTACGCTTATTCAGAAAATAAATCAAGCCCCCAGGTTATTAGGGAAAAGTGGTAAAAAAATGAGTTTTTTGTCTTAACTTAGCTAAAAATTAGGATTTTAGGGTCCCCGTAAATCAGGCGCGCAAGCCCGCGAAAGCGGGATGAGCACGGATTTACGGGGAGAGGGGCACACTAATAGGGTCCCCACGAACGAGTAGCGGACCCCGCGGCCGCGGGGGAGTACGCATCTGCGGGGAGAGGGGCACTAAAAGGCTTTCTAAGAATAGGGGTCCCCATAAACGTGGCACGGAGCGGAGCGAGTACGCGTTTATGGGGAAAAGCGGCACATTTGTGGAGTCTGGAGTGGCCAAACGTTCAGTTTGGACACGAAAGGCGGAACAAATGTTGACGCGTGCGCCGTCGCGCCGTCGCGGTTTTATCGTGGATAACTCGGCCTTTTTTTGCCAAAACCTGTGTTAGCCTTAATTTAGTCAGTAAACAAACGCCATTCATTTCAATCCTGGAAAGGAGGTGAGTGGCATAACTAAAACCGTTCTTTTTAAACTGAAAGGAGAATCCAAATGCAACGGATTCTTATTCTCGCCGGTTTGCTGCTCGCCTTGGTGTTGGCTGGGTGTAGTGAGCAGAGCGTCGCTCCAACTACGCAGGCCTCTGCTCAAGGTTTCTACTACGATGAAGTAGCTCAGACGTTGTTTCTGGATGGAAAAAGCATCGATCCAAGCGATGCGGCTATATGGTTGATTTCCAATCAGCCATCTAGCCAAGTTGTTCAAGAATTAGGAAAGATTCCTAATTCAATTCAAGAGCAGATTCTCAAAGCAGGAATGATCGCTATGGGGGTGAGTTCAGACACAGCAGCAGCTGTCCTAAAAGAACTATCTCTTCTGTTAGGACAAAAAGAGTCTTCCCAAGCAACTTCTGCCGCGGCTTGCCGGCAATTTATTGAATACCAGCCCTCCGCTGGTGCAACGGGCTGCAGAGGTTATTGGACGGATCCGTACTGTGATGGCGATCCTTCCGATAATGAGTACATTTTTGCATATTATCCGACCTGGTCGGATACGCCAGATGATGTGAGATGGTATACATACAATGCGTATGTGTACTATGCCTTGTGGGTGGCGTATCGTGCAAATTTGCTTGCTCGTGATGCCTGTTCTCCGGGTGTATATCTTTGCATTGGCGATCGCGGCACCTGGCTCGCCGGCGGGCCAGTCGTTGTCAGTCTATATGTTCTTGTTGCTCATAACTGAAAAAAGAGGGGGAATGATTAATTGTCATTCTCCCTCATAAGTAAAAAATCTGTAAATCAATTTATTATTTATGCTTAGGAAATCTCAATTATCAAAAAGAATAATAATTTTAATCATAGTAGGGTACTATATTCTTGGTCTAGTTTTATTTTTAACCATCGGCAAGGATAGTCAGGCAGATTTTACAATGCAGCAAAGATTTGAAGAACTTCCCGGAAGTTTTCCAGAGTTGGCAATTTCTGGATTTTTTCAATACCTGATACTCCCCTTATTATGGCCAGCGCTTCTTATTTCAAAACTAATTATATTGTTATGATCATCAAATTTCAGAATATCCTCAGACTTCTAAGCTTTGCGATTATCGGCGGTCTATGCTCCTTCGCTTTGAGTCTTTTTGGTTCACTGCTCTACCCCATGTCGATGTCGTCTTTATCTATTATTTCAATCGGCCTAAACATAACGGTTTGGCTGGGCATTATCCTTACGGCAATATTCTTGAAGCAGCCCAAAAAAATCCCAGTACTTGTTTTTTTAATAGGTTTTATTTTTATTAGTCCATTTTTTTCGGGTTTAATTGTCACTTTAGGCGCTTAGTATTAAAAAAATAAAAAATGAAAAGGTGAGGTGAAAGTATTCGTGGAAAGAAAGGCCAAGAATGCACCTCACTAAAAGATTGAACCCAGTAACTGATTGTTCTTTAAAACTAAAGAAAGTGAGGTGATGTATTTGCCACACAAAGGCCTGGCATACCACAATGGGGGCTTTACTTAAGTAAAAAGGAGCTAAACCAGGAAACTTGTTGTCTTACTGACAAAACCTGAAAACTATTCCTCTATGTAGAGGGATAAAGGAGTAAAAAACGTGAAAACTTCGAAAGTCTTGTCGATGATCGTTGCGATGTTATTCGTAGCCATAGGCACGCCCATGTACATGCAGGGCTGTTCCCAGAATGAAGGAACGTCAAACCTGCCAGCCAGGATTACTGGTCCGGTGGACGCGGATTCTAATCTTGATGATGGGATTGGGACTGATGAAAACCAGACGCCAGATGTTGCTTATCGCTTATCTTCTGACCCAAGACAAGCGGTAAAACTAGAGTGTTTCTATGCCCTAAGCCAAGCCATTAATGGCTATTCTACGAAATCCATTAATGGCAATGCTGTGAGCAATTGGAATTTTATGGCCAACGACTTGAACGCTTACAACGTCATGAAGTCGCGCTATGGTTCCAATGCTTCTGTTTGGGGTTTGTATTACTCCAACCCAGCTTCGTATGGCTGTTATGGTGGTTATGGCCGCGGCGGGCAGTGCGTACATTTCGTGAATTTGATTTTATATCGCAGTAGCGTTTATCAAGGTACGCTTCCGTCGTATGCTACCTGCCTGGCCAACTATAACAGCAGCCGTAGCTACACCAAGCCGTTCCGCCAACTCCGGGTGGGCGACATAATTCGCTCGTATAGCGCAAACGGCCATACGGCAATTGTCGTAGCTATTTTAGCCGGAGTAGAAGGGTCGTCAGTGACATCCGTTGATGTAATTGATGCCAATTTTGTCGGCGGCATGGGTAACGAGATTATTGCCAGGCATATAATTTCCACGTCCGGATCGGGATATGGCGACCTGGATAATTATTATGCCGTCGATCTTATTGCTCTGGGTGGCCGTTAATCACTTTGCTTTGCCAAAAATGTCTGGGGAAAAGCATTCATGCTTTTCCCCAGATGGCTAATTCATTTTAATATCAATTTTGTCTTTCAAATATCGAAAATTTATGAAAAATAAGCAACTCTTCTCAATTATTATCCCTGTAGTAGTCATTATATTAGCTATAGGTATTTATAAAGTTGCATCGATTTCAAAAAATTCTGACAATGAATCAAACAGAACTAATGTCAGCAATGCGAATACCATTATTTATAAAACCGTAACTCTAGTTAATAGTAAGTATAGCTTTCAAATTCCCCAAGGTTATATTGCTTGTGAAAATTTTAATAAGCAAAATGTAAACGCAGCCTTAATTGCCTATGTCTGGTCGGATGGGACGTGTGATCATACCCAAGACGCTCCAGAAATTCAAGTGTTTGCTTATGCCAAGAATAATTTAAACCCCGAAAAATTTTTACGACAACGAGCAAGCGAAGGGTTTATGGATTTAAATCAGGATGCATTTAATCTTGAAAGCTTGAATGTCGGCACGCGGACAATAACTCAGATTTCAGTATCCAGGACAGAAACCTTTATTGCGGTTTTACCCTTGAATAGTAATTATTTTTTTGTGGCGACCCAATCACAATTAATAGGAGAAGCTAAAAAAATATTAGAGACCATTACTTAATTAACCCAAACCCAAACACCCGGGTCTTGGAAAGGAGATACCCGCGTGCTTGGTGATTTTGTCCGGATACCACTTTTGCTTTTACGCTCTTTTGGCATCCGAAAACCAGTATGAAGCAAACTCAAGAAAAGTCAACCCCGCACCACTTTTTAAGTAAATATCAATTGGCTACTTTAGGGTATTATTTTGGCGAATATCCTAACAAATTGTATAAATGTTTGTATAAAAAGTGGTGCGGGGTCAAGCAAATTTGCCAATTTTCCCTTTAAATTAGCCATTTTTATTAAAGAAAGGGGGTGTATATTATGAATTTGAATAAAGCTGTTTTAATGGGCAACTTAACCCATGATCCTAAAGTCAAAAACCTGAATGGTAACCAAAAAGTCGCCACTTTTTCCGTGGCCACAAACTACGCGTGGCGTGATTACAAGACCAAGACCACTAAAGAGTCTGTGGAATTCCATCCGATCGTGGCCTGGGGCAAGTTAGCAGAAATCATCGAGAAGTACATGAAAAAAGGCGACCGGGTTTATGTGGAAGGCCGTTTGGCCACCCGTAAGTGGGAAGATAAAGAAAAGTTGAAGCACGAACGTACAGAAGTAGTTGCCCAAAACTTGATTATGTTAGGCTCCGCACGGAAAGGCGCGAAGCCCCAAGCGGTCGCAAACGCGGTCGCGCCAGAAGAAGGCGCTCTGGAAGAAGTTCCAGTGGCTTAATTTTGGTTTGTTCTTTTTTAATTTGTAATTAATTCAATTTCGTCCCCTTGTCCTCTCCCCGTTGATGAAAATTTGGCGGGGAGTGATAAGGAGAAGAAGGGGTGGTTTTAGTTCTAGGCGTAGTAAGAAGTATCGGTGTGGGTATTAGTTTTAGGAAAATTATGCCAGAAAAAAATATTGAGATCGGTGACCAAGTCGAAGTCATAATCAATGGTCGGTTAATGAAACTAAAAATTGTTTCTGGTCCTGGGGATTTAAGTAAAGGTCAATTGAATGTAACTACGCCAGTGGGCCAAGCTATTCTTGGTCGGCGAGTCGGGGAGTCCTGTTCGTTAACAATAACTCCGCCAAAAACTTTAAATATTAAAATTATCAAGATTTTATGAAAAAGTTTTATTTGTTATCAATATTAATATTTATCATGCCATTTAAGTTTGCTCATGCGACCGTAGCCAATCACATAGTCATCGGCGAAATCCAGATCAGCGGCGCCACTGGCTTTAGCACGGATGAATTCGTCGAGCTTTATAATCCTTTGGATAATTCAGTTGACCTTACGGGTTGGCAATTAATCAAAAGGACAGCCAGTGGCGCCGCCTATCCGCTTATTGATTCCTTCGAATTATCACAAATTCCAGCGCATGGCTATTTTTTAATTGCTCATCCAACGGGCTACAAAGGCGCTATTAATCCAGACGCGCGCTATTCAACCACCAATTCCATTTCTTCTGATAACAGCGTGGAATTAGTAAATACCCAAGGCATTGTAGATTTGGTCGGCTGGGGTAAAGCAACGCATCTTGAAAATCAAGTCGCTTTAAATCCTGGAAATTCCAAAAGCTTGGAAAGAAAAGCTTTAATCAGTTCAACCCAAGATACCATGAAAGATGGTGGCGCTGACATGTTTCGGGGTAATGGCGAGGATACGGATAATAATGGCAATGATTTGGTGATTCGTGAAAATCCTGAACCGCAAAACACAGCTTCGGATTTGGAATTCATTAACGCCGCTGCGCCTGTGACGCCAATCACCCAGCCCGTAAATACGAATTCCAACGTCAATACCAATACTAATTCAGTTAGCAATCAAAGCCAGAGTATTATAATCGGGCCTAAAACTTTAATAATCACTGAATTGTTCCCCAACCCCAAAGGAGATGATTCTAAAGAGGAATTTATTGAAATATTTAATTTTGGCGAAGAAGCTATTGATTTGAAAAATTGGAAAGTTGAGGATACCTCCAAATCCAGTTTTACTTTTCCAGTCTTGGTTTTATCACCAGGAAAATATTACGCAGTGAAAAGGCCAGAATCTGGTATTGCCTTGAATAATACCGGCGGCGATACTGTAAATTTAGTTTCACCAGATGGTGAAACTGTGTCCAGCGTGAAATATAAGGAGGCGGCGGCTGAAGCGCGGGCATATGCCTATATAAATAAGGAGTGGATTTGGACCAATAAACCAACGCCTGGCGCGGATAACGTTTTTACTGATCCAAACAACCCGCCGGTGGCCATAATTAAGGAAGTTGAAACTGAAATAAAAGTCAGGCAAGAAATTCAATTTTCAGCCGCAGAGTCTTCTGATCCAGATGGCGATGACCTGGATTTTGTTTGGGATTTTAGTGATGGTAAAACAGACCAAGGCTCCAAAGTCAAACACGTCTTTGCAAAGCCCGGAAAATTTATTGTTACCCTGATTGCCAAGGATTCCAAAGGTAAAGTTAGCCAAAGCAAAATTACTATTAAAGTAAGTGATTACCAGAAAAGTAAAGACTTGAGCATATCTGCCTTAATGCCTAATCCTGTAGAAGGGGAGGAAGAGTGGGTGGAAATCCAAAATTCTGGATCCAAGCCAGTAAATCTGGAAGCTTGGCAATTAAAATCCAAAACAAAGATTACTAAATTATCTGGCATGATTAATGCCAAAACCATCCTTCGTTTGACTGAAGAAGATTTGAATTTCACTTTGCGGAATGACGGGGCAACAATTGAGTTTTTGGATCCAGATGGGAAAATAATAAGTTCAGTAACATATCCTAAGGCTAAAAAAGGTGAAAAGTTTATTAAGGACTCGTCTGGTAGATATATTTCGGATTTGAGCCAGGAGCTTGGCGGCTTAGTCGAACCAAAAAATCCAAATTCCACAGGTAAGGTCGAAGGCGAGAATGTTGAAAAAGCCGTTGCCACAACCCAACCCATAAATCTTTCTGATCAGGAAAAAGCCAATAATTCTCTGCCCATTTGGTCATGGTTGGTAGTTGGTGGTGGGCTGGGCGGAGGCTGGCTGATTTGGGAAATTATCAGGAAAAAGCATTAAGCAACGGAGTACCTTAAAAAAGCAGGGTTTTTAGTGTATAGTAATGGATATGGCACTGAGCCGAAAAATTCCAAAACAGAAAGTCAAACCCTTGATTTTGGTCGTGGAAGACGAGATTTCCGTGGCCGCGGCCTTGCGGGAAAATTTAGTTGAAAGGGGTTATAACGTTGAAGTGGCAAAAGACGGCATTGAAGCCATTGAAAAAGCCCGGTCTTTAAAACCCGCGGCAATTATTTTGGATTTGGGTTTGCCAAAACAGAATGGCCTGCAAGTAATTGAAAGGCTTAAGTCGACCAAAGCGGATTTCAGCATCCCGGTAATCGTGCTTTCGCAGGTGGAAAGTACGGTCGTCCTGCAAAAGTGCGAAGAGTTAGGCATGTCATGCTATTTCGTTAAAACCCACACCTCAATTCAAAAAGTGATTGATACAGTCTTAAAGACTGTACCTTTAAGATAATAATTTTTTAATTCCTTAATTTTTAACCATATGGCGCTAAGACTTTGGTCATCCAAACCAATTCGCGCATGGCTTTTTAGCGTTTGCGCAATTGCTCTTATCTTAGTCGGTCTGGGAGCATATTTTAAGTTTTTTTATCAACCTGCCAAGACTGGACCACAAGCCTTTGACAAAGTAGTTATTCCGGCTGATGCAAAGCTTGGGCAATTTTTCTTGCAACCCACCAAAGCTGACGCCCTCGGCGTGGAAACCGACACCGCCTTTACTTTAAAAAGCAGCATCCCAATCCAGAAAAAAGACATAGAAGTTTCTTTAAGCATATTGCCAAAAGTGGATTTGGCAATTGCCTCAGTAAGCGATAAAGAATTTACCATCACACCCAAAGAAAAATTAGCTGCCGGTTCGGTTTATAAGATCAGCCTGGGTACTACGGTGAAGTCCGATACAGGTTCAGAAAAGCAGATTTTTTCCTGGGCCTACCAACCCAAAGAAAGTTTGGAAATTGACGGAACCTTGCCCAAGAACAAAGCCACAGGCGTACCCTTGAACACCGGCATTGAAGTGACATTCAATACTGATAAGGTAAAAGATTTTGAAAAAAATATTACTTTTTCACCTGCTCTGGAGGGACGTTTTGAAAAACACGGCCGAGTTGTGGCTTTTGTACCTAAAGAGCGTTTGCGGCCAAGTACCCTGTATTCAGTTGTGGTGGCTAAGGGCTTGCCGATTAATGGTTCTTCAGTCAGTTTAGCTAGTGATTTCATTTTTAAATTTGAAACCGCCGGCACAGATGATAATAATGGTTATAGTTATCCTGATTTTTTTGATCCCTCATTCCACGCGGTCAAGCCTGGTGAAGCGCCGGTAATTGAATCAAATAATACAATTGGAGACCTTACTTCTTCAAAGGCAGTGGTTTATAAATTCAAGGATAATGCGGAGCTGGTTGAACGTTTAAAACCCCTGGATGAAATTCCAGAATGGGCCTATTGGTCCAGGAAGCAAGCACTGATTAAGCTTGAGGGTTTGCACAAGATCGGGGAATACACGCCGACTGTGGAAATTCATGATTACCAAAGATTCATCCGCATGCCTAATGGTTTTGATGCGCGTTATTATGTTATGGATTTAACTTTAAATAAGCAGCGTTTGCAGACCGTGGTGGCGGTCAGCGAAATTGGGGCGGCCATGTATGCCAGCAGGCAAGAGGCGGTTTTATGGGTTCAAGATTTAAAAACTAAGGAACCTTTGGTTGGCGGAAGCGTCAAGAATTTGGAAAGTTCAGAGGAAAAGATCATTGATAAAGATGGTTTAGCAAAATTGAAAACCCCGTCGGCGGTAACTGGCGGGAATGATTCTTTGGCCACCCGTTCTTACTTTTCAGTCACAGCCAAGGACGGCCGGAATTTGATCGTGCCAATTGCCCAAAATTTTTACGGCAGTTGGATGAATTATGGCATGGGCTGGCGCAGCAGTAATCCGGATTATTGGGCTTATGTTTCCACCGATCGGACACTATACCGACCAGATGACACGGTAAACGTTTGGGGCGTGGTCAGGGATAGGCAGGCCACAAATTTTACTGACCAGGAAGTTAAAATGGAAATTTGGACTTGGAATTATGTGGATGGCAACAGTGATTACATCCCGCTGGTTACCGAGACAGTCAAGACTGGTGAATATGGCAATTATATAAAATCCATAAAACTAGACCACCTGACCTCAGGCAGCTACACTTTATCAGTCAAGAATTCTAACAATGAAATTATTGCCTCGAAATATTTTGAGGTCAGGACTTTTGCCAAACCGGCTTACCAAATCTTGGTTACCCCGGATAAGTTAGCCGGATTTGATGGCGAAGAAATTACCTACAGCATCCAGACCCAATTTTTTGACGGTACGCCAGCACCGAACATTAAATTGGCTTATTCGGATTACGGCCAGGCAGGCGAAGCAGGGACTAAAATCATTACGGATGCGCAAGGCAAAGCTTCAGTTAAAGTCACTATCAACGCCAAAGACCCGAAGAACATCCAGTACATCCATAAAAGTTTCTTCCCGCAAGACGCAGCTGAAGGCGATATTGTGGCTGACACGGACGTGATTGGCTATCCTAGCGCAGTGACTTTTGACCCAACTGGCCAATTTGAAGGCAACAACGCCAAAATTTCTTTGACTTTATCCACGATCGACACCAGCAAAGTGAATACCACTTGGTATTATATGCAAGATATTAAGGGCGTGATTGTGCCGAATTCAGAAATAACTGGTACGGTTTATGAACAAATTACAAAAAAAACTAAAAGAGGAGAAGAATATAATTTCATTGAAAAAACCGTGGTGGATTTGTATGACTATACCACCACTGATGAAAAACGTGAAGATTTTTCCGGCCTGACTAATGATAAAGGAATTTTTGAAAAAGAATTTAACTTAACCGGCACGCAATATCGGATTGATATTACGGCAAAAGACCAGAATGGGCGCAAGGTTACGCGCTCGGTTTATCTTTATAAAGACGGTTACCACGAATACAGCCAGAACAATGATTATATGGTTACTGATGCCCAAGACCTGGCTGATGCCAACGGTGTTTCAAAGAAATATAACATCGGCGAAACCACGGAAATCCGCTTAATAAAAAATGGCCAGCCAGTCAAAGGCAAGGGGCCTTTCCTGTTCATTAAGATGCAAAACGGTATTAAAGAAGTAAGCGTAAAAGATGTTTCAACTTTTAAATATGTTTTTAAGGCTGAAGACGCGCCGAATATTAGTTTTTCCGCAGCCTACTTTAATGGCAGTAGTTTTATCCTGACTAATTATTCGGCCAATTTAGTTTTCAATGAACAGAGCCGGGCTTTAAACCTTAAGCTTGAACCCGGCCAGGCAACTTACGCGCCAGGCGATAAAGCCAAATTAAAAGTTACAGTGACTAATAAGCAAAATCAGCCAGTCAAGACTTTGGTGAATTTAAGCGCCATTGATGAGGCTATAACCGCCATTCAAATCGATAATACGCCAACACCCTTGGAAACTTTGTATACTTTTTTACCCGATGGGTTGATTGAACAGTACGCCAGCCACTTGCCTACGAAATTGGAAACAATGGCTGAAGGCGGCGGGGGCGGTGATGGCGCCAGGAAAAACTTTAAAGATGCGGTTTTATTCACGGAAGTGGAAACTAATGCCGCTGGCCAAGCAGAGGTGGAATTTTCACTGCCGGACAACATTACTTCTTGGCGGATAACCGCCCAAGGCGTGACACAAGATTTATCTGCCGGGCAAAATTCCATCAAACTGCCAGTAACTAAGGCCATATTTGGGGTTTTGACCATGAGCGAAGAGTATGTGGTTGATGATCAGCCGGTGGTAGTAGCCGGAGCTTATGGTTCAGGTTTGAATGTTGACAGCGACATCAGTTTTAAACTTGAGGTACCAGGTTTAGGCGAGTCGCAAACCAAGACAGCCAAGGCCTTTACTTTGCAGAAGTTTGTTTTACCGAAATTTCAGGTCGGGGATCAGGAAATAATACTGACGGTTAAATCAGGCGAACAAAGCGATGTTTTAAGTCGGAAATTTAAAGTCTTGAGCTCCAGGCTGACTAAAGCCGCCAATGAATTTTTGGAAGCCAAGCCCGGTTTGACCATTACTGGTTCAGATGTCGACAGGACTACCCTAGTCTTTAGTGATTTGGAGAGGGGACGGTTGATATCATCTTTATATGGTTTGCGTTGGGCTTATGGCAAAAGATTGGAAACCCATTTGTCAGCCAATATAGCCAAAGACTTACTGACACAACTTGGCATTCAAGGGATTGATTCAAATAAAGACCCTAATTTTTTCCTGAGTTTCCAGCAAGAAGACGGCGGTATTAGCCAAATAAATTATGGGAGTTCAAGTTTGACTTTAAGTGCTTATGCGGCCGGTGCTTCTGATGTATTTGATAAGGTGAAGTTACGCCAATATTTTGTGAACAAACTTGAACAGAAGAATGCTTCTACCGAGCAAATTGGCTTGGCGCTCTTGGGCTTGGCCAACCTCAATGAACCGGTTTTACCGGACATTGATAGTTTTTTAAATCTTAATAATCTTGATGCTGAAGACCAGCTGACTGCCGCTTTAGCGTATTATGCTTTAGGCAGTTATGAAAAAACTGCTGGAATTATGGTGGAATTATTCAAGAAGTACGGGGTGGTAGAAAAGCCTTTTGCCAAATTAAACCTTGGCGGAAGCAATGACAGTAAAATCGTCAATACAGCCAGGTTCTATATTCTGGCTGAAGGCTTGAAATACGAGCAAAGAGCAGGTTTAAGCAAGTATTTAGCCAATAATTTTCCCAAAGACACCATAACTAATCTGGAAAGAGTTTTAGCCATTAAAGCCGCAGTCCCACTCTTGAATGACCAAAGCGTTAGTTTGGATAATTCGGTAAATAGCCAAGTTACTTCCATCCAGCTAAAAAATTCAGAAACCAAGACTATCTCTCTAACACCGGCAGAATTAAAAACTTTCAAGGTAGTCAGTTACCAGGGCTTGGTGGGCATTGCCGTCAGCTCCTTAACGCCAATTGATATTAATGCAGAAAAAAAGGACGACCGGTTAAGTTTGGACCGGACATACTTCAATATCACGGATTGGGGCAAGGCAATTAAGCAGGGTGATATTGTCAGGATTGACCTCAAACCAAAACTGAAAGGCAATATAATTGATACCACCTACTTTGTCATTGACGAATTGCCATCGGGTTTAGTGCTGTTAACCAATCCTTGGCAAAGGGGGATTGCCTATGATAATAATCAGGGCTATCCCTTGGAAATCGACGGTCAGCGCCTGACTTTTTACAGCAATGCCCAGCGCGCTTTCCATTATTATGCCCGGGTTTTGACGCCTGGTGGGTATGCGGCAGAACCAGCACTGATCCAAGGCCAGAACAGCCGAGAAATAATTAATTATTCCGGTGCGCAAACTTTGGAAATTAAATAGCTTAATACTCCTAATCATCATCGCTGCGCTAGCCATAAGCTGGCGCAGCTTTGGGCACTCGAAAAAATCTTCTTTAAGTTCAAAGATACTTGAAGAAATTACTTTGGCCCAGGTGGAAAGCGCCTATTCAGCTGGCCAAGAGTCAAAAGTGGTTAATGGCGCCAAAGCTGCGGTGCTGCCGCACCACCTTTTAGCTGATTATCTGATTGGCAGGCTAATTGGCAGTTTAAGAACCGCACAACCAACAACTATTATAATCATGGGCCCAGATCACCAGAATAAAAGTTTAACAGAATTTTCAATCAGTGATGCCAATTGGCACTGGCAAAACCAGATTTTTGAAGTTAATAAGAAAATAGTTGATGATTTAAAAACCCTTAGCTCGGTAACGATAGATAATGAGCTGATTAAAAATGAGCATTCGGTTTTAACGCCCTTGCCCTTTTTAAAAAAACAATTTCCCAATTCAAATTTTGTGATACTAGCCGTAAAAAGTGGATTTGGTTTGGCCCAAATCCAAGAAATTGCAAATGTCCTAAACAAAACCTTAACTGAAAACGATTTAGTTATTGCCAGCGTGGATTTTTCCCATTACCAGAATTTCCAAATCGCAAACCTTGAAGATGAAAAAAGCCTAAAACTCCTGGAAAAGATGATCCCCGTGGAGTTAAAAGATGTTTCCGCTGATTCTCCAACTTCGCTAGCCATTGTAATGGAATTTGCCAAACTTCGGAGCGCCAAGGGTTTGGAAATAATTGACCATAAAAATTCCGCAGAAATATCAGGTAATCTCGCCTCCCAATCCACTACCAGTTATTTGGATTTTGTATTTTATTAAAGTGATTTGTCACTCAATTTTATTAATATAATTACCTCCCCTTGCATCCCCTCCTTCTTATTTGTCATCCCGAGCCTTGCCGACCTGCCCGCCGAACTAGCATGGTCCAGCCTTCGCAGCCGCTTCGGCGGAGTAGGCCAGGCGGGGGGATCCCGATAAGATAACCCGAGATTCCCCCACTCGCCCTCGAAGACTCGGGCTCGATCGGAATGACAGAAGGATCATAATGACACGTAATAATACGAGAAAGCACAAATATTATGTTTATATGATGGCAAGCAAGAGTGGCGTGTTGTATATTGGCGTAACAAATAGTTTGATACACAGAGTTCTTGAACATAAAAACGGTTTGGTCGAAGGATTTACTAAAAAGTATAAATGCCAAAAACTGGTTTACTATGAAGAAACCGATGATATTAGTGCGGCAATCGCCAGAGAGAAACAATTAAAAAAATGGCGAAGAGAAAAGAAAGTTAAATTGATAGATACAATTAATCCGGGTTGGAAAGATTTAAGCGAGGAATAATTTCCTTTGTCATTTCGAGCGAAGCGTAGCGGAGCCGAGAAATCTAATTATCTCTAAAGGAGATTCCTCCGCTACAGTCGCCTTTGGCTCCTTCCGGTCGGAATGACAAGATGATCGCCTGAGATGACAATTAGTTTAAGATATGGCAAAGTAAAATTATGTCCATCGTCATCCTCCAATACAACCGAACTAAAAGGATCATCCAAATATTAGCACTATTGGTGGTTATTGTTATTGTTTATTTGTTTGTGTTTATTAGGTTTTATGCAAACACGGCCAACGAAAACAACTGGTTTAATAATCATTTTCGAACCAGCTTGGCCAAGCATGATTTTTGGCGTTCGGTTTTTAATTTGCACCGTGATGGCGATGGGCAGGCTGCATATCTGGCTAAAAACAAATTAGCCGTGGTTATTTACACTACTGAAGATAATCAGATCTCGGCGGAGGTGAAAAATAATCTGGAGAAGGAGATAAAAAATATTTTGCCTAACTTATTGGAGGTGAAGTATTATGACGGCCAGCAACTGAATTTGGATAAGGCCAGCTATATGCGAAAAGATGTCAGGGATTTTGTGGCTGAGTTGTCGAAGAAAAAAGCGCAAACCGATACCGCGCTTTTGAATGTCTTTATATTAAATCGTTCAGAAGAATATCCCGGCAATATTGGGTTAACCAATACAGACAATGGTGTAGTTATTTTTTGGGAGACGATTAAAGATTTGACCGCGGAAAATCCCAGCACTTTTGAGACTTATGTCAGCTCAACCATCTTGCACGAATTTGGCCACCAACTTGGTTTAAACCACCTGGATGATCCAAGCTGTATCATGTCTTCAAGCGTGGAAAATCCAGGGACAAATACGGTTGGAAATTACTGGCCAGTAACCAGTTATTGCCAGCAGGAAAAAGCTTTAATTACCGTTAAGTTAAAAGTTGAGTAAGTCAATTGTATTTGACACCCTTAATAGAGTATGTGAAGATATCTTGAAATAAACAAAGTTCACGAAAAATTAAGGAGTTGAGACGTGAATAGTTCAATTAAGCAATTTTATGATACTGGTGCAGCACAGTATAATTTTTTTGAGGCTGCGCTTGATTTGCCTACTTGCCCATACCCTGGTTTAGCCTTATTACGTCACGGTGAGCGAGCGTTCTTATCCAGTATAGCTAGAGGAAGCCGGGTTCTATATGTGGGCGCTGGTACAGGCAGGCATATCCTTGCCCTTGCCAAGGATGGTTGCCGTGTAACTGGCGTGGAATTTTCTGCCGAAATGATCAACATTTGCCAGAAGAATCTCAGAGAAGGAACTGTTTATAGCGAGATTAAACCGACTACTAGTGGGCGTTTGGAGTATGGATTTAGTCCCGGAGATTCGCAAAGCGTAATTTTGTTGCAAGCAGACATTAACGACCTCATTTTTCCGGACAACTTCTTTGATCATGCTTTTTGTTATTGCACCTTGCCGCTGATGGGGAGTGATGTCTGGCCACAAACATTGTCAAAAGTATTGAATAGTGCCAAAAAAAGTCGCATCTCAATTTATAACGAGCATGGCTTACATATTTTGGCTGAAGCCTATTCGCATTTTCGTCTGGGCGAAATTACTAGTGTTATTCCCTTAAGGACCAAGAGTGGCTTTGAATATATTTCAATTTCTGATTCAAGCTTCAAGCTTGCAGTGCAGAAGCTTGGTTTTCAGTGTAAGGGACTAAGTTTGCCAACCGGTCGGATTTACACCTGCTTCAAATAACTTTGAACAGTATTGTTCAACAACCTTGAGAGGTTCACTAGCGTGGACCTCTTTTTATTAATGCAAGCCCAGACTTCAATTTGGAAGACCGGGGTTTTATATTTGCCAAAAAACCAGGAAAGGAGTAAAAAGAGCTCAGTTCGTTGACAAAAAGAGAAAGGATAGGCAATGGAAAAAATAAGAATGTTGGAACGCGAGAGTATACCGTGCTGGTATGAGGCGGGCTTCCAAACAGAACCCTTGGCAGTCTTGATTCGCATAGCTGAGGAAATAATCCCGACGCTTCCCATAATTTCCCAAGAAAATCTCATGGTTAAGAGTTTCCTTAGTTGCAAATGGGGATTTAAGAAATTCGAGCCAGATTACGCAGGCAACTTTGGGTTCGATAATAGTCTCCAATACAAGGGGTGCGAGAATGGTTTCGTGGTTTTGGAATGCCAAATCCCGCGTATCTGGGAATTAACCGACCTATGTTGTGAACATTGCAAAGGTACTGGCAAAGAAGATTATTTTGGCGAAGAACGCAAATGTCTCTATTGTCGAGGACATGGTAAAGCTTTTAAAATGGATTGGCAGAAAGCCTATGCAATTTCAGCAACTTTATCCACTTTGTTTTCGATGCTTCAATTTCCAGATGCAGAAACGCATCATGCTATCCCGCAGTTGATGGTGCATTGTTTTAATGTTTCCCGTGGGTTGCACGGCGGATCTTTGGGTGGTAATTTCAGTATTGAATTCACTGAGTGGCTTTTGTCATTCGGCCATGGCGGGGACATTCCTATCCCTGAAGTTGAAGAGGCAATGCAACAGGTGTATGCGAGATTGTTTGGCCACCTTGATAAGTATGAAAAGTACGATTTTCGTTCTTGGATTAGGGATGGCGGCCTGGTAACAAGCTGTCCAGGTAATGCCTGCGGGCTTCATCCGGAGTCATGGGGTTCGATCACGCCCAAGCATGGATATAATTACGCTTGCCACAATGTTGATACATCCGCTCAGCAACTCACGCTTTTTGCCGGGCTTTGCTATTTGCACGATCGCGCAAGGCGCGAACTTCAAAGCGCGAAATAACGACAACTTGATCATTTTTTGAAAACCCCGATTGAAAACCGGGGTTTTTCTTATTGCCACCTCTCAAATCCCAAGGTAATCTACAAGCATGAGTTCGCCCAAAGTCTTGCTAGTTGATGGCAATGCCATTATCCACCGCAGTTTTCACGCCCTGCCGCCTTTGACCACCAAAGACGGGACCATGGTCAATGCGGTTTATGGTTTTGCCACCGCCTTATTAAAAGCCCTCAAGGAAATCCGGCCCACGCACGTGGCCGTGGCTTTTGACAAGAAAGGCCCGACTTTTCGGGATGAATTATATGAACAATACAAAGCCACGCGGGTGGCCGCGGCGCAGGAACTTTATGACCAAATCCCTTTGGCTCATGAATTAGTGGCGGCTTTTAATTTTCCCGTGGTGGAAGCAGATGGCGTAGAAGCTGATGATGTCATTGGTACTTTGGCGCATAGATTAACTAAAGAAGGGGATCGGGTGGTGATTTTAACTGGTGATATGGATACCATGCAATTAGTTTCTGACAAAGTTTCAGTTTTTTCCTTAAGGAAAGGTTTGTCTGACACGGTTTTGTACACGCCCAAGGAAGTAAAGGACCGTTATAGTTTTGGTCCGGAAAAGATTATTGATTACAAAGCTTTGCGAGGCGATCCATCGGATAATATTCCCGGCGTGAAAGGCGTGGGCGAAAAGACGGCCACGGATTTAATCTTGCAATTCCAAAGTATTGATAACATGTACCGGATTTTGGAACACCAGCCTAATAAAGCCAAAGGTTTGTCGGAAAAATTGAAATTAAAATTAATGGAAGAAAAGGAGCAGGCCTATTTAAGCAAAAAATTGTCGACCATCAAGTTGGATGTACCAATTCATTTTGATATTGGAGTGGCGAAAGTGAAAAACGCTGATGCCCAAAAACTCCATGACTTATTCGTAAAATGGGAATTCAAAAGCCTGGTGGGTAAAATTACCCAATTAGTAAATGAACCTGAAGAAGCTTTGGCTGAAGTCAGCCAGAAGTCGGCTGACCAAGGAGTTTTGATTGCTAAAGCTAAAGAAAAAGTTGATTACCAGTTAATTGATTCAGAAAAAGCTTTTCAGAAATTTTTAAGGGAAGCAGAAAAACAGGAATTTTTTGTCCTGGATACGGAAACCACCAGCTTGAATGTTTTTGAGGCTAAATTACTAGGTATTAGTTTTGCCTGGGAACCGAAAAAAGCATTTTATGTGCCGGTGGAGAACAAAAAATGGTTGGCCGCACTTAAACCAATTTTGGAAAATGCAGAAATCCAGAAATGGGGGCATAATTTAAAATATGATGCTAAGGTTTTGGATCTGGCTGGCATTAAATTAGCTAACCAGAATTTTGATTCCATGATTGCTTCCTATTTATTAAATGCTGGTTCGCGCAGCCATGATTTGGACACCTTGGCTTTTAATGAGTTTGGGCACCAGATGATTCCTATTGAAAACTTGATCGGCAAAAAGGGTAAAGACCAATTAAATATGGGCCAGGTTCAAGTTGCAAAAATTTCCGAATATTCTTGTGAGGATGCAGATTATACCTTGCGTTTAGCCAAGAAGTTTTCACCCCAACTGGAACAGCAAAAATTGCTGAAATTATTTAAGGAAATTGAAATGCCTTTAATCCCAGTTTTGGAAAAGTTGGAATTGAACGGGGTTAAAGTGGACAAAGCCTTTTTAAAGCAATTAAGCATCAAATTGACCAAAACTCTTAATCAATTGGGAGCCAAGATTAAAAAATTTGGTGGGGAGGATTTGAATGTGAACTCGCCCAAACAATTAAAAGAAGTTTTGTTCACCAAGTTAAAATTGTCAGTCCAAGGCATCAAAAAAACCAAAACTGGCATTTCCACGGCCGCGGGTGAATTGGAAAAACTCCAAGGCCTACACCCGATCATTGATTTGATTTTGGAACATCGGGAATTACAAAAGTTATTATCCACTTATATTGATGCTTTGCCGGTCTTAATCCAGAAACAAACTGGCCGCGTGCACACGGATTTTAACCAGACCATAACAGCCACTGGCCGGTTATCAAGTTCTAATCCGAATTTTCAAAATTTGCCCATTCGCACAGAATTAGGTCGTTTCATCCGCCAGGCCATTATTGCGGAAAAAGGTTTTAAACTGATTTCCGCGGATTACTCGCAAATTGAGTTGCGGATTGTGGCCAGCTTGGCCAATGAAAAGCAGATGATTGAAGCTTTTGAAAATGGCGCAGATATCCATCGGGCTACGGCCGCGGATATTTTTGGTATTCCTCCGGAAAAAATCACTGATGATCAAAGAGACGCAGCTAAAGAAGTTAATTTTGGGGTTTTATATGGCATGGGTGTTTGGGGCTTGGCTAGTCGCAAGAAGATTTCTACAGAAAAAGCCCGGGATTTTATTGATCGGTATTTCGCCTCGCGGCCAAATGTCCAGAAATTCTTGGAAGAGACTAAAGAGCAAGCCAGAAGAAAAGGCTATGTGGAAACCTTATTTGGCCGGAAAAGATTTATGCCGGAAATGAATTCGTCAATGGGCCAAGTGCGGGCCGCGGCCGAAAGAATGGCCATTAATTTTCCCATCCAAGGCACGGCCGCGGACTTGTTAAAACTGGCCATGATTGAAGTGGATAAGGGTTTAGCCGCCATCAGTCCAAAAACCAAAATGATCTTGACTGTGCATGACGAATTGGTTTTTGAAACGCCAACTGCAGATGTTGAAAAAGTCGCCAAGTTTGTGCAAGAAATCATGGATGATGTTTACACATTAAAAGTTCCAATTATGGTTGAAGTTAAAGTCGGGGATAATTGGGAGGAGATGGAGAAAGTAAGTTTTTAGTAGTCCCTCTCCCTCTGGGAGAGGGTGCCGGAGGCGGTGGTGCCTGCCCGCCGTACTTCGTCTGGCGAAGGCAGGCGGGAGGGTTACTCGGAAATACAAATTATATCGTGAACCTCACCCCAGCCCTCTCCTATATAGGAGAGGGGGATTTTAATTACGTCATTGCGACCCCGACGTAAGTCAGGGGAAGCAATTTTTTGGATTTGTCATCCTGAATCAACCAAATGGCGGATGAAGGATCTTTATAAATATTGTATTTATGAGGATTCTCCCGCCTACCTCGCCAAGGCGAGTTCAGTGGGCAGGTCGTCGTCCGACGTACGTCGGAACTCCTCAGAATGACAGAAAAAGAAAAAGGCGAACCACCCGGTTCGCCTCAAATGTATATTCGCATCTTGACACTAGGCGTGGCTGGTTTAGGATTGGAGCATAGGTATTTTTCTGATTTCGTAATTAACTTTTAAATATATGGAAGAAAGATTCCCCTCTATAACAAGAGATGCCGAAGAATATGCGGGGAAAACCTCTATACCCGAAATAGCCGAGGATACCGCAAAAATGATTGAAGGCAACGAGGCCTTAGCTGATCGAACCCGAAAGGATATGGATCGAGGTGAAGGATATCGAAAAATGCAGAAGGAAGCAGCTGACGCAGTGAATCAGTATGAAGGCGCGGTAAAGGAGAAAAGGCTATATGTAGATGCTTTACGAGAAAAGGTAGAAAAAAGTACTGCCGGCCATTTATCCGAAAATGATCCAAAATTCCAGCGTTTGCGCGACCAATTATCAAAAGCCCAAAAAGAACTAAATCAAATGGAAGAAGACATTGTTAGTCTTCGAGTTAAGCAAGACTTTGATAAGAGCCATTATGATTCTTTAAAAAAAGAACAGGAGTTTGCCGCTAATTTGCCAGAGGAGCATGCTATTAATACAGTCATGGAATCCAAAGGTATATCTAATCCCGATAAAGCGGACCATGTTCGCCGGACAGTGCCAGGCACTTTAAATCGCCGAGAACAGGAGCGCGAGGATGCGATTCAAGAGAAAAAAGAGGCGGAAAATTTTACCCAAGACATGGAAATATTGTATGCTATTCAGGCAGAATTTACAGCTCTAAAAGATGAAGATGAGAGGGTTTTTGCCGAAGCCATAACTAAAGCGCAAAGTCCGGAAGTGCACACCCAAATGAAAGGTCTTAATAGCCAAATTAAAAAACTAGAAAAAGCCTGGTTTGGCAAGACTGAAAAGCATGCTGAAGCTGAAAAACTCAAGGGGCAACTTAAGGCTATGGTTAATGATATTGTTTTTTTAGCAAGAGACAGGAGAAATGCCATACTTGAATTTGACGACCGAAATACCGGAGACAGGTTATATCCGGATAGCATTGATAAACCAAGTCTGAAAAATATTTTACTGAGCTTGAATTATCGCTCCAACAGCCCACGCCGCAAACAGTTGGAAGCGCCAATAAATCAATTAACCAAAGAAATAGATGCTTATTGGAAAGCAATACATCCAAGGATTGAACAAGTTGTTAAGGAAATTTTTGAAAGCCTTAATCTTGAAGAAAACGAATAAGTATTCATTTAGTAGCTTAGCAAAGAAATAAAAACCGTCAGTTAGAACTGATGGTTTTTTGCTGGATAAAAAAATCCCCCACCCGAGTAAAACCCGGGTGGGGGAAAGATCAGCATGTAAAGATGAACTGGATATATGCCCAGAACAGGATATAGGGCAATGTCATCAGGATTGGTATTGAGCCCCTCAAAACCAAACCCCACGTTGATGGCATTTTAGCCGTCAGCCTATTTGCTTTGGCCAGCCAGTTTCCTAATTCATCATAGTCGTCCAGTGGGTAGTCTACCGAACGTTCCGGTGTATTCAGAACGAGTTTAGCATCAACGATCTTGCAGCTTGGTTTTGGCGAGTCCCAGGGAATGTCCGGAAGATATTTGTAGGGACTAATCAATCCAGTCACATCGTACCAGCACTGGTTAATTCTGGCCGCAAAAATTCCTCCGCGCGAATAGAGTTTTAAGAGGCCGGCGTGCTCCAAGCTTTGTCTTTCCAATCCACTCATTTTGGCATAGGGTATCATCGAAATAATAAGCCCGAGGAATGCCAAGATGAGCAACGCATAAAAACTTATACCAAATTCAGAGTCGAAATGAAAGTCCTTACCAAACTGCTGATAGTAAAAAACATGAAGCTTTGTGTCGTAGTCTATATGATTTATCCTTCCAAAAATACACTCCAGAAGGACAGTGAGTGCTATTACAAAAACCACGGTAAGCGCTAAGCCTGATTCTGTACAAGAAGTTAGGCTTTTTTCAAGGAGCTTCTTCGCCTCCAGCGCCTGTCGTTTCATTTCCTGGTTTTTCATCAGGTTTTTCCCTTCCCCCGCGCCGCCTCTGATTTTTCACAGAATTGACCGAGAGTTGAGTTTGAGGTTTGATGAGTCAACGACCCTATTGCGCAACTTCATGGCGAATTTTTGCCGCAAGAGCTCGAAGTGCTCCAGCATTTTTCTTGGTGCTGTTACCATCCACAACATTGTCGAGCAACTGAGCATCATTATTGGTCAAAGAGGTGTTTTCTGGTTTGTATGACAGTAGTCGCTGAAGCAACAACTGCATCAGAAGTTCGTCCTTGAGTATTTCAATAATTTCTCCCAGAGCCGGCACAACCTGAACACGGTCCGCAATGGTACGCAAACCAACCAAAACAATCTTATGTTCATAGAGATATACTCTGCAGGTAGGATGATTGATTAGGTTGATTTCGACCGTGGCATTTCGAGAGATCTGAAGTCTTGCCCAGCGTTTAATGGTAGGAAAAGAAAACGACCTTTCGAAATTGTGGATTATAACGTCTTGAGAAACACAGTCTAGGAGCAATCCTGAAGGTATGTTTGCGGTTGGTGGGTTTTCATTCCAATCGAAACTAAAAGGATATTTTGATTGGAGATCGCCGACAAAACCTAGTCCCGGTACAAATTTTTGCTTCGGGACTTCGATTCTTGCGAAAAACATAGGTTATCCTTTCTTCACACATTCATGCCCTTCTCTTGCACCGCGCTACCACCTTGGTAGGTTGACCAAAAGTCGAGTGAACATGACTGACTATGACTTGCACAGGCAGTCCCCTGAAAACAGCTGAAAAAAAGCTATTTTCACAAGGCTGCCAGTGAAGTGTTTTTCAATATGCAATAAACAAATAATACTACATCGTTTTTAGGGTTTTGTCAATACTAAGTGCGGGTGTTAAACTTTGGTCATGGATTTCTTAATTCTCCATGGTGAAGATACTTTCCGCTCCCGCAAAAGATTAATGGCCTTGCGGGAAGGTTTTAAGAAAAAGTATGATCCCAAAGGCACCAATATCACGGCTTACAGTGCACCTTTTGATTTAGGGCAAATCCGGAACAGCCTGGCACAGGTGGGCATGTTTGCCAAAAAACGCTTAGTGGTTTTATATGATTTTTATTCCACCACCACCAGCGCTGACCGGGAAAAATTCAATGAGTGGTTAAGTAAAGACGCTTTTCCAGATTCAGTTATTATTTGTTGGGAAGGGAAAGATTTAGGTCAGCCCTCAGTAGTTAAAAAGACTAAAACACCTTCTAAATCTAAAAAACCCAAAACCGTAACTTCCAAAATCACTTGGCCAGAACATGCCAAAGTCGAAATTTTTGAGCCTTTAGCCCAAGCGCAATTATTAGCTTGGATTAGGCAAGAAGTAAAAAGATTTGGCGGGGCAATTGCGCCAGCCGCGGTCAACCAGCTGGAAAATAATATTGGTCCAGACTTATGGACTTTAAATAATGTCATAGCCCAACTTATCGCCGCGGCTAATAATAAGCCAATTGATTTGCCAATGGTTAATGAATGGACCAAGTCCCCTTTGGATGAAAATATTTTTCATTTTACCGACGCCATTAGTTCAAGGAATTTATCAGAAGCCCTGACTCTTTTCCAATCCCAATTAAATTTAGGCATCCACCCCTTAGTCCTGCATTCCATGCTTATCCGCCAGGTTCGGGCTTTAGTAATGGTGGAAGAATGTTTGCGTCAAAACATGGCATTTGGGTCAATTGCCCAAGCAACCAATTTGCACCCCTATGTGGCGCAAAAGGCGGCAGGGGCAGTGAAAAAATTCCAAACCGGGGAATTGCAGAGATTGTTCATCCGCCTGGCAGATTTGGACGTGGAAATGAAAACCGGCAAAATTGAACCCGAGATTGCCTTAGCGGATTTTATCGCTAATGCGTGTTTGCCCTCCTCCGCGAAAGACTAAATAGGGACACCCCATCTTTAAAATAGGGTTTAAGGAGGGCATCCTCCATAGTCCCGCGACTGCGGGACGAAGGAGGATTCGCTTTGGAGGGTTACGCTCATGAAAAAATTCGATGTGGTGCTATAAGGATAAGACTACCGGGATAAAAATAATCGTGGTATCCTTAACTTATTATTAATCATTAATAAAACCTGAAAGGAGGTGGAATATATGGAAGAACAGAAACCCCCCGTGCAAAAATCAGACAGCAACACCAATGCTGCCTTATCTTATATTTGGATAATCAGCGTGATTATGATTGTCACCAAGAAAAATGATGAGTTTGTCATGTTCCACGCCAAGCAGGGACTAATCCTTTTCATTGCTTCATTCCTTTACTTTATCCCGTATTATATAGGTACGATATTAGATATTTTAATTGTGATTTGTATTATTGTTGGCTTTATCAAAGCCATGGCAGGTGAACGCTATAAATTGCCGGTTATCGGTGATTTAGCTGAGAAAATCAAGTTCTAAATTGAAAATAAATTCAATGAACAAAAATTCCGGACATGAAATGTCTGGAATTTTGTTTAAAAAAAGTTTATTACTTGGTTTAAGAGGCATTGACAAACTTTAGCGAATCTGATAAGTTATTTTAAAATTAAATAAAATATGGAGGAACAAATGAACCTTAATACTTTTGAGTTTTCTTCTGGTGCCTTGGAATATTTTTTGCGGGAAGCTTTTGCCAGCCTTTGGCACAGGCTTAAAGCCCAGAGTGATCCGTACCTGGTTTTTGAGGATTTACTGGCACATTATCGGGAAGCCCATCGGCATTATCACACCGAAACCCACCTGGCTTTTTGCTTGGCAGCTTACAATGAAATCCGCAAGCATTTGAAAAACCCGCTGGAAGTGGAAATGGCAATTTTCCTTCACGACGTAATTTACCAGCCAGGTGAATTGGACAATGAGGAAAAAAGTACCAAATATGCCGCGGAATTGCTGGGTAAGATGGGTTTGCCAATTGAGGTTTGCGCCAGGATCTGTAATTTAATCTTGGCCACCAAACATGATCAGGATCCTGAAAAGATTATGGACAATGATACACGATACATGCTGGACATAGATCTGCGCTGGATGGGCACTGATCCTGAAAGGTTTGAAAAAAATACTTTAAGGATCAGACGAGAATTTTCTCATCTTTCCGATCAAGATTTTGATTCTGGCCGTCGGGCTTTTTACCGGATGTTTCTGGATCGAAGCTCAATATTCTGCACTGAATATTTCGGCAAGAAATTCGAACAACAGGCCAGGGAAAACCTGGAACGCCTGGTCAGCTAGAAAGTCATTTCAAAACCGCCCTATCATCTGGTAGAGCGGTTTTCTTGTTGATTATTTCTTGTTGAGAGCCAGCATTAGCCTGGATTTCTTGCGGCTGGCGGTGTTTTTGCCAATAATGTGTTTTCTGGCGGCTTTGTCCAAGAGTTTGGCAACCCGCAAGACTTTAGCCTTGGCTTCATCTTTTTTGCCAGCCAAAATCAGTTTCCGGGCTTTTTTCATTTCGTCATGGAGCAGGCCTTTGACAATCCGATTTGCCGCGGTCCGTTTGAGGCTTTGTTTGGCGTGCTTGATAGAGGCTTTCTTGATAGGCATAAATATTTTCTTAATTTTTGGTGAAATAAAATTAACATGAAATTAATGATCATGCAAGCTATTGACGATTATCGGGCCTTAGGTTTAAGCTTTTGGAAAGCTTGAGACAAATAACAAAAAGGCTATTTAACAACTAAGATACGAGGAGGAAAACGTGCTGACAGAAAGAATGAATAAAGCTTTTGCCAATAAGACTGGGGAGGACGCCTTTACCTGGACCACTGCGGCTGACCGGATTGATGCTGGGGGAGAGGGCGTGCCAACACTGCGTTGCCAAATCGGGCAAATTAAGTACCCGGTTTGTGAATCCCTGATTGATTCGACGGCAATTTCCCTATGCAACCAGGACGTGGGCTATGTCGGCTCCCAGGGCATCCTTAAAACAAGACAAGCCATCGCCGAAGATTTTAACCAGTTGAGGGGTACAGGAATTACCGCAGACCATGTTGGTATTAGCCCGGGCGCCAAGCCTTGGATTTTTGCCACCTGCCAGGCTTTCCTGAAGTCCGGAGATTTTGTTTTTTTGCCCAGGCCAGGCTATCCGATTTACGAAGCAGAAGTAAAATACATGGGCGCAATCCCGGTTCCCTTGCCGTTGAAGTCCAATGGCCACATTGACCTTTTAAAATTTGGGATATTAGTCGAGAGATTGAAGCCCAAACTCGTGATCTTAAATTATCCAGCCAATCCTGCGGGCGTAATATTGACCCGCTCAGAGGCTGAGAAGATCAGTAAAATCGCCGTGCAACATGACCTGCTCATCTTGTCTGACGAGGCCTACAGCCGCATCTTGTACGATAATAATGAGTTTGTCAGTGTCAGTTCTTTCCCCGGCATGCTGGAAAGAACCATTGTTATTGACGCCATGTCAAAAACCGGAGCCGTACCTGGCTTTCGCATGGGCTGGGGAGTGGTGCCGCTTGAGATCATGGGCAAATTCACGACTTTTTTGGGGAACATTTACTCCTGCGTCCCGCCCTTTATCCAAATTGGCGTTGCCGAGGTTTTGGGCAAATGTCGGTTTGGATACTATCAGCATGTCAGCGGAATGGTGGCTGAACTGCAAAGCCGGCGCGACTTGCTCTGTGAAGGGATGCGGACTGTTCCGAAAATCAGTTTTCGAAGACCTCAAGGTGCCATGTACCTTTGGGTGAATATTCAAGAAGTCGGAAAATCCAGTTTTGATTTTTGCGAGCTACTGATGCATAAATGGCGCCTAGTGACCTTGCCCGGCACTTCCTTTAACCAAGAGGGATACATTCGTATCTGTTTTGGCTCAACGCCCCAGGAAGTCATCCCGCAGATTTCCCAAAGGATAACCGACTGTATTGCCAGTCTGTAAACTTGAATACTCTTTCCATGAAAACCCCGAGTTAAGACTTGGGGTTTTTGTTTTTTATAATTGAACTTTTGTAAATTTTAGGCTTGAAAGCTGGCAACCTGATGACTTTGGTCTTTAGCCCGCGTTTTTTTAATTCCAAACGGATTTTCTGAGTAAAAGCCATTTGATCATAACCTAAAGCTAAGATGTCTGGCTTTAATTCCTGGATAATTTTTAATTTATTTTTGGACGTTTTGCCCAAAATTACGCGGTCAACCCATTTAACTTTTTTAATAGCGTTTAACCTTGTTTTTTCTTTTTGCCAAGGTTTTTCACCTTTAATCTGCTTAACGGTTTTATCGCGGGCAATGACCACAGTCAAATGGTCGCCTAAAGCCTTGGCTTTTTTAAACAAAAAAAGATGACCTTTATGCAAATGGTCAAAAGTGCCGGTAACCACAACTTTTTTCATAGGTTTTAATTATATCATTCGCACAAAAAATCAGGCCATCCGTTTTAGCGGATGGCCGTAAATTTACTCAACGAGTTGCAAGATAATCAGGCGGTGCATATCGTGTTTTTGCCCGAGTGATACCTTAACAAGGCGGGCAAATTGTAAATCATGGAAAATGATTTCTCGATTCATGCCCCCGGCCATCATGGCTGGACTTTTGGTGACTTTGTCCAGCATATAATACTTGCCAAGCCCTGATTTGAAAGAAGCAAGGCCAAGTGCTTCAAGTGCTTTGACACAGTCGTCAAATTCATCTGTTTGAGCTTGGCCCATCGTATTTTCGGGACCGGTAATTGACCCATACCAAGCTACTCTCAGTTTTTCGGCTAAATCTTGAAGTTCAGCTGAAGACATTTCTTGCGGAACGGTCTTTTTCAAAATCACCTCCATTTTAGATTTTTCTTTATCTGTCGCAAAATTAACACAAGAAATTTAATATGTCAATGATTTTTTTAACATCAAAAATCAGGCCATCCGTTTTAGCGGATGGCCTCATGAGGTTATTTGCTGTTTATCTGTGGGACTACGTGTTGGATAAAAATTTCAACAAGAGCTGGATCCAGTGATTTCCCGGCCAAATCCTTTAATCGCATGACTGCATCATTGATACTGAGCTTTTCTTGGTAGGATCTGGAAGTGGTCATAGCATCGAAGGTGTCAGAAATTGCCGTTATCCGGCCGGGGAGGGGGATTTTTTCTCCCGCATAGCCCAAGGGATAGCCACGGAGATCACCTTTGTGGTCGCCATCATATCTTTCATGATGGAAGAAAACACATTCGATGATCGCATCCGGAATGTCCACCGTACTTTTCCGCAAAATCTGTACGCCATCGTGGGGATGATTTTCCAATTCCACGATTTGTGAGTCAGAGAGATGGCGCGAGGGATTATTCAGGGTGTATTCTTCCACGCAGGTTTTGCCAATATCATGGACCAGGCCACCCAGCCGGAGTAATTCAACTTCGATTTGAGTCAGTTTGGGCCTGATGGCTTGAGCTAGCAGCAACACGTAATCACTCACACGTCTTGAATGTCCTTTAGTGTAAGGATTTTTCCTTTCCAAGACGCTGATCAGGACTTGAGCGGTGGATTCAATGACTTTTAGATCGAAGTTTTTTGGCATTTATGCTCCTTTGTTAAAATTTCATTTTTTGTTTCAAAAAAACTTAACACAGCATTTTGCTGGTGTCAATGGCTTCTCTGTCATTGCGAGCGACTCCGCCGCCGCGGGGAGGAGTGCGGCAGTCTCAAAAGAAATGGGAGATTGCTCCCGCCTGGCCTACTCCGCTGAAGCGGCTGCGAAGGCTGGACCTCGCCAAGGCGAGTACGGCGGGCAGGTCGTCTCTGCCTACGGCAGATCCTCGCAATAACAATGGGAATTTAGCGGTAAAGACTTTTTAATTAAATGATTAGTAGCGCCTTTTCCTTCTCCTGACCCGTGGTTGGCCTTCGCCCTGCAATAATTTAATTTGGTCCCGGATATTCGCAGCTTTTTCAAAATCCAAATTCTGGGCCGCTAAACTCATTTGGTTTTCCAAGTCTTTCAAGACATAAGGGATTTCTTCCTTTGGAACTTTTTGCGGATTAAAGATTATTTTTTCCTCCTCAGCCTTTTTACCGGCTAAACGGGATTCCCGGATGGCTTTAATAATGGTTTTTGGCGTAATGCCGTGTTTAGTATTGTAGGCGGTTTGGATTTTCCGTCGGCGTTCAGTTTCGGAAATGGCAGATTTCATGGCTTTGGTAATTTTGTCGGCATACATGATGACCTGGCCTTCCACGTGCCTGGCGGCCCGGCCCATGGTTTGGATCAAGGCCATGTCAGATCTTAAAAAGCCCTCTTTATCCGCATCCAAAATTGCCACCAAGGAAACCTCAGGCAAGTCCAAACCTTCGCGCAATAAATTAATGCCCACCACCACATCAATTTCGCCAGTGCGCAAAGTTCTTAAAATTTCCAAACGATCAAAAGTTTCCACATCTGAATGCAGGTATTGCACTTTGATATCCAAGTCTTTCAAATAATCAGTCAGATCTTCGGCAATACGTTTGGTCAGTGTTGTTACTAAAACCCTTTGGCCTTTTTCAACCCGAGCGCGGATTTGTTCCAGCAAATCATCAACCTGATGCTTGGTTGGTTTGACTTTGATCGCGGGGTCGAGCAAACCCGTGGGCCTAATCAATTGCTCAGCAATTTTTTGACTATGGATTTTTTCATATTCCCGCGGGGTGGCAGAAACAAAAATCACTTGGTTAAGCCTTTTTTCAAACTCGGCAAATTTTAATGGCCGGTTGTCATAGGCCGCGGGCAAGCGGAAGCCGTAATCAACCAAAGTTTTTTTGCGCGCCTTATCGCCTTCATACATGCCGCCAATTTGCGGCACGGTCATGTGGGATTCGTCGATGAATAATAAATAATCCTTGGGAAAAAAGTCCATCAAAGTGTAAGGCGGCGTGCCAGGAGCGCGGCCGTCAAAATAGCGGGAATAATTTTCAATGCCCGAAGTAAAACCAGTGGTGCGGATCATTTCCAAATCAAAATTGATACGCTGTTGCAACCTTTCGGCTTCCAATAATTTACCGTTGGCCTTGAACCAAGCCAATCTTTCTTTCAAATCCTTCTCAATTTGCAACAAAGATTTCTCCATACCCTTGGGGTCGGTGACATATTGGGTGGCTGGGTAAATATCAACCTGGTCCAGTTTAACCACGTTTTTCCCAGTCAAGGAATCCACTTCTTCAATTTTTTCAATCTCATCACCGAAAAAATAAATTTTGTAAAGCCGACTTTCGGAAAAGCTGGGAAAAATTTCCACCGTATCACCCAAAGCCCGGAAAGAGCCGCGCCAAATGTCCAAGTTCCTTCTTTCAAAATGCATGGCTACCAATTTATTAAGCAAGTCTTGGCGTTTTAAAGTCTGGCCTTTTTTCAAAGTGATGCGACCTTTTTGGTATTCAGCCGGCGAACCCAAACCATAAATGCAAGAAACCGAAGCCACGATTATCACATCGCGGCGGGAAAGGATGGCTTGGGTGGAAGCGTGGCGCAAGCGGTCAATCTCTTCATTAATATCCGTTTCTTTTTCAATGTAAGTGTCAGTCTTGGGGATGTAAGCTTCGGGTTGGTAATAGTCGTAATAGGAAACAAAATAATGCACGGCATTTTTAGGGAAAAAGTCCTCAAACTCGCTGGCCAGTTGCGCAGCCAGGGTTTTATTGTGGGAGATAATCAAAGTCGGCTTTTGGGTTTTTTCAATGACCTTGGCCATGGTAAAGGTTTTGCCAGAGCCAGTCACGCCCAAAAGCGTCTGGCCTTTGAAACCAGAATTTAGACCTTTGACCAATTTTTCAATGGCCTGCGGTTGATCGCCAGTGGGTTTGAACGGTGCCTGGAGTTTAAATTGCATAAATATAAAGGGGTTGGCCTGCCCCGTACCCGACCCCGAGCTTGGCGAGGGGGAGTGGTATGGGGTCGCCAGTTGGCTTAAATGGCGCTTGAAGAATAAATTTACCCATAGATTATTGAAGTATTGGTCAAGTGGTATAATAGAGTCAAGTAAAGAAAATTCAAATTGCTATTTAAAAAGGAGAGTGAAATGAGTGGTAACAGGCAGTCTTTGTTACGCATGCCCTATTGGTTTTATGCGGCGGTTGAAATCATTTTTTATTGGCTAGCGATGGTAAACTTATTGATTATATGTGGGTTGGGGTTTATTAATAACCCCTCACAAATGCTGGTGTGCCTCTTGGCTTTTTTGCCAATGTTTATTGCGATTGTGCTGTTAATAAGAATGGTCAAGACATGGAATATTTGGGCTAAGCACTGGCGCAAACCGGCTTTACTCCTCTTAGTAGTATTTAATGTTTACTGTATAGTTTCGGGCCAGAGCTGGGTAACCGATTGGCCAATGATGCGAACAATCTTGTTATTGTCAGCGATGTTGCAAGTGATTACTTTTCTTATTCTGAATCGGTTGGTCAAGTGGTTACCAGAGGGCTGGCGAACTCAGATACAATTAATTTAAGGCTTTTTTCAATTTGACCTCATCCGCTGGATGAGGTCATTTTTTAGTTTCACGGGTTTGAAAGGGGCTTGGAGTTTAAATTGCATAAGTTCAACTGGGTGGTTATAATATTAATACATTTAAATTTAACATAAAAATAATGTCTATTCTAAAAATATATCAGGAAAAAGCTAATATCTTGAAAAAAAATAATACTTTGTTAGTTATTTGGCTTGTCATATTAATGTGGAACATCGTGGGTATTGTTGTTACTGTTGTGGGAATGATAGGATCTTTACCGGATTTTGCTCCAAAGGATGTTGGAACTGCAGAAATTATCACAGGCGTGGCAACCATGCTGTTTTTAACTTTATTATTAGGTATCGCGGTTATTATCGGAGTGTTTAATTTAAAAAAATGGACAATTAGCTTACTTGGTTTATTAGCAATACTGGGCTTAATTAGTCTTAATATTATTACAATTCTTACGGGGGTTATTCAATTTGGCCTTTACTGGTATTTGTATAAGGAATACCAAAAACTGACGGGTGATAGCCGGTTGGTTTGAAAGATATCTTAAGTTTAAACTTCATAAGCAAGATTCACTATACCAATGAAGCTCAATTAATAAAAGATTTTTTGTGTTCGCTTCATACCCGCCTACGCCAAGGCTTCGGCCGACGAAGGTCGGCGGGTTATCAGCCCTAGGGATTTTTTGTGGAATTAGCAAAGTCGTAGCTGGAGGCTGATAAAAATAAAAAACACCCCAAGTCCTCAAACTTGGGGTGGGTTTTTGCAAAAAGAGCTAAATCAATCAAAAGCGCCAATTAGTCTCATCCAGTAATGCTGGAATAACCGGTCAAAGGCTTTTCGCTCAGTATCGCTGTCAGTGAATTGCATAGCGATTTCTTTGCACAAATGCCTTTGGACATAAAGGCGCAAATGCTTATCACCCCTTTCTTCAGCTTTTTGCCAATCACCATGTTCAACGTTGAAGAACACGATGCCGCTTTCAAAACGGGTGCGCCAATTATAGCCTCGGGCATCGTCAGCAGTGGCCGTTTTGACCGTTATGCCAAATTGGCTTTTAATCTCATGACGCTGATAGCCGTTTGGATGTTCAGCGCTGGAATGGGTCTTTCCGAGCCTTTCATGAGTTGGAGGTTGTTTGCCAGACCCACGACAATTCGAACGACTTCTTGCTTCTTCAATAGTCGGCGGGGTAATCCTGACTTTACCGCTTTGTATATTTCCCGCAGTGGCGCTGACATGGCTGCCAGAAACAAAACCCTTAAACCTTCCTTGAAGTTGCAAGTCGTCGTTCGCCTGGAATAAAGCATCCAGGCCTTCAACGGCTGAACGGATGATTTCTGCGTGCTTGATCGAACGTCCACGATCCCGCACCATATCAATGTAGCCAGGGCAATATTCAGCCGCATAGGTTTGGACTGCGGTTACAAAAGCTTCAAACTGCTCATCCGGGTCAAAACCTTTTCGGTTTTGCCTCAAAGTGCAGAAATTTAAATAAATGTAGCCTTGGAAAAAGCCCGAACCTAGCGTGGGCTTTACATCGCGCCAAAGATCGCGTACCCGATACAAGTCAAATCCATCTTTGTGCTTGTGGTCAACCATAATTTTTGGGGAGCTAACTGGTTGAACAGTCGTAAACATCTGGAAGTCAACATCGCCAAAAGGGGTTGGGATGGAAACAGCACGTTGCCGTCGGCCAGGGAATTCCTGTGGCTTTGCGTCAACCACCTGTTCAGGGCCGGTAAGTGGTTTATAGACTAACCGGACAAGGGCGTTTTGACTCTTGATTTTAACGGCATACCTTTCGCCAAGATAGCTGGCAATTTCTTCAATGCGAGCCAATTGCTTCATGGCATTGGGCATGACATCTTTCAGAATCACGCAGGTGGTTGGCTGGAAATTCCCAGGCGGGTTTTTGTAGCCAAAGCCCGGCGGCATGGTTTCAAAAACACCCTTCGGCTTGTCATTGGGGCCCTGAACCTTTTTAATCCCGGCTTTTAAAACGTGTAGCTGTATATACGGGCTGTGCGGAACGGTTAAAGACCTGGTAATCCAGGTCATTTCCCCTTTTGTTTCCGAAACCAAGAAGAGCGCGGCAATCTTATCAAGTCCTTTTTCGCCGATATCTTCGGGGTTAAACTTGTTGGTCATGCCGACATTGTTCCAGATTTTCAGCAGCTCAGCTTTGGTAGCGCCCAAGCCGTCATCCCAGCCAAGCATCATTGATCTTTTTTCATCGATGACAATAATGATATGTTTGGCTTTTTTGTCCAAAGAATTTTGGACAAGGGCGGCGATCACGTCTGAAGGGGTTTCTGCCAAGTGGGCCAAATACCATAAGACGTTGCCGACATGGACGCCGATTTCAAACTCCTCGCGCCTGATTCCGTCTTTGGGGTTTGTCATTTATCACCCCCAGAGTTATGTCCGGAACCAAGATGTAGATGTCCCTCTTCAATCAGTGTCCGGCGGATCGTTTCCGAATTCAGAGCTCGGGCGAGGGTTGAAAACAGCTTCAAGCCATCCCCACCACAGAGTTCACGCAACTTGTCTCGCAATGAGGAATCGGGATCTTGGGCAATGAGCTGTAAATCCGGTAACATAAGCTGGATTAACAACTGAAGCCGATTTACTACCGTCATGTCTTTAGCAGTTGATTCTGGATAAGCGAGTAGTTTAGCCAAAGCCGTGGAAGTTGCTGGGCCATTAAAAAGCGCGTTACCAGTCAATTCAAAAAGTTTTCTTCGGTGTTTAGCTGAACGTGGGACACTCTTGCCATTCCACCATTCGGTGAAAGTGGATTTGGGAATGCCCAATCTTTGCGCCATGGCAGTCGGCCCGTCAAGCTTGAGTTGCCGCGCGCAGTTCTTCAAAATCACTGATATAGTTTTGTCCATTTTTTCGTCCTTTCTACACATCAGTGGTTAAGATATTCGAACGCGTTTGGCAAGCCTGATCATGGAATCGGAGAAAACTCTGACTTGGGTGATCCTGGAAATTTCATTGGCGATTGTTACCCAGGCTTTTTTCTTAGCCCTGGCTTGGCGCAAAAAAGCCACCAAGCTAATTTTCTTTTTGACCCGTAAAATCCGGTCAGCTTTGAAGTTGTCTTTCTTCAAAATGATTTGCCGACGGCCGAGTTGGGGCTTGGGGGTCAAAGACAGAACCTTCATCCAGGAACACAATATCCGTTGATTGACCGTTAGGACGTATTTTTCACTGATTGTTTTGGCTGCTCGTTTTTGTGATTTTTGATCAGCGTAGATGGCAGCAATAATTCTTCTGGCTTTTTTAACCCCGCCAACCCGACGGCAAAAACCACGCAAAGACTTACTCCGTGAAGGAAGGTCTTGTATAGAGGTTATTCGTCTGGGTTTTCTTGACCTTTTTCTTTTGTACCTGGATTTCAGTTTATGGAGTCTTTCCGGGCTGGTTAGCGTTTGGGCGGTTGTGCCAAAATGTATGTCCAGCACGGAAAAGCCAAGTCTTGAACTGGCGCTGGCTAGCCACACTGCAAATGCTTCATAATGAGCAAGTACAGCCAGGCCCAGATCCAAAGCGTCTTTTTCCTCGCCTTTGAATTTCGGAATATGGGTATAAAGCAGTTGCGGAGAGAGGTTGCCTTCTCGCCTGGCCGCTGAAATCAAGGTGTGCAAATCTGGATGGTCATCCAAGTAGCGATGAAAATCTTGATCGTTCATCAGGTCTTTGGTTGCGGCGAGGCTTTTACGAATAATCTCAATTGCTTTTTGCATCTTTCGGTTTTCCTTTCGTGCCCGTGCCAAGATTTTCTTGACGTGGACGTGATAGGGTTATGGTTTTATTGCTTTCCAAAAAGCCTTAATTCCATGATCTCTTTTGATCACGGCTAGCCAGCGGGCGGCCTTAGCTAAACCCGGGTCATGGGTAGATGCTAAAGCCAAACGATGACACTTATCCGGACTGTTGCTTTGAGCTAATCCAATTAGACTAGGTTCTTGTAAAGCCGGTTGCGCTAAGATTTTCAGCTCAGTTAAACTGTGTTTCGCGGCCACACTTTTAACTCCTTTCGTTTTCAAGTTGCGGTTTTTTTGGTTTATTTAAGAAAGCCAAAAAGCTTTCAAATTACCTTAAAATTATTACTTGAGTTTGTCAATAAATGAAAATCTGCTAATTAATAGAAAAAGCCTTAGCCTTATCAGTGCTATACTTTATCTATGATCGCGCAAATCCGCGGGCAAATCACTGCCCTAACAATAAAATCAGCAATCGTGGATGTTAACGGCATTGGTTACCGGGTTTTTGTGACCCCGCAAACCTTGGCGGGTTTGGAAATCAACCAAACCTATACTTTATATACCCACCACCACCAGCGGGAAGACGGGCAAGAATTGTACGGCTTTTTAAGTGTGGACGAGCGGGACATGTTTGAAAAACTTTTAAGCGTGAATGGGGTGGGTCCCAAATCCGCCTTGGGAGTTTTGTCGCGCGCCCGAGTTTCGGATATTGTCAAAGCCGTGCAAGAAAATGAAACCAGCATGCTGACCAAAGTTTCGGGGATTGGCGCCAAAACCGCGGAAAGAATTGTGCGGGAATTGGCCGGAAAATTGGACGGGCAATTTATAATTACTAAACCTGGCGAAATTGCTGCCACCAGCGATGAGGCTGATGTCATTTCCGCTTTGGAGCAATTGGGTTATTCGGCCAATGAAGCCAGGAAAGCCTTAGCTGGTTTACCGAAAGATATAAAGGATCCAGCGCAAAAAATTAAGGCAGTGTTAAAAAACCACGGCCAAGCCAAATAATATGGAAATTCAAGCTTGGTCAGATCAGGAAAATTGGGAGAAATTTTTAAGCACTATCCAGCACGCGCCTTTTCAGCAGTCTTGGGCTTGGGGTGAATTCCAAAAATCCCGAGGTGCGGAAATTATCAGGTTAGCCGTAATTAAAAATCAAAAACTTATTGGTCTTGTCCAAGGCTTAATTGAGCCTTGGCGTTTTGGCCAACAAACTGTAACGGTTTTTTCCGGTCCCGTGGCGGATTTAAATTTACAACCCAAAGAATACCAGGAAGTTTTAAGTTTGTCAGTGATTAAATTAATTGAAATCGCGAAAACTAGGACTTGTATGTATTTCCATATTGAACCGGCAATTGAAAAAAGCCAGGAGTCATTATTTCGTGCATTAATTGAGGAAAATAAATTAACACCTGCCAAAGCCTTTCAACCAGTGGATACGGTCGTTTTAGATGTCAATAAGGATGAAAATTCTATCCTGCAAAACATGCACGAAAAGACTCGTTACAATATCCGTTTGTCCGAGAAAAAAGGCGTGCAAGCGCAAAGTTATGTGGGGGAAATGGCCAAAGAAAAAATGGATTTATTTATTCGGCTGAACCAAGAAACCACGGCGCGGGATAAATTCACCAGCCACAGCGCCGGTTATTATAAAAAAATGGCAGAAAATTTACCCGAAGGCACGCTAAAACTTTTTATTGCCAGTTTTGAAAACCAGCCAATTGCCGCCAATGTAATTATTGATTATGCCGACACCTCAACTTATTTGCATGGTGCCTCGTCGGATAAATTCCGCAATGTCATGGCCCCGCATTTGTTGCAGTGGCGCCAGATTTTGGAGGCTAAATTGGCAGGCAAACATTGGTACGATTTTTACGGCATCCAGACGGAAACTAGGATGAGACAATCAAAATCTGGCGCCAGCTGGGCAGGCATTACTCGTTTCAAGTTGGGCTTTAGCGGCCAGGTTACTTCTTATTTAGATGCCTTGGAGTTGCCAATTAAAAAAACCTGGTATAGGCTTTTAAAAGTTATCCGTTAACTAAAATTTTATGATCAAGACTGCTGTCATTTCCGCCGCTGGCAAAGGCACGCGCATGAAAGAGCTGGCCAAAGACAAACCCAAACACATGATTGAAGTGAATGGCAAGCCCTTCTTGTGGTATTTGATTGAAAATCTGCGCGCCGCCGGCTTTGATGATTTAATTATCGTGGTTGGCCACCTTTGCCAGCATATTGAAAAGTTCGCTGAATCTTATCCGCACAAACTGACCATTGTTAACCAATACGGCGTCATGGGCGAAGAGGTTTATGGTACGGCCGTGCCGATTATGGCTGCCAAAGAAGCGGTGGATGGCAAACCTTTCATTGCGGTCTATGGCGATAACCTGTATTCAGTCCGGGATTTGAAAGCCATGAACCATGATGATGGGCTTTGTTATGTCGGCGGTTTGCCGCATGAGAATTGGCAGAAGTACGGAGTTTTGATCCCCGGCTCAAACCAGGAATTAAAAGAGATCATCGAAAAACCTGATCATGATGTGGGTTCAAAATTAATTAACACCGGCTTGTATACTTTTACCCAAGATATTTTGGAAGCCTGCAAACACGTCAAACCCACGCCACCCAAAAATGAATTATATTTGACTGACGCCATAACCGAATTGGCTAGCCAGGGCAAAGTCATGATCCAGCCCATCCAGGATTATTGGAAAGATTTTGGCTCACCAGAGGATGTGGGCACAGTCAGCCGGTTTTTAATAGAAAGAAGTAAGTAAGGAAGAATCTCGCGCCCGTAGCTCAACGGATAGAGTATTGGCCTCCCTCCGGGCCGTTGACCCGTAGGGCCAGAGGCCGAAGCCTAAAAATCTAATTAATTATACTGTCCCCATAGCTTAACGGATAAAGCGTAGGCCTCCGAAGCCTGAGATTGAGGTTCAATTCCTCATGGGGGCACCAGCTCGTTTCGTGCTTCACCCTGCGTGAGCGCGCTTTTCGCTTGCTCACTTCAGGTTACGCACGAAGCCTCGCATTCCCGACAAACCCGTACTCGCTCCGCTGCGTTCCTGGTTTGTCGGGTCAGGTTTCACAAACGTGTCGCTTACCCCAATTTTTTATTAAAAAATTGGGGCCCCCCGGGTTTTAGTTTGCTTTTTTATCCTTAAAGAGAGAAAATAAAAAGGCACACCCTTAAACAAATAAGGGTTTAAAGCATTACAAAATCTCAATAATTAACCAAAATAATTATGAGCAAAAAAACTATATTAATAAGAAGCGTATTTTTAATCGCTCTGGCCTTTGTCGTTACTGGCTGCAGCAAAAAAACCACCAACACCAACACCACGAATACCAACACCAATGTGGTGGTGACTGAAGCGCCCTTTGTCATGAATGGCAGTACCAAGGTCTTCAGCCTTAAATTGGTCAATGGGTTATTCAATTATAAAACCATGACTTTTTACGCTGGCGACAATGTGGAAGTCCGGTTGACCAGCAATAACCAGCCAGTTGATTTTAAATTCCAAAATGTACCAGCCACTTCAACCAACGGCATCTTCCGTACCATTATCCAGGATGATGACAAGGGCGGAACCTATTTGCTGGTTTGTTCGAACCAAGAGTGCGGTAGCATCACCTTAACGGTTATTCCAAAAACCAACACTAATACCACGAATGGCAACACCAATCAAGCCGCTAATACCAATACCTCGCCTAACCAAATCACCAAAGTTGAATTGCAACGCATCCCGGCTGGCACAACCTTTAGTCCCAATAATACCTATGAAACTACGACCAGTTTCAATGTCGGCGATCAATTCGGCTTGAGCGTTACTGGGGAATTTAAACTCGGTACCACTTTAGCCCACACCTTCACCAATAGTGCCGGCAAAGAAATTGAAGCACAGTCTAAGCATCAAAACTTACAGCCTGGCACGAACGGCTCTTGCTGTTTCAGTCTGCCCACTACCGCTGGTTCGTATAACCTCAAACTTTATGTGGATGGTAAGGCTGCCCAGAGCGTGCCGATTACTTTGAAATAATAAATTTCAGGACAATATTAAAACACCTCAAGGCAAAGTCTTGGTAGTCCCGTAAGAAATATAAGTATAAAAAACAACCCCGCTGGTTTTTGCGGGATTGTTTTTCAAATTGATTTTTAATTTTTTACCAAAGCGGAACCCATAAATCTTCAATGATATCAACAAAGAGACTTCCAGTGTCATTGAAATACGAACCCGGCAGGTCGTAAATTAACAAACCTAGAGGGTTGCCTGTTCCTGCATAAGGTATCTGGTAAGTATTTAGGGTATTATAGGCACCCCAATTTACAAACCCATTGTCCACCTTGAGGTCAAGGAGATCGGTTCCGTATGTGTCATACGGTGCTGCGACCCCATCAACCCAGTTTGTCCCATCTGAAGTGCTGTAATCGGCATCAAAATTAATGACGCAACCAGGCTGGTTGCATGCATAAGCCGTGCCGTACGCCTTCAGGAAATAATTCTTGCCTAATCCAAGCGTGTTATCGCTAAAAGTCGGCGTTGCTTGGCTTGCCAGGACTTCGACAGTCTCTACGAATGTCGGGCCGACATGATATGTACCCCGATGCCAATCTTCAAGAATGCTTTTTGAAACGCCAAACTTGTAATGTCCGCCAAAATCCAAACCGGTTTTTTCTTTCATAATATCCAAAATCTGGATCGCACTGCAGCCATAGGTGTATTCCATAGTCACCCAGGCTGTATTAGTAACCATAGTTCTTGGTGTTTTCGTAATCCACCTAGAGCCGTCCCACATGTAGCGGTTAGTGCCTAAACTTTCGGTTAGATGATCCGCATCCGTACCAGGACATTTATCAGCGTCCCCATAAATCCCGTCATGGTCATCTGGCGTCGCTGTGCCGGTCATGTACCAAGCCCAAGGAACATTGCCACTGATATGGCCGGTGCCATCGATTGTTCCGGAAACGGTAACAGTGTATCCAGGGTTATACGGACCAGCATAAGTTGTGGTTAAAGAAATATTGTTTCCATCAACGTAACCGGTTATGGTTTCCGTAGTCTGGCCAGGCAAATTATATGGCGCACTGCCAGCCGGATATCCGGCGGTTCCCGTAAAGGTTCCGTCAGAGAGCTGGTTGGTAATGGTTACATCATGATGGTAAGAACCCAAAACCACCCATTCGTATGTTCCAGTCACATCCCAATTGGGGCTGTAAGCGCTGGATGGGATAGGCAAACAAAACAAAAACAATATTGCCCCCGTAGCAATACCTGAAATTATTTTTTTCATTTTTTCACCCCCTTCCTTTATATAAAGGCTATATAAAAGCTGTTAAGCCATTGTAACAGGGGTTTAAACGTTTAACAATAAGCTTTTCTAAAGGGTAAAGAAAAACGATTTTTATTTGATTTTCTGGGATGAAAGAGGGAGAATGGGATTATCAAGCTTGATTATTAATATTGTCAATATATGGACAAAAAAACCTATTTCAAAATCTTCGGCTATGGCCTGCAATTGTTCGTGGTGGTCATGCTTTTGATCTTTGCAATGTCTGCCATTACCAACTCTGACCAAATTGATCATTGGTGGGAAGGCGTGGTTATTGCCATCTTAATGGCCGGTTGCTCTTGGTTATATTCCTTGCGCTTAAAGCCAACCACCACCAAAGAGAAATTAACCTACGGCATTACCTGGGCAATAATGATAGCCGTAATTATTTTGATTATTACTATTCCCAACAAAACCACCGGCATAGTCTTTGGAAGTTGGAGCGCGTATTTGATATTTCTGGGCGTGGCAGTGGGGCCGATAGTAGGGAATTATAAATCTGTAACTCCGAAAATTGGGTAAGTGTGGGGCGTGAACACAACGCTATTTAAGATATAAGAAAGAGCGCCTGCAAGGTTTTTATCCCTGAACAGGCGCTTTTTGGATTTGATACGAATCGGCAGGGTTATGGCCGGGATTTCCCAGTTAGATTATTCCATTGGGGCCAGCTGCCATTGGCCATTCTGCCGCCTACGCAACGACACCAACCGGTGAATTGGCCGTGCTTGTCATATTCGTATTCATAACCACCTTGCACAAACCAGCCTTTCATTTCGCTACCTCCTTCGATGCGTTTTTTTAGATTTTTATATTCAAGGGAATATATGCCAATTTTGTTTATTTGTCAAGCCTAAGCGGACTTGCCATTTTAGTTCAGCAACGACGGCAACAAGCACCTAAAATTTATTAGCCAACCTAAAAAGGACTGTCCTTGCGGAGCAGTCCTTTTTGATATGAATATTTTACTTTAACTGGCGGCATTATTAATAGTACTCATTAGGATCAAATGGTTTTTTCCAGTAGCAGAGAACCCGGTGTGAGCCAGTTCTTTATGGCATTCGTAAATAAAAAAAGGTCCGGGGGTTAATTCCCAGACCATAGAGATTTTAGTGCATAACGGCGCGTGTTCTATTAACGGCGTGCCGCTTCTGCGCGCAACTCACGGATGGCTTGCTCTTCGGTAAGGTACACATCTACTATTCCCTTGGGATTAAAATTCTGCCTATACTCAAGGTACCGCCTCGTGTTGTCTCCGGCGCTGATCGCCAGCCTATGTTTACGACTGGCTAACCGCTTATGGATCTCGAGGATCGCTTTGAAAATGTCCGGTCCTATCGTCCGGATCTGACTACAATCCAGGAGGTGCAGGGATTCTTTGCTAGGCACGCCGAAGTGCCTTTTCAGTTTCGCGGCGTACTGTGTTTCCGGCGTCTTGACGTCATTTGCAAGGGTATAACGCCGGATCCCTCCCTCGAGTACTTTTGTGGTAACCAGCTTTTTACTCATGATACGTCCTCCGTATAAAGGTTCTATGTCAGTGCCTAATTATCCTAACTATTGCGTTTTTTGCATTCAGGGAAATTTATGCCAATTTTGTTTATTTGTCAAATTTAAGCGGTTGAACATTCCCTCAAAAAGGCGTACTTTTGGGGTATATGTTTGACCAATTCCTTTATTACGAAATCCAAAAATCCAAACCCTGGTGGATGTATTTGATCATCGCGCCGTTGTTTGTCTTTTCCGTCTGGAGCTTTGTCCAGCAGATAATTTTTAATAAGCCGTTTGGCAGTGATCCCGCGCCAGACTGGGGCGTCTGGCTGATTTTAATTATTTGCGGCATTGGCCTGCCTTGGTTATTTTTGCAAAGCAAGCAAATCATCAAGTTTGACGGGAAAACCATTTCCGCCTCCTATGTCCCGTTTTGGAAAACCACCTTCGCCCTGGACCAGGTTGAAAAATTTTACCCGCGGGATTTTAATCCCATGCGCGATTTCTGGGGCTGGGGCATCCGCTATGGCCTAAAGAAAGGTTCAAAGTGGGTCATGGCCTATGTGTATTTTAATGAAAATAGGGGAGTCCAATTCGAACTTAAAAACGGCCGCCGCATCCTGATTGGCAGTAGGAAGACTGAGCAGTTTTTGGAGGTGCTGAACCGAAAAATTTAATAAAAAAATTATTTTTTAAAAAACCTATGGACAATAATCAACCGGCGACACTAAAAACCTCGCCAAAACCAAAAAAATTAATCATTATCGTTGTGATTGCAGTTTTAGTCATCGGGGGAGCGGTGGCCGCCTTTGCCTTCATGGGAAAATCAAAAGATGCTGGCAAGACAACCAACACAACTTCAACCAATTCCGCCTCCAGCAGTAATGCCGCTGAAAACGTAAATACCACAAACTCGCCAGCCGTCCAAAATTCCAACACAACCGTCTCCACCGTCGGCAAGGTGCTCGGCCAAAGTACTGGCAGCCTGCCTTATGCCGCCATTGATGAAGCCCATGTCGCTTCAGCAGTCATTGACAGTAACGGCGGCGTCATCACCGCTACCCTGCCCAAAAACATAACCGCGTACCTTATCCTGCCGGAGGGCGAAGTAATCCAGGAGGCTTTTGTCAGCCTGATCCCTTATACGGCCATGCCTTCGGGCCAGAAGCACGGCTATCTTTCAGATGAGCTCGGCTACGGCGTGCAGGTACAAATAAAAAGCCTACAGATGGGCGTCCGGGGCTATTTGGTTTTTGATACCACTGGCGGTATTGCCACTTCAGAGGCGGTTGCCAAGGAAAAATACTTCAACCGTTGCGACCCGAATTTCACTTGGTTTGACCCCTACCTTTGCGCCAAAAAGAATAAAGTTTCCGCCTCGACTGTCGTGACCAAGGATCTTACGGTCATCACGCCGATCCATGCGGCAAAATTAAACAGCCTGGTCTTTCCCCGAAACACCATCCCCACGGGCATTAATGGGTTGGTGGCCTTGCCCATCAAGGGCGGCGACGTGTTCATACCCCAAAAAGTTGACCAAGCGCTAGTAGATAAATTAACCCAGGATGGCCTCAGTAAATACAGCAGTATCACCCAAAAGTTGGAAGCCACCGGCTTGGCCCTGGCCTGGGGCGGCAATAAATTTTCACAGGAACAGCTGAAATTAATCAGATATCTGGCGGAAGAAAATTACTACCAGGAAGCAATCAAGGCGATAGCTATTTCCCAGCAATTTTCGAATTTGCTTGGGGCCGGCAGCCTGACTATTACGCGTGGAGAGTTTGACGACATGACCAATGAGGAACTAAAGGCTGACATTGACGAGAATCTGGTTGACCTGGCAAAAATATTTCTTAAAGACGCCCAGGAAGTCACCCAAAAATTCGGTTTTGGCATTAAATCCATTACAGCGGCCGCCGCGATCAGCGATGCCGCCCAATTGGGCGTGGCCGGGGCCAGCCAAGCGCTCGGCACGGTCAGGAGCAATATTGAGAGCATTGGCACGTCGGATTCGACTTCCCTGGGCAGGCGCAGTAGCGCGTTGGAAAGTTCCGACTACACAAATTCCGGCGGCGGCGAACCGCAGATTACCCCCGAGATCCTGCAAGGCATGGCCAGAGACGTGATTAACCGCGTTTGGGCCGATCCCAAAGCGACGATTAAGGATATATTGAACGCTATGTCTCTGGCTCGTGCCACCGCCCTGGACAATGAGGATCAGATAATCAATGAGGGGCTGGAAAAAATCACGAAAATTTTGGAGCAAATGCTCAAAGATGCCGTCTGGGCCAAGGACTTTTTCGATATCGCCGCCATTGCCAAGATGCTGGGCCTGGATGACCTTGCCGATGACGCCATCGCCAAAGGCAAAAAAGCCCCTATCTCGCAAAAACTCTGCGACCTGGTAAAAAAGAACTTAAGCAACTTCGGCCTCAATAAATGCAGTATTGAATAATTTAAAGATTATAATTGCCTCGTCCCTTTCGACTCCTTGCCATGACAATAATAAATAACCCGTCATTGCGAGCCCCCGCTTTTTGGCGGGGGGGGTGTGGCAATCTTTAACTATAGTAAACTAACATCCATACTATGAAAAAATTTCTCTATTGGGCGCCGCGAATTTTAAGCATTGTAATGGTGTGTTTTATCTCCATCTTCGCTCTGGATGTGTTTGATCAGAGTTATACTTTTTGGGAATTGGTGCTCGCGCTCTTCATGCACCTTTTGCCCTCAATCGTAGCGGTCATTATAATCATTATCGCCTGGAAAAGGGAGCAAATCGGCGGCTGGCTTTTCATTGCATTGGGTATGGGATTTGTGTTTATCGGCAGGTTTGAACTGATGGCGATTTTAATTGTCACCCTTCCGATCATCATCATTGGTGCGCTGTTTTTATTGCACTATTATAAATATGTAAAAGGGGCGAAAGATTCTGGAGGCGTTGGGGAAAGTTAACTAATAGGAGGTAAGTTTTTAGTTTCTTGATTGTTCCCTTATAAAATATGGGGATTTTGAGTTATCCACAACATTCTTTGCTTTTTTTATTAATATATTAAATTAAGGTTTTTTATGAATGGTATATAGAAACGAATAATATGCAATAAATACAGGAGATATATGATGATAATTAGAGTATTTACTCATATATGAACTGTTAATCATGCCGATTTGACAATAAAAATGACATATGATAGATTAAACCGTGCTATGAATTATAATTAACAACCAACAACTATGAACGAAAACAACCCACTCAATAGACTATTGGTGAGCGATTCCCAAGATGTTAATAAAGAAGAGTTGGCAAATTTGCTTGAACCGTACGTTTTTATCAATAAAGATTCGAAATCTTTTGATTTTTCATCCAAGTTTCACGGACTTCCCACTCATGCCGATAGAATTCTTATTATTTTTGCAGCAGTGAAGGCAAGGCATATAATTTTACAAACGGAAGATAGAATTACGCCCTCTGAAATTATCAAAATGGAGGTTGCGGCTGAAGGCAGCATAAAAGGTACATTAAAAAGGCTTTCTGACGATGGTGAGATAAAAGCAGATAAAGGTAAGTATTATCTACCAAATTATAAAATTCCAAAGCTTGTTGAGCATTTTAAATCTTTTAATAAGTAGATATTATGGATAATAATATAGAAAAAAGAATTTCAGATATTGAAATACGTCTAAAGAAACTTGAAGAAAAAAATAAAATAGTGATTAGTCAAGGGGACGTGAAAAGGGCTCAATTATCATTGGGTGAATTTCTTTCTACAAAACTAATCAGCAATGATGTTGAGCGCACTCTAGCAATTGCATATTATTTGGAATTTTATGAAAAAATGCAACAATTTAATATTAGTGATCTTGAAAACGGATTTCGTTCCGCTCGTTATAAATTGCCTAAAAATATAAACGATAAAGTAAATATGAATATTAAGAAAGGTCACCTTGCTGAAGAAAAAGGAAAAAAAGATTTCAAAAAAGCATGGTATATCACCGACGCGGGTGTAAAATATATTGAGACAGAATTAAATAATAAGTAATATGTCAGAGGAACAAATGCAGAAAATATTAGCTCAACTTTTAGATCACGATAAAAGAATCCGTACACTTGAGGCTTGTGATGTTAATTCTGAAATCCCTAAAACGGAGAAGGAAGCTACCCTTGCGGAGATAGTACATGGGAAGATTTTTAAATCCGGGCAAGAAAAAATCGCAGTGATTGTTGGATATTACGAACTAATACTCCATCAGTCACCTGTCAATGAAACAAATATTCGAACCGGTTGGTTAAAGGGAAAACTTGATGGAAAATATCGTAGCAATTTACTCGAACGTACTGTTAGTGATGCATTAGTTAGAGATTTAGAAAATGGCGCATACGATCTCTCCCAAACGGGTGAAAAATTTTTTAATAATTTTCTAAAATCAAATGTTGGAAAAGCTTAAGCAAGAGTTAAGTAGGAGACTTAGTGACGAACAACTTATTGAGAATTTATTTTTTAGTTATCAGAGGATCTCAGAAAAGTTTATTGCTCAAAAACCAGTTGATTTATTGCAAAATACGGGCTTATTTGTCGAATCCGCACTACGCGTGGCGGAACATTTCATTTTAGGCGCTCACACCTCTCTTGGAAAAGAATTTGATATTGATAATTGTATACAGAAATTAGAAAAATCATCTGGTGCTGATGGTTTGAGAATTCATGTGGCGCGGTTAAGTCGAGCAATCTACGATTTTCGCTCTCGGAAAAAGGGCGTACACTTGAAAGCTATTGACCCGATGATTATTGATGCTAGTGTAGTTTTTAATATCTGCACTTGGATATTTATTGAGATACTGAAGGAAAGCGGCGTATCAGATGCAGAAAAAACAATACATTTGCTTTTTACAAGAAAAACACCGCTCGTACAAGAAGTCGATGGGATTTTACGTACAACAAATCCAAAACTTTCAGGAACTCAGCGTATCCTTATTCTACTTTATTCTGCCCCAAACGGATTATTTGAGGCAGAAATACTTGAAGGAGCAAAAAGAAAAGTTAAGAACAAAGACCATCTACATAAGGACCTCAAAAGCATGGATACCCGCGATCTTATTCATCAACGTTCAGATAGTAAATGGACATTATTTGGCCAAGGTTTCGGCGAAGCTGAGAAGCTAATTTCAAAGTACTCTTAAAACCAGCTTGGTAAAATGAATAATAATCCCAACTCCATAAGGAGTCTATTATTTTTTGTTTATTTTTAATTTGGATTATACTTCAATTACCCACTTCATCATGCTTATTAATTAATTTTTAACCCTTAACCAAAAACCCATATGACCGAATACAATCCCAAAACCGACTGCTGTCAGCCGTTTGATCCAACGCCCTGGCAGGACAAGGAAATCACCTGGAATAACAAGATTTTTGTTAAAGATCATGTGGCGAGTTTCTTCCATATCCCCATGAACATGGGGAAAGTTATTACCCGCAACCTGGCGCTCATTGATAAAGCCAATGCGCGGGCACCGTATCAATTAATGCTTACTGATGAGAAATCCATGTGGGGTTCGGATATTTATATTGATGTTTCCAAAGAAGTTCCTGGTGCGGAAATGGCTACTTTATCCGGCACATACCTCACCAAAGTATTTGAAGGTCCATACCAGAACGCGGGCAAATGGGCGCAAGAAATGCTGGCCTATGTGAAAGCCAAAGGCAAAGAATCGAAAAAACTGTATTTTTCCTACACCACTTGCCCCAAGTGCGCCAAGAAGTACGGCAAGAATTACGTGGTTTTATTTTCTAAAATTAACTAAAAACATATGATGGACGTTAATGTTACTAAACGCGGCGGGGAAGCGGTTTATGGCTTAGGCTTTGTTGGCGCGGCCATTTATTACATTTCCGTGGCCACGGGTTTTTGGGTGGGCGTGCTTGGAGTATTAAAAGCCTGCGTCTGGCCAGTGTTTTTTGTCTACCACGCGTTGAAGTTTTTAGGGGCTTAAAGCTTGTCGTTGGTAGAAATTTATATAATTAGCGCTTGATTCATGACTCAGCGGCGTATATACCAAGATGAATTTCCATATTTCGTAACTTTTCGGACGCTTGATAGCCAACCCTTGTTTGAGGATGAAAAAATGGCGGAGTTGTTTCGGCGCGAATTATTTGTATCGGCAAAAATCAAACATTTTGATATTTTTGCGTACCAAATAATGCCCGATCATATCCATGTTTTAACGCAAATAAATGTCGAGCGCACGCTTGAGAGCATGCGCTCGGGTGACTCGGGTGACGGGGATGGTGAAGATATCGTGAGCATGCGCTCGGGGGTTGGTAAAAATATTTTGTCATCAAAACCCGAACGCACGTTCTCTAACGTGCGTGAGGGGGAAATCCACCCGATCTCCGCCAAAAGCACCCTTTCGAGGGTGCGGACCAAAACTCCCAAATATAATATTTCCGATTTGATGCAATCCATCAAAGGCAATTTTTCCCGGAAAATCCATGAAGGCAATATTTGGCAAAAACGGTTTTATACCAAAATCGTGAATACCCATAAATATTTGGAAACCGTGATTAATTATATTGAAAACAATCCAATCAAAGCGGAATTGCCGAAAAGATATCAACAAAAACCCTACCAATATTTCAATTGGCCGAAAATTCACGCCTTGTTTTGAGGCAGGAATGGACTTAGAATTAATTTATTATGAATGGCCAAAATCGAAATAACATTTATCCAGGACTGCATGTGGCGATAGTCCAAAAACAAGACCAGCCCACGGGCAGACTGACCGAGGGCATTGTTAAAGATATTTTAACCAATTCTCCCACGCATCCGCATGGCATAAAAGTGCGATTGGAAACTGGGGAAGTGGGGAGAGTGCAAGAAATTAGGTAAATGTATTACCTCTATATTTTGAAATGCAAGGATAAGACGCTTTATACCGGCATTACCACAGATTTAAAAAGGCGTTTAGCTGAACATAACTCATCAAAACTCGGGGCAAAATATACCAAAGGCCGGAGGCCGGTTAAGTTGGTTTATACTAAAAAATTTCGAACTCGGTCTACAGCAACAAAGACAGAAGCACGGATAAAAAATTTATCGCGGACAGAGAAACTGCGTTTAATTAAAAAGTAGGATTTTGTAAAAATAGATAAAAACATTCATGATCACTATTAAAGAAATCAAAACCAAACCAGAGGTTAAGGAATTCGTAAAATTTCCCTGGCAGATTTATAAACATGACCCAAACTGGGTACCACCCTTGATTCATGACCAGTGTAATTTTTTTAATCCCGAGAAAAATCCTTATTACCACCATTCCAAGGTCATGCTGCTTATGGCTTTTCGCGATGGGGAGCCGGTTGGCCGTTTAGCCGTGCATGAAAATACCCTGCACGTGAAAAAATATCATGAACAAATTGGTTTCTTTGGTTTTTTTGAATGCATAGATGACTTTGCCGTGACCAGAGCATTGTTTGATCACGGAAAAAATTGGCTGAAAAAACTTGGGTATTCTGCCATGCGCGGTCCAGCCAATTTTTCCATCAACGGCGAATATTCCTTGCTAGTGGATGGGTTTGATTCACCGCCCGTGGCCTTAATGACTTATAACCCCTGGTATTACGAAAATTTGCTAAAGCAATATGGATTTAAACAGTCCCAAGAAATGTACGCTTACCAGCTGTACACTGAATCGGGCTTGCCCCAGAGCGTTATTACACGGGCGAATGAAGCCATTAAGAACCATCCCGAGTTTAGGGTCAGGAAAATGAAAAAGCGGAATCTTGAACAAGAAGCCAGAATAGTCAACAGAATTTACAATGAAGCCTGGGATAAAAATTGGGGAGCCGTACCATTCACGGAAAAAGAAATCATGGCACTGGCTCGGGAGCTTAAAATGATTTTAGATGAAGACATTGCCTTAATCGGGGAAATCAATGGCGAACCGATTGGTTTTTCCTTGTCCATTCCCGATGCCAACCAGATCTTGAAAGCGGCCAAGGGTCGGCTCTTGCCGTTTGGGTTCCTGAAAATGCTCTGGGCAAAAAGGCGCATTAACGGTATTCGCGTGCTGGTCATGGGCATTTTAGAAAAGTACCGGCATAAAGATTTTGATAAGGTTTTTTACAAAAAAACCTGGGAAGAAGGCAAGAAAAAGGGTTATTTGTTCGCCGAAGGTTCGCTGATTAATGAATCCAATGCGCCCATGCGCCACGTGCTGGAAAAGCTTGGCGCTAAGATCTATAAGACTTACCGGATGTACGATTTGAAATTTTAATAAAAGAAAAACCCGGCCGGTGAAGGTCGGGTTGATTGTTTTATTATTCTTCGCAAATATTAAGGATGGTATTCGCGATCATCGGGGCCAGGGAAAGTACCTGGATTTTCGAGTCATCACGCTTTTCCCAGGGCAGGTAAATGGAATCAGTGATGTAGACTTTCTTAATGAACGGGCGGTCTTCAATGCGATGCACGGCATTTGCGGAGAGTACGCCATGCGTGGCCATTTGGGTCAGGTCAAGCGCGCCTAGGCGTTCAAGCAAGTCCGCGTTTACCGTTAAAGTGCCTGCGGTTGCAATTTCGTCATCCTTACAAAGCACGTGTTTGCCCTTCACGTCACCTTCAAAATTTTCGATAGTCGTTTCCTCGTGCTCGGGATGCAGCTTCGCGGTTTTCGCCAAGGTCATTTGAAGTTCTTTGGCCATGCGTTCACAGCTTTCATGTCTCCCGCTATCGGGCTGGAGAAACACCCAATTCGCCAGCCGTCTGCCCCGTAGTACGTCAATAAAAAGCGGGTCGGGGTCGATGTGGTAGACTTTCATGCCAGCATTTTCAAAGTGCTTTATGGTATCCGGATGATGGATGTCCACTAGGACAACGTCAGTCGCACCGGCGCAAGCCAAGAAATCCGCCATAAGTTCGGACATCACCGCTTCGCCGCCGCTTTGGTCTCGCTCTTGCCGGCGAAAGCCCATAAAGGGCATGACCGCAATAAGGCGTCTGGGCTTCCGTTTGCTCAACGGACGGACCAGCCCCCAGAGGTCGAAGTAGGATTTCGTCGCCGGGCACGCGGTGGAATTAATCACCACCGCGATATCATCAGGCATAACCTGCTCACAGCTTACAATCCGGTACCAGGGTTCCAAATCGGCGAATTCCTTAATGCGGGTATGTCCGCGTTGGACGCCGAGGTGGCGGCAAATTTCTTGGGTAAGCTTATGGCTCTCCCGGCCGCAGAAGACTAAAGGTATGTTTTTCAACTTGCACTCCTTTGATATGGAAATACCTATTTTTGTTCTTGTGTTTAGTAAATTAGCTTAGTTAAAAAAGAGGGTGTTTGTCAAATAAAGACTTAAAAATATCCCCCATAGCGGCTGCTACAGGGGATTGGTTCTGTCTAAATAACGATTGACTACTCGTACTTTTTTAGTACGGAATAGTATTTGTTTTTCTGGGTGTAAGTCGTGGAGAACTCAAGTAAAAGCCTGGCTTGGGATTCTGGGAACTGTTGCAGAAGTTCAATAGCCTCAGCACATAGTGCAAAAGCTTTAGTTTTGCCATAAGCTATTGCCCCAGACTGGACCATAATCCTTCTGACCGTATCAATTTCGACTGTTGATAGTTTTCTTTTACCAAAAAGTGGATGTAAGGTTTCCCAGTTTGCTTGCGGCGCTTGTTCGCGGACAAAAATAATCGGCAGGGTAGATTTCCCTTGGCGAAAATCTTCAAGCTTTTTACCAAAGTCCCAGGTATCATTGGCAATGATATGTGCCATACCGATTTTTTTGCCTATTTCGCCCAACAGAATAATTTCTGAGTCTGTGCCTTTTCCGAGAATACCACCGATCCTCAATGCCCACTTCCAGAAATTATAACCCTCAGCTTTAAGCATGTAGTAAGCTTCATCAGTGCCATGCAGAGATAAATCTATGGCAGCACCTTGGAGGGTATTTTCATCGAGCTGAGACATCTCCCTTAAGAAGTGTTGGAAACAATCCTGAGAAATACGGTTGCCGATATCGCAGGCCATGGTGTTAGCAATTGAGTACAGGCCGACGGCTTGGAGCAAGAGCGCGCTGTCCGCCTCTTTATCAATGACGTCGTCAAGGCAATAGTATGCCGTATCTTTTACTTCAATCGCGCCGCAAACAGGAATAATGTCATGCCAATTTTTGCCGCCGACTAATTCATAAGCCAGTCTGACCGTGGCTGGCCTTAGCTGAGGCATCCCAAGTCTATACCTTTGAAGCAAGCGCTCTCTGATTTCTGGGAATAGCAGGAAATGACTTCCAACAAAATTCTTGACAAAAGGATCAACTTTTTCCGCTGTCTTATGTAAATATTCAAAGTACTGCATTCGGAGCCGGTAAGATCTCCGTTTGTTTTCGCGACCGGTTTTACCCATCGCTTTCTCCTTTATTTTTCAAACAACTTTGTGGTTTCTATTTAATAAATAAACTTACTGCCGGGGACCCGGCTTTGTCAAATAAAAATACCCGTCCTAAACAGTTATTGGAATCATTGAATAATTGATAAATTTATTCCAATCCATTGACATAACCGCTGCCCCATATTAATATGAGCCATTAATCAGCACCTTGAAAAATCGCATGCAAATACGTAGTCATAGCCAAAAGGCACTATTAAGCCACCTCATGCTGAATTAAAAAGGGGAATGGTTTTTTCTGGCTATGACTACCAAGCTGGCAGTCCTCTAGCAGTAAACAAAAAATGGCGAAAACCTGAAACAGAAAGGAAAAAGCGCCATGATTATTGATCAATTTAGGGATTTTAGCGCCCGAGTAATCCAGAATCTGCCGGACATGGATTCCCGTCAGATGCAAGCGTTTATCGATAATCCTAAAAGGCTTAAGAAAGTTCTCCTTGAAGCATTCTGTCCAGTAGTCAGAATTGGTAAGATCACGACCAATAATCGTTCTGTTAAAAAGTGTATAGCTGATCTTAAACAGAGAGATTTTTATATCAGCGAATTTGTGGGAGACATGCTTCAAAACAAAAAGTTCGTTGTTACGAACGGCATAACATACGAACTCGTCCTAATAAAGGGCGATGAATTTACGGATAGAACTAGGACACCCAGAAATATTAGAAAACTGGCTAGTGCTCATGGTCTTCTTGCTCCACCCGTTGGACTAGGCCCTTACTTGAGAGAGATGTTTTCAGGTGAAGATCTCAAAAAGATGGGTTTCTTGGAGCTCGTTCTCATGCATGAACCCGTCACTTTTTCATCTGGTATTTTTGGAGGTCTATACCATGTCTTTGATGTCAGTGGCGATCATGAACTGAAGACCTGCGATTGCCGTCTTGACGTCGAGTTGGATTGTAAGATTGGGTTCGTATTCTGGGATCCTGCAAAGTAGCTTCAGTCCTTTTTCGAAAAATTAACGACCCGCGTCGTATCAATGGTGCGGGTCGTTTTATTTTATCTTAAAATTTAACAGCTTTCTACGCCGATGATTTTTTTAAGTTCCGCTGTCGTGGGAAATGCTGGTCCGCATGCTGGCTGACAAGGTCAAGATAGTCTTAAGTTTTTTCAGAGTCGTACTGCTGAAAACCAATAAGTTCGGCTGGGAGTTGCCAGCCCGACTGACCAGGATTTCCGCCTTGCCGTCATTGTTAATATCCCCAGTAGAAAGCCGGACACCGGTTTTGTCAGTTTTGGTAAAAGCGTAAAAGGATTGTTTTTGGAGTTGGAGCGTATTTAGACCGAGGAATTTCAGGATTTTAACTTGGGGTCCAAAACTTGCTCTGGGTCCTATAATGACTTCAGCTTTGCCGTCATTGTTCAAATCACCAACGGCTAAAGCATAGCCAGTCCTCAAGCCGGAAGCGTAAATTTTGGTTTTCTGGCTGATTTGCTTGAAAACTTTTTTAGTGTTTAATTGGAAAACTTTGACGGTCGGGCTGCCATTATTGAATGGCGCGGTCAAGATTTCCGCTTTGCCGTCAGCGTTCACGTCGCCAACAGCCAAGGCAATGCCGTTTTTAAAGCTTGTTGATTCAGCATTAAATTCTTTCAGGATTTGGGTGTAGCGGCCATTTTTAAAACCATAAATCCTGACATTCGGCGAACCCTTTTGCTTGGCTGTGATAATTTCCGCTTTGCCGTCGGCATTCACATCGCCGACCGCGATGTTCACGCCATCTTTATATTTATCGCCATAAGGCAGGAAAGTCGCCAGCCGAGAACCGTCTTTCCGGAAAATCCGAATTTCCGCTTTTCGCCCAGAGCCAGGGGCGACAATAATTTCGCCCAAACCGTCTTCGCCCAAGTCTTTCAATTTCACCTGGATCCCGCCACGGAAGGTTTTTTCATACGCCAGGAAAGATTTAATAAGGCCGCCATTTTTATTGAGCAAAGTTACGCGCGGTTCATTTTTGCCTTCCGGACCGACGACAATAAAAATTGTCAAAGCCACCTGGAATTCCGCTTCAGCCGGTGAAGGGTCAATATTGCCCGCCTCATCTTGGCTCCTGACTTTGAAGGTGTGCTTACCATCGGTTAAGTCTTGGTAAGTCACTCTTTTAATTGCCGTCCAGCTTGACCAAGCTTGGCTGTCCAATTTATAACTGAAAACTAGTTTTTCCGGTTTAGTGGTATCATCCAAGCCTTGCCAAGTAAAACTGAACCTGGCTGAATTCAAGTCAACCGTCGGGGCGGCCGTAATGTAAGTGTTGGGCGGAATTGAATCGCCTGTATTTTTGGAACAGATTCTGGTTTCCGCTGGTTTGTTAGTTTCCGTGCCGCAACCAGTTTGGTCCGTGCAAGTCCTGAGTTGCTGGTTGTTCTGACAGGTCAACCATTCCGTGCAATGCCAATTTTCCACGCAGTTTGGCAGGGAGATGGAGGCGGTTTTTTTAGTGGCAATATTGGAAAGGCTGGAAACATTGCCGGCGTCATCTGTGGTTTTCAAGGCGAAGTAATAAGCCTGGTTGGGCTGCAATTGGGCGACCTGCAAACTTTCCGGGCTACCGGCAGTTTTGGGCGAGCCGACATTTGGCGCTTGGGTGGCTAAAGCCCAATTTGACTCCGTGATGGTCGCGGTGCTGTACCGGATATCGTAACTAGCGGCTTGTCCGGTATTAGCGTCATCACCTGGCGCGGTCCAGGCAAGGTATATGGAATTTGTGTCATCAAGGGCCGCGGCTTCAACCGAAGTTATGATGTTTTGCGGAGGGTTAAAACCGTTATTGGAAGCAACAACTAAAGCCGAAAGCGCCGACCCTGCCCAAAAAGCCACGATGAATAAAGCTAAGACTGGATGAACAGTGGTTTTTTGCTTGGTTTCAGTTTGTTCTAAAAAAGTACTCGGTCGCATATAAGTTAATTAGCGGTTAAATCCGTGACCCTGGCTGGGGGAGTGGCGTCAGATTGGCTTTCGGTTAGCAAATTAATAATTAAGCGCGGGCGCATGCTAGTATTAGTATTTTCCGAAGAAGCAAAACCCAAGCCCCGCGCATTGGCATTGGCTATTTCCAAAAGCACGCCGCGGTTTGAATAAGCGCCAGTCAGCCATTTTTGGCAGACATTATCACCGTTAGCCGAAAGGTTAAAAGTAATCCAAGAGCCGGGGGTTTTAAACAAAGGCAGTTCAGGCGAAGTTGGATTTTTTGTGACCAAGCTGCTTGAAGTCCGGTCATTGCCATCACTGCTGGCGCCAGCCGAAGTCCAGGCGTTACCCGCAGAAGCGTTGTTCCAGCTGACCGTGCCCTCTGCCCAATTTTTGATCAGCCGGCGGACTGAAACATCCGTCAGGTTTTTATGGGAATCTTCAGAGGTTGCATAAAGCTGTAAAAGACAATCTTTGACTTTTAGGTCTGATGAAAGGCTGGCTAGGTTGAACATGATTGCAGTTTTGTAAATCGCGCCAGGCTCGGTCCAAAGTCCCAGTTGTGCCCAGGAATTGGCGCTTTGGCCGTCAGTTGCCGTCGGCCGGGTACTGCGTAAAGGCGCATCTGCCGTACCAGCATAGCCATTGACGCCTTTTTGCAGGCTGTAATTCGGGCAGGCGTCACTGCTGTTGTCCACGCATTCCGTGCCTTGGGCATTGCAAGTTCCTGAGCAGTTCTTGTCCGTAGTGCAGGCCTGGTTCGGCCGGCAAGCTTCATAACCGCAAGCCAAGGCGGGGTTATACAAGTCACCAGTACAGCAATAGCCCGAATACCTTTGGCTGCCTTCGCAAACACAGCCTTTAGCCGAAACTAAGCCGTAAACACTCGCGCCGGTCGTGCAAGCTTGGCAGGCCGCATCGCTATTGCGGCAATTATCATCTTTATTATTGCCGCAGATTTCTAAAGCCCCGGGATTTACAGCCGCGTCTGAATTATTGCAATCAACATCCGGGAAACGGCAAGCGGTGGAAGCTGGATTGCCATAGCCATCACCGTCATCATCAACGCAGGTTACTGGACAACCATCACCTGTATTATCAACGCAGGCTCCCCAGGCACTGCTACTGCAGGTTTGGGCGCCTGCGCAGCTGGCTGAAGTTGCGCAAGTGCGGGTGGCGCCGTTTGAGCAAGTTTCCGGAAACCATTCAGTCCAGGGTGATTGGGCCAGATCAATATACGCCCCGGCTTTTAAAGCTAAGGCTTCAGAAGTGGATGTCGGCAAATAGCTTTTCGGGTCATTTGCCGACAGGCTTGGGTCCTGCATGATCCGGAGCAGGGAAGTTGGCGAAGCCGCAATCGATGAATTTTGGTCCAAGCCAGAATTTGTTTGCCAACCGGCCATGGTAATACTGGAAGTCGTGCTTTCACTCACGCTGGCGTTGCGGAAATAGTAATCGCCCTCCCGTCGGTAATAAAGGTTATCGCGCAGGTTCAAGTGGTCACTGTTTTTCCCGTTGTAAATCGGTGAATTAATGGCCACGATCGGTGATTTGACACCGTAGCCGGGCTGTAAGGAATCAACCACAATATTGTTCCGGAAAAACAGCTCGGTATTGCGCTCGCGGAGCTCATCAACCAGCTGGCCGCCGGAAACCCGGCTGGCATTTTTAAAGACTGAAAAAGCCCCGGAATAATCAGTCAGGTAGGCTCGGGGAAATTCCTGGCGGTTTGAGTTATAAATCGTGTTGTTATAAGCTTGGCAATTTTTGCAGGCCATCATGCGCAAAGCATCGCCTTGGGTTTTGACAATGATATTGTTGCGGGCAATACTGTCTTCAATTTCATAGTTATGCGGCGGCTCGGGAATGTAAGAGTCCATCGAATCATCGCCCAGCCATAAGCCGCCCCAAGTGTCGCTGGTATTGTTCGGGTCAAGTCCGCCCGTGCCAGTGTTGTAAAAATAGTTTTCCTCCACCACAATATCCTTGGAATGGCCTTTAAAATATAAACCCGCGCCCTGGATATCGTGGAAATAATTGTGCTTGACCAAGGCATTGTAAACACCCATGGCATCAATGCCTTCGTCGCCCAGCGTGCTTTTCAGGCCGGAATTATAAATTTCGTTGTTTTTAATCACTGCGTTTCGGTTGCAGAGATAATTTTCATAGCTCATATGCGAATCCGCAGCACAGCCAACGATTTTCATGACGTCATAACCCGAATCGTGGATTTTATTGTTTTTAATGGTGACATTGCTGGTGTTTTCAAAAATTTTCATGGCATAAGAACCGCCACCTTCAATCTCTAAGCCGTCAACGGTGATGTTGCTGGCCGTATAGCCGGCAAAGCCGACAGCCAAGGCCGTGGCATACATAGTCGCGGCATTGTTGGTTTCCAAATAAATCCGCGGCCGTTCATTGGGATAATTTTTCACGACTACATTTGAATAGCGCAAGAAAACCGTACCGGCATGATGGTAGTTGCCGGCGCGCATGACCACGGTCCGGACTTGGGCATCAACTTTATCCAGCTTGGCTCCGCCAACCCCAGCCACGGAAAAAAGCGGCGTTAAAGTTTTGTAGGGATTGTCCAAGGCGCCTGTGCCAGTCGCATCACTTCCTGCGGCTTCGGAAACAAAAAAACAATGATTGGCATCCGGGTTAGCGCAAAGTTCAGCCGGGGTTTGGGCCAGGGCCAAAGGCGTGAATTTGAGATCGGCGATTTGCTCAAGTTTGGGATTTTTTAAAACCAAAAAAATTCCTGCGACCAAAACGGGCAGGGCGATAATCGCAATAAGAAATTTTGAGAAGACTATTTTTTTCATTGATGGCGTGATAACACTATAGCAAAAAAATTGAAATTTGTCAAAACAAATTAATCAAGTTAACATGAGAATATTCATCATTAATAATCCATAAATATGCCAACAGTACATAATCATGATATTGACGGCGATATGGACGGCATCCACGCCTTGAAGCAATTGGATCAAGAGGAATTCCAAGTGCTTTTTGAGCACGCTAAGCGCCACCAGGAAGCTTCGTTTGAAGGCACCATCCATGGTCGGCGGGTGAATTTTAAGTTAGTCAGGAATTCAGACGGCACTCATACCGTGGAAAATGAAGGCAAGGAATCTTCGCATACAACGGGTTGGTTTTAAAAAGAATAAAGCATGAAAAAAATCAGAAATCCTTGGAAGACTTTGGAATCCAAACTAATTTATCAAAATTCCTGGATCAAGCTTTGGGGGGATAAAGTCATCAGGCCAGACGGCAAAAAGGGAATATATACTTATTTGGAAAAACCGCCCGGGGTTTTTGTCATTGCCTATGAGGATAATTCAATTTATTTCTTGAGGCAATTTCGTTATGTCCTAAAAAAAGCCATAATTGAATTGCCTGCGGGGGTGGTGGTCGGGCATAATTATCTGGCTAATGCCAAAAGGGAACTGTTTGAGGAAACCGGCATTAAGGCAAAAAATTGGAAATTATTGGGTAAAACTTATTGCGCGCCCGGCCATGAAACTACCCGGGAATATTCATTTTTAGCCACTGGTCTGGACACAAAAAACATCCGGATTGCCCAAGAAGGGGACGAGAGCATTATTAGCGTGGAAAAAATAAAAATTCCAAAATTAAGACAAATGCTGGCTACGGGCAAGATTGAATGCGGCATCAGCTTGGCCGCTTTAAGTTTATTCTTTAATTATTTTTATTTAAAAAAGAAAATATGAGTTTATTTAAAAATCTAAAAAAGGATTTACAAAAACAAAAAGCCGTTCGGGAAAAAGTTTTAGCCGAATCCCGGAAAGCCTTGCAAAATTCCAAACTGGCAATTTTTGCCTGTCACCGCCAAGACCTGAAAACCGCTGAAAAATTACTACAGGATGCCGAAGGTATTTTGAAAAAGGTCTTGAAAGAGGTTGAAGGCAAGCCAAAATTCCTGAATGACGGCAATATTTTAGCGGCTTTGGAAGAATTTGGCGAAGCTGGCTTAGTGGTGGCCTATGCCAAGAACAATAAGTTGGAATTTCCCAAACACCCAGAACTACCTCCAGACCAGAAAGTCGGGGCTTTAACGGATTTTACCGGGGAAATGGTCAGGACCGCGATTTTACAAGCCACCAACCGCAACCACCAAGCGATTGAAAAAATATACAAGATTGTAGACGAAGTCGTCAGGAACTTGGCAGACGCGGATTTGACAGGCCAATCCAGGCAAAAATTTGACGACGCCAAGAGGAATTTAAAACGCTTGGAAGAAATAAGGTACGACTTGAGCTTGAGGAAATAATTGATATCACCTTCAAGCGCACCTTTTCAAAGGCGCGCTTGGTCAACTAATAAATACCCGAGCGCACGCTTTTAGTGCGCGCTCTTAAGAATAATTCATTGACATTTTTTATGTTTTCCGATATGGGTTTTTGGGAACCCTCACGCACGTTAGAGAACGTGCGTTCGGAAGTTGATATTTATTTATCACCTCCATCCACCGAGTGAATACTCACGATATTTTTTATTTCACCCCCCGAGCGTACGCTCTCCAGCGTGCGCTCGGGGGAAAATGATCTTGTCTTTGTATTGGTTATTGACGTTGCCAATGCTTTGCGATAGTCTAAGATGCTAACTTTTCTTTGAAAAACGCGGGTAAAATACTCGCAACTGCGGCTCCGACATATTCGGGCAACTTAAAATAAGGAGCTGATCATGGAAGAAAAACACATGGTCGGAACCGCGCCGGGTGAGCAGAGCTTGGGTGCGGATGATTGTTTGGGTTTGGTGAGTGATCTCATCACCAAGTTACGCAAAAAAATAATTACCAAGCGCCAATTAGAACTTTTTGTTCAAAAGAAGGATCCTTTTTCCCTGCCGAAAAAACTTACTGTTTTCGGTAGCAACCTTCGTTTCCAAACCATCAACCCGAGAGAGTACTTTTTCGTTCATCCTAAAATAAGTATAGAACATTTTCCAATTACGAATCCGGTAACTCGAGAGGTTGAGTATGAAATTCTAACTTTCGACCATGATCCATCGGCGCAGGAAATTCTGGACACAATCAAGACCCGAGGCCTTCGTTGCCCAGAGCGTGACGAGGCTGAGACCTTCTTTGATAATGTACCAGACTCAGAGGATCAACTCCACCAGTCGAGAATCGTCGCGTTGTGTGGCTTAATAGCCATATTCCCGATAGCCCGGTATGTCGTTGCACGTGCCGAATTACACGAAGGTGGTCGGGAATTAAATTATTGCATGTGCGGCACTCATTGGGACAAGCGTGAGAGGTTCCTGGCAGTACGTCCGTCTGTTGGCGAAGTAAATAAAACCGACTAAGCCAGCCTGCATGTCGAAACTTATTCCTTTGGTCTTTTTATCCCCATACCAATACGTTGGTGTGGGGATATTTTTTAACTTAAATAAATGATTTAACGATGTGCTAAAATACTTTTACCCACGCACTAGTCCAGTATTCGCAGGACGGTACGGGGTAAACCTATGTCCAAGTTTGTCTTAAAAATAACCACGCCAAAAGAGCTGAAAATTGATTACGCTTCAGAATTAAATGCTGAACAATTGGCGGTTGTCCAAAATGGCGACGGGCCAGTCTTGGTTTTGGCAGGCGCTGGTTCAGGCAAAACCCGGACTATTGTTTATCGGGTAGCTTGGCTTTTGGAACACGGGATTTCACCTGACCGGATCTTGTTGGTGACTTTTACCAACAAAGCCGCCAAGGAAATGTTAACCCGGGTCCAGGAATTGTTGGGTGATGTGCCCAGTCCCATATGGGGCGGCACTTTCCACCACGTCGCCAATAGGATTTTAAGGAAGTATGCCAAGCTAATCGGCCGGACTCCCAGTTTTTCCATTCTTGACCAAGAAGACAGCCGGAGCCTGGTGGCGGCTTGTATTTCTGACTTGAATATCGATACCAAACAGAAAAGGTTTCCTTCGCCAACGGTCATACAGGATTTAATTTCTTTTTCCCGCAACACCCAGCAGGATTTGGTGGAAATCGTGGAAGCGAGATTGCCGAATTTCCGGCATGTGGCAGATAAAGTTCTGGAAATAGCCAAAAAATATGAAGCCAGGAAGCAAAAGCAAAACTCCATGGATTTTGATGATCTGCTGGTTTTATTTTTAAGATTATTAACTGACCATCCCGAAGTCAGGAAAAGATTGCAAGAGCAATTTCAATATGTTTTAGTTGATGAATTCCAGGATACCAATGCTTTGCAAGGCCAGATTGTCAAAAATTTGGCTGATAAGCATGGCAATTTATTAGTGGTTGGGGATGATGCCCAAAGCATCTATGCTTTTCGTGGAGCCGATATTACCAATATCCTAGAATTTCCTAAGCTATTTCCCAAAACCAAGCAATTCAAGCTCCAAACTAATTACCGTTCCATTCCAGAGGTTTTGAATGTGGCAAATGCCGTAATTGCTTATAATGTGGAACAATTCCAAAAAGTCTTGGTGCCTAACCGTAAAAACGGTGAACAGCCTAAATTAATCCCTTGCCGGGATGAGAACCAGGAAGCCGCTTACATCGCCCAAAGAGTCTTGGAATTGCAGGATTCAGGCTTGAAGCTTAATGATATTGCGGTTTTAGTGCGGGCAGTCAGTCATACCCAAGCGATTGAATTTGAACTGGCCAAGCGGGACATTCCTTATATTATAAGAGGCGGTTTAAGATTTTTTGAACGGGCACATATTAAAGACGTGATTTCCCACCTGAAAATTCTAGCTAACCCTTCAGATGAAGTGGCCTGGTTGCGGGCTTTGGGATTGCAGGTTGGAGTTGGCCCTAAAACTGCGGCAGATATTTTTTCTAAGCTGCAAGAGAAAGAAAGCTCGGTTAAAGAATTGGCAAAAGTTAATTTTGTTGAACTTGTTGATAAGCGGGCCAACCGGGGCATTGAGGTTTTCCAAAAAACTTTACGCCAAATGCTTACTGCTGGTTATAAAGATAAAAAAACCGGGGAAACCGTTTTTGCGCCCCAGGATTTGATCAGGGTAATTGCCACCAGTGATTATGTGGATTATTTGCGTGCACAGTACCCAAATGCCGATGAAAGATTGCAGGATCTGGAGCAATTAGCCTTGTTTGCGGGCAAGTATAAATCCTTGAATTCCTTTTTGGCTGATGTCAGTTTGCAAGAAGCTTTTAGTGCTGGCGCGGCGGTTGCCGGTGAAAATGATGAGGCGCTTATTTTATCAACTATCCACCAAGCCAAGGGCCTGGAGTGGGAAGCGGTTTTTGTCCCTAGATTAACCGAAGGCGGTTTTCCTAATGCCCGGGCAATGGATGAAACTTACGGGGTTGAAGAAGAGCGGAGGTTATTTTACGTGGCTGTCACTCGGGCTAAAACTTATTTGCATTTAACCTATCCTTTGTTAATCAACCCGACCGGTTCCATGATATTAACCCGGCCCTCCAGGTTTATTGAAGAAATCCCGGAAAATAAATTGGACAAGGTGGATATTGAAGAAGAAGGTTTGGGCGAATGGGATGGGACAGATCGCATTATTAACATATAAAAAGCCGCCCCCCGAATGAACAGGCGACGGCTAAGAAATTGACTGAAGTTAGTATGGTGAAGAGTACCGATAACGAGAGGTCATTTTTTGTTCCTCCTCGTTGTACTCATTCAACACCAGCCAGAACGAAATAGCTATATTCACCAATAAAGTCACAATAAACGTCACTGCGATTGCCCACCCAGGCGGATCAATTGTCAGGTAATTGAATTCCCTGAAATCTTTCTTTACCCAAGAAGCTTGGATGTTTTTACCAAGCCAATAAACCACTGCAGTCAAGTCGAGTTCCTGGGTTTTCATCGAATCGATGAAATATTGAGCGTCAACCTTTAATCGTTCAACGGGTGTCCAGGAAATTGGATGGACCCACTGGATGGCGTTGGAGTTATCCAGGCCGATGGCCAGAATAAACTCATTTTTGTTACCACCCTTCCAGTACCATTCTTGATACTGGCCCGCATCTAATGGTTGGTTGCGGAAAAGCAGGATCCAGATGCGGATTTTTTTTGGCGCACCGAGTGTGGCATTCAAGTAGTCAAGCTGGCGCTCGGCTTTTTGCATGCCTGGCACCTTAGCGCCAAGAATTCCCGGGACATGGAAAGGGTTCGTGGTTTTTGGATAATCGATAAGGTTGTATTGCGCCTTTATTGAATCGCTGACATCAGGGAAACTGAAAATGCTATGGGCAGCCTGGACTCGATTTTCGTAGAACTTCTCAGTCGTAACTGGCTCAAACCTTTCTGGTTTTGTATTATCCCAGTCGACTTGGTAAAGGTCTCCATCTTCGGTGTAATAGTCCCTGTTTAGGTCAATGAATTTTGGTTTGATGCCAAACTGTTTGACCAAACGGTTGTATTCAGCTTCGCTTATTTCAATATCGAATCCGTTTGATTCGATGGCGTGCCATTCCTCCGAGTGGTTCACCGAATGGCTACAGTCATAAGTTTCTGTACACCATTCGGTATTCCCATAGGAATCTTGCCCGCAAGCATATGTCCGGGTGCAAATTTGCACGACCCATTCATCCCAAGCCTCGAAATATTGGACTTGGGTGACGTATCCACCCCAATACTCTATGTCTGTTGTCTGTACCTTACTGATGGTTAATTTGAATATCACCACCAGTAGGAACGAGAAAAAGAGAGGAATGAAGAATTCCCACCAAAGCATTTTCCGTCGGTAGAAAATTAGCAGGAAGATGGCAACCAGAACCGGTATTAGCATTGCCAACCAAATAATCATGATGCTCTCTACTTCTTTTCAAAGAGGTTAACGTCGTTTTCTTCCCCGGTCTTGTAGGCGTCCTTGGTTTTTCCCGAAGTTATAATGGTAATCTCAAGCGTATCACTTGGATTAAGGAACCATCGGCCCGGAATTGTCTGGATCAGATTCTTGTACTCCTTGTTCATATCAAGAAGCATTTCTTGATCCTTAAAGAAGGCTGTGCGTTCGGCGACGACTGTTGACTGGACTTGCTTATACAGTGACCAATCAAACGTCGGATTGTTTTCCTGAATCCATTTCATCAATACGCCATTGGAATCAGCAGAGTAACGGCCGTCAATCAGCGGCTTGTACATATCCGTAAAAGCAGCTTTGGCGGCTTCGGGAATTTTAGCGACCTGTGAGATCGCTTTCCACATCAGGTCAAAGTGGGCCTTGCAGGCCTCCTGCTTCTGCTCGACGAGATTCTTCGATCTGATCTGGGCATTATGATAATGCCAGTTCATTAGAAAGCACCCACCAATGATCACGATAACGGCAACCACGATAACGGCAGCAACTTTCTTCTTCATGGAAACTCCTTTGTATAGGGTTTTGGTTTTTTTATTGGTTACTTCATTTTAGATTTCAAGGTGCGGCAAACACCAAAAAATATCACATATGATTTATTTTGTCAAACGGCGGTGTAATTATTGTTTTGATAAACAGAATGGATAGAATTTTTCAAATAACAAAGGACCAGCATTTTGGTGCTGGCCCTGGAAAGAGTTGGCTGCTATTGGCTGATTTTCAGTTTTTCAGCGATCGGGACAAGGGTAGTGCCGTCGTATTTCACGTACAACCCAACCCGAAGGTTTGCTGTTGAGCCATCTTTTTTGGCTTTGACGAGAAATATTTTACCGTTGGTCTTCTCGAGCACAAAATAATAGCTGACGCCGCAATCTACTATAGCCTGGACCACAAACGTAGAGTGTCTCATCAAGTAGCTGATTTCGAAAGGTTTACCGGTACCCGAATGCCAACCGAGACAGAAAACCAAAGCGATAATACCCAGGGCGAAGAGTAAGGTTAACGGTAAAAGGTTAATCATCCCGGTTTTTGTTACGCCATCTGCAACCTCTACAACCATAAGAACAACTGCCAATAAAATAGTCATAAATAGTCCCACCAGAAAGAAAACAGTTGTTTTCTTCATTCCATCCTCCTTTTTTTATGCCGTTTCAGGCATGCATTGGTTTTTTCAAGAAAGCACTTTTTAATGAATAAAAATAACATTATCGTTTTATTGTGTCAAGACCAATGAAAAAGACCGATTGCCAGAACCGGTCTTTTTTAGTTTTGTATAAGATCATTTTATCCTTTGCCAGCCCGAGGTATGGGTTTTCCGAAAAACTTTTAAACCTTCGGGCATGAAATAACGCGCTAATTCCTTTTGCTCCAGTTCGGAGCTTAAAGCCACTAACTCGTCGCCAAAGACATTCCGCGCCAGCGTAAGATGGAAAGCCGAATCTCCCGAGCATGAGCTCCTCAGTTTTGGAAAAACTTGGAACACCGCATCCCGGGCCTGCTGGAGAATTGAGCCTTGGCAAGGCAAGTACGCCACATTATTTTTACCCTGGTCAAAAGTCTCGATTTCTCCCAAGGTAATCCCTTTTGGCCTGAAGTTGAATTCTTCAATCCTCCTGAAACCTTCTTCGCCATCTGGCAGGCTAAAAGGCGGGATTATCGTAATATGCGGAGGCAGGCTTTGGTCAGCTTCGGGCTGGAATTGTCTCCGAATTTCCAGGATAAGCCTGGAAACGTCTTCGGGCATCAAGAAGACTATAACGAACTCTTTTGGCATATGATCCGCCTTTTTCAACATTTGGTTTGGTATTAACAACAGAAGATTAGCAATTCCGCCTTTTTTGTCAAAATCCCGGCGGTGTAATAGATTAAAGAGGCAAAAGACGCGAATTAATCGGTTTAAGGGAAATTATGCCTACTTCTAAATCTATAACAGAAACCCCGCTTACCTAAGTAGCGGGGTCAGAAAATTACGGTCTTGGGAAAGCCCACCGTCGAGCCCTTCTCAATTCTTTAGTTGCGTCCTGAATTGCCAGTCGACTTAGCGTCCAATTGCCATAGGGGATCAGGTATCCCGAGGCTTCGCTGACAAAAAAATCCGCACGCTTTAACCTCTCTTCATAACTGAGGATAAAGCCAGCATTCACCAAGATGTAGTAGATCATCTTTTTGAATGCATAACCGATCTTTCTAAGCATTATATTCCTCCGGCGTTTATGTGCTTTATTTTCAAGTTTGTTTGACATAAAATAATAGCGCAAATTCATATTTTTGTCAAGAACCAATAGGGTAAGTTTTATATAGTTTCTGGATGTTAATAATAAATGATGTTACTAATTATATAGAAGAATTTAAATATGCCGTCTAAAAATAAAGACTTATTCGACCACAAGCTGGAAAGGGAATTTGCCCGGCATGCGCCTTTGGCTGACCGGATGCGGCCGGAAAAATTGGTAGATTTTTTCGGCCAAGAAGGAATAATCGGGGAAGGCAAATTATTGAGGAAAGCCATTGAGAATGACGAAATTTTTTCCATAATTTTTTGGGGGCCGCCGGGAAGCGGGAAAACTACGTTAGCTAGCATTATCGCCAAATTGACCAAGTCCCACTTTGAACAAATTTCCGCGGTCAGCTCAGGTTTGGCAGATTTAAGGGAAATCGTAAAAAAAGCCATTGAGCGGAGAAAATTCCAAAACTTGCGCACGATTTTATTCGTAGATGAAATCCACCGTTGGAACAAGGCCCAGCAAGACGCGTTTTTACCGCACGTGGAAAACGGCATTATTACCCTGATTGGCGCGACCACGGAAAATCCGTCTTTTGAAGTCATATCGCCCCTGCTATCCCGCTCCCGAGTTTTTGTTTTGGAAAGATTAGGCGTGCCTGAACTGTCCAAGATTGTTAAACATGCCTTATTGGATAAGGAAAGGGGTTTGGGCCAAGAAAAAATCAAAATTGAAAGTCGGGGTATGGATATCTTATTAGCCGGTTCCAATGGTGATGCCCGAACTTTATTAAATGCTTTAGAAATTGCGGTTAAGGCTACGTCTAAAGATCCTAAAGGCATTAAACATATCAAAACCAAAACCATTGAAGAAGCTTTACAGCACAAAGCCTTGATGTTCGATAAAAAAGGCGAAGAGCATTACAATGTTATTTCGGCTTTTATCAAATCCATGCGCGGCTCGGATCCGGACGCGGCTTTGTATTGGTTGAATCGGATGGTGGAATCCGGCCAAGACCCGGAATTTATTGCCCGGCGCATGGTGGTTTTTGCTTCGGAAGACGTGGGTCTGGCTGACCCAAACGCTTTGGCCGTAGCTGTGAACGTTTTTAATGCCGTAAAATTAATCGGCTATCCCGAATGCCAGATTAATTTGGCGCATGGCGTGGTTTATTTGAGCCTAGCGCCGAAAAATAACACGGCTTATATGGGCTTGATGAATGCCAAGCAAGACGTGAAAGACACCTTGAATGAGCCCGTGCCTTTGCATTTGCGCAATGCGGTGACGGACCTGATGAAGGATTTGGGCTACCACAAAGGCTATAAATATTCGCACGATTATAGTAAAGAGGAAGGCAAGCAGGAATACTTGCCGAAAAAGTTAGCAGGCAGAAAATATTTTAATCCGAAGAAAATATGATCGGACTTATTTTAGCTTTAAGCGCAGGCTTAATTTGGTCATCCGTCAATGTTATTGATAAAACCATTGTCAGTAAATATATAAAAAGTCCGGTCTTTTTAATAACCATATTTTGTGTTATTTCCGGAATTGTTGGTTTAATAATCTTATTGTTCAATTCAAAATCAATTAATTTACCGGCATTAAGTTTGCTTATTTTGTCAGCTTTTTCATATGCGAGCGGTGTTTTATGTTACTTTTACGCCATGAAAATCGAAGAACCCTCTCGGGTTGTTCCGCTTTTTGCTTTAACTAATATTTTTTTGGTCATTTTAAGCGCGCTTTTTCTAAAAGAAGTTTTTAATTTTATTACTTATATCGGAATATTTTTAATCATTTTTGGTTCAGTCCTAATTAATATTAGAACAAGTATTCTAAGCGCCCTTACTTCCAAAGCTCTCTGGTTTATGACCTTTGGCAGTTTAGGTTATGCCGTAGCTTATGTTATAAATAAGCATTTGCTTTCAGATTATTCATATTGGCAAGTTTTTGGTTGGCAAAGGTTGTTTATAGGAATATTCGGCGTTTTACTGGCATTATATTTGCGTAGGAGTATTAAAGAAATATTATTAAAGATAAGGATAAAATATATTTTAGTATCTAGTACAGCCGAAATTTTGAATATTTTCGGTTCGCTGCTTTTTATTTCAGCCAGCGCGGTTTGGTACGTGGCCTTAGTGGAGTCTGTAGCCTCAGTGCAGTATGTTTTTATTCTCCTCTGGGCATATATTTTGCATAAAACAAAATTAAGCTTTTATTCAGAAGAAATAAACAAATCAATTATAGTTCAAAAATTTATTTCTATCTTGTTAATCATTCTAGGAATAATCGTCATTACCAAAAAATTTATTTAATAAAGGTAAATGCCTCTGCCAAGATTTAATGAAGCAGGTTACGCTCATTACGTAACCACCAAGACTTATCGAGGTGGCAAGGTTTTTAGTGATAAAAAATGTTGTGAAGTTTTAGTTGAGGATATTAGGTTTTATGCTAAAAAATTAAATTTTGAAGTTTTGGGTTATTGTATTATGCCGGATCACCTCCATCTTATTGTGTGGTGGGATTTGGACAAAAACCCAAAATTGATAATTTCAAAAATAATGCAAGACATAAAGAATCATTCGGCCAAGGAAATTTCAAGTTATTTACAAACGGGTAGGCGAAAGCCCTCGCTTTCGCCATATTTTGACGCGAGCGAGGGCTCGCGTCTACCCGTGAATTATAAATGGAAAAATCGTGGGAAAGTTCATACCAAATCTATCATCAAAATCTGGCAGTCTTCTTTTTACGATTTTAATATTTATTCAGAAAAGAAACTAAACCAGAAATTAAATTACGTCTATAACAATCCGGTTCGGGCGGGTTTGGTAAAAAATCCCGAAGACTGGCCGTGGTTATTTTTAGCGTAAAAAAACCGGCTTGAAAAGGTTTCAAGCCGGATAGAGTCAAAACAAAACCATTAAAGATTGTCTTGTTGGGAATAGGTTGGAATTTTTGTGATTTCCTCAATAATTCGCCAATAGTCATAACCGAAAGAACGAAAGGGCACGCCCAGGGTTTGGAAAACCGTACCCGGCGACCATTTTTTAGCAGTCCGCCTGACCCGTGGGACTTGCCAGCCAGAGGTAATCACAATCGCATTCTTGATTGCCCCATATGGGCTTTGGCTAAAAGCCTGGAACTGGGTCATGGTGTTGCCTTGGCCAGTGTCACCGCAATTTAGTTCCACCATCTTAGCCGGGGTAAAACCAATCGATTTGCAAAGTTCAAGGGCAAATTTTTTCATGGCATGCAATTGGAGCGGTTCGCCATTGAGAATTAGCATTGGCCTGGGATTGCCATAAGCCGCCAAAGTTTTCAAAATCAGGATTGCTTGGCGGACGCGCGCGCGGTCTTCCGGCGTTTCTTCGCGCCTGACCCCTTTTTCAAAAACGTAAGGCGAAGACAAGACCATTACCGCTTGGCATTTGCTGGCCGCTTCCGGCCGAAGGTCAAGGTTTTGGCTTGGGTCTTGTTCGGCCAAAATCAAATGAAACTCATGAAGCACTTGGTGCATTTGTTCAATGGAAAAGATCATTATCACCCTCCTTGGCAGGTTTTCCGTTTTTTAATTTTCAAGAGACTTTAACATTTAAAACTCCAAGCTGTCAAGAAAAAATATGCCAGCTTCGGGGTATGAAGCTGGCATAAACGGACGGTTATTCGGGGAGCTCTAAGTGGCCAAGCATGGCATATGTGATAATCTTGCCGAATTCCGCGGCTAGAAGTTTTTCATCAGCCTCGTCTGATGCGGCGACCACCTCAAAGGTGAAATTGCAGTTACGGGGTATAATCATGCTGGCCGTATACTGAGCAAGCGGGACTTGGTGAAGCGAAGTGACAAATACCACGTGGTGTTGGGACGTGTAGATAACCCCATGACACTGTTCGTAGACTGTCATAGCGCGCATTTGGGTACGCATATTGGCCTCACCTCGATTGCCGCAACTGATTCCAACCACGTGTTTGCGCATATACTGAATTTTTGCGTACTCCGTGAGCGAATAAAATTGTTGGGCTTCAGCGTTGACCACTAAAGTGGGGAGAAAATCTGCCGCACTCCGTCCTCCCGCCACTTCAGTTTCATAGCCTCCATCTCGATATATATTCCCGGCTATTTGACGGCCGATTAGAACCGCTCGATCGATGCGCACTCGGTTTTCCGCATTGACTTCTTGCCAAATGCCATTTTGTATTGTTGGTGGCGCGGAAAGAGAAACTACCAAAACCGTATTTTTAGGTGCTTGGTAGTTCGGGTCATACTTTAGCTTAGCAAAGGCCGCTTTGAGATTTTCAAATTGCATTGTAGATACAGAGTTCACAAGGCTCTCCTTTTTTGACTTTTTGTTTTTGCTTGTTTTTGGATTCAAACTACCTTATTATAAAGACATCAGCTTGTCAAGATAATTATGCCCAAACATCCCAAAAAAGTTTTTGAAGAAAAAATGTCCCGGGGCGATAAAGTTGCCATTAGAATTGCTAATTTTACCGGCAATATGTTTTTTGTCTGGATCCATGTTTGGCTCTTTACGCTTTGGATAATCTTGAATTTAATCGCCAAAGAAAACGCTTGGGACCCATATCCATTTAATTTTTTGACTATGGTGGTATCGCTTGAGGCAATTTTCCTTTCAACCTTTGTCTTGATTGCGGAAAACCGTGAAGCCAAAAGAAATGAAATTCGGGAGCAATTGGATTATGAAGTTAACGTCAAAGCCGAGAAAGAAATCCAGGAAATAAAAGAAGCCCTGGAGCGTTTGGAGAAAAAAATAAACAAGAAAAAATAAGCTTATATTTGTTTTAACTAAGCTCAAATAATTCTTGACTGGTTTTGGCGTCCATGGTAATTAAAGGATGCTCGTTCTTTTACAATTCTTCGGCCTGGTAAACTCGGGCTGGGTCTGCTGAAAATTTTGGCAGATTTGGGCAATTCCGCCTGGAGAAAAAACCACTCGACTCCTAGAGCACGGTCCAGCTGAAACAGGCTTGGAAAGTAGCAGAAGGAGGAGACGGAGGTTTTTATGTCATCATTACCAAAGTATGCGACGAAAAGGCTGCGCCTGAATCACTGTCCCAAACATCCAAATGATACTGGGTATTTTATTTGCGAACACCCAGACGTGGTTGTTGAAAAAGGCGATTTTACCGCGCTCGTACCTGAAGAACCATTCATACGAGAAGATCCAAAAAGCCATGGAGGCGCTGAAGTAGTTATACGCCTCCATTGGGATGGGCGCCTTGTTGATCATCAACACCCATATCCATACCTGCTGGTCAAATGCATCGCATGTGGTCGGGTTACTGCTCATTACTATTCCTCCTTAACAAAAAGGTGGGAAGTCGTGGTTCCTCGCTGGTGGCGGCAGCATGTGGAATTTCGGAATGAGGGTTGTGATTCTGTGGACAATATCCGGGCGTTAGCGTATAAGCTGTTTGATAACCGGGATCACATCTGCCTCAATTTTTTCTTTAATAGTGAACGGCTTGACCAAATCACCAGACTGGCTGACAATTTGCATGTTTTAGGTTATGCATGTTCAGGAACCTACCTGAAGAATGCGCTTGATAGAATCTCCAGAGCCAAAGATGATTGCATCTATGCCTATATTTTTGGGAAGAAAAGCGGCTTTTTGCGTAAAATGAGGCGTTATTGTGAAACACTCCCCGAAAATATTGTAGGTACTTTCAAAAGCAGTCTTGATGACTTTGATAAGCTGGCGATTTCCTGTTTACGGGAGGAAGACTTAGCCCGCGTAGTCAGTGAAAGCGTTAGGGCATTGTATCAACTTCGGTTAAGGACCAAATCTCGTCCTGAGCAGACAATCCGGTTAAACTTAGCGGAAGCACTGTTAACCGCCGGATATGATGTTCCGCCAAAATTTCTTGTGCATACTACAGCGCCAACCCAGGAAAATTCAGCGACTGAGTCAGCAGGTTCCGCCGATAATAAGTGATTGATTTTTTCGAAAAAGCCCTAACCAGAAATGGTCAGGGCTTTTCTTGATTTTTTTCGTAATTTCTGCTATACTAAATATCACTAAAAATAACACTAAAACAAAAATATGCTTACTCCAAAAGCCCTGAAAAGTTTTATCATTTTCCCGACAATAGCTTTTGCCGGATTTTTGTTTTTCGGTTTAGCCAAGAATTCCTTAGCGCTTGACCGAGCCTTGGTTTATGGCCCAAAACCAAATACTAATGTTTTAGACCAGCCCCTAACTATAGCTGGCATTGCGCCGGTAAATAGCCAGGTTTGGTTTATTTTAGACAATAAGGTCATTGGCAAAGTTAATACCCTAAAGCCTAAAAAGAAGAAAGACCTAACCGCGTCATTTACTTTCACTTATAAAAAAACCATAAAGGCTGGTATGCACACTTTGGGAACCCAGGTTTATAAGAATAAGGAATGGAGCGAAAAAACTTCCCAAGCTTTTAGCGTGCCAGAAAAATGGTTTAGGAAAATTGATGGCATGTTGGTAAAAACGTCTGAATGGAACAAGCTGCCTTTTGGCGTCATGATTGAGAATACCCCGGAAGCTCGGCCGCAAGCTGGCTTGGGATTGGCAAGCGTGGTTTATGAAACCCTGGCTGAAGGCGGGGTAACCAGGTTTTTGGCCATCTTCCCGCAAAGCGTCAATCCAAAACTCTTGGGACCCATTAGGTCCAGTCGCCCATATTATGTGGATTGGGCCAGGGAATATAGCGCCATCTATATTCACGCCGGCGGCAGTCGGGATGCTTTTGAGGAAATTGGCAGATTAGGTGTTAGGTCTTTTGATGCCTTGACTCGGAAAGGTTCGCCATATGCTTTCAGGAATTGCTCTGGCGTACATTGCCTTTTCACTAATAAGGGGAAGTTAAATAGTTTAGTCACTAAAAATAAATTAAATTCGACTCCGGCCAAGTCCACGGGTTGGATTTTTAAGAGTGATGTTGAAAAGAAACAGCGAGGCAAGAATGGGAAAAAATTGACCATAGACTTTAATGGCCGGACTTATCGGGTAGATTGGGCATACGACCAGAAGACTAATCGTTATAAAAGATCAAATGGGGGAGTGGTGGCCAAAGACCGCAATACTGGCAAACAGATAACTGCCGCAAACGTGGTAGTCATGCGGGTGCCTAAGGAAAAAGTTTTGGATCGCAAACTTCGGATTTCTTTGAAGCTGACGGGTAAAGGCAATGCCACTTTGTATCGCGATGGGAATGCCATTGAAGTCCAATGGCGCAAGTCTTCGGCATCAGCCCGGACCAAATTTTATTCCAAAAAGACTGGCCAGGAGATTGAATTTAACCGCGGAACTACCTGGGTAGAGGTTGTGCCAGGTGCCAGAAAAGTTACTTACAAATAAAAATAAAAAATGAAAAAACTTATTGGGGTAATTATTTTAGTTTTTTTGCCGATCGTTTTCACCGGCTGTGCTTTGGGCAAAAAAATTACTAATACCGCGGCTGAAGCCGGCAAAGATGCAGGGACGATTATCAATAAAGAAACCGGCATAACTGACATTGGCATAAAAAATGCCGCAGAATTGAGCTTTGCCAAAGCCAGGGCAAAGGAATTTTATAATTCCTTTAAGATGCAAGGGGAGGATTTATCCAACGGTCCTTGTCTTTCAGATAGTCTAACTACAGGCTGGGTGGCAGACTTAGTTCATAACCCTCGACAACCGGTAGATGATGAATTTAAAAATCAATGTCCCAGTTATGTCAGCGGTAAGGTTACGCATTTTGTGGAATTGGATTTGGACGGAAGTTTTGTTAGGGGCCAATAATTAAATAGCTACCAAATTAAACTAACCAGGCGTATTAAGCCTGTTTTTTTGTCGGAAATATGCTAATTTTTATATATGGAGAACAAGCCGCCAGTCATGTTAAAAATCGCCAGATTAGCTTTTGCTGCCTGGCTCTTGGTCGAGTTTTTGAGCTGGTTGAAGATTTTGCCCTTGACTTTGGAATTTACCTGGCTGGGCTTGATGCTTACCGCCAGTATTGTTTGGTTGGCTTTGGAAATCATTTCTTGGCGGTTAAAAAAAACGGGTGCCAGATATTTATGGGGACTAACTTATCTAGTTTCACTCTTTAGTGTATGTATTGATGCTTTTGGTGACATAGCTAGATTTTATGGAACTTATGCATGGTATGACCAAGTTGCGCATTTTATCGGTGGCGCTGCAGTCGCTTTAGTTATTTTTGATATGTTAGTTTCCTTGCAACAGGCGAATAAAATTAACTTACCCCTAAAAGGCAGAGGGGCAATTACTATCGGTCTAGCAATGGCACTCGGTTCTGTTTATGAGTTGGAAGAATATTTAGAAGATGTTTTTTTTGCAAGCCATCGTTTAGGCGACGCTATTGATACCGCCAATGACATGTTATTGAATACTATCGGCGCGGTAATCATAATTGTGACTTTGGTTATTATCAGGCGAAGAAAAAAATTTCAATGATAAAAAGATTATTGAGGAAATTCATCCCCAAACCAATTTTAAAGATCTATCATAGCTTGACGGCTAGAGCGGCTTCGGTTTGGTATGGTTTGCCATCCAGAAAAATGCTGATTATCGGTGTCACCGGCACCAAAGGCAAATCTTCGACTGTGGCCATAATTTCCCATTTGCTAACACAACTTGGCGAAAGGGTTGCATTTTTTTCGACTGTCCAATGGGGCATATTGGAAAAAAGAATTCCTAATCGCAGTAAAATGACCATGCCTGGTCGGGGGGAATTACAAAAATTTTTGAAAAGAGCTTACCTTGCGGGTTGTACAGCCGTGGTTTTAGAAGTTTCTTCTGAAGGATTGGCCCAAGGCAGGCATTTGGCCATTGCTTTTGACGGTGCCGTGTTTACGAATTTATCACCAGAGCATATTGAAGCCCATGGCAGTTTTCGAAAATATCGGGAAGCTAAAGAAAGGCTGTTCGCCTCGCTTAACCGGCCCTGGCGCAAGGTAATTAACCATAAAAAAATCCCCACGGTGATTGCTGCAAATATTGATGAGAAATTTGCCTTTAATTATTTAAGGCATGCCGCTGATAAACATCTGGCTTGGACTTTGAACAATGACCCAATTAAGGATCTTCAAGAATTGCAAATTATGAGGACTACTGATATCAGTTTGAATGAATTTGGCTCGCGGTTTAAATTGAATGGCGAAAATGTTGAACTGCCTCTAATTGGCAAGTTTAATGTCAGTAATGCAGTTGCGGCAGCAAGCATATTAATTGGCTTTGGTTATGATTTTCAAAAAATAATTCAAGGCCTAAAAATTGTTCCAAGTGTGCCAGGGCGGATGGAAGAAGTAAGACTTAACACAAATTTTAAAATTTTTGTTGATTATGCCCACGAGCCTGCCAGCTTGCAGGCCGCTTATGATACTGTAAAATTATTCAAGCCAAAAAGATTTCTAACCTTGCTTGGTAGTCAAGGCGGAGGCAGGGATATTTCCAAGAGAAGCGTGATGGGTGCGCTGGCCGCCAAGAATGCCGAGATCGTAATCGTGACTAATGAAGATCCCTATAATGAACCGCCGGAAAAAATAATAAGTGACGTGGCCAGCGCGGCTGAAAAAATTGGCAAGGCCAAAGTTTACTCAATTACAGATCGCCGAGAGGCAATTAATAAAATTTTGAGCTTAGCCCAGCCTGGTGATGTGTTATTGCTAACTGGTAAGGGTGGGGAAGAGGTTATGGCAGTAGCAAATGGCAAATTAATCCCTTGGGATGATCGTTTAGTCATTGTTGAAGAATTTTCCAAGTTTGCAAGGAAATCGTAATTAATTCAATAAACCAAGAGTTAAGCAACGTCCATGGCTTGATTTGGCTATTAGACTTGCTTTAAAAAAGGATTTCTGCTTTAATAGCTTGATAAATTGTGCAAAAACTGTGGTCAAAATTGGTAGTATTTTAAAAATATATGTGATTTAATTGATAGACAACTCAGAGTCATATATTGCAGTTTCCCTGAAATATGGGAGTTTTTCATCTCATTTAAAGATTAATTTAAGAACCATGATGAGTTTTTTCACCAAAGAGGATCAATATAATAAACTTTGGCATAAGCTTGAGAAAAGTAATTTATTAACAAAAGAGGCTTTTAATAAAGCCCTGCGATTTTCCAAACAAGCCGATCTGCATATTATTGAAGCGCTTTTTGAACAAAACGCTTCTCAGTCTGAAAAATTATCAAAAATTTTTGCTGATTATTATAAATTACCCTGGGTCACTTTGCGGCGTAAGGTTATTGCCAATTATGTAATAAATTTAATTCCAAAAGAGGTAGCAGAACAAAATTCGGTGGTGATTTTTAAAAAGCTGAATCAGAATATCCACGTAGCCTTAACTAACCCGGACAACAAGCAGGTTATTGAATTTATTAAAAGAAAAACTGGGTTGGAGCCAGAAGTCCACTTAACTAGCCCTTTAGATATTAAAGATGCCATACGGAATTATCCCAGCGAAATAAAATCTGAATTCGCATTGATTATTGAGGATAGCTTGCGGCAAGCTTTGGCTTCCCGAGAACCGCCTGAAAAAATCGCAGAATTTGTTCCCGTAATAAAAATAGTTGATACTATAATTGAACAGGCTTTAGCAAAAAATGCTTCGGATATTCATATTGAACCCAGTGAAAGTTTTTTGACTATACGTTTCAGGATAGATGGATTGCTTAATAAAATTGTAGAACTGCCTAAAGCCACCCTACCTCCACTACTTACGCGTATAAAATTATTATCAAATCTCAAAATTGATGAGTTCCGTATCCCCCAAGATGGACGCTTTAATATTTCATTCCAAAGTCGTGATGTGGCCATCCGGGTTTCAATTATCCCGACTTTATATGGCTCCAAAATTGTCATGCGCCTGCTTGACCGGAAGCGTCAAGAATTTACCTTAAAAAAACTTGGCCTTAACAAAAAGGATTTTGCGATCGTAAAAAAGGAAATTACCAAGCCTTTTGGCATGATTTTAGTAACCGGCCCAACTGGTTCTGGCAAGACCACCACTCTTTATGCCATCTTACGCATGTTAAACAAGGAAGGGGTTAACATCAGCACTATCGAAGACCCCATTGAGTATGGTTTGGCAGGAATTAGCCAAACGCAAATTAACCCCGTTGCTGGCTTAACTTTTGCTAACGGCTTGAAGTCTTTATTGCGGCAAGATCCAAACATCTTAATGGTGGGGGAAATTCGAGACTTAGAAACCGCATCCTTAGCGGTTAACGCAGCCATGACCGGACATTTAGTCCTTAGTACTTTACATACCAATTCCGCCTATCAAACCATGCAAAGACTGATTGAAATGGACATCCAACCTTTTTTAGCAGCTTCAGTCACCAATTTAATAATTGGCCAACGGCTGGTCAGGCAAATCTGTAACCGATGTAAAGTCAGGGTTGAAGCCAGAAAGAAACTTTTAGAGAAATATTCAACCTTTTTTTCTTTAGAATCAATTTGGGAAAAATTAAAAAAGTTGAATCTGCTTGCTAGCCAAAGCATTAAATCTTTTCAGGATAATAAACTTTATTATGGCAAGGGTTGTCAGCACTGCAACCAAACTGGTTTTAAAGGCCGTTTGGGAATTTATGAAGTTTTAGAAATTAATAATGAAATTCACCAAGCCATTCTCAAGAATTATTCTAGTGATGCAATTAAAAAAGTCGCTCTTGCACAAAACAGTATGACCATGGTTGAGGACGGGCTGTTAAAAGTTTTTAATGGTTTGACTACATTTGAAGAAGTTTTAAGGGAAACTCGGGAATAATATGGCTACTTTTCGTTATACAGCCTTAAACAAGAAAGACGCCTATGCCAAAGGCGTGATTGAGAGTATGAGTGAAAGGAGTGCCAGAAACCAGCTGGAAAAAGAAGGCTTCATGATTGTTAACCTTAAAAAAGAAAAAAATGAAAGTTTTTCCAAGCTTAACAATATTATCCAAAGTGTTTCCAGGGTAGATAGGATTTTTTTCACCCGGCACCTTTATACCATGCTGGAGTCGGGTATTTCCTTGGATAAGGCTATAAGAATTATCAGTGAACAAACAGCGAATAAAAAATTTAAAGAGATTTTAGAAGATGTTCATGCAAAATTACAGAGCGGCCAAGCCCTGCATTATGCTCTCAGCCACCACAAGAAAGTTTTTTCCAATTTTTTCATTAGCTTGGTGAGAGTCGGCGAAAAAAGCGGTAAATTGGATGAGGTTTTGGCGTATGCCCTGGAACAACAGGAAAGCGATTATGAACTTTTGACCCGCGCCAGGTCGGCAATGGTTTATCCTTTAGTAGTGCTCTCGGCCTTGGTAATCGTTGTTATTTTTATGATGACTTTTGTCGTGCCCAGGATTACCGAGGTGCTTATCCAGTACAACGTCAAGCTGCCTGTAGCCACAAGAATTGTTATTGGCTTAAGTAATTTTTTGATGCATTACGGTTTATACCTAGTGCCAGGTTTGATCCTTTTAGGCTATCTATTTAGGAAATGGCAGACTTCGCGGCGGGGTAAACGGCAGTGGGATTCCTTTATCTTGAAAATCCCGAGGTTAAAAATATTAATCAGGGAATTCAATTTAGCCCGTCTAACGCGAGCCTTAAGCGCGCTTTTGAAAAGCGGCATGCAAATTGATAATGCCATGAATTTAGCGGCTGAAGTCAGCAATAACAGTCAATATACAGATTCGTTGAAAGATAGCATTAAGTTTATCCAAAAAGGCATCCCGATTTCCGAAACTATGCGAGGCTACCCCAAACTTTACCCGACCATTACTTCACAAATGGTGAGCGTGGGTGAAAAAACCGGCAAACTAGATTACATGCTAGCTCGGTTGGCGGCTTTTTATGAAAAATCCGTGACCACAGCCATGGGCAACATGGCTTCAATCATTGAACCAGTATTATTGATTTCCATTGGCTTTACTGTAGCTTTCATGGCGCTGGCAATTTTAACTCCAATTTGGAAATACGCTGACACTGTTTAATATGAAACAAGGACTTAAAAGAGGTTTTACCCAGCACCACTTTTCAATAAAGTACTATTAATAAAGTTATGAATTATTCCTGGAAAATAACTAATAAAAAAGAAAGGCCTTTTATGAAAAGTGGTGCTGGGTTTACTTTAATTGAACTGCTTACCGTCATTGGCGTTATCAGTACAATTTCCGCCATGAGCGTGCCAGCTTATTCGGTAATCCAGAAAAATATTAATTTAAAAAATTACACCAAAGAAATTGTCAGCAATTTGCGACAGGCCCAAAATTTGGCCATCACTTCCCAGGGCGGAACCGCCCATGGCATATATTTTGAGCAAGGCAAATATTTCCTTTGTAAAATAGACTGTTCAGCAACAAACCGGACTAGCAGTTTTGATTTGAAAAATGGAGTAGAAATAATCCAAGGCATTGGCGATTCGGTAATTTTTAAAAAACTTTCGGGCGCTAAATCAGGTTCAGGGGCAAGCATTGTGGTGGGTTTTCCCAGCGGTCAGCGCCAAACCATTCAAATTAATTCGGTTGGAAAAGTATCTGTCATTAATTAACCATGCCTAAAAAATTTTTTAGTCATAAAAAAGGCATTAGCGTGGTTGAAATCCTGATCAGCTTGGCTATGATCGGGGTCATTGCAATCAGTATTGGCACAGCGCTGGCTTCCAATAACCGTTTAGCCAAAGTCAGTTTGAATCAAGAAAAGGCCCTGGGCTTTGCCAAACAAACTCTAGAAATATTGAGCGTTCATGCCAATGATTTTTTTGCCTGTCGCTGCTCGGTTGATAACTGTACGGCTAACCAGTGTACGCATACAAACGATGGCCAAACCTGCATTAAATTTGAGGGTTATCAAAGTTGCTGGATGGTTTTGCCAAAGAACCTTGCCCAGAATTCAAATTTACATTTAAAAAACAACGCGGGAATTTGGCAGCTTGCTTTGGGCGCAGAAGCTATAAGCGAAGCGCCTGGTTTTTCGCGCTACATAACTTTTCAAAATTTATCCCGCGATGCAGATGGAAATTTGGTTGATGTTGGCGGGACTTTAGATCCAAACAGTAAGCGAGTAATTATTACTATAAGTTGGCAGGAATCAGGTCAAAACAAAAATTTAGATCTGCAAACAGAATTAACCGGTTGGAAAAATCTAAATCCATGAGAAAAACTTTTCAAAAATCAAAAAGTGGGTTTACCCCGCACCACTTTTAAATAAATACTATTGGCAAAGTTATGAATTATTCCTGGAAAACAACCAATAAAAAAGAAAAACCTTTTATGAAAAGTGGTGCTGGGTTTACTTTAATTGAGTTGGTGATTTACCTAAGCATCACCATGGTCAGTATTTTTGTTTTCACAAATTTTGTCGCCGAAGTGATAAAAAATTCTGCCCGGGCAGATGCGAAAATTGAAATCCAGCAGAATGCCCGGCTGATCTCTTCGCTTCTGACTAGGGAAGTCAGGAACGCCAGCAGTATCAATGCATTAAATTCCAAATTTGGAGTAGACGACGGCAAATTAGCTTTGATTAACGTCAGCGGTTCAACTTCAGAATTTGTTTTGGAAAGTGGCACAGTGCTTTTTAATGACGGCACAGGACAGGTAGCGCTTTCTAATGCCAAAGTTAAGGTTGTTAAACTTAGCTTTTCTCAGGAGGGCCAAGTTATAACTCTGGATTTGGTTTTGGCTAGCCAAAATCCTTCAATAAATATATCAATGGAAAATCAAATGGAATTTATCACTTCCTTTACTCCGCGCGCCGGGGCTTATCAATAATATGAAAAAATTTCCCAAATCAAAAATACCCTCTGGCGCAATCGCCTTAATCTCCTTAATGATCATTGCCGCTTTTGCCTTAGCCGTGGTGGCTACAGTAAGCTTTACCAGCTTGAATGAATTAGGCATGTCCAGTTCGGGGGTGGATACGGATAAAACTTTTTACGCCGCTGAAGCTGGAATAAATGAAGCCTTAATTCGAATGGTTAAGCATCCAATGCCGGCTCCTTTTGTTTTGCAGATTAACGGAATCCAAGTTCAGGTTAATGTCGACGGCCTGAGCCATAGCCGGACAATCACTTCTCAAGCGATTGATCCAACTGGTAAAGTTCGAAAGCTTCAGATTGATGCTAACTCTTCAGCAATTGCCGGAGGTTTTGATTATGCCGTACAATCCGGAGTGGGCGGTTTGAAAATGGAAAATAATTGTTCGGTGACTGGAGACGTTTATTCAAACGGCCCGGTCTATGGCGCGAATGAAGCTAATCCCAAAGCAAGAGTTTTTGGAAACGTCTGGGTGGCTGATCAATTTTATGCCAGCGCAATCGATGTTAGTGGAAATTTATACGCAAATACCATTAAGTATGCTCGCGTGGGCAAAGACGCGTATTACCAAACCTTAATTGATACGGTAGTAATTGGACAAAAATTTAGTGGTTCGCCAAATCCCATTGCCAAGCCTTTTCCTATTGGTGATTCAGAAATTAACGAATGGAAAGCGCAGGCCACAAGCGGTGGGGTTCTTACTGGTAACCAAAATCTTTCAGGAACAGCTTCTTTAGGTCCGAAAAAAATTGAAGGCAATTTATCTTTAGACGGTAATGCTCGCTTGACCATAAATGGCCAAATTTGGGTTACTGGTGACATAAATTTTTCTAATCCAAATACCCAAATTACCATATCGCCAAGCCTGGGAGAGTTCTCAGCGGTAATAATTGCCGATGGTCGAATTAATGTTAATAATAACGCGATTATTTCTGGTTCAGGTGATGCTAGAAGTTTTTTATTAATCCTTTCCACTAGTAATTCTTTAGATCCTTCCCAACCAGCCATTAGTACCGCAAATAATTCTAATTCGGTAGTTTTTTACGCTAAGAACGGTATGATTAGGCAGTATAATAATAGTACTTTGCATTCTACTACCGGCCATTACGTGCTGCTTGAGCAAAACAGCATAATAATATTTGATCCAAACCTTCCAAGTTTTGTAATTCCTTCCGGAGATCTGGGTGAATCTATCAATCCTATTCCAAACAGTTGGCAAGAGCTGTAAAGGAAAAAAGCGTAAATAATCCCTGAAAAAAACCTGGTTTTATTGAGGTTTTTGTGGATTTTTGACTTATCCACAGCTTATCTATAACCCAAGGCTTGACATCGGGTATTTTATGTATTACTTTCAATCTACATATTTATAAGCTTTTCCAGGGAAATTTTCCCTTGGATTTATAAGCAACCCCCAAGAGAATACGCGGGGAAGAATAAAATTTACATGCACCACTCATAAAGCAGAATTGAGCTTTATAACTCTTTCCGATTTTGTATCGTGATAAGGGTAGTTTTTAGTACTGTCTTCAGGTGCAGGGAATAATTGTTGACATTTCCCCATTCGCTGTTCTAAAGAAATTCAAATTTAAATTCGATTTTTACTTAGTCAATTTTCAAATTAATTTCTTATGCCTAAAAAGCGACATTCAATTCAGCACGAGGGAGTCTTTGCGGGTAACAACCGCAAATCATTTACTAAGATTCAAGAGGCAATTCCTTTGCCGGACTTGATTGAGATACAGAAGCGCAGTTACCAATGGTTTTTTGAAGAGGGGTTGAAAGAGCTATTCGATGAAATTTCGCCCATCCGGGATTTTATCGGCCGGGATTTGGAACTGTATTTCATGAATTATTATTTGGATGAGCCGCGTTTTGATGAATTGACTGCTAAAGCCAAAAACGTGACTTTTGAATCACCCTTGCGCGTCTCCACCAAATTGGTCAATAAAAAAACTGGAGAAATCAAAGAACAAGAAATTTATTTGGGGGATTTTCCGTTAATGACTGATCGCGGCACCTTTATTGTCAATGGCATTGAACGCGTGGTGGTCAGCCAGCTCATTCGAAGTGCTGGCGTTTTTTTTACTTCAGAGATAATTCGCGACCGGAAATATTATGGCGCAAAAATAATCCCTAATCGCGGGGCCTGGCTGGAAATTGAGACCGATACCCAGGATGTCATGTGGGTTAAAATTGACCGCAAGAGAAAGGCGCCAATCACCGCGCTCTTGCGCTCTTTCGGTTATGGCACAAATGAAGAAATTGTCGAACTTTTTAAACAAGTTGACACTAATCCTGACCACCGCTTTCTTGATGCAACTTTGAAAAAAGACCCCAGCCGTTCAGAAGCCGAAGGCTTGAAAGAAGTTTATAAAAGGATCCGCCCGGGTGATTTGGCGACCACGGATAATGCCCGCGAGCTTATTACCAAAATGTTTTTCAGTTTTGACCGCTATGATTTTGGCCGCGTTGGCCGTTATAAATTGAACCAGCGCTTTAATTTTAATTTTGCTAACGACCCCGAGCATCGAGTTTTACAAAAAGAGGATTTGATTTCTATCCTCCGAGAAATAATGCGGTTGAATATCAGCCAAAAAGACGCTGACGATATTGACCATCTCGGCAACCGGCGGGTTAGGGCCATCGGCGAACTTGTCCAGAATAAATTCCGGGTTGGCCTTTCCCGTATGGAAAGGATAATTAAAGATCGGATGTCAACTTTGGATATCACCACCATTACGCCGAACCAATTAATTAATGCCCGGCCGATCATTGGTTCGATTAAGGAATTTTTCATGTCCTCCCAGCTTTCCCAATTCATGGACCAAACCAATCCTTTGGCAGAGCTTGAGCATAAGCGCCGGCTTTCAGCCATGGGTCCAGGCGGTTTATCCAGGGAGCGTGCCGGCTTTGATGTCCGTGATGTGCATCGCACACATTATGGCCGAATTTGCCCAATTGCCACGCCTGAAGGACCAAATATCGGCTTGGTCGGACATTTGGCCAGCTATGCCCGAGTAAATGATTTTGGCTTTATTGAAACGCCTTTCCGTAAAGTTGTGCATGATGTGCCAAATGACGGCAAGTCTGCAATTGGCGAAATCGCCAGGCAGGATATCCAAGGCGTTGTTAAAGCCGGTGAAAAAATTTCTGAAGCTGAAGCCAAGGCTTTGGCAAAATCAGAAATGGAAACCGTTCCGGTCAAAGGCCGCGTGACTAGCGAGGTTCATTATCTGGATGCCTTTTCTGAGGAGCGGAACATCACTACGGCGGCAACTTCGCCCATAGATGAAAATGGATATTTTCTGCTTGAACGGACGGAAATCCGAATGCATGGCGAGCCAACCCTAGGCTCAACCGACAAAATTGATTACATGGACGTCTCGCCAAACCAGATTATTTCAATCGCTACTTCTTTAATCCCGTTTGTGGAGCATGATGATGCGGCCCGGGCCTTAATGGGCACAAACATGCAAAGACAGGCAGTTTCTTTGGTAAAACCAGAATCGCCGATTGTCGGCACTGGGGTGGAAGGCAGGGCGGCCCAAGATTCCGGCCAAGTCATTTTAGCCAAACAATCCGGGGTCGTGACTTCGGTTGACGCTGACCATGTCGAGATTTTAGAAGATGACGGTAATCTTAAGAATTACCGTTTGGGAAAATTTGTCAGGTCGAATGCTTCGACCTGCATGAACCAAAAGCCAGTCGTGGAAAAGCACCAAAAAGTAAAGGCCGGGGAAGTCATTTCAGATGGCGCCGCGACTGATCATGGTGAATTAGCCTTGGGCCAGAATGTGGTAGTGGCATTTATTCCCTGGGAAGGCGGCAATTACGAAGACGCAATTTTAATTTCTGAAAAGTTGGTTCAGAAGGATCGCTATACCTCAATTCATATCGAAGATTATGTCATTGATGTCCGCGATACCAAGCTTGGGCCAGAAGTTGTGACCCGGGACATCCCGAACATCGGTGAAGAAAAGCTTCGCAACCTGGATGAAGAGGGTATTGTCAGGATCGGCGCCCAAGTTTCTTCCGGCGATATTTTAGTCGGCAAGATTACGCCCAAAGGCGAAACTGAATTATCCGCTGAAGAAAAATTACTGCGGGCGATTTTCGGCGAAAAAGCTAAAGACGTCAAGGATAGTTCCTTATATTTGGAACATGGCGAGCACGGCAAGGTGGTTGACATCAAGATTTTTTCCCGTGAAAAAGGCGACAAACTGCCATCTGGCGTCATAAAGAGCATTCAAATTTCCATCGCTCAATTACGCAAGATCCAGGTGGGCGATAAGATGGCCGGCCGACACGGTAATAAAGGAGTTATTTCCAGAATCGTAGCGGTTGAAGATCTTCCATACCTTCCAGACGGCCGACCAGTAGACATTGTTTTGAATCCGCTTGGTGTTGCTTCACGTATGAATATTGGCCAGATTATGGAAGTCCATTTGGGCTTCGCCGCCAGGAAATTAGGCTATAAATTAATCAGCCCGGGCTTGAACGGCGTACCCGAAGAAGTTATCCGCCAGCAGTTGAGTAAAGCCGGCTTTCCAGAAAGCGGCAAGATGACTTTGATTGACGGCCGAACCGGCGTGCCTTTTGACCAGCTGGTTACAGTTGGCGTGATGTATATGATGAAACTAATCCATATGGTGGAAGATAAAATCCATCAACGCTCAATCGGTCCTTATTCTTTGGTAACCCAGCAGCCCTTAGGTGGCAAAGCCCAATTCGGCGGCCAACGGTTTGGTGAAATGGAAGTGTGGGCATTGGAAGCTTATGGCGCGGCCCATACCTTGCAGGAAATGCTGACTATAAAATCCGATGACGTAGTTGGCCGCAGCAAAGCCTACGAATCCATTATTAAAGGCGAATCAATCCAGCGTTTGAATATCCCAGAATCTTTCAATGTTTTGGTCAGGGAATTAAAAGGCTTATGTTTGGACGTCGAATTAATCGGCGCCAGGACAGAAGTGGTGGAAGAATTCAAGCCAAAACCTAGCCAGGAAAATTTTAACGAGCTCCCAGCAGAGGCGCCCGCTAAAACCCCAGAAATTTAATCAGAAAATATATGCCTGAAGAAACAACATTAAAAGATTTTTCCGCCATCCGCCTTAAGCTCGCTTCTCCTGAGGTGATAAAGCATTGGTCATATGGTGAAGTAACCAAACCGGAAACCATCAATTATCGTACGCAAAAACCGGAAAAAGCCGGTTTGTTTGCCGAAGAAATTTTTGGCCCGACTAAAGACTGGGAATGTTATTGCGGTAAATATAAAAGGATCCGCTATAAAGGCATTGTCTGCGATAAATGCGGCGTAGAAGTAACCCGCGCCTTGGTCAGGCGGGAAAGAATGGGGCATATTGAATTAGCCGCGCCAGTCTCGCATATTTGGTTCTTGCGTGGCGTGCCTTCAAAAATTGGCTTGGTTTTAGATTTGTCAATTCAGGAATTGGAAAAAGTCATTTACTTTGCCTCTTTTGTAGTGACCAAAGTCGATGAAGTCCTGAGGGAAGACACTTTGAAGCAGATTGAGGCGGAATTAGATGCGAAGAAAAAGGGCATTGAAGCAGACGCGCAAAGAGTAGCCAATGAAATCCAAGTTAAAAAATTGAAGGATACTGAATCAGCCAAAACCAGCGAAAGCAAATCAAAAAAGATTGAAAATGAAGCTATTGACGCTTTGGCAGCCAATGCAGCCAGAAAGGGTGAAAGACTGGAAGCTTTAAGCGCTGCCGCAGTCGTCGCCAGAAAAGAATTGATCAGCCTGCATGTCAAACAAATTATCGCCGAAAGCCAGTACCATGATTTATCCTTGAAATACGGCCACGTTTTTGAAGCTGGCATTGGGGCTGAAGCAATCCATCATTTATTGCGGGGCGTTGATTTGGATCAAGAAATCAAGAATTTGGAAAAAGACCGCCGCTCTGGCTCGGAAATCAAGCAGAAAAAAGCCGTTCGAAGGCTGAAATTATTGAAAAATCTAAAAGCCAATAATTTACGGCCCGAATGGACGATTTTAACCATGGTTCCGGTCATCCCACCGGATTTGCGGCCAATGGTGCAGTTGGATGGCGGCCGTTTTGCCGCTTCAGATTTGAATGATTTGTACCGCCGGGTGATTAATCGCAACAACCGCCTTAAGCGTTTATTAGAATTAAACGCGCCAGAAGTCATAACCCGAAACGAAAAGCGCATGTTGCAAGAAGCGGTTGATGCACTTATTGATAATGGCGCCAGGCATGGCAAAACCGTGACTGCGGCAACCGGCCAAAAACGGCAATTAAAATCCATCGCCGACATGTTAAAAGGCAAACAAGGCCGGTTTAGGCAGAATTTATTGGGCAAGCGCGTGGACTATTCTGGCCGTTCAGTAATCGTAGTCGGCCCGCATTTACAGCTTCACCAGTGTGGTTTGCCAAAACGCATGGCTCTGGAGCTTTTCAAACCCTTTGTCATTGCCCAATTAATCAAGCGCGAATACGTCCACAACGTCAGAAGCGCTAACCGGTTTATTGAAAGCGATCGGAGCGAGATCTGGGACATTTTGGAAGAAATCACCAAAACCTCGCATGTCTTATTGAACCGGGCGCCAACCCTGCATCGTTTAGGCATCCAGGCTTTTCAGCCAGTGCTGATTGAAGGTAAAGCCATCCAGATCCATCCCATGGTTTGTACAGCTTTTAATGCCGACTTTGACGGGGATCAAATGGCTGTCCATGTGCCTTTAACCGAAAGCGCCAAGAAAGAAGCGGCTGAACTGATGTTGTCTGCCAAAAATTTGCTCAAACCGGCAACTGGGGCGCCAGTGGTCACGCCTGAAAAAGATATTGTTTTAGGCTGTTTTTACCTGACCATGATGCGGCCCAACGAAAAACCATTTATTTTTTCCAGTTCAGATGAAGCTGAAATGGCTTTTTCCCAAGGCCGAATCAAGCTTCATGACGAAATAATCGTCAGGCATAACCATGGCAGATTAAATACATCCGTAGGCCGTTTAGTTTTCAATTCAAAGTTGCCTGAAGGTTGGGAATACATAAATGAGCACTTGGGCAAGAAAGCTTTATCTAAATTAGTCGGCAAATTCATTCAAAAGGCCGGCGTGGAAAAAACAGTTACCTGCGTTGATAGCTTAAAAAATTTAGCTTTTGAGTATTTGACCAAATCAGGGATCAGTTGGGGCATGGATGATTTAACCATTCCCAAAGAAAAAGCTGAAATTTTAAAAAAAGCTGATGTCAAAGTTGACGAGCTTAACCAAAACTATGAAATGGGTTTGTTAACCGATGAAGAGCGCCATAGCCGGATTATTGAAGTTTGGGATCAAGCCAAAATAAATGTCCAAAAGGCCTGTAAAATAACTTTAGATAAATTCGGCCCAGTCTTTAGCATGATTGAGTCTGGGGCCCGCGGCAGCTGGGGCCAAACCACCCAGATGATGGGCATGAAGGGCTTGGTCACCAATCCAGCTGGTGACATTATCGAATTGCCAGTACGCGGGAGCTTTAAGGAAGGGTTTGAAGTTTTGGAATATTTCATTTCTACCCATGGCGCCAGAAAAGGTTTGTCTGATACAGCCTTACGTACGGCTAACGCCGGTTATTTGACCCGCCGCTTGATTGATGTGGCCCAGGATATTGTCATCAGCGAGCCAATTTGCACGGATGATGAAGGCATAACTTTGTCTAAGTCAGATGCCGAGGCTTTTGGCGAAAGCATTGTGAACCGGGCTTTGGGCCGAACCAGCCTACAAAAAATTTCTGATCCAAAAACCAAGAAGGTTATTGTCCAGAAAAATGGCTTAATAACCGAGGAAGTCGTCATGGCTTTGGATGCCTTGGATTTGGATGAGTTAAGAATCCGTTCAGTCCTGACCTGTAAATCCAAGCGCGGCCTTTGCGCAGCCTGTTATGGCTATGACTTAGGCCATAACAAACCCGTGGTCATGGGTACCGCAGTCGGTATTATCGCTGCCCAATCCATTGGCGAACCCGGAACCCAATTGACTATGCGGACTTTCCATACTGGCGGCGTAGCCGGACAGGATATTACCCAAGGCTTGCCTCGGGTGGAAGAATTATTTGAAGCCCGACCAGTTAAAAAACCCGCCATCCTTTCTGCTGTTTCGGGGACATTGTCCATCCAAGAGGGCGAAAAAGGCGAGAAGCTCTTGCACATTCATTATCGCGGCAATACGGATGATACCTATCCCATCAAGCGCGGCTATAAGCCAAGCATCAAGGACGGCTCAGTCGTCAAAGCGGGCGAATCTTTGGCTGAAGGCAAGGGTAAAGATCCCCTCACAGCCATCAAAGGCGGGTTAGTTATCTTAAAAGATGATCAACTTATCATCCGCCGTGAAGAAGACAAGATGCAAGAATACAATATCCATGCCGGGGACACTATCTTGGTTAAAGATGGCGACTTAATTAATATTGGCGATCAGTTAACTGAAGGCAGCCTGGATTTGCACCAGTTATACAAGATGAAAGGCGAAATGGCCGTCCAAAATTACCTGATTAAAGAGATCCAATACATCTATTCTTCCCAAGGCCAAAAACTCAACAGTAAGCATTTGGAAGTTATTGTCAGGCAGATGTTTTCCAGGGTATACATCAATGAAGCCTATGACTCAGGATTAATTTCAGGTGAAATAGTTGAGAGAACCCAGTTTGAGGCTGCTAACGAAAAGGCCTTAGCCAAGAATAAAAAGCCTGCAGACGGCGAGTTCTTGCTTTTTGGCATAACCAAAGCTTCGCTATCCATCGATAGTTTCTTATCTGCCGCTTCTTTCCAGGAAACCGCCAGGGTCTTAATTGACGCAGCCGTTTCCGGCAAGGTGGATCGTTTGCGTGGTTTGAAAGAGAATGTCATTATTGGCAAACTTATTCCAGCTGGGACAGGATATGTACAGCCTATGGAACCGGGCACCAAAGAAGAAAAGACAGCCTAAGTCTAAATATTGATTTAATCAAAAGCGCCCCCGACGTATCGTCGGGGGCGCTTTAAATCCTAAAAAACTTCTAAGTTAGTCTTTTAGTTTTGTGTAATGTTTTGTTTTTTATCCAAAAGATGCTTTTAGAGGGATGCGAGGTGGGATGCATATTTTCCACCTCGCATTAGTTCAAAGAAGCTGGCAGACATTACTATGGAAGACTAGCCATGGCATAAGATCGGGATAGACATTGTCTTTCCACCATTGCGCCGCTCTTGGGTTTTTCCCGTCAAGCGCCTGAATTGCAACTACCGTTTCAACTGGATAACCGCCAGGATTTTCAACCTTGCCGCCAAGTACGCCCATCGCAAAAGTGTTAGATGGTACATTTTCTGCTACTGGCAGAACAAGACCAACCCACTCCTTTCTCACCCAATCGGGTGCTTGACCCGGCGGAACTCCAATTATCTTGACTTGTGCCATTTTGATACCTCCTTATGTTTTGTATGGAAAGAACCTTCCCTTTAAAAGCATTTTTAAAACAATTTGTCTTATACGCCTGTTCTTATATAGTGTAAAGATTCTGTCAGGTAATGCAAAATTTATAAATCAGAAATATTAGCTATTTCCTTTGATAACAATTTTTCAAACATATCGATTTTATCAGATATTTTATGCAAGTCTTTATAATTGTCAGAAATTAATTGTGAATAATGCAGGATATTGTCACTTAATTTTTGGGAAATTGATTTTTCCCAGACAGTTTCCCATATTTCACCATTCAACCAATCTGATTTGTCCAAGTTTACCCACAGGACGTGATACTCGTGTAAAAATTTTCCGTTTTTCAGTATTATTGTATTCCATTCAGAATTAAACTTAGTATTTTTGGGAAAAGCCTTATATTTCCTAAAAATTTGTTTAATAATGCGATGGCCTTTTAACGTTTTGTCAAAAGAGATAGCAACCTTGTTGTTCAATTTCACAGATATGAAAAAGTGGTCTTTTGGTGATGGGTTAAAATCTATGTGAATTTCCATATAATTATTCTTATTATATCAATAAAAATAGAGATTTAAGAAGTAATTCATTTTTCTAAAATTCGAATTTTTTATAGTAAAAACTAGCGAAATTCACTTGTAAGAAATCGAAACAGGATTAACGTCGTGATATACTTTTGTTATGAAATCTGTTGAATTTGCGCCCTATCTGAAAATAATAAAACAGAAATATCCGGACATCAGGCAAAGCCAAATCGTAGTTCGTGATTACGGTTGGGATTTTTTAGTATTCATTGTGAATGATCTAATGGTTTTTCGTTTTCCGCGAGATAAACGTGCAGATAAAGGATTAGAATCCCAAGTAAAGTTTGCTAATCGTTTTTATCACGACGTCAACTTATCCATACCTCGACCGCAAATTGAAAATGAAAACGGTTGTAGATTTATGGCGTATCCATTTATTCAGGGTGAACCATTAAAGCCAGTTTGGCTGCGGAGGTGTTCGGTGTCTAAACAGAGCTCAATGGCTCGCCAACTCGGTCGTTTTTTGACAACGCTTCACGCTTTTTCGGTAAACCGAGCTTCTTCATTAGGTATACAAAAAAGACAGGCTGGTTTTAATTCATATGATTCAGTCGCTTACTTTCGAGTCCATCTGCATCCGCATATCACTGAAAAAGAGTGGCGCTGGGTAGTTGGGCGCTTGGATGAAATTCAAGTCTTAATTCGTAAATCTGCATTTCGGCCAGTCGTCGCACATAATGACATAGCTCCTACTCATATTTTATTCGATCCCCTAAAAGGTAGGCTGACTGGAATTATTGACTTTGGTGATTTAGGGATTGGCGATCCCGCATTTGATTTTTTTCGATTAGATGTTTATCCGCGTGCTTTTCTTGACCAAATCCTGTCAACGTATGGCGGGCATATCGACGGTCTATTTTTTGAGCGTGAACAAGGTTATAGAGACATTTCGCTTATACATCGATTAGTTCATTATATGGAGAAAAAAGATCATAAATTAGTAAAAACCATAGCCGATAGCTTTCGTAGAAGGATTAAAACTTGATTAGTTTTGTCTTGATTACAATTGTAACTGGTAAGAAGGCTAAATTCCCAAAAAAGCTAGCGAAATCTTATAGGAAGCAGGCAAAGAAGTGCACAGTGATATACTAAAGCAATGAAATCTAATCAGATTTACCAAATAGGTGATCAAGCTATTCGTCTGCGTTCAAAGAAGGTTATTTACCCAACTAATAAAGCAACCAAAGGACTGATTAAAAAAATGATCAGCGTCATGCGTAAAGAGCATCTTGTTGGTATTGCCGCTCCGCAGGTAGGCGTAAATCAACGGGTATTTGTGACGCAGCCTCGGTCTACAAAATTTCGCGACCGTAAGCATGAAGGCAAAATAGTAATTTATATTAATCCTCGGATTCTAAGACTCTCAAAAGAGAAAGACATTGCTTATGAAGGTTGTGGCAGCGTCGCTAATGCGGGGATTTTTGGAAGAGTGAATCGGTCAAAAGCAGTTACAATCCAGGCACAAAACCAACTGGGTGATTGGTTCACATTAAAAGCCTCGGGATTCTTGGCTCGAATCATCCAGCATGAATATGATCATTTAGAGGGTATGGTTTTTCTTGATCGAGTAAAAGACACAAGGAGCCTTCTTGGTCGCGAGGCTTATTTTCGTAAATCAAGATAGTAACTTTTTGATTGCCTCCATAAGCTACTGATTAATCACAAAGTCAGAAGTCGCCTTAATTCCCTTAAAAACCTGGTTTTTTTATGGAAAAAATGATAATCTAAAATAACTGTATATGTCACAAAGACCAAAGCATCAAGAAAAAAATGGGCAGCTTGCAAAGCCAGCCGAGACGCCTTCAATTCCTCAAAATCGAAGCCGTTCAGGCAAAGGCGAATCAAAAACTAACCCAAGACTAAAACCCGAAACTAAGCAAGGCGTGGCTATTACAATTTTAATCGCCTTGATGATCCTGAGTATTTTAAGCTTGCTTGGCTTAGCTGGTGGCTTTGGCAAGGGCTTGGACAAGACTTTACGTTGGCTTTTTGGCTGGGCGCGGTTTGTCTTCCCGATCGTATTAATTATTTGGTCAAACTTCCTGTACAAACCTCAAAAATTCACCTTGCGAGCGGGGAATTATGTTGGCTTGATAATTGGCTGGATAGGGCTTTCAGGTTTGTTGGAGTTATTCATTTCCGTCAGCTTAATGAGCGAGCGACTGGGCGATGGCAGTGGCGGCGGAATTTTTGGCCTGATTGTTGCCTGGCCTTTGATGCAGGCCATGGGCTATGTGGCCAGCGTAGTGGTACTTTTGGCTATGTTCATTATCGGCCTCTTAATTATGTTTGATACTTCTTTGAATACCTTGGCTGAACAGGGCAATATTTTCCGGCGTTTGAAATTCAGGTGGCTGGTCATGACTGACAAGATCCGGGCAAATAAGCATATTGAAGAAATCGAGCCGCCGCCAATGGAAGCGGACATTGAACCGGAGGAAGAGGATGTGGAATTCGAAACTAAGGATTTGCCCGATGAACAAATCGAGCATCATCAAATCGCTAAAGAACCTCCCAAAAAAGAATATATCAAACCTAAAATCCACCGGAATATCACTTATGGCTTGGACCTGTTGGATTCTGCCACCAGCAAACCGACCAGCGGGGACATCGTGGCTAACCAAGAGAGAATCCAGAAGACCTTGGCGAATTTCGGCATTGAGGTGGAAATGGGAGATGTGAATGTCGGCCCAACCGTGACCCAATTCACTTTAAAACCAGCTGATGGGGTTAAGCTGACTTCAATTACTTCATTAAGCAATGACTTGGCCTTAGCCTTGGCTGCCCACCCAATCAGGATTGAAGCGCCAATTCCCGGCAAAGCTTTGGTTGGCATAGAAGTGCCAAACCAGGCCGCGGCAATCGTCAGGCTGGTTGATTTATTAAAATCAGATAATTTTAAATCCAGGAAATCATTATTGACTGTGGCTATTGGCAAAAGCGTGACTGGCGAATCCTGGGTGGCTGATGTGGACAAAATGCCGCATCTTTTGATTGCCGGCGCTACCGGTTCTGGCAAATCTGTCTGTATTAACGCTATCCTGCTATCCCTGCTTTATGAAAATGGGCCGGATGATTTGAAATTAATAATGGTTGATCCCAAGCGGGTGGAATTGACGGTTTATAACGGCATTCCGCATTTACTGACCCCAGTCATAACCGAAGTTCCCAAGACTATTAATGCCTTAAGGTGGGTGGTTAATGAAATGGATCGGCGATTCCAAGTCTTGTCCCAGGCTGGCAAAAGAAACATCCAGGCTTATAACACCAGTGGGTTAGACCCTTTGCCTTATTTGATTGTGGTAATAGATGAATTAGCCGACCTCATGGCTGTAGCTGCCAGGGAAGTAGAAGGTGCGATCATCCGTTTAGCCCAAATGGCCCGGGCCGTTGGCATTCACTTGATTGTCGCTACCCAAAGGCCTTCGGTTGATGTTATCACTGGCCTGATCAAAGCTAACATCACCAACCGGATTGCTTTTACCGTGGCTTCTTCGATTGATTCCAGGACTATTTTAGACACGCCTGGAGCAGAAAAATTGCTGGGTCGCGGCGACATGTTATTCAGTTCACCAGAACTTTCCAAACCAAAACGCTTGCAGGGCTGTTTTGTTTCCGATAAGGAGATTGAAAGGGTGGCAGAAGCCTTGAAACAGCAAGCTAAGCCAGAATATGTTTCAGATATTGTGGAAAAGCCCCAAGGTTTGATTGGCATGAACAGCGGGGTTATACCAGGTGACAACTTCGCTGATGACAGTGACGAAGAGCTCTTGGAAGAAGCCAAGAATGTCATTTTAAGGGCGCAAAAAGCTTCAGCCTCATTATTACAGAGACGTTTGCGTATTGGCTATGCCCGGGCAGCCAGGCTTTTAGATTTATTGGAAGAGCAGGGGATCATTGGCCCAGGTGATGGCGCCAAACCCAGAGAAGTTCTAATTCAAGCTGACCCTAATGAAGGCATTCCAATCCCACCGCCAGATGAAGCAGGCAATGCAACTGAGAATGAAATAATCCCTGAAAAGCCGGAAGAAAAAGAAAATTAATTTTGAACTTAAATGAACTCAATTAATCAGGTAAAAAAAAATACTGATGGTTTTGTTCGCCGGGAGTTACCCCAAAATACTTTGGGTGAGGCTTTGAAGATTGTCAGAGAAGAAGTCGGTTTAAGCGTTGAAAGGCTAGCTTCAATCACCAATATCCAGCAAAAGTATATTGAAGCCATTGAAGCAGGCCGCTATGACCAGACTCCTGGACCCGTATATGTAAAAGGTTTTTTGCGGACAATTGCCAATGTTTTAGAGCTCTCGCCCAGCACGGTGATTTCCCGTTTTGAATCAGAACCCCATGATTTTCCAATTAAAGAAACCCAGACCTCGATTTCGAAACTTTCTTTTTTTTCTTTTGTGACTCCCAAAGTAATAAGCGCCTTCATAATTATCTTGGTCGCACTCATTTACTTCGGCATCCAGATCAAGAAAATTATTCTACCGCCGAAATTATTTTTATCTTACCCAACAGCGGATGTCATTTTAAATACCCCAGAAATCGTCTTAAGCGGAAAAACCGAACCTTCGGTAATTGTGCAGGTTAATGACCAGCAGGTCAAAGTTGATGCCGAGGGCAATTTTAAAGAAACAATAGACCTTCAGCCAGGAGTTAATACCTTGGTGGTCAGCGCCCAAAAGAAACGCAGCCGCCAAACCACTATTACTCGGCGAGTTTTAGTCCAGCTGAATGACGTGGTAAAATAGTCAAACCCCCCGCTATTTGGCGGATTAGGGTAGATAAGGACGAAAATAACCTATTTTTATATATGCCTAAGCAAAAAAACCAAGAATCAAAGGTTCAATTTAAATCCGAAGATTCCAAACATAAAGCCGCCTTGCAGGCTATTGCCAACATCCAAGATCGCTTTGGCGAAGGCGCTATCATGACTTTGAGCAAACAAAGCGTGCAAAAGGTTGAAGCAGTATCCACTGGCTGTTTATCTTTGGATTTGGCTTTAGGAGTAGGGGGGGTGCCTCGTGGCCGGGTGGTTGAAATATTTGGGCCAGAAGCTGGCGGTAAAACCACTTTAGCCTTGCACGTGATTGCCCAGATCCAGAAAAATGGCGGGATTGCCGCCTTTGTGGATGCTGAACATGCTCTTGATCCGGACTATGCCCGGAAAATCGGCGTGAACGTTGACGAGCTTCTGATTTCTCAGCCAGACAACGGCGAGCAAGCCCTAGAGATCGTAGAAACCCTAGTCAGGTCAAATGGCGTGGATATCATTGTTATTGATTCCGTAGCTGCCTTGACGCCCAGAGCGGAGATTGAAGGCGAAATGGGGGATTCGCATATGGGCTTGCAAGCCCGGTTGATGAGCCAGGCTCTGCGAAAGCTGACTGCCATTATCTCCAAAACCAAGACCGTGGTAATTTTCATCAACCAGACTCGCATGAAAATCGGGATTATGTTTGGCAACCCCGAAACTACGACCGGTGGCATGGCTTTGAAATTTTACGCTTCTGTCCGGATTGATATTCGGCGCCTGGCCCAGCTGAAAAGCGGGGAAGCTATTGTCGGCAACCGGATCAAAGCCAAGATTGTCAAAAATAAGGTTGCGCCGCCTTTTCGTACCGCCGAGTTCGATATCATGTATGGCGAAGGCATTTCCGCCTCAGCTGATTTGATTGATTTAGGTTTGATCCACGGCGTTTTGGAAAAGACCGGCAACACCATAAGTTATGGGGAAACCAAGTTTGGCGTCGGCCGGGAACAAGCCAAAGCCTTTCTCAGAAGCAACCCAAAGGTCGCCAAGGAAATTCGCGAAGCCATAATCAAAGCGGTTAGGGAAAAGGAAGTAGAGGCAAAGAAAGATTAGTAGACTAATAAGTCTATCCAAGCGCCCCGACGTACGTCGGGGCGCTCTTGTAGTCAGCTGAATTAAATAAAAACGGCTCCCATTTGCGACGGGAGCCGTTTGGCTACTTTTTTGAAACAAAGAACAGTTAAAGAAATCGTGTCCGAAGCTCATGAAGTTTCTGCTTATATAATAGATAGGCTTCGGCGAACTGGCCGCAATTGATCAAGTTAACGCATGGTCTGACAATATTTGTGAAGATTTCGCGATACAGATCAGCGGCATTCGGACGGGAAGAAATGCGGCTGACAATTTTCGGAGCAATCGAGCGGTATTCCTGGATGTCATCCGGTCCAGTCGGTAAAGCCGCAACATAGGTGTCTCGAAAACGACGGAGAGCTTGGAGTTCGGCGCAATCGTCAGGCAGACCTATCGCGCTGACGCACGCTGTCGTAAGAAAACATTCGCCCCACGTAAAGTTGTCGCGCACAAATGTAATAAGCGAAAAAGGATTCTCCTCGATGGTTACCTTTTCAGGGTCTACATTTTTGTAAATTAGCTTACTTGGGCAGCAGCAGTACCTACATATAGGAGATCCTTTTGCATTAAAATACGTACCGCAACGCTTACAAAAAAGGGCTCTAACCTTCTTTTTCTTCTTTTTATTGTTCATTCTGCCTACTTTATCTCATGTCTTGATCTGGGGGTTTGTGAGGAAACGGTGCAAAGATCTGATCTATACGCTCTTCGCGACTGAGTTCCTGCCGGGGAAAATAACGAGGCTGATTTGAATGGTCGACACAATTGATGGTGAATTTTACAGATCCATTAAGAATTCCATCCACAACTTTACGACCACCCAGTTTCTTGGCTAAGGCCACCCACGTTTTAAGTGGAATGTCATCATATTTTGTTTTGGCTTTTCTCTGTGACATACAATCTCCGTGTGGAATGTTTTATTCGAGTAAGCAAAAGCGTTCCTGGCTATAAAAGATCCCTTCTTTTGACAATAGTCTTTAATAAAACTGCTGTCTTGGGATCTTTCGGAATACCAGCTAACCAGCAGTACCGCCATTTGTCTGTTGTTCTGTTTACGAATACACACTCATCGCGACGCCACTGATCGAATTCGATACGGCACCACCTATCCTTACCGTCTTTCCAGTGAGTGCCAATATGTCTTTCGACAAGGGAAGGATCGTCAATAATAACCTGCGCCAGCGAGAATGGGTCGCAAGCAATTAATCCTCGGCGGGCATACTGGGAATCCACTTCTTCATCATACAGGCTGTCACCGGAATACCAATCGGAGAACAAATAAACATCCGTTATTTCGCCATTACCGATCGGCATGCTTTCGACCACCTCCTTGTCGGTATATTTTACCAGACCAGTGGCATCTATCATCTGCTGGGGGGTGCGGGAACGGTCAACCAGGATACGGCGGACATTCATGTTTGTATATATATACATAAGTTCGTATAAGCAAGCATGAAATCCATAAGCGATGCAGGAGCTCTGGTGCATAATCACCAGCTCTGCGTACGTACTATTTAGATACTTCCCCTCTCGGTCGGGCGTCTGAAGTTCAGCTCCAATTATCTTCTTTATCTTTTTAATCTGGCCAGGGGTGATTATTTGAGCGATATCTGGTTTGCGCGTGGCTGTCATAGCGTAATACTCCTTGTGAAAAGTTTAATGTCAATGAACCTTGTTGGGTGATTAAAGCAACAAGTGAACTTAGCGTCAATAAATATAGTTGTTTATGAAACATTTTAAGTAAGGCTATTGAAAAAAGCCAATGAATATGCTATGCTTATGATAGTAAATAATGTCAATAACTATCGTCACTTTAACTATTAAATTAACTTTTATGGAAGATTTACTGCAAAAACTAGGCCTGGAAGAGAAAGAATCAGCAGTCTATCTGGCCTGCCTGAAAAACGAATTGAATTCGCCAGCCAGCCTGGCTAGGCAAACCAGGCTTAAACGTAGCACCATCTATTTTTACCTTGATAAGTTGGTACAAAAAGGCCTGGTGGCCCATAAAATAAAGGGCAAACGCAAAGGCATTACACCGGTGGCCCCGTTAATCGGACTCACTGATTTCATCAACACCAAGTCAGAAGAAGTCGAACGTAATAAAAAGGTGGCCCAAAAACTCATTCCGCAATTACTGCAACTAACGAAAGAGCGCGCAGAAACAACCCAAGTCCATGTTTATGAGGGGAAAGCAGGTACTCACGCTGTTATTGATGCTTTATTAAAAGAAAATAAAAATATATATTGGTTCGGCGCGGTGGATGAATTTACCGACATAATCAGCGACGAGGAAATTTACCGTTGGCTAACATTAAAGAGAATGGCGCAAAAAAATACCAACTTCGCCATTACTGACAGAAGGGTTTTTAAGAAGAAGCGCGCCAGTGAAACACTGGGAAATTTTCGGAAATTCAGATTTTTAGGTGATGAATTTTCTATCCCGGCAGGTTTTATTCTTTTTGGGGAATATACCTCGCTGGCTGTTAAGCATGGAAAAGATATCAAAGTCATTCTAATAAAGGACAGTGTAGTAACCCAGCTTTTGCAATATATGTTTACTTTGTTATGGGATAAACTGCCTGAAGAATAGAATCGCCATGATAAATTCATTCCATTAATACAAAGTAAGTGATTTTGGTTCGGGTTTAAAAATGTTTATTATTAATCAAATTCGTCATATACTAAAAACAAGCTCTTTATAACTTGTTTTAGATTGGAGGCGTAATGACCATTCGTCTTCGAATTACTCGACGAAGGACGCCTTTCCGTAGGAAGGAAACGGAAAGGAAAATCAAAAGGCTGAAGCAGTTTTCTAAAGCTCTGCATGAACAAGCCAGAAGGGAAAGAAGAGTCCCGGCCTGGGTAATTGGTTTGACTTTTGACTGAATTCCCCAAGCAACTTTAAAAATCCTACTGGAATTTGCCAGCAGGATTTTTTCTTGTATTTGTTATTGGTTTGTCATATAGTCAAAGCAGTTCTTTTAAACCTTTGTTAAGTGGAGGCGAAATGCCAAAAACCGCTAGCAATTTGATTCCGGCTCCTCCGGAACCCCTGGTTTTTTATAAAGACAGAGGGCCGCTGACTCAAAAGGATCTAGAGGAATTAAGACAAACGGCTACGCTTTGTGAAGCGCAGACCAGGTTAGATGGAAAAATCACCCCGGAACTCATAAGGTTAATATTTGATGCTTAATCAGTGGAGGCACAATGCCAAAAACCAAAAAGCGGGTAATAAAATTTGTCGGCCGCAAAGATCCAATCACGCCTAAGGAACTTAAAGGATTTAGGCGTGAAATTGCACGAATTGATGCGCACACCGAGCAAGAAAGAAGAGTCAGCTGGGAAACAACGCAGCTATTGTACGACTAACGGCCAATCCTCCGGCAAAACAAAAAATCCTACCTTCGTATGCAGGTAGGACTTTTTTATAAATCTAGGTTGCCCGAGTGCTATATTCGCCAGTCTCAGTGCTGATGATTATCCTTTCGCCATTCTTAATGAAAAGCGGGACTTTGATTTCCATGCCGTTTTCCAGTTTGGCGGTTTTGGAAGCATTGGTAGCAGTATCACCCTTGACCGCATCTGGCGCTTCTATAACCTTATATTCAATCTTTTTCGGCAATTGGATGGTGACTGGTCGGTTTTCAAAATTCAAAACATCAACCTCTAAGCCTTCTTTTAAATATTTAACTTGGTCGCCCAAACTTTCAGTGGAAAGGAAAAATTGATCATAAGAGGTTTGGTCCATGAAGTAGTGCTCGTTATTTTGAACGTATAAATAGTTGGCTTTGGTCCGAGCCAAATCCGCTTCGGGAATTTTATCGCCAGGCTTGAAAGTCAACTCCAGCATCCGGCCGGAAATTAAATTTCTTAATTTAGTCCGCATAACTGGTTTGCGCATGGCGGTGCGCATAAAATCCGACCAAACCACTATATAAGGTTCGTTTTCGTGGTTGATGGCCACTCCAACCCGCAGATCATTCATGGTTAGCATATTTTTAACAAAAACAAATTAGCGAAACTCGGATAGAAAGCTTCCTAAATAAAATTTAAAAACTGCTACTTCGGCGTATAGGGGACTAAAGCCATGAATCGAGCTCGTTTGATGGCTTCGGCTGTGATGCGCTGGTGGCGCATGCACAAACCCGTCCGGCGCCTAGGCAGGATTTTAAAATAGGAAGAAATGAATTTTTGGTATGAGCGGGTGTCTTTATAGTCCAGGCTTTTAGTGCCCAAAACGCAAAAGGCGCAGAATTGCGGAGTGACTTGGGGTTGGTTTCGTTGCTTGTTTTTATTCATCATAAGTTAAAAGGGAATATCTTCCACGTTAATTTCTGGTTCCGAGCCCGCGACTGGCGCTTCTGGGAGGTCAGGTGCGGCCTCGGTTTTGTCATTGCTCGCAACGCCCTTGCGGTCCAACATGATTATATTTTCCGCCACGATTTCAGTGCGGTATTTTTTTTGGCCTGAAGGGTCATCCCACGAACGGGTTTGCAAACGGCCTTCCACAAAGATTTTTCCGCCCTTTTTTACGTATTGCCCGATAATTTCCGCCAGTTTGCGCCAAGCCACCACGCTATGGAATTCCACCTGTTCTTTTTTTGCGCCGCTGGGATCGGTCCAAGACCGGTTAGTGGCAACGCTGAAAAGTGCTACGGTTTGGCCGCCGCTAGTAGTCCTAACATCAGGATCCCGGGTGACATTGCCGATAATCATTGCTTTGTTTAGGTTCATCATAAATTTTATGTATTAATTAAAATCCAAGCGTTTATTTGGCAATATCTTCGTCCAAAATTTCATCAATCTTCTTGTCGATATCTTCCAAGGTTAATGGAGTTTCGGATTTTTGGATGGGAATTGAAGCCCGCTCGGTCGACTTTTCAAATTTTTCTTGGGCTTCGGCCTTGGCTTGCCGAGCTTGGATTTTTTCCTGGATCTTGGCTTCTTCTTCAAGTTCTTTGGCAGTTTTGGCATGGGTCTTGACGGTCAAAAAACGCAAGATCTGGTCATGCAAGCGCCAGCTGGTTTCCAGTTTTTTTAATTTGTCGGTACCAAAATTAAAAGTCAGGCCGACATAGGTGCCAAATTTCTGCTTTTTAATGGGGTAAGCTAATTTCCTTTTGCCAACAGACTCGGCTTTGGTGACTTCGCCGCCCATTTCAGTAATAGTTTTTTTGATTGAATTTAGCGTTTCCTCAGCAGCTTCAGGGCTTAGTTGACCGCTAAGGATAGCAAGAGTGTCGTAAAGTTGCGTGGACATGAAAAAATAATTATAAAAAATGTAGGTGGAGAATACCATAGGCTTTGGCTCACGTCAAGTTTACTGGAGCCTGAAGGAAACTTGGTTTTTTATGTTAAACTAAATTTATGGAAAAAGGTGATTTAATTGCCATTTTTGGCCGTGAACCCAGCCTCTCTTTATGGGAACTGCAAAAGCTTTTGGTTGAGCCAGAATTTAAAGAAATTAGCCGGGAATTAGCCATCTTCGCTCCAAGTGAAGCAATTTCAATTAATAATGTGCAAAAACGCGCGGGCGGTTTGATTAAACTAGGTGAAATCAAGGGTGAAGTTGAAGATTTAGCTGAGTTGAAACACCAGTTGGAAAAAATTTGGCCGAATTTAATACCTGCGGGCAGCACTGCCAGGGTGAATTTTGGCGCTAGCGCTTATGATGCGGGTGTTTCGCCAGACCGTAAATTTCGACAAGAGTTAAAAAGGCAAATGCAAGCTTTTAAAAAATATTTAACCCTGAACCATCGGTCAGCCAGATTGGTTGAATCTAAAGAACCGACTTTGCAAGCCGGTGCCTTGGTCCAGGGGAAAATCTTGAAACAGGGCTTTGAAATTCTGGTTTTACTCTCGGAGGAGAAAATATATTGGGGCATAACCAAAACTGTCCAGGATATTTCAAATTATGGTTTTCGGGATTTTGGCCGGCCTTCCAGGGATTCCTTCTCGGGTATGCTGCCGCCAAAAGTGGCGCAGATTTTAATTAACCTGACCAAAGCCAAACCTGAAGAAACTTTATTGGATCCCTTTTGCGGTTCAGGCACGATTTTACAAGAGGCGAGCTTGATAGGCATAAAAAATATTATCGGCTCGGATTTAAGCCAAAAAGCCGTAATTGATTCCCATAAAAATATTGATTGGCTGAAAAAAAGTTTTCCAGACATAAGCAACTGTCAATTTAATGTTTTTGAAAGTGACGTCAAGAACTTATCGGAAAAATTTCAGCTCGGGACTATAGATGTGGTTGTAACCGAACCGTATTTAGGTCCGCCGCAAAAAGGCCGGGATATGACGGGCAACATCGTGCCATTGGTTTCAGCTTTAAGCCGGCAGTATATTCCCTGGCTGGAAATTTTAGCCAAACTTATACGGCCGACTGGCCGGATAGCCATGGTTTGGCCATTTTTTAAGGTTGAAAAACACGGTTATTTTTTACAGATTCAGGAATCATTGCCGGCCTTGGGCTTAAAAATCCTTCCACCCCCACCTGAATTTATTGCTTTACCCTGGTTTAAATCCACGCCAAGGGGCACAGTGCTGTATTCCAGGCCTGACCAAGTAGTGGGCAGGGAAATTGTCTTGCTGGCGAAAAATGTTTAAGCGAATATACAGGCTAACAATCATCAGCGTACTTAGCCTGATATTGATGCCTTTGGCAGTTGAGGCGGCAAATGGCGGTCAGCTGACTTTTATGTTTGGCGGAGATGTTATGCTGGGCCGAGCTGTCCGCGATCAGATTGTCAAAAAAGGCAATAACCAGGGCTCTTGGGTCATGCAAAATTTGGCATCGGATTTTAAAAAAGCGGATTTAGCTTTTGTGAATTTGGAATCGCCATTTGCCGCTGGTTCAGCTCTTGGTTATGGCCTGGTCTTTCGGGCAGATCCCAAACATATTATCGCCCTGACTTCAGCCGGAATTGATGCAGTGTCTTTTGCTAATAATCATAGCCGTAACCAAGGCTCTATAGGCATTCAAACTACCTTGAGTTTATTACAAAAAAACTCCATTAAAGCGCCTGGGGCTGGTTTGAATTCAAATTCGGCCTATAGTTCCCAGTACCTTGAGGTTAAGGGGCAAAAAGTTGCGTTCTTGGCGTATACCTATAATGAAAAATTACCTAGCAAGTATTTAAATCAGCCAACTATAGCCAGTATGGATACAACTCGAATGCAGAAAGAAGTTAAAAAAGCCAAAGCTGGTGGCGCCTTGGTAATTGTCTATATGCATGCCGGAACTGAATATACTTTGACAATTACTAACCAACAAAAGAATTTTGCCCATGCCGCCATCGATGCTGGGGCGGAGTTAGTGGTAGGCTCGCATCCGCATTGGGTTCAAAAATTGGAAAAATACAAAAGCAAAGCCATTATTTATTCTTTAGGTAATTTGGTTTTTGACCAACCTTGGTCTACAGAAACCCAGCAAGGCGCAGTGGCCAAAGTGATAATCCAAAGCGGCAAGGTTCAGAAGGTTCAAATTTTGCCCATCAAGATTGATTTTGCTTCCAAGCCAAGATGGATGAACCAAACCGAAGCTGCCAAGGTCTTGAAAAGGATTGGGTTGCCAAGCGGGGCAATCAATTTATAACTATTTATATAAAAGAACACCGGATTCTTTTAAATCCGGTGTTATATTGTTCATTGCTTACTTCAGTGGACTAGTTAAGAGGGGATTAGCCTCTCGTAGATATTAGACCACCCCCTTTCCGGCAAATTCCTTTCGGGTCAATAGGCGAGTCTTTGTAGGAGAAAAAAGGTGTTGCATAAAACCTCCTTTTTCCTTTACCCCGCATAAACTAAGGTTTTAAGTTGTCTGCGGGGCTTCACGCTCCATAAAATCCTTGGTTGAACCAAGCGTTTTACGAGAGCGTTCAGCCGGAAAGATGTTTAAGGTTTAGACAATTTTCAGGCGGCAAATTTTGCCTCCTGGGTTGATTTTTTATTTGGGAAAGATCTTCCCTCCTGGAGTAATTTTATACCATTACAGACTAAAACCGCAACCAGGTTATTGAAAAAGAGGAATGCTTTAACCGCCTTCCTCTTTGAAAAGATTTTTGGCTTACCTTACAATACGAAGCCGAGTTTGCCAGGCGCATGGACGCCCAAGGGCTTTATCAAATTGCCGAGTTCTTTGGAGCGCCTCCCTAAGGCTTCTTTCAAACTCTCGCTTGCTCAATTTAGCATGTTGGGCTTTTTTTAAACCCTTTTGCCACTTACGCGTTTCTCGCATTTTTCACTCCTTATTTCTAGTGTTTTTTTCGTTTGTATTTATTTTATACCCCCACCCGGAAATGCGCTACGTCACCTGCTTGCATGATATAATCTTTGCCCTCAATCCGTAAAAGGCCTTTTTCTTTGCAGGTGGTTTCACCGTATTTTATAAAATCCTGCCAATTGATGATTTCCGCTCGGATGAAGGCTTTTTCAAAATCACTGTGAATAACACCGGCAGCTTGGGGGGCGGTCATGCCTTTGGTAATGGTCCAGGCTTTGGATTCCATTTCACCTGAAGTATAAAAAGTCTGCAAATTCAGGGTTGTATAAGCCTGCTTAATCAGCCGGTTAAGCCCCGGTTCAGCTAATCCCAGGCTAGATAAGTATGGTTTGCTGTCATCAGCTGAAAGTTCAGAAATTTCCGCTTCAATTTTTGCGGAAATTACAATGATGTTCCCTAAAATCTTGCCAGTTTGTTCAGCTAAATTTTGTTGTATAGTATCTGCCTTTGAAATTTCCGATTCGTCAATATTTGCCACGAATATGACCGGTTTGCT
>JBAZBR010000005.1:0-109966 GCA_041671325.1 Patescibacteria group bacterium
AATGGACCGCCTGGTTTGAGGCGATGTGGGCTTTGGCAGAACCGAAGTGGCAATCCGGGCAGCTTACAAAGCTGTAGCCAATGGTTACCAGGTGGCCATGCTGGCACCTACCACCATCCTGACCCAGCAGCACTTTGATACTTTCCAAAAACGCTTGAAGGGCGCTGGCGTAAAAATCGGCCTGCTTTCCAGGTTTGAATCTGCCAAAGAACAAGAGGAAACCATAGTAGGGATTAATTTAGGCGAAGTGCAAATTGTCATTGGCACCCACCGTTTGCTTTCCCGTGACGTCAAATTCAAAAGGTTAGGCCTGATAATTATTGATGAGGAGCAGAGGTTTGGCGTTGAACAAAAAGAAAAATTGAAACAATTCCGCTTGCAAGCCCATGTCTTGACCATGTCAGCCACGCCCATCCCCCGGACTTTGAATTTAGTCCTCTCAAATTTACGGGACGTGAGTATGATTGAAACCCCGCCCGAAGGCCGCCAGCCCATTGAAACGACTATCGCCCCTTTTTCCAAAGACTTGATTAAGGAAGCCGTGGACCGGGAAATTGAACGCCAAGGCCAAATTTATTATTTGTATAACAATGTGGAAACTATCCATGAAAAAGCCCGGGAACTGCAAGAACAATTTCCCCAGGCCCGGATTGGCATTGCCCATGGCCAGTTGCCTGAAGAAAAATTAGCGGATGTCATGCACAAATTCGATGCCTATGAAATGGATATCCTGGTCTGTTCCACAATTATTGAAAACGGTTTGGACTTGCCCAACGTCAACACCTTGATCGTTGACCAAGCCCCGCGCTTTGGCCTGTCCCAGCTTTACCAATTGCGTGGCCGTATTGGGCGCGGCAATCGCCAAGCTTACGCTTATTTCCTTTACCATAGCCAAAAACTTACGGGCGAAGCCAAACAGCGCTTGGTTGGTTTGGAAGAAGCCAAAGCTTTGGGTTCGGGCATGCAAGTGGCCTTGCGGGATTTGGAAATCCGCGGGACTGGCAATATCTTGGGCAACCAACAACATGGCCACGTCGCGGCTATCGGCTTGGGTTTGTATACCCGATTATTAGCGCAAGAAATTACCGAGCTCAAACAAGGCACGCCTTTACCTTCTGTCCATGACGTGACTATTGACCTGCCGCTTTCCGTCGGTATCCCACATGATTTTGAACCAGACGAAAGGAACCGCTTACGCATTTACCAAGACTTGGCCAATATGGTTTCTGTTGGCGAACTCTGGCATTACCATGACCAATTGATTAAAGAAAGGGTTGCCCCGCAAAGCTTGGAAGATTTATTCAAGCTCTTGGAATTGAAATTGCTGGCGCAAAAGACCGACATCACTAATATCCAATTGGTCAAGCTTGGGCCTAACGAAAGGTTGATTATCCGCTTCCTGCGGCCCATTGAAGTCAAGAATTTAAAACCCCTGTTTGAAATTGCCGAGGGTTGGCAGTTGGCGTCGGATCAGTTAAAAATTGACAAGCCTAGGTTGGGTAAAGACTGGCTGACTATCCTGAAAAAAGTCATTACGGTTTTCGAAAAACTCGAGAACCCTTCAGGGATTGGGGGAACTGAGGTCAAGAAAAAAAAACATAAAACAGACGCTCCGGCTTGAAGCGTCTGTCAAAATTTTCGATTTTACTATCTGCCACCAGATGCGTCTTGGACGCGTCTCATCCTTTGTAATACCTCCTCACTAAGTTGTCGAGGATATCTTTGGGAATTTTGCACTTTCAATCTCATGGTATTGGGATTAAAGGCAAAGCCTTCATTCTCCAACTGGATCAAGGCTTTCCCAAAAGATCTTGCGCTGACAGACCGGATTACGCTCCTATCTGCCAACGAAACCACATCGAAGTTTTTAAGTGCCAATCGTCAACCCCGCATTTGATTGTTTTGATTTAATATAATATGGTATTACAAAAATTAAGTTTTGTCAACCCCGCACCACTTTCCATTAAAATATTACTTAAAAATATAGATACTTATCACGAAAAACATCTTTCAATTAAATTTATGATTTATTGGAAAGTGGTGCGGGGTCAAGCTCCCAAAATACAGCTTCACCAATTTTAAAAAAATCCGGTCCTGCTGAAAAAACAGGACCGGGGAAAACGAATCGCATGGAAACCCTACTGGTCTCCGCCAAACGGGTGCTCGCGCATCAACAAGATGAACGCGATTACCGCACCGAGAGTGAACATGATAAATCCTCCATACAGCGGTTAAGGTTAGGTGGAAGGCTATCGGATTTCCCGATTACCAATCCACGGTGGGGATTACAAGGTGCTGACTTGAACGTTTTTGAGTATAGAGCTTAAAAGTAAAAATGTTAAATAAAACCGGCCGCTTGCTTAAAGCAAACAGCCGGAATTTAGTAATTGTACGATTTTACTTCAGCAGTACCATCTTCTTGGCTACGACGCCGTCCTGCGTCTGCAACCGGTAGAAGTAGATACCGCTGGCAACTGATTGGCCGTCTTTGTTCCGGCTGTCCCAGTTCACTTTATGGGTACCGGCCGGCAATTGCCCGCTGGTCAGCAGCTTCACCTGCTGGCCAAGGATATTGTAGACGGACAGTTTGACCTCGCCGGGTTGGGGCAGGGTAAACTTGATTGTGGTTGTGGGGTTGAACGGATTCGGGTAGTTAGTAATGGTTATCACCGAATCCCCACTATTCATTACCGGCAATGGCTCCTGATCGCAGGCAACGGGAGCAGGTCCTCCGCGATACAGGTAGCTCAAAAGGTATATGGCATCACCGAAATTGACCGCGCCGTCGCAGTTCGCGTCAGCCAGGCTCATGATCGGCGGTTGAGGTTTGCCGTACATGTGAAAATTGATGATGAGCCATACGTCCCCTAGGTTGATGTAGCAATCGGCGTTGGCGTCACCGGGAACATTGTCGCAGTACAGATTCATCGCCGCGACGATGGTCTCCTTTATTCTAATGACTCCATTACCGGTGTACATATTATCCGGCCCGGAAGCGCTCAACATTATGAGCGTATCGATCGTTTCCGGAGGCAGGTCCGGCCTGACTGCCATGATTAAGCTCACTAGCCCAGTGCCCCATGCGCACGAGAAGCTGGTGCCTTCATGGCCGCCGGAATAATACACCGAATCAGGGTCGGCATCGTCCGGGAACTTAAAGCCAATTGGTCCGGTAGTAAAGATGCCTTCACCAAGGGCTAATGCGTCCACCTTTGCCCAGTTGGAGAAAAGCGATCTTTCCCCGGTGTCGTTGCACGACCCCATTGATAGAGCCAACAGATCGAAAGCCGGCCAGGCAGCAAAGGGACACGGCGAGAAAATAATCGAACAATTCCCCGAGCCGCCTACAGTCTTGATCCCTATTGAGTGCGCGTAGTGGATATACTCGATGAAGAGGGGGTCATAGTAGTACACAACAAAGCTGCAATTGATTACTCTGACATTGCAACTATCCACGAGGTAGAAGATCCCCTCACAATACCCCATTACCACGCGGTCCACGAGAACCATGGTGATATCTGGATTTGCTCCGACGATCCCTATGCCGCAGGTTTGATCCGTTGTTTTAGCGTACCCCTGATATATCGGCCCATTACCGACAGCGGCACCGATAGCACCAGCAACGTTCGCGCCGTGAAAGTCCAAAGAATCAAGATAGGAGATTCTCGACTTTTCCATGTCGGTGTTTGCCCTTATGTCGGGGTGTAAATTCCCGAACGCAAATCCATGATCCAGGACCCCGACACGGACCCGCTCCCGTATCTTCCCGCACACGACGTTCTGTAGAACGTCCTTCAGCCCCAGCAGGCCCGGCCATTGTGAGGTCGGGCTTTCAAAATGCCACAGGCTGTCGACTAACGAGTCCCTGTAGCTACAGACTTGCGGAGGCGGAGGAGGCGGAGGAGGATTCACTCCCACATCGCGGGCAATCGGCATGAAATGCACGTGCCCGGGAGTGGTGATGATCCCTTGCAGAGTTACCTTCGCCTGGAAGATATCTACGCTATCAGGCAACACGACCCGATAAAATGTCGAAAAGTCGTGAGGCCCTCCGTCGTATTCCACTGTGGCACCAGGTATAGCATCAGCGACGCGGCGAATGACAGTGGCGCCGGTCGCGCTGAAGAAATTCACCAGTTGCTGGGCCATAGTAACTGACTGCAGAATCGGCTCTGTCGCTGGCACCGTCTGGCCATTGACCATAGCGCTGTCCAGTTTGACTGCGTTACCCAGTTTATCAGGGCTGACCTGGGCGATGTACAGCACGCTGACGCCGGCCGGTATATTCAACGCCGCATAATCATCCACGAATCCCAACTGATGGGGCACGATGAACGAGTCGGGGTAGTTCTGAATCATCCACTCGTTATTGAGCTCCGACCAATTCGCGGGTTCGTACGACTGGTCATTAGCCCAGACGCTGCCCGATACCAGGATCAGCAGCGCTACCAGGCCAACGGTTATCTTTAAGTTACTCACATTTCACTCCTTGTTTTCGGCGATAAAGGCAAGGTGCTCCTGAAAATTGTACTATTTCAGGAGCACCATCTTCTTGGTTTCAGTGAGGTTAGGCGTGGCCAACCGGTAAAAGTAGATACCGCTGGCCATCGTTTGATCATGCGCATCCTGCCCATTCCATTGGACAGAATGACTGCCGGCGGGTTCGTATCCGTCGACCAGCCTTACCACTTCTTGACCGAGAATGTTATAAACCGCCAGTCTTACATGTTGACCGCGCGGGATATTATACTCGATCGTTGTGATGGGATTGAACGGGTTCGGATAGTTCTGCCGCAGAGCAAACCACTTCGGCAATGGATTACCGTCCGGATCAGCGTCAGTCGGCAGATCATGTTGTAACGCGATCAGGCTGAAATAATCCGCGACCAGAGCGTCGTGCCCATTAAGCGCTATAGCTCCGCAGAAGCCGGGAGTATTGTAGCCGCCGACTTCTTGGATCAAGACGGAATCGGACGTTTTGAAAGTCCGCAGACCATTCCAACCGTCGGCCATGATGACGTACGGCTCGGCCACTTTGATGTCATAGCACCACATTGCGCCGTTGTAACCACCGAGGTACGGCGGATTTTCGGGCAATGCGCTCGCATCGAACACGTCAAAACCGAAAGTGGTCTTGGCGTACAAGCGAGCAGTACCGACAGCCAGTCCGTTATACAGCGACCTGTCTTGTCCGAACTGGTTCGCGATGAACGGATGTTCGAGATCGGCAATATCAATGCTCACAATGACATCGAGCAATGCGACATAAGCATATTTGCCGAACAGGACCACCGAGACTGCCGCTCGCGGCGTGGCCACGGTAGTAACGTTCTGCAGGGCAAACTGATCTCCTATTCTGTCGATACGCAAACCATTGGCCGTCGCGATGAACACACACCCGTCGCGCACTACCACATCAGCCGCACCGAGTGCCGCCGAATCAGTAGCGACCAGCCGTGGAGCATCCTGATCGGAAAAATCAACGATCTCCAAGCCGGCATCCGTTGCCAGACACAGCAACGAATCGACAGCGAAGGCGTTCTGCACTCTGCTCCCCGCCGTATACTCTCCGACTACGATCATATCCGGAATTTTCAATGCGGTAACACTCGCGCCAATGCCGCTGTTATTAAGCGCGTACGCGGTGCTGTCAGCAGTCACTACTCCGGTGACCATCCCTGGAAATTGGTATACCCCAGTCAATACAGGCGCGCCTGCATTACTGACGGCCACGACCTGGAAATCGCCGGGTCTGGGAACGGTTAGCTTCAAGTCAACCCCGTCGTTGGCTAGCTGCGGGCCGTAATCCACGACAAAGGCCGTAGTGCCCGATATCGCCACCTTGCCGACAAACCCGCCAGTCCGATACGTACCCAAACTGTCAGGATGTGAATGGTCGGCGATGCTGAAAATTATCATGCCGCCTCTTCCATTCGCGACAAAAGCAGTGTCACCGGACAGGGCAACGCCGCCGACAGTACCGGGTAACTGACGCTGGCTTCTGATGACTAGCTGTAATGGGTCAGCGGTAATGTCGACTACCGTTAATGCGGAACTACTTGGCGGATCACCTACTGGATCAATGTCAGCCAGGACCAGTGTAGATCCACTTATATCAAGATCCACTGGGAAATACCCGGTTGGCACCAGAGTAAGAGTGCTGTCCTTGAGGGCGTCGACGACCCAGACGAATCCGCCCCCGACTACGAACACGTAATTGCCGCTGACTTTTACTTTCAACGGCACGAGGTAGTCGTTCGGCGGAGGCACTAGTGAGATGAGCTTGATATCGGCCAGATCGCTGATGTCGAGCACCAGCAATCCTCTGGCGCCGCTATACAAGCCGAATGCCACGTAAGCACGACCACCAGCTACATCAACCCCGTAAGCCGAAGCTGAGGTTTCGTAGCGTCCGGCAATCGTTGGATGAGCCGGGTCAGTTACATCAATAATGTAGAACGCGCCGCCCCACATTGTTACGTACAAGTAATTTCCCTGCACAACGATGTCGGTCACCCATCCCTCTTGGAGATAGATGCCACCTATCGAATCCGGCGCTGACGAATCGCTAACCCTGACAATCTGCACTCCGTCAAACATCGTACAGAAAGCTAGAGTGTCCTTTAGCGCCACATCGATCTGCCCGCTTGGCAGTGCATACGAAGTGAAGCTGAAATTGACTTCGCCAAATACAGTAGCTGGAGAAGCCCGCGCATCCTGCCGCACAAAGTTGTCGGCAGGAATCGGCGGCAGACCGTACAGGTCCCGCCAACTATGAGGTACCGGCTGTTTTGCCGACACGCCCACAGGACTCATGAAGACGATCAGCGCCGTGACGACGAGCCACAGACAAACCATCTTCGAGTTACTGACGAAAGGCATTTTCTTGCCTCCTTTCTACTGTGAAAACACTATTCAGTTTTCAATAAACTTTATTGCCTAAACAAAACCGGACTTTTTGAATTAATAGACCAAAAAATCGGGCTTTTTTAGGGCGGTTTTATGCTTTTGTTTTTCACTTCAAACCTACTCTGATTGCCATAACTCGTCAATTTGTTCAATATTGAAAGCCCTTGATACCAATCAGGGTATAAGGGCTTAAAGTTCAGCGATAGAAATCATATGACAAGGAACCGACCGGGCAATGTTCGCTCTTTTTGCAAATTAGGCCGTGCATGCGGGCTAGAACATAGCAAAAGGCAGAAAAAGCCTCGGGATGCTGGAAATTAGGCGGGAGAGGCAATTTGTTATCCTGGCCAGCAGGAGTCTGCCAATACTGTTGTTGGCCTTTTAGGTGCAATTTTAGCAAACCAAGCCTGGTATCAAGAATCAAGGTCGAACCAGGCTGGATTGGCGTTAATAGCGCATAATCAGGTATTGCCATTTTTCAATCCTTTCCTTTTTTATATTGGTCTTTTTATTTGATAAATAAACCTAATTTAAAAGTTCGAGCTTGTCAATCCCATCCCTATAAAAAACAATCCCCTGCCCAGACAAGGCAAGGGATTAAGATTGCTATGGCTTACTCCGGAAAGTACAAGTGAATATCTTTATTTCACAGCCTTCGGTCTGGGGCTCCATAACCAGGCCGTGCTTTTGCGCCAGTTGGGCGCAAAATTCTGGAAAGTTGCCTTGGTTGAAGCTGGTTTTATCTGCACCATTTGGAAACTTACGAGCTGCCCCATTAAGCTCCATGGTCAGCTCGTCAGTATCCGAATCGAAAATCAACTTCGTGCCAGCTTGAATGGGAATAGATAAGCCCTCATTCATTACTGTCTCCTTTCGTTTTTCTATTTCAATTTTTGTTTTTGCTCAAGGATTTCCTAGACTATTACAAAACAAATTAAATGTCAAAATTAAACCAAAACCTACACCCAAACCGATACTGCCATCGACACCCCGTTAGAAACTTGTATTTACGCCCTTTGTATTAGTTATATTGAAACTTTGCCTAAATATTTATCTAAAAGTTTCTAACGGGGACAATAAAAACCAAACCTATCCCCACTCCAAACTTGCCAACCCCAACGATCTCATGCTAGCCTCGATAGCATAAAAGTTTATTGCCGAGGATAGCGAGCATTAAAACCGCAAAGCGAATTTTAATTGCGAGCGACGCAGGCAACAAAGGTTAATACTATTTATGTTAAACCAAACAGAAAAAATTTATTGGTGCGCCTGGAAAAACATCTACGCCATTGGTCCCAAAAGATTTGGGTTATTGAAGGATTATTTTAACAATCTGGAAACCGCTTGGCAGGCTGATGACGCGGAAATCCAAAAGGCTTTGGCAGGTGATAGGACAAAAAATCTTGATGAAATCCTAAAGGAAAAACATAGAATTAGTCCCGAACAAATTTGGCAGGAAATCAAAGATAATAATGCCCAAGTGGTGACTTTAATGGATGAAAACTACCCCCCGCTTTTAAAACAAACCCATTCGGCCCCGCCCGTGCTTTTTTATAAAGGCCAGTTGCCAAATCCAAACCAAATTAGTTTGGCCGTGGTTGGTACCCGGACCCCGACTAATTTTGGCAAAACTGCCACGGAAATTCTGGTTGAACCATTAGCCAAAGCTGGCTTAAACATAGTTTCAGGCTTGGCTTTAGGCATTGACGGCGAAGCCCATAAAGCCGCTTTAAATGCCGGGGGTAAAACTTTTGCCGTAGTAGGCTCGGGTTTGGACCAAACTTACCCGCCCCAGCACAAGCAACTGGCTGAAGAGATTATTAATAAAGAGGGCGGCATAATCAGTGAATTCCCTCTTGGCATCCCAGCTTTACCCCACCACTTTCCTTTAAGAAACCGGATTATTGCCGGGTTATGCAAAGGCACACTGATAATCGAGGCCGGTGAAAAATCTGGCGCGCTGCTTACCGCCCGTAATGCTTTAGATGAAAACCGGGAGGTTTTTGCCGTACCCGGTGACTTTACTCGGCCCACTGCCTTAGGCCCAAACCAATTAATTAAAATGGGTGCGACACCCGTGACCAAAGCAGAGGATATTTTAAACGCTTTTGAACTGAAAATCCTGGATAATACCACGCCAAAAACCCCGCCTAAAGCGGATAATAAAGAGGAAGAAATAATTTTAAAAAATCTATCTGCTGGTACCAAGCATGTTGACGAACTTTCCAGTTTATGCGATCTTGACCCAAGTATAGTCAACGCAACTTTAACTATGTTGGAATTAAAAGGCCGCGTGCGCCATATCGGCAGCTTGAATTATGAAATTAGTTAAAACTTTTTATGTCTAAAGCTCTCGTTATTGTCGAATCCCCTACTAAAGCCAAGACCATCACTCGATTCTTAAGCAAGGATTATGTTGTCGAGCCTTCTTTTGGCCATATCCGCGATTTGCCAAAAAGCGAAATGGGCGTGGATATTGAAAATAATTACCAGCCAACTTACGTGGTGAAAAAAGAAGACAAAGACCGGGTGGCAAATTTGAAAAAACTGGCCAAGACTTATGGCCACGTCTACTTCGCCACTGACGAAGACCGCGAAGGCGAAGCCATTTCTTGGCACTTGGCTGAACTCTTGAAAATTCCTAATTCTTCCGTTCAACGCATTGTTTTCCATGAAATCACTAAGGAGGCCATTTTAAAAGCCTTGGAAAACCCCCGCGCCTTGGACATGAAACGGGTGGATGCCCAGCAAGCCCGACGGATTTTAGATAGATTAGTGGGCTATGAACTTTCTCCGTTCTTATGGCGCAAAGTCACCCGCGGGCTTTCCGCTGGCCGGGTGCAATCCGTGGCCGTCAGGCTGATTGTGGAAAGGGAAAGGGAAATCCAAGCTTTCAAACCTGAAGAATACTGGACCGTTGAAGGATTATTTAAACACGAGAAAGATTCTTTCCCGGCCAAATTATTAAAACTTGATGGTAAAAGCCTGGATAAGTTTGCCATTAATAATAAGGAGCAAGCTGAAAAAATTGTTGAGGATTTGAAGACTGCCGAATATAAAATTGGGGAAATCCAAAACAAGACCGCCAAGCGCTCCCCTAACCCGCCATTTACCACTTCGACTTTGCAGCAGGATGCCAACCGAAGGTTGGGATTTTCGGCCAGCCGCACCATGCGTTTGGCCCAGCAATTGTACGAAGGCGTCAAATTAGGCGAAACTGGCCAGACCGGTTTGATTACATACATGCGTACTGATTCTTTGAACTTGGCAGACAAATTCATTACTGAAGCCAATACTTATTTAGAAAAGACTTTTGGCAAAGAATACGCTATCGGCGGTCGTAGATTTAAAACCAATTCTAAAGGCGCACAAGAAGCCCATGAAGCCATCCGGCCAACGGACGTGAATTTATCACCGGAAAAAATCGAAGCGCACTTAGATCCTGACCAGTTCAAGCTTTATGATTTGATTTGGAAAAGAGCCGTGGCTTCGCAAATGCCCGAAGCCCTGATTGACCAAACCAGCGTAGATGTGGACGCCAACAAGCTGGGTGCAATTTTCCGCACCAACGGCGCAACCATCCGTTTTCCTGGTTTCTTAAAAGTTTACCCGGATGGCGCTAAAGAAACTTTGTTGCCAGTTTTGAAAACCGGCGACTTAACTACGGCAGAAAAAATTGAAGGCCTGCAGCATTTTACCGAACCCCCAGCGCGGTATTCGGATGCCAGTTTAGTCAAAACCTTGGAAGAATATGGCATTGGCCGGCCTTCCACTTATGCGCCAACTATTATGACGGTTATCGACCGCGGTTATGTCATCCGCGAAGAACGACGCTTACGGCCGACTGAAGTGGCTTATTTGGTTATTGACCTTTTGGTCAAGCACTTCCCCGAAATTGTGGATTACCAATTCACGGCCAACATGGAGCAAAAATTTGACGATATTGCCGAAGGCAAGACTGAATGGCAACCCGTGATCAAAGATTTCTACGAACCTTTTAAAAAACACTTGATCCAAAAAGACGCGGAGATTTCCAAAAAAGAAATTACCGAAAAAGCCACTGACCAAATTTGCGAGAAATGCGGAAAACCCATGGTGGAAAAATTCGGCCGCTTTGGCAAGTTCCTGGCTTGCACTGGCTATCCGGACTGCAAAAACACCATTAACCTGGATGCCAACGGCAACCACGCTCCACTGCCTGAAGCCAAAATCTTAGGTAACCACCCGGAAACCGGCGAACCGATTTATCTAAAGACCGGCCGCTTTGGCGCTTACATCCAACTCGGTGAAAAAACCAAAGGCAAAACTTTGCGTTCCGCTTCTTTATTATCCGGCATGAGCGCGGAGACTTTAACTTTTGAACAGGCTTTGGAATTATTAACCTTGCCAAAACTGCTTGGTCAAACTGACGCTGGCGAGGACATTATCTCGGCTAATGGCCGTTTTGGCCCCTACATCAAGGCTGGTAAAGAAACTCGGAGTATTCCGGCTGATAAGTCGCCTTTAACCATAACTTTAGCCGAGGCCAAAGAGCTTCTGGCTCAACCCAAATCTTTTGCCGCCCGGAATTCCAAAAAAACTCTGTTTGAACTAGGCAAGGACCCCAGCTCTGGCAAGGACATTAAAATCATGGAAGGCCGCTATGGCATGTACATCACTGACGGCGAGACTAACGCTTCCCTGCCCAAAGGTACGGCTGTGGAAACCGTAGCCTTAAGCCAAGCCATGGAACTTTTAGCTGAACGAGCTAAGTCGCCCAAAAAGCCTAGACGCAAAAGAAAAACTAAGTAAAATAAAATCCCCCGCGTCAACTCAGATGTCGACACGGGGGAAAGTAATTCAAGGGAAATAATCAAGCGTCAAGCGATCAGGCTTTTGGTGCCGGAACGCCAGCGAACCACTCGTCGCTATTCCAGGATGTACTGAGACGACTGACACTCACGTGGCGCCCGGAAGGCCACAAAGCAAACCTGATCCAACACCACTTGCCATCCTTGTCATTCCATTGAACGCCGTTCGGATACTTAGCGGCAAAGTCCGGATCATCAATATTGACCTGCGCCAGCGAATACACATCCGCAGGCACCAAATCACGGCGAGCGTATTCCTCCGCAAGAGCTTCATTGCTCAACTGACGACCAACTTTAAAGAAATAAACAACGACTTTTTCACCTTTACCTTTCGGCATGTCGATAACCACTGTATGTTCGGTGTTTTGCTCCCGACCAGTAGCATCAAGCACTTGCCAGGGCGAACGACTGCGATCCACGACCGCCCGACGGATGATCATGTTACTGAATAACTCAACACGTTCGCGAAGTAATTCAACGAATTCCTTTGCAATATCAGCCCCATGAAACATTATCACCTGTTGTACGAACTTACTGGGCAGTCCTGATTTTCGTAGCACAGCGTCAATTAGTTCCTGAATCTTCGCTCTTTGACCGAGAGTAATTGTTTTGTTGGATGGGGACATGGTATCCATGGCGTCATCCTCCTTATTTGTTACGACAGAATTGATGGGCAGCCGTTGTGGTGCGTCAACAATCTGTCAGGTTTGAGAACAGCCCTCTAGCGGTCTGCATTGGCAGATCTATTCAGGAGGCTGTTCTCAAATAATGTGGAATTTCCCTTGGATTATTAAGGTGCAGAAAATAACCAGGTAGAATATCATTGATTTAAGTTTTTGTCAATGATTTATAAAAAACCGCAATCCAGGGCTGGACTACGGTTTTTAGTTTTTAGAGCAAGGCGTAAGCCACGGTCTTGCCTTTAGTAGTGATAAATTCCAGTTTCACTACTTCCTTTTTTTCATCCAGAACCGCGCTGATATTTAGCAGGTGGCCTTGTCTTTTCGGATAGACCACGAACAGCCCAGGTTCTTTGGCGTGAATGATCAATTGTGCGTCAGTCGAAAAGATCTCTGCCAAGGGCTGGTCAAGAATCTGCCCGACTGAACTGACTGAAAACGAATCTTGCAAACCATGGGCTTTGACGTGGCGCAAGATAACTAACATAACCTGGAAGGTGGAATCCACTTTGGCCAAACTCTCACCGCATTGGTGTTGCGTTATTACCGGTCCTTTTTCCGGTATGACCGCGTTAATCAGGTCGGCCGGGTTGATATCTTGGTTTGGCGCGCAAAACAGCTTGAGAACAAACCAGAGCAGCATTCCATGCATAAAAGAACCTTTTGTTTGAAGTTTGGTTTATTTCGCTAACAGCTTATCGCCCTTCAAATTTTCTGACAAGCCCCTCTTAATATTAACGACTATCACATTGTACTTTAGGTGCTTGACGCTTTAGCTTTCATTTGTTAAGAAGAAGGCAAAACGCACGCTCTTTTAAAGGAGAAAATAATGGACTGTAATTACCCATCCCTGACAATACTTCCAGGGACTCAAGTTGACGAACGCGGAAACCTAAAATTCCAAGACGAAGTGACCCAAAGACTTGACCTGCGAGCACGCCAAGATCGTGTCATGGCCATGCCAGTCTCGGCGCTTACAGGCACGGTTCTCGCTGAACTTTTAAACTGGTTCCGCTGGGGAAGCGCTACGGGCGTTATGTGGGAATGTACCGTAAAGGAACTGCTCCAGCTTATCGAGCACTGGGAAGAGGCTAACCTATACGCTGAAATTGAACAATATTTTGGTAGTCAGCTTAAAGGCAATCTAATTACCTGGGATGAGCTTTGGACGCAAGCAAGAGCAGCTGAAGCATCGCAAGTCCGTGCCTGCGTTTGTGGCGAAGTTTATCCATACCATCAGAGATTCTGTACTAAGTGCCGAAAGGATTCTTCTGATGGCAGATTGACTTATCAAACCCGGCGCGGCTTGGATACTTACAAAACCTTGCTAATCGGAGGTGATGGCAGGAGTGTCGCTGTTGCTGCGTTTACTTCGCGCGGTACCCAAAGAAACATCCCCAATCTCAAATCGGTACATGAATAACCCGACATTTCCTTGACCCGGTCTCTTGCAGGCCGGGTTTTTTTATCGCCCTTCCAGTTTCCTGACAAGCCCTTCCAGTTCTTCCGCGTCGCTAAAATGGGTGTTGTTCGAGCCGATGAAAAAATGTCTACCACAAACGGTATGGGTTTAAGAAAAAAATAAATTATAGCTTTCTGCTATTTTATTTAGAGTAGACTGATATCTATCTTCAATAGTTTCTAATCTATCAGTGCTATAATCTTCGGGTGACTGATAGTGAAGTGTTTTAAGGAAATTACCAAATGAAGCCTTACTTTGATCAATGGTTTCTGTTTTACCATTTTCATTTTTTTGATAGGCGCCGCTATGAAATAAGAAACCTTTCACAATAGCAAGCCATGTATCATCTTGAATTTGTTCACCCTCACCCATTGGGTCATAAACTAATTGTCCCAAAGCAGAAAAATTATCCAGATAGATGCCTTTAAAAACCTCGTCATCGGTTCTTAAATAATTAAAAATCTTATCCCCAGGGTTGAAAATAATTTTTTTGTTTCCTCCAAAAGAAACTCTGTAATTCTTATAGGGCTCAACTTGTCTTACCCTTTTAATAAATCCAGAAGAGATCTTATTCATATGACGTAAATCTTCAATACCCAAACCATGGATATCAAGTCCCACACCGTCTTTAGTAACCCCCGAAAGCCGAAAGAGTCCTTTTCCGCTCTGCATAACTGGTTTCGAGTCGGCGAATGGCGCAATTTTCTCGCTTATTACAAAACCTATAGAATCCAATTTTTTGAATATGTTAGACTCAGACTCTGTTTGCTCCTCACCTGAAAATTTGGGGACTGCGAAGTAAAGATCTAAATCGCTTTCAATACGCGCCTTGCCAGTCGCATATGAACCGCCTACCCATAATGTTGATTGAGCTTTTTGTTGGCGCAAATATTCAACTAGCTTTTGGATATTTGCATCTTGCTTTTCTCTTTGCTCTTCTGGTAAGAATGATTCTGGAAAATTTAATGACCAAAACCTATGAAGTAAGTCTTTTTTAAAGCCCTCAGTATTTAACGAATCTCTTTCGTCTGTAGCATCAATATCCGCACTTTCGCAACGTTTAAGTATTGTTTCATTGTCTTCCGCATTAAATAATAACTTTTTAAAGATAAAATACTTTTCCACCTTTTCCTCATTTACTTCTTTATGCTCAAAAATTTTTTCTTTGGATGACTCTTCTGACATTTTTGTACAGTATTATTTAGAAGCGAGACTCAAAACAAATAAATGGCACGATCATCTCTTCCAAAGAGATCCCACCATGATGCGCCAGGTGCTTGATGGTAAATTTTTTATCTTTGTTCCACCAAACCAAATTCCTGTTATTTGGCAGAATAACCAAATTTCCAACTCTCTCCAACAAAAGTTTTTGACGGACATTGCTGCCAAAAAAACCTAGCTTAATTAAATTGATCGTTTTATGCACGCTCGCTTTTCCTTCCAATCGTTTATTGAGCAACTTATAAACCTGCCCCAGCTTCTCATCTTTAATGTATAAAAACATATCACGACAACTCCCCGCTGGAACCAAGGACTTTCCGGATTTAGATTTTTTAAATTTTTCTTCAAGATCCGGAATTAGTTTATTTAGATAAATAGTCTTTTTGGGATCAACCCCAATTTGTCCATGATCGGCAGTTATAATAAACAACGTATCATTGATTTTTAAATTTGAGTTTTTAAAAAAAATCTTTTTTAAGGCCTTAAAAAAGATCTTGACTTCGGCAATTGTGTTTTTGGAATAAGGACCGTTGTGATGTGACACTGAATCAATCTTATCGAAATAAAACAGATTATATACTCTTCCTTTCCTATCTAACTTATTTTTAAGATCAGATAGGCCTTCTATTAATTCCTTATAGCTTACTATTTTAGAACCTTTCGTAAAATGGGCAATATATGGGGATGGAAAATAATTTTGTGGAAAAAAAACAGAAGACTGTATCTTGTTTTTTTTCAATTGGTCGTAAAATGTCTTATTTGGAAAAATTTTTTTAGCGTCCACCCCTGTGCTTTGTAGCGTATTTCGCTCTTTGTCCCCAACGAAAGAAAAACGCAACGGGTTAATAATTGCATCCAGGTGCTTCTCATAATAGAACCATTCACAGACCCCGCTTTCGCCGACTGATAAGTCGGTGTGCAGAGAAGACATTTCTGCTGCAGTTGTCGAGGGAAATTGGGAGGTTAATTGAGAAACAACGCTAATTTTAGAAATTTTTTTTAGAAAGTCGTCATTTTTGCTCATTTTTTTAAAAAGTGACCAACCGAAACCGTCCATTAAAAAAATAACAACATTTTTATAACTTTTTCGGCATTTGCCCAAAACATCAATTGGTAAGGCCGGTCTTTGATCCCTCTCTAAAAAAATATTTTCAATAGTCCCACAAATATTGGAAAAACAGTAACTCTCATAAAGAGGTCGCTTTATAAAGCCCCTAGAGGATGTGACTTTTAATATTTCCCGTTGCGATTTAATGTTAAGCATTCTAATCCTTATAACTTCTAATAAGTAATGTTTAACGGATTCTTATCGTCCTTCCAGTTTCCTGACAAGACCCTCTAGTTCTTCGGCATCTGAATAATCAATGCTGATACTACCGCCTTTACCGCGGGAATTGATTTTTACTTTTGTATCCAAGACTGACCTTAACCTGGCTTCCTTGGCTTTGATTTCCACGTCTTCACGGAAAGTCCGGGTGTATTTTTTGACGGTAATTTGCCTTTGGGTATCCGAAGATTTCACGCTCAAGCCTTCTTCTAAAATCTTTTTGAATAATTGCTGCCTGGCTTTTTGATCCGTAATACCTAACAGCACTTTAGCGTGGCCTTCGGATATTTTTTCCTCCCTTAATGCCGCCTGAATATCCGAAGGCAAACTTAACAAGCGTAAAGTATTAGCCACGGCCGGCCGGCTTTGCCCGACTTTCTTGGCTACTTCGTCTTGGGTCAAGGAAAATTCATCCACCAAGCGTTGATAGGCCTTAGCCCGCTCCAAGGCATTTAAATTTTGTCTTTGCAGGTTTTCCACTAAAGCCAATTCCAATTTCTCTTGGTTGGTAACACTGCGAACAATCGCTGGCACATCAGCCAAGTTGGCCAATTTGGCCGCGCGCAAACGCCTTTCCCCGGCAATCAACTCATAGCCCCTGGGAGTTTCACTGACTATCAATGGCTGGAGAATTCCGTGGACTTTAATGGACGCTACTAAGTCTTCCATGCCTTGGCGTTCAAACCTTTCGCGGGGTTGGTGCGGATTAACTACGATCTTGGTAACTGGAATTTTTTCCACGGGCTCGCCTTTTTTGGCGTTTGTTGATTCCGCGCTCCAATAATTTTTTCCGCTGGCCGGCGGGATCAATGAAGAAAGGCCGCGGCCTAAAGTAGTTTTTTGCATAATTTTTTAGTTATTATGGGTATCCAAAATTTCCCGGGCTAATTTTTCATAGGCTTTGGCGCCTTTGGACTTAGGGTCAAAATGCCTAATGGGTTTGCCGTAACTTGGCGCCTCGGCCAAGCGGACATTCCTCGGGATTACGGTCCGAAAAATCTTGTCGGGAAAATACTGGTAAATCTCCTGGAAAACCGCCTGGGACAATTTATTCCGGTCATCAAACATGGTCATGACCACGCCCAAGATGTTCAAGCCAGGTTGCAAATTTTCCCTGACCAAATTAATAGTCTGCACTAATTGGCCCAAGCCTTCCAAGGCGTAATACTCGGTCTGGACGGGAATTAGAATTTCTTCCGCTGCCACTAAACCGTTAATGGTTAACAAACCCAAAGAAGGCGGACAATCAATGATGATGTAATCATATTCATTCCTTATTTCTGACATACTTTCGCGCAAGCGGTGTTCGCGCCGCTCCAATGGCACTAGTTCCACATTGGCCCCGGCCAAATCCAAGGTTGCCGGCGCTACGCGCAAGCCATCAACTGTACTGGGATGAATAATTTCCCGAAACGTCTTTACTCCCACTAAGGCATGATAAACCCCATGAGGTAAATTTTGGTGGTCCAAACCAATGCCGGAAGAAGCATTGCCCTGCGGATCCACGTCAATCAGTAAAACAAACTTGCCCAAAGCCGCCAGTTCAGCAGCCAGATTTACGGCCGTGGTGGTTTTGCCTACCCCGCCTTTTTGGTTAACAACAGCAATAACGTGTGACATATTTGTGTCTTCATCATACCAAAAAAGCCCAGACAATACGAAAAAAGGGCGCCAAACCAAGCCTGGTTTAAAACGCCCTTATGAATGTGCATTGCGAATCTCTCGATTCCTTTCCATCAGCCTTCTTAATTTGCAATAGGCAATCCCAGTTATTTTAACTAATGCGCAGAGCGCATATTCCTTGCCCGCAAAAATGCCTGGCCGGTTTTGGGTTTCTAGGTTCGGGTTATAAGGACTTACATCGAACAAACCGTAATAGCGGCAGAGATTTTCTTGCTGTGAGGTTTCCAAGGCCAGAATGGCCTGACGCAAGCCGCTCATCCAGAAAGCCATCTGCTCTTGATCCAGTTTCGAAAAAGCTTTAGCCGGAGTTTTTACTGAGCGCTGGGATAGCTCTGCTAGCACTGGATCAAACTTTTTATTCCTGGGCATGAGTATTTGGTCTTGCCGGATGTTCGTCGATTTCTTAACAGATTTACCCGGATTCTTTAGCTTCAGCTTTTCTACCGACCCAACAATTTCCAGGTCTTTAGTCAGTTTTTGGCGAAGCTTATAGAGAGCTTGCTTTTTGATTTGTCTGACTCTTTCTTTGGTTATATTAAACCTTTCCCCAATTTGCTCAAGGAATAAAGGTTTTTCGTCATTCAAACCAAAAGACAAGGTTAAAATTTCGGCTTCCCGAGGAGATAAGATTTCCAGTATTCGCCAGATGTCTTCTTTTTTCAACTCTTGGCGGGTTTCAGGATCTGGCAAAGACTCTGTCTGATCTCCCAAGTTTTCAATCAAGCTTTCGCCATTCTCTAATGGCTCGTCCAAAGACGTATAGCCTGGTTTTATGCCTAATGCCTCTTCCACCTTATCGAAAGATAAACCAAGCGCTTCGGCGATCCTTTCGGTAGATGCCTGACTAGCCCAAACTTGATTAAGCTGCTTAGTGGTTTTCTTAATTCGGCTGATTAAAGCCACCTTACTCATTGGCAAAGCCACGATCCCGCCTGATTCAGCTACGGCCTGCAAAATTGCCTGCTTAATCCACCAATCCGCGTAAGAGATGAACCTAAAGCCCCGTTCAGGATCAAAGCGCTTAGCAGCCGTAATCAAGCCAAGATTGCCTTCGTTTATCAAATCCACTAATGATAAGCCGCGGCCTTGATAAAGACTGGCAACCGAAACGACAAATTTTAAATTGGCGGTAATCAGCCTGTCTAAAGCTTTTTTATCGCCATTCCTAAACCGTCTGGCTAGATTAATTTCCTGCTGTTGGGTCAGCAATGGGGTTGAACCGATTTCTTGCAAATAAATTTCCAGCGAAGAATTCGACTCTTTCCCGCTGAAAGCCAAGCCGCGAGACGTCTTCAAAGCTCTCATGCTTCTAATCACCTCCCTTAAAAGGCTAATGGGTTTTTAATGATCGCTTTTCAATAACACACCTTAGCAAATATTGAGAATCCGTCAATTAAAAACTCCTCAAGCCATATTCTGACTTGAGGAGCTACATAGCTGAAAACATTTTACCCCCAAAAATGTTTCTAAATGACCATGACTTCATGGGGACGAGCTTTGTCAGCTTCTCCCCTTAAACGAAAGTACAAGCCCTGAAGACTGTAAGTATTAGCCGGAACCAGTCTAGGTTCGCCATTACTTATGATTTCGGAAACCACTCTCCCGGCCGAAGGTGACTGCATGATGCCATGGCCGGAAAAACCGCAACAGTGGATAAGGTTTTCAGCGTTCGGATCACGGTCAATGATTGGACTATGATCAGCGGTCAGCTCATAAAAGCCGGTGGTGGCCCTGGCAAACCCGCAGCTAGACAATAGAAATGGCAGGGTACTGGATAACTTCTCGCACATTTCATCGCCATAAGTCGGGTCGTCACGCAAGCCAAAGCCCTCTTCAATCAAATCCTGGAAGAGCTGCGATTCGCTTTCGTTAGCGATATCGGGAAGCGTGCTTACCACGTCCTCTTTGGGTTTAGCATCCCAGCCCAGCATAAATAAGTCATGATCGGGTCGAGCATAGGCTCCGCCGGGGACAATGGTAAACGGCATTTCATCCATCGGTAGGGGGAGATTATTTTCTTCCGCAAAAGAATTGTAATTCTTCCCGCCAAGATTTGGTTTCATGAAGTAAAGATAACGCCGGACTGCGCTGACCGGTAGCTGAGTACCGACCAGCTTGGCGATCTCCGGGGACCACATGCCGGTAGCATTTACCACTTCCCGACATTCAATTTCACCCTTGTTGGTCACCACGTGAGTGATCTGGCCATTCGCTTTCCTTTTAAAACCAGTCACGCGGGTATGTTGGAACAGCCTGGCTCCATGCTTTTCTGCCTTCTCAAATCCATCATTTGTAATGACGTCAGGGAAACAGAAACCATCCGAAGGGCAAAAAGTGGAACACGCCACGTTAGTAGTATCGATATAAGGAAAACGGGCACGGATATCCTCCGGTAAAAGTAAAACTACGTCCCGCAAGCCACGCTCCTGTTGGAAGCTGACTCGTTTACCGATAGCTCCAATCACCATATCCGGCAGGAACTTTTGGCTTCCACTCCCATCTTTAACATAACCGTCGTACATGAAATGGTAGCCAACGTGTTTCATTGGCGGCGTTCTGCCGTCTAAGGTTTCGGCGTATCGACGGAAAAAATCAATGGAGTATAGTTGCATGGCGATATTTTCGGCCATTCCGAATTGCTGACGTGCAGCGGCCGCCGAACGGCTGGAACTACCGAAATTTTTACTATTTGCTTCTACACAAATAACTTCTACGCCCGCAAGAGCCAGGTGCAATGTGACCATCGCGCCAATAGCTCCCCCGCCTATTACCACAACCTCTGTTTTCTCTGGCAGTTCACTGCTCCCAGCAACGAGCCGACTAGACATAACTTCATCCTCCTAAAAGGGTTTTTAAGTTGTGAAAAGAACGTTTAGTTCTTTTATTTCCAAGCACAATTAACCTAATTTAGGATATTATCATGTTACACAAAAACTTGCAAAACAAAGAACAATTATAATTGCCAATGGCTTAATAACTTAAATAAAACAATACCATTGCCAAATCCTAAAGCAACTGATTTTAATAATATTATTACATTAATAAGCCCTTGCCCAAACGGCTGTTGATTGCCCAGATTTGCCGCAAACCACGCATTTTTTCTGGATCTTCGGTTGATTAAAAGGAACCACCCTTGCAGTTGCCTTGGTTGCTTCTTTGATACTGTCCTCACAGGCCGTCTGTCCGCACCAGCTCGCAATTGCAAAACCTTTTTTGACTTCAATGACTTCTTTAAACTCATCGTAGGTCTTTACTTCAAAAGTGCGGTCATGCAAATATTGGCTGGCACGGGCAAATAAAGACTTTTGGATCTGTTCCATTAAGATCCTAAGCTGGGCAGGTAATTGCTTATTAGCTATTACCTCTTTTTGGCCATTATCTCGGCGTACAATTTTAACTTGATCATCTCGTATTTCCGCCGGACCGATCTCAAGCCGAACCGGAATGCCTTGCATTTCCCAATCGTGAAATTTGAATCCAGGCGTTACATCATCCCGATCATCGACTGTAACTGAAAACTGATCCTTTAAGTTTAAAAATAAGTTATTGCAAGCCTTTAGTACAGATTCCTTTTCTTCATTGGTTTTGTAAATGGGCACAATAACCACTTGAATTGGAGCAATTTTTGGAGGTAAAATCAAGCCAGCTTCATCTCCATGAACCATTATCAAAGCGCCAATAATTCTGGTTGAAAGACCCCAACTTGTTTGCCATGCATAATCAATTGACTTGTCTTTGTTTTGAAAAGATATATTAAAAGCTTCTGCTTTTGAAAAATTTTGCCCAAGGTTGTGCGAGGTTGCCGCCTGCAAAGCCTTGCCATCCGGCATCATGGCTTCACAAGAAGTCGTATACAAAGCTCCGGCAAATTTTTGGCTGTCAGTCTTTTTACCAGTTATAACTGGAATGGCTAAGGTGTTCTGGATAAAATCGGTGTAAGCTTTAAGCGCGTCCATTGTCTGCTTGTCAGCCTCCTCCAGGGTTGCATGAGCGGTATGACCTTCTTGCCATAAAAACTCTAGGGTGCGTAAAAATGGAAAAGTTCTTTTTTCCCAGCGGATCACGTTACACCATTGATTGACTTTTAATGGCAAATCTCGCCAAGAATGCACCCATTTTGAAAACATAGAGTACATAATGGTTTCTGAAGTTGGTCGGACCACCAAGGGTTCTTCAAGTTTTTGTCCACCCCCAATAGTAACCACGGCAAGTTCAGGGCTAAAGCCTTCCACATGTTCTTTTTCGCGATGCAAAAAACTCATGGGAATAAACAATGGGAAATATGCATTACGCGTGTTCATGGCTTTTATTTTTAGATCAAACAAACGAACAATATTTTCCCAAATCGCATAACCATTCGGCCGAATAACCATACAGCCTTTTACTGGCGCATAATCAGCTAACTGGGCAGCTTGCACGACTTCTAAGTACCAAGCTGACAAGTCTTTTTCTTTGGTATTTCTTCTTGACATGTTGTTCTCCTTTTGCATAAAAATTATTAAAAAAGAAAGTAAATGAATTTTTTATATTTTTAAACCGCTAAAGAACTTTAGCTTATATTATTCTGTTAAACGAAATAAGATAACCATATTATAATAAAAAAATGTAATTTTTACAAATGAAAACCCCTCAAACGCTGTAAACATTGAGGGGTTAAGGTGCTTAAATCTTTTCAGATGTCAGCAAATATGCGATGCCTATTTCTGAAAAGGATATGCTTGCAATTGCAAGAGAATTAGCAAGACACAATTGCCTAAAATAAAGAGGATGGTAGGCAATTGACTGTAGTCCGTCATCTGACTTAAAACAGACTCCTTGAGCGTTTTGTACCAGCTGGACGTTTAAGTACTTGCAACGGTTGTAATAATCAGCTCTTGAAGCGTTTGATTTTTCGTCAGTCAGGTATGTACTAATGACAAACCGCAAATTGCATTGCTTAAGGCTTTGGATAACCGACTCGACGGCGGGCATGTTTCCAATGCTATTGAATGGGAAAAAAAGTAATAATTTATCAGCATCAGCTTTCTGTAACTTGTCTTTCAACACACTTGAAAGATCTTCAGCGCTGCCTAACCTGAACTGATATAAATCTTGGGATAATTTTCTTGAAAGAATTTCATCATTTCCGGCTTGAATATATCTTTCAACCACGTCAATCCCAATATACTTTTTATCTCGCTCTATAGCCCAGTCCAAAAACCTGCCGGTCATGCAACCAACCTCAACTAAGATTGAGAATGATTCGACTAATCTTTCCAACAGCCTTTCTTCCTCCAAAAGAAAGCTGGCGACATCCGGAGGATAATTAGTCGGATCAATCAATCGGTCGCCATTGCCCTGGCCGTAAAAATTCCAGATTGAAGGCATGGTCGTTATACCTCATTATTTGATGATTGCAGTTTCAAAGTTTGTTGCTCGGGTATAACGTTGCAGTAGAAGTGAAGTTTCGGCCAAATCTTCAGGAAGATGCTTTTCACCGTCAAAGGAAATGATAACCATTAAAAGGTTATTGGTTTCCTTTGTAATCATCGACCTTTCGGAATCACTGGTCGGACTGCCAAAGGGGCCTTGGGTATCGGCAAAAAGCGGCAGTTCGGCAATATTAATTAGTTCTTTGCCGATCCCTTTGTAAGTTTCCCCGGGCAAACCAATCCGAAATTGCACAGGCGGGCGCAAAGCATCAAGGTTGTATGAACCAACAGAATGCAAGGTTTTTAGGGAAATCAAGTTGTTGATGTCAACAATCGTGTTGACTTGATACAAACCTTTCCCTTGTAAAATCCTTCTGGCCAGAGCTTCGGCCGAACCACGATACCTAGTCGGATCTTTGCCAATGGACTTATAGCCGTCTCTCAAGGCTTTGACATTCGCTTGATGCGGCAAATCTGCCAGACTCATTCTCTTCTGCATCCCAATGGTGAACTGGTTAATTTCTCTCCATAAACCGCTGTCGTTTTCAGAAACCACAACCGAGCAACAAACTGCGCCCAATACTAACCTGGGCACTCTTGTTGCGAGCTTGGAATCAATCGAAATCGCAATCATACTGCTCCTTGGTTATTTTCATGAAGGGTAGTATATCAAGGTATACTACTCTGATAAAGCGCGGTTCATCGCTAACACTTCTTCAACTTCCTCAAGAGTTGGGGGTTTTTGGCCAAAAATCGGATACCGTAAAGAGGCTTCCCCGAAATCCTTGAAAGCCCGGAGTAGTGGACCCGAAGGCGTGCCCCATTCCAAATAAGAATAGTTAGCGCCATTATCGTTTCCTTTTAAAGGGTGCTGTACTGCCCAATTTAAGCTTATCGGTTTTGGCATTCCGAAGGCTTGTTGCCACTTGTTAAGCCGATTGAAAAGCCTCTGGCGGCTTGCTCTTGATTCGCCTAAGCCAAAAAGCAAAGATGCGCCGCAGGAATACCCGATCCGAGACAGCTGATAAAGAAGTTTTTCTGCTCTATCCAGCCATTCAGTAGTTGCAGAAGTATGGTCTTTGCTCATGCCGCCGATCAAACTGGGTTGTTCGGTCTCCAGGCCGATAAAAATGTAATTCATAGAAACTTGATAAAGTTCCTGCAGAATTGGCATTTTATTTAAAGCCTGGTCAATTGTAAATTGACCACCGAAAACCAAGTCTAATGGTTTATTCTGCAACATGCCCAAAAGCCGGTTCAAGGAAGCCTGAGACCCGCCCAACAAGATTGAATCTTCCACAAAAGCGCTGGCTTTATGGCCCGGACTATCGCTCGATATCATTTGAGCCGCACATTCCAGTTGCTTATACAATCGTTGCGCACTAGTGGAAGTTTGTACGGGAAAACCCGCTACACTGGAACTTTCACTGCACACATTACAATCATAAATGCAACCGCTGCCCGAATCGCTAAAAACATGAGCAGTCAGTCTTCCGGGAAAAACACTAAATTTGGTTCTTACTCCAAACATTTCTGATGGAATAGGCAACAAATCACGATCCAGCCGAATATCATTGTTGATCGTAGAAACCGAATCTCCGTTCAGCCAACCGATAATCCACCTGCCAGGCACGCTAGAAAAATCGCAAAGATAGTCTTTTGCTTTAACAACCGATACGCCGTGAATATCCAGACTGTCGACTGCCTCGCCGATCTTTGCGATCACGTATTCTGCCTCGCCCGAGACAATCAAATCAAAAACTGGCTTAATTCGGTGTTCGGACATGAGCCTAAGCGGAGAACCGGGATGGTGTAATATTTTTCCGGAGCGATAATCTTGGTAAACCGTTTCGTTAACGTGTTTACCGCCCAAAACCACGCAGATATTGTCGCCGAACATCTGTTTTGCTCTTTCAGCGCAAGCAACCGCGCCAGGCAAGCAAAGGGTCATTGCTCCGATTAAAAGCAGATTGGGTTTTTCACGCTCTAAAAGTTTCTCAAACTCCGGCATATCTTCTTTTGCTGAATACATCAATAACAGGTTTTCCCTGCGTCGAATTCTTGGGACTGTCCAGTTGCTATTTCCCCAAGGACCTGATTGTGTATTCGCCAGATAAGCGGCGCGGCGACAGGCGTTAAACAAACTCGCAGGATCTTTGCTGTTAAGCGCAGATCCATTTCTGCCCTCAAAATAAGCAGGCGCCGACACGGCAACAACACGAAGTCCCATATTGATTGTCTCCCTATTTAGTTGTCAATAAGCCTTCCGTAACTAAAGGTTTAATCTTATCTTAAATTACTAAAAAAAGTCAAAAGCCTCTTTCTCCAAAGAGGCTTAAAGAATGTTAGGACTGAACAAACCTAAGATGGTCAGGGACGCCGTTATAAACCACCCGGCATCTGTTGCAATAATAAGTCGTTTTAAGAACGAATTGATCGTCAGCAGGTCCAGTTGAAGTTTTAGGCGGGCCAGTACAGGGATCGTATTCCAACTGATGATGTTCGATGATATCTCCGCCACAGACATTTTCCATTCCATAAATTATCCGCGTAATAAAACACCGGCAGACTACCTTATCGTCAGGCACTGTTGGTTTCATATTATACTCCTTTAAAAAACGGTTTTTGTTATATACGATCTTAGCACTGCCGAGTTTATTGTCAAACAACTTGACATTTTTCTTAATTTCTGTATAATATTTAGTTAAATAAAACAATCTTTTCAAAGGAGCAACAATGCTGAAGCCTAGCGACATCAAAGTGGGAATGAGGCTTTATGTTTCCGTAAGTTCGCTCGAGATTACAACAAACGTCATGGCTGTGTATAATCAACACGGTCAGGATGTGGTTTTGCTCGACTGCGGCTACCCGTTTCCGCAAAATGTTTGCGGCATGACATATGACTCGCTCTGCGAAACATGGACCATATATCTTAACGGGGCTCCCATGGGCGAAGTGAATTCGTTAAGGGTTATTTAAGACAAAAATCGCATCCTGCCATAAGCGCGCCAGCAATGACGCGCTTTTTTTCGCACCTAAAAACTCCTTGGTTAGTACGTTAAGTTATTTTCTAATTGGTGCCGCTGGTCGGAGTTCCGCCTTCGCGAAGCTTCGGCGGACAGGCGAACCGTCAATAGTATTAATTGGTGCCGGGAGAGAGAATCGAACTCTCATGACCTTGCGATCGCAGGATTTTGAGTCCTGTGCGTCTACCAGTTCCGCCATCCCGGCATAAAAAATTGATTGTTGCCAGTGGAGTTTATCCCGCCGAATGGCGGGGCCACCGCGGCAAATACTCTCTAAATTGTATTTATATGTTAAATTATATACATGCTATTCGCAATTCCTCCAAACATTGATTTAGTTATTACTCAGGCTATTCAATCATACCAACCTGGCTGGCTGACTGCTATCCTGAAAATTTTTACTTATGCCACTATTCCTGCCGTTCTAGTAATCATTATCTTGGCATACCTTGGATTTTTCCATCATCATTATGCCCACCAAACTAAACTAAAAATTTTATTGATTTCGGCTGGTAATTTATTGACGCCTTTATTAAAAATGTTTTTTGCCAGACCACGGCCAACTGCTGATTTAGTTCAGGTTTTTTTGCATGAATCAGATTATAGTTTTCCCAGCGGGCACACTATAGGCATAATTCTGTTCATTGCCGCGATAATCCTATTATTTTATAGAAAAAAATCTGCATTCCGGTTCTGTCTGATTGGGTTATGTGTTTTATTGACCTTAATAATACCCTACTCCCGAATTTATTTAGGCGTCCATTGGTTCACGGATATCTTGGGCGGTATATTTTTTTCGGGCCTTTGGATTTGGTTAAGCCACCTGCTTGCCAAAAAATTAATCCCAAAAAAATAACTGGTACCTGGGGTCCCGCTTAGCGGGACGACCTCGGGTTTATCCGCCGTCTCTTCCACCTACGCCCTTTAGGCTTCGGTGGATAAAAAAGCTTTGGCGGACAAGTGAGTCCAAAAATTTTGGTAGCAGGGGAGAGATTCGAACTCTCGACCCCGGGCTTATGAGTCCCGTGCTCTAACCAACTGAGCTACCCTGCCGTGTCAAATCAACTGCCTGCCTGCCGTACCCTGAACTTGTCTCAGGGGAAGGCAGGAGCTACCCAGGCTTATTGATTATGAAGAAACCGCAGAACCAGTATAGCCAGTATAACATTTGGTATGCTGGCACTGGCTCTACGGCTTCTAATACTCTATTAATTCTTTTGGTCGCGGTTTTATCGTTTAGCGATTAACCGCGCTGGGTGCGGGAGGGGGATTTGCACCCCCGACCTCCGGATTATGAGCCCGGCGAGCTGCTACTGCTCCATCCCGCGATGGTTATTGATAATTCTTTTAAAAACGTCACCACCCTTCTGTCTTTTCAAAAATTTTTCCCGTTTAATTGCCTCACTACGCGTTTTGAATGTTTCGGTATATACCAGCTTTAAGGGTCGCCGGTTCTTTGTTGATCTAACTAAACCCTCTTTATGGCTCTTAAGTCGAGATTTAATATCTCCAGTTGAGCCAATATAGAATCTTAGATCTTTAAGGCTTTTTAGTACGTATATATTGTAGATCATATGTGCCCGGTCCCGCGACCGCCCCGCGCCTGCGGGGCTCCATCCCGCGATATGATAATTCAAACTACCACATTTTGCGCTGTGCTGACAAAACATAATTCATATTATTGGCTTTGTCAAGATTTACATCCATTCAAGATATCATTAGCTAAAAAATTTTTTGAACACCACAATCGCATCCATAAGTGGTTTTACTGGGTAATTGAAAAATAAATTTCACTACCGGAGTTTTTGTCCAGGCGGTTATAGTTTTTTGTTTATTACTGCTTTCGGTAAAAGTAACTTAAATTATTTAACCGGCCCTTGCTGAACCCCGGTTATAGCGGCTTTTAAGGCGGTTTCTAAATCGGCATAAGACTGCATATTTACCTGCTGGCCGTTTAAAAAGAAAGTCGGCGTGCCGCTTAAATTTTTTGCCTTGGCTTCTTTAATGTCTTCGTCGACCACCTTTTTTTTAGCCTTGGTGTCCAAACAAGCATCAAATTTTACCGTATCCAGCTTTAAATCAACGGCATATTTTTTCAAGTCCGCTACGCTTAATTTGGTTTGGTTTTGATAAAGGGTTTTGTAATAATCCCAAAATTTGGCTTGGTCATTGGCGCACTCTGAAGCCAAAGCCGCATTATAAGCATCCTTGTGTATATTGGTTAAAGGAAAGTGCTTAAATTCAAAACGGAAGTCCTTGCCATACCTGGTAACCAAATTTTCTACTATTGGAAAAACCTGCCCGCAAGCTGGACATTCAAAATCAGAAAATTCCACCAGGGTTACTTTTGCGGCTGGATTGCCAGTTACAGGCCTGGGACTGTTAACATTATTATAAACAACATCTGGCTGCTGTTTAATCACTATCAAGGCAATAACCGCAACTGCAACTATTATACTAAAAATACTAAGCCATATACCCCAACGGAATTTAGATTGTTTATTTTCGTTCATAAGAGATCCTTGAATTAAGATAGTAAATTTTGAATAAAATAGCCAGCCCAACAGTAATCAGAATAAGGCTAAAAATTTGAGCATAAGTTAAAACCCCCAAATGTGCTTGGTTTAATCTTAGGAAATCCAGGAAAAAACGCAAAAGCGGCGATAATATTAAATAGGTTGCGGCAATGGTTCCGGTTTTTAGATGTTTTTTCCATAAATATAAAAGCAGGATAAGGATTAATAAATTCCCAAACGATTCATAAAGAAAGAGCGGGTGAAAGCGGAAAAAATTTTCATAACCCGAAACCCGGAATTCCGCTTGGATTGGAATGCCCCAAGCCAAATTTGTGGGTTTTCCATAAAGTTCTTGGTTAAACCAATTCCCCCAGCGGCCTATCACCTGCCCCAAAATCAAGGCTGGGAAAGCAAAATCTAAAACTTGTAATAGTCGGTATTTATTGCTCCGGACCCAAAAAATCAAGGCTATTACCCCGCCTAAAACCACCCCATGAAAAGCTAAGCCGCCTTGCCAGAACTTGAAAATATCCCCCAAATGATTTGAGTAATAATTCCATTCTTCCAAAACATGGAAAATCCGTGCGCCAATAACTGCAGAAAATGTTGCCAGTATAGCCAAGTTGGTTATTTTTTCTCCTGGGATATTTATCTGTTTTGCCAGCTGGATTGAAAGCCAGACCCCAGCCACTAAAGCCAAAGCCAAAAGCAAGCCATACCAACGGATTTGTAAAACTCCCAGGTTTAAAATTACCGGTTCAGGCGGGGTATGAAAAAGCCAATTAAACATCCGGGGTTAACTTATTTCTTAGCCAGCTCTTGGTCTATTAAAGTTTTCACGTATTCGTAACTTTGGGCACCGGAAATTATATTGCCGTTCACAAAGCTGGTTGGCGTCCCGCTTACGCCAATGCTGTCGCCGTAAGTCTGATCAGCCGTAACCTTGGCCGCTTTTTTACCATCATCCAAGCAGGCGTTGAAAGTTTTTTCCTTTAAACCAAGTTCTTTCGCCCAGAGCTTGAAATTTTCAATGGAAAGCGAACTTTGATTTTCAAATAATTGATCGTGCATTTCCCAGTATTTATTCTGGTCAGCTGCACATTCTGCAGCTTCAGCCGCTTTTTGCGCCATCGTATGGATTGTGGTCAAGGGATAATTCTTGAATACTACCCTAACTTTATCTTTATAATCAGTCAAAACTTGGTCAGTAACCGTATTGAATTGTTTACAGTAGGGACATTGAAAATCCGAGAATTCTACCAAAGTTACCTTGGCGTTTTTGTTACCGCGAATGTGGTCGGTCGAAGCGACTTTAACCTCAATCGGGCTCGCTGGCGTGGTATTAGTATTCGCAGCTGCTACCGCTGAATTCGTATTACTATTCTTGTTAGTTGTTGCAGTTTTAGTCCCGCCATTGCCTTCAACCGCATTCCGATAAGCACTGAATGACAAAATGAAGCCTAAAAGACTAACCGCGGCAACGCCTACCATAATACCCATGGCAAACATGGTCCTGGGTGGGGCATTGAATATACTGGTTGATTCAGAGGTATATTTCACCTCTTCTTGCATTTTTTGTTCGTCCATAATGATTTTTAATTATTAATATTATAAAGAGGACTTAATTGTTAATAAGGAAGGTGGAATAATTCTATTACAATCCAATAAATATTGCAAAATTCATCAAATTCTTAAGCGCTGAACTTTTAAATTGGCTATTAAGGGTGTTCTGGAAGTGATCAAACCATTTTTCGCCCCGATTAATTTAACTTCAGCGGCGGCATTAGTAGAGCCTAATTTCAGGGCATAAGACAAGTCATTAGGGCTTTTAATCAAGCCTGCCACAAAACCTGACCCAAAAGCATCGCCTGCCCCAGTTGTATCCATAGCCTTAACAGGCCGGATTTGCACCTTCCAGGCGGATTTTGGAGATAGGGCCCAAGAACCGTGTTCGCCGTCAGTAATCACAAACCAGCCCTGAGTAACCTTAGAAACTTTTTTTAGTAAGGCTTGGCCGCTTAAGCCAAAAAACATTTCTGCTTCTTCACGATTTAACAAAACCACTTGGGCCTTTCTTAAACTCAGTAAAAGCCTGGTCTTTTTTGCCAATTCGGTTTTACCAGGATTTAGGGCAACTTTTGCACCATGCCTTTTTGCGTGAGCAATAATTTTTTCTAAAACTTGCAAATTACCACCCAGCGAACTTACGTAATACCAATTAGATTTTAGTTTTAGCCAAGGGATTTGTTTCGCTTGGAAATCTGCACTCGCCCCTCTGTATACTAAAATGGTTCGTTCCCCGGTTTTAGCCAAAAAGAAAATTCCCAAAGCGGTTGGCTGATCTTTATCGGTAATCATCAAGCTAGAATCAATATTATATTTTTTTAAAGTCTTAATAATTTCCTCGCCCGCAGCGTCATCCCCTATTTTGGCCAAACACGCGACTTTCAAGCCTTGCCTGGCAAAAGTTGCGGCAGTATTGGTGCCGCCACCACCAATCTCCCGCAAGATGGTTTCCACTTCAATTTTTGAACCCAAAGCAAAGCATTCATCCTCGCCGCTGGGTGATTGCCTATCCTTGATTATACGAAAGTTTTTACTGAATAAATACAAGTCCTGAAAAGCTGAACCGATAGTAATGACATCGTACATATTATCTGGATTTGTTATTTGAACCAAAAATTTTTATTTTATTTTCCACAACTTTTTGGATTGCCTCGCGAGTCGGTCCTAAAATTTCCCGAGGATCCCAGACTTTTTGATTGTGTTTTAAAAATTTCCGGAGTGAGGTGGCAAAAGCCAAACGAAGGTCTGTGTCAATGTTTATTTTAACCACACCCAGGCTAATCGCCCGACGAAGATTATTGGCTGGCGTGGAAGAGGCGCCATGCAAGACCAATGGCTGGTTTGGGATTGTTTGGTGGATGGCTTTTAACCTTTCGAAATCCAGTTTTTCATTTGCTTGGGGAATGCCATGAGCATTACCAATGGCTATGGCTAATAAATTGACCTTTGTCCTTTTTATGAAATCTTTAGCCTGGGCAGGATCAGTCATCTGGACTTTACCAGAAATGTAATCCTCCTTGCCGCCCAAAGCGCCTAATTCTCCTTCAACCGGAATGCCACGCCGATGCGCCAAGTTAGCGACTTTTGCGGTTACCGCGACGTTTTGATTATAGGGCAGGGCTGAACCGTCAATCATAAGGCTGTTGTAACCCGCTCTAACACAAGCAGCCGCAACCTTAAAGGAACGGCCATGGTCTAAATTCAAGGTTACTCTTACTTTTGTTTCCTGGGCTAAAATTTTAACAATTAAAGCAAGCGGTAAAAGGCCGGCATAATCAATGGCCTTTTCGCTGGTATTCACTAAGACTGGTGCCTGTAATTTTTCGGCCGCCTGAATAACCCCTTGGGCTTGTTCTAAATTCGAAATATTAAAAGCGCCAACCGCCCAATGGTCCCTAAAAGCAACTTTTATGTAGCTTAAATAATTTGAGTACATTTTAAGAATTGGCTAATTTTTGAATCATCGCAACCGGATCAGGGCTTTTCCATATCGTCGTCCCCACAACCGCCCGGGAAATCCCCGAAACTTTAAGGTCGATAATATTTTTTTCGTTAATTCCCCCATCAACAGCTACTGGCATGCTCGGGAAGGCCTGATGAAAAGCTTTTACTTCTTCAATGACTTTTGGTAAAAATGGGTTGCCCTGCGCACCGGGCTGGACGCCTAAAAACATGACCTCATCAACTAAATCCAAGTATGGCACCACTTTTTCATAACTGGTGTCTGGATTCAAAGCAACGGCAATATCGCAATCCAATTCACGGCACTGGGCAATAAATCTTTCCAAATCACCTTCCGCCTCTACGTGAAAAATAATTTTTTTGGCTCCCAAGTGCGCCCAGTCGGCCACAAAACGGTCAGGTCTTTTTACCATCAAATGGACTTCAATGGCGGTTAAAGGGCGATATTCACCCAAAGCCCGGGGCAAGACCGTGACGGCAGGAATAAACTGGCCATCGCCAACGTCAATCTGGATTAAATCAACGCTGTTTTCAACCACCCCGATTTTCTTTTTTAATTCTTCGGGAGTGGTTTCAAGCACGACTGGGGTTATTTGCATATTTTTTCAATTAAAATGTTCTATTCTGGCAATCTGGCCTAAGCGCCGGCGATATCTGGGAATCCGGCGAAAGGGCGTGGAGAGCCAAATTTGAATTAATTTTTGAGCCAGAGTGGAATTCACGAATTTAGCCGGTAAAACTAAAATGTTGGAGTTGCCTTCCAAGCTTGCCATTTTGGCTGATTGTTCATTCCAAACCAAGGCCGCCCGGATGCCGGAAAATTTATTGGCGGCTATTGCCATACCATTCCCGCTCCGGCAAATTAAAATCCCACGGTCATCAGTTTGGCGACGAACGCGTTTGGAAACTGCCGCTGCAAAAATTGGATAATCATCTTCTCGGTCAAATTTGCTTGGACCTAAGTCCTCGAATTTCAAACCCATTTTTGTTAGGCCACGGATTATTTGCTGTTTAAGGGCAAACCCGGCGTGGTCAGAAGCTACAACAAGCATGGGATTAGTATAGCATAAGCTATTTCTTGAAATTATTTCAGAAATAAATCCAGGGCTTTTTCAAACGTTTCTTTAGGAATCAAGCCTTTGACTTTCTTGCCGTTAAAAAAGAAAGTCGGCGTACCGGTAACCCCATTAGCTACGCCATCAGCAAAATCTTCATTAATCTCCTGTTTGCGCTCGCCCTTAGAGATGCATTCTGAAAATTTTTTTTCATCCAAACCAATTTGGACAGCGTAGTTCTTGAGGTCCGCATCTGCCAGCTTATCTTGACTTTGGAATAATTTATCATGGTAAGCCCAAAACTTTTCATTGCCTTGGGCAAAAGCGCAACCCGCGGCTTCGGCGGCAGCCTGGGCGCGGTCATGAATCTGGCTTAATGGGAAATCCCGAAAAATAAATTTTACCCAGCTTTGGTATTTGGCTGCAACTTCCCGCACGGTTTGGTATTCGCTCTGGCAATAAGGGCACTGAAAATCCCCGAATTCAACCACGATAATATTCGCATCCTTGGGCCCAAGATAAGGGTCATCGCTGGTTTCCAATTGCGGTATTGCTGACCGGGCCGCTTGGTTGATGTTTTCCGAACTTGATTGCGTGTCAGAACCTTCAGTCAATTCGGCTAAAGGATCCACCTGCTTCTTTGAATTATGGTAATCAATAATTATTATCGTGCCTAAAAAAACTAAAATAAAAAGCGCCAAAAACCACATTAAAGGCTTAAACCAATGCTTCTGTTGTGCGGGAACTTGTTCCATGCTATCTAAAGTTTAGCATAAAAAACAACCCTCGAAATGAGGGTTGCTTCTTTTTTGATTGCGTCAATAATTACCAGCGATTTCCACCACTGCGGCGATTGTCAAATCCTCCGCCATTACCGCCCGTTCTTGGGGCGCGTGGCTTCATTTCGCGGGCTTCATTCACGGTTAAGGTTCGACCTTCGAACTCTTTGCCGTTCCAAGCCTCAATGGCTTTCTGAGCATCTTCGTCCGTAGCCATTTCCACAAAGGCAAAGCCTCTTGAGCGGCCGGACATGCGATCCATGATGATGGTCGCTGATTCAACGTTGCCTGCTTGGGCAAATGCCTGTTGTAAGCCTTCTTGGGTAGTTGAATAAGGTAAACCACCAACGTATAATTTCTTTCCCATATTGAACTTATAAATTTAAATATTTGAGAAGATGTAAGTCGACCCTTCTCACTCGCTTTTTACTTAAGCCCTTATTATTGGCCCAAGATCCCGTTTTGCGGGCAAACTAACTAAGAAAGCTTACACTGGCTCTTAGTATATAGATTTTCTACGTTTTGTCAACCCCGCACCGCTTTCTAAACAAATATCAAATCAGGTATTCAATATATTATTTTTGACAAACATTTTACGATTTAAGAAGGGGTTGTTTATAGAAAGTGGTGCGGGGTCAATGGCTTAGCGCAAAGATTGACAATAAGTCATTTCTGATATAATCTCTTGGGAACAACAAAAAAACCAAAACCGGAGGTTAACAAATGCCTTTAAAGATTGATTATCCTCACCCAATAACTCTTGATTATCGGATCGGCGAGGAAATATTCAATGGACTGCCTGACAGCCTGGTTGTCGAAACCAAGTACCTTATGCTCCAAGTCATGCCGGAAGAATCTGCTAATGGCCAAACTGAAACTTGGACAAAGATTATTACCCGGCCGGCCTTTGAGATCGCTTTTTTGATAATGCTCAATGGGGAACTTCACCTCATGCTCATGCAAAAGCGAAGAAAAGCCAATGACTCGCTGTTGACCAAACTGCCGGGCGGCTATTTCTCTGATGATTTGAATTACGATAGGCTCATGGAGGAAAAAGTTCTCCATGACACTGGCATCCGCTTTTCTTCAACTGATTTAGTTCAATTGAACTCGGTTATCGGCCATTCGGAAATTCATACTCCAATTTCGCTTTTTTACACAACTGCTTGGGAAGTAACCGGTGCCCCCAAGGATGGCATAACCATTGAGGCTGTTCCGTTTCGGCATGCTGTTGCTCTGGCCATAAATGGCGGCATTGAAAATGACAGTAGTTTTTCAGCTATCATGCAACTATTTGTACTCCAACAATGGAAACGCTTGAAAATCTAACGCTCTTAAGGCGGTGCAATCAGCATCGCCTTTTCTTTTTTATGGAATTTGACAGGATTTTTCCAATGCTTTATCTTTAACCGCAGAACATGAAAGACTGCAAAATCCACTTTAAAGACACTTATTACCTGAAGTGTCTATTTTTTTGGGAATTTCTCCAAAGAAGTCTAGCCATCGGCCCCGTCCACCAGACGGGGTGTTTTTTTATACCCTCAAAAATCGGCCTTTGAAAATTAAATAACCCAAAAACCCTTTATCTTTCAGGAGGTAATTGAAGATGAGTTACTATGACCCGAACTTTAACATGATCCAATTTGGCGATTTAATGATGCAAATTGGCGAAGCGCATTTGCGCAACCGTGGCTTTTTGCGCGTGCCCACGCCGCGTATCGTGCCTGCCAGTGGTGCCTGTGAAAACGTGGACACTTTGTTCGAAGTCACGGTCAATGGCGACCCGCGTTGGTTCCATGGCGGCCAAAAACGCGCTTACATTGCCCAGACTTGCCAGCTCTACCTGGAATCCATGCTAGGGCAGGGCGGCAAGCCAAAGTTGTACTGTGTTGGACCTTCAGCCCGCGCTGAAGCCACCATAGACAATCGGCACCTGACCGAATTCGAAATGGTGGAGATTGAATTTCGCGGCAGTTTTTCCGAACTGCTTTTGGAAATCAATTTATTCATCAATGCCTTGGTGGATGCAACCAAAAAAATTCCTGAGGCTGACCGCGCGGATTATGGGTTGCCAACTGACCTTAAGCATTTGGAAAATCACCCTCTGGAATTTCCCCGAATTCGATATGCTGATGCCATTGCCGAATTGGGATTGCCTTGGGGCGCAGACATTTCCTCGGATTTGGAAAAAGCCCTTATCGCCAATCATGGCCAGGGCCCAATTCTCATCACCCACTATCCAAACCCCGCGAGTGAAAGGATGAAATTGCTTTTTGACCACAAGGTAGACAAACTGGCCATCAAGTTCTTCAACATGCTGCCTGATCCGGAAAACCCGGAATATGTCTTAAGCTGCGATTGCATCGTGCCCGCTGGCGGTGAGTGCGTGGGTTCGGCCGCACGGGTACACGAGCTGGCAGAATTTCAAACCCGACTTTTATCTTCGCCAATGTTTAAAAGGCTGGAAACAAAAGACGCCTACGCTAAAGAAGGCTTTGCCTGGTACTTGCATATGCTGGAAAAGTTCCCGGCCATGCCCCATGCCGGTTGCGGTTTTGGCATGTCCAGGATCTATCAGTATTTGCTAAATGAAACCGATATTACCAAAGTCGTGGTCTTGCCTTCCAACCGTGCCAGGCTTTACTAGATCTTTTTACCAAGAAAGGGAGAATGAAATATTTCTCCCTTTTTAATTTGCTTTGAATCTTTTTAAAAGCAAAGAATTGCCAACCACGGAAACGCTGGATAAAGCCATGGCTAAACCCGCAAATTCCGGCCGTAAAGTCAGGCCAGCAAAAGCGAAAACTCCGGCCGCGATTGGAATGCCGATAATGTTGTAAAATAATGCCCAAAATAAATTTTGGATAATTTTCCTGAATGTTGCTTGTGAAAGTTGTAATGCTTTAATGACATCCCTTAAATCTCCTCTAACTAAGACAATCTGACCAGCTTCCAAAGCCACATCCGTACCTGCGCTCATGGCAATACCTAGATCTGCTTGGGCCAAAGCAGGAGCATCATTAATACCATCGCCCACAAAGGAAACTTTCATATTTTTAGCTTGGAGCTTTTTCACTTCATCAGCTTTATTTTGCGGTAAAATTTCCGCCCGAAAATCCTCAATGCCCACTTGCTTGGCAATTGCCTGGGCGGTTTTTTGATTGTCACCCGTAATCATCATGGTTTGGATATTAATTTTTTTTAAGGCGCTAATAGCGGCTTGGGTTGAAGGTTTGACCGTGTCAGCCACACCCACAGCACCGACTAACTTATTGCCAATACCCAAAAACATAACGGTCTTGCCTTGATTTTCAATAGCGGAAATTTCGATTTCAAAATTTTCCGTTGCCAGGTTCTCTTGAACCATTAAGGCGCGATTACCAAAAACAATTTTTTCATTATTAATTTTGGCTTCAACACCTTTGCCGGTCAGGCTTTTGAAATCAGCAACCTCTGGCGGATCAAGTTTTAAATTTTTTGCCGCGGTGACGATTGCTTCAGCCAAGGGATGTTCGGAGTGTTTTTCAATTGCCGCGGCAATGCCTAGGATTTGATTTTTATCATAATCAGGACTGATGCTCAAAATGTCCGTAACGCTGGGTTTGCCCACGGTCAAAGTCCCAGTCTTATCAAAGACCACGATGTCAATCTTCCTGGCCGCTTCCAAGGCTTCACCGCCTTTAATTAATATGCCCTGACTGGCGCCCAAGCCAGTGCCAGTGATAATGGCGGTTGGCGTCGCCAACCCCAAAGCGCACGGGCAAGCAATAACCAGGACCGCGATAAAAGCCAGCAAGCTTGGCACAAAAGACTGACCTATCAGGAAATACCAGCTGATAAAAGTTATCAAAGCCAAGGCAATAACCGAGGGCACAAAATAAGCTGAAACTTTATCCGCAAACCTCTGGATGGGCGCTTTGCTGGCTTGGGCTTGCTCTACTAATTTTATAATTCCGGCCAATAAGGTTTCTGAACCGACTTTAGTGGCTCTGAAAATAAAACTGCCAGTAGCGTTAATGGTCGAGCCAATGACCGCATCCCCTGCTTGCTTTTCCACAGGCAAACTTTCACCAGTGACCATGGATTCGTCAACGCTGGAATGGCCATCAGTAATAACGCCGTCCACTGGAATTTTTTGACCGGGCTTGACCCTAAGCAAATCTCCAACTTGGACTGATTCAATAGGCACTTCAATTTCCTCTCCATCCTTAATCACAATCGCGCTTTTGGCTTGGAGTTTGGCTAAGGCACGGATGGCTTCACTAGCCTTGCCTTTGGCTTTAGCTTCCAGCCATTTGCCCAAAAGTACGAAGGTTATAAGGATTGCCGCGATTTCATAATAAAGCTCGCCTTCTACCAAACCGAGCGTAACCAATAAGGAATAAACAAATGCAGCCGAAGTGCCAATAGCGATTAAGGAATCCATGTTAGCGGTCCGGGCCCTTAATGCGCCCCAAAAACCTTTGAAGAACTGCCAGCCAGCATAAAATTCTACTGGCCCGGCCAAGAGCAATTGCCACCAAGCTCGGCCCGGCAGGTTTTCAATAGCAGGTATTACTAACATGCCCATGCTAATGACCAGCAAAGGGATTGATAAGACTAAAGAAAAAATAAACTTTTTTTTGACCTTTTGGATTTCCTGGTTTCGCTGTTGGCTTTCTCGATCCCGAGAATCAGAGTCGCCTGGTTCAAATTTTTCCGCACCATAGCCAATTCTCCTGACTTCTTCGGCAAGCGTCGTTTCATTCACAACCTCCGGATCATATTCCACCTGGGCTCGTTCAGTGCTGACATTTACGCTGGCAATTCTTACGCCTGGAGTTTTCTTCAGAGTCATTTCAATTAATTGGCTGCAACTGGCGCAATGCATGCCCGAGAGTGACAAGGATACTTTTTTATTCATGCTTTTAATTGCTCAATTAATTAACGATAATTTTGCCTTGGTACATGCCCATATCGCAGGTAAAATTCAATTCCTCTTTGGTTTTGGGGGTAAAAATTATTTCAGTCTTTTTAAAAGCCGGCAAATCTTTACGGATTTTAAGTTTTTCAATGCTGACAAACCTGGAACACTCCTCGGATTCTTGGCGGTTAAATATCAATTTAACTGGCTTGTTTACTTGGACTTGAATAGTGTTTGGGTTATAAGCGCCGCGGATTAAAATCTCAATTTCTTGAAGACCTGAACTAGATAAGATTGCGGTTTCTTGCTTACGCTGAAACTTCAACCATAAAACATATAGCCCAATTATAATAACGATTAAAATAATACCAATAATTTGCATAAATTATTCTTTTAATTTACGACTGTGAATTCACCCCGATACATGCCCATGCCACAACTAAAATTATAGGTCCCTGGATCGGTTGGGGTAAATTCGATGACGTTGACCCCGCCTTGCATGGCTTTACCAACATTAAGTTTTGGAATCTGCAAAAATGACCGACAGCCGCCAGCATAGCCGGCGCCATCGACTTCCCAACGCACTCGTTTGCCAGCTTTGACAGTAAAAGTAGTAGGCGAATAACCCGAAGAAGTAAAACTGGTTTTTACCACTTGGACATCCCCGTCCGCAACTACGTTTGGGTCATCAGTCTGGGAAACATTTTGGGCGACTGAAGACTTTGGAAAACTTGGCCAAGAAATTGGATGGCCTGTTATGGCCAGACCATTGCTGAAATTATAAAGGCCCAAAACTATCACTGCTGCCCCGGCAAAACGGAAAAATATTTGCCCAGCTTTGCCTTTTAAGGCATTGGAAGCCCAGCCTAAAGCTAATAAGGCTGGTGCCGTGCCCAGGGCGAAAGCAAACATAGTCATGGCGCCTGTTAGGATGTTGCCCGTGCTCAGCACGTAGATTTGCAAAGCCTGAGTAAAACCGCAAGGCAAAAAGAAAGTCAATGCGCCAAAAATAAATGGTGAAAAATAATGATTATGCTTTTGGTCATCCAGGACTTTCCGACCGATAAATTTTGGGGTTCTGGGCATCATGGCTTTCAACCATCGTGGGGCAATATGCAGCATATCCAAGCCCATTACAAACATAAAGATTGCCGCCGCAATGGCAATCAAGCCAGTCACTAAGGGTGATGGCGATAAAGCCTTACCAATACCGGCCACCAAACCGCCAAGCACGGTATAGCCGACTATGCGACCAGCCACAAAAATGCTAACTGGCAACATCCGGGCTTTGCCTGGCATAAGTTCGTAACGATCGCTAACCCTTTCGACCACGGAAAGCAACAATCCGCCCGAGACTGCAATACAGGAACTACTTGCGGCAATTAGGCCAAGAATTAAAATAGCAAAAAATCCAGTAGCCCCATTAATCTCCGTGTTAATTTTTAATAGCCCAAGCTTAGAAAGCAGAAAGCCCACTGCTAAAACTACAGCAAACGCTCCCAAAATTTGCAAAAATCTTGGTTTTTTGGCATGCGTATCTTGGCTTGGGGATTTGGCCTGTTTCCCAGCGCCAATACGGTAACCATGTTTTTTAAGTTTTTCATCGATAATTTCTCGGCTAGGCAATTGGTTGGCGCTACACAACATTTTAACCTGGCCTCGATCGGCATTGGCACTGACTTTTTGGACTCCGGGGAAATCCTTAAATTCATTTTCAATCAACAATTCACAGCTTCGGCAGTGCATGCCAGCCACATCAACAGTCAATTTAATCTGTTTTGGGTTATTAGTTTTCTGCTTTTCTGATTCAGGCATGTTTAATTCTTGAACCATATTATTTGTTATACAGCTTAGTTACGGTTAAAATTTCTTGGGCCATAGCCTGTTTGAGTTTTTCATTTTTTGAGGCCATGGCATTTTTAAAACAGGAATTCAAATGGCTTTCCATAAGCATTTGGTGGGCGGATTTAAGCAAGCCAATAACCGCCAAATTCTGCTGCATGATGTCAATGCAATAAGCATTTTCTTCCGCCATTTTATTTATTTTGGCCAAATGGCTTTGGGCTTTGCGGAAATTTATCAGGATTTTATCATGATTGTGTTTTTCCATAGTCTAGATTGATTAAGTAAATGTGATGTACCTACCCCCCAGGTATAGGCATTTTTAAATTTATCACATATAAAAAAAGTGTCAAATATGACAAAAAACTCCGTTTCCCTAAGTGAGCCTGGCGTAAACGAAAGCTAAGAATTAATTATTTCCTGGCAATGGTATAAACGTGGATGTGTTTCAAAGCCGCAGCTGCCAATTTTAACCGACTATTACTGCCGGCGTAACAAGTATAAAGGATTTCACCAGCTAAAACTCTTTCATTTAAGCGCTTTTTCAAGTGCAGACCCCCGACTTTGTCATCTGGGGCGCCAAGCGACCGAGCCAACTCATCAATAGCGCGATTATTGATTCTGACGATGCGGCCAGCATGTTTGGCGACCACGCGGAAACGCTTGGCGCCCAAAGTCACATCTTCTGAATCCAAATTAGGATTGCCGCCTTGGCTTTTGATTATGCCTTGCATGGCTTTCCAAGCTTTGCCAGAAATCAGCTGGTCCCTGACTACGGAATAGCCCAGGCCTTTACGGGCAACACCAACCAACTCAATTAATAAGCCTGCTAAGCGCAGGGATTTTTCTTCCAAATCCCTTGGCCGATATTCTTTCTGTTGCAAGACGCGCAAAACATCCCTGGCTTCCAGGGCCGGGCCAATGCCATTGCCAATTGGCTCTTTGGCTTCAATCATGGCTACCTTGGTTTTAATGTTAAACCGCTTGCCAATATACCTAAATTTAGCAGCCAACCTCTTGGCTGAGGCTAAGTCAGGAATTTTAGTGTTACGGCCGTAAGGCATATCAATTACCAAATGGGTAATGCCCATAGCGACCTTTTTGGCCATTATGGAGACAATCATTTTTGAATAAGGCTCTAAAGACAGTGGGCGCGAAACCTTGATGATCCGGTCATCAGCCGGTGCCAGTTGCAAACCGCCGCCCCAGACCATGCAGGCATTATTCTTTTTAACAATCTTGAGAATTTTTTCAACTGGAAAAGTTACGGGTGCCAAAACTTCCATGGTATCTGCCGTGCCTGAAGGGCTGGTGATGGCCCGAGATGAAGTCTTGGGTATGCAAAGGCCAGCGCTGGCAATAATCGGCACCACAATCATGGTTGTCCGGTTGCCAGCCAAACCGCCGACCGAATGCTTGTCAGCTACAATTTTTTTATTGAACCGAATTTGCTCGCCATGAGTGGCGATTGATTTGGTCAGATAGTACAATTCTTGGTTGGTGTATTCCTTGATAAAACTGGAAGCTGCAAAATAGGTAAGTTCGGTTGTGCCAAAACGATAATTCACAATATCCCCCACAATCGCATCAAATTCTGCTTGATTTAATTTCTTGCCCAAAAGCTTCTTTTTCAAGGCTTCAATGGAAAGCGGCCGGCCAAATGGCGAAATTTCAATTGGGGCTAAAGCCTCAATTTTATTTTCTTTCCAAACCTCCCTAAACAAGCCGATTTCTCCGGGGCGAACCCGGCGATGGGTCAAATCCGCCTGGACAATAATTTTCTTACCGTTGCTTTGCAAGACCAAGCGGTCGCCGGCGTGGATGCCAAAATTCCTGCCGTCTTCATTGCGGATGACCACCACATAAGGCTGGCCGCCAGTGCTTAAATCAAATCTTTTAGCGCGTAAAACAAATGCCATATGTTAAAGTATAACACGAACGTAAATAACGCCTCTTTTAAAGGAAGCGTTATTTTTTTGTAACTTGTGTTATTTATCAGGATCAGGTTCCACAGGTGCAGCCTTCCACTGCGCAAGGCTCCCCTGGTTCGTGTTCGTGACCACAATCTGGACAAGCCATATTGCTCACCTCCTTTTTTAATTAAGGAAAATTATTCAACCACCACCGTGCCTTTTTCCGTGGGGTCTAGGTGGTTATGGTAGCCCCAGGTGCCAATTTTATTAAAAGTATAGGAATAAGTTTGCCCATTAGCCAAACTCCCTGAATTCAAGTCTGGCAAATCCGTATGGGTTGGATGTGGGTCTGAAGCAACCTGAACGGCTGAGCCTGAAGTATTATTCCAGGTTACGACTGAGCCAACCTTGACCGTTAGGGTGCTTGGGGTAAAACCTGAAAAAATTATAGTGATTGTTGATGAAACTTGATTTGAATTAGTATTGGAATTCAGGTTTGCGTTTCCATGATTAAAATTAACATTTGAAACGTTTGAATTAGTGTTAGCCGTATTAATGTTTAAAACTGTTGAATTGGAATTATTGGTCAGATCAATAATCGTGATATTGGTATTGATATTCGTCCCACAAGCAGACAATAACAAAACTCCAACTGCAATTAAGCTGAATAAAAAATACTTGTTCTGCATACAGATTTTTCTGTCTAATGAATAAACAGCTTAAGGAACAATCTGCTTGCCGGTTTCGTCATGGATAATGATTGCTTGGGTTGGACAAGATTTAGCGCCTTCGATAATGGTAGCCTCATCATTGCCGGTTGGGTTCTTGATTATTGCCTTGCCTTCGCTATCTAACTCAAAAGTTTCCGGTGCGATTGCTATACAAGTGGCAGCAGAAATGCATTTTTCCCGATCAATGGTAATTTTTAATGGCATATTAATAGTAGGTTAATTATTAGTGAATTAAGAATAACTAAAAAACCCTTGTCGGACAAGTTTAGCTTAAGGCTTTCTTCAAGGCCTCAATGCTTAAAGTTGCGCATTTTTGCCTGGAAGGATTCAAATTTTCACCGACAATCTTTAAAATATGCTTGTTGCCGGTCTTTTTTAGCTCTGCCAGGCTTTTACCCATTAACATTTCGGAAAGCAAAGAGGCTGAGGCTTGGGACAAGGCACAGCCCTCACCTTGCCATTTTACCCCTTCGACTTTTTTTTGTTTGTTGAGCTTTAAAAAAATTTCCACCCGATCCCCGCAAACTAAATTGTCTTCTCCGCCATGAAAATCAGGATTCTTCAATTTCCCAAAATTTCTGGGTTTTTTATAGTGATCAATAATAATTTCCCGATAGAGATCTGACATGGTTATAACATTTTAGTTAACTGGCGAGTTAGCAAGTTAGTTTAAGACAAATTATAAATTAAAAACTTTCTTAGCTCTTTCAATAGCGGCTAAAAATTTATCAGCTTCTTCAAGCGTGTTGTAAAGATAAAAGCTGACTCGCGCTGCGGCTGGCTTGCCATACGCTTCCAGCATGACTTGGGCGCACATATGCCCGGCCCGGATGCAAAGCCCCTCTTCATCAAACAAACTGGCCAAATCATGGGGATGCATACCTTCCAGCCAAAAGGAAAAAATCGCTCCTCGGTTTTTAGATACCTCTGGAATACCAAAGACCTTTATACCTTTGATAGCCTTTAATTTTGGTAATAAGTATTCAACGAACTTTTTCTCGTGTTCCCAGACATTCCGCATGCCAACTTGATTTAAATAATCAATCGCCGCACCCAAGCCAATAACCCCAACTATGTTCGGCGTACCGGCTTCAAACCGCCAAGGCAAATCATTCCAAATTGATTTTTGCTTGGTCACTGACTTAATCATGTCGCCACCGCCAATAATTGGTTCAATAGTTTCTAACAAGTCTTTTCTTGCCCATAAAACCCCAATTCCGGTCGGTCCTAACATTTTATGGCCGGAGTACGCATAGAAATCCGCATTGATTTTTTGTACATCCACAGGCAGATGTGGTACGGCCTGGCAGCCGTCAACTAAAACCTTTGCACCGATTTTGTGAGCTTGCTCGATAATTTTTTCAATCGGGTTGATTGTCCCAAGTAAATTCGATATATGCCCAATGCAAACCAGTTTAGTTTTGGATGATAACAAGTTAGCAAGCTTGCTCAAATCCAAAATTCCCTTCTCCGGAATAGTGGGTAAAAAATTTAACTTTAAGCCTTTTTCTTTGGCTAAAATCTGCCAAGGCACAATATTGGAATGGTGCTCCATTTCCGTGGTTAAAATTTCCTCTCCTTTTTCCAAATTTTGCCTAGCCCAAGTTAAAGCTACTAAGTTTATGCTTTCCGTGGCATTGCGAGTAAAAATTATTTCTTCGCTGGTTTTGGCATTAATGAACTTTGCGACTTTCTGCCTGGCGGTTTCGTACAATTCCGTAGCCTCTTCACTTAAAGTATAAATCCCGCGGTGGACATTGGCATTATGCTGTCTTTGAAAATCATCCATGGCTTTCAAGACTATCCTTGGTTTTTGGCTGGTAGCGGCATTATCCAAATACACCAAAGGCTTGCCATTGATCTGGCGACTTAAAATCGGAAAATCCCGACGGATATTTTCTGGTGAAAACATGCACCCAGTGTAGCGAATGCATCTCAACCTGACAACCTGATGCGCTCTTATCCTCTTGAAACTATTTTTTAGGCTGCAGAATTTCCAAATCCTTTAATATCTGCTCAGCGTGTTTGGATGGATCAACTGATTTGTAAATTTTGACAACCTTGCCTTCGGGATTGATGATAAACGAACGGCGTTTGGCGTAAAAAGTCCCTTTGACCCCAAAAGCATTGATCATTTTCTGGTTTGGATCAGCCAGCAAAGTGAATGGCAGGCCGTATTTTTTAGCAAATTCCGCGTGGCTGGCAATGCTGTCAGCGCTGATGCCGACAATCTTTATTTTCTTCTGTAATTCCCCAAACTTATCCCGTAAACCACAGGCTTCTTTGGTACAGCCAGAAGTAAAATCTTTGGGATAAAAATAAAACAAAACCCAGGTCCCCTGGAAACTAGCCTGGGTATAAATTTTGTTGTTCTGGTCTAAAGCCGTGAAATTTGGGACTTGATCGTTAATAGCTATTTTCATATTTTTTAACATTGCTTATTGCACGGTTACCGTGCCGGCCATTGCGGGATGGATAGTACAGCGATAATTATAAGTACCAGCTTGAGTAAAAGTGTGGGAATAGCTGCTGCCTGGAATGATATTCCCGCTGTCAAAACCCGTGCCGGTCACCGTATGCGCAACTGAATCATTATTGGTCCAAGTGACTTGGGTGTTATTGGCAATTGTCAAAGTTGCTGGCTGAAAAGCCATGTTGGCAATGGAAACCTGGCTGGTTTGGCTGGAATTAATATTGATATTTGCAGTATTTGTATTGGCATTCAAATCCCCATTTGTATCCATGACTGCATTATTGTTGCTAATGGTGTTTGAATTCAAATTGCCATTATTATTCAAGGTGGAGTTTATCGATGAATTCGTGTTGGAATTTGAGCTGCCGGAAAACGAACGGAAGGCTAGATAGCCCAAACCGCCCAGGGCGATGATAATCAAAATTGTAATTAGAATCTTATTCATATTGTTACTTTTTTATTAATAAATTTCATAATCGCTACATATATTAGTGCCAAAATCGACTTTTTCTTTCAAATACGCTTATCGGGATTTAACCAATAACCCTTGACTTGATTAATTTTAAATGCTAATTTAGCAGGAATAAAAAACCAAAATGCTTTTAAATAAACGCTCGTTGAAAGGACAAAAAACCATGGCTAAAAATACCAAACGCAGAATTTTAGTGGTTGATGATGAACCGGATTTCTTGCAATCTCTTCAAGAGTTCCTGGAAATATTTGGTTTTGAGGTGGTTACTGCGGGTAATTACATTCACGCCTTAGCTCGTTTTGCTGATTCCGGACCGTATTTTGCCATAATCAGTGACTATAACCTAGGTGAAGGCAAAAACGGGGTGGACCTTATCACTCAAATTATCACTTATTTCGGGAAGGAAAAATTCACCCTATTGATCATGATGTCCGGAAACGATTCTGAGCTAAGAGCCGACCTAGCTGCTGCGCGGGTTAAAGTCGATAAGATTTTCCCAAAACCCTTTGACGTTAATGAGCTTGTGAATGAACTTAATAAAACCTAAACCAATATAAGCGGTTTTTTACGAAATTTTTAAAGCGCTTCGGGAATTTCCTCGATGCGCTTTTTGGTTTTCGTAAGTTTTTTATTCTTTAAATAAAAATGGCTGGCAAAAGGCTTTGGGCAAACGGGCAATGACTGAAGTAAAAAAACCGGCAGTGATGCATTCTCTGGCTTGCTCAAAATCCAAGCCGCGGGACGCCAGATAATAAACTTGGTCTCGATTTATCCGGCTGACGCTAGAACCATGGGACGCTTTCACGTCATCAGTCAATATTTCCAAGGTTGGGCTAGAAATTGCCTTGGCTGAATCTAACAGTAAAACCTCGTCTTGATAATATGAATTGGTTTTTTTGGCTTTCTGGCCGACTTTAATCAAGCTCTGAAATTTTCCGCTGGCGTGATTTTTGTAAACCGCCTTAACTAAGACATTTGCCTTGGTATTTGGGCTTTGGTGGTCAATTAAAATTTGAAAAACATGCTGCTCATTTTTATTCCCTTGGAACATATTGGTGACTTGGCACTCGGCACCAGACCCTAATAATTTGACAACGCTCCTGGTTTCGATTACCTGGCCACCAGAAATGCCTTCAACAAAATTCAGTTTGGAATTTTGATATAGCTTAATATTTATTTTTAAGAAACTCTCAATCCTCGGCTTTTGAAAATTATTTAAAATCAAAACTTCAGCCTTAACCCCGGGTTTGACCTTAATTTCAATTTCTTGAACTCCATTTATCCGATAAAGAATTACTGGCTTAAGGCTGGTGGGTATGATTAATTTTTTTTTATTTAAATTTTTCATAAAAATTAGCCGACCAAACCCGACATTTCTAATTTAATCAAACGGTTTAATTCAATGGCGTATTCCAGGGGTAATTCCTTCACGATCGGCTCGATAAAACCCTGGACAATAATGTTCCTAGCCTCATTTTCGCTAATTCCCCTGGATTTCAAGTAAAAAAGCTGATCAGCGCCAATCTGGCCTACGGTTGCTTCATGGGTAACTCCTGAATCTGCTTCATAAACCTCCATTTTGGGATAAGTATCAGTCCTGGAGTTTTTATTCAGTAAAAGCGCATCGCAAACCACCGAGGCTGTGCAATTTTTGACATTCTTCGGGATTTTAATTAAACCCCGATAACTGGTTCGGCCAGACTCTTTCGAAATGGACTTGGACACGACGCTGGAAGAAGTGTTTGGCGCCCCATGAATTATTTTGGTACCCACATCCTGGTGTTGCCCAGCGCCAGCCAAAGCGATTGATAACACGCTGCCTTTTGCGCCAGTACCCAGCAAATAAATGCTTGGATACTTCATGGTGGTTTTACTGCCTAAATTCCCATCTACCCACTCCATAATGCCATCTTCGTAAACAAAAGCGCGTTTGGTCACCAAATTGTAAACATTTTTAGACCAATTTTGGACTGTGGTATAGCGCAAGCGCGCCCCGGGTTTGATGATAATTTCCACAACCCCGGCGTGCAAAGAATCAGCGGCATAAACCGGGGCAGTGCAGCCTTCCACGTAATGCGCCTGGCTGCCCGCTTCGGCAATAATCAAGGTCCTTTCAAATTGGCCAACCTGCTTGGCGTTTATCCGAAAATAAGCCTGCAAAGGAATATCAACTTTCACGCCTTTGGGTATATAAACTAAGCTGCCACCGCTCCAAACGGCAGTATTCAAGGCAGAAAATTTATTATCAGCCGTTGGCACTACGGTACCAAGATATTTTTTTACCAGCTCGGGATGTTTTTTAAAACCCGTATCCATGTCTAAAAAAATCACGCCTTGCTTTTCCAGCTGCTTTTGCAATGATTGATAAACTGCCATTGATTCATATTGGGCAACCACTCCGGCCAAAAATTTTCGCTCGGCTTGGGGGATGCCGATTTTTTGGTAAGTTTCCCGGATTTTTTTAGGCACTTCTGACCAAGAACCAGCAACCTTGTCTATAGGCCTTAAAAAATACCGGATTTTTTTATAATTAATTCCCGAAAGGTTAGCGCCCCAGGTTGGCGTGGGTTTGCTTTTGAAAATTTTAAAAGCCTGCAAGCGCTTTGCCAGCATCCAACTTGGTTCTTGTTTATAGGCAGAAATTTCCCGAATTAAATTTTCAGATATTCCCGGTTTGGAAATATACTGATAATCAAGCTCATTAGTTAAAGACAAATCTTTATGGCTTCTGGTTTTAGCCATAATTATTTCATTAAAACGCCTGATAGCCGGATTTTTCCAGCTTCTCGGCTAATTGCTTGCTGCCGGTTTTGACAATCTGGCCTTTCACTAAAATATGAATTTTTTTCGGTAAAAGGTATTTTAATATCCTCGAATAATGGGTAATTACTAAAAGGCCAATACCCATCCTTTTTGCCCGCAACATGCCTTGAGCGACTGTCTTTAAAGCATCAATATCCAAGCCTGAATCAATTTCGTCCAAAATTGCGTATTTTGGCTTCAACATTAAAAGCTGCAGAATTTCCAGGCGTTTTTTTTCACCGCCAGATAATCCTTCGTTCACCGATCGTTTAAGGAAATCCGGTTCAAATTTTAAAGCTTTAGCTTGTTTATCCAATTCATTCTGAAAAACATTTAATTTAAACTGGGTTTTCTGGGCCAACAGGGCTAAACGCAAGAAATTCCTGATCGAAACCCCGCTGATTTCCACGGGTTGCTGGAAAGCCATAAATACCCCGGCTTGCGCCCGTTTTTCAGTCGGCAAACTGGAAATATCTTTTTTGTCTAAAATTATTTTACCCGCTATGCGATTGGCCTTTGGATGACCCATTATTGAATTGGCTAGGGTTGATTTGCCTGATCCATTCGGGCCCATCAGGGCATGAATCTCGCCAGGCTTTATTTCCAAGTTTATCGCTTTTAATATCAAATTACTTCCAACTTTCACGCTTAAATTGCTGATTTGCAGGGACATTTTGAAATTATTTAAAATCAGCAATGCTAAACTTGCGCAAGGTGTTGGCTAATTGGTTTTGCATTTTTATCCAATTACCCTTCATGCAGCAATTTTTTTCATTTGGGCAATGGCCAGATTTGTTGGTACAGCGGGTGCAGGCAAAATCTCCTTCAAATAATTCCACAACTTCAATGACTTTGATATTTTTGGGATTTTTAGCCAGCATATATCCGCCCTGGATGCCTTCCCGGCTCTTTAAAAAACCAGCTGCCTTCATGAACACTGCCAAACGGCTTATATAGCGGTAAGGCAAATGATAATCCTGGGCAATAAGCCTTAAGGATGAAAAACTTTTTTTCTTACTTAAACCAACCAGTAAGACTAAAGCGTAATCTGTCCGGGTTGAAAAAATTGGCATAGCATTAATTATTAATACTAACTCCCACTATTATAGAGGGAGTTAAAAATGTTGTCAACCCAGAGCCACTTTCCAAAATAACTATACTTTAGTTAAGGATATTTATTCTGAATTAATACCTATTTAAGATAAGCAAAATTTTTTATGGAAAGTGGTGCTGGGTCAAAATTAATTTCGGCGATTCTCCCGTACGTCAATATTGAATTATTAGGTCTTGGATACTTTTAGGGTCCAGCTAGTTAAACCTGTTGTAGTGATATAAATGGTATGCAAGCCGTCAGTCACGTCGCCTTTCAGGGTTTTTGACAATATGGCTTCATACTCTTGGTAAACCCGATCGCCCACAACCACATCCGTATTTTCAACTTTAAATTTAGCCTTGCCTTTTAGGATGCCAAGTTCAAAAGTATATGAACCGCTTTTCGGGAAATCTACAATAACTTGGTTTTCATAAGTTATTGCCGCATCTTCAACCCCGCCCTCACCCCGGCCGTCAATGGAAAATGGCGGCGTAGGCGCCGGAAAAACCGTCAAAGTCCCGTTCATGTTTGAGGTGGTGGCAAAATGCGCGCCTTTGGTAAAGTCTTTGCCGACTTGCCAAACCTTGCCTTTGTTATAATTGCCTTTTAAAATTGTATACTTTCCGTCCAAATTAAATGTTGGGCCATTGTTGTTTTCTCCGCCGGCAAAATCCATGACTAAATTCACGTTTGGTAAAGCTTTTATTGATTCCAGTCTTAAGGTTACCGTCCCCTCATCTTTTCTTACCCGGATTGGAAAACTCTGGACAGCCTTCATGGGTGTGGAACGGACAATCGGGGCCGGTACGCCAGGCGTATTAACTGGCTTAAGCTGGCTGATGACTTTCGGGTCTTCAGCTGGAATTTTTGTGGGATCATAGCCAACCCTGACTTCATCCCCGTCCGTAAAACCATCCCCGTCCGTATCCGCATTCAGGGGATCAGTTTTGTATAACCTTTCTTCATTATTAGTCAGTCCGTCATTATCAGAATCAACATTGCCATTGGTGTTTAAATTGGAATTATCATTTAGGCTCTGATTGCTATTATCATTGGCATTCAGATTTTCATTGGCATTAGCGTTGGCATTCCCGTTAACATTAGGAATTTCAGCATTAACATTCTCATTGGCATTAGTATTAGCATTGGCTGGTGGCGGGGTGGTTTTTTTGCCGCAAGCCGAAAGACCGACTGCCAAAGCTATGATTAGAAAGCTAAAAAATATGGTCTTATTCATACCTATAAAATACCACTTTCCAATTGGCTTGGGCAATGGCTATTGCACCCTCACATCCTCTAGTCCCTATAACCCCTTTTTGCACACATTGACAAAAAATATGAACTTGATATTATTAGACGAAAATCGTTCCTCAGACTGAAAAAAGGAGTTTTGTATGTTCCCAATTTTATCTCGTGTATTGGGCCTGCTTGGCCTATTTGGAATCGGCATGCTTCTTATCTCCGATCTGGAAGGATGGTTTGTCCGTAAAGCTGCCCGAACCAAAGAGATCCAAAAATATTTCCGCTTATGGTATCTTCTTAACTCTTTCCTTATCTTCTTGCTCCTTTCGAATATTGAGATACTTATAGCAAATAGACTCTGGATTGGTGGATTTGCTATCGCTGCTGTTGTTGGCCTTGTTCTTGCAGGCTTATTCTTCCAAAAGAAAAAGAGGCAATTTTCCAAACTCGTCGACGTACAAATTAGTTTAGAACTTAACTGCAACCTGCCCACGTGATTCGTTCCGTGGGCTTTTTTTATTTTCCTAAGATGTTTTTAATGCCTTAACCCTATCCAGTCTTTCCCAAGGGAATTCCACGTCTGTTCGGCCAAAATGGCCATAAGCCGCGGTCTTTTCGTAAATTGGTTGCTTCAAGTGTAATTGTTCGATAATTTCCGCTGGTTTGACTGGGAAATGTTTTTCAACGATTTTTTCGATTTCTTCATCTGACTTCGTACCAGTGCCATAAGTATCAACCATAATTGAAACCGGTTGAGCTACGCCGATGGAATAGGCTAATTGGATTAAACACTTCTTAGCTAATCCGGCCGCAACCACATTCTTGGCAATATACCGGGCGGCATAGGCCGCACTGCGGTCAACTTTGGTAATACACTTTCCGGAAAAACAGCCACCGCCGTGCGGCGCTGAACCGCCATAAGTGTCGACGATAATTTTTCGGCCAGTCAAGCCTGTATCAGCTGGCGGCCCACCCAGCACAAACTTGCCTGTGGAATTAATGAAAGTCTGGGTCTCCGGCGTATACCAGGAGCCTAACACCGGTTTAATGACTTTTTCCATAATATCTTTTCGTAAAGTCGTCATAGCCACGGTATCGGCATGGTGTGCGGCAATAACCACAGTCACAGCCCGAGTTGGTTTGCCGTCTATATATTCAATGCTTATTTGGGATTTACCATCTGGCCGCAAGTATGGCAAAGTTCCATTTTTTCGAACTTCGGCCAGTTGCTTAGCTAGCTTATGAGCGAGCGAAATGGGTAACGGCATTAGTTCCGGAGTTTCATCGCTGGCATAACCGAACATCAAGCCCTGGTCACCCGCGCCTTGCTCCTTGAATTCACCTGCACCTTCATCAACCCCTTGGGCAATATCAGGTGATTGTTCATGCAAAGTACTAATCACGCCAATGTCTTTGGAACAAAACCCAAAATCCGGGCTGTCATAACCAATCCGGTGAAGCGTCCGCCTGACCACTTGCTGGATATCCACATAAGCCTTGGTGCGGGCTTCCCCACCAACCATAACTAAACCCGTGGTGGCAAAGCATTCAATACCTGCGTGCGTTTCCGGGTCTTGTTTGAGCATTTCATCATAAATCGCATCTGAAATTTGGTCACAGACTTTGTCCGGGTGACCTTCAGTTACGGATTCGGAAGTGAAAATATGAGTTCGGCTTGGCATATGATAATCGGTTAAAATTAATAATTTTAAAAAAGTCCTCACTAAATGAAGACGGTATGTTTTGCATCTTCCCTTAGCGGGTCTCGATTTGGCACCTTTCACTTAACTAATTAAGTGGCGGTTGTCGGCTGGATTCCGCCGCCGCCAAGGCTTTGGCGGACAGGCATCGGGCGAGTTCCCTACCCAGCACTCTTGATACGTTATTTAATTGTATGGATATAATAAACGAAAAGAATCAATTTGGCAAACGAATTTAAATTTGACACGCCAAGTTTAAAAAGATAGGATAATCCAACAAAAAAGCTCTTGAAAAATTCACTTAATAATGAGAAAGGAAATTACCATGAGTTTGAACCTCATGATGCCTGGCTTCCCAAAGTACCAACCGCGAGACCTCCAAGAATACTTTGGGTACGATAATCTTTTTCGCGAGTTTGGGAACGTGGAATTCGCGACACTTTTGACCTTGGGTGACATCGGCGTTATTCCACCTAATGATATCGCCTTACTGACTCCAGAGGTGATGGAAAAAATCTTGGCTATCCCCACCACCGAAGTCGTCAAAATTGAACGGGAGATCACCAAACACGACATTCGCGCCTGGATCTATCTGGCCAACCAAATTTTGCCAGAACCCTTGCGCAAGTGGCTCCATATTCTGCTGACCAGCTATGACCCCTTGGATACCAGCCGGATCTTACAGTTTCTAAAGGCCTACCAGCACGTGGTTGATCCGAAGTTGCGCCAAGTCATGGCTATCTTCGTCAGCCTGATTGAGCGGTATGCCCGAACGCTGCAGATCGGCCGAACGCATGGCCAACATGCCATTCCGATTACTGTAGGGTTTTGGCTGGCCACAATTTTGAACCGCGTCTTTACAAATGCGAAAAAAATGGAGCTGTTTTCCCACGAACTAGTTGGAAAAATCTCCGGTGCGGTCGGCGCTTATAACGCCCAGGTGGGTCTTGGGATTGAAGCACGTTGCGGCGAATTCACTTTTGAAAGACGGGTACTCGAGCGTCTCGGCTTAATGCCTGCTGTGATCAGCTCCCAAATTTTACAACCGGAGCCGCTGGCTTATTTCCTTTTTGCCGCCACCATGACTTCGGCCTCATTTGGTCAACTGGGCCGCGATTGCCGTCAGCTTATGCGAACGGAAATTGCTGAAATCGGTGAACCATTTTCCGCAGAACAATCTGGTTCATCAACCATGGCTCAAAAGCGTAATCCGATTAATTTCGAACACGTCGAGGGATTGCACATTGATACTAAGAATGAGTTTGGGAAAGTGCAGGATACACTCATCAGTGATCATCAGAGAGATTTGGTGGGCAGTCCAGTTGCACGAAAATTTCCGACGATACTGATTAACCTGACCTGCCAGCTGGATACCCTGCTTAGAAAAGATCCCGAAACTGGACGTCCGTTTTTAGAACGTATGACAGTCAATGAAGAAGCTTGCCAACGTAACTTCAATATGAGTGCTCATACTATTATGGCCGAGCCATTGTATATCGCCTTACAAATGGCTGGTTTCCAGGGCGATGCGCATAAACTGGTCAACCACACGTTAGTGCCGGTTGCAACTAGAGATCATCGCTATCTAATAGATACCACTATTGGTCTGGCCCAAGACAACCCGGACCTAGCTGAAGCCCTGAAACGCATACCAACTGAAGTGATTGATTTGCTTAAACATCCTGAAACTTACATTGGCAAAGCGCCGGCAAAAGCGCTGGAGATCGCCAATGCTGTAAAAACGTACCTAGGCTAATTAAAATAAGCCTGTTCCAAGTGGAACAGGCTTATTTATCTTTCAAAATTTATTTGGACTAACCACCCGGCTTGGCTGTATTTTATCTAACTTTACTCTTAAATTTCTGGACCTGCTTGATTTTCCTCAGCCGAAATGTCGTTGGCGTCCGATAACCTGGCCGGGTGGAAAAAGTCCTTTGAGACTTAAAATTTTTCATTAGCGATAAAAGGAGTATTCAGAAAAAACCAAAACGTTCGGCAAATTCCTGCCAGGGCCAAGACGGTATTGACCCAGAAAAACAATGGAAGCAGATCCCCCGCCATCTTGGTTAATGGCATATTCCATGCCCAAAGCCTTCATGATGTAAGCCAAATCCATAACCGTGGCGTTGGAAGCGCATAAAACATAGGCGTTAGTTGATTTAAAAGCCGTGCCGCAACGCGCGCTTTTAACAGTCCTTTGCTTAGTATCTAATTCACTGTTCTTAAGGACTAATTGTTTATCAACAACTAGGGCTGGGCCGCTGGAAAACAAAGCTCGCAGCTTGGTTTGGTACTTCTTTTCAAAATTAGCAAGTCCTGGCCAATCCTTGGCTTGCCGCCAAAAATGCCAATGGTTTTCTGAATCAAAAGCTATCAATGGCCCGGAATTGAATTTATTCTGGTAGCTGTTTACAAAAGTTTTGGTCAAGGAATTGTAAACCATCCAAAAGTACGAGCCGGTCTGGCCAGCGCAAGAAGCGTATGAAGCCGGGCAAAAATAGGTGCCATTAATGCCAGCAAAACCCTTGACCCGGTCAACGTATGCCTTCAGAGGTGAAACCCGGCAATTATTTTTACAATCCGTGGGATTGCCAGTCAGGGTATAAATTTTTAATTTGGGATTTAATAAATTGACCGAAACGATTTGAACTGCAAATTTGCCTCTGGTCGTGCTGACCGTGGTTTTTTGCCAACTGGCGTTTTTTAAGACAATCTTATTGGGATCTGCGGCCTGAGCTTGGTTTGAGTTTACAAATAAAATTCCCAATAAAAAGATCAAGCTTGTGCTAATTTTGAAATAAATTGATTTTTTCTCCACCCAAGAATTATAGACTAAACCCGCTTTTCTTCAAAACCAAAAGTGAAATTCGCTAAAACAATCAAGACAATTGACCAGCCCAACATCCAATACACATCCTTAGCAATCAGGCTAAAGCCAGCCCCATTAGCCATAACCTCCCGCAGGGCATGGGCGAAATGGGTTAGGGGAAAATATTGGACAATAGATTGCAGCCAGCCGGGCATGGAGTTTATGGGAAAAAATATGCCCGACAAAAACATCATTGGAAAAACCAAAAGGTTAGCCAGGGCTGGCACGCTTTCTACGGTTTTGGCAATGCCAGAAATTATAAAACCTAAACCTAGGAACATAATACCTCCCAATATGGAAATCAATAGCACTAAAGGATAAGAACCGTATACGTGGGTTTTATAAATAAGAATTCCCATGATGATTAAAATCGCGGTTTGAGCAATGGCAACCATCAAACGCGTAATCACGTTGGCGGTCACGAACTGGAATGGCTTAAGCGGGGTGGCCAGCAAGCGTTTTAGAATACCTTTTTCCTTATAATCGGCAAAAACGAAAGCTACGGAAAAGACTGCCATTTGCATAACTGCCATAGCAATAATCCCGGGCAATAAAAAATCTATATACCTGACATTTTTAGAATTTATGGTTTCAGTTTTTAATTCAAACAAAGCTGGCGCCTTAGTAATTGTCAAAGTGGTCTTATCTAAAAACTGGCTGATGATACTAATCGCCGCCTGCGCTTGCTGTTCTTGGCTAATATTTTTGTAAACCGTAATAACTTGTTTGCTTGGGGGATTTTTTGAGCTTGGGTCTGGGATTAAATTATCTGGAATTTGCATAACAATTGCCCTTTTGTCATCTTTCAAGGCTTGCTTTTCGGTCTCAAGGTCTCCAGTGTTTATATCAAAAGCCGTAACTTGTTTGATGTTATCAATGAATTGCTGGGTGGATTTGCTTGGATTTCCCACCACCAAACCAATATCCATTTTTTGCGCCCGGTCAAAGCCAATCAAGCCAAAAATCGCCATGATCATGACGGGCAAGAATAGAGTAAAAAACAAAGACTGCTTATTCCTGATAAACATCTTAATGGAGGATTTAGTCAAGGTTAAGGTGGTGTTTGGCATATTATTCTCTTAATTTTCGGCCAGTTAGTTTTAAAAACACATCTTCTAAAGTTGCTTGGCGAAGCTGGAGGTCGAAAATTTTGAAATTACATTCGGTTTCGTGATTAAATAAGGCTGGCAAAGTTACTTCGGGATTATTTGAAATCATCCGGTAACCATGGTCTTCATTAGTAACTTTTTCAACCCCGGGTAATTTTTCAAAATGCACTTCTGGGCATTTATTATCCACGCGAAAAGTTATAGTCGAAGCTACTCCGGAATTCCTAAGAAGATTAAAAGGTGTGTCTAATACCATTATCTTAGCTTGATCCATAATAGCTACGCGGTCGCATAAAACTTCGGCTTCTTCCATGTAGTGAGTGGTTATGACAATAGTTTTGCCTTGTATTTTTATTTGGGTAATTAAATCCCACATATTCCGTCGGGCCTGCGGGTCTAAACCCGTCGTCGGTTCATCTAAAAATAAAACTTTCGGGTCATTAACCAAGCCGACGGCTATGGAAAGCCTTTGTTTCTGGCCCCCGGATAATTCCTTGACTTTGCTTTTCCACTTGTCATCCAAATTAACGCTTTTTAACAAGGCCATTTCATCAACTTTACGCCCGTAAATTGAAGCAAAAGTATCCAATAATTCTTTCAAATTTAAGCCATCAAAAAAAGATGAGGCTTGCAATTGCACGCCAATTACCGCTTTAACTTCCCGAGCTTTTTCTTTGACATTCTTATCATCCAAAATCGCTTCGCCATCAGTAATTGATTTAAGACCTTCAATCATTTCCAAAGTCGTGGTTTTGCCCGCGCCATTCGGCCCTAAAATGCCAAAAGTTTCACCGTTTTTTACCTCGAAAGAAATTCCGTCGACCGCTGTAAATTCTCCGTATTTTTTAGTTAAATCTTTAACTCGTATGATTTCGTTCATAATTTGAAATTACTTGGAGAGTTTATTTTAGGGGTTTGAGTCAGTAATGGCAAGGGTCTGGAGAGTAATACAAAATCAGCCAAAATTTACTACAAAGTGATTTTGCAAAGTTAAGTACTTTATTTAATACTCATCATTATAGCTCCGGCCGTCAGCAAAATTGCGCCGATCCCCGCTTTCCAGGTTAAATGCTGGCTCAAGAATAAAACGGCCAAGATCAAAACGAAAACCACGCTTAGCCTGTCCAAAGCTGCCACGCCCGAAGCGGGGCCATTCTTCAGGGCGAAAAAATAAAAAATCCAGGAAATTGCCCCAGCAATGCCAGATAAGACGATAAACAATAAAGCCTTATTATTGATTGAGGACAGTAAATGATATTTACCCAAAGACAAGGTGACAATCACTAAAAAAATAGCCATAACAATGGCCCGAACTGCCGTGGCTAAAGTGGAATCAACATTGGCAATGCCAACCTTGCCAAAGATAGCGACTAAAGCCGCAAAAACTGCGGATAAAATGGCGTAAATAACCCAAGACATATATCTTGATTTTACTTCAACTTGAAATCTGAAGCAATTTGATCAATAAAAATGGCCAGACGGGTTTCGACTGACCATTTTAATCATAAAGCACGCTGCCAACCTGGCAGACTTTTTTTAGTCTATCGCCAGCAATTTTGACCCTGATCTGATGGGTGTCTTGGCCAAAGGTTTTGTTGATGCCTTTGATAATCGCTTTGACTAATCTGGCTTGGGTAGCAGTATGAAGAACTATTTGGCACTTTTTCCGGCTTTTTAAGGCTTCACTCAAGCCAATCACTATCTGCTGTTTCCAAACCGGCAGCGCTTCACCAAGCAAGTTCCGGGAATTCAATTTTTTCATCAGCCAATCCCATGATGTAAGTTGTTCTTTGTTCGCAATTAATTCCGGCTGAAGCTAGAAAAGTCCGCCAGATTTCAATGGGCAAACCAATTTCCTGGTTATTCATGATTATGATTAACCAATCTCCTTTTTCAACTGCCTCATACCCGCCAGGCGGTAAAACCACTGATTGATTATTAGCAACACACCGAAGTCTTAAACCAGCTTGACTGACAATTTGAAAGGGCACGCTTCACCTCCTTTTTATTTTTTACGCCTTAGTTCAAGACTTTAAAGCTTCCAAAGTTTTATGTCAAATTTATTTACTGATTTCACTGCCGAATTTCCTGAAAAATATCCGTTTAGTAATTTCCACCAATACTAAATAGGCCAAAACAATACCAATAATTGTTGCCAGTACATACCAAGGCAACTTGGCAAAATGGAATAATTTGCTTAAAGGCGTAAAGGGAATTAACCAAGCTATGCCAACCCCGGCCAAAGTGCTGAGCAAAAGACCCAAACTTGGCCGACTCTTTATAAACGGCATTTTTCGGGTTCGGATTATAAAAATTACCAAGACTTGGGTAGCCAATGATTCAATAAACCAGCCGGTTTGGAATTGGGCATTGGAATATTTGAAAACCAAATACAGAACTCCATAGGTAATAAAATCGAACAAAGAGCTTACCCAGCCAAAGACAATCATGTATTTGCGGATAAATTTGATATTCCAATGCGGAGGCTTGTCCAGCAAATCGACATCAACTTTATCGCCTGGCAGGGTTATTTGGGATGAATCATAAATAAAGTTATTCAAAAGCACTTGGGTCGGCAACATGGGCAAAAAGGGCAAAAAGGCCGAGGCGACCATCATGGAAAACATATTGCCAAAATTAGAACTTAAGCCCATCATCATGTATTTCAGGGTATTCTGGAAAGTCCGCCGGCCTTCCAAAACTCCATCTTTCAAAACTTCCAAACTTTTCCTTAATAAAATAATGCTGGCTGCGTCTTTAGCCACATCAACGGCATTATTGACGGAAATCCCCACGTCCGCCGCGCTTAAAGCTGGCGCGTCATTAATGCCATCGCCTAAATAACCCACCACATTGCCGCTTTTTCTCAAGACCCTGATTATCCTTTCTTTTTGCACGGGGCTGACACGGGCAAAAATTGTAATTTTCTTGGCTTTAACTTTCAGCGCCTCGTCGGTTAAAGCCGACATCTGGGCTCCGGTTAGAACGCCTTTGATAGGCAATTTGATATCCCGACAGATTTTCTGGGTCAGGATTTCATTATCACCAGTCAAGATTTTAATTTCCACGCCCTTTTCTTCCAACTCCAAAATCGCTTGCAAAGAACTTTCTTTGGCTGGGTCTAAAAAGCACATAAAACCTTCAAAAACCATGCCTTTTTCTATGTCATTTTCATAAACTTTTTTGTTTATTTCAGTGGGCACTTCTCTGGTGGCGACGGCCAATACCCGAAAACCATCGGCGCTTAACTTATCAAATTCCTGTTTGATGCGATTTTCAATATCACTATGCAGGGGAATTTGCCGACCTGCTTCCTCGTAAAAACTAGCCACCCGTAAAACATCTTCAGGCGCGCCTTTGGTTATGACTAGCCTTTGACTGTTATTTTCAACTACAATTGACTGCCGGCGCCGAGTAAAATCAAACGGGATCTCGTCAATCTTTTTAAAATTCTTGATGTCCAATTCCTTATAATCCCTAATGGCGCTATCTAAAGGATTTTGAACCCCAGTATGGTAATAGCTGCTTAAGTAAGCGTTGAGCAAAACTTTTTCGGAAATCTTTCCAAAGCTATCAACGTGTTTGACCAAGACAATTTTATCCTCAGTCAAAGTGCCGGTTTTATCCGTACATAATATATTCATGGAACCAAGGTTTTGGATAGCCGGCATGTTTTTCACCACCACCTCTTTTTTGGCCATTGCCAAAGAACCGCGGCTTAAGGAAACCGAAAGAATAACTGGCAACAATTCCGGCGTCAGGCCAATGGCAATAGCAATTGAAAACATCAAAGATTCCAAAATGCCTTTATGGGTAAGCGCGTTGGCAAAAAACACGAACAAGACCATGAAAATAGTCACCTTCATGATAAACATGCTGAATTGCCTAATACCCTTTTCAAATTCGGTTTCTGTCTGATTAGCCCGCAGCCTTTCCGCAATCGCGCCGAATTCCGTATTTTTTCCGGTTTTCAAAACTCGAGCTGTGGCAAAACCCGTAACAGCGTTCGTACCCATAAATATTCGGTTGGTTTGTTCGGCAATATTACCGGTTGTCGCGGTCGCCTCTGAGGCCGGACATTTTTCAGCAGGAAAAGATTCACCAGTTAAAGCAGATTGGTTGACAAAAAAATCGTCCGCTTCTAAAACTTCACAATCTGCCGGAATGACATTGCCAGGCACCAAATACACGATATCACCCGGTACAATATCCTTAATTGGCAAATTAATTTTTTTGCCATCACGAAAAATCGATACTGTAGTAACAACCTTGGCAAAAAGTTTTTCCTCGGCCTTACGGGAACGGTAGGTGTTGGCAAAATCCATTATCCCAGAGACTAAAACCATGCCAAAAACAATCAAGGCATTTACCTTTTGGCCCACAAAAAACGCAACCACCGCGGCAATAATAAGCATTAACAGCAAGGGGCTGCTAAATTTCTTTACGAAAAAAACCGCTGGGCCAAATTTCTTCTTTTTGTAAACCAAATTTTCACCATATTGCAGTAATTTGGCTTGAGCTTCTACACTGGTTAAACCTAATTTTGGTTTATAAACTATCGCGGGATTTTCCATCATTAGAGCATTAAGACTTTGCCTCTAGTATATGTCAGTTTTGGCTGAAATAAAACCGTCCGCCAGAACTGGCAGTCTTGAATTAAAAACGCGATAAAACTTACTAAAAAAAGAAGGAAGAAGCCCTATTATTAATTCTTGGAGTACATTATAAGTCAGAAATATAGTTAGGTAAGCAGAGGTATTTAAAAAAGACCTGCAAGCTTGGGTTTAAGCCTGCAGATCTAAGAACGTTTGATTATTGACTGCTCAATATTGGGATGAAAACATTGCTTTAATGAGCTGGACTAAACCGATATCTAATTCCAAGTAAGGTCCGCGCTGCAGCAAGATTTGCATCTTTATCAATAAGCCTTTCTGGTGATTTATCAGAACCCCAAAGATGTAATAGCGCTTCATTCACATCGTATTGTCGTTGAGCTAAGAACTGTTCAATGCCTGCAATCACTCCATCCTGATCCCCGTCGTATTCCAAAGCGTAGGCGAGTCCCCAAACGCAGAGTGCATTGATTAATAAGTTCGTTAACTCGCGCAAATGCTTGTGAGCCTGACCATTTTTGTACTCAGGACTAGAACCATGTTTCCATTCTTCATGGAGCGGCAAGAGGTATGCAGCCACGAAGCGCGGGTAAGGCGCCTCTTGGAGCGAATTATGGGTCTGGCCCAAGAACTGCAGGATCTTCTTATGCGCTTTAAAATATCCGAGGTAAAAAGCCAATCCAGGCGGCATGAGTTTCTTCAGCCAATGCTTCACAATTAGCTGCTGACATAAAGTCGAAATCTTCGGGTTAACGTGTCCCGCGAAGAGAAGATAGAAATCAACGCGTTTTTCTATCTCGCTATCTCTCTCCAAAATAGGGACGGTATAATCGAATGGGGGAATGATTGTACCGCTATGCAGCAATCCGATCGCCTCCTCTTCGGTATCAATGGCATTCCACCGCTTTTTAAACTCATCCCAAGTTTCAATCCTTGTAAAAGTACGGTCTAAATCGCGTTTTGTGTCGTCACGTAACATGCTCTCTCCTTTTCTGGCCACCCTTTTCTGGGTAGCTTTTGAGTTTCTATGAAAACGTGAGCCATAAAGACTTTAAAACACTCCATTACTGGCGTCAAGTTTAACAATTTTAAATAATGCACGCGGCGGAACTGTCGCGTGGAGAAAGTGAAGCTACTCTTATTTCCATTCTTTGGAGGTCCCCAGAAATTTGGCACGGACTGAGCAGAGCGAAGGAGTACGAATTTCTGGGGTAAAGCGAGGCTTCTCGGTTGACCCCACAAGGCAGGAACGCAGCGTAGCGAGCACGGGCTTGTGGGGAAAGCGGCACGTTTGTGGAACCCGAAGTAGCCTCGCGAATGCGGGGATACGAAGGGTGAAACAAACGATGACGCGTGGCTCCGCGAGTCGGACTCGGACCGACAACCTACCGGTTACATTTATCCTTATGTTTCCATAAAGCATGGACTATATCTTTACCCGTCTTCGTTGCTTCGCAACTTCGTCGGGCAGGCCCGACTAAAATTACAAAGATTCAAAGGTGGGGGTACTCCGGTATCTAGTCTCTACGGTGCCCCTGTACCGATTAATGATACAAGGTTCCCACGGTATTAGCTTATCCAAATTATTCTTGGATTTAGCTTTCACCGTTATCCCGGAATGTTCATCCCAACGTTACCGTCGGGAGCTGCGTCAAATCCACAGCCGGTTGCTCTACCATTGAGCTATCGCGGAACAATAATATTAATTATTTTGTATGGAAATATTACTTACTTTTGCTTTTTTTGGCAAGTTTACTGTGTATTTCTCTATGGCAATTTGCGCAAACTAACTGGCATTTATCTAATTCGTTTTTGACCTTTTGCCAACTCCGAGTATAACCTTTTTCGGATATACCAAACTTTTTTTCATGAATATGGTGAAACTCTAAAGCTTCTTGGCATTTAGCATACCCACATATTTCGCATTTCGAACCTTTTAACTCCCTTGCTAGGTTTCTTACTTTGATCCTTCGTTTCTTGACTGCTTCAATCAAGTACTTTCTTCGATCAATGTAGTTGCGCTTTTCTTTCGGCATAAACCCTAATAGTCTTTCAATTTCTTCATGACCTCATGCTCTTTGATTCGTTCCAAAGCTTTGGCTTCAATTTGGCGAATGCGTTCCCGGGTCACGCCGAATTCTTGGCCGACTTCTTCCAAAGTGTGAGCCACCCCGTCATGCAAGCCAAAGCGCATTTCTAGAATTTTCTGCTCCCGCGGGCTTAAGCCTTCTAAAATGTCTTTTACATGATCTTTTAGCAATTGCATGGCCGCGGCCCGGTCTGGCGAAATCGTCTTTTGGTCTTCGATAAAATCGCCCAGGGTTGAATCCTCGTCATCTTCGCCGACTGAAGTTTCCAAAGAAACCGTCTCTTGGGAAATTTTGATGATGTGATGGATCTTTTCCAAAGGCTCGCCCATTTCCGCGGCAATTTCTTCAGGCATGGGTTCCCGGCCCAAGTCCTGGATTAACTGCCGTTCAATCTGCTGGAACTTATTTATGGTTTCTACCATGTGAACTGGGATACGGATGGTGCGGGATTGGTCAGCCAAAGCCCGGGTGATGGCTTGGCGGATCCACCAGGTGGCATAAGTGGAAAATTTATAGCCTTTACGGTAGTCAAATTTTTCCACGGCCCGGAACAAGCCAATGTTGCCTTCCTGGATCAAGTCCAAAAGCGATAAAGAGCGGCCCGTAAATTTTTTGGCAATGGAAACCACCAAGCGCAAGTTCGCTTCAACTAATTTCTTTTCCGCTTCCACATCCCCGGCTTCTTTCCTTTTGGCCAAGGTAACTTCTTCGCCTGGCCGAAGCAACGGCACCTTGCCAATTTCCCGCAAATACATCTGGATTGAGTCGCCGGAAATGTCTGATAAATCCAAACGGCTTAAATCCAAGCTGGCCTTCTCTTTTTCCTTGGCTTTTTTTTCTGGAACTTTCGGTGCCTCAAAACCGCCAAGGATGTTAGTGTTTTCCACCAACCGCAAGCCTAATAAATCCAGCTTAGTCAAAAAATCCTCGTATTCCGGCAAATAATCTTCCAAATCTGGAAAAGCGTATAAAATTTCGCCTTCAGTCACAAAACCCCTTTGTTTGGCTTTTTTGGTCATTAAGTCAGCCGAATCTATAGGAAAAACAAACTTGCGCCGGGGTTCCTTTTTTTCAACTGCTTTTGCTTTTTGGCGAATTTTAGATTTCTTTTTGGCCCTTTTTACAGCTGGCTTTTTAGTGATTTTACTTTTCTTCTTTTTTGGCATAAAAATATTTTTTTGGGCAAATCAAAGGCTTGCCGACTTCAGTCTGCTTTAATATGTGTAACAAAATCTATAACTTTTTTACTTTTTGGGTTAATTCTTGAAAAAGTTGAGTTAATTTTTCAACCTGATTTTTATCGCCCACTCTCTCGGCTTGCTTTAAGTCTTGAGTGAGTTGTTGCAGCTTCTTAGCTAGCCAAATCCTTTGGATTTCGTGGGTAACGGCTTCAATTTCCCGGTGTTTTTCAACTGACGTGGCTGAACTTACGTCTGCGACTGCCATGGTCGATATTGCCAGGCTATCAGCCAGCGAAATATCACGCTTAACAGCTTCTGTCTGCCAGCTGGCGGGATCAAAATTATTATTTTCACTATACTGAAGTTGGACGAATTTGTAAAGGCTTTGCCAAGACCCGGTAAAAGCTTCAGCTGGCAGATTTTTTGCCACCTCTGGAATCATAGTTGGCTCTAACTGCAATAAGCCTAATAGCCTTTGGCTTAATGTTTCATAACGATCGACTTTAGGCATTAAAATTGTGCGTTCGGGTTCGCCTTTGGTCATGATGGTTAACTTTTTCCTTAAGATATTTTCATCTACTCTTAACCATTCGGAAAATTTTTGTATATAATGAGCCTGTTCAATCGGGTCAGCGACCATTGAAAGAATGGGCAATAAAATCTTGGCAGCTTCTTTTTTATGCTGGACATTGCCGGCATCCCGGTTGTCCAAAGTCCGGCTGAAATAAAAATCCAAGATTGGCTGGGCTGAGCTTATGGCTTGCCGCCAGGCCGAAACGTCCTTTTTTATGCACTCATCTGGATCTTTGCCAAATGGCAGGCTGATAACTTTAACGTCCAAGCCTTGCTTCCAAGCCACGGCAATCCCCCGCTTAGCCGCATTTTCTCCGGCTGGATCCATGTCAAAAGCCAAAGCCGCGGTTGGCGCATATCTTTTGATTAAATTTACTTGGTTTTCAGTCAAAGCCGTACCTGAAGAAGCCACCACGTTAGCCACGCCTGCTTGGTGCGAGGCAATGCAGTCCATATAGCCTTCTACCACTATTGCGACCTTGTTCTTTCGTATTTCTGCTTTGGCCAAATCCAAAGCGTACAAAACGTTGCTTTTGTTATAAACCAGAGTTTGCGGAGTGTTAATGTATTTTGCCGGTTCATTTTCATCCATGGCCCGGCCGCCAAAGCCAATGGTGTTGCCATGGGGATCCCGAATCGGGAACATGATCCGGTTTCGGAATCGGTCATAAACGCCTTCGCCTTTTTCCCTGCGAATGCTCAAGCCTGAAGAAATCAAATGCGCTTCGCTTATTCCCCTTTTCTTCAAGGCTAAAGTCAAGCCATCCCAGGCATCAGGCGCATAGCCCAACTGGAAATTTTCAATGGTTTCGGGCTTAAGCCCGCGCATTTTTAAAAGATACTCCCGCGGCTGGTTAGCCGCTTGGGCTTTTAATAAATATTCGTGGTAATAAGAGGCGGCTAATTTCAAAGCATCCAGGATTTTTGTCCGTTCAGTGGTAAGTTTAGGGTCATATTGCGGTAAAGGCACATTGGCTTTTCTGGCCAACAGCCTTAAGGCTTCTGGAAATTCCAAGCCTTCCATCTTTTGCACAAAGGTAATTACATCTCCGCCCTCGCCGCAGCCAAAGCAATGGAAAATCTGCCGGTCCCTGGAAACCATGAAACTGGGCGTCTTTTCATTATGAAAAGGACAGCGGGCACGCAGTCTTTCCGGGCCGGCTTGTTTTAAGGGGAGATATTCGCCGATAACTTCGGCGATATCCAGCTTATTTTTTATTTCCTCGACTGGTGAATTTACTAAAACCATTGTTTGTTAAATTAAACTTTAGGCTAATTCCAAGACTACCACGCTGGTTATGCCAAGTAAAATACCCACGATTTGAAGGGTATTTAAGGCTTTCTTACTAATCATAGCCTCGGTAAAAATAAAACTAAAAGAAAAATTTTCATATAATTTTTATGTTTTTAATCTGGTTAAAACGGTTTTTAAATTATTCTCAAATGGTCCTGGTTTTTCAATGGCCAAAGTTGCGACCATAGCTGCGAACTCGCCTTGCTGTCTTGGGTTATTGAATAATTCTTTGGCTTTAATAATGCCAGCTAAATACGAATCTCCAGCTCCGGTTGGATCAACCACTCGCTTGGGCGGGAAAAATTTTATATGCTGTTTCTTAGCTTCCAGAAATAACCATGATCCAGCCCGGCCTTGAGTCATGATAATTTTGTGTAGACCTAATTTATTAAAAAAATCAATCGCTTTTTGGATTTGTTGTTTTTGGGAAATAAATTTTAATTCCCGTTCATCTAAAATTAAATAATCAATGTGTTTTAATAACTTTTGGGCATTTTTAGGATTTTTCCAAATAATTCTTGTTCCGGACAAATACCGAATCAAACCTTGAGGGGCTAGCACGATTTGGGTTTTGAATTTTCGTAAATATTTGACCACAGCTAAAGACAGATTGTCATGAAAAAGCGGGCCTAAAACTACAAAATCAAACTGGTTAAAATCATGCTTTTTAAGGCTTTTGATGGTAATTGAATTTTGAAAAATTTCTGCGCGTTGTAATCGATAATCAGAATTGGCTTTAGGGTATTCGTTAATGAATTTAATGGTACTTTTCGTAGGAACATGGACAAGTCGCTGACATTTCAAATTTTTTAACCACTCACGACTCCCCTGGCCAAAAGTCCCAAAGACCGTAACCTTAACACCTAAATTAAAAAGTGCGTTGCCGCAATAATAGGTTAAGCCGCCCATTTGTGAGGTCTTTTTATTGTTAATAATAATTTCGTCCTTGCAAATAGGACCAATAATTGCGACTTTCATATTTAGTCATTTATTTGATCTGGCGCAGAAGCTGATTCCTTTATTTGTTTTTTCCGTTTATATATAAGATAAACCACCCCAACAATAATTATGACAACTATAAGATAATCGACTATTTCCGTGTACTTCCGCAAATTTTCCCAATTCTGTTTAAGTAAAAAACCCACGTAAGTCAAAAGACTGTTCCAAATGGCTGCGCCAGTAACAGTGTAAAGGATAAATTTGCCTAAATTCATTTCCCCTACTCCGGCTGGAATGGAAATTAAATGCCTGACTACGGGTATAAACCGACTAATAAAAATGGTCTTATCGCCGTTTCTTTTGAAGAAGGCTTCGGTCTTGTCCAAATGGTGTTCATTCAGCAAAAAATATTTGCCGAATTTTTTCACAAAGGGCCGGCCGCCGTACTTGCCGATATAATAGGAAATCAAAGAACCGGTAATACTGCCCAGAGTGCTAAAAATCACGATCAGCCAAAAATTCAATTTGCCATCTGACCACAAGAAGCCGGCAAAAGGCATGACCGCTTCACTTGGCACGGGAAATACCATGCTTTCCATAACCATCAAAATCCCCACGCCGAAATAGCTGGTCTTTTCAATAATTAAAGTAGCGTAGTGGATGATAAGTTCGGTCAGCCCCATTTACATATTATTCCAGTTTTTCAGCAACTTTACCAACTAAGTCCAAACCAGGCTTCAAGGTTTTATTACCTTCTTCCCAACTGGCTGGGCAAGCCAGGCCTGGATTTTGCCGGACATAGTCCAAAGCTTTGAGCTTGCGGAGGATTTCCCCGGCCGAGCGACCAATATTTTCCGCGACAATTTCCACAGCCTGTAAAATCCCTTCCGGGTCAATGATGTAAGCCGCCCGATCAGCCTGACCACTGATTTCATTAAAAATACCTAGCTCTCGCGTTAACTTGCCAGTATGGTCAGCAGCTAAAGGATAAGAAATGTCGGCTAGCAATTTTTCCTCATTCATCCAAGCTTTGTGAGTAAAAACCGTATCCGTGCTAACGGACATGATCTCGGTGTTATATTTTTGGAATTCAGCATAATGTTTGCCCATATCCTTCAATTCTGTAGGACAGACAAAAGTGAAATCCGCGGGATAGAAAAAGATGATCAGCCATTTACCTTTGAAGGCATCCAAAGAGACTGACTTTTCCTTGTCCTCTTTGGGATAATAAGCTGGCAAAGTGAAATCTGGAAACATTTGGTTGATTTTTGGCATAAAATTGATGGGTTAGTTTTGAATTGGTTCTATTGATGAATACCATTTATTAATAGAGATTATTTCAGAGGGCATCAAATTTTCTTTTGGAAAATTTGGGGAAAGCGAGGCTTCGTGCGAAGGACGTAGCGAAGTTGCGCATGCGACTACGCGAAGCTCTGAGCGCGAAACGAGCTGGCGGAAGGGGCGACCCGCCTACGTTTAACTTCTGCGGGCAGGGATTCGTCCATAAATTTGTTAATTATTTCATACCTCACGAATGAGGAGCGGACGAACGGAGTGAGGAGCACGCATTCGTGAGGAAATGCGAGGCTTCGTGCGAAGGGCGTAGCGGAGTTGCGGATGCGACTACGCGAAGCTCTGAGCGCGAAACGAGCTGGCGGAAGGGGAGAGATTCGAACTCTCGAAAGGCTTTCACCTTTACTTGCTTTCCAAGCAAGCGCACTCGACCACTATGCGACCCTTCCTAATTTAAAACGGAAACTAAAAATACCATAACCTGTTTGGTTTAAAAAGGAAAGGGCTTTGTAGTTTAATCCTTACTATCAATAGATTTACTATTGTTTGCTAGTTTTTACTGTCTAATTCTTTTTAATTCTATCAATCTTCCCTGCCCTGTCGGATGAAGCTTCATTGCTCTAATTAACTTATCAAGTTTAAATTCTCTCCACTTAGCTTGATTGGGAAGCGGATCTATTAACCTGATCGTATTTTTTATTGGATATATTCTATCTATTACGCAGGCATGGCCATTATTGTTTTTGGTGCCATTTAAAACGTCACTATTAAGAAGAACTAAAAGATTTGCATCCTTCTTAATCCTACTAGAAATAAAAGTAATCAATTCCTTTTTAGTTTTAAAATTTACAATTGGATAATTTGTAGCTTTTAAAGGGATCCTTAATTTTTTAAAAACCGCATTCGCATCATATTGCTTTTTATTCATTTGAGTTCCGTAGCCAGCCCCGGGTCTTTTACCTGTTCTTACGTTCCAAAATAAATTCTTGTCTTTTTTATTCAAAATCAGCCCCAAGTGGTAACCCAATAACTCTATAGGAATTAGGGGTATACCCAATTTATACATAACAATACTTATACTTGTTGGTACGCAACAAGAGTACTGCTGAGTAAATGGAATATATCTGGTGTCCTTAGGTATGATACTTTTCACAACTCTATTTTAGCAGTATTTAAGACTACAAAGAAACATAATATATCAAACCCGTGCAACTTAATTTTCTTATAAAAAACAAACCCCGTCCAGAATTAACTGCACGGGGTCATAAAAGAAAACCCGAAACTTGGATGTCTTTGAGCACTTCTTGTCCTAAGCGCTCCATGAATTCTTCGGGCGTAGAATTTACCATCAAACCAGACAAAACCCCGATCTTCCTGGCGAATTCCACTCGGGTAACATGGTCGCATCTAAGACTGCAATCAAAAAGCGCGTCCAGGACCGCTTTAGAAACCTCATCCGGATTCCCCCAAGCGGCTTTGACCTTCTCGGCAATCTGGCCGATTTGCTTATCATCCAGCATCAAGACCTTCTTTGTTTGGTTTTGGGATATATTAAGGACAATTTGATTTCGCCTAACCTTAACAAATGCCTTAGACCTCGTCAAGAAAAAAACCGCCCTTATTCAGAGCGGCTATCTTCACGGAGCTGGGCAATGGTACGAATCCCCTTTGCGGAGAGTACGCCTTGGATAAACCCGAGCCAGCGAAAGGCTTTTTCCAGCTTACCCTGCGTTACTTGTTCACGCATCCGGTCAAGCATCCAATTAAGGTGTACGAGGAATTCCTCGTCGGTTTGTGGATGCACTTCATAACTCGCAAGCTCTTTCGTTGGATAATCCGAGAGGAGGGTTTTGTACAGCTCAATGATTTTAAGGAGCTTATCCTTTGTCACAATTTTCTCCTTTTTTGATTTTGACTTACCTTAACAAAACCTCTTAGCCTAGTCAAGAAAAAACCGCCTACCGAGGTAGACGATTTTTGTATTTGGAATTATTTTTTGGCATTTCTCGTTTAAAGATAGCATCAAACCTCCCTTGACTTTTATTAAGGATTAATTTAGGTTCAAGTCAGATCTTTTTAAACCAAAAACAGAAAGGAGCTTTACGTGTATCAGGCACTGTTTTTTGAAATTAAAAACGATGTTGAGGTCATGGCCAAGCTTGTTGAAGCTGTGCCTGACAATTGGTCATGGGTTGACGGCTGCCTCTATGCTCCCCAACACCTTATTGATTCGGGTATGGTCCAGCAGGATACTGGCTTCACCTTAGCGCGTTTCCACAGCATTAACCCGACGATTGTCGGCGCCTATGAGGAACATAACGGCAAGAGAAAAAAGCCCAATCTCTTTGCCATGATGGTGGAGCAAAAGTTGCCTGGTTTTATCTCCTACGATGAAGCTGGGTTTGAAGACAATCCCATCACTCTCAAACTCACCAAGACCATTACGATTGGGTTCTTACGCAAAGGTTACCGTGGCGACCTTTGCTTCTACTGCGGCTACTACGATAACAGCAAGTATGACAACCCAGCGCGCTGCAGTCTAATTTTTGAACCCTGGAACGGGCCTCCGATTATGGGCAAAGAAGCCGGACCGCAACCAGCGCGTATACAGTTGGAATGGAACAGCCGCTACCCCGGAACAGAAGAAAACATCGTCCCGATCGCAGCTGTATGCCGATCTCTCAATCTCAAAGAGTATACGCCTGTCGCTGCTGCACCCGTGCGATGAAATTACTGCTGCAATCTGTCCTTTATATACATTGCAAAACCGTCAAGCTTTTGGCCTGGCGGTTCTTTTTAACTTTGGAAATTTACTTCCGTTTTGCTTTCTTCTCCGCCTGACCAGCTCATTTCGCCCGTCGAGTTCCGTGGGTGCCGCATTTGCGTCTCCCACTCCACCCTTTGGGCGAAGCCTCGCTTTCCCCACGAACGCGTGCTCGTCCCGCAGGCGCGGGACTGTGCGCCACGTTCGCGGGGTCCCCAGAAATCTTGATTATCGCCTTGCTTTCCGTTCTGCCTGACCAATAGCAATAGTCGTCTTGATGACCGTATCTGGATTTAAGGAAATGCTATCAATCCCCTCCTGGGCTAAGAACTGGGCAAAGTCTGGAAAGTCTGACGGGGCTTGGCCGCAAATGCCAATCTTCCTTTTGTATTGCTTGGCTCCTCGGATGACATTTCGAATAAAGGTTTTAACTGCTGCGTTCCTTTCGTCATAGACATGCGCTACCAAGGCTGAATCCCTATCCACGCCCAAGATCAATTGGGTCAAGTCATTAGAACCAATGGAAAAACCGTCAAAGACTTTGGAAAATTCCTTGACCAAAATCACATTGGCCGGAATTTCACACATCACGTAAACTTCCAAGCCGTCCTTGTGCTGGACTAAGCCATACTTTTTCATGGTGGCCACAACCAACTGGCCTTCTTTAACTGTCCGGCAGAACGGTACCATGACTTTCAAATTTTTCAAACCCATAACATCCCGCACTTTCCGCAAAGCCAAACATTCCAACTTAAAAGCTGGCTCGTATTTTGGGTCATAATACCGGGAAGCGCCGCGCCAACCAATCATAGGATTATCTTCAATTGGTTCGAACTCTTTACCGCCAATTAAATTCGCATATTCATTGGTCTTGAAATCTGACAAGCGGACAATGACATCTTTGGGATAAAACGCCGCCACAATCCTGGCCACACCTTCAGCCAAGCGATCCACGAAAAATTGCGCTTTGTTGCTGTATTGGGAAGTAACGGCCTGAATTTGGGCTTTGACTTTAGGATCTTTGAGCTTGTTGAAATTCAACAAAGCCATGGGGTGGATTTTTATATAGTCGTTGATGACAAATTCTTCCCGAGCCAAACCCACACCGTCATTCGGAATGAAAGAATCGGTAAAAGCTGATTCAGGGTTACCGACATTCATCATGACTTTGGTCTTGGGCCGCTTCAGGGATTTTAAGTTGGTTTTTTTGACAGCAAACGGCAACTTGCCAGCATAGACAAAACCTTTATCACCTTCAGCGCAAGACACGGTAACTAGCCCAGCTTTTTTCAAATCCTCAGTGCCAGTACCTGTACCGACGATGCAAGGTACGCCTAATTCCCGGGAAATGATGGCCGCATGGCAAGTCCGGCCGCCGGCATTAGTCACAATAGCCGAAGCTTTTTTCATGATCGGTTCCCAATCCGGGTCAGTCATTTCCGTAACTAATATTTCCCCGGCTTTAAATTTACCAATATCTTTCACGTCTTCAATCACGTGAACTAATCCAGTGCCAATCTTCGAACCGATCGAACCACCTTGGGTTAAAACCTTACCTCGTTTTTGTAAAACATAAGCTTCTAAAATGTTCGGATTGCGTTGGCTGGTCACAGTCTCGGGCCGAGCTTGGACAATGAAAAGTTGGTTGGTTTCCCCGTCCTTGGCCCATTCCATATCCATTGGTTTGAAGTGTCCGGCTTTTTTGGAATAATGCTCTTCAATAATGACTGCCCATTTCGCAAGTTTTAAAATTTCTTCATCCTTAATGGCGAATTTCTGCCGGTCAGGCAAAGAAACACGAATATTTTTGACTGGTTTGGTAGTGCCATAGGAATAAACCATCTTAATTTCCTTGCTGCCGACTTGCTTGCCGATGATAGGTTTATAGCCTTGGGCTAGGGTTGGTTTATGCACATAATATTCATCCGGGGTAACCGCGCCTTGGACAATATTTTCACCCAAACCATAGGAAGCGTTAATCATGACTGCATCCTTAAAACCAGATTCCGTATCAATGGAAAACATCACGCCCGAAGCGGCTAAATCCGACCTGACCATTTTTTGTACAGCGATGGACAAAGAAACTTTAAAATGATCGAACTTTTTGGCCGCCCGATAAGAAATCGCACGGTTGGTGAAGAGCGAAGCAAAACATGATTTGCAAGATTCAATCAAAGCGTGGCTGCCGGAAACATTCAAATAGGTTTCTTGCTGGCCAGCAAAAGAAGCATCTGGCAAATCTTCTGCCGTGGCGCTGGAACGGACTGCGGTGTCAACATTCCTGATTTGGTAATTTTTGGAAAGTTTTTGATAGGCTTCCAAAATTTCTTTTTTCAATTCTGGAGGGAATTCCGCATGCAGAATAGTTTCCCTGACCCGGCGGCCGCGCTCATATAAGTTCGTCAGATTGTTGACGTTCAGATCTTTTAAAATATCCTTGATTTCATTTTTAATTCCCGAATATTTTAAAAGATATTGGTAGGTATAGGCGGTTATGGCAAAACCATTAGGGATCTTGACGCCCTTTTTGGTAAGCTCCCGATACATTTCTCCCAAAGAAGCGGTTTTACCGCCGACTAAAGGCACGTCTTTGATAGTGATTTCATCAAACCACAAAATAAAGCGCTTACGCTTTTCGGCCTGGCTGGGCATGGGTTTTGGCATATGGTGTTTGTTTAATTTAGAATTATTGTAAATTAACTCTAACACAAAAAATGATTTTTGTCCAGAAAATCAATAAGACAACTTTCGTGCTATATCTTATATTTCCCCAACCAATCCCCAATCAACGGGAGTTTATAGGGATTGCCGACAAAAGCTTGGTACAAACCATACAACTCGAACAATAAGATGATAAATCCCAAAGGCGGGATAAACCACAAGATTGAAAGCACGAAAAGTGCCGTACCGTTCTTGGCGTGGTTTAAAATGAAGGGGTCATCTCTTTTCCAAAACAGGATGACGATGCAGATGAACCAAACATAGCCCAAGGCGGCTAAGAGGTTGCGGGTATTGTTAAAACCGGTATTTTTGGTTTTTTCGGTTATAGGGTCTTTCATAATGTTTAAATTATATACCCTGGTAATTTGACAAGTCAAAATCTGGTGCTAAAGTTGAAGTGTTGAAAATATTTTGCACCCAGACGAGGTTACAACATGGAGGTTAATATGCAGACCTTGACTAGCGACCCTCATCCCATACGCCATAAACTGGGAGGCCATGTTCTTTACTCAATAATAATGCTGGCAATCTTCTTGATTATTGTCTATCTGTATAATTTGGGCAAATAGCCAGCAAGACCAATCTTTAAAAACCCGCCAGCTATCTGACGGGTTTTTCTTATAATCAGTTAGATTGACTCGCCTAACTTACATACCGTAGTGATACAAGAATTCTTCTCTCACAATGACACCTAACTTTACATCGGATGGCTGCAAATTTTTTGAATATGGTTTATCTTCACGTACGTGTTCAGCCCAGTCAATCACATGCTTGGCCTGATTACTCTCAATATCAACGTCTGGAATTGTAGTAAAGCCAAGTCGCTTGGCAATACCGCGGGACATCATCCAGGAAACTGCGATGACTGCTTTAATTTCCGGATGTTCGGCGATATATTCAGCCATTTTCCGCAACGATTGCTCAACGTCCCGGACGCCAGTTGGCTTAATATCATCCTCATCTCCTGGCCAGCTTATCTCCAAAACCTTGTCACCGCTTACCAGCTTTGCACCGTTAGAAAGATTAACTTCGTGCCACTCAAAATCATGGATACTGCCCTTGAGGTGGCCAAAAGAAATATGATCTTTATTTTGCGCGGCCTGATCCTGACGTTCCGCCATTATGCGATTACGCACTTCGGGATCAAAATACTCAGCCTGGACGACGTCAGCAATGGCCGCTACTGCTTCTTCGATAAACACATCGCGTGTTGAGCCGCGCAAGGCTTGGAACCTGGTAATAACTTTATTTATTGCTTCGTCGCCATAAAGCATCCGGCCGCGCTCCAGGTCATCGTTCAAAATCTCAGCGACTGGATCGCCGCCTTTTTCAATTGTTGAATCATAGAGTTTCGCCACATTAACACGCACCTGTTCCACGCGCGACTCAAACTTCCGCTGAAGTTCAGCCTGCTCGTCATCACCACGCTGGGCAGTTGGGTCATTTGGATATTCCTCTGGCATATAACTCTATTGTACTATGGTGTTAATAAAATTGAAATTTAATATGACAATAACCCACCAACTATCTGACGGGTTTTCTTATTTCAGGGATTTTATCTTTTGTAAAATTTCTTCCAAGACTCCTGGCAAGTTTGAATAAATATCGGAATTTAAAAATCGAATTTCGTGAAGTCCTAATCCTTCAAAATATTTCTTCCGTGCCACGTCATATTGTTTTGCAATTTCAGTAAAATGAGATTCGCCATCAATTTCAATGACTAATTTACGCTTAGGACAGTAAAAATCTACAACATACTTACCAATACTCACTTGGCGACGAAAGCGTATCCCTTCAATATTCTTACGACGCAGTTTTTGCCAAAGGATAATTTCGGCTTTAGGGGAATTGTTTCGAAGTGTTCGGCGCTTAGCTTTTTCTTTTACTTGATTAAAGAGTTCGGTCATGCTCGTATTATACCCCTCCCTAACCCTCCCCTTCGAAAAGGGAGGGAATGAAATACGTTTTCTACTAAAACCCCCTCCTTACGAAGGAGGGGGAAGGGGGAGGTCAATTATTTACTAATCGCCGGATTAATAACCCATATCCATGCCGCCCATGCCTGGCATACCACCGGGCATGCCGCCTGGCATCCCTGCAGCATCTTTCTTTTCTGGCAAGTCAGTAATAACAACAGATGAACTCAAAAGCATTGATGCAACTGAAGTTGCATTTTCAAGTGCTAATTTTGTAACTTTTAATGGATCAATAATACCTTCGACTATCATATCTTTTACAATTCTATCTTTTTTGGCATCATACCCCGCATTAATATTTTTAATATCATCTGGATTTTTTACTTCAACAAACGAAATCCCCTTCGATTCTTGATCCAACATCTTTAAAACAACATTGATTAAGGCTTGGGGGCCATGTTTACCAGCATTTGCTGCAATTTTTATCAATGGGGCTTCTAATGCGGAACCAACAATCTGATAACCAAGCAGTTTATCTGAAATTGGACCTTCAAATTTAACTCCTAAATTACCAGTTAATACTTTTAATTTTGCTGCAAGTAAAGCGGTTCCCCCGCCAGCTACTATCCCCTCCTCAATAGCTGCTTTTGTTGCTGCAACCGCATCTTCAATCCTTTGTTTCTTTTCTTTCATTTCAACCTCTGTTGCCGCGCCAACCTTTAAAACCGCAACACCTCCACTAAGCCTAGCGAGTCTTTCTTTCAATTTTTCCTTATCAAATTCAGACGTAGAATCCTTGATCTCGTTTTTGATTTGTGAAATACGATCTTTAATTTCAGCTTCTTTCCCTTTGCCTTCAACTATTGTGGTATTTTCTTTGGATGCAATAACCTTGCGTGCATGCCCTAGCATATCAAGATCAGCGGAATCAAGTTTTAAACCTACTTCTTCTGACACTACCTTGCCTCCAGTAATAATCGCAATGTCTTGTAACATTTCTTTTCTGCGGTCACCAAATCCAGGTGCTTTAACAGCCAAAACATTGAAAGTGCCTCTTAATTTATTAACCACAAAGGTTGCCAAAGCCTCACCTTCCACTTCATCCGCAATAATAACCATATCTTTCTTGCCAGTTTGAGCAAGTTTTTCTAATAATGGCAAAATATCACTGATTGCTGAAATCTTTTTATCTGTGATAAGAATTGGCGCATCTTCATATACAGCTTCCATTCTTGATGGGTCGGTTACCATGTAGTGAGAGATATATCCTTTATCAAATTGCATGCCTTCAACCACTTCTTGAGATATTCCAAAAGTCTGAGACTCTTCTACTGTTATGACTCCATCATTACCAACCTTATCAATTGCTTTTGCAATAATTTTTCCAATTTCTTCATCGTTATTTACGGATATTGTTGCAACTTGCTGAATTTTTTGCATATCGCCTTTTACCTTAACCGCATTTTCTTGAAGATAGTCAACTACTTTTTTTACAGCTTCGTGCATTCCTTCCTGAACTTGTTGAATATTTACACCACCAAAAGAAGTAGGACGACTTCCAAGTATATTCACTCCAAAATTTATCATGGCTTGAGCCAAAACAACTGCTGTTGTAGTCCCATCTCCAGCGCTATCGTTTGTTTTTGAAGCTGCCTCTTTAACTAAATCAGCTCCAACATTTTCAGATTTATCCTCTAACTCAATCTCTTTTGCGATTGTGACACCATCTTTTGTAGAAGTGGGCGTACCATACCCTTTATCAAGTAAAACATTTTTACCTTTTGGGCCCAATGTAATTCCTACCGCATCTGCTAATTTGTTAACACCATCAATAAGCTTAATGTTTGCTTCTTTTCCCATTAAAATTTGCTTTGCCATATATTTTTAAATTTAAATAAATTATTTTTCTAAAATTGCCAAAACATCCTCATCCTTGAGGATTTTGTATTCATTTTCTTCAACCTTGACTTCGTCCCCGGAATATTTGCCAAAGAGGACAATGTCGCCAATTTTCAAGCCCAGCTTTTGGATTTTTTCGCCAGAGCCAATGCCAATGACTTCGCCTTGCTCTTTCTTTTCCTTGTCCACGGTGTCTGGCAAAACAATGCCGGATTTAGTGACTTCCTCCTGCGTGGCGGGCTTAACCACAATCCTGTCGCCCAAAGGTTTTAGGTTCATATTTTTAGTTAATTAATATTGAATGTTTAAAAGGTTGTAGCTGGTAAATTAGCACTTTAGGGTTTGGAGTGCTAACAGTAAGGGCAGTTTAAATAAAACCCACAAAACCGTCAAGAGCGGCTAAGCTTCTTCCTTACTTATCAAACCCACCACCAACCACAACAAGCCCACCCCAGCGCTTAAAGTCCATAAGTAATGGTCAAACAACCCAATCAAAACTAAGCAGACAAACATGCCAAAAGCCACAATGGAAACTGGGCTAGGGGTTTTTAGTAATTTGAAGATGGCAGTTTTTAATATGATTACTAAAAAAATCAGAAAAATCACTCCGCCAAGAAGCCCGAGTTCAACTGCGCTTAAAACGTAGATATTATGGACTGGCTGGTAATCATGGACCGAGCCGCGTGAAGCATCAACCTGGTTATAAACCGCCATAACCATATTGCCATACCCCACTCCCCGGATTGGTTCTTTCTTGATCAGAGTCCAGGCATCTTGGTATAAACTGCTTCGGGTAATCAAAGATTTGCTCTCTAAACGGCTATCCATACTAACTCTAGTAAAAAAGGGTTGAGGCAGAAAAGCAACCATGGTAATTGCCATTACGCCCATAAAAATTGACCACTTGCACCACAAGACCCAGCCCCCGGGAATTTTCTTAATAATTAAGATGCATAAAATTATCAGCCAAACCGCGGTAAAACTTAACCAGGCTGAACGGGAAAATGATAATAACAAACCTAGGGTTAATATTGCACCGCCGACTACCAAGCCTGAAATTTTCCAGGCCTGATTGATATACCATTTCCTGCCTTCTATATGCCTTTTAACATTTTCCCGAGTCCACTTGCTAAAACCTGCCCTGGCTTTTTCGTAAATTTTCAAATAAAATCCAAAGGCTGTTAACAAACATAAAGCCAAATAACCGCCCAAAATATTCGGATGCGGCAAACTGCCATAAGCTCTTAACCAGCGCATGCCCCCGGCTTCCACCACTGAAGTCCCTGCAATAGCCGGATCATGGACGGATAATCCAAGCCATGAAACGGCTGGACTGGTTTGCGAAAGGAACTGCGTGATGCCAATTACAGCTTGTAATATGCCTCCGCCCAAAAAGCAAATTAATAAAAATTTTTGGTTGACCCATTTCTGCTGAAGCAACAAATACAGCATTAAGCCAATGGCTAATATTTTTATGCTGAAAATTGCCACTTCCACTTTATCAGCAAAAATTACTGACCCCAAAATCACGACGATCAAGGCTAAAATCCCAATTTTAATCTGCTTTTGGCCAGCCTGATAAATTCCTGGCAGAAACAAACTTAGGATAAAAACAGCCAATAAAAGTAAATCTGTGGCATACAAGCTTAAAGCCGCATATTCGGAAAATTCAGCATGAATGGCTGAATTATCTAAAATCAGCCTGGTCTGCCAAGGCAATAACCCCAGATATAAACCCAAAGCCAGATTCAACCAATTTTCCAGCTTGTTCATAAATTCAAACCTAAATTAACGAGCCGGCTATCAAAAGCCTTGGCAAATTCCAAACGGCGGTCATTGTCATGGAATTTCAAAATTCTTTCATTCAAGACCACCCGCGTATCTTGGTTGGCTAACTTTTTCAAATTTTCCGGCAGCCATTTTTTCTCCACTTTTTCAGCAAATTTTTCAAAACCTTGACTGCCAACAATTTTTTCCAGAAATTTACTTAATGAGCTAGATTGGATTTCCCTTTGGACTGAAATTTCCCGAAATTCGGCATTGGGCAAGAATTTCTGCAACCACATATTTTCTTGCCACAATTTTTGCTTGAGGTTATTTGGGTCATAAACTGGGATCAGAGTAGCTAGCCAATAAATAAAATATGGATCTTGAGGATACAGCAAATTTTGTAAATTCAGGGCATCATCGGTGATATAAAAGGAAAGGCAAAACTTATTCTTGCGGTTTTGGCCAACCGGCCGAAGCTTGCGCAACTGGGCATACCCTGCAGCCAAAAGCCTGACCGTCCAAATGTGCTTGGGTTTTACGATGACAAATAAGTCGATATCACTCTCGTCCCTAGCATTCATTAGTCCCAAAGTATTACAGACTGCTACGAAATTAATAAAAGGCAAACGCACTAGCCTTTTTATGAAATTTATGGTCTTTTTAAATTTGTTCAAAGCCAATTCATATCTTTCTTGCCTCAGGCTTACATTTTCCTGACGGCCTGCCAAAAAATAAAATCCATTTCCAAAGCCTAATTTGTTTTTCAAAATTCCGCTTTCTTCTAAGGCTTTATTAACTTCAAGGAAGTTAGCTTTATTGCCAAAAAGCCACTTCCAAATTTCCCAGGAGGTTAAGGGAAAGGAAAAAATATCAAAATAAGCAACGGTTTTTAAGATAGCAGCTTCCAAAGGGTTCATGAGTATATGCTACAACCCATAAACCAAAAGCTCAATAAATTGGCTTAATAAGTTCTTGACATAATAATATGTCCTGATATACTCGCTTGACCAAAAAGACAAATAAACACGACTAAAAACGCACACCAACAGGCCATAGGAGGCCAATAAATGCTGATTTTAACGAGAAAGTTGGGCGAATCGATCACGATTGGCGACGAGATCAAAGTCACTGTGCTGGGAATTTACGGCCGCCAAGTCCGCCTGGGGATTGATGCTCCGCTGAAAGTGGTAGTCCACCGCGAAGAAATTTCCGTCAAGATTCAGAATGAGAACCAGAAGGCGGCCCGGACCATCAAGGAGGATTTGGCCAACGTCATGCAGGTTCTTAAGGACAAAATCAAAAAGGGCGACGGAAAGCCTCCGACAAAATGCGCCAACCATCGAAAAACCTCCAATCATTGATTGGGGGTTCTTTATTTGACTTAAAAATCTATTCTATGATAGGGTTCACTATTAAAAATTCAAACCAAAACAGGGACTAAGGAGGTAATTGACAAATGAAAACAAGTTCGCCAAAACGCAAAAACACTCTGGCCGAAAGGCGGCTTCGGAATTTCTATTCCTTCTTCGACCGGCACAGTGTCAACGAAATTCTCAAGAAGCTCAAGGAAGAAACCGGCCTCAAGGCCGTGATTACTCGCTGCAATAAACGGCACTCAGCCAGTTTTGACAAGGTCATCATTACCTTGGCCTTAAGCAATAGTCAAAAGACCCTCTCCACCAAACCGCTGGAAGTTACTCTCGTCTGCCACACGTATCAAGAACAGACAATACACTTTATGCAACCTTCGACTACTCATGTCCAATCCTTCCAAATCTTGACGCCCCATAAACGACTAGCGCTCCTGGAAGAAATGACCAAGACTGTTGTCGAGCAAGTAATCCGTTATTTGATTCACGAAGCCCTCTAATAACTTCTGTTTTTTCAAAACACAGATTACAAAATCCCGTCGAACAGGCAAAGCCCCCGATCATTGACCGGGGGTTCTTTATTTTATTTACCGGGAAATATTTTTTTCAAATACTGACCAGTATAACTTGATTTGATTTTTACCACGTCTTTCGGCCGGCCTTCGGCCACCAACTTGCCACCTTTGTCTCCCCCGCCCGGACCCAAGTCAATGACCCAGTCCGCACATTTAATGACATCCAAGTTGTGTTCAATGACAATCACGGTGTTGCCTTTATCAACTAATTGATCTAACACGCCTAATAATCTTTTGACATCATCCATGTGCAAACCCGTGGTTGGTTCATCCAAGATATACAAAGTCCTGCCCGTGGCCCGACGAGAAAGTTCAGTGGCTAATTTCACGCGCTGGGCTTCGCCGCCGGATAAGGTAGTGGCGCTTTGACCCAAATGGATATAACCAAGCCCAACATCCATTAAAGTTTGGAGTTTGGTCTTGATGGCTGGAATGTGGCGGAAAAATTGCAAAGCTTCTTCCACGGTCATGTCCAGAATATCGGCAATATTTTTGCCTTTGTAAAAAATTTCTAAAACTTGGGATGAATAGCGGCGGCCATGGCATTCTTCGCACTCCACGTAAACATCCGGTAAGAAATGCATTTCAATCCGAACCAAGCCATCGCCTTCGCAGGCTTCGCACCGGCCGCCCGGCACATTAAAGGAAAACCGGCCAGGCCCAAAACCCCTCGCTTTAGCTTCAGGGATTTGGGTAAATAAATCCCTAATGGGCGTGAATAACCCAGTGTAAGTGGCGGGATTGGAACGCGGGGTCCGGCCAATTGGCGATTGGTCAATGGTAATGACCTTATCCAAATTTTCTAAGCCCTTGATTTCATCATGCTTGCCAGGCAAATCTTTGGCATTATAAAACTTTTGCGCCAAGGCCCGGGACAAGATATCCGTAACCAAAGTGGATTTACCTGAACCGGAAACCCCGGTAACGCAGACAAACATGCCCAAAGGAATCTTCACGGTTAAATTCTGTAAATTGAACTCTTGCGCGCCTTTAATGACGATGGCCTTGCCATTGCCTTTGCGGGAAACTTTGGGGATTTCGATTCTCTTCTTGCCCGAAAGGTACTGGCCGGTGAGTGAGTGCTTATTCTTTTCAATTTGCTTGGGCGAGCCTTCAGCCACGATTTGACCGCCATGTTCCCCGGCGCCCGGGCCGATATCGACCACGTGGTCTGCGGCCAAAATGGTTTCCTCGTCATGTTCAACCACAATAACGGTATTGCCCAAATCTCGCAGGGTTTTTAAAGTAGCAATTAATTTGGCATTGTCCCTTTGGTGCAAACCGATTGAAGGTTCGTCCAGGATATACAGTACGCCGACTAAAGACGACCCGATTTGGGTAGCCAAGGAAATTCTTTGCGATTCACCGCCAGACAAAGTGGAAGCCGCGCGATCCAAAGTCAAATAATCCAAGCCCACGTTCATCAAGAAGCCCAAGCGCTCACGAATTTCTTTCAAAATCTGGTGGGCGATTTTTTCTTCCTTATCGCTCAAACTTTTTGGCTTGGCTAAATCAGCGAAAACTTTCCCGGCTTTTTCCACAGTTAAGGAGGTCAATTCCGAAATATTCTGGCCAGCCACGGTTACGCCCAAGATTTCTGGTTTTAGCCTTTTGCCATTACAACTTGGGCAGGGCCAAACGCGCATGTACCTTTCGATTTCCGCCCGGATATAATCTGAATCAGTTTCGCGGTAACGCCGCATCAAATTCGGGATGACGCCTTCGTAAGTGGTCATAAATGCCCGGACCTTGCCTTCGCCGGATGGATTATTCACGTCAAACTGCTGGTCGCCAGTGCCGAACAAAACCGCATCCAAAACTTTTTTAGACAGGTTTTTAACCGGGGTATTAATGGAAAAACCCAAGCTTTTGGCCGCAGCATCCACAATCCGCATATACCAGGTTTGGCTGGAAGCCGACCTTGACCACGGCCGGATTGCGCCTTGGGCAATGGTTAATTTAGGATTAGGTATGACTAAGCTGGGATCAATTTCCAATTTCGTACCCAAGCCCGTACATTCAGGGCAAGCCCCGTGAGGAGAATTGAAAGAAAAATTCCTAGGTTCAATCGGCGGTAAATTCGTGCCGTCATGCGGACAGGCAAAATTCTGGCTGAATAAAGCATCATCCGTAGTCGCCTTGCCATTGCTGGTGTTCCGCGAAACTAAAATCAAGCCCTTGCCCAAGCGGCTGGCCACTTCCAAAGCTTCGGTCAATCTTTGCTTTTCAATATCTTTGGCCAAAGTCAGCCGATCAACCACTACTTCAATGGAATGCTTTTTCTGCTTATCCAATTCTATCCTTTCCGCCTCATCCAATGCCACCACGATATTATCCAACCTGACGCGCACAAAACCAGCTTTGCGGATATGCGCAAAAACATGCTTATGCTCGCCTTTTTGGTCCCTGACCATTGGCGCCAAAACCATTATCTGCGAACCCGTAGGCCAAGCCAAAATTTGCCTGCGGATTTGTTCAATGGTCTGTCGGGTAACCACACGACCACATTTAGGACAGTGCGGAATGCCAATGCGGGCATAAAGCAATCTCAAATAATCGTATATTTCCGTAACTGTACCCACAGTAGAACGCGGATTGTGGGAAACGGATTTCTGGTCAATAGCAATGGCTGGGGAAAGCCCGTCAATCTGATCCACATCCGGTTTGTCCATCAGGCCTAAGAATTGCCGGGCATAAGCTGACAAGGATTCCACGTACCTCCGCTGGCCTTCAGCATAAATGGTGTCAAAAGCCAAAGACGATTTGCCCGAACCGGACAAACCAGTCAAAACTACGAACTTGTTTCGGGGGATATCCAAAGAAACATTTTTCAAATTGTGGACCCGAGCCCCGCGGATTCGAATAAGTTCAGCCATTTTTTAATATTTCAATTAAAAATAATAAGAGTTTCATGCCAGCCCGCCAGAGGCGGGTCTGCCGAAGCGTCAGAAGTGGAAACAGTGTATCACTAATGTCAAGATTAGGTCAAGGGTTATAGGGCTGGGTTTGTTTTCGGTTTAGTTGTCGAGTTCAGTATGGGTATGGTTAAAGGTGTTGGCATGAATAATACAACCCAACTCAAGTGTCTCTGCTTGAGCTGGGACTAAGCCTTTTTTAAAAGAAAAAGCCCCGATCTTCAAAGACCAGGGCTATGCTTAAAAATGAACTCCGACTGACAGGTTAACTGACTATCTGCGGAGTATTGAGGCCGACTTTAGTCAGGGCAGCGGAAAGTTTAGCGCGAATATCTGCGAGCGATTGCGATCTGATTGAACCTTTCAGCCGCATCAAATCTTCAATTGCCCCATACATTGTTTCATAGAAATCGTTGTACTTTATTTCGAACTCTTTTAGCTCTTGCTTGCGCGCATCAAGCTCTTGACGCAATTCCGCAACGATTCCAGGCAGATCTTTTGGTATTGTCAAAAGCAAATGATCCCAAAGTCTGAAAAAGGACTCGCCAGAAAATTCAGCATAACAAACCAATAAATTGGCTATGTTATCCTCCAAGGTTTTTTTAGCCTCTCCTGTTGGCGGACAAAAACCAATTTTTTCTGTAACAGCCCGCTTTTGAAAATAACCACTCTTGATCATATTTTTAAAGCGACCAGCTATTGTCCTCGAATAGCTTACGTGCTGCAAATTGCGAAAGGTTCTTTCCTGGGACTGCATATCCTGAGGCCAACGCCAGGCAATTTTTGAACGCCAGTCTATAGGAGCTATGCTTTCCCATTCCTCAGTGCCCCAACGTCTAATGTGAAAGGTGTAACGATAGCATTTCTTACAACGAACAATAAGGTAGGACTGAAAAATCCCAAAATCCGAAGGTTCAAACGGCCCGTGCTTAAATACAATAAGCTCATTAAGCACTGGCCGAATTATTACCTCCGAATCCGCGTGCTCCCCATAGACTTCAAAATTGCCGGAATTGCCGGGCAAGTCTGCTCCGCAACCGCAGCAATTTGCTCGTAAGGTTTGGGTTTCTTGCATACTCATAAAGTCCTCCTTCTCATTCCAATCTTCTTACCCTATTTCATGTAAGCCGATTCCTATGAGTCGAAAGGCGCTCCAGGTTAAAATGCCCGGCATTATCAACCCCATGCTGATAATGCCAACCTTTTCAGGTCAGAGCCAATGTCAAAGTGCTTTAGGCAACTTTAGGCTGTTGCATCATTTTCGTCAATATTTGTATTATAAACGCTGTATACTTTCAATTATGGACTTAAACCTCAAAACCCAAATCGCTATATTGCCGAATAAGCCGGGTGTATACCAATATTTTGACGCCCATGGCGATATTTTGTACGTGGGCAAGGCTTCCAGCTTAAAATCCCGGGTTGGGTCGTATTTTTCAAAAAAATCTCAGCTCTCCCCCGCCAAAGCAATTATGGTTTCCAAAATTGCCAAATTGGAAACTATTGTTACTTCCAATGAATTAGAAGCCCTGCTTTTGGAAACCACGCTCATTAAAAAATTCCACCCGCCGTATAACATTGTCATGCGGGATGACAAGAATTTCTTGTATATTAAAATCGCCTTGGCTGAAAAGTTCCCTTCAGTTTCCACAGTCAGAAAAATCAGCAAAGATAATTCACGGTACTTTGGACCATTTGTCTCTTCGGCTTCGGTTTACGAAACTCTGCGATTATTAAAAAAAATCTTTCCCTATAAAAACTGTGCTAATCCTCCGGAAAAACCCTGTTTCGAATATCACCTGGGCCGGTGTTTGGGCCATGGCACTGATGAAGCAAGCCTAAAAAATTACCAGGAAGTCATTAGCGGCTTGATTAAATTCTTAAGCGGCAACACCAAAGAAATTGAAAAGAATTTAACCCGAGACATGCACCTTGCTAGCACCAATGAACAATTTGAACGTGCGGCTTTATTTAGGGATAGGTTGAAATATATCAACCGCCTGATGCAAAGGCAAAATGTAGTTTTAACCAGCCAAGAAAACTTGGATGTGATTGGATATGCCAGTTCAGGCAGTTTGGGTGCAGTTACTCGCTTAGTAATACGGTTGGGAAAGTTACTGGATAAGCAAACCGTACTCTTGCAGCATATTAAAGATGAAAAGCCCATGGAAGTCTTGGCAAGTTTTGTGGAGCAATTTTATGCTCTCAGCCCTGACCTGCCTGATAAATTGGCTTTGCCAATGGAATTAAAAATTTCCAAAGCTCTGGTAAAAATTATTAACGCCAAAATTTTTGTGCCGATTCGAGGCAGGATTAAAAAACTAATCAAGGTGGGAAATTTGAATGCGGAAGAATTCTTGCGCCAGCAAAAAGCCAGTTTTGAAAGGGATGATTTAAGATTGCACAAAGGTTTGAAACAATTAACCGAGGCTTTAAAATTACCGGCTATTCCAAAACGCATTGAGGCTTATGACGTGGCCAATCTCCAGGGCCAGCATGCTTCAGGGAGTATGGTAGTTTTTTCCCAAGGCAAGCCAGACAAAAAATTCTATCGCCGCTTTAATATCAAGACTGTTATTGGCGCTAATGACCCGGCCATGTTGGCCGAAATGTTAGGAAGACGATTCACACATACCCCCTCTCCCTCCTCTCCCCCTTCGCAAGGGGGAGAGGGGCAGGGGGTGAGGGGGTGGCCAATGCCCGACCTCATCATTCTTGATGGTGGTATTGGCCAATTAAATATTGTCAAACTAAAACTCGGGAAAAATTTCCCCATTCCAATCGTGGCAATTGCCAAAGGTGGACATCATCACCTACCCCAACAGGCTGAGCGGGAAAAAATATTTTTACCCAATCAACGTGCGATAAAATTACCAAACCCGTCGGATGGCTTATTCTTGATCGAAAGAATTCGGGATGAAGCTCACCGTTTTTCAATTGCGGGTTTCCACAAAAAACAGGTCAAAGCCTCAATCAAATCCGCTTTGGATGAAATTCCGGGATTAGGACCAAAAACTAAAAAACTTTTATTGAATAAATTTGGCTCAGTCACCAAAATCCGCCAGGTAAATGAAACCGAGCTAGCAAAAGTTGTCGGGCTCAAACTTACAAAGGTAATACAAGACAACCTGTAATGTACTTGCTAAAGACCCACATCGTTCTAAACTAGATATAATCAAGTAACGATCTACGTTATGAAAAAATCATCACTATTCCTGGGAATCGGGGCTGTGGCAATCATCGTACTTATTGCTTGGCATGCATGGCGATTTTTTGCCCCTGGGTTTGTTGCGCTGACGCTTATTGATGGCACGACGCAACAGCCTCTTGTGGGCGTAAAAGTACACATCTTCCAGGACAAATGGCTGCCTTTCCCGATTCGACAACTGCTAGTGGATTACACCCGGACATCACAGTATGACGCCGTCACCAATGCCGAGGGTGTAATCCGCATGAACGTGAAACAGCGGAACACGGTGCATGTGCAGGCATTCTTTTCGGCTGCGGAGCAATCCTCAACCTACGAGTATGTGTATCAATACATCGATGTAAAACAACCCCTTACTATTTCTGTGTCGCGCAAAGGAACTACCCAGGAGTACTTTGCTACCCTTTCTGAAATCCGATGTACAGGCAATGGCTTCTTCTGGGACAAGTACGGCGAAAAGTGCTACGCAGAACCGATTGATCGATTGTCCCAAGTGAATACAAGCTGTAGCGTAGACAGCGACTGCAAGAAGATTTGCCCGGCCGGATGCTTTAACCGTGCACAAGCAGATGAACCCTGGCTACAAGACCTGTACCCTGGATCCTCATACTGCACGCAGGTTGAGTACGTCTGCTCCTGCATTGGGGGGAGTTGTCGAGGAAGCATGTACCCGCCTGGCTATACGAAACCATAAATCACCTAAGCAGTGCCCCACGTATGTCCAATGCTGAACGCAAACTCGAACTCAAAACTCAACGCCGGGATAAGAAGAAAAAGCCCACAATGGCCGTGCATGGCAAAAGGGTATTTCAAATTGTGCGTCTGCATAGCAAACGGAGAAAAAACCAAAACTAGTAATGATAAATTACTATTAATTCTCGCAGAATTGACCCAGTACCACTTTCAAACACAAGTGTTGAGCTTAAAAAAATAATTTAATTTAATGATGTTAATTTTTTAGATTTTGATTTAGTGTTTATTTTGAAAGTGGTGCTGGGTTGACAAAGAAGTAAAAAAATTGTAGCCTGTAATTTGCATCTAAACATTTAATTTATGCTTATTAAAATCCTTTCTGTTGTAGAAATTGTAACTGCGGTATTAATGACCATTGCCATTTTAATGCAAGCCAAAGGCGCTGGCTTAGGCGCAGTCTTTGGCGGCGAAGGCAATGTCTACCGGACCAAGCGCGGGGCGGAAAAGGTTTTATTTTACGCCACTATTGTCATGGGCGTTATCTTTGCTGGCGCTGCCATTGCCATTTTAGTCTTTCAAACCAAAACGGTTTAAAAAATTTGTGCGCAATTTCATCTCTCCCTTTTTCTCGGCCCTAAAGAATCTATATAAGAAAATAACCCATCGGACCAAAACTGGCCCGACGGTTTCGCTTGAGCATGACCAGACTATGGTCCAAAACTTTAATAAAACCCGCTGGCCAAGCCTTACGCAGTTTACTTACATTTTCCGATATTTAAGCAAATCTGAAGATTTTATCTTCAGGCTGAGTCTTTTCTTCCTTTTTGCGGCTGCCGCCCTAATGGTAGGCCGGTACATTAATCGTCATTGGATTCCAGAACCAACAATTGGCGGAAGCTACACTGAAGCTGTTGTTGGTACCCCCCGATTTATCAATCCCGTGCTTGCCAGTAGCGATCTGGACTTGAGCTTAAGCGACTTAGTCTACAACGGCCTTTTGCGAATGGACGCTTCTGGTAATTACGTAAATGATTTAGCGGATAAAGTCGAGGTTTCTGATGCCGGCAAAACTTATTCCATAACCTTAAAACCAGGTTTAACCTGGCAAGACGATCAAAACCTGACTAGCGATGATGTTAGGTTCACCATTGAGACAATCCAAAACCCAAACGTCGGCAGTCCGCGCTATAGCGATTTCCGCGACGTTAAAATTGAAACCCCAGACAACCAAAAAATAATCTTTAAATTAGACAAAGCCAATGCCGACTTCCAAAACTTACTGACCTTAGAGATTATTCCTGCCCATATCTGGTCAGATATCCCGCCGGCTGCCATGGGTATAACTGAATTTAACCTTAAGCCTGTCGGCAGTGGCCCCTTTATGTTTAAAGAGATAAGAAAAAAAGAAAAATCTGGAGACATAACCCTTATGTCACTTGAAAGATTCAGCAATTCTTCAACTCCAGCATTATTGCAAGAATTGACCTTTCGTTTCGCTCAAGATTCCCAAGCAGCTTTGGATCTAGTTTCCAGTAGCCAGGCCCAGGGTCTTCGCCTGGTTTCCAGCGACTTATTTGCAAAAGCCCTAAAAATCAGGGGGATTAAAGAGGCTTATCAATCATTGCCACAAACTGTCGGGGTATTCTTCAATTTTAAAAATAAGTTATTTGGTGATAAAAATCTTCGCTCAGCCTTAAACTTGGCGCTTGATTTGAATAAGATAATTACAGAGACAAGGCCCGACGCAAAACCTGTTAATGGTCCGGTTTTATTTGGCATGCCTGGTGGTGAAGAAATAACTAACCCCCGATCTCAGGATCTGAATAAAGCTTCGGAATTAATGCTGAGTTCTGGTTGGAAAAAAGAAAATGATATCTATATAAAAAGTAAAACCCAGCTGGAATTCAATTTGACTGTTCCGGACATCAAAGAATATGCGGATGGCGCAAGCTTAATTGTTGAAGCTTGGAAAAATTTCGGCGCAAAAGTCGAGCTAAAAAAGATTGACCCGAGTTTGCTCTCCAAAGAAGTCATCAAAAGTCGAAATTTCGATGCACTTTTATATGCAGACCGCTATGACAGTAGTTTGGATCTATATCCATTCTGGCATTCCACCCAAAGTTTTGATCCCGGATTAAATTTAACCAGTTATTATAATAAGGAGCTTGACCAGCTTTTAAGCCAAGCCCAAGCCCAAAAACCAGAAGCCAAAGCTGAAACCAATAAAAAAATCCAAACCATCATGGTCAATGAACTGCCGGCAATATTCCTTTACCAACCAAACGTACTGTTGATTAACTCGGCAAACCTGCGCTCAACCATCCAACCAACGCTATTAACCAGCGGCTACCATTACCTGGATGCGGTTAATTGGTACACCCAGACCGATCGGGTTTGGAAGTGGAACCCTTAAATGCAGGGGGTTTAATCCTTTGATTTTACCTCGATATCCAATTTAACTTTTTGGGGGATATTGAGGTATTGTTAAGATAGAAGCTAAAGGCCTGCCGCGGTGGTGAAATTGGTAAACACGCACGGTTCAGAGCCGTGTGGGCGTAAGCCCCTGGGAGTTCAAGTCTCCCCCGCGGCACCACTCAACTTTCTGATTTACCGTTCGTACATAACGCATCCCGCCGTTTGGCGGGACGACCGCAGAACTTTAGAGAGTTCTCCGCCACAATAATTAAAAATAGGCGGATCCGCCTTTGGCGGAAAATCTCCCCTAGGGCACCAGAATAATGCAATATATTGCTTGAGGAATTGGAGGTTTGCCGCCATCAAATAGAATCCAAAAAAAGTAGGCGGCATCCCGCCCCATGGCGGGACAAGTCCTCCCTGCCCGCTTCGACAAGCGAAGCTTGATGGGCGGGTCTCCGGCACCACTCCTTTTAATCACCTCATATATAACGCATCCCGTCGTATGGCGGGACGACCGCAAGGGCATGGGAGTTCTCCGCCACAATAACTAAAATAGGGTGGATCCGCCTTTGGCGGAAAGTCCCTGCCCCGTACCAACCGAATGAAATGAGGTTTGGTAACGGGGTCCCCCGCGGCACCACTCTAATCACGTTTCAATTAAAAATTAAGTCATACAATAGTATGCACGAAAATAATCTTTTTGAAAAACCTAATCCCGCAGAAACCGAAACTGAAAAACTAAAAGGCAAAGTATATGGAAGTGTCAAAGAATTATATGACGAACAAATGGCTTTAAGCATGTCATCAAGTCCAATCAAACCGACTTTTTTAAAAATTTACGGTCTCAGGATTGAGAAAGGCCCTTCTTCAGGAAAAGGCTTAGATTTCAATCTTGTAGATGACCCCAATAGTTATAGCAAGGCTCGCCCTCATAGAAGCAACGAGTACCATTTTAATTTAAATTTTTACGAAAATGACAAGCTGGTAGCGTGTATGCATCTTGATAATCAAAATATCTCTCGGTATAGAATTGAAATCTGTCAATAGTTACATTTAAATAGTCTCTCAAATTAATAAAACCAGAATCAAATTTTATCAACATCTGCTGGAGCCCTTAATAAAAGACTAGATTATGAAAAAATTTAAAAGCAATAAAAATTTAAAAAAAATTCCACCCAGCAAGCCCGCTGACAGCTTGAAAATCATACCTTTAGGCGGCCAGGAAGAAGTTGGTCGCAATATGACTATCTTTGAATATAAAGAAGATATCGTGATTGTGGACATGGGCGTGCAGTTTCCCGAAGAAGACATGCTGGGTATTGATTACATTATCCCGAATATTTCTTATTTGCGCGGCAAAGAAAACCGCATCCGCGGCGTAATTTTCACCCATGGACATCTTGACCATATTGGCGCCGCGCCTATCCTTTTGGAAAAACTTGGTTATCCGCCCATCATCGGCCGGCCGCTGACTTTGGCCCTGATTAAAAACCGGCAGGAAGATTATAAAAAAGGCTCGGCCCAAAGGTTGAAAACAATTGTCGTCAAATCCATTGCCGATCGCCTTCGGCTGGGAAATTTTACCATAGGCTTTTTTGCGGTTGACCATTCCATCATGGATGCGGTTGGGGTGATTATCAACACCCCGCACGGCACGGTCATCCACCCGGGCGACTGGACTTATGAAAAAGATCCCGTCGGCCGGCAATCAATTGAATATTCGCAACTCTCAAAATTGCCAAAGCCCACAATTTTAATGCTGGAAAGTCTGGGCGCCACTAACACGCACGCCCGGGTTCCGGAAAAAGTCGTCTATGCCAATTTGGAAAAATTAATCCGGGAAGCGCCTGGCCGGATTATTATCGGCACTTTTTCTTCCCAAGTGGAAAGGATAAAGCACATTTTGGAATTTTGCGAAAAGCTGGGCAAAAAAGTCGCGCTGGATGGCTATAGCATGAAAATGAACGTGGAGACCGCCAAAAAACTCGGCTATATTAAAGTCAAAAAAGAAAACCTGATTCCAATTGAGAGGATCAGGGACTACCCTGACCGAAAAATCGTCATCATCTGCACAGGCGCCCAAGGCGAAAGCAATGCCGTGCTTTCCCGAATCATCAACCGCAACCATCGCTTTGTCAGGATCCAAAAAACCGACACGATTGTTTTTTCCTCTTCTGTCATCCCTGGCAATGAAAGGACCATCCAAAGGTTGAAAGATAATCTTTACCGTTTAAGCGACAACGTCATCCACAGCGATATTATGGATATCCATTCCAGTGGACATAGTACGGCGGAAGACATGAAAACGGTTTTAAAACAAATCCGGCCAACCTACTTCTTGCCCGTTTACGCCAACCATTATTTCCATAAAGAAGCGGAAAAACTGGCTGTCCGCCTGGGCTTTCCCAAAAACCACGTTTTTGTCTTGGATAATGGTTCAATTCTGGAATTTACCCATGGCCAGCCCAAAACCTTAAGCCAAAAAGCTCAAACGGATTACGTCTTTGTTGACGGCTTGGGCGTCGGTGATATTTCCAACGTGGTCCTGCGCGATCGGCAAATGCTGGCGGAGGATGGCATGTTGGTGGTCATTGTCAGTGTTGAACGGCATACTGGCAACATTATTGGCGAACCAGACATAGTTTCCCGAGGTTTTGTCCAAATTAATACCAGCAAACAATTAATTGAAGAAACCAAGAAGCGCGTCAAATCCTTTTTTAAGGACTCTAAAGCCCATACTGAAGCCAGTGACACCTATATTGGCAACAAAATCCGGGATGAAATTGGCCAATTCTTGTTCAACAAGACCAATCGAAGACCAATGATTTTACCCGTTGTAATAGACGTTTAGTCAAAGAAAAGGTTATACGGTTGGAAATTTTCTATATATCGTGTCTTGCCCTGTACCCGACCACGAGTTTATCGAGGGGGAGTGGTACAGGGTGATATTGCCCGTGGTAATTGATGTTTAGGGATTGATCCCGCACCACTTTCTATAATAATCCTTCTATTTTAATTTAAGGATATTCAGTTATAATAATAACCCGATTAATTAATTTATATTTTCTTAGAAAGTGGTGCGGGATTGACAAAACTCCCCCAAGATTGTCTTACTTGGGGGTTTTCTGATATTATAAATCTTAAGTTTACTCTCAGTTTTTAACTAAGCTTGTCGGCTTATAAATGAGTGATAAACAGTTAAATTATTATCAATTAACCATTAAACAGCGCTGTTTGTCGGCGGCGTTGCCTTTTTAATTTACTTATTATTAATTCGCGTTTATTATATGCGAAAAAAACACTTTAAAGTGGTTAAAGGCGTACTTGGCAGCCTAACCATTTTATCCCTTACCCTGTTGCCTTATGGCGCGGGTATGGGTTCTTTGTTCAAGGCTTTTACTGCCTCCGCGGAAGTGCCAATAACCATCTCTGGAGTTATTAAAAAACCCGATGGCACACCCGCTCAATACGTGCATCCTGCCGTCTATACGCCTGATCACCTCACAGAATATTATGGTAATGAAACTGGCACAGATGGAGCTTATACAATCCATGACGTTATGCCTGGCACTTATATTTTTTCAGCTTATCCAGATTATTCAACCGGACTAGTCCAATATACATCAGACGCTTTTACGGTCCTTGGCACTGAAGTTACAATAACTAAAGACGTGACTTTGACTGTTCCGCCAAAAACCGTAACCGGGACAATTACTTACAAAGGCACAACCACACCGGTTGCAGGCGTAATCGTAAACTGCTGGTCATATAGCGGCGGAGGCGGCGCCTCGGCCACAACAAATGCGAGCGGGGTTTATACCTTGACTTTAGGAGCCAACCCAAAATACGGCATTAACCTCTCGGCCCCAGCTGGTGCTGACTGGTCTTATAATGAACCTCAGTATGACGTGACTTTTGCTGCTGACGCTACTACCGAAACACGGACAGTCAATTTTTCCGTAACCAAAGCGACCGCGACTATCACTGGTGCGGTAACCTACGCTACTGGTGGACCTGTGACCTCCGGCAATATTAATGCTTGGTCAACCATGGGTGCTGGGGGTGGCGGTAATGCCACGATAAATGCTGACGGCACTTATACCCTAAGATTACCCGCCGGATCATTTAATGTTGGCTTCTGGAATCCAGATCCCAGCTTAACCGCAATATCCCAGATTGTGAATGTGGCTGATGGCCAAACAATTACAGCAAATTTTTCCGTAAAAGCTAAGACTGCCCATATTACCGGTACAATTGTTAATGGAAGCGGAACACCCATACCTGATGTTAGAATCAATGCCTGGTGTCAACCAATAGGTACAACCAGCAGCTCCGGGCCGCAACCTGGAATTAATGGCAATGCCACTTCTGCCGCTAATGGCACTTTTGACTTGACGCTCTTATCAGGCCGTTGCAATGTCAATATTGACAACTGGGTCGACCCTAGCGCTCCAAGTACGGCAATGTATGTTTCCAGCACTATGATTCCAGAAGTAATTTTGGAGACAGACACCTCTTCTGTGGCAATTGGCAGCGTGGTTGTTGTCAAAGCTGATGCCACTATTCGGGTGACGGTGAAAGATGAAGCGGGCGCTATTGTCACTGGCGTTAATGGCTGGGTCTGGGCCCAAAAAGCCGAAGCGACAGAGTTCGGTCCTGGCCAGAATTATGGCGGCTCCTTGAATCCAGATGGCCGGGCAATTATCAAACTTCCCTCTTCGGTTTTCTCGCTGGTTAAGCTTGGTATGAATACCCCGCCTGAATCTGAATATTCCGTGTCTGACGCAGGTTCGACCATTGCAATCGCAGCTGATAGCACGACCGACGCAACCCTGACATTGGTAAGGAATAGTTCATCAATTTACGGCTCCTTAGTTGACCCTAATGGCATTCCTTTAAGCAAATGCACTCCGCCAGCCGGCCAATTTACTTTTGGCGAAATTTTTGTGAATAACATGGAAAAAGGCGGCCGCAATGCCCAATTTAAAGAAGATTGCAGTTATCGCGTTTCCGTTGCGCCGGGCAAATATTTCTTCAATTACCATTTTGCTGAAGGTAGCGGACTTTTGAATAGTAATCCCTCTCCCGACCCGATTGTAGTTTCGGCTGGACAAAATGTGGCAAAAAATATTACCGCTTTAGTGGGTGATGCCAAAATTAAAGTTCAGGTTTTAAATTCAGCTGGCAAGCCTATGTCAAATGTTTGGGTGAATGCTGATAATAATATTGAAGTCTTCGGCCGTGCTGGGGATATGAGCAAAACTGAGGGACCAAAAGACTTGGCTGGCCAAGAGTTTAAGGATAAAAACGGTAAAAAAGCTGACCCCTTCCAAACCTGCATGACCGCCAGAAAAAAGAAAGATACGAAACAAATAAATTTGTGCAAAAAAATGTCCTTACCCGGCATTGCCGAAGGCCCTGGCGGTTGTAAAAATGTCATGGCCTGTGTTGATTACTGCTCAAAGAAAGAAAACCAGGAAGCTTGTGGTAAGTTCAAAGGTCCTGATACTGGCACCCCAGGTACGCCCCAAACTGGTCCGGGAGGTTGCAAAACGGAAACTGAATGTAAGACTTACTGTTCCAAACCTGAAAACGAGTCAGAATGCATGAAATTCGGGCCACCTGAAGGTGCCATGACCGGTGCTTCCTTCTTTAAGGGTAAAGTCAAAGGCGAAACCACGGCCGCAGGAGACAAAATTATGGGCGCGCCAAATGCCCAAGACATGAAAAATATCCTTAATGTCGGCGGCCAAACTGATGGCTATGGAAATGCCACCCTAACTGTCTTAAGCGGACACACCTATGAAGTTCGGGCTAATCCCCAACCTGGTACCTCATCGGACATGCCCGCCAAATCCCAAGTGGTGGACATGAAAACTAGTAAGAACGCCAGCGTGACCTTAGCCTTCCGCCAAGCTGATGCCAAAATCACGGGAAGGGTTGCTGGCGGCGGACCATTCGGTTACTGCCACGGCTGGGAAGAAACTGGGAATTTCTCTGGTGGTGAAGCCAGAGGCGGCACTTACGAGATAAACGTTTCCAAAGGCGTTTGGCATATTGGCTGTGATTCAGCCTGGGATAATAACTTTGCCCGTAGCGAAGAAATAACTATTGTGGTTGATGGTTCAAAAAAAGTCATTACCCAAGACTTCAAGCTGGACGCTAATGCCAACTTCCGGCTGCCAGCCCCATTCTCAACAACCTTTGATTCTACCCAAGCCCAATCCATAATCCTGGAAGACGGCACCTCAATAACTGCTGGCGCTTCGGCTTTTGCAACTTCAGGCAATGTCACCTTGACTGCCACGCCAACTGCCAACTTGATGAGCATGTCAACTGCCAAACCTGCTTGGTATGGCTATGAATTCAAAGCCTTAAACAGCAGCGGTGCGGAAATAACCAAATTCAATTCCAACGTCACTATTACCTTCAAGTACACGGATAAAATGTTGGAAGGAGCAGGCGTAGAAGAAAGCGCTTTGTTGCCAAAGTACTTTGATGAAACTTCAAACAGCTGGAAATCGCCGGATAACACCAGCCAGGATTTGGACAACAACACTATTACCGTTTTGTCTGACCACTTTTCCAAGCATAGTTTGGTCACCGCAGCCAGCTCTAAAGCTTTGACCACGGTTACGAAGGGAACTGGCAAAAATAAAGGTACTTTCACAGTCAATAAAAAGAAGGTGACGGCTTTTAAGGGTTCAGACCTGAATATTGCCACGGCGAATTTTGGCACTAAGTTAGGCCAATTAATCTTAGTCACCCAAGCCTCTGTAAAATCTGGCAACGGCATAATCAAGGCCTACAACACTTCGGGCAAATTAGTTAAGACCATAAACCCCGGCTTGAAAGGCGCGCTTTCCTTAAAACTCTCTGACCTAACTAAAGATGGCACCTCTGATGTGGTTGCTTCTTCAGGTTCGGATACGTCAAAACTAAAGGTCTATAACATTGCCAGCAAGTACAAGACCTTCAATATTAGTACTGGAGCCAAATATGGCAGCTCGGTTTCAGTGACCACTTTAGAAGCCCACCAATCTGGCATGGCCAGTTTGACTATCTTGGTCAAGAATCGAAATGCTAATGACCTGAAAATTTACAAATATTCCAGCTCAAAGGGCTTCCAGCAGGATACGGGTTTGAATGCCAGCAACCCCCGCTTCAAAATTTCCGGCACCAGCGTTAGCCTGGTCATCCTCAAGCCGACCATAACCAGTATTTCTGGGACTATCACCACCACCAAAGCTACTGGAAAAATTTCGGTTAAAGGCACCAACTTTACCCGGGACACGGTGGCTACCATCGGGAATATTGGCGGCACGGTGAAGTACAAGAACAGCAAGGAAATCCAGATAACCATTGATGGCACCCAGCTAAGCAAGGGCAAAAAAACCCTTAAGATTGTAACTGGTGATGGCGGAATTGGCACCAAATCAATTACCGTGAAATAGCAGAATAACTGAAGTTTAAGACCTGCCCCCATACCTTCCAGGTGTGGGGGTTTTGGTTTCATTAAAACTTGCCAAAAAATATTAATCTGGTAAAGTATTCCCAGTAAATAATAACAAAAACAAGGAGGTTCATTGAAAATATCTTCATTTTTCTGGTGGTTAAAAACCCGACCAGGTTTATGGCTTTCTTACCTGACCCTAATAACCGTCAGCTCAATGGGTTTCTTTTTCTTTCGCTTTCCCCTGAATTTTACCCGGGTTAGAGGTCGGAAAAATATCCCTAAAAAGGGACAGTGCGTGCTTTTTGTATGCAATCATATCAGCATGTATGACAGCTTCTTAATTGGCATAAGCGCCTTCTTCCCTTCCATGCTGGCACGTCCCGCTCGCCCACCGATAAATTTTGCGGCCAAGGAAAACTTCTTCACCTCTTGGTACATCAGCCTGTTCTTCAGGCTCTTAAGAACTGTTCCGGTAGAAGGCCGCAAAGACTCAAAACTGTTTAAGCTCTTCCAGGCCTTGATAAAGAAACACAACTTGTTGATTTTCTACCAAGGCGGCCGGAGTTATGACCTGACGCAAATCAAGGACGGCCCCGGTTACATAATCGCCACCGCTGATGAGCCAATAACAGTCATACCGGTATACCACGATGGTATTCAGCGAATTTTTTCTCGGGGTGGGCCTAAAACCCATGGGATTTGGCGATGGCTGCCCAGAAACTTCTTTCGCAAGCCTTTGGTAATCTTTGGACCGGCAATCGACTTTTCCGAAGAGCTAAAAATTCCCGAACTTAGGGAAAAAATCAAAGCCATAAACCGGCACATTACCCAGAGTATCCAATTGCTCCAGTCCCAAAACCAAAAAAAACTGCAAACTTAAACCAGCGCCTTTCCAATTTATGGACTGGCGCTTTTTAAAAATAAAAAGGGCGCATGCGGATTTCTCCGCGTACGCCCAAACATCACTTCTCATGTAGCGTCCGGACAGCTTCCGGGGCGCCATCTTCGTCGGTCAAAAGGGCCAATGGGATCCTCGCAGGGACACCGATCCAAACGCCGTCACGATCACGGCCATTTGAAAGGTGAATATACACAGTGCCATTACCACCCTCCCGAGGAAGAGATAGCACAGGCTCTCCGGTAGCGAGAACATCACCCGGCTGAAGAGCGCACGGCTGCACAATTCTTGGGGTTCGTAGCATGTTCCTGCCAGTACCATAATAGCGAACGTGCCCCTCAAAGCCATATGGTGCATCCCTTTGGGTCATTCTGATCCCCGGCAGTTGTTTTCCGGCAAGGATTTGAAGCGCCTCTTCGACATACACTTTAACCGCCCAGAGCAGCAACTTATCCTTAGGCATCCCCGAACGCAGACCCCATTCTGCCTCGATGCTGAGGTTGGAAAATCTTGAGACTAGAGGGCTCACCAGATGCAGACTGTCAAAACCAAGACAACCTACGACCCCAAGCCCAAGTTTTTCAAATTGTTTGAGCAGAAGAAGGGTCGAAAAAGAGCTACGAGCATCCAAAGGCTCTTCGTGGTGCGGGTGCTGACTAAAGAGGACTGAATCGATAAACGGCAGATAGGACTTTACTTTTCGTTTCAGCTTTGGTACGGAATCGGCCTCGTTCATCGCTTGAAGGCCGATTTCAAGAACAAGCACCAATTCCGGGTATTTTTCTCGGAATTTTTCCAGTTCCTCGATCGGTGGCCAGGGAATGTTAAGCTGGAATCCATCAAGATTGGGACCGCCAAAAACTACCAATTTGGCAAGTTGCTCGGAAAGAGTCTTTGGGTAAGGAGTACGGTAGTGGATGAGATTAAGCGTTCGTGGATCAGCGGAAAAAATGCCTGCTATTTCCTCCTTTTTCGGGTAACGGTTTGGTAAAACATTCGGTGATCCTGTAAGCGTCCCGGAATCAGCGAGAATGCCAACCATGAGACGCCGCACAGTGTCGTTAGGGACAACCGTCAGCGCCTCCGCGACCTCGTTTGGTGACATAAAACCTACAACACCAACGTACGGTCCTAGTTTTTTTGCCATTACTATGCCTCATTTCTTATCTAGAATTGGAAAAGGTCATTTTTGCTATCCTAAGCCCTAACCATTTAATCAAAATGCTAAAAAAAGTCAATAAATCTTTTCGCTATATGGTACAAAAATCACTTTCGTTTAAAGAGGTAAAAATGTTAAAAAATCCCGATAAGTCATGCTTACCGGGATTCAAGTTTGTGGCTATGTTACTGCTGCTGGCGGTTTTACTTCCAATCCCTGGAAGCGGGATCAGAAGCCTTAATCATCCAATTTGCCTTACCTCCATAAGATCTCCACGCCCTTTTAGGCATGGTGCTTATTGATCATCGCCAATAAAACGGTTTTAGCGGTGTTTAACTGGAACAGATCAAATTGTTCAAAAAATGCTTATGCATTGCCCTTTTGTTTTGGGGCTTGAATTTTGATCCTTTACAGTCTAAACCACTATCGTATTATCAGCGGATCGCCGGCCTGCTTTGGCTCAGATGTTGATGGTCTCCATTGTCGACGAAAAAATCGTGGATGAATGATTCGGAGGATCCATAAAAACTCCCTTGTTGGACCCGTTGATTAAGTTCCTGATGCGGACTCAAGGTGCGGTTTTCGCCCATCTCAAACTGACAAGCAGCCGAGTGGATATACATAATGATATTACCTCGCTAATTTTTGTCAATGGAACTCCGGCGACAAGAGCCAATAGTATCTATCCACGCAGAATAAATTGTCAAAAGTTTTCAAACCCAGTAAACTTAATCACATGTCAGATTTGCATAAAAAAGATTCGGAAATATTTGACTTGATCCAAGCTGAACTCCATCGCCAAAGGGAAGGTTTGGAAATGATCCCTTCAGAAAATTTCGCCAGCCCAGCAGTTATGGAAGCTTTGGGCTCGGTTTTAACTAATAAATATTCGGAAGGCTATCCGGGCGCAAGGTATTATGGCGGTAATGAATTTATTGATCAGGTGGAAAACTTGGCCAGGGATCGGGCCAAAAAACTTTTTGGCGTAGAACATGCCAACGTCCAACCCTATTCGGGTTCACCCGCCAACCAAGCCATTTATTTTGCTTTGCTTAATCCGGGCGACAAAGTCTTGGGTATGAGCCTGACCCAAGGCGGGCATTTGACCCATGGTTATAAATTGAATTTTTCTGGCAAATACTATCAAGCTGCGTCCTATGGCGTGGATGAAAAAACTCATTTACTTGATTATGAGTCAATCCGGGAAATTGCTTTGCAGGAAAAACCCAAAATGATTATTTGCGGAGCTACCGCTTATCCCCGGATTATTGATTTTTCTAAATTTAAAAAAATTGCCGATGAAGTCCAAGCCTATTTAGTGGCGGATATTTCCCACATCACTGGCTTGATTATTGCCGGCGAGCATCCTTCGCCATTCCCCTATGCTGATGTGGTCATGACTACTACCCATAAAACCTTACGCGGCCCGCGCGGCGCTATGATTTTGGTTCCAAAAGTCATCGACCGCTATCATGATTTATATCATCAGACTTCTAAAAGAAATCTGGCCGAATTGATTGACGCGGCCATTATCCCCGGCTTGCAAGGTGGGCCGCATAACCACCAGACCGCAGCCATTGCCGTAGCTTTGAAAGAAGCTATGGAACCGAGCTTTATCGAATACGGCAAACAGATTACCAAAAACGCCAAAGCCTTGGCCGAAAGCTTAACCAACCAGGGCTTGAATTTAATCACTGGCGGCACTGACAATCATTTAATTCTAATAGACCTAACCAATCTTAACCTTACCGGCAAACAAGCTGAAGTGGCTTTGGATTCGGTTGGGATTACGGTCAATAAAAACTTGATCCCTTTTGATAAGCGGAAGCCTATGGATCCTTCGGGTATTAGACTGGGCACGCCAGCTTTAACCACCCGGGGTTTTAAGGAGGATGCTATGCGGATTATTGGCCAGTTGGTCGCCCGAATCTTGAAAAAACCGGATGACACGGCCACGCACATTGAAGTCAAGGAAAAAATCCGTAGCCTGACCAAAACCCATCCGTTGTACAAATAGTTATGGTTAGGAAACATACCATTTTAGGTAAACCGCGCATCGCTTACCAGGGCCGCATTTACACGATCAAAGAATTTCCCGCCCACTTGCCTGATGGCCGACAAATGACTTTTGAATATGTCTTTCGTATGCCCACGGTCACGGTTTTAGCTTTTGATACCAAAAACCGGCTTATTATGACTCGAGAATACAAGGAATATCGTCGAGGCTTTATTTGGCACTTGCCTGTAGGTAAAGTCGAAGCGGGAAATAAACCAAAAAACACTGCACAAAAAGAGCTCCAAGAGGAGGCAGGCTTTAAAGCCAAAAAACTCAAACTCTTCCACCAGACCCCAAAGCATTTTGGCTGGCCGCTTTATGCTTATGTGGCTACTGGCTTGACGTCTTGCAAAATTCCAGGCGACCCGGGAGAAGACATTCGCCCAATGCCAATGAGTTTAACTAAAGCCGAGCGGCTTGCTTTAACCGGTAAACTAGAAGACCCATTCCTGGCTTACTTAGTCGCCAAAGCGGCTTATCTGGTCCGGACCAAAGGCTGGTCTGCGATTTTATAACTTATTTACATGAACCGATTAATTATGCTTGGATTCATTTTTGCCGCCACAGTCTTGCTTATCCTTGGCCACCTAGGCTTATATGGAACCCTGGTAAATTTCTTCCATATTCCTGCCAATGATGCCCGTCGAAGTCTTTTAATAATCCTGCTGATTCTTGGAATAAGTTTCCCCATTACTTCAGTTTTAGTTTTTTGGAAAGAAGCCTTCTTCACTAACCTACTTTATTCAATTTCTTCTGTTTGGCTGGGTTTTGTTTGGTATGCCGTTCTCGCAGCAGTCTTAATTTGGCTTATTTCTTTTGCGGGACAACTTTTAAAAATGAATTTGCCTCTTGCTCATATCTTGACAAGCTTACTGCTGATTGCAGCGGCCATAACATTTTATGGCACTTGGAACGCCTTGCATCCAGTTGTCCGCCAATACACCATAACCATGAAGGATCTGCCGACAGCTTGGCAAAACCAAAAAGTTGTCCAGCTTTCGGATATTCACCTCGGACCTGTGCATCGCCAAACTTTTTTGAAAAAAGTGGTGGAAATGACAAACCAAGAAAATCCAGCCGCAGTTTTTATCACCGGTGATTTATTTGATGGTGGCGGTCGGGATCTGGCTGCGCTGGCTGACCCATTAGAAAACCTGAAATCTACTTTTGGCAATTTCTATATTATTGGTAACCATGAAACTTATATAGGCGTAGACCGCTCAATAGCCGCCTTAGATGGTTTGCAAATCAATATTTTACGGGATCAGGTTGTCGAGGTGTCTGGTATTCAAATTTTAGGCATTGATTACCCAACTAGTTCCACCAAAAAAGATTTAACTCCAGACTTAAGTAAGCTCGACCAATCAAAACCCAGCATAGTCCTTTGGCACGAACCAAAATATGTTGAGCAAATAAAAAACGCAAAGGTTAACCTGCTTTTATCCGGACACACCCATGACGGCCAAGTCTGGCCATTCGGAGAAATTACCAAGTGGGTTTATAAAGGCTTTAATAATGGCCTAAAGACTGATGGTGATTTTAACATCTATACTTCACCGGGCATCGGCACTTGGGGCCCGCCCCTGCGGACTGGCAACCGCCCGACCATAGCCGTATTTACCCTGCAAAATAAATTATAGTAATCGAAAAAAATCCTAACCTTAACGGGTTTTGAATTCTTTGTTAATCGTGGTAAAGTATTTCCACAACAAAAATAACCCTTTGCTCGTTGAAAGGAAGCAACATGCACCCGACTTTTGGTTTTTTAGCTTTCTGCCCAACCGACGTTTGCCAAAGGCTAATAATTGAGCATCAAGAACTTGAACGGATCTTAATAACAAATCTAAAGTGTAGGCTGATTGACTGGAACCTTATTACCGTGGCTGAAGATTTCATTGGCACACCTTATAAACTTCATGCCGCACTAAGTTATCCGCCAACAACCCTGGATTGCTCGGGTTTCAGTAAGTTGATCTTTGCCTGTGCTGGCGTTTGGCTCCCCCGTTATACAGTTCTGCAGGTCAACTATGGCCGAAAAATTAATATTAAAAACCGGAAACCTGGTGATTTGATTTTTTTCAGGGGCAAAAACCCCTGGAATCACCCTGAACATCCGACAGGCATAGGCCACGTAGGTTTTGTTCTTGATAAAGAACATTACTTACACACCACCAGCCAAACTGGAGGCGTAAAAAAGGCTGAAATCAAGGCCCATCCGGAGATCTTGGCTTGTCGTCGAATTATTTCCCGACCCACCAATGTCGTCGTGGTAAAATTGGCCGAAAACTTGGGGTATCTAATTTCAGCAAAAGAGCTGGAATGTGTCATTCGCGGCCAAATGAACAAATCAAGCCACTTGCAATAACGAGTGGCTTTTCTTATTCCCAAAAAACCTCTAAATTATTAAGCATGAACTTAGCTGCCTACCAAAATGCTAAAAAATACCTAGAGGCCCTACCAAGCCAAGTTTTCGCTACCCGCAAAGAAAATCCACAATTGTCTTTAGAACGTACCCGAAAATTATTGATGGCTTTTGGTAATCCGGAAAAAAACTTTAAATTCATTCACATCACCGGCACTTCTGGTAAAGGTTCGGTAACCATGTATTTGCATAATATCTTGCATACGGCGGGCATAAAAGTCGGCTCTTATCTTTCGCCGCATGTCATAACCACAACCGAAAGGATTGTCGTAAATGGCAAGCTAGCTGCAGTACCAGATTTCTTATGGGCGTTTAATAAAATTAAACCTTACTTGGATAAGACAAAAAAATCCGATAAAAAATTTGTCCCTTCGCATTTTGAATCACTTTTTGCCATGAGTCTGCTGATTTTTAAAAAGCGCCAAATTGAATGGGCTGTGATTGAAGTCGGCTGCGGCGGTGAATTTGATCCTACTAATGTCATGCCTTCACCAAAAATCGCCATAATTACAAATATCGGCTTAGACCACCAACAACTTTTAGGCAAAACCAAGATTAAAATTGCCAAAACTAAAGCTAAAATCTTAAAACAAGGCTCAATGCTTTTAACTGGTGAAACTGATTATAAAATAAGAAATCTGCTTATCAACCAAGCTAAGCTTGTAAGAATTCCATATTATTACATGCCTAGACCAAAATCCAAGGTAATTTATCAAGACGCTTTGATGCTTTGGCGCCATTCTTCTTTGGGCATGATCAAGCAGCAAATGTTTGGCGAGCATCAGCAAGTTAATGCTAATCTGACCATTGAGGCAGCGAAAATGCTTAGGATTCCAAGTCGAGCTATTGTCAAAGGCCTTGCCTCAACCAAACTCCCGGCCAGGATTGAAATTATTCAAAAAGAGCCGACGACCATTATTGATGGCGCGCATAATCCTGACAAAATCCAAGCTTTAGTGGCTACGCTTAAAAGCCTGGACTATACTAAGGTCAAGGCGATTATTGGCATTGGCGAAAAGAAAAATGCCCAAGCGATATTAAAAATCCTTAAAACCACAGTTAACCATTGGATTATCACCCAGGCCTCACAGTCCTATCCCAAGCCCATGCCGGCTAATTTACTAGTCCGAATATTAAAACAAATCTCGCCAAATTCAAAAATTAGCCTGATTCCTAATTGCCAAAAAGCCTTAGACTTTGCCATAGATTCAAAAAACAAATTGCCAATTTTAATCACGGGTTCTTTGTATTTAGCGGGCGAATTAAGGCAGCGCTGGTATTCGGAAAAAATGACTTTAATTAAGCAATCAAATTTTTAAACAAAATGAAAATTATTGATGGCCGATTATTGGCTCTAAAAGTTAAGCAGGAATTAAAAGTTAAAATATCCAAGAGCCGGAATACCCCCGGTCTGGCAATTGTTTTGGTTGGCAATGACCATGCTTCCCAGACCTATGTCCGGCTTAAAGCAGAGGCGGCTAAGGAAATTGGCCTGTATTTTGAAAAACATATATTCCCCGAAAACGCCCGACAGGCTGAAATCCTCCAAACCATAAAACAGCTCAACCAAAACCCAAAAATCCATGGCATGATTGTCCAACTTCCTTTGCCCAAGCATTTTAATACTGATGAAATAATTTATGCCATTGATCCCAAAAAAGACGCTGATGGTTTCCACCCAAATAACTTAAAAAAGCTCCGCGTAGATCCGACTGCTTTAGCCCCAGTACTCTGCCAGGGCGTTTGGGAATTAATAGAAAGCATCAACCAGGATTTTTCCAATAAAAAAGCTTTGATAATGGCCAATAGTGCCAATTTTGCCGTACCCATGGGCATTGCCCTAACCAGGCGGGGTCTTGAGGTGAATATTGCTTACCCGCCATTTATTAACTACCAGTCTCAAGCCAAAGACGCGGACGTGATCATTATCGCCATTGGCCAAGCAAAATTCTTGAAAAGCGGTAGTTTTAAGAAAAATTCGATTTTAATTGATGTAGGTTTTAACCGGCAAGGCAATAAAATCGTGGGCGATATTGATGCCGAATCCGCCAAAGACCTTCCGGGTTGGATTACGCCGGTTCCCGGCGGGGTTGGCCCAATGACTGTGGCCATGCTTATGCAAAGGACTTTTGAATTAGCTCAAAATCATGGTTAGTTTTAAAAAAACGGTTCAGAATAATTTCAAATTTTGTTCTTGCTGCGGAACCAAATTCATTTATAAGAAAATCCACGGCTCAAGCGAACTTTATTGCCCCAAGTGCGGGTTTATTTTCTGGCAAAATTCCAAACCCACGGCTTCAGGCCTGCTTATTAAAGATAGACAAGTCTTACTGACCAAACGGGGTATTACGCCCTTAAAAGGTTATTGGGACGCGCCAGGCGGCTTCTTAAATTTCCATGAAAAACCTGAAATTGGCATGGCGCGGGAATTGAAAGAAGAATTGGGCATAAAGATATTTCAACCAAAACTCCTTGGAATTCATCTAGGAGAATATTTAAGCCAGCAACCCCAATCCACCTTTAATCTTTATTACATTATTAAAAAATGGACCGGGACTTTGAAACCAGCTGATGATGTGGTTGGATATAAGTGGTTTAAAATTAATCAGCTACCAAAAAAACTTGCTTTTGCTAACAATAAGCAAGCCTTAAAAGATCTACAAAAATTACTCGGCTAATTTCGCTCCACCGCCCTTTAATGGGTCAAATCCTCCACTAACTTCCGGACCATCCAAATACCCATCCCCGTCAGTATCAGGGTTATTTGGGCTAGTTCCATAAACTATTTCTTGAACATCAGTCAAGCCGTCATTATCTGAATCAATGTTGGTATTACTATTTACTTGACTGTTTATATTCGAATTATTTTTATTAACATTTGATTGATTGGTATTTGAATTAGTCGAAGGAAAAACTTGATCAGCGAGGTTTCGGTTATTCATGAGACTATTGGTATTGCTAACTATAACTGGCTGATTGGTCAACTGGGATGTACCTTCACCCCTGCCAAAAAAAATAAAAGCTGCGGTGCCACCAACAATCACTAAAATCAAAATTGTTGACCCAATTATTGTCCTGCGTTTTGATTTGGAAGTTGTTTCTTCCATGTCCACTCTTTCGGCTCTAGCTAAAACATAACCAAGCTGTTTTTCGGTTGGTTTGGGGACTCTTCTTATGGGTTTAATGGGCCCCCAGTCTTTTTCTTCCTTTGGCAAAGGTTGGGGTTGCTGGTTGAATTGCTGGGCATTTGGACTCGGCCTAACTGGTGGCAGAGGAACTGTCTGGTAAACTTGATTAGGCTTGATTGGTGGTTGGAGCGGCGTTGCCGGGCGAAAAGCCTGGTTAGGCTGTAGGGGCCTGGGCGGAACTGGATTATTTTGACTGGGAAACCTGTATGGCGTTGGATTTGACTGGGGCGGATTGTTCGGCTGGCCCGGACTTTTCCAAGGCGGAATTTGGCTGGGCTGGGGACTAGTCGGATTTTGATTATTTTCTAACATGTATTCATTATACCTTGACTTTTAATAATTAAAAAACTCTGTTAGGCTTTTAAAATCTATGCCATTACAAATTGGGATTATCGGCCTGCCAAATGTCGGCAAATCAACCTTGTTTAAGGCACTGACTAAAAAATCAGTGCCGGCGGAGAACTATCCATTCACCACTATTGACCCTAATGTCGGCGTAGTTGAGGTTCCTGATGAGGTTCTGCCCCAATTAGCCAGGGTAAGCAAGGCCAAAAAAATCGTACCCGCCATCGTGGAATTCGTGGATATTGCCGGCTTGGTAAAAAACGCCCATAAGGGCGAAGGTTTAGGCAATAAGTTTCTTTCCAATATCCGTGATGTGGCTGCCATAGCCCATGTTGTCAGGGTCTTTCATGATCCCGATGTTATTCATGTTGATAACCGCGTAGATCCTGCCGCGGACATGGAAACCATTGAAACTGAATTGGCTTTGGCGGATCTGGAATCGGTAAAGAAAAAAACCGAAACCATTTCGGGTAAGGCAAAATCTGGGGATAAGTCCGCTTTGGCGCAATTGCCCATTTTGAAGGAAATCGAAACACGCCTCTCCCAAGGCAAGCCAATCTTGGATTTATTAAATGAGGAAAAATCAGAAAAGATTATCAAGGAAATGAACTTGC
>JBAZBR010000006.1:0-62130 GCA_041671325.1 Patescibacteria group bacterium
AAATCATCCCAATCGCTGTGGAAAACCACCTCACCCTTTTTGGAATTTTGCGCCAGCCAGGTGGCGGAATTTTTGTAGTGCACGGCATTGATGCCTGAATTTAAATTTTCATAATTGGCTTTTTGGTCACGCCAAACCACAAAGGGCGCACTAATAACCAAGTAGGTTAATATGGCCGCACTAATCAATTTATGCTCACGAAATTGGTTTTTCAAAAAATCTTTGAATTTATGCCAGCCTTCTCTGCCAATGGCCTCGTGGATCATGGTTGCGGCAGCGAGCGCTAAAAATGGCACGGCATATTCAACATACCTCCGGGATTTTAAGGTAAAGACGGAAAAAAATATGGCTAGTAATAACATAGTCCGACCTTTGGCTGTGGTCCGCCGGACATTGTTTAAATAAAAAACCAAAGCCACCAAGAACGGCGCTACCACCACAATGTTATTGCCGATAAAATTAGTCAGGCCATAAGGGTACCACTCTCCGCCCACGCCGATAACGTTGCGGTAATTAACCAAACCAATTTGAATGGCCTGTTCCCAGATAAAATTAAAGGTGTTTGGGAAAAAGGGATTAGCAACCAAGCCCACGCTTACGCCAGCCATTGCACATAAAAAAATCTGCAATGGTGAGTATTGCCTGATACCAGACCAAGTCCACCACTGGGGTTTATTTAGGTGCTTTAATATACCTGGCCTAGTTTCATATTTCAGGACATCAAAAACTAAATTGGCTAACAATAATATGCCCGCTGCAGCAATTAAAACCAAGAACCCGCCATAAAGCAAAACAAAAAACCAGGCAATCAAGAAAGTGGCCATTTTCTTTTTGGAAAACATCAGCCAAATACCGATGATTAAAGTGGCTAATGACAAACTAGGTGCTTTGGCTAAGCTGATGCGGAAAGTAAAAGGCGTGGCCGCCAACAAAACCAGAGCCCAAACCCAAACGTGCCGCAAGCCTTGTTTCATTAAAAACCAGGCTGCGACTGTAATTAGTACCGCAGCAAAAAACACGGTTGCCAATTTAATGCCCGCCAAAGGATCCATAATTTTTACGAATGGAATTAGGGCCACGTGGTAAAGCCAGTGCTGGTCGATGTAATGCTGGCCTAGGGTGGTAAAAGGCAGCCAAGGAAATTGCCGGACTGCGCCCTGTTCGGCCGTCAAAACCCCCATGCGCGCGTGGTAAAAAGAATCTGGATCGGCAAAAACCGCATTTTTTTGGAGGATAAAAAACACCGCAAAAGAGATTAAAAAAATTCCCAGAAGCATTAATAATTTTTCGTTTTGCTTGATTAAGCCCGACATAAATGAAGTATACCCTAAAGAATATCAAAAAGCCCTCCCCGCCAAGCATGGGGGTGAGGAGGACAAACAGATGGCTTAGTTACAAGTTTGAACCGCTTTTATTGCGCTTTCTTTATTTATTGTTTTTAGTAGGTACAAATCATTTACTTTAGGATTTTCAAATTTCCAATAATACTCATTCAAAAGCGTGTTAATTTCCGGTAAATAATCTTTTGCTTTTAGGTTAAACATCGCATACTCTGGATTAAAACCGATTACTTTTGGCTTTTGGGTTAAGATTTGATTTACAAATTCATTTTTACACTCAAGACAAGCGGCATGTAGGGGGAAAAAATAGGAATAGCGAGTTGCATGTTTTGCTTGAATAAAAAGTTCATCATAATGGATATATGGCCCCAGCCAGACATAATCATTCTTATCCGTTAATTGATTTATGACACAGGCTAAATGCGGTTTTATGGTTGTATCAAATAGCCCAATCCTCATAGAAAGTATAAAAGAGTAAAAACCAAAAATACTAAAAAACACAATGAAAATCCCAAAAGTTAAAAAGGTTTCCAAAACTTGCATCTTGTTGATTAATCTTTTAGTCTGAAAAGTCCAATCGGCCAGGATAGTAAAACAAATTATTGAAAGCAAGAGCACGCCCGCTGAAGTGTGGTGGGCGCCATAACCATTGCTGATAACATGCTCTAGCGAAAACAGTCGAGTCGTTAAAAAAATAAACGCACCAATCAGCAAAAACGCCAAGGCTTTTTGATTTTTTCGAATGCCGAAAACAACCGCACTAAAAATTGAAGAAATGCTGGCAATAGCAAGCACTGTCCTTATTGATAATTCCGTTATCAATTGCCATAACAACCTTCCGGCATTTTTAAAACCTACAAAAAACCAGCCGAATATGGTTTTTGGGTAATTAACGAAAGGCGAGTAATATTGCTTGTTAAAAGTATAGGTCGCAAAAACAAAATCTTCTAAAGTGCCGGTCACAAACAAATAAATTAATAATAATAAATAAGGCGTTAAACAAATGGCTAAAAACTTGACTATTTGCTTAATTCTTTTGGCTTTTTCCATTTTCTTAACAAATGACCAAAGACCAAAAATAAACATGAATAAGCCAAATGGAATGTAAGCGTAAGACGATAAGACGCATGCACCAAGAAAAAACGAAAATAACCAGATGTCTTTGGGATGAATTTTTGTATTTTCGGGTAACCAAAGGGTTATTAACAGGATTATTAAAGAGCAACTACTGATTGCCACAAAAGTTTCGTTTAGAAGGGTTTGACCTCCCACATAAGGCAAAACCAGCAACAAAAAACCCCCGACAATCCAGCTAATTTTGTTATCAAATAAGCGTGAAAGCTGTCTTTTTGCCCAAAGTGCCCAAAAAACAAGAACGGTGTTAAATAACAAAGGTAGAACAAGCATGTTCCCCCAACTCAACAGTAGGAGAAAAGCTGAAAAAAAATATGGGAACGGCGGATGTTGAGTAAAGTATTGAGAATACAAAACTGAGCCGTGCAAAATTTCTCTTGCCCCAATAATATTTTCGATTTGGTTATGATCAAAAAAACCAGTGCTTACATTTATAGCCCCAATTGTGCAAAAAATTATTATCGCCAACAAATTTTTACGACTTGTTAGTTTAACCGTAAACATAAAACCGATGAAAAAAGTGCCCTGATTAATTTTTAACTAAACTCTAATTTTAAAAAACATGAATATAATAAGTCTACAATATAAAAATCCACCTGACTATAACCAAAAAGCCCTCCCCGCCAAGCATGGGCGTGGGGAGGGCAAACAGAATAAAAAAATCCTCAAGCTTATGTTCCGAGTTTTTGCTTAAAGTAATTTACCCACCTTATAGCTGCGGGATTGATGTGGTATTGCAAGCCTAAACCCAAAGTCAGGTTGCTGCCAAGTACCACGGCTTCAATGGCCTGTTCTAGCTTGGTTTTTGATTGGAGTGATAATTCCAAGACTTTAGGGCCATTTTTCTGGATTACTTCCTTGGTTAAGCGCATCCGTTTCTGGATTCTGGGTGAATAAGCTTTGGAATTCAGCATTAAAAACACGGTATTCCGGATATTAATCTTGGGGTTAGTCAGGCCTTCCATCAAGTGGTGATTCAATTCGGGAATTGGGAACCAGGTGGCAAAGCTTTTTGCCGTTTCATTGAATTGGTTGGCAAAAACATGGGCTGCCCCAACCAAATGCTCAGCGCCGACTACCAAAATGGCTTTACCGGATATTTGCCTAGTCAATTTCGCAATTGGACTGGTAGTTTTTTCTAAATTGAACCGAGCTCCAACTTTACGGGCAGTTTGGATAGCCGACAAAATTTCCGTCTCAGTGATTTGCAATAAGCCAACCTTTTTCCATAAGCCCAGCAAACCAAAAATACCATAACCCAAACCAATCCTAGGTTGCTTAGATGGATTCGCTCTGGGATTAAAAATATAACTTGGGGTCTTGTTGGCTCTGGCGATTTTTGCCAAAGGCCCGCCTGCGCAAATGACCAGCATTTTTGCTTTTTTGGCTTTGGCAGACTTAAAAGCGGCCAGGGTTTCTTCGGTTGTGCCTGAATAACTTGAGAGTGTGACCAGGGTTCTGGAATTGACCCAGGCTGGAAGCTTATAGTCATTAATTATGATTATTGGCGCTTTGAGTTTGTCAGCGCAAGCGGTTTGGATTATATGCGCACCCAAGGCTGAGCCACCCATGCCGGCATCTACAATACAATCCACTTGGCTGGCCAGGGATTTGATCTTTAACTTTTGCGTCTCCTTATATGCCTGCTGCGCTTGGTCGGCAAAAAGGTTCACTGATTCAAAAACTTTTGCTTTGTCGAATTTTTGTATTAAGCCTGTGAAGGGCGATTTCATGTTCCTACCCTAACTCCATTTAAAAATCCTGGCAAGTATTAATTCTGGCCAAAGATTGGAATTAACTTATTATGCGTTGACTAAAACCTTTATTTTTAGTATAATTATTACACTTTAAAAATCTAAGATGGGATTTTAACGATGTCTGGACATTCCAAATGGTCAACGATTAAAAGGCAAAAAGGCATTACTGATGCTAAGCGCTCAGCAGTATTTACTAAGCTCGGCAAGGCCATTTCAGTCGCGGCCAGATTGGGCGGCCCTGATACCGAAACGAATTTCCGTCTGCGATTGGCTATTGAAAAAGCCAGGGAAGCGAACATGCCTAATGAGAATGTTGACCGAGCGATTAAAAAAGGCGCGGGCGCGGGCGAAGGCCAACAAATCGAGGAAGTCACGTATGAAGGTTTTGGCCCTCATGGCACTACCCTACTTATCCAAACCGTAACTGATAATCGCAACCGGACAGTGGGTGAAATCCGTTCAATCCTAAGCAAGCTTAATGGCAGCTTGGGCAGCGCCAATAGCGTGGCTTGGCAATTTGAAAATTTGGGCGTTATCAGGATTCCTTCAGACCAATTGGCTAAAATAGACAAAGAAACTTTTAGCTTAGACTTGATTGAGGCCGGGGCCCAAGATGTCCAGGATTCAGCCGAGGGCTTGACGATCTTGGTTCCAGCTAACGGCTTTGCCGCTATGCAAAAATTCATTGCAGCTAAGAACATTACGCCTCTATCAGCTGATTTGGAATTCGTGGCCAAACAACCAATTAAATTAAGTGAAAAAGATTCGGAAAAATTAAAAACCTTGATTGAGGCTATTGATGAGCATGAAGATGTAACGGCGATTTGGACCAATGCCGATTAAACCAAAAATCGTTTTGGGCATTGACCCGGGCTTTGGCCGGGTCGGTTGGGGGGTTATTGAATATGCTAAAAACAAGCTGCGGGTTAAAGGTTACGGAGTGCTTGAGACTCCGGCTAAAACCGAATTTGCCCTGAGGCTTAAATATATTTTTTTAGAGGTTTCCAATTTAATAAAAAAATACCAGCCAGACTTGGCCGGGGTGGAAAGGCTATTCTTCTCCAAAAATATCAAGACGGCCATGCAAGTCAGCGAAGCCCGGGGTGTAATCCTCTTGGCCTTGGCTGAACAAAAAATAAAAGTCCATGAATGCACGCCCCAAGCTGTCAAGCAAACCTTGGTTTCCTACGGCCGGGCTGAAAAATTACAAATCCAACGTATGGTAAAAACCTTGTTAAAATTACCTGTCATTCCCAAACCCGACGACGCGGCGGATGCTTTGGCAATTGCCATAACTGCGGCTTTTTCCGAAAAATTATGAAACGCATCGCCCTTATTAATGTCCATTGCGATCCTTTAGAGCAGCTGGGCTCGGCCGAAGCAGGCGGCCAAAATGTGTATGTTTTCCATTTAGCCAAAGCCTTGGGTAAACTTGGTTTTCACGTGGATGTTTTTTCCCGGCTTAACTCCAGACTAAAAAAAGAACGCGTTAGGTTGACCAAGCATGTCCAATTCATCCGCTTGCGAGCCGGGCATAGACATTTTATCCCTAAAAATGAACTCGGACCCTTACTGCCAGAATTCATCAGTAATTTTTTGGCTTGGCAAAAACAGGAAAAAGCAACTTATTGCATGTTACATTCGCATTATTGGGAAGCCGGCTGGGTCACTTTGCAATTGAAATCAATCTTGCGTTTGCCCCAAGCCCACACCTTCCATTCCTTGGGTATCATGCGCTATAACGCGCTTAAAGGTTTTCGCGAACAAAGCTTGAATACCAAGGAAATCAAGCACCGGATTGCCGTGGAAAAAGAAATCACCCAAAAAGCCGACCGCATAATCAGCACCAGTCCTTATGAGCGGGAATATTTGGAAAAGCACTACGCCGCCAATCCTGATCACATCCGGGTAGTGCCTTGCGGCGTGGATTTAATCCGTTTTAAACCGATTGACCGCTTCGTTGCCAGACGAAAAATCGGGGCTGAGCCAACGGAAAAAATAATTCTTTATACTGGCCGGATTGAATGGCGCAAAGGCATTGGCACTTTGGTTATCGCAGTTTCCAAATTATTCAAACACCACCCGGAATTAAGGAAAAATACCCGACTCTATATTGTCGGCGGCAATTTGGGACGCCGGGCCGAGCCCGAGGTCAGGGATGAAATCCGCAGGCTTAAAGATGTTTGTCGGGAGCTGGGTATCCGCGACCGGGTGGAGTTCACCGGGGCGGTTCAACAAGAAAAACTGCACTTCTATTATTCAGCCTCAAATGTTTGCGTCATTCCCTCCTACTATGAGCCTTTCGGCATGGTGCCATTGGAAGCCATGGCCTGCAAGGTGCCAGTTATCGCCTCAAATACTGGAGGGTTGCCTTATAGCGTCAGGGATGGCAAATCTGGAATTCTGGTACCCGTCAGAAATCCGGGTTGTATTGCCAACCAGCTTTTCAAAATTCTGCACGACCGGGAATTTTCCGAAAAACTTATCCGGGGCGGCCGGGATCTGGTAAAAAACACTTTCTCCTGGAGGATTATTGCCGAGCAAGTCGCCCATGTATACGAACGGGTTTTAGAAACCCAAAAAAAATAAGACCAATTTATGTTTGGTATTTTTCAATATGAAAAAGCCGCCTGGTATCTAGTATCAGACGGCGTTGTGATATTCATTGAAAAGACCATTCTTGCCTAAATCTTACCAACGCTAACAGCGATACAGTCGCCTTTACGAAAATTCGCGAAGTGTTGGTATCCGCCAATTCCGGTAATTCCGAAATCATAGTACCTCAAACTAAGCGTAAATTTCCCTATTTTTGAATAAACGCAGGGAATTTCGTTCTCGTACTGAACTCTGTCTTCATCAAGCCGATTATGCTTTGTCCGTATCTCGGGGTACCCCGCAATCACTGTTGAATGTTTGCGCATTTCTTTGGGGTACTGCTCAACGAGCGCAAATAGTTGCCTAAGACCGATCTTGTACAATTTATTCTCGGCCAATATATTAAACGCTTGATCTACGGCAATTGTCGTATGCACTTTGATTAGTTTAATTCTTATTACATGTTTCCTTTTTACTCTTTCAAAATGCCTAGCGATATTGTTAATTAGCTTTGGATCTGGTGATTCTAAAAAAAGCGGCAGATAGCTTTCGAAAGTTCGATTTGCTTCGACCCTGATCTTTAAAAAAGCCGCCTCTGAAAGAACGTTTAAGCTCATGGCTAATCTCCTTTTTCTGAATATTTAAGCAATAAAGAGTCTGCGAGTTTTAAACTTCCTAGCACTGATATTTAGGAACGGCAGCGAAACCCCATCCAAAGCTGTGCCAGCCATTTTCGGGATAGATCAAAGAAAGATTACGATGACCATGAATCCAAGTTTCCCCAGTGAGGAACGGGAATTCCTTGTCCCATTCCGAAGCAAGAGCAACAATACCGCAGGTTCTCTGCTCTTCTGGATATTGTTCACCTACAGCGAGGAGTTCCTGGAGGTCGGCGGGGCGGAGATTGCGCTCTCCTAATTCCTTAAGCACATCTCCTGTGCTCATTGATTTGTCAAAGTGCACCAAGATAATTTTGATCAACTCGGTGCCGGAACCTGTACACGGGAAATTTTTGTCGTTGATATCCGGATGCTTTGAATAGTATTTACCGGCGGCAATGCCGTCAGCAATCGACCGATCGCGGTTAACCGCGACATCCAGAACTTTATCCTTGTCAGTGACAATACTGTCGAAAGGGTTTTTCTCCTTCAAGAATCGCTCCAACTGACTTGGTAATAGAATACGGTTCTGAAGTTTTTTACTAAGGTCTGCTAACATGCCAAGAACGTTACCCAGCACATCATCGACTTGTCCTTGCTTAACCATGAGTAATCTCCTTCTTTTTAATATGTTTTGAAAATGAACCTAGTTTTCAGCAGTAACAAAAAATTATCGTACTTTGCTAAATATTCGTCAAAATACTCCAACATTTTTTCCAAAATAGTAGAAATATTGACATAATTAACAAGGTGTTCTAGGGTTAGCTACTGTTTTGTTAAATATTTCGGACATTATGGTTATTCAAACTGACCTCCTAAAACTCGGTTTTAACGCCAGCCGCAGTGCGGTCTACCTGGCTTGTTTAGAGCTCGGCTCTTCCACGGTGGCAGATATAGCCAAAAAATCTGGGATTCGGCGAACCACGGCCTACCGCATCCTCGAGGAACTAGTCGAAGATGGCTTGGCCGAAGAAGATCTGACTGGCCCAATCAAACGTTTTACTGCCCAGCCTCCTGGCCAGCTTGTCCAGCTTTTAAACAGCAAGAAAAATCAGGCTGAACAGCTTCTGCCAGAGCTAACCAAACTATTCCACCAGACTTCAGAAAAACCCAAAGTGCGTTTTTACGCTGGCCTTCGGGGACTAAAGACTATGTTGGAAGACTCCCTGACTTCAAAGGAAAAACTGGTTCGTTCCTTTTCTCCGTTGACGACTGACCTGACGGCAACTATGGGCCAAACCTACACTCGGCACTACATTCAGCAGCGAATTAAACTTGGGGTTGAGCGACACGCTCTTCGCCCCTACACCCAAGATAAAATCACTTCTAAAGACTGGGAATTCCAAGCTAGTGACCCAAAGCTCAAGCGCCAAGTCCGTTTCTTGCCTGAACGTTTGACTTTCCGAACACCCATTCAAATTTACGATGATAAAGTAACTATCATGGATTTGGACCAGCAGTTCGGATTTATTATGAAAAATTCCGCCTTGGCAAATTTCCTCAAACAGATTTTCGACATGCTCTGGAACGTGGCGGAAAAATGATATTCATCCAAAACAACAACTTATTTTAAGTTTTACTTACCTTTTCCTCCTCTTCCCTGGCTTTTTTTATACCTTCAGCTTTCTTTAATATCCTGGCGGCATGTTCAATGCTTTCTGGCCCCAAGCGTCCGCCTTTTTCAAAATACACAGCCTTACGCCTGCCTTGATCATCTCTAATCCAACGAAAGCTGGTATTAGCTTGCTTGGGTTCGATCGCTTCATTCCCAGCTTTTAAGGCTTCGGTTTTAGCTCCGCCCACTAACACGGCCTGCAGCTTTTCGGTTTTTAAAAGCATATCAACGTCATTGCCGCTATCGCCGGCAACCATGCCTTTCTTTACACCTGTCAATTTGCTGACATATTCCACTGCGCCAGCCTTGGTGATTGGCAAGATATCTAAACAATATTTTTTTCTAGTGGCTTCAGGCGGAAGTTGATTGTTAAAATTAATCTCTTCGGAAATCACCAACTGTTGCTCAGGAAACCGCTCATTGGCGGCTTTTGAAATTTTTTCTAATTCAGCTTCAGATTCGGCAAAAAAATGGAAGCTAATTTTAAATGGCTGAACGTCAATTGAAGTATCGTCTGGATTTTGCAAATATGCTATCTCGGCCAAGCGATGAGGCGATTCAATGGTGCCTTGGTAATCCAACTCGGCTTGCGGAAATTCAGTTTTGAAATCTTTAATCATTTTAGCGGCATTTTGAGCCAAAGCCGGCCGATCAAAATGTTTTTCTTTAATCAACATTTCTTGATAATTCAGGTCTTGGGCATATTCGCCGTTTTCCTGCAAAACCCAAATTTCCGTGCCCACGGCGCCAATTATCACCGGGAATTTTGGTAATTCCCCGCTTTCAATTCTTTTCATTACCCCTTGAAAATGGTTACCGGTAACGGCAACCACCGGGTATTCGCCCTCTTTGGCTTTAGCAAAAAGAGCTTCAGATTCTTGCTGTCGATCTTTACGGTGGAAGGTATTATCGATGTCCGTAAAGAGCGCGCTAAATTCTTCGCCACGTTCTTCTTGGTTGGCTTTCATCTTCAATAATTCCGAATTTGAATAGACAGCCAGTAGTTTTTCAGAAAATTCAGTCTCTGGATTCAGCTCGCCTAATTTTTCTGAACTTTCTAATTCTTCGGACATAAATTTGGGAAAGCATTGACAAACTTAATACTTATTGCTATTATTTACAGCCTATCAAATAATAAACAAAATCAAAAGCAATACACTTTTTTAAAAGAGGAGTCTTTAATGAGAAGGGCAATTTACTTGCTAGGCCGAGCGATCAAGTTGATCTTGAGAGTAATAGTAATCTCAACTTGCTTTATTGCTTTGTTCGTTGGCTTTTACACGGGGTGGGGACAATTTTCTCACGAAATTCCCCCACTAATACTGCTACTCCCTTGCTGGATAGTTTTCGCTCTGGTTACGGCTTGGTTCAGTTTGTCTGATGAATTCAATTGGGCCAGAAGGTCGGTTCCGACTTGGCTAAACCAGATCGTCTGCGATCTGGAATACCAAAATGGCATCGCCATACTTGGCCACTCCTGGTTCAAATGGTGCTGTGGACGGCCGATGATAATCATGCTGGTTACGAATCAAAGCGGTCACGAGAATCAAATCCGAATTTGCCCGCGTTGTAAACAGGTCCATAGCCTTGTCTATACGCCTGGCTACGACGATGGTATTCGGCCATACCCCGGCGCTTGTCATTGGCAAATCTTAGCCAACCATTGATCTTAGAAAAGACCTAGCGACATCAAAGCTGGGTCTTTTTGCTTACAAAATAGTTTCGCTCAAATTTAAATTATTTTTAAAGATTCGATATGCGTACAAATACATGCCAGCTGACCAGGCTTGGCTGGGCATACCCAAAGGACGGCCGGTTTTGCCATGGAACCATTCGTTGAATTCCCATTGGGATTCTTTGCCTTTCTTGCACATTTGCGCGAGTTTAATGAGCTCTTGCTGGGCTTCTTGGAGCTTTCCAATTTTAACCAAAGCCGCCACGTACAAGCCTCCCAGATATGGCCAGGCTCCGCCATTATGATATTGGTCAGGCAAATTTAATTTATTCAAGACAAAATAATGCCGCCAATTGCTGTCCCCGGGTTTTTGCGGTGGCCAAGTGGCTTTAATCGGCCAGGGCTTATTAAGTTTATGTTTTTGGATGAAATTAATGATTTCTTTATTCTGTTGAGCGCTGCTGATTCCAGTTAAAATCGCTAAAATATTCCCCAAACTATCAAACCACTCGCCAAAACCCAAAAAGGTTAAGTAAGGCAAGAAAAAAGAATTCCGCTTAAATAATCCCTTGTTTTGGATGAACTGATTGCGGCCATGTTTCAAGACTTGCCGGCGCCTTTCTGAGGTCTTCATGCCAAAACTGTCTTGGATAATGTTAAAAATATCCCGCTTGGGTGAATACCAAAACCGGTCTTGGATTTTTACGGACAAAACAATGGCTTTTTTATGCAAAATCTTAGCCTTGGCATGGCTGCCAAACTTTTCTTCCAGAAAAGCTGCCTCTTTCAAAGCCCAGTAATATAAAGTATTAATGGTCAAGCCTTTGCCGCGAACGCTAAAAATGTCTTCCCAGTCACCCGCCTCATCCATGGTAATGAAGCCGCTTTGGTCTGGACTTTGGTAAGCATAAAAATTCAAAACTTTTCTGATGGCCTTTAGGCGTTTCTGCAGGAATTTCTTGTCTTGGGTGGCTTTGTAATATTTTACGCAACCGATAACAAACCAAAGCCCGGCATCGGCATAAGCCCGAAAAGTAGCATCGTTGGTTTGGGTGTCAACATAATTAGGGATACAACCCAAATCTATTTGATGCTTCTCCAAGGTCAAAATGCTATTCTTTAAGGCCTTCTCGATTTTCGGATCCCGATAGGAAATCGCGCCCAACAAGGTGATCATGCTATCCCTGGCCCAAACCTTTTTATACAATTTGGAACTGGCTGAAGCTTGGATGCCTGAAGGATGCGAACATTCACGCAAAACCCGTAAGGCTTGTTCGCGAGCCTCGGCAAGCAGGTCGAGATCTTTTTGGTTTAAGCTAATCATTTCTTAATAAATCAATTATACTATAAGCACAAATTTACACTTAATCCTCCTTCCTATGAAACGACTTCGAATTGCCCAGTTAGTCCCTTTTGAAGAAACCGTGCCCCCGACCAAATACGGCGGCACTGAACTGGTGGCCGCGAATTTATGCGATGGTTTGGTAAAAATGGGCCATGATGTCACTTTATACTCGGTTGGCGGCTCGCATACCAAGGCTAAATTGGTCAAAATCTTCCCCCAATCCCTGCGCGCAGCCACGGGCACTGACCTGAAAGCCCGGGAGTCTTTGAAATTCATGGGCGTGGGCAAAGTATTAAACTATGTCATGAAAGGCAAGTTTGATGTCATTCATAACCATATTGGCTGGCGCCTCCTGCCCTTTTTGGATATTATGCCTGCGCCAGTCGTGACAACCTTGCACGGGCCTTTGGATATTTCCTACCAGCAGTTTGTTTATGGCCACTACAAAACCGCACCGTACGTTTCAATTTCGAACAACCAACGCAAACCGATGAAACTAAACTTCACGGCAACGGTGTACAACGGCATTCGGGTGGACAAGTTTACTTATAAAGATAAAAAACAGGATTATCTGGCTTTTCTTGGTCGCATGAGCCCGGAAAAAGGGCCGGTACAAGCTATTCAGGTTGCCAAAAAAACCAAGAAGAAGTTGATCATGGCCGCCAAAGTGGATGCAGTGGATGTGAAATTCTTCAACGAGAAAGTGAAACCCCTAATTGATGGCAAGCAAATCATCTTCCTGGGCGAAGTGGCGCATGAAGGCAAAAATAAATTATTAAGCAATGCCGCCGGGCTTTTGGCGCTTATCCAGTGGGAAGAGCCCTTTGGCTTGTTTATGGCTGAAGCCAATGCTTGTGGCACCCCCGTCATTGCCATGGCCCGGGGCGCGGCGCCAGAAGTGATTGCTGACAAAAAAACTGGCTACCTAGTTCACTCAACAGAGGAGGCGGCTCGCATGGTCAGCAAATTGGGCATGATAAAACCCAAAGACTGTCGTGCCCGAGCCCAAGCCCGTTTCTCGGTAGAAGCCATGGTTAATGGCTACCTAAAGGTCTACCAAAAACTTATAAAAGAATTCAAACCTCATAAAAACACATGGTAATATATGCAAATTTATTCGTAGTTCGTATATTCGTATTTTTTTCGTAATTCGTAACCTATGAACCGCAAGACCTTGTTAATCCACGTCAGAAATATCCTAAAAAAACGGGGACTGACGCCCGATGAAGACGTCAAAGACATCCTCAAGCACCACATGCGCTTTTTCCGCACTCGCTGTGTGGACCAAGAGGGCAATAAGTTTACTTTCAAAATTTATTTGCTTAAACTCGCCCGCACGCGCCGGGACTTCCAAAACGAAATTGCTTTTTACCGCTACGCGGCCAAGGCTCACTTAGACCAATTCCCGCGCTGGGTGGCGGGCAACCGCAATTCTCAAAATCCCTGGATTATTTACCACTTCATCCCTGGCGAGCTATTCACTAATTATTTACGCAAGCACCAGCATAGCCTTTCGAAAAACCTTATCCAAAAGTTAACCCACGCCCTCTTAGCGTATGGCAATTTAAAATTACCTCATAATGTAAAAAAACAGCTCCACTTGAAACCCGCAGCCAATAATTATTCGGATCGCTTTCGGGGCTATTTGCAGGGTAACCAAAAAAATACCTTGCTCAAATATTTAAGCAATGCCGAACTGGAAGCAGCAGCCAGGATTATTGCTTTTCACCAACTAGGCATGAAGTTGAAATCCCAAACCGCCGTAAGTCATGGGGATTTGAGCACTAACAACCTATTGATCCACCAACAGGACTTTGCGGTCTTGGATTGGGAACACGTCCAGTTTGCCTCACCAGCTTATGATGCGGCCGAAATCTGGGTGAAGGAATTTTCCAAGGCACCCTGGCGCAACCACCTGGCTTTAAGGCTGACCAAAAGCCAAGCTAATTCCGAAGCTTTTAGCTGGCTATTCTGCATTGAAGTTTTATTATTCTGCTTGCGCGACCTATTGCTGCATGACCGGATCTTGCACGAACTTCATTCCCCAAAACGAAAAAGGATAGTCAGAAAATTGCTGAATTATTACGTTAAAACTTTTCGCGCTAGCCTGCGTGGCTTTTCTCCGCTTTTAAAAAGTTAGTTTTATGAAAAAATTAAGAATCGCCCAAGTCGCGCCTTTGGCCGAGCGCGTCCCGCCCAAAAAATACGGTGGCACTGAACTGGTCATATACAACCTGATTGAAGGCTTGGTTAAAGAAGGCCACCAGGTTACGCTTTTCGCTAGGTCGGATTCCAAGACCTCAGCTAAACTCTCGCCGCTTTATCATCCCGACCCTAAAGCCCAAAAACGCTACCAGACTAGAGGCTATATAATTCCTAATTACTGGCAAACTTTGGAGTTTGGCCGAGTTTTTGAACACGCCAATCATTTTGATGTCATCCATTTGCATTTGGGCTCGGCTTTTTTCCCCTATACTCGGCTGATCAAAACGCCTTGCGTTCTGACTTTACACGGCCGGCTGAACACTAAAGAAGCGGCAGTCATCCATAATGCTTATTCGGAAATCCCTTTGGTTTCCATTTCCAATAACCAACGCAAACCTTTGACGAATTTAAATTTCATTCGCACGGTTTATAACGGCATTGATTTAAGTAAATTCAAATATGGCACGGGCCACGGCGGCTATTTGGCTTTTTTGGGGCGCATGAGCCCGGAAAAAGGCCCAGTCCAAGCCATTCAAACAGCCAAGCGGCTTGGCCAAAAACTGATCATGGCCGCCAAAGTGGATACGGTTGATGAGGAATATTTTACTAAAAAAGTTAAACCTCTGATTGACGGTAAACAAATCATCTTTTTGGGCGAAGTTAATCATCCAAAAAAGGTTGAATTACTAAAAAATGCTGCTGCACTGCTGGCCCTGATCCAGTGGGAAGAGCCCTTTGGCTTGTTTATGACCGAAGCCATGGCCTGCGGTACGCCAGTAATTGCCACACGCCGAGGCTCGGTGCCGGAAATCGTTGAACAAGGTAAAACCGGTTTTATGGTGGATAATGTTGCCCAGGCCGTACGAGCAATTAAACATTTACCGAAAATTCACCGGCCAGATTGCCGAAAAAGGGTGGAACAATATTTTTCCAAAGATACTATGGTCGCTGGTTATGAGGAAGTGTACTATAAGCTTATACGCCAGAAAAAATGAAACCTAAAATCGCCATCTTAGCTTCAAACCTATATCCTATCCCACCCAAAGCCACCAACGCGGCCGAACTGATTGTTTCCCAAATAACCGAGGGTTTGGTGGCTTTAGGCTACCCAGTGACTCTGTACGCGGCTGGTGATACAAAAACTAAAGCCAGGCTGGTTTCGGTAACGAAAAAAGCTTCAATTTCGGATCCAAAGATTGGTATGACTAACCACAAAACCTATGAAACCCTTCTGACTTCCCAGGCTTATGCTGACGCTAACCAATGGGGCGCTAAAATTCTCTTAAGTAATATAGCCATGGTCAGCGCACCATTCGCCAGGTTTGGTAAATTCCCAAGTGTGGCCCTGCTCCACAGCCCACCGACTTTTACGGATTCGCAAATCATGCTGGATAATAATAAATTCCAAAAATACATTTCCATTTCCAATGCCCAAAGAAAAGCAGTCAAACATGCCCATTATGTCGGTACGATTTATCATGGCGTTGATACCAATAAATTAAAATTTCACCCCCAGGCTGGCAAGTACCTGGCTTTCCTGGGCCGGATCCGTGATTACAAAGGCGTGGTTGAGGCTATCCAAGTTTCAAAAGCCACTAAAATGCCTTTGAAAATTGCTGGCCCAATTGGCGACCAAAAATATTTCGACAAATTCGTCAAACCCAACCTGAGCAAAAACATTAAATTTGTTGGCGAAATAAATCATGCTCAAAAAAGCGAATTTTTAGGTAACGCCCTAGCCACGCTTTTCCCAATTGGCTGGGAAGAACCGTTTGGCTTGGTCGTCCCGGAATCATTGGCCTGCGGTACGCCAGTCGTGGCCTTCAAGCGCGGTTCGGTACCGGAAATTTTAAAAAACCAGAAGACGGGTTATATTGTGACCAATGTCAAACAAATGATTAGCGCGGTTAAAAATATTAATAAAATCTCCCGTGTGGTTTGCCGTAAAGAAGCAGAAAAAAGATTTTCCGTAAACAGGATGGTTTTGGATTATGCCAAACTTTTAACTCGCCTGACCCGCCCGGCATCGCCTTCGGCTTCAGCCGTTGGCGGACGGGGTAAATAACTTATGAAAAAACCTGAACTTAGAATTGACTATATTCATGACCGTGCCGTGATTATCGCCCCGCGGCGCACCAACCGACCGCATGACGTGCCAGAAACTACAATCCCCGTCCACCCCCTGGAATGCCCTTTTTGTCCGGATAAAATCAAAGGCCTGAAACCAATTTTCCAATCCGGCAACAAAGAAAATAAAATTCAAATTATTAAGAATGGTTTTCCAGCCGTGAGTCTGGATAACCCCAAAGCCTATGGCTACCAGGAGGTTATCATTGAAACTCCCAGCCACAACATTGAATTGGGCGAAATGCCAGTCAAGCATTTGGACAAACTCTTGAATGTTTATCAGCACCGGACGATTTCGGTCGGTAAAATCAAAAACATAGCATATATTTTAATTTTCAAGAATCACGGGGGTAAAGCTGGCGCTTCTTTAATCCACGCTCACTCCCAAATTTTTGCCACTGGCTTCGTACCCCCGCACATTGTTTTAAAATTAAAAAACGTCCGGGCTTACAAGATTGAGCACGGCACTTGCTATTATTGCGATACGCTTAAAAAAGAAAGGCTGGGGCCGCGAAAAATCCTGACCAATAAATACGTTACGGCTTTCGCGCCCTATGCCTCCAATTACCCTTATGAAGCCTGGATCTTGCCCAATCGACACTTGGATAACTTGACCAGGCTGACCAATCCAGAACGCTTGGCTTTTGCCAGGGCTTTGCAACATATTTTAAGAAAATTAAATTCTATCCGCGTATCATATAACTATTACCTGCACCAGACCCTGACGGAAAAAGACGAACATTTTTATTTACGCATCGCGCCCCGTGAACAAACCTGGGGGGGAGTGGAAGTTGGCTCAAGGTTGATTATCAATTCCATGGCACCGGAAGACGCGGCCAAGTTTTACCGGAGTTAGTAGCCTTATCAATACACCAGACAACCTAGCCCAGGTCTCCGCGCCTGGGCTTGTTCGAAATATCTACGTTTGGCCCATGTCGCCCGGGCACGGAGACCCGAGCTCGATTAATATGCATTAAAAAAACGAGGTGATATGCGAGTGCATACCACCTCTAGCGATTCAAGTACAAAATACGATTTTATTTTTTACCGACAGATGAACAACCCAGCAGAGAGCTGCGAAGAAGCATCAAAGCCCCTCCCGGTGAACTCGTGCTTTGCGACGTTGCAGACAGCAAATCTGATTGAGGTATCGTCAAACTTCCATTGAATTGCAGACATGTCGTTGCCTGGAGTATAAACGTCTCTCGCTAGCACATCGGGGTAGGCGGTAATAGCGGTTGCAACGTCATAACCCCCAGCCAAATGTACAATCTCTGGCAGAGAATTCGCAAATTCTCGGGCGGCGTCAACCGAAAAACCCTGCAAAGAAATTGGCAAGAATATGCCGGGAACCGGACCCAGTTGCATCTTGGCAACAAGCCGCTCATGGCTTGGGTGCCTAATAACTACTTCGTCGACAAGATCCCCCTTGAGATGGTTTTCAAAACTCCGTTGGGGAAATTCTTTACGGAGCGATCTTTCAGCTGTGGACAGAAAAACCATTTCCATAAGAACCCCGTAGTCATCGTTTCCGACCTTGGGTAGAACAAGGGGCAGCCAGACGCCCTGAAAAACATTCTTGAACCTCAGGTCGGCCTCGATAAGCCTATAAAGCAAGGCTACTTCCCGTCGAAATTCCTCTACGGAACAAAATGTTGTTCCTGAAGGAAATGCCTGAATGAGCCGATCCAAACGATCGCCATAAATGATTAGGGGCTGTTGAAGGTAACAAGCCCGATCAGCATCGCAGATTGGCGACTTAATGTTGCGCGGAATACACCTGCCGTTGCGGTCAAAAATGGCTCGGGTTTTGTCATTAATAGTGATCTCTTTTTCGTCGTTTAACACGGCTCTAACAATATCGCTGCCGCCTGCTTTCTTTATGAAAGCGGCGATTTGGCCGCCAGTAAACTGGGCGGCATCCTCAAGCGGGTTGCTTAACATGGACTTCTCCTTTCAGCCTAAATTTGGCCGATTGGCATTGTTACCACTATTCCCGTGGTCGAGGAGCTTTTCTCGTTGACTGTCGTACTTTGAGAAGAGCTTACAAAACACTATTAATAGCGCCTTAAAAGCTCTTCTCAAAAAATTATCAAAGAACAAGGAAATTTAACAAAATTTGTTAAAAATGTCAAGGCTTTATATGATGATAACAGCGTATGCCAAAATTAGATAACAATTTGTGGATTGAGGGCGGTTATTATGTTGACTTTGACCAGCTCAACCAGTTTCGGATATTAGGACCCAATAACCACCTGTATTGCGGCTTGATTGATATTCCCCGGCACCGGATTGCTATTGATAAAGTTGAAGCCACCGCAGACCAAAAATGCGTGGTGACTGGCCGATTCTTGAGCAAGTCTATCAATCTTTATTACCCGACCATGGGCGACATGCGGACCATGCGGGGCTTGGTGGTCGACCAACAAACCGGTACTTTAAAATCATTTTTGGAATTAAGGCGCACCGAGCACAGCGAATCCGTACCCATGTGGATCCATAAAAGCATTGGCTCCGAAGGCAAGGCTATTGTCTTTCGCAGGTCTTACGGTGAAAAGTGGTATGGCATAACCTTTACTTTTGCCAAGAACGTTTCCATGCATACGCTGGAAAGGCCGTTTGGCGGCTTCCGCTTGGAAGTTAAAACCAAAACCCAAATCCCTTTCACTATCACTGCCACCACTAATGATTTTCCAGAAGTTACCTATCATTGCTCGGTCCTACCTGCCGAAGCTATTAACTGGAAAGTCTTTGGCAAAGAGGCTAAAACTATAAGAAAGTTCTGGGACCGTTCTAAAGTTGAAGCTGACCATTTGATAACTTGGGGCAAAACTTCAGGCGACAGGTTTGGCACGGTCTTCCCTCGGGATTGGATGGAATCAGTCTTGCTAGGCGCTGGCGATATTCCTTCTGAAACAATCGACGCCATGATCTACCGGTGCTTGGCGAACGTCGACAGTCATGGCAGGATGTGGCATGAAGACGCAGTCGGTGAATTCCGTTACAAGCACCAGCTTTCCGGCCGGGACATCTTTGACCGAAAAATGATTGATATTGAGCCATTGACGCTGTTGGCCTTACGTTATGCTTCGCCGTATTTTTGGACTAATAAGGAGGCCATTAAAAAAATCCGCTTAGTTGCCAATTTCGTGGCTTCGCGGGCCAGGAAAAAACTTTTCATTGCTTTCAAGCTTAAGCCCAAAAAGTACCAGACTAAAGAAGAGCCTTACTACTTAGTCGGCAATTGGCGGGACAGTACTTGGGCGTACAAGAAAATCCATCCGCATATCGCGCCTTTTGACGTGAATGCCGTGCTTTACCCCCAGGCCCTGGCTTTAATGCAAGCGCTTTACCAAAAATTAGATTTAAATATTCCGGATTTGAAAAAAATGCTGCAACGCTGGGAAAAGAAACTGGGTGACTTCGCTTTCCAAAATCCGGATAAATTAACCGCTTTTGCCCTGGCCGTTTATGGTTTCCCCTCCAACGTCCCGGCCACCAGCACAAAAACCAAGCACCAACTTTTAAAGGTCAACCATTTGGATGAATGCTTCCTTTACGCCCTGGCTTGGGGTACGGAAACCGAGTTGATAAGTTTTTGTAAGCGGTTGTTGTCAAAAAATTATTTTTATACTGGATCCGGACCCATGTTAATTGCCGCCAACAACGACCTGGGTTACACCACCCAGGAATACCACGGCTTGGTAATTTGGACCCAGCAGGTGGGCTTTACGGTCATGGGCTTAGTCAAACACTATGAACATAAAAAAACAGACTGGAAAACCTCAACCATCCAGCTGCTCAGAGAAACCTCCTTAAAAATCTGTAAAGACATGATAAAAACTTTCGACAAACTAGGCTCTATCCCCGAACTCCATTATGATGATCATGACATGCCGCGCTTATTCACTGACCAGCAAGCGGTGGGCGAAAGGATGAGCAAGGTTCAACTCTGGTCGGCCATTGGCGCCAGAAGAATTTTCCGGGAATACTATAAGCTCTTAAAATAAGCTGAAAACTTCACAAAAACTGATTTATTTAATACACTAGCCCTTCAGCATTAAATATGCCAATCCCTTATCTTAAAAAAATTACCTATCGGGATCGGATGAACAGGCTCGCTAACAGCCCAGAGCAGCGAGAAAAAAAGCCGTGGAACAAAAAAAGGGTCTGGAAAACTCTCGGGTTTGTCGCGGTTTTTGGTTTTTTAGCCTGCATAATTATTGTTATCGGAGCCTTTGCTTGGATTTCCAGGGACTTGCCCGACCCTAACAAAATTAAAGACCGGGCTGTGGCCCAAAGCACTAAAATTTTTGCCCGGGATGGCGCCACGCTCCTTTATGATGTGCATGGTGATATCAAAAGGACCTTGATTAAGCTCAGCGACATTCCTTTAACCGCCCAGCAAGCCACGATCAGCCTGGAAGACCAGGAATTTTATAAGCATGGCGGCATAAGCTTAAAGGGCTTAATTCGTTCGGTTCTTGTTGATATTTTCAGCGGCAGCAAATCCCAAGGCGGTTCAACCATAACCCAACAATTCGTCAAGAATTCCATCTTGACTACAGAGAAAAAATTCACCCGAAAAATCAAAGAGATAGTCTTGGCTTATGAAATTGAAAAAAAATTCAAGAAAGACGAAATTCTCCAATTGTATTTCAATGAAATCCCTTATGGCTCGAATATTTACGGCATTGAGGCGGCAAGCCAAACCTTTTTTGACAAGCCGGCAAAAGAGTTGTCCTTGTCCGAAGGGGCTTTATTAGCCGCCATTACTCAAAGACCGACCTATCTTTCACCTTACGGCAACCATACTGATGCCCTGATTGCTCGCCAACAATACGGCCTTAAGCAAATGTACGAACAGGGCTACATAACCAAGACCGAATTGGACGGGGCATTGGCCGTGGACATTTTAAAAAGGATAAAGCCAAAACGCGAACAGATGCGCGCCCCGCATTTTGTCATGATGGTCAAGGAACAACTGGCCGACCGCTATGGTGAAGCGGTTTTGGAAAAAGGCGGCTTAAAGGTTGTCACGACTTTGGATTGGGACAAGCAAGAGGTTGCGGAAAAGACGATAACGGACTTGGTCGCAAAAAATGAAAAAAAATATAACGCGGAAAACGCCGCTATGGTGGCGATTGATCCCAAGACCGGGCAAGTGCTTTCTTTAGTCGGTTCCCGGGATTATTTTGACACCGCCCATGATGGCAATGTAAATGTGGCAATTCGCGAAAGAAATCCCGGCTCATCCTTTAAGCCGGTAGTTTATGCTACTGCCTTTAACCAGGGCTATAGTCCAGACACCATGATCTTTGACTTGATCACTAATTTTGGCGGCAGCCCGGCTTACATTCCCAAAGATTATGACGGCGGCGAACGTGGCCCCGTGACTATGCGCAAGGCCCTAGCCGGCTCCTTGAATATTCCCGCGGTAAAAACTTTATATTTAGCTGGCATACCTAATGTCATTGATATGGCCAGAAAGCTTGGTTACACCACTCTCACCGAACCAGATCGCTATGGCTTGGCCCTTGCTTTGGGCGCGGGCGGCGCAAAATTAATCGAACATACCAATGCTTTCGCGACTTTTGCGGCAAATGGCACGCACCGGCCCATTGCCACCATCATGAAGGTTGAGGACAAAAACGGAAAAATTTTAGAGCAGTTTAAAGACCAGCCCGAGGAAGTAATTTCCAAAGACGTGGTGGCGAGCTTGTTAAGCGTGCTGACTGATAATGAGGCTCGGAGTTTTATTTTTGGCTCGCGCAGCCCCCTGGTTTTACCCGACCGCACAGTCTTTGCTAAAACCGGCACCACTAATGACTGGCGCGATGGTTGGGCTATTGGGGGCACACCTTCTTTGGTGGCTGGGTTTTGGGCAGGCAATAACGACTATTCGCCCATGGCCAAAGGTGCAGACGGGGTTTTTGTAGCTGCCCCAGGCTGGAACCAATATTTAAAACAAGTTTTAAAAGGCACAAAAAGGGAAGGTTACCCAAAACCGCCCGAAAATAAAGCCGATAAACCGGTTTTACAAGGCAAACTCACCGCCGATACCCCAGTGGTGATTGATCGGGTGACGGGTAAAAAAATTCCCGATGCCTGCAAGGCAACTTACCCTACGGCCTTTGTGGCTGAAGTCTTAGTTAAAGAAGTCCACGAAATTTTGCAGTATGTCCAGAAAGAGAACCCCAATGGTCCAGCCCCAGAAAACCCCTCGGCTGACCCCCAATACACCCGGTGGGAAACGCCTGTCCAAAAATGGGCTAAGTCAAAAGGCTACACGGCCACCAGCCCGGATTTGGGCGATTGCAATTTAAGAGACCCGGGCGCCATGCCGACCGTCAGTATTGTTTCGCCAACCTTAAACCAGACAGTTAATGCCACGCCCATGGCGGTGAGTGCCGCCACCAACGGTCCCCGGCCCATTAATAAAATTATTTATTCGGTTGATGACAAGGTTCTGGGCGAATCAAATATTGGCCCGGGTTATTCGGCCAACTTGGATTTAACTGGCTTTGAAAGTGGCTTCCATACTTTGGCCGCCCAGGTAATTGATAACGTGGAAAACTCCGGTACTTCCAGCCTGACTTTCAATTACTTAATTCAATAAGTTCGGGTTGACCCCGTACCGTTTTTCTTGTAATTACCGAGACCTTAATTATAACTTGCTTAAAAAACATAGCCACGTTATTCTTAATCAAGAAATAATTCTTATTTTTTAAGAGTAATATGGCCAGCGAACCATCATCCGAAATTGAACAAGAGCCCACTAAGCCAAACGAAGGAGACAAGGCAATTACTATTGTAGCGCTTATTGATGCAAGTGAAGAAGAGGGTGGCAAAAATTATTTAATTTTGGATAAACGCCTCTTCGCCTGGAAAAATGGCGTGAATTATCTCAAAGAAGAAAAGGGGCTCTCTGAATCAGAGATTGATTCTTTTATAGTTGGGTTGCCGGAAGAAACAAGAATTTATAAAAAAGAAACCGTTGGTGGGAATGTTTCACCCGATGTGTGGCTGGAGTCGGTGCTCAATGAATACAAAAGAAACCTCGAGGTTGGATCAGAACCAAATAGTGAACCGGCGCGCAACAGACGATAAAACCGCTAAACTATTTAGATTTAGCCAGCGGTTTCTATGAGATCCGTGATTTTTTGGCGCCTGGCTGTTGGGTTATCCAACCCTTGCTAATGCGGAGTTGGGCGAAATGGGCAGCCAAGCCTATCCCTCAACAGATCCGCTTGAGACCTTGGGTAAGGTCTTGGTTGTTGCGGCCTTACTCATTCTTGGTTCATTTGTAATTTACTTCCTCTCAAAAAAACACCCAGATTAACCCAGGCCGTATAGCAACTTAAAATAACCCAGGAATTTTTCCTGGGTTATTGTTTTATTGCCTAATTGGCATAACCAGATAACGGAACTTGGTTGGTAATTTGTCGTGGTCTTTGGGCTCTAAAAGTCCTGGGCTTTTTTCGTCATTCAAGCGCAAGATCACTTCGTCGGTACCTAAAACATTCAGGCCGTCCAGCAAGAACCGCCAATTAAAAACAATCTTGCCGTCTTTGCCGTCAACACTTGCGGACATTTTTACGTCGCTGGCACCAACCTGGGCGTTGGCCGCTGATAAAATCAGCTCATTGGTGGTTTGGTAAGTTAAAGTAAAATCATTTATGCCCGAGCGGCAAAACAGGCCTACCTGCCTAAGAACCTTTGAAAAGCCGTCGTTTTCAAAATTTACCTGGGTGGAAAACTGGCTCGGAATTATTTGGGTATAATCAGGGAACTGGCCTTCAATCAGCCTGGACACCAACTCCACATCCTCAGCAATAAAGCTTATTTGGTTGTCGCTGATGGTCAGGGTTATATCCCCGGCTTCTGGCGCAACCCTAAGCCATTCTAATAAGCTGCGGTTTGGGACGATAATTTTTTGTTCTTCTTTGGTGGTAGTTAATTTGGCTTTTGCCTCGGCTAAACGATAACTATCGGTTGCGGCCAAGGTTAAATCCTGGTCTTTTAAATGAAAAAGTACCCCGTTAATTTCTGGCCTAGCCTCGTCAGAGGCAACCGCAAAAACTGTTTGGCTTAATAGGGTTTTCAAGGTTTTGGCAGGCAAGCTTAGCCTGGCGCCATCCTGAACTTTTGGTATAACCGGAAAATCCTCGGCAGGTAAACCCTTTAGGGTGGTTTTTGAATCGGAACTGGAAACCATTAATTCCCCATTAACTAATTCAAAAGTAACATTTCCGGGGGGTAATAAATTCAAATAATCCAGAACAACCCTGGCTTGGACCGTAAATTCTCCTGATCTCTCAACTTTTCCACGGACCTGGGTGGTTATGGCAATTTCCAGGTTTGTTGTTGCTAAAGACACGCCCTCAGCCTCGGCTTTAATCAAGACGTTTTTTAGAATTGGCAGGGTGGTTGAACGGCCAGCAATATGGCTAACCATATTTAAACCCCGAGCTAAATTTTCCTGTGTACAAATGAATTTCATAATTTTATATATTTAAAGAGAAGAGGTAGAAGAAGGTGTTGATAAGTGGATAAATTGTTGTTTGGGCTGTTTTAGTTTTGGTTTTTGAGATATTTACAATGGTTAGGTTGTGGGTAGTTTTAGTAAGGAAAGAGAATAAGTTTTAAAAAATTGTTTTGAGATATTTTTTACAAAAACTGTAGACAGTTTAGGTTGTGTTGAATTACTTATTAATAACAACCAGCACACATTCTTTTAACTAGTTATAAAGCCTCTGCCGAATTAATTTTATGTTTTGTTGGAGTTTTGGATCCTCTTTAACCTGTTTAGAAATCTTTTCCACAGCATGCATTGCGGTTGAATGGTCGCGACCCCCAAGCTCCTCGCCAATTGTGGGAAAAGAGGCGCTGATTTCCTCACGCATCAAATACATTATCAACTGCCTGGGCCTGACTAATTCTGAACGCCGGCTTTGGCCTAAAACCTCAGTAACCTTCACGTCGAAAAACTGGCAAACACAGGCAATTATTTGTTTGGGGGTAACTGCGTGCTGTCTTTTGGTTTGGGCGGCCTGGCTGACTGAGGCTAAGATTTCTTTAATAGAATCAAGGGTTGGCAGGGTCTTGCTTAAGTTGTGGGTAGCCATAATCCGGTTTAAAGCCCCCTCTAATTCGCGAATATTATCTTGAACTACATTGGCAATATAATTTAAAGACGCATCATCAAGGCTGCAAGATTTTTCCTTGCATTTTGCCCGCAAAATAGCAATCCTGGTTTCTAAGTCCGGCTCCTGGATATCCGCAATCATTCCCCACTCGAAACGGGAAAGCAGCCGCGCTTCTAAAGCCGCAATTGCTTTGGGTGGCCGGTCTGATGAGAGGATTATTTGCTTGTTGGTTTGATGCAGGGCGTTAAAGGTATGAAAGAATTCTTCCTGCGTGCCCTCTTTGCCGGCCAAGAACTGGACATCATCAACCAGAAGCACCTCCACCGAGCGCCAGCGATCCCGAAAGGCAGTCATTGAACCTTTAAAAATCGCCTGAATAAATTCATTGGTGAAATATTCACTGCTGACGTACAAAACCTTGGCCTTAGGTTCTCTCTTCAGAACCTCGTGGCCAATTGCCTGCATTAAATGGGTTTTGCCTAAACCCGCTCCGCCGTAAATAAAAAGCGGGTTATAAATCTCACCGGGTTTTTCTGCACAAGCCATTGCCGCGGCCTGGGCCAATTCATTGCCTTTGCCCACGATAAAGTTATCAAATGTGTATCTTGGATTAAGGCCGGTGGTCTTGGAAATCCCATTCTTACCAGTGGTCTTTGTTTGGGATTCCTCAAGAATTGTTTCTGCGGGAGCGGCGGAAGGATTGATTTTGTTTGTTACGCTCTCAACCCGATATTCAATTTCCAGGACTTCGTTTTCCGTAAGGGTCTTAATGGCTCCCAAAATATAATTATGGTATTTGTTTTCTAACCAGGCTTTAGTAAAGGCGTTGGGAACGCCAACAACAGCCTTATGGCCTTCGACCTGGCTAATAAAAGTATTTTTAAACCAGGTCGTAAAATTGGCCTTGCTTAGTTTTAACTCCAGCTCGCCAAGGGTGGCTTGCCAGAGCTTTTCGTTTGGCAGTTTCAGCATGGTTGAAGCGCCTATATTAATGGGGGTTTTTAGATAATACCACACAAAAACCCGCAGAAAAACCCACAAAAGTGCATGGTTAGGGAATAAGCTGTGGATTAAATATGGATAACCCAAGCAGTTTTTTTAAGCTTTGTTTTTTAGGTTTTAAAGTGCTACACTTTGTCTACTTTTCGAATTTCGTATTTAATATATATGCCAAAACGCACCTATCAACCGAAAAAACGCAGGCACGCCAGGGTTCACGGGTTTTTAGCCCGAAAAAGAAAGCCCACCGGCCGCAAGGTTTTAAAAGCCAGACGGCACAAAGGCCGGAAGCGCATAGCCCTTTAATTTATTAAAGGTGTTAGCCAAAGAATTTAGGTTACACAAAGAAAAAGACATATTAAAAATTTTGCGCATAGGAAGGCGCAGGCGCAATGAGGTTCTGCAAATAATATATATCCCAGGCCAAGCAATGAACAGCCGCGCCTGCGTAGTTGTCTCCAAAAAAATCACCAAAAAAGCCCACGAAAGAAATAAAATTCGCAGGCAGATCCAAGCGCTTTTACCAATATATCTAAGAACAACCGAAAGACCCTTGGACATTATTATCAGGGTCAATTCCAGCGCTGGTCTTAAACAAGAAAATTTTAACCTCTCCCTAAAAAATTTGTGGCCAAACCATGGACAACCCCGCCCAACGCATAACCATTAAAATTCTCCGCTTTTACCAACTCACGCTTTCCCCTGACCATAGTTGGGTTAGGGCTAGGCGGCTGGTTGGTGCTTGTCGTTTCCAACCAACCTGCTCGGATTATGCAATCCAAGCCATTGAAAGATTTGGCTTGGCTCGAGGCGGCTGGTTAGCTGTAAAAAGACTGGCGCGATGTAATCCTTTTAATCATGGCGGCTATGATCCGTGCCCAGCTGGACATTCTAATAACCCGCAAGGGTTTATCTTAGGCAATAAGAATTAGCATATGCATATTTTCGTTGTTATTCTTTACGATCCCCTCTTCAATGGCTTGATGTTTTTGCAAAAATATGTTCCTGGGCATGATTTGGGCGTTGCTATAATTTTAGTAACCTTAATAATTAAAGGCTTGCTGTTTTGGCCGTCTTTGTCCGCCATTCACAATCAGCAGAAAATGCAGGAAATTCAGCCTAAATTAAAAGAGCTGCAGGCAAAATATAAAGACAACAAGGAAGAGCTTTCTCGGCAGCTCATGGCTTTTTATAAAGTCCATAAAGTCAACCCATTTTCTTCTTGTCTCCCCCTGCTGTTGCAGCTGCCAATTTTAATTGCTTTATACCGGGTGTTCTTCTCCGGAATTAACATTGACGCCGCTACCCACCTTTTTAACGCTGACCAGCTTTCCCACCTTTACCCATTCTTGCGTTCGTTCTTTGAGCACACCCAGGTCAGCACCACCTTTCTTGGCTTTTTAAATTTAACAGCTAAACATAATGTTATCCTGGCTTTATTAGCGGGCGCAGCCCAGTTCTGGCAATCCAAGATGATGATGAGCAAAAAACCACCAAAAGTTCCGGGCATGAAAGAAGACGGCGCTAAAGATGAGCAAATAACCTCGATCATGACCACGCAGATGACCTATTTGCTGCCAGCCATGACCGTAGTGTTTGGCTACCAGTTCCCAGCCGGCCTCTCGCTTTATTGGGTGTTTTCAACCTTGTTCCAAGTTGCCCAGCAATATTATTATTTAAAATGGCATAAGCCGAAAATGGCCGCCAAATCTCAAGAAGTTTTGCCAAAACCATAACCTATGCGCATGTCTTGGGAACAATTAAAAGGCTTGCCTGTGGCAACCGTATCAGGCATTAAAGTCGGCCAAGTCGCGGGCTTGATTTTTGATCCAGAAAGTCATGAGATAGTTCAGTATGAAGTCAAACAAGGCCTGGGTTTTAGTCACCGAGTATTGTTAGTTTCAAAAAACCAAGTCATTAGCTTGACTGCTGAAAAAATGCTTATCGAAGATTTAACCGGAACCAAAAAAGTCGAAATTGACGACAAAAGGTCGCCGGCAACCAGCCCAACAGTAACCACCCTGGCTTCAACTCGGGAAGACTAGCTGATTAGAAAGAAACAATCCGGGAAGCTCCTGTAATTTGAATCTTTACCCACACTGGCTGAAATTTTTCGAGCCAAGGTTTTATTTTATCTGCCCACTCAATTATCACCAAGGTTTTATCCAAAGACAGCCAATGTTCTAAATCCAGAGCGGGTAATTCATAGCGATCCTTTAGTCTATAACAATCAACATGGACTAGGAAATGAAAATCCTTATGGTCGTGGATATGATAAATTTGTTCCAAGACATAGGTCGGACTGGTTAAAGCCTGCTTGATGCCAAGCAGCTTGCCAATTTCTTTGGTTAAAGTGGTCTTGCCCGCGCCTAAAGGGCCGGTTAGGGCAATCAACCTGGGCCTAGCATCTAACAGGTGCTCAGCAACAATTTTTAGTTCCAATTGATTTTTGATGCTCCAGGTTTTAGGCATAAGCAGATAAATTCTATCATCTGGTTTGAATAATCAAAAACCTCCGCCCAAACGAGCGAAGGCCTTTGAAAGAACTTCAGTCAGCGAACTGGAAAGAGGCATGTTCAATGCTTATGCCAAGAGGTCGAAGTTTTTCCCTAAGAAATTCAGACACAAGCTCAAAAAACTGTTTTTGCTGCTGGGGGTTCAACGGGTTGGATAGTTTAGAGAGTTCCCGGCCGCAAGCATCGTTAAACTCGTAGAGGTGATATTGGATAACCCGGTCAACTAGGTAGTAAAGGTTGGTTGCCGAACCAACTTCGTACCCCATGGTTTTAGTCAAAAACCCCCAGAATTTCTCAAAAAGGGTTGCCGACGAAAGCAGAGCCTTCACCCTCACTGAATAAATAATATTCTTGACCTTTGGATTGGCTGAAATCGGCGCTACAGCCATGGACAAGCGACACTCAACATTCTCTAGGCTGATGATTTTGAGATTCGAGTCCTTGTCCCAGACAACCTTTGTTCGGTCAGCATGGCCCTCTACGTCACCGGTTTGTCTGTTGATTAGAGCGCTGTTGGAATAGACCATTACGGTGCTTCTCCAAACGTGAAACATCGCGACTGCTGAGATGAGTATGCCAGCAAGCATAAACGTAAATAGCATGCCTTGGTTGCCGCGGGCCGGCAGGGGTCCGGGTACGGAGTTAAGGAGCAAGATGATACCAAGCACCAAAACTAAGAAAGTCGCCGTGGATACAATCCGCGCTGTTCCGGCATTCATTATTCCGCCTTTCGTAAAATTGTTAAGGATTCAGTTATCAAAGCACTCTATAACAATAAGGCTTACGTGTCAACCCTAAGGTGTTAACTGTAGAAGGGATTGACGCTTTTTTATAAGTATTGTAAATTCATTGACTACCCCCAACAAGTCAATTATTTGTTATGTCCGATGATAGCTTAAAACAAGCCGTAGAATTACTTAAAAAATCCAAAAATATTTTGGTCTGTTTGCCGCGGATTTTATCAACCGACGCAATTTCCAGCGGGGTCGCCCTGCATTTGGTCTTAAGCAATTTAGGCAAAACCGTACGAGTGGTGGGCTCTGACCAGGAATTGCCCGAAAGCCATGGCTTTTTGCCAAAAAGCGGGGAAATCGCCACCAACCTGGCAAATTTGAAAAAATTCGTGATTTCTGTTGACCTGCGCAAAGCCCCAATCTCCGAGCTTTCTTATAATACCAAGGACGACAAATTAAACATTTATTTGACTCCCAAAGCTGGTTTTTACCAGTACTCGGATATTTCTACCAGCACCACCCAGCCAGAATTTGATTGCATCATCACTTTAGATTGCCAAGACCTGGACCATATGGGCGGCCTGTTTGAACAAAATACGGAATTTTTTTATGCCACTCCCGTCATAAATATTGACCACAGTCCGGCTAACGAACATTTTGGCCAGGTGAACGTGGTAGATTTAGTGGCGACCTCGGTTTCGGAAATCGTGGCTGATTTAATTAAAATCATCGATCCAAACATTGTCAGCAGTGATGTGGCCACGGCCTTGTTGGCGGGCATGATTGCCAAGACCAAAAGCTTTCAGACCTCAACCGTTACGCCAAAATCCTTGACTCTGGCTTCAGAATTAGTGGCAGCCGGTGCCAGGCGGGAAGAAATCATCCGAAATCTTTTCCAAACCAAATCCTTGTCAGTGCTCAAGCTCTGGGGCCGGGCCCTGGCCAGGCTGCGAGCCACCGAAGACGGTAAATTAGTCTGGGCAGTTTTAAACCGCGCAGATTTTGATCGGGCCGGCGCTACGTCTGCCTCCTTGCCTGGAGTCTTGGATGAGCTCATGGTTAACACTCCAGACGCCCTGATAACCTCGGTAATATTCGAAGAACCCAAGGGCGGAGTGACGATTTTGGTCCAGACAAACCGATCGGTTAATGGCCTTAAAATTTTTGCGGCCTTCCAACCAGAAGGAACCGCCCATTCGCTATCGTGGCATTTGGATACCGGCACGATTATTGATGCCGAAGCGCAGCTGCGCTTGGGCTTGGAAACGCTGACCAATAAATAACAGATAGTCACTTTTAGCTTGAGCCAATTAAAGCTATACTGATTTTAATTATGTCATCACATTTGCAGGTTGCGCCAGAAGAAGCGCAAGAAAAATTCAAGGAAAAAATGACCGAGATTGGCATTAAAGACCAAGAGCGGTCAGTTCAGCGTCATGCCGAAGAATTACAAATCAGTTATATCAACCTGAAAGGCTTTCCAATCGCCCCAGAAGTTTTGGTCCTCATCCCCGAAAACGTTTCTAAAGAATTGAAAATAATCGCAATATTCCGTGAAAATGACGAGTTAAGAGTCGCCGCAGTTGATTTGGCCAATGATCAGGTTATTAATTATTTAGAGGTCCTTTCAGTAGACGCCAAAGTTAAAATTGTCCCCTATTTGATTTCTGAGCACAGCTTTGATTTGGCTTTTAAGCTGTATGCGGCTGTACCAAAAATAAAAAAATTCGTGGTCGGCGTCCAAATTAGCTCTGATGATATCAAGAATTTTAAAGACAATTTGAAGACCATCCAAGACATCGACGTGAAGCTAAAAGAAGTTTCTTTAACCCAGGTTATTACCCTGTTAATTGCCGGAGCCATAATCGCTCGCTCTTCAGACATCCATATTGAAGCGGAAGAAAAGCAAGTCATGATCCGCTACCGGATTGACGGCGTGCTTCACCAAGTTGCCCATTTGCCGGTTGAAGACTGGCGCAAGATAATTTCCCGCGTAAAATTATTGGCCCACCTAAAATTAAACATAACCGACAAGCCCCAGGATGGCCGCTTCACAATTTATCTTGATAAAGAGACTATTGATGTGCGTATTTCCACCCTGCCAACCTCATACGGCGAAAGCGTGGTCATGCGGCTGTTAATGTCCTCCTTAATTGGCTTGAAAATTGATGATTTGGGCATGCGAGGTAAAGCTTTGGAAACCATTAAAAAACAGGTCCAAAGGCCTAACGGCATGATTCTGACCACTGGTCCGACTGGTTCTGGTAAAACCACGACCTTATATGCTTTTTTGACCACCCTTAATAAGCCGGAAACCAACATAATTACTTTGGAAAATCCGGTTGAATACCATTTGCAAGGCATTAACCAAAGCCAGGTCAGTGATGACCAAGATTATACTTTTGCCAGGGGCTTAAGGTCAATTTTACGCCAAGATCCGGACATTGTAATGATTGGCGAAGTCCGCGATGGCGAGACTGCGGAAATTGCCACCAACGCCGCGCTTACCGGCCATCTGGTTTTATCCACCCTTCATACCAATGACGCGGCCGGGGCTATCCCCCGCATGATAGCCTTAGGCGTTAAATCCTTTTTATTAGCCCCGGCTTTAAATGCGGTAATCGGCCAAAGGTTGGTTCGCCGGATTTGCCAGGACTGTAAGATTGAAACCAAGGTTGAGGGAGAATTATTGACAAGAGTTAAAGAAACCCTGGCAAAAATTCCAGCCAAGAGCGGGGAAAAGCCAGATTTGAATAATCTGAAGTTTTACAAAGGCCAGGGTTGTGAAAAATGCCAAGGCATCGGCTACAAAGGCCGAATCGGCATTTATGAAATCTTAACCATGAATCCTGATATAGAAAAAATAATTCTATCCTCCCAAGTTTCGGAATATGACATCCGGAAAATCGCAGCTGACTATGGCATGCTGACCATGGTGCAAGATGGCTTGCTCAAAGTTTTGGATGGCATTACGACCGTGGAAGAAGTTTTTGAAGTGATTGAGTAAAAACAAAAGATTAAAAAACCCTGCAACGCGCCATTATTGCAGGGTAAAAAACAGATCAAGATTTTGGAATATTATCTCCGTCGACGCGAGAGATAACAGATTTTTGCTACCAAACCCGCAACCACATACCAGCCCATTACACCGATGTTAAATAGCCATTGGCATTTCGGCCAGCGTTCTCTTTCTTGCAAAACACAAAAACACGGGCGGATAAAAACTTTCAGTAGGAAAAGTGAAACCTTTTTGTTATCCGCAAGCCAATCGGCTACCGGGGGAGACCAGCGTTCATACCAATTCGAAAGCCTCTTACCAAAACCAAACCCCTCCAGCCATGTGCGTCGGTACTGACGGAGCGTTTCTAATAAATCGTGGCTACTAATGGAATAAAGCTGGTCTGAACAAGAAAGTAAAACCGCCGTGGTTATGGTACAACCAATGGTATCAATGAACGAATCATACTTATCAACATAACCTCGCCGCATATTCTTGATTTCCCAAGTAAGGGTTATGGATTCATTTTGTCCAGGAGGCGTAAATGTAATTCGTTTATTCGGCTTAAGTATAATTTCACTGATAATGCTATCCGGAATGGAATACCGCCTGCTTTCAGAAAGGTGCAATGCTTTTACATGCCAGCCATTTTCAGGTTTGGACATATTCCCTCTTCTATTAAGATTGTTTGTTATCAAAGTGCAACGGCTTCATCTTAATACAATAAAGCCTGATGTCAAATCAATGTCGCCTAAAACGAAAATATTAAGATATTGAATAGAATTTATTAATAAAAAAATATCCCCACGCCAACATTGTTGGTATAGGGATTTTAGCAAAGGTTACTTTGCTTAAGAAAGGACCTTTGGGTCAATGTCTATGAAGACGCATAGACTCTTGCCCGTTTGAACCACCTCAATTTGGCCGCAGAACTGGCCATCTTCTAAACGCAAGGTTGTTGGCGGATTGGTTTGAGGGGTTATCAGGGCCAGCAATTTTTTGCCCATAATCACCTGAGCGGCGAGTGAGGTCTTATTGGGCTGGCCCAGTGAGGCTGTGGAAATGCTACCCATAATCACCACCTCTTTCTTGGGTTTAAAGCCCTTTATATTGAAAGAAAACGGGAGGTTTAATGAGCGCTTTGGGTAAGCAGAAGTATTATCCTTTCAAAAAATTTGGTCAAGCCATTGACCCCGCACCACTTTCTATAAAATCACTCCTTAATATTTTAGGATATTTAGTAAAACAATGACTTAATTAATAAAATTAAATATTTGCTTAGAAAGTGGTGCGGGGTTGACAGAAAAACGTAATCTTGTTAGGGTCTCAAAGGCTAAAATAAAAAGAGGTGCCCAATGAGCAGAAGAAAGAAAGGTAACCGTAAGGATGCGGACACCCCAGTAAAAAACCTAGTCATGATTTTGAAGCTTTTCCCAAAAAGTGAAAAACGATCAAGACTAGTAAGGAATTTTGTAAACCTGTGTTTTAACTACTATTTTTGGTATCAGGTTAACGAAGGCCAGCTTGACGGAATCAATATTCCAGAATCCGGTAAACGTCGAAAAGAAATCCACGACCAGATAATGGAAATTATCGCCAAACTGTTTTTACAGCCAGACGCCGAAAAAGTTTTTGGTGGACCGGTGCCTGACCGCTTTATGGTAAGGCAAATTATCGTTGAACACTGCCAAAAATATGGAAAAAAACGCAAGGCCAAACCCGCAGAGCCGCTTACATGAATAAGCGGTTCTTTTTTATATAGTTAAACGTTGCAACATTTTTTCAACAGTTTTTCGGTCCTGGAGTTTTGCAAGCAACCCATAATTCTTTTTTGGCCAATCCTTAATAACAATTAATTTTCTAAGGGTTTCCATTATCTCATTGTGGATAACCGATTTATGACTATCGGGCGATGAACTTGACTTTCTTCGGTAATTTTCCCCACCAGTAGTATTTTGTTGGTATTTATAACTCTCAGTTTGATATTGTCGGCACAATTGGACAAACCTATCTCTGGCCCTATCTGTCCCAAATAAAGACAATAATTGCTCCCATTCATTAGCCAGTTCATTTGCTTCTGTTTCCAAATCAAGCTGCGTGTTTAGAGTATCTGCATGAAGCCTGTTGGTGTGTCGATCGAATTTAGCCTGATTGACTATGGGACTTTCTTCAATTGGAAAAGTTATTCTTTCGCCCATAATTTTACTTAGTTAATTGTTTAAGTTTGAACTTTGCTTCGGCTAATTTCTTTTTTTCATTATCCACCACCACAGTCGGGGCATTTTTGGTGAATTGGGAATTTTTCAGTTTATTTTCCTGGGCTTTGATATAGTTTTTAAGATTGCTGACTTCTTTGTGTAAATGTTCCAAGCTGGCTTCGGGCAATTCCAACCAGAAGTTAACCCCAGCTTCATGGCCATGGGCCTTGCGTTCTAATTTAGCAGTCGGCACTAAAATTGCTCGAGCTAAAATTTCAATAATACCCTTATCGACCATCAAGGCTTTAGTTGCTGAACCGGTTATGTAAACTGGGACTTTTTCTTGAGGGGTAATTTTGTGGACAGCTCGGGAATTGCGGATGGCAATAATTAACTTTTGGATTTTCAGAAATTCCTTGTCTGCCCCAGGCTTAATTTTTTTAGTCTTTGGCCAATCGGAAATCATCAACTGGGTTTTTTTATTATGTCTTTGCCACAGGCTTTCGGTAATGAAGGGTGCAAAAGGATGCAGAAGTTTTAAGCAACTTTGGAAAACCCCCAACAAGACCTTGGAATTTGGCTGGATTTTTTGGATTTCCACGTACCAATCAGCCAAGTCATGCCAGATAAAATCATATAAAGCTTGGCCCGCATCGGAAAATCTAAACTTATTAAGATGTTCGGTCACTTGGTTTACTAAAATTTGTTGTTTGTGGAGTATCCACTGGTCAGCCAACGAACTCCCACCACCCCGCCCTGCGGGCACCCCTCCTCCACCGCCATTGCGGGGCAGGCGGGCAGGAGGGGAGGTTCTTGCTGGGGCCGAGTTTATTTGTCGGTCAACAAAATTACCAATGTTCCATACTTTATTAATAAAGTTTCGATAGCCAGCGATTTTTTCTTCGCTTAACCTGAAGTCTTGGCCAGCCGTGGTGCCCAAGACCAAGCTCAAACGGATAGCGTCAGTACCGTATTTTTCAGCCATGGGCAAAGGGTCAATGCCCGTACCTTTGGACTTGGACATTTTCTTGCCATCCTTGTCCAAAACCAGTCCATGGATAAACACGGTTTTAAAAGGCACTTCATGAGCGAATTTTAAGGAGAACATGATCATCCTGGCCACCCAGAAGAACAGAATATCCCAAGCAGTTTCCATGACAGCCGTGGGGTGGAAGGTTTTTAAATCTTTGGTTTTGTTGGGCCAGCCCAAAGTGGAAAAAGTCCAGAGTCCAGAAGAAAACCAGGTATCCAAAGTGTCTTGGTCTTGAATAAAATGCGTGCCGCCGCAAGTCTGACATTTATTAGGCGCCAGCGTGGCCGCGACTGGTGCGCAAGTCTTGCCCTTTTTTAAATTATCTTGGCAATACCAAACCGGGATCTGGTGGCCCCACCAAAGTTGGCGGGAAATGCACCAGTCGCGGATATTTTTCATCCAGTGGAAATAAATTTTTTCAAAGCGTTCTGGCACGAACTTGATTTTGTCGGCTTTAACCGCGGCCAAGGCGGGTTTGGCCAAAGGCGCGATTTTCAAAAACCATTGTTTGGAAACCAAGGGCTGGACAATGGAACCGCATCTATCACAATGCGGCACGCTGGAGGTGTAGGGCTCAATCTTGATTAATAGGTGTTTTGCCTGCAAATCAGCAATGATTCTGTCCCGAGCCTGGCTGACCAACAGACTAGCGTATTTACCAGCCGATCCAGTCATCCGGTTGTCCTCACCAACTACTTGCTTGATTGGCAGTTTGTGGCGTTCCCCCATTTCCCAATCAGCCGGATCATGGGCAGGCGTAACTTTCACTACCCCAGTGCCGAATTTGGGATCCACTAACCTGTCGGCAATCACGGGCAAAGTTAAAGATCCAGATTCGGTTTCAAAAGTGATTTTTTTGCCAACGTATTTTTTATATCTGGGATCTTTAGGATTGACTGCCAAAGCTGTATCCCCGACCTTGGTCTCCGGCCGAGTGGTAGCCACGCTGAAGGGGCCGTATTTAATATAGTAAAGATGGCCAGGCGTATCTTTGTGCTTCACTTCCAAATCTGACAAAGCGGTTTGGCAACGGGTGCACCAATTAATCAGTCTTTCGCCGCGGTAGATCAAACCCTCATTAAATAAAGTTATAAAAGCTTTTTGCACGGCCTGAGTTAAATTCGGGTCCATGGTAAAGTGTTCGCGCGACCAATCACAAGAAGCGCCCAGGGAACGGATTTGGTCAGTGATGCGCGTGCCGTATTTTTGTTTCCACGCCCAGACGTGCTTTAAAAAAGTTTCTCGGCCAATTTCGTGTCGGCTAATGCCCTCAGTCTGTAACAACCTTTCCACCAGAATTTGCGTGGCAATGCCGGCATGGTCAGTGCCTGGCAACCATAAGGTTTTTTCGCCGAGCATGCGGTGATAACGGGTTAAAATATCTTGGATGGTTATCCCAGTGGCATGGCCCAAATGTAATTCGCCAGTGACATTGGGCGGAGGCATGCTAATGGAGAAAGCTTTTTTTCTGCGGCCTGGGAGTTTGTCAGGATTAAAATAGCCAGACGCTTCCCAGCGCTTGTAAATCGGCTCTTCAATGCCTAAATGGTTGTATGCTTCGTTACCCATATGACGATAGCTGATTTTACTCTCAATACGGTAATTTTACCAGTCTTTAGCGGATTAAACCAAGTCAACCACTCTATTCCCGTGTTGGATTGACTTTCGTGCTTGTTTTAAATAGGCTATTATCAAGCAAAACCAAAAGGAGAAATAGCATGGCCTCGGACATACTCGGGTTTCAACCTTATGGTCGGCTTAAGACATTAAGGTTTTACCAAAACGCTTATCAAAACCAGTTAGCCAATGCGCCTCTTACTAAGAAAGAGAGGAAACATATTGAGCTTTGTTTGGCTGAAGTTAAAAGAGAGTTAAAAGAACTCAATGCGGCTCTGCGTGCAATAAAAAAGAAACAGGTGGAGGAATGAAAATGTTAAAACAGATCTTTCTAGGCATAACCTCGGTAGTTTTTCTAGGACTTGCAGCTGTTCTTCTCTGTTTTTGCGCAGGATTTGGAATACCTCTCGTGGGGTTTATTGCTTACAGGCTTATTCAGGGTAACGAAAACTTCCTCAGCCTATTTCTGAGTAGCCTGGGTGTCGCGAGTATATTCTTACTAGCACGTTTATCTTTTTATGTGTTTGAAAAAGCTTGTGATGCCACGTAATTTTAAAAACACCCGTGAATTTAGGCGGGTGTTTTCCTTTACCCCCTCTCCCTTTGGGAGAGGGTATCCCGCCGAATGGCGGGAGGGGTGAGGGTTACTCGGAATTATTAGGAAAATTATTAATCAACCTCACCCTCAATCCCTCTCCTTTATAGGAGAGGGGGAAATTCACAAATCAGGTTTTATTAATTTATCTCCCCAGCTCCCAGACTGGATTGATCTTCAAAGTCTGCCAATGGGATTTTTGGTTATTTAAAATTTCAAAATAACCAGCCGAGGCAATCATAGCGCCGTTGTCAGTGGTATAAGCTTGGGGCGAGACGAACAATTCAAAGCCATTATGGTGTAAAGTTTCTTGCAAATCAGTCCTTAATTTTTCATTAGCCGCCACGCCGCCACCCAATAAAACACTTTTAGGTTTTAATTTAAGAGCGGCTTTTAAGGTTTTACCGACCAAGACCTCCGCAATTGCGGCTTGGACTGAAGCGGCTAAATTTGCCCGAGCCTGGAAATCCAAACTTGGTTTATCACGTAAATAATACATGACTGAAGTTTTCAAGCCCGCAAAACTAAATTCAAAATTATCTTCATCCAACATTGGTCGGGGCAAGTCAATTACGGGTTTCCCCTTTTCTGCCAGCTCGGCAATTTCTGGACCGCCAGGATAAGGTAGTCCAATCAGCTTGGCAGTTTTGTCAAAAGCCTCGCCAGCCGCATCATCCCGAGTTTTGCCAATTAACTTGGTAGATTTCCAAGAGTGGTTCTTGGGATTTTCTGAAAGCCAAAGCAATTCCGTATGGCCGCCGGAAACCACCAAAGCCAAGGCTGGGAGCGCAGGAATTTTTTCGGCTAACCAACAGCTAGCTAAATGCCCGGCAATGTGGTTGACGCCATATAAAGGAATGCCCGTGGCAAAACTTAAAGTCCGGGCGGTTTCCACGCCCACCATCAAAGCCGTGGCCAAACCCGGTCCAGCCGTGACTGCAATGGCATCAATACCTTTCAAGGCCAAACCGGATTTTTTTAAAGAGCCAATCAAGGTCGGGATGATTGTAGCCGCATGTTCCCTGGCGGCAACTTCAGGAACCACGCCCCCGGTTTTTTGATGGATCAAGATTTGCGAAGCCGTGACGCAACTTAAAACTGCCAGTTTTTTCTTTTCGGCTTTGACCACCGCAATTGAAGTGTCATCACAACTGGTTTCAATCCCTAATATAATCATTTATTTAGCATAATCTATTTAGCAATGAATATTTTTGGTCTTCCGCCAGAGGCGGACCCCGCAGTATAGCTGGGCTATGCCTAAAATATCCATATTCTAAGACTAGCATATTTGAAAATTGGCTTAGAAACAGGGTTGATCCCGCACCACTTTCTAAGCAAATATAAAATAATTAATCAGATTATTATTTTGCTGAATATTCAAAAATTAGATAAATGATTTTTATAGAAAGTGGTGCGGGATTGACAGAATAGGGGTTTATATTTAAGCTTTTGCTATAAAATAAAAAACAGTACTTGAAAAACAACAAGGAGGTTTTTTCGTGGTTCAAAGCTCGTTAAAAAAGCCAAGAATTGTCAGGGTATACCGGGCAATAATCTGGGGCCGACGTTTTGAAGAAGCATCTGAAGCTGGGGTTGAATATTTGTTATTTCAACGTTCCCGCACAGTCCACTTCCCGAATATGTGGGAATGCCTTGGCGCTACGCCTGAACCAGACGAAAAAGATAAGGCAAAATTCATTTTGCCTAAGGGCAGTTGGGCCGAAGCCGGCATTAAGATAAGCAAGATCCAAACCGAGGTATTCCGTTTCCAAAGGAAGATTGCAAACTGGCCTGGAAGTCGGTACAACGGCTATGATTTTTATGAATCGGTTTACTACTTGGTCGATTGTGCCACCATCAGAGGAATTGATTTGTGCCCCCAACACCGTGGTTCTGGTTGGTTCCCCCTCCCGGCAATTCTTGCTCTAAAACCGGTTTTACGGGAAAGTACTTTTCAAGCGTTCCTGGCTTTAAAAAAAATTGACCTTTCCAAGTACCAAGTCAATTCCAAACACCACTAATTAGGATCTTTTAAAAGGCCGTCTGTAATCCCAGCGGCCTTTTTGTCTTGACTTTTTTTAAGGATTTGCTAAAGTGCATAAATAAAATCGTTATTTGTTTTTGACCAGCAAGGAGGATTAAATGAGCTTAGAAACCATTGGAGTCATTATCGCGATTGCCGTGATTGTATTGTCGTTAGCAGGGGGTTGCCGCTGGATAGTAAGACATGGCCAAGGCGGTACCCTTTTAGACAAGGATCCTCGCCAACCCGATCGAAGGTTTCCGCTTTAAAAACCTTTTACAAATCCACAAAATCCGCTTCAGTCTCTGGGGCGGGTTTTTCTTGACGATAAAAAACCATGGGATTATTATAAAGATGCTCTTTAGCGGGTTCTAACCCCGCCCATCAAAAGGTCGTCAATGACGACTATCAATGGCGACTGAATGGTGTTCTCGCAGTATAACCCCTGGCCGAATGATTTTTATCGGCCAGGGTGTTTTTTTTATGCAAAAAATACCTTTTTGCCCAAAAGCAGACGTGCTATAATTTTAACAATATCAAAATAAGCGAGAGATTATCAATATTAATATTAAGTAGTATGAAAAAAACAGTTGTTATTATATCTATCGTTATTGCCGTCGGTATTTTGGGCTTTGTCGCTTATAGCCTTTTGACTTCTTCAAAAGTACCCCAAGCATTTATTGATAAGCACAACGAAAAAGTCGCTTTGGAAAAAGAAGCAACTCAAGCGGCTGATTTGAACAGTTTGCCTGAATGGAGCAATGTTGATAAGCAGATTAGTGAAAAAAGCTATACTAACGCCTTAAAAACAATCGAAACTGGTTTGAGTCGGAAAAAAGAGGCCGCGGCAAAATTAAATGCCATAGATGGCAAATTGTCAGAATTGAAATCACTTTCTGAAAAAATTACCGATTCTAAAGTAAAGACAAGCGCTGATAATTTTATTGAGACAGCCAAGAAAGAAAATTCCGCTAAAAGTGCTTATAATAACCTTCAGATCCAGATGATTGAAAAGTTAAAAGCGATGGTCGATATTTTAGAAAAAAATCCTAATACTATAAGTACCGCTAATGAAAAAATCATTAACACTCTGAGCAATGAAATTAACAGTTTAAAAACTCAGATCAACGAAGCTGAAACCGCGCTCAATACCATTCAAAGTCAGTACAAGGTTGCTGAAACAGACTTTTTTAAACTTGCCGGTTTAGAAGTAGAAAAGTAGTAAATATTTATTAAAGTAATACCGAAGACTTCGCTGTTTTTTCATTTTGGCTATTGACCATAACCTAACAATAAGGCAGTATTCATTTTGTATTCACGGCCCTATCGTCTAACGGTTAGGCCCGCCCGCCGAAGCTTCGCTTCAGGCGAAGCGGGCGGGACATTCGCTTTTTCCCGCCATTTGGCGGGACCGTGCCGTACGGCGGGGCAAGCCGCCAAACTATATGTTTACTGTTTATATTATTAAGAGTTTAAAGGTGAAAAGATATTATGTTGGCGTTGCCGAAGATGTAAGTGATCGTATTGCCCAACACAACCAAGGCAAAGTCCGTTCGACAAAGGCTTTTACTCCTTATAAGCTTATTCATACAGAATCCTTTCAAACTCTTTCACAAGCAAGAGCACAAGAAAGTAAGATTAAACGCTCTGGTCATATCGAGCGCTATCTAAAGAATTTTATGGCCCTATCGTCTAACGGTTAGGACATCGGCTTTTCAAGCCGGTAATCGGGGTTCGATCCCCCGTGGGGCTACCAGCTCGTTTCGCGTGTCAAGTTGTGCGTGAACCGTTTTTACGTTTCCCGCTCCACCCTCCACGCGAATCCTCGCTTCACCCCAACGACGCGTGCTCACTCAGCGTTCCGCGCCACGTCGTCGGGGTCCCCCGTGGGGCTACCACTACCAAACTTTAATTTCTCAAAGATAGTGGTATCCTAAGGGTGCGTGGATATTTACGTACTTATCAACTAATATTATCAAATATGCGCAAAAATACGCTTTGCGGGATGATCGCCCTTGCCATGCTTTTATTCCCGTTACATGCCGTACTGGCAGCCTCAAATAGTTTAATTGATCAGGTTACAACCCCGCTCCATCCAATCCTTCAGCAACTCCACGCGAAGACTTACAATGCCACGGCGCAAGGCAAGACTTATACTGATAAAAAAAATGGCTTTAGCCTAACCTTGCCGACAGGCTGGAAAAAAATAACCACGCCGGCCAACTCCATCTTCGCCGCGCAACCAACCAACAACATTGACGCGGAATTATTGCTTACCATGACTAAGTATAAAACCCAAAAACAAGCCAATGCTGCTAACACCAGTATCACTAAAAACCCTAAAAATTTTGGGAAACTTCTACTCAAGGGCTTCCAGGCAGAATTCCCCACCGGAAACTGTATCCTAAAAACTGCCTTGAAGAAAAATTTGGGCGGCAAAGTTGGCACTCGTGCGAATGTTAATTGTGTCCTGGGGACAACGTCCTATACACTGAGCACATTTGCCTTTGTCCACAAACTCACCTATTACGCATTTGTAGACTTGGCTCCAACCAGTCAATTCTCCGGACTCCTCCCGAAGTTTGACGCAATCATAGCTAGCATGAAGTTTACGAAGTAAATTATAAGAGGCAGTTTACTCGATTAATCCGATAGGTACTTTTCCTAGATCAGCTGAAGAAACTGGGGTGCTTAATTTTTTAAGAACCTTAATTGCTGTTTTTTCATACATTTCATATTTCTTGCCATCTTTTGGACTAATATACCAATATTTTTTTCCATTTTTTACACGCAAAATTTGTCCCTTATACTTTGCAATAACTGCCTGAGAACCGCCTTTCTGACCGGGTTTTGGGATGGCTTTTATCACACTTTCAGGCACAGCGACAGACAATTTCATCAAAGCCGAGGTTATTCCGGTGCTGGTAATTTCGAAACGCTTCCCTTTAGTCGGACGCAGGTACCATAGGCGCGCTGCACCCTTTGTTGGCCGGAGGAGAACACCGGCGTACTTCGCTACAACTTTCTTGTCCACCTTAATCCCCTTGTTCGCATCAGCCTCGCGCAGCTTTATTGGGGTTATATACGATTCTCCTACGAAACCAACCGCATCAATAATTCCAGTATTTTCATTTCGGTATAAACGCTTAAGTAGATCGTTGTATGGCATGAGAGGGTACTGCTGCTTAACCAGACTAATGAGCCCGGTCATGATGGGTGCGGAAAATGAAGTGCCACTCTCGACGTCATAGAAACCACCTAAGGAACTTGAAACGGGAACTGCCGTGGAGATAACATCTTCACCCGGTGCGTACGCATCAACGCAATTTCCAAAGTTCGACCATTGGGTGAGATAGCCGCTATTGGTAATAGCGCCAACACCGACTACTGCGTTCTTTCCTATATCATTGCATACTGGGGATTGTGGAATAACATTCAAATCTTGGCCTATACCCCCTTCGGTGTCACCATTCCCTGCTGCGGCTACTACTATGACTCCATGATCATGGGCGTACTTGATAGCTGAATTAAAATCGGTAGTGTAGCCAGTTGTGGTAGTGGTGCTAAGGCTGAGGTTAATAATCGTTGCGCCATTATTGACTGCATAACGAATCGCTTTCGTGACAGCGGCCGTTGGGCAACCCTTAGCACCGCATACAATAAGCGGCATGATTTTCACTTTCGGATTGATACCAGCAATGCCAACGCTATTATCTCGCACTGCGCCAATAATCCCTGCTACCATCGTGCCATGGGAACCACGGGTAGTCATTTCACCTTCATTTGAAATAAAATCCCAACCGTAAATATCATCAACGTAGCCGTTTTTATCGTCATCTTTCTTATTCCCAATTTTTTCTTTTGGATTTTTCCAAATTACACTGCGCAAATCCGGGTGGTTCACGTACACTCCATCATCGATAACGGCGACAATTTGCGTTTTAACCACTTTGGATAAAGACCAGGCACGATCTATCCCTACGACCTTAAGGTATTGCTGTAACGCTGAATACGGATCCGTGGTGAACGGTTGCCATACTTCAACAGTTGGCCCTTCTGCTGAAATTGTTTGCCCCGTTGAAGTCATAGTGAAATCTAACCTCACGGCCCCAGAAGTAGCTCCACTTGGTACCACTGCAGTTAAACCCGTCTTCGTCCATGTACTATCCGTTACTGTTCCTTGCACGCCATTGAAAAATACTTTGACTGTGTAATAATATGCTGTTGCAGACCCAAACATGTCCTGTAAATACTTACCTGTAATAGCAAGGTTTGTACCAGCAACAACGGCTGTTTTATCGACCGAACTAATTACGGGCTGAATACTATATAACGGCGCGCTAACTGCTGAAGAATCAATGTACAAGTGTAAATAGCCTGGCGCAAAATACCCATCAGTGTCAGGTGGCACCTGAATTGTAATCGATGTGTCCGTCCATGAAATCATCTCAGAACTTGTAGAATATACGCATGGTAATTCAAAAGTCGAAATTATAATCTCATTAAAGCAAATGTAATCACCATACGATGCTGATGCTCCAAAGCCACCTCCCGTAATTATTAATTGGGTATTACCGGGACTTATAACCGACGTAGATAATCCAGTAACCGTTGCCGCTCTTGCGCCATAGCCAACAAGTAAACAGCCACTAAAAATACCTATAAACACCGCAAAGTTTCTAAGGAATTTATTCACAATATTTGCTTATTTCTTATTCAAAAAAACTTCGTATTCTATTTGTGTATCGTACAAAGTGAATTTGCGCATAGGTATGTGATTAATAACATAGATAACCGTAGTATACAGCCGTTAATCAGTTTAAAAAACCTCGATTAAACCGCTTGATTATATAGTATTGGTTAGTATGCAAACCTCTTTTTAATGTTTATGTATTTAAGAGTATAATTGATTAATAACATTTAATTCATAACTAATCAGGTAGTTTATGAAAAAAATATCACTTCTCGTTTCAATTTTGGTAATCAGCGTATTTTTAATGCCAACCGGCCTTTTTGCATATACAAATGTGCAAACCGTTAGCCAATCAGCCCTTTTGCCTTTGGGCAGAGTTTTGGGGGAAAACATCGTCAAGCCGACACTAAAAAATATTAGCCTGACTAATGGTGCTTATAAATTTAAGTCCGGCAAAAAAACCATTAGCCTTAAACCCTTCCCAGGTTATTCTGGGAAAGTTATGGCCCGAGCGATAAATTTTGGCGGCAAGTCAGGTACGGTGTATCTGTTCATTCCGCAAGGTTCATACAGCAAGGCAATTGTAAGTTACTATTTACCAAGCAATTATTCTAAACGCCGGGAGATTTATCCATTTAGCAATACCAGCGGATTTAAAGGTTGGAATGCCAGTATAAGCGTGGAGCCTTTAAATTATAAAGTTTATTTGGCTCTTGGCACCAAAAAAGTCGGGGCCAGCGCCAGGATTGTGGAAATTACCAGCAAAGGCTTGCTCTGGGTCAATAACCCAACCGTGGTAGAAACCGAAGGTAAGGGTGCAGTCCTAGTCCAATTTCTAAAACTTTACCCCCTGCAAAACGGCTTGGTGACCATGATCAGCGGTAATACTTCAAGCTTGAAAGTTTGGAAATATTCCAGCTCAGCCAACCGTTATGACCAGGATAAAAATTTTGATGTCAGCGCCATTAAGGTCGATGGCGAAAAAATATCCTTATAACAAATTATTACTAGATACTTGTCATTAGGCCGAAAATCTGTTATATTCTTGTCACCATGCCAAAAAAAGCAGCTTCAATAAAGAACATCGAAATCGCTTCCGCGCCCCAGGAAAAAGACTGGCTGGAAGAAAGGTATGACGGCCAATTGGCGGTGGATGTTTACCAAACGCCCACGCATATCGTCGTCCAATCCACCGTAGCCGGGGTCAGGCCTGAAGATTTAGATGTCGCTATAAGCAACGACTTAGTGACCATCCGGGGAATGCGGCAGCGCGAGAACACGGTTGAAGATGGGGATTATTTTACCCAGGAATGTTACTGGGGAGGTTTTTCCAGGTCCATAGTTCTGCCGGTGGACGTGCTAAGCGAAAAAGCCGATGCCACTATGAAGAATGGCATTTTGACAATCACTATCCCAAAAGTTAAAACTGCCAAGACCCAGGTTTTAAAAGTAAAGCAGGAAGAGGATTAATTTTCATAAGGCATGAGATTTATAACGGCGGGATAATTCCACCCGCTTTTTCTTAAGATTTATTTTTTATGAAAGGCATAATTGAAAAAATTGACGGTGCCCACACAACCATTCGTTTAGTCAGTGGCGAGGCTTTGGTTTGGCCAACAACCACCTTGCCTGAAGGCGCGGAAACTATGTCAGTAGTGGAGTGTTCCCTGACCTTGATGCCTCGGGATGAAAATGATGAAAATGAAATTTCCCGGCGCCAGTTAAATGAGATTCTGTCCAGCCAGCCAGAGGAATGACCAGGCCAAAAAGAAATTTTTTAAAAAAGAGAGACGGCAGCCTTAACTGGATCGACCTGGGTTTTTTAGTTATCATTGTTGCTATTATTTTGGCAGCGATATTTGCCGTGCCCCAGGTCTATGCAAAAAAAATCCTGCCCGGCGTCTGGCTTGGCAATGTCCCCGTGGGCGGCAAAACCAAAGAACAAGCTAAGGAATTATTTAACCAAAAAGTTGACTTGATGCTTGAGAAAGGCTTGAGCGTTACGGCTGAAGGCAAGACCAAGAATTTATCAATCCAGCAGGCCGTAACTTCCAGCGATATCACCCCCCCCTTGATTGATATTGATGTTGACGCCAGCCTTAATGGCGCTGAGGGCTATGGCCACGCTTTTGGCTTTTTCCGGAATACGGCGCAGGCTTGGCGGGCAATTATTTTCCGAAAGCACATCACCCCAGTCTACCAGACTGATGAGTTGGCAGTTGAAGAAGCCCTAAGGAATTATTTTGGCGCTAAGGATGTTGTGCCTGAAAATTCGCATTTGCTTTATGAAAATGGCGCTTTTCGGGCCAGCCAGGAAAAGGCCGGTAAGGGCTATCTGTACCAAAGCGCAATTAAAGTTGCCCTAACCCAGTGGAAAAATATTGAACCAGCCAAGATTGAATTGACCAAGGGCGAAGAACCAGCGCGGGTTACTTCAAATGAAGTGAGTAAATTTATCGACCAAGCCCAGGCAGTTGCCAACCGTGCGCCTTTTAGTTTGGATATTGCAGACGCAAAAGCCGAAACTCTGGACAGCAAAACCATTGGCCAGGGTTTGGATGTGGTTTTCAATAAAAAACATACTTTGGTTTTGGCTTTTACGGAAAGTAAATTGACCAATTTAATCAAAAAATTGCAGACGCAAATAAATGTCGAGGCTCAGGATTCCAGGTTCAGGATTGAAAATGGCAAAGTGGCGGAATTCCAGCAAGGCAAAGAAGGCAAAAAATTGGACGTGGCGTCAACCTTGAATAATTTAAATGAGCAGTTGATAAGCAAGAAACAGAAAGTTGCCCAAGTTGTCATTAAAATCCAAAAACCAGTTTCAGCTTCGGATAGCGCCCAGAGCCTAGGGATCACCGAATTGGTAGCTACGGGCAAAACTAATTTTGCGGGCAGCCCCCAAAACCGCCGCCATAACATTGCTAATGCGGTAAAGCTTTTGAACGGCTTGATCATCAAGCCCGGTGAAGAATTTTCTTTGGTTTCCGCCCTGGCGCCAATTGAAAAATCCAATGGCTATTTGTCAGAGTTGGTTATTAAGGGCAACCGGACTATTCCCGAAGTCGGCGGCGGCTTATGCCAAGTCGGCACCACCATGTTCAGGCTGGCCTTGAATTCCGGCTTGCCGATTTTGGAAAGGCGGAACCATAGTTACCGGGTCAGCTATTATGAACCGCCCGTGGGCATGGATGCCACGATTTATGACCCTAAGCCGGATTTTCGGGTGAAAAATGATTACCCCACCGCCCTGCTTTTGCAAGCCCGGGTCCAAGGCAGTAATTTGATTTTTGATTTTTACGGCACTAAAGACGGTCGGGAAGTAAATTTAACCAAGCCAAAACTTTTTAACGTGACCAAGCCGCCGGCCACTAAATATATCAAAACCACAGAATTAAAACCTGGAGCCAAAAAGCGTTTGGAACGCGCGCACAATGGCGGTTCGGCATCATTCACCTACTCCGTGACAAAAGATGGAAAAACTGCCAGCCAGACTTTCAATAGTGTCTACCGCGCTTGGCAAGAAGTCTGGCTTGTCGGCGCCACAGCTGAAGAAGTGGCAGCTGACCAAGCGGCGTGAATAATTAACGTCATTGCGAGCCCCGAAACCGGGGCGAAGCAATCTCACCCGCATGGAGATTCTTCGCTCCGTTCAGAATGACAGAAAAAGAAAAAGCCTATCAAGCGATAGGCTTAGGTTGGCTTAGCTGGATTTTTTTGTTTTTGTCGCCTACGGAGAATAAATGATGGCCGTAGGACCAAGAGAACCACTGCAGCAACCAAGATGATTATATGCCAAGCCGTACTCATTTCTTAACCCCCTAGCTTTTTAACTTTTCTTTGTGAGGCTTTCTTAAGTAACCACCTTGCCACCACAGCAAAAAGAATTATGGCTAACCCAATTGCGATCAAGCCTCCTGCTGTCAGTTGTTCCTGCATTTTTGCCTCCTTGTTTTTGAAAACAACGCTATTTACATTATTATAACAAAAAAGATTTTTTAAGGCCAGCAATTAAGAAAAATCCGCAAATCAAAGATTGCGGGTCGGTTCGTCAATAATACTCCCTTGCTGAGTATCGGGAATTTTGTACTTTTTCAGCAAATGGGCGTACCAAGCCAAGACGAATGAACTTACCAAGGCTTCAATACACAACCAGAATTCGACTGAGTAAAGAACATTTTTAACCATCAAATTATTTACAATAGTGGCAAAGCTATAAAAGACACCGATGATGAACAGGATCAAGGAGAAGAGTCGGGCTGTTTTTATACCCATCCGCTTTGTTTGCATATAGTGCAAGAGGCGGTTGTATTTTTTGAGCCTGAGCATGTCGCCAATAAGATAGCCAACTAGCGGTGGGATAGCAACGAGCATGCAAAAATTAAAGGCTATGCAAAAGATCTGTTCTAAGTCTGAAATCACCAAGTTAAACCTCCGGTTTTTGGTTAGGCGTAACCTAACTAACTAGGATGATTTTTGTCAAATTAGAAAAAACCCAGATCACGTCCTATGCGATCCGGGTTTTAGACTTGGGTCATGTACATTTTCTCTCCATGGGGGGTAAAAATGAAGAGTTTGAGTCTTTGAAGAACTTGTCATTTGCCAAAGTCGACTGTATCTTTGGGCTGGGTCAGCCAGTCAATGACTTTGCCGACTGCCCTGACTGCTTCGTTTTTCCCAGGGCTTGTTGAGGTTTTTTTTGTAGCTTGTGATTCGTCAGATTTTTCCCTGGATTTTTCTTCAGACGAATGAGTGGTTACTTGAACCGATGAAGATTCTGGGGTAATAATACCGGCTGCATATTCACCCATGGGCGTGTTTAAAAAAACACCATTGGTTCCGAACCACGCATACAGCACGGCGACTATGCCAATCAAGGTAATAACGCCGCCGATGAGCTGGCCGATGCTAGACAGGCTTTTGGCATGCGCCGCAGCCACTTCTGATCGGCTATGGAAGAATTGGGACAACAGAAACAGAAAGACAATTGCCCCAATAATCAGTGCACCCAGGTTTTCCTTAGCCAGAGAGATGAAATAATCCATCATTGGCCTCCGCCGAAAATTTTGAGTATGCTCTGGAAGCTGACATTGAGCCCGTAGCAATACAAACTGCAGACACAACCGGCGTACAAGATCGCATAAGCGACTATTTTGGCCAGCAAATCAGCGCCCGTGCTGAGGATTGTCCAAATCAGCGCCAGGACGAAAACCCCAGTTGAGATGCGGAAAGTATTGCTTAGCAAGCCAGAGCCGTTTTGCAGCTCTCCAACCGGACGGTGGGAAAAGAGAATTAGCCCCACCACGACAATGCCGGCCAGGATTAAAAGCACCAGCCTCCTTTGGCCGAATGCTCTTTTTATAAACATAACCACTCCTTTGGTTTATGGTTTGAATCAAGATTTCAAAGACCTGCTTTAATATCCGGTTTTTGGTTTACAAAAAAACCGACTATCCATTTTGAAAAAGGCCAGAAATAAAATTGCATCCAAGAATCTGCAGCCAAGAAGATTGCACCGAGGAATAACCAAGAGATGAACTCCGTGTTTACCTTGGTGCAACCCCCATGCTTGTCGTGGCTGCAGGCTATTAGATGCAAATCCTAGACCTTTAAAAGGTTAATCGGTTTTCAAGGGTTCCCACCCTCTAAATTTAAGAACCCTGAAACTTATCACCTATTTGTCATTCTGTCAACCCCCCTTAGGCGAAATGTTTGAAAAAAGCCCAAAAATCCTTGTTTTTTTAGGTTAAAGTGCTAAAATTTAAGTCACCAATTTTAATACAAGCCCTAAGGTAATTCATTACAATTCTTATGGTTATTAAAACCCAGACTTTTTCTACCAAACCCAAAGCTCAGGCAATAGCCCTGGCAGTTTTTGAGAACCAAGACTTGACCAAACATCCTTTTTATAAGGGCTTGCCCCTGAATATTCGGCAAACGGCCTTGGCTTATCTCAAGTCCAAGGAATTTGTTGGTAAAAATGACGAGGTGAAGGTGGTGCCTTATGGAACCAAGGGCCAGGTTTTAATTTTAATTGGTAAGGGCGAAGAAAAAAATTGGACGCTTCGTCAAGCCAGAAATTTAACCAGGCAAATAACCCTGGTTTGTAAAAATCATCGGCTAAAAGAAATGGCTCTAATCCTGGAAGATTTTTGGGTAAAGGATTTATTGGCTGAAAATTTATCCGAACTCATGGCTGAAAATATTTTTTTGGCTGAATATGAATATACAATTTATAAATCTGCACCTCCAGGCGGCTGGCCGAAAATCAAGAAAATTTTAATCTTAAGCAAAAAGCATACAGCCGCGGAAATTTCGCGAGGCCTAAAAAAAGGCTTGATAATTGGCGAAGCCACAAACCACGCGCGTGATTTAGCCAATACTCCAGGCGGGGACATGACCCCAATCAGTCTGTCTGAAGCGGCAAGGAAATTAGCCAAAGAACATGGTTTCACCTGCACGGTCTTGCTCCACCAAGAAATGCAAAAATTAAAAATGGGCGGCATCTTAGGCGTGGCTCGGGGTTCGGACTTGCCGCCAACCTTTAGCATTTTAGAATACGCCCATCCTGAAAATCAAAAAGATCCGGCAATAGTTTTTATTGGTAAAGGCATTACTTTTGACAGCGGCGGCTTGAATACCAAGCCTGATACGTCTATGTATGAAATGCATATGGACATGTCTGGTGCGGCTGCAGTTCTTGGCGCCATGTCGGCCATTGCCCAGTTGAAATTACCAGTTCATGCCATTGGTTTAGTCCCCGCTGCAGAAAACATGTCAGCTGGTTCAGCTTACCGGCCAGGTGACCAATTGCGGAGCATGTCTGGCAAGACCATTGAAGTCAAACATACCGACGCCGAGGGTCGGATAATTTTGGCTGACGCCTTGACCTATGCGGAAAAGTTCAAGCCCAAGATCGTGATTGATGTTGCCACCTTGACCGGCGCAGCCATGGTGGCTTTAGGCCAGAGAACTGCCGCGGTTTTGTCGCCAGAAGAAAAATTAGCCGCTGAGATTCACGAAATTTCTGAAAATTGCGGTGATTATGCCTGGCCACTACCCCTGTGGCCTGAATATGAAAGCGAAGTCAAAGGCACATTTGGGGACGTGGCAAACATTTCCAACACCCGTTATGGCGGGGCCATTACTGGCGCAGCTTTCTTGTGGCAATTTGCCAAGAAATTGAAACACTGGGCGCATATTGATATTGCCCCGACCATGACCAGTATTGAAGGCCAGCATTTGGCTAAAGGCGCGACTGGCGCGGGCACCAGGTTGTTAGTAGCCATTGCCCAGAAGATAAAGCTATAATTGCTTCATGCCTAAAGCCAAAGACATTTTAACCCCGGAAGAACAGCCAGATGAGCAGATTTTTGATATTTCTTTACGCCCGAAAAATTTAAGCGAATACATTGGCCAGGAAGCCGTTAAGGAAAATTTAAAAATTGCAATTAGCGCAGCCAAGCATCGGAAAGAACCCTTGGAGCATGTTTTGTTACATGGTTCCCCAGGTTTGGGCAAAACTACATTAGCCCACATCATCGGTGCTGAACTTGGGGTGGCAGTCAGGATAACCAGTGGTCCGGCTTTGGAACGCGCGGGTGATGTGGCGGCAATCCTCACCAACTTAGGTGAAGGTGATATTTTATTTATTGATGAAGTCCACCGTCTGCCCCGGACGGTGGAAGAAATTTTATATCCAGCCATGGAAGATTTTGCCATCGATATTGTGGTGGGCAAAGGCCCCAGTGCCAGGACCTTAAGATTAGATTTACCCAGGGTCACCATTATTGGCGCGACTACCAGATTAGCTTTGTTGTCAGCCCCCCTGCGTGACCGGTTTGGCATGAGCTATCATTTGGATTATTACAGCGAAAAAGATATTGAAATCATTTTGGAAAGATCAGCCAGGATTTTGAAAATTCCAGTTGAGCCTGATGCCAGGAAGTTATTGGCTTCCCGTTCCCGCCGCACGCCCAGGGTCGCCAATCGTTTATTAAAAAGGGTCAGGGATTTTGCCCAGGTGAAAACCGGCGGCAAGGTAAATGTTGACAGCGCCAAACAAGCCTTGGAACAATTAGGCATTGATCCCTTGGGCCTGGACCCAACCGACCGCCGGATTTTAATTTGCATCATTGACCAATTTAATGGCGGGCCAGTGGGCTTATCAACCTTAGGCGCGACCACGGGTGAGGACATCCAAACCCTTGAAGATGTGGTTGAACCATTTCTTTTGCAAATTGGTTTATTGGTCAGAACTCCCCGTGGTCGCGTGGCCACGCCCTTGGCTTATGAACATTTGCAAAGATCTGCGCCCTTGGACTTGCAACAGCGGCTGGTATAGGAAGGGGTTTGGTTTTGTATGTCAGAAGAATAACCCCCTCGGCCGTTGGCCACTCCCCCTTGGTAAGGGGGAGACAATACACAAGCTAATCTAAAACTAAAACCTTCCCTAACCAAAGTGATATACTAAAAACAAGTATGACAATTTCGCTTTGGTTGCTATTAATCCCCTTTGGTTTGGTGCTAATAGTTTGGCTGTTTTTAAGCATTGCAGCAATTACTAAAATGCTGAGGTTTGGCTTTTTAAGCCGGACTGCGGTTATTTCCACGTTTATGTTTTTAGTTTTTGCAATTGCCAGTCTGACGATTTCAATCATCAGCTTAAGGCAGGTTAATTGGACGGCCGAATATACCATTGGCACTCCAACCATCAACATACCCAACGCTAACAGCCTAAAGGATAAAATTCCAGGGTTACCATAACCATGAAGATCCAGCCCACCATTCCAAACATGTTGCCAGAAGAAAGAGTCATCTTAATGTTGCACCGCCACGGGTTTGTGGCTTTTCAGTTTGTCTTGGTCTATCTTTTTTTCGCCATTTTACCAATCGTCGGTTGGTGGTTTTTGGGGGATAAGACCACGATTTTCCAAGACCCAACTAGTTTTGGCTATGCTTTGGTCGCCTTGCTTATTTCCGCCTATGCTTTAATTTGGGTGTTGTTGTTTTTTGTTGCTTGGCTAAATTTCTATCTGGATGTTTGGATTGTGACCAACGAAAGAATCATCAACATTGTCCAACAAAGGCTTTTCCACCGCATGGTTTCTGAACAAAAACTTTATCGGGTCCAGGATGTTACTTGGGAAATGAAGGGCGTGGTCGCCAACCTGTTCAGGTTTGGCAATGTGCATGTCCAGACTGCAGGCGAAGATGACCGCTTCACTTTTGAAAACATTTCCCAACCAGAAAAAGTCGCCCACGAAATCATGTCGCTTTTGGAATCAATTGAAAAGCAAATCGGCCTGGATAAAATGGCGGAAGTGGAGGGCGAAGTTGGTACCAAGGCAGAAATTAAAAAACCCCTGGGAAAAAGAAAATAATAATTCAAACCAGAAGCTCGGTTAAAATTTTCAACCGGCTGGCTTGGGCGGCAAACGGCCCCCAGTAACCCTGCTGGCGGCTGGATTCCAAGACGACAAACATATTGTTCCAATCCGTATCAGAAAACTTCAGTTCTGATTTGGTCCTTTCCTCGTCAGTCAAAGCCATGGCCAAACCGATTTTAGCCACAAAGTCCCAATTGCCGTCAACTTTTTCTAATTCCAAAGCCTTAATCACATTTTGCCAATCATCATCGGTCACTAGGCCTGGATGAAAGCGATCAGCGTCTGCGCCGCGTAAATGGTGGGCGTGAGAAATAAAAGGCGGCCAAGCTTTTATTTTTCGTAAATTATCAAGCTCATTAACCAGAGCTTGCCACAAATCATCAGGCACGACTAAAATTGCGCCCCTTGCCGGGTCCAGCAATTTCAAATGCGAAAGCCTGGCGCCGACCGATTGCCAATCTTCAACCTCTTGAAAATGTGAAAGTTCGTCAATCAAGGCGTCCCAATCCTGGTCAGTGATGGCAATTTTTTTATACCTAACTGGGTCAATCATGGCCAAGCGCGAGGCGTGCCAGGCAAAACCATGCCAATGCCGGCCGCTTGAAAAATTCGATAATTCCTTGACCATTAACTGCCATTCTTCCTCGGTAATTTGAACATCTTTAGTAAAAGACATATGCTGAATTATATCTTGCTTGGGCTAATAAACCAAGCAAAACCAACAGAAAAACAAAATAAGATCGGAGGTCTTTGTGAATACTATATTTATAGCTTCTTATGCCTTGGGAACATTTGTGGTTTTTCCGGTTTTACTCAAACTCATGTCCCTTGAAATGAAACCAATAAAACCAAAAACCCCAGTATAATTACCGGGGTTTTGTTTTAAGGATAGACTTTAACCAAGCTAATGCCAGTATAGTAATGTTTCAAAATCCAGTCATAAGTCCGGCCCTGGTCCCGGGCAAGTTTGACTGCGCCATAAGCTGACATGCCTACCATGTGGTTTCCGCCGCCGCCTTTAATATAATTTGTAGGGTACGGAGGGGTGGTGCAAATACCCAAAGGATCAAATACGGAAACTAAATACGGAAAATAGCTTTGGTCCCCGCCCCAGACCTCGTGGTAGCTATGGCTCCGGCCATCATTGCATGAAGAGTAAGCGGCCACGATTGCGCCAACGACATTTTTTTCAGTCACGGCACTGGGATGCGTGGCAACAATGCCGCGGGTGGCATTGACGGCGGCGACCATGTTCGGGACTTTCACTTCATAAGCATAGCCTTTATAAATTTGGTCAGTGGTGGCATTAATATCATAAAATTCATCAGCGTGCTTGGTTTTTCTTAAGTTATGGAAGAGGGCATAAGATCGGGCCGCAGTCATTAAAGTCTTGATAAACTCCGGAGAGCCAGTGTTGCCGGTTTCTGCCATGCCAGCCAAATACTGCTCCATGGGTAATTCATTGATTACCCAAAGCAAACCCGTGGCGGGCGTATACCTGATTTCTAAAATCCCGCGGAAGAGATTGTAAGCCGTATCCCAGTTGGTGATGTCTAAAATCGTATCAGGTTCTTTGCTGACTAACCTAACTGGCAGGGTCGTGGTTAAGGTTTTGTCATCACTGGTTATGGAGTAAATCCCAGCGTCATATTGAATTTCCACTTGGCTTTGGCCAGCCAAGTCCATTAGGGTTGTGCCTTGGGTATCTTGAACCAAAAAGGGTTTTTCAGAGGTAAAGCCGCCAATGTTATTATCTAAACTAAGTAAGCCAACGCGGATAGTTGGTTCGGCGGCTAAAGTCACGGTGCCATCCTGGATTACTACTGGTTCAGGGATTGAAACCGTTAAATTCAGCAAACCATTCACGGCTCGAGTCAGGCCAGGTACTAAGATTTGGACTTTTTCTGTAAATTCCCCATACTTGTCCGGCGCTTGCAAGGCAAAACGGAAAATGCCTTTTTTTCCAGGCTTGACTTCGGCAGTAGTCAAACGGCCAATGATTGTTTGGCCATACCAATTGTTGTGATAAAACAAGCTTTTGACAGTCGGGTCAGCTACGGCCAAAACCACCTCACCCGTGCCGCGGCGTTTCCAGGTTTGGGTGCCAGTGTTGGTAACCGTCAGTTCCAAGGTTTTAGCTTTGCCTTTTGGCATGATGTAAATTGCTGAAGTTGCCAAGCCCGTATCAACTTGGTACAAACTGGTTTTAGGCGAATCAACCCTGACTAAGATTTCAAAACTTCCACCGGGCATAAAATCAATGCCTTTGATTGCCAAGGAAAATTTTTCCCGGTATTCCCCGGCCTTTTTTGGCGCCGAGATTTTGAATTTTACTTTAACGGTTTCTCCAGGTTTAACATCTTTAGCCAAGCCAGTCGGCCGGACAATCGTACCCCAGGATTTGTCCTTTAAAACCGTACCTCGATTTACATCAAGTTCACCTTTAATAATTTTAACCGCGTTTAAGGCAACCAAATTATTGCCTTTGGCTTTCCAAGTCTTAGCCCCAGTATTGGTAAATTCAATTGTAAAATTCAAAGCGCCTTTGGGTGCCACTTGCAAATAATCAGAGCTTCGATTACCCACTGAAGCGCGATAAGCAGGTTTGATAACTTTTTTAGCCGGGGTTTTGGTTGCGGCCAAGGTTGGCAAGCAAAAAACAAAAATACCCACGAGGATTAGCAGATAGAGCGTGGGCTGTTGAAAAAATTTAAAAATTATTTTTAAATTCTTCATTGATTAATATCATTATAGCAAATTTTTTTGTTTGAGTCAACGATAAATCCGTTTGGTTAAATTGACAAAATGTATAGGAAGATTTAAGGTGAAAAAACTCTTTGAAAATCAAATTCAGCAAAGGAGAATATGTGGGAATAATCCTGCCAACAACCTGGGTCGATACTAGTGATCAGCCGGTGATATTTTTAGTTGGCCCAATTAAAGGCGCGGATAACTGGCGGAACCAGGCTATCGAATTTTTATTAACCGAAGATCCGGGGATTATTATCATCTCACCAGACAAAAACATAAAGTCGGAGTTAAGGCAATATGTTTTGTCTGGCGTAGAGGGCCAGTTTCTTAGACGAAGAGCCTGGGAGTTGCGCTACTTTTTATTGGCTATTGCTAAAGGCGTAGTCATGGCTTGGTTGCCCGGCGAAACCCGGCATGACTGCAAAAAATCTTATGCGGCCATGACACGCATAGAACTCGGTGAATTGCTCGGTTTTTACCAACATGACAAGTCTATCCGTTTTTGCATTGGTAGCGATAGAAAGTTCTCGGAGTTGGATACGATCATGTGTGATTTTTCGGTATTCGCTCCGGATATATGGTTCTTTTCAAACCTAGCCGGAACTTGCCAAGAGGCTTTGCGCCTTGCTCATTGCAGAAAAAAATGACGATCAATCGATCGTCATTTTTGATATTGTTTTTACCCGCTCGGGATAATCGGTTATAAGACAGTTAACGCCACTTTTAAGAACTTTTTTAATGTCCGAATCATTATTGACTGTCCAAGGCGCGACAGTCCAATTCTTTTGTTGAGAAGTTTTAATTAGGTGGTTGCTTAAAAATTTGTAATACGGGGCAATGCCAGAGGCGCCACAAAAACGCATTATTATTTTTGGTAAAAAAAAGAAAAATGCAATTAGCCAGCATTGGGAAATTTTGTTTTTTGGAACCTTTTTGATTACAGTAGGGTGAAAAGAAGAAAGAATAAGCCTGGGTTTAATTTGTTCAGGAATTTGGCTGAATAAGTTTTCCAGATTCAGTTTTGGCGACTTAATTTCTAAATTTATCAGCAGGTCAGTTTTTAATATTTCCCGTAATAGCGAATCAAGTCGGGCATTTTCCTCATTGGCCATTAAGGTTTTATTAATTTCTTGCCAAGCAAGTTTTTCAATAGGTTTGTTAAGGCCAAAAGGCTTTGCATCATGGGAAATAATAAAAATGCCGTCCAAGGTTTGCCTGACGTCGCATTCAATCCCATCAGCACCACGGCTGATAGCTTCACTCAAGCGATTATCAATAGATACTTTCCAGGGAGCATCTATCCATCGGTGAGCAATAATTTTAGTCGAAATATTCATAAGACTTTCATTATGTCCATTATGATTGATTTTGATAAATCAAGCTAATTCAGGAGAAACAATTAGAACATCCGCTTTTTTGTGTTAATGTAAGTATATGTCCTTAACCCGCAAACTGGCTTTAAATTCCGCAGTCCAGATTATTGGTAAAGTTTTAAGCACTATTTTAGGCTTGATTGTCATCGGCCTAATCACGCGGGCCTTGGGTCCGGCAAAATTTGGTCACTACACCACGGCCTTGGCCTTTTTGCAAATTTTTGGGGTCTTGGTGGACATGGGCTTGTATATTGTCTTGATCAAAAAAATTTCCGAAGATGAAGCGCATGCTGACCAATGGGCGAGCACAGCTTTTACCTTGAGATTGTATACAGCCTTAATATTTTTAGCTTTAGCGCCCTTGATAGGTTTATTGACTGGTTATCCTGGGGACGTCAAAACTGCCATCGCCATCGCAACTCTGTCGACTTTTGCCGTGACTGTAAACCAAGTCTTGGTTGGGATTTTCCAAAAATCCATGCGCATGGACAAAGTGGCAATTGCGGAATTAGCCGGCCGCTTAGTTTTATTAGTGGCAACCGTCTGGGTGGCGAAAATTCACCCAACTGTGCCTTGGGTCATGTGGACAGTGGCGGCTGGCGCCTTGACTAACATGCTCTTAAGTTTTGTTTTCAGCCGGGCCTTTGTTAAAATCCGCTTGAAAATCGACGAGGAAAAAGCCAAAATTATTTTTAAGGAAGGCTGGCCAATTGCTTTGTCAATCGCTTTTAACCTGGTTTATTTTAAAGCCGATACGATTATCCTGTCAGTAGTCAGGCCGGCTAGTGAGGTTGGGCTTTATGGTTCGGCTTATAAAGTCTTGGAAGTCTTGACCACCTTCCCAGCCATGTTTGCAGGCTTAATCACTCCCATCCTGGCCGCGGCTTATGCGGCAAAAGACATGCTTAGGTTTCAAATGATAATCCAAAAGGTTTTTGACAACTTGTTGTTATTAGCCATGCCTTTGGCTTTAGGTACGGGCTTTGTGGCTTACCAAGTCATGCGTTTGGTCGGCGGGCCTGAGTATACTCCGGCCGCGCCAGCCTTGACCATTTTAATGGTTGCCACGGCCTGCATATTTTTCGGGAATTTATTTGCCAATGCCGTGGTCACGGTGAATGTCCAAAGAAAAATGCTGATTGGCTATGGGGCCGTGGCTATTGCTTCCTTAGTTGGCTATCTTTTGACCATCCCCCGTTTTGGCATGATGGGCGCGGCTTATATGACCCTGGCCAGCGAATTGGCAATTACGGTCACGGCCGCTTATCTGGTTTTCCACACTGCCAAAGCTAGGCTTAATTACGGCAGGCTACTAAAAAATATCTTTGCTTGCATACCCATGCTGGTCATTCTTGGCTTGACTCCAGATTTAAACCTGATTTGGCGATTAATAATTGCCGTGATAGGCTATGCCATCGGGCTTAGCTTAATGCGGATTTTCCCCAAGCAAATAATGAAAGAAATTTTTTCAAGAACGCCTTATGCGAATCGTAATTGATACCCAAGCGACGGCGGGCCAGGCCACGGGTTTTGGCCGCTACGTCGAACAAATATTAAAAGCTTTAAAGAAAATAGCACCGGCTGATGTAAAAATTTCGGAAATCAGGGTTATTAAAAATAATTTACGTACCCCTGCCAGGATTTTATGGGACCAGGTCGGCCTGCCAATAACCGCAACTTTCAAGCGGCCGGATATTTTATTCGTGCCGGCCTTTAGCGCGCCGGTCTTATGGCCGGGTAAAATGGTGGTGGCTTGCCATGACTTGATCGGCCGGCTTTTTCCGGAAAATTTTTCCAAAAGCGCAAAATTTTATTGGCATGACCTCTTGCCTAAGGCTTTGAAATACGCTGACCAGGTGATTACTATTTCTAATTCCAGCAAAAAAGACATTGTCAGGCTGCTGGGCATCCCTGAATCAAAAGTTTCCGTAACCCCACTGGCTGCTGACCCAAAATTCAAGCTTTGCAAAGATGAAAAGGAAAAAATCAGGGTAAAAAGGCAGTATAATTTGCCGCGGCCGTTTTTTTTGGCAGTCGGTACCATCGAGCCCAGGAAAAATTTACCATTTTTAGTCGAAGCTTTCGCCCGTTCAAAAAGGCAAGATCATGACTTGGTAATAGTCGGCAAAAAAGGCTGGGATACCCAAAGCTTAGAAAGAACCATTCAGCAACTGCATCTTATTGATAGGGTTAAAATTTTGGAGTATGTGACTGAACCAGATTTGGTCGTCCTTTATTCTCTGGCTACCGCGCTTTTATTTCCCTCTTTATATGAAGGCTTTGGACTGCCAATTTTGGAAGCTATGGCTTGCGGTTTACCAGTTATTGCCAGTACCGCCTCTTCAATTCCAGAAGTAGCTGGCGAAGCGGCCTTGTATGCAGACCCAAAAGATATGGAAGCCTGGCAGTCGCAAATCTCCAGAATAATTATTGATGCGAGCTTACGCAATAATTTAAATACTAAAGGCCTGGCCAGGGCAAAAGAATTTACTTGGGAAAATACGGCCTTAAGAACTTTGGAAATATTTTATAAAGTTTCCAAGCAATGACGCAAGCTTTAAAAATCAGCAACCAAGGTAAAATTTTCATACTTATTGCTTGCTTTTTAGCGGCTATCCCTTTGGCTTTTGCGGCGAGCCGCGCACCGCTTCTGGCTTTGGTTGCTGTTTTAGGAATCGCCGGCTACTTATTGTTTGCCCTTAAGCCTTTTTGGGGCATGGTAGCTATGGTTTCCCTTTTGCCTTTTGAAAGAATCGGAGCAGTTGATTATGCGGGCATCACTATTCGGCCTAGCCAGGTTATTGCCGTCATATTGATTATTACTTGGTTGACCCAAAAAGCCTTTAAAGGCAAACTGGAATGGCAAAAGCAACCAATCTTGTGGCCGATATTGTTTTTTTTAGGGGTCAATGCCATTGGCCTAACTCATGCGGAAAATCTCCAAAGATCCGTAATGGTTTTTGCTTTTACTGCTTTTACTTTATTGATTGGCTTATTGATTCCGCAAATCATTAAAACCGAAGCCCAGGTAAAAATTGTTTATTTGACCCTGGCTATAACCACCTTGCTGGTTTCCTGTTTTGGCTTGTTTCAGTTTTTAGGGGATTTGGCTGGCCTGCCTACCTCGATTACGGGTTTAAGGGATTTATACACCAAGGATATTTTAGGTTTCCCCCGGGTTCAATCTACGGCGCTGGAACCTTTGTATTTTGCAAATTTCTTGATTCTGCCAATTTCCTTATTTGTCGCCGCCTTATTTGGGAAGATCAAAACTAGCGGGCTTTTAGGTTTACCTTTATTGATTATTTCTGGCATTGCTTTTATCTTAACCGTGGCTCGCGGCGGTTACTTTGGCTTAATTGCCAGCTTAGCTTTAATATTCATTTTTTCCTGGCGCCAAATCTTAAAACCTGGGAAAATATTAGCCCTGCTGGCAACCGGTTTAGTTGTAGGTTTTTTTGCCGTGCAATTTTTAGGCGGTGGCACAGATGCCTTTAGCACCCAAAAATTCACCCAGCATTTACAAAACCTTTTTTCCGGCGCCTCCTATGAAGAACGGGTAGCCACCATTGATACGTCTAAGCAGGCTTTTCAAAAACAACCTTGGGTT
>JBAZBR010000007.1:0-35157 GCA_041671325.1 Patescibacteria group bacterium
ATTACGATACCGTAAACGCCTATATTGCGGGTTTAGACCCAACTTTCCTCTATCGCCAGGACAAAGATCGCTACTGGGCTTGGGCCAAAACCACCCTGGGTGAGCGCCGGGAAAATTTAGCCGAAGTTTTTAATATGTTCAACGCTAGGTGGATTTGGGTGGAAAAAGATCATACGGAAATGAATAATAACGTCAAAAACGTTCCGGGCGTAAAATTAACCTACGAAGACAATGAAGTTTGGATTTATGAATGGCAAGGCAAATAATTTCCCAGTTAATATTTGGGGACTAGTTTTAGGCGTACTGGCCACAACCGCCATTGCCTTGTCAGGCAATTTCACCGGGCCATTTTGGGACTTACCCACGAATTTAAACGAATTTTTAAAATGGTCTGGTTGGCTTTTAGCAGCCGGGCTTTTTCTTTGGCTTTTTTACCAAGCCAAAAAAGGTTTTGAAATTAAGACCAAGACTATTATCTTAGTTTCGATAATTTTGTCCGTGCCGTTTTTAATTACTTACAGCGTTTTGGCTGGCGATTTGTTTGCCTATATAGCCAATATAAAAGTTGCTGCTTTGGGCAATCCCTATGTTTTAACCCCGGGTTATTTGGGTAATGATTTGATCTTGAAATTAGTTGATCCAGCCTGGCATAATTGGCCAAGCACTTTTGGACCCTTGTGGAATATTTTTAGCAAGTTAGTAAGTTATATCACCCAAAAGCCGGACGTTTTAATGTTAATAATAAAGATTTTGTGCTTGATGGCGGTGTGTTTTTGCGTAAAAATTCTATCAAAAAAAACCCAACCAGCCTTAGTTGCCTTGTTTGCCTGGAGCCCGATTGTCTTAGTTGAGGCTGTAGGCGATGCGCATAATGACATCTTTATTGCTTTGGGTTTGGTCCTGGCTTTGTATTGGTTGAAAAAGCCCATTAAGTCCAGTTTGGCTTTAGGCGCATCAATTGCCATAAAATATATTCCCATTTTGGCCTTGCCGGCTATTTTGTTTAATTACCAAAAAAGCCGTAAAGATATTTGGAAATATATTTTCTTCAGTCTGGCGATCGTAATTATTACCATCGCTCCTTTTTGGGCGGGAATCAACACTTTTCGCGGTTTGGGGTTGCAAAATGGTTTGTTTTTCCCGCCGGTTTTTTTCCCCCAATCAATTTTATATTATGGCTCTTACGGTTTAGCCGGTCCAAATTTTAATCCCGAGATTTTTTCCAGAGCAATTGGTTTGATAATTTTTTTCGGGTTTTGGGTTTATCTTCTATATAAAGTCAACCAGAAAAAACTTGAGATTCCAGAAGCGGTTTTTCTGACTTTAGCGGCTTATTTATTTTTTGCCACCACTTATGTGCAAACCTGGTATTTATTGTGGCTTTTGCCTTTAGTATTTTTCTTCAAAAAACCAAAAATACTTAAATATACGGCTATACTTTCAATTATTTGGGTGACGATGTTGTTAACCGCAAATTATGCTTAATTTTTCAGATAAAACAGAAAAATATATTTTATGGGGAGCTTTAATCTTTGCTCTCGTCTTTTCCATAGTAATTAGAATTAGATTATTAAACGTGCCTTTAGAGCGGGACGAGGGAGAGTATGCATATATCGGCCAGCAATTATTACAGGGTAAACTCCCATTTGAATCTGCTTATAGCCTGAAATTGCCGGGCACAGCAATGATGTATTCCCTAACGTTTTTGGTTTTTGGTCAAACCACAGCCGCAATCCATTTTGGGCTGATGCTGATAAATATTGCATCCGTAATCCTCCTAGTTATTATTACCAAGCGTTTTTTTGGTAGGCTGGTTGGCTTTATGGCTGGCTTTGGTTTTGTGTTTATGTCTTTAAGCAATTCAGTGCATGGCTTTGTTGCCCAGACCGAGCATTATTTAATTTTTTTCGTTTTACTCGGAATTTTACTGCTGCAATTTAGCGAAAAGAAAGCGCAATATTGGCTTAGTCTCTTAAGTGGCCTGGCTTTTGGTCTGGCAATTTTAATGAAACAGCACGCGATTTTCTTCTTAATTTGGACTATGGTTTATTTATTAATAAAGCAACAACCTTGGCAAAACAAAAATTGGCTGACCTGGCTTAAACGAAATAGCATATTAATAGCCGGAGCGATACTACCCTTAAGCATTTTAATTATAATAATTTGGCAAAGAGGTGTTTTCCCAGAATTTTGGTTATGGACTGTACAATACGCAAAAGAATATTTGAAATTAAACACTATCTCGGGGGGTGTAGGGAATTTTCTCTATTGTAGCCTGATAATTATAAAGTCATCAATTTTATTTTTATTGGTTTCTGCATTTGGGTTTATTGTTTTACTTAGAGATCGAAAAGAATTTTTGAATAAAATTGTTTTGGCGCTACTATTAATAGCATCCATCCTGTCATTTTCAATGGGTTTGTATTTTCGTGCCCATTATTTTATCACCGCCCTACCAGTTTTAGCGATTTTTTTTGGGTTTGGCATGAAAATTACCCTCGTACATTTAAAGAAAATTCATGGCGAAAGAAGCGCCTGGGCTCTTTTTGTCATTTTAGTGGTGATAATTTTGGCTACAGACTTATTCATTAAGCGCGGGTATTATTTTTTCTGGCCGCAAAACCAGGTCAGCGAGCAAACTTACCAGACAAAATTCTTTTCCTACTCGAAAGAATTATCCGAATCAGTAAAGCCATTGTTAAAAAAAGATGAAAAAATGGTTATTATTGGATCAGAGCCAGAAATTTATTTTTACCTTAAATGTACCTCTGCTACGCGCTACCTTTATACCTATCCATTTTTTGAAAAACAGCAATTTGCTGATGCAATGAGCCAGGAATTCCTTAATGAGGTATTAACCGAAAAACCAGAATTAATAATATATATATATGAACCAAGCTCGCTGGGTTATTATTTTTTAAGTGAAAAGACAGGCATCTTTCAAAGTCTTGAAAGATTTATAACCCAAAATTATCAATTGATAAAATTCGACGACATGTCGGAAGAGACTAAAAGTGATTTGCGTTTAAACGCGACAAGCAAAAATATTATTGATTCAATAAAAACTGGCGTATCTGTATATGAAATAAAAAGTTAATCCGCTAAACTATTAATTGAGAAACAGCAACCAGCGCAATCCAAGCTTGCCAATAACTAATCTTGCGTATCCATACCCATGAATTTGAGTTTATTTCCAGCATAGCTTAGTGTATTCTTTAGATATGTGGAGCCTTTTAGAATTACGAAATAAGCACAAGATTATTGCAGTTTTGCCTGCTTACGAAGCAGAGCGGACATTAGAGCGGACTATTAAAGATATCCCCCAAGACTGGGTAGATGAGGTGATTTTAGTCGATGATGCCAGTCCAGATGGTACTGTGGCAGAGGCAGGGCGTTTAGGCCTTCAGCCTATAGTTCATAAAAAAAACACCGGTTACGGCGGTAACCAAAAGACCTGTTATATTGAAGCCTTAAAAAGGGGCGCCGACGTAGTTATTATGATTCATCCCGATCACCAGTATGACCCAGTATTGCTTCCAGAAATGGTTTTACCGATTTTAAGGGGTGAAGCCGATGTGGTTTTTGGCTCGCGCATGCTTTGGCGCGGTGGAGCAAAAAAGGGCGGCATGCCCTGGTGGAAAAGATGGGCTAATGTTAGCTTAACGGCCGTAGAAAATTTAGTTTTGGGCTTGCGCTTGAGTGAGTATCATTCCGGTTTCCGGGCCTATAGCCGGAAAGTTTTGGAAACCGTACCCTTTGAAAAGAACAGCGACAATTTTGTTTTTGATACGGAGATAATTATCCAATTTAAGGTTTTTGGTTTCCGCATCCGGGAAGTCCCAATTCCCACCCGATATTTTAAAGACGCCCATACGGTCGGGTTTATGGCTGGAGTCAGGTATGGCTTAAGCATCCTCAGAGCTTTGTTAGAATACCTTTTGGCAAAAACCAGAATTAAAGGAAGTAATAAATTTTCTAAATCAACCGCCGTCCAGATTTCATGAATAAGAAGCGAAAAATTATTTTTATCATAATACTCCTTTTAGCTGCTGGATTAAGGCTTATTGATTTGAAAAATATCCCATACGGCGTGAACCAGGATGAGGCAGATCGGGCATATGAAGCTTATAGCTTATTAAGAACCGGCCATGACCAGCATGGGCATAGTTGGCCCTTAACCCTGGAGGCTTTTAGTAAAAATCGAGATAATGCCTCGGCCATTTCCGCTTATGCGGCCATTCCTTTTGTTAAGCTATTGGGTCCTACCATAGCCGCCGTTCGCTTGCCCTCCGCAATCGCCGGTATTTTGGCCGTTTTGTGCGTAATTTATGTCGGCAAGAGATTAAGCGGCCAGCCAGAGATTGGCTTGTTAGCCGGCTTTGCTTTAGCAGTATCGCCTTGGCATTTGACTTACAGTCGTTTTGGGCACGAAGCAATTTGGGCAGCCGCGCTGTTTCTAGTGGGCTTCGCCGCCTTTTTAAAGGCTGTAGATAATAAGCCTGTACTTTTCTTGTTGGCGTCCTTTAGTTGGGCTCTTGGTTTATATGGTTACCCGGTATCAAAATTATTTTTACCCGCAATGCTGGTTTTGCTGCTAGTTTTATTCTGGAGGCAGATAGTCAAATTTCGTGTTTGGGTCATAGCGGCAATTTTATTAGGTATAGTTTTATTAGTGCCTTTGATCAACTGGCAATTGCACAGCTTAACGGATGCTGGTCGTTTTAGCGAAATATCGGTTTTTAGTCGACCAAAATGGTTTTTAAGTTTAATTTTAAATTTTGGCTCATTTGTCAATCCAATCGAATGGCTACTAGGCCATCTAACGGCCGGTCCTCTAGACTGGTTTTTGGTTATATTTGGATTTCCCATGTTTTTCATCACAACCAATAAAAACCCAGGATTAAAAAGAATTCGTTGGCTGGCTGGACTTTGGTTTTTCTTTGCTATCCTACCTTCGGTTTTAACCAATTTTAACCCTAGTCAAACCAGATCAATTTTATTGTTAGGCCCGATGCAAATTATCGGCGCCTGGGGATTTTTTAATTTTTATAAATTATGCGCCAGTTATTTGCCCAAAATCGATTTACGCCCTGTGGCTTTCGGTGTAATTTTCGCTGGCGCCATAGCGGGAATCTTAATTTTTTGGCGACCGGCATATTCTTTAAACAAGACTTTTGCCTGGGTCAACCCGGGGTATTTGGCTGAAGTTGAAAAGGTTGTAAAAATTTTGGAGGATAAATACCCAGACGCCCTAGAGGTTAGGATTATGGATGATAACTTGAATCAACCGCAAATTTATTTCATGTTATTCAAGCCGTGGGATCCCAGTCGAGTGGTTCAGGATCATATTTTTGAAGTAAATCCGGCGGGCTGGTACAGAACCGTCAGGTTAGGCCGCTATGTCTTTTGTCGTCAAAAAGAATGTTTAACCAGCAACCCGGGGGTATTGTATGTTGATATCGCTACCCGTCAGCCATTGGGTAAAAACTTACTTGAGACCATTTCAATTAAAGAATTGGATAAACTCGGAATCCACTGGAACATTTCAAAAAATTGACCCGTTTATTTTAATGGACAATGCCTTGAAAAATAACAAAAGTACACCTGCAAAAAAATATTTAACAAGTTTATTTGCATTCGTACTAATTGCCTTACTTTTGCGAATCATAATCGCCCCCCAAAACTCTTTGGAGTCAAGAGGCGATACCGTACTTTTTGAGTTATGGGGTTATAGCGCCCACAAGAACGGATTGATGAATGTTTATGAACATTCCGTAGACCACCCAATGTTCTTTAATGTAGCCAAGCCAAATTATTTGCCGCCTTATATGTATGTTTTGTGGTCTTTGGAATGGGTTCATAGCCAATTTGAAGATTTTGGCAAGGTTTTGACGTCAACCGCTTCTTATGTCTATAAGTCGCCAGCCATGATTTTCGACATCTTAACCGTGATTTTTCTGGCCTGGCTGGCCAGAAAACGTTTTGGCGATAAATGGGGCTTGATAGTTGCGGGCTTGTACGCTTTTCATCCGGCAATTGTTTTTGAGTCCGCGGGTTGGGGCCAGGTCGATAGTATTAATACTTTTTTTATGGTGCTTTGCGTGTACCTTATGACCCGAAAAAAGTATTTGTGGGCGACAGCAATTTTTATTTTGGCCTTTTTTATAAAAATGCAAAGCTTAATACTTTTCCCCTTACTATTTTACGAAATCGTTAAAAACGCACCATTGAAGAGATTGTATCAGGCATTTGTTGTTGGCCTGGGAACGACTGCTTTATTGGGCTTGCCATTTTTTCTTGCTGGCAAGACCGCCCAGGTTTTTTCTGTCATCTTCACTTCACCCGGCGCATATAAAATACTGTCAGCCAATGCGTATAATTTTTGGTGGCTTTTTTCCGGGGGCTACTGGACTACCCAAGCGGATACCCAAAAAATTCTAGGCGTACAGTTAATCTTGGTTGGTGCGTTGTTGTTTTTTGTCGCTGTCGGTTTTGCCCTCTGGTTCAGAAGTAAGATAAAAACTGAGTCAGGCTTGTGGTTGAGCGCAGCATTTCTGGCCTTTGCTTTTTTTATGCTGCCGACCGAAATGCACGAAAGGTACCTGTTTCCGATTTTTGCGCTTTTGCTCCCAATCCTGCCCTTACTTAAAAAGGCTAAATGGCTCTTTGGATTATTAACTATAACTTTTACTTGGAATTTAATTGTAGTTTTTATTGTTTTGAAAGAAGCAAGCTCCCAAAGACTGGCAGACTTTTGGGGCGGATCCTTTTTCATAGCCCTTGCCAATGTACTTATTTTCATTTTAACTATCATTTGGTACAGTCAAATGGCCAAAAAGAAAGAGGTTACATGAAAAAAGTCGCTCTATTATTACCTTCATATAATGAAGCCAAGATTCTGCCTTGGTCAGTTGAGAATTTAGAAAAATACGCCGAGGCAAGCCTATCAGCTTATGCCTGGCGGGTTGTCGTCGTAGACAATGGTTCAACTGACGAGACGTCGACAGTCGTCTCAAACCTGCAAAAGAAATATGCCAATTTAGATTATTATCATTTGCCCATCAAAGGCCGGGGCAATGCCTTAAGGCAAGCTTGGCAGAATTTAGATTTTGAGATTGCTTTATATATGGATGTGGATTTGGCCGTCGCTTTGGAGGCGGTCAAGTTAATAATCGAAGCTATTGCAGAAAAGCAGGCTGACATTGCCATTGGCTCGCGCTATGCAAAAAATGCAAAAGTTGAAAGGTCGATTGGCAGAAGTATTACTTCTGTCGGGTACAATCTCTTGACTAAACTAATAATTAATTTGAAAGCTACGGATGCGCAGTGCGGTTTTAAGGCTATAAAAAAAGATGTGGCCTTAAAGTTGTTGCCTTTGATTAAAGACAATAATTGGTTTTTTGATACCGAGTTATTATCCTTCGCCGAACACTTAAAATACAAAGTTTTTGAAGTTCCGGTTGCTTGGGTGGAAACCCGACCGATTTTCAGGAAAAGTAAAGTCAAGGTCTTTAACACGGCCGTGAATTACGTCCTTTCCTTAATTAGTTTGCGCTGGCGCTTGCTGACTGGTAAATTGCTATGAAACTCGAACCGAAAGAAAAATTATTTTTGTTTTGTATATGCACAGCCATAATGGTGATCACCAGCTTGCCGTACTTTGTAAACTCGATTAAAACCCCCCAGGATCGAGTTTACACAGGTATCCACCATTTAACGCCCGGCGATGTCTCGGTTTATTATTCATTTATAGAACAAGGCCGGCAAAATCAGCTAGTGAGCCGAAATTTGTACAGTTCTGAAGCGCAAACTCCAACTGTATTTACGCCCCAATGGTTTTTACTGGGCCAATTGGCAAACCTGTTTAACTTCCCCACAGTTTTGATTTTTCAGCTGGCCAGAATTGGTTTTGGGGCCCTGTTCATTTATTTAATTTACAAATTTATCGCCGGAGTTATTAACAGCCCCCGTGTTAGAATGTTCTCCGTTGGAGTTTTAATGTTTATAACCGGTTTTGGCGTTTTTATTCCAATTAAGAATTTAGGCTGGGCAATTGACCACATCGCCTTCCCAGTGGATATGTGGGTACCGGAGTCTTCGCCCTTTTTGATGCTTTACTTCAACCCCCTGTTTTTGATGGCTCTTTGCCTGCTTTTAGCCGCCCTGCTTTTTTTTGAAAAAAGCTTGGAAAAACATGATTTGAATTATGCCTGGTTGGTGGCCGGCCTGGTTTTGCTTTTAGCCATAATCCACCCGTATGACGTATTTTTATTTTTCGGGATTTTAGCGGTTTGGTTGGCAATTAAATGGGCTGTGGATAAGTCCTTGTTGAAGCAAAAGTTCTTTATAAAAAGCGCTTTTTTCGGGCTTTGGCCAGGAATTTTAGCCATGGGCATTACCCGGTTAATCTTCCAAAGCCAGCCAGCCTTGCAGGGCTGGCTTAAGCAAAACAATACGCCTTCACCGGCTGTTTGGTGGTATTTGCCCGCTTATCTATTGCCAATTATTTTTGCAATTTTTGGCCTGTCGAAAGTGATTAAAATTAAAACCAATCGGGCTCAAATTATTTTAGCCTGGGCCGTGATTGTGCCGATTTTGTTGTACTTGCCTTATTTTCCGTATCAACGTCGGATGCAGGAAGGCTGGCTGATTCCCCTTGGGGTTTTTGCGGCATTTGGCTTAGTTAGGGTTATTAATTATTTCAAAACAAGAATTACCAACCCAAATATCAGGATGTCTTTGGTCAGTCTGGGCCTGACGTTGGGCTTAATGCTAACTTTGATGACCAGCATTTATCATCTTGGAAAAGATTTAGTGTTTAGTTGGGCATACAAAGAACCCGTAACAATTTCCAAAAATATCATTGCCGGATATGAGTGGTTTAAAAAAAATTCCTCACTAGATGCGGTGATTTTGGCCAGGCCGTTTGACAGCAACCGCTTGCCAGGCTGGGCTGGCCGAACGGTTTACTATGGCCACGGCGACTTGACGGCGGCCAGCAAAACCAAAGCAAAATTGGTAAATGATTTTTTTGGCCAGAAGGAAAATTTTGATTACCCAGGCTTTTTAAAAGAAGGTCGGATTAATTATCTGCTCTTGCGCAAGGCTGATGATGAGGTAATTATTTATTTAAAACAAAAAGGCATTTTACAAGAAGCGGTTTACCAAAACGCGGAAGTGCTGATTTTTAAGACAAAGTATAATTAATTTTCTGACGTTAAAATAAAAACCAATTCTTCGCTTTGGTTTTTTAGGTTTTTATCCATCACCACTTCTGCCGATCGCCAGCCATTAAGCACGAGTGAGCCTTTAGGAATTATTGCCCGGATTTTTGCGTGCAAGGCATTTTCAGGAGGGATGAGCCTAAAGTTGGTAGTGACTAATTCATCGGTCTTCCAGTTCGAAGTCGGATTAAGACCATAGCCCAAAGGCAAGTACCTTGTTTCTAAAATTTTGTTTTGACTATCAAGCCAAGCTAGTTCGACTTGATAGTTTTTATCAGTCAATTTATTAATCCTGGCAGTAATAGCAACTTCAACATACTTATTATTAGTAAATTTGATTTGGCCTGGCACTGAAATATTGATTGGATTATTTCCGGGTTTTACTTGAGTTTTTTCAATACTTAGTAATTGGAAGCCTAAATTCCCAGTTTTACTGAAAATAAGCTGTGTGTCCTCGACGCTAGATAATTTTAATCTGTTGGCTTTTATTATATTTTGGATTCTTTGATAGCCCCCCTGGTATTCTTCTTTCCTATCCTCGCGTTCAGCATATTGCAATTGCAGGGTTATGATTTCAGCAGAATCAAAAGCTAACACATCTAAATTTGTGGGTAAGGGGTAAGCTTTGGTGCTATATTGCCTTTTACCCAAAAAAGCGTAATGAAAAGCATAAACTTGCGGTCGATCAGCAAAAGGCACCAAAGTGTTATAGCCAGCAATCACTGATTCTGATTTAGGCGTATTTTTAGCAAAATTATTTACAAAAACGGCTTTAGCATTTTCCGTCAAGGGCATTTTTTTCCAAGTTTTTATGGCTCCTAAAGTCGGGCCAAAAGTTAATAAACTGTAAACACTGATAGCCGCAAGAATGATAACGACTAAAGGCTGGGCGTGATTTTCTAAATTTAAGATAAATTTTGGCGGTTTAGTCCAAAATTTTTGCCAGCCCAAAATGGCCGCCAAAAATATTCCGGGCAAGAAGAAAATCACATAGTGCGTTTCTAGAATAACATCACCTGCGCCGTAGCTGGCGATGCTTATGCCTAAGAATGGCAAAATCATTAAAGCCAGCCAGCGCCATTTTAAAAGCGGGAAAGCTAAGACCGGCAAAATCAGGCTTAATAAAACAATCAAGTTTTGCGGTCGGAAAATTTTTAGCAAATCGGATAGTATGGACTTTTTTATTTCGGGGCCAGTTCCAGCCGGATTGAAATAATTTATAAATTTATAACCTTCGCCATTAATTTGTCCGGTAATATAAGTTGCTCCCAAAAACCAAGCAATACTAATAAGCCCAGGAGTTAGCCACCACTTAAAAGGACGTTTTTCTAAAAGCGCCAATAAAGCAAAACCAGCAACAATCAAGCTTAAATCCTCTCGGACCAAAAGGATTAAAAGCATCCATAAGCAATAAAGTTTAAAATTTTTGTTAACATAAGCAAGGGCCATTAAAAAAATAAGCGGTACTGCAAAAAGCAAGGCATGGAATTCAAAAGTCAGGGCATTGAGCGTGAAGGGGTTGATTAAAAAAATTATTGCCCAAAATACAGAAAAATTTTGATTTAGGAACTTTTTAGCAAAATGATATAAAATTATCCCCCCGAGGCAAATAGCCAAAGCCTGCAGGATAATTAAGGTTAAAGGGCTTGGAAATACATAGAAAAATGGGACAACTATCAGGTATAAGAATTCCAAATGATCGCCGAGATAAGAATGAGGATGGATGCTGAAACCGAACACATTCCCATGCGAGGAATTCCAGGCTACCTGCGTATAAATGCCCAAATCCAGGGCATTATAACCGCCGCTTTTCAGCTTGGCATTTGCCAAGGCCACAACCCAAGCGAAGACCAAAAGGCTAATTAGAATAAGCAAAATTTTGTTGCGATGGTTATTCATGTCCATATATTCTAACATTATTTCCAATCAGTAAACTACGTTGGAGAGTTTTGTTCTCTTATTGATTATTTAGATGACGACTTTTCACCATTGACAGAATTCGGTGGCTTTCTCTAAAGGGGTAAACCAAAATCCCGCCTTAAACAGGGCGGGACAGTGGTTTTGTAATTTATAATTATTTAACTTGTGACTTGGACAGTGCTCTTGATGACGAAGTTGACGATTGCCCAGGCGAGTAGAACAATGATTAAGCCAATAATGGCAGAAGAAATAATTTTCTTGGCTGAGCCAACCTTGTCTTCGTTGCCGCCCGCAGTGAGCCAGATAAAGCCACCGTAAAGAATCATGACAACAGCGATCAAGCCCAAGAGGCCCAAGACGAAGCTAACGACATTTAATATGGTTTGCTTCAAATCCGTTGAGGTGAAGCCTAATGATCCAGCAAAAGTTGTATCAAAAGATACGGCTAACGCAGCTATTGGCAACGCCATAACTCCCAACGTAGTAACAGTTGCAATTACGTGTTTCTTTGTTATTTTCATAAATTTCCACCCCCTTTCCAAAAATCAAAAATTTTTATTCACCATGAATATACCATAGTTTTGGCCTCTTGTAAAACTATTTTGAGACTTGATTGATGGTATTAAGGATAAATGAGAGGATTTGCCAGCTGCTAATAATAATCACGATACCCAGAGCTGCCCAGATTATGGTTGATTTGGCTTTTTTTATCATGTCAGCATTGCCGCCAGAGGTAAGCATTAAAAATCCGCCATAAAGAATCATGATCAAAGCCATGATACCTAAAAAGCCTAAAGCGTAGCGGAGGATTCGCGCTATAAAGAGCTTTGGATCATCAATACCCAAGGGGTTTGTAAGTTCGACTGCAAAGGCTGAAAAGGGGAACAATATGGAACCGAGGATAAGCAGAATTCTCCCAAAAGTTTTTTTCATATGAGTAAGCTTAATCAAACTAGAATTATTTAACAATGCAAGCCACGGGGTAGTTAGCGGAATCCACTCCATCTAAAGTATTACTGCTTGGTTTGCTATTTACCGTTTGCAAAAGGTGCAGGGCTTGCAGGGTTTCTGGGCCAAAAATGCCGTCAACTACTTGGTTTTTGGGCTTTGAAGCGTTATAGCAGCCAGCTTCATAAAGGTAGGTTTGGGCGATAACAACCGCCCCACTATTGCCATTTTTACATGGGTATTCTGGCGGAGTGCCACACCCCTTATAATTTGAGGTGGTGTTAATCTTGAACCAGGGTTGATTTTCAATGATGTAGCCCACGCCATTTTTTTGGTTGCCAGTCAAAGCAATAACCGCGACGTTGACGATTAACCAGCTGCCCAAGGCCACAAAAAGCCCGATCACAGTATTAGTCAAGATCATTTTGCCTGTCCGAATTCTTTCTTCACTGCCGCCGGAAAGCAGTAAAGTCCCGCCGCCAAGGAAGAAAAAGAAGACGGCTAAAGCCGAAAGGATGTAAAGCCCCCAACTGAACAAATTTACAAATAATCCCAGAAAATCATCCAAGTCGCAATTTTTGTTGGTGGTGTAGTTTGTAATTTCCCATAGGTCTACAGGATAAGTGGCAGTGCCATATTGTTCCGCAGGGATAGTTATTAATCCCGCTGGCCCAATAAAATCCGCCTGAGTTTTTTGTTGAATTATATACATAGTCTGATCGCATTCTGGAATGATGGTCGGTAAATTTGCGGCCTGAACTGGCTTGACGCTTAATAAGACAAAAAGCAAAGGCAGGATTATTAGAAAATATTTTTTCATTTCTTACGGGGTTGTTAAGGATAACTGAAAAACTTTAGAAGCTCGATCAATAGCTTCGCTCGCAGTTACTTTTTGGCCAGTCAGGTCGTCAATTAAGTTATTCAAAGCCTCCCGGCCTTTTTCCGGATTCAATCCTGGAAACCACGTCATGGCTGTCGCGGCCTGCTTAGCAAAAACTTGAACTTGGCTGGCGGTTTCCCCTTCAGCAATATTGCTGGCTGATTCGACCAAAGAGCGGATGGCCGGCGTAGTACCAGCTGTTTTGCTTACTGTTTGGGCTTGATTAGTATCCGCGGCAAACCTTAGGAAATCCCAGGCGGCATTGGCATCTTTGGCTCTGGGCGCCACGGTTTGCAGCCAATAATCGGCAATATATACCGTATTAGTTGAAATATCTTGGGGGAAGCCGGCCACCCGGATATCCGCGCCAGTAGTCTGGTTTTTCAACTCCGTAAAGTCTGCGGCTGTGCCAAAGGCAATAGCCACCTTGCCTTGGGCTAAGGCGTCCATAGCGCTGGGGAAAGTTTCATTCCAGGTGTACGTGGTCTTGGTTGGGTTGCCAAAACTTGAGGCCAGGTTTAAAACCAAATTAATATCTTTAGCGTTTTGGAAAGAGGTTGTGTTGCTGGTTTGGTCAGCCAGACTAATCTTGTATTGCTTTAAAATAGCCGTGACTATTTCCGGGTTCCTGGGTACGTTTATGCCACTGCCTAAAGCCGCGCCTGCCCGAATTATTTTTCCTTGGTCATCAACCAGGGTCAGTTTTGGGACAATATTGACAAATTCGCTCCAAGTTTTTGGCGGGGTTAAGATTCCGGCTTCATCCAAAAGTTGCTGGTTATAAAACATAGCTACTGAATCAAATTGCAATGGGAAGCCTAAGATTTTGCCGCTCTGGTACATATCATTATATGCACCGCTGACAAAAACGCTTTTTAAGGTTTCTGGGGTGGGAGCAGCTTTTTCGGTTTTACAAATTGTAGTTTCCTCTTTAATGCCTAAAGTTTTTTTCTTAGTAACCGTGTAGTAAACGGTTTTTGCGGGCATTGGGCTGATCAGCCCGCCGCTGGAAAAATGTTTTAAGGCTTCGCTTTTAACCGAATAAATGTCTGGTCCAGTATCCCTGGCCCAAGCCTCGATTAATGTTTGTTCGCTGGTCTTTGGGTCTAATTTAGTATAAGCAATGGTTATATAAGGTCGGCTGGCGGTATAGGCGTTGATTAAATTTTGGGCAATTGTTTCTGGCAGATCGCCCCACCAAGTAAGCTTGGCGCTTTTTGGCAAAGCCTTAATATCACAGTCACCGGTCGGTCCAGTTTTTTTTGAAGTCAAGGCCTGGTAAGCGATAATGCCGCCAATACTAAGAACCAATATTGCGCCCATGATGATCATTTTTTTCTTAAAATCCATAAATGGTTTTATTTAACTTTGCTTTTTAGGTATTCAAGAAGTTTTTCCTTTAGATCCTCGCGCTGTAAAGCAAATTCGATATTCGCCCGCAAATAATCAAACTTATTGCCAGTGTCATAGTATTCGCCGCCCTCAATTTCTTTCGCGTAAACTTCATCTACTTTCATTAAAGCATTAATGGCATCGACCAACCATACTTCGCCGCCTTTGCCCGGTTTCAGGGCTTGTAAATGCGGGAAAATATCCGGGGTAAAAATATAGGCGCCATGGGCAGCCAAGTTGGAAGGCGCCTCTTCGGGCTTGGGTTTTTCAATGATTCTCTTTATTCGAAAAACCTTATCTTCAACCTGCTCAATATCCGCTATGCCATATTTAGAAACATCTTCTTTGTTAGGAATTCTGACCGCGCTGATTACTGACTTGCCGTATTTTTCGTAGACTTCCATCATTTGTTTCAAGCGCGGGGGATTTGAGTGGATGAATTCATCGCCCCAAAGCACGGCAAAGGGCTCGTCATTGATAATGTGCTTGGCGCTTAAAACCGGGGAAGCGTTGCCGTAGGGTCCGCGTTGCCGTATATAAATGTAATTTGCCATGCTGGCAATCCGACGGACTTCCTCGAGTTGTTCAAATTTACCCGAGTCTTCCAGCTTTTTTTCCAATTCATAAGGGTAATCAAAATGGTCTTCCAAGGATCGCTTGTTGGCGCTGGTTACAATAATAATATCTTGAATGCCAGAGGCCACAGCTTCTTCAACCACGTATTGGATAATTGGCTTGTCCACAATAGGCAACATCTCCTTAGGCATGGATTTGGTGGCTGGCAAGAACCGCGTACCTAAGCCGGCTGCGGGGATGACTGCTTTACGAATTTTTTGCATAAATTAAAGTTAGTTCAATACTAACGATTGTTCTATATTATACTAATTTTTCAAGGATTTTACCAGTAATTTTTTTACTCAAATATGGGTTGACAAAATCAGGCAAATGATATAGGTTTTGTTATTAACCAGATCTTTGATAATGTTAAACGCCCTTTTTTGAAAGGGAGAAGGAGCAGGTAAGAAATGGATGCGTCTGAGACTCGGAGAATATTTTTTTTCATTAGCTGGTTCTTTTTCTTGTTGGGGTTGGGCGGACTATTGGCTGTTGCCAGCTCAAATGGCTTTACTCCCGCTGTGGTACTGATGATGATCGGAATTTTAACTTTTTCCATTGCAGGCCTCATTTCATTACGAAAAATGGTGGAAGTTGACGCGAGATCAGTTATGCTCGAGTCTAGCACGACAATAGCTAGCGTGTTTATGAATCGTGGGCATGTATGGCGAAAAGATTTATACCCGCTGATGCTTATGCGCTGGGGCGAAGTCCAGGAGGTGATGATTAAGCGGAGTAATTACACGGTCCATCTAAAAGTTCAGTGCCGAAGCCTTGATAGGCTGTTGACTTTTATCAGGGCATGCAATTTTGACCGTGCCGCGATCGCGCCTTGTGATTGGCTCAGGAAATACGCTATTGGCAAACTGGATAAGTTATTGGAAGAAAAGAGTACGGAGATTAAAAATCAGTTTTTGTTCGAAGATCCGATTAACCAAAACACCAAGAACCTCTTTTCGAAGTTCATTGAAAATAATTTGCGGCAGGAGCTTGCCGAGGTCGGAATATCAATCAGTCAGGTTATTTGTGCGGATTGACCAAGCGTTAAGCTTGCAGAACCGCTTCATTTTATGGGGCGGTTTTTCTAATAGGGAGTTTTTATGCTTTGGACAATCTTTGGCCGTCAATATTATTGAATTGTTTGTAATAAAGGTACACAAATCCCAAGCTAAAAGCTGTCAAGAAATGCCACAAGGCATGGGCGTTCGGCCATTGGAAAGCGTGGTTATTGCCCCAAGATTTGGTAAAGTCCATCATCCAGAAATTAGCGGCAATTGAGGCAATCAATAAAGCCGCTAAAAGCCAACTAAGCCGATAGGGGGCCTTGGCTTTTAACCAGATTAAGGTTTCATAAGCTAAGGCAAAGACCACATGGATGCCTAAGATAGATATGCCGATATTCAACCCAATTGCATTATGGATAATATACATAAGTGCCCAGCTAGCTAAATTAATTACCGTATAAAGCCAGGCAAGGGTTGAGATTTTTATTTGTGGACGGTAACGGCGTAGACCCAGGATTATCAGTAAGCTCGAAAAAAGAAAAATTGTGCCTAGGTCAAGCATTTTAGTAAATTCGGTGTAGGTTGAGTGGTGGTAAAAGGAACTAAGCCCAATTAGAATAATGATTGGTCCTAGCCAACAGGTTAAGGTTTTTTTATATTGCCGATTTAAAAAGATTATAACCAACCCAACGATAACAAAAGTTAGGTTTGACCAAGCCGTGACTGACTGCATGTAACTAATATGCATGTGGTTTAATGGAAATTAAAACTTCTTGAGAAAATAAGTTGAATCAAGTTGTTTTTATATATTCTCAATCCAAAAGCGCGCTCCAGCCTTTAGAATTCGGGGCAACGTTTTTCGGATATGTGCCTTTGAAATACGAATAACCATCATGGTATTCCAGTCTTTCAATGGCGTAACCCGGAATATCGCCTAGGCGCTCATTAATTTTGTCCTGGAAAGAATCCTGGGCCTGTTTTAAATATTTCTCGGGTACATTAAATAAACCAATTTTGGCTTTTTGGATATTTAAAGTAACGCTATTTGAGGAATTTTGGGTAACCCCGACTTTAATATAAATCGGGGCTTTTATGTATTGCGCAATCATGCCGGAAATTTCCATGCCGCCTTCAATGAACTTGACTTGGACATCCTTGACTGGGGGATTAGGGCCTTGGAAACGGTTGATCCAGGAAGTGATTTCTTCCGAAGTCCGGTTAGTATCAACTGGCATTTGGCCGGAAAAAATTTTGTCACTACTGCCAGAATAATCAACAGCTGGACCGGAAATGGTCAAGGGAATCTTGGTTTTTAGGCTGGCTAAGGCTTCGGGACTGGTTTTTATGCCCAAATTTTTCGGTTTAGCGCCGACTATTGAAGACAAGACTGGAACTTCATATAAACCAGTGGCCGTGGCGCCAATGGCTAAAACCGCCACAATAACAATTAAAACAATCAAGAAATTTCTAAAGCCATGGTGTTTTTTCTTGGGTTGATTGGATGAGGCTTTAGTTGTTTCCTGGCCAGGCAAGGGATTTAAGGGGCGATATTTTGGAATGGGGGTTTGGTTTTCCATATATTTCTGAAACTAATTATAAAAATTTTAGAAATTTATTATTTTTGTCCACCAAGATATTTTTCGGCTTGATTGGCTTATCTGTAATTTCAAAACCCATGATAATAATTTCCTCACCTTTTTTAATCAGATGGGCCGAAGCGCCGTTCATGCAGATTATGCCTGAATTTTTTTCGCCCACAATCACGTAGGTTTCCAGTCTGGCGCCAGAAGTATTACTGACCACCATGACTTTTTCGCCCGGCCAAAACCCAACTTTTTTCATTAAAGCCTCATCAATAGTAATACTGCCGATGTAATTTAAATTTGCATCAGTAACACGGGCTTTGTGGATTTTGGAACGAAGGACAGAGCGCATGTTATTTAATTAGGCTCAAATCACGGTTTATGATTGTCGGTTTCATGGCTTGAATTTCAGATTTGTAAAATGGGATTTCTGGAATGGGATTATAAAGGAAGATTTTTTGGTTTAAAATATGGGCAAAACCCATTTCCAAGAAAGTATTGCCGCCAATGTAATTCTTCACGCCATTTCGGTCCAAATTCAAAACTAATACTGCTTCAGCCCCTTGCATGTTACGCCAAAACTCCCGAATGGCATCTTGATTAAATTTTTGTTCGAGTTTGATTTTTTCTTTTTCTTCATCAGATTTGCCAATGAAGGCATTAACAAAAATTGAACAAAAAACTTGATGGCCAAGTTTTTCCAATTCAGCCTTTATTTCTAGCATTTTTTCGCTGAAATGCATACTACTGATAATGCCGATTCTCATAAAGGTAAGTGTATCAAAAGTTAGGTTATAACCAAATTAAGCCCTATATATAATAAAATTAGGATAAGGGTAGATTAGTTTAAATTATAATTCTGTCGAAATAATATCAATTATTTCCTGCATAGCTTGAGCATGCATTTCTTCCTCGGCTGAAATTCTGGAAAGCGCATTTTTGACGGTTTGGTTGGTCACTTCAGGATTAGTGGCGATTTGCAAATAATATTTTCCGGCATTGGCCTCCAAAGCCTTTAACTCTGCAAATTCCTTGAGCAGTTGCTCTTTATTTTTTAGGCTAGGAGGATTCATGCAATTTTCTTTTAATGAAATTAAAAATAATACTGTGCCTTTCCGTATCTTCAATCACTGGCTCAAGTATTTTAATGATTTTGTTAAAAGCCTCATCAGTCAAATTTGCCGGCCAGCTATCGCGGTTTAAATAAGCGTTTAGAACTTTATTACTCATCCGATCTTCCAAATCCAAGGCGGCGATCAAAAATTTGCCGATCATGCCATTATGATCAAGAATTGGGTCATCTGGAAAATCGCTTAATAATACTTTGGCCATAAAACCAGATTAGTTATTTATTGGTAATTTGTCAAAACTAGCGCGTTACCCCAAGCCCCATATACCAACTTTTAGGTTTTTGGCAGACTGGGCATTTTTCCGGCGGGAATTTGCCTTTATGCACGTAACCGCAGTTCAAACATTTCCATTCGATTTCTTCATCACTTTTGTATAGTGTGCCATTCTCTAATTTATCGCCCACGATTTTGTAGCGTTCAGCATGCTTTTCTTCAACCTCGGCAATTTCCTTAAAAAGGATAGCTATTTTGGTTTCACCTTCTTCTTTGGCAATTTTTTCAAAATCCGGGTACATGGTGCCGAATTCATATTCTTCGCCAGCCTGAGCATTGCGCAAATTTTCCAAGGTCGAGGCCAGGGGATGAATGTCGTAGGTATTGGTCATACTCGTAGTCTCGGGAATTTTTTCGTATTCTTCCTCAGCGTGGGCACGCTCATTGTCCGCAGTTTCTTCAAAAATCCTGGCAATCCATTCATAGCCTTCTTTCCTGGCGGCTTTGGCGTAAAAAGTGTATTTGTTGCGGGCCATTGATTCGCCGGCAATGGCTTTGAGCAGGTTTTCGTAGGATTTTTTCATAATATTTGTTAGTTAATTGAGCATTTGTTATTTTATAGGCTTAAGCCGGAAAGCGCCAGCTTGGGGTTGACAAGATTTGTCGGATGTGATAAAGTCCTAAATCATAGTTGTTACAGTAGTTTTTAAATCGAAAAATAAAAAACCTTGTCTTTGTCGTAGTAAAAGCAAGGCGTTCCTTTCACCACAAACAAGGAGGTAGAGTGAAGAAATTCATTGTTCTCCTGACGCTCTCGGTAATGTTGTTGTTGGCAAGCCAAGCGCTGGCCGGGTTGACAATAACAAACACCGAGTCGTCATCCGCCTACCTGATGACATCATCTTCGGAATCGCCGCCGGACCTGATGGTCCCGTTCATGGCGATTGCCGAGAACGTCCCCATGATGCCGCCTTTTAAGCGTTCAATCAACGACGGCAGGGGAACCTACCAGGACAACAACCTGGCCAAGCAGACCGAAATGTATGTGACGGCGATGTCGGCAAGATCCAGTCCGGCATGGTCGCTGTTGTCAACCTCCAACTATATTTATTTCGACGCCGATGGCATGGCCTGGGCTCCGGAGGTAGCTTGCCTCATCATCAAGCCCAACCTGCCTATCTCGAGGTCCACCCTGGTGAATATTGATTACATCTACAGCGACCCCGGTCCGTCGCAGATGACCCCGGCCGTTCACTCCGGCTTCAGAAAGGCGGTTCTGGACACCGGCGACAGGCGTGGTGCGGAGGGAAACCTGATGGCAGTGGCGGATCACTCCAAATTTAAGATTTAATCGACCGGGTGTCCGCCCCTACCATAGGTAGAACTTCGCAGATTCAAATACCCCCCTACTTTTCAGTAGCGGGGGTTTTCTTTTATGTAACTTATTTTTAAGCGGTTATGTAAGCATAGCGTAACGATGCTTTTCCAGCATTTGTAACATTATGCAAGGTATTCTTTGGTATAAAAACCGCGTGGTCCTGCTTCACTCGTTTTACTTGTCTACCTGCTGAAATCAAAGCTGAGCCTTTAATCATGATTAGAATTTCTTCTTTTTTACCCGTGGAATGCTGGCCGACTGAAGACTTTGGTTTTAAGACTACAAAACCAGACCGCAATCTTTTGGAGTGTGGTTGGGAAATTATCCTTTTTGTTTTATTCAGACTTACTAGCCTAATAAAGTTCTTTGACATTTAACAAATATTTACTGCCAGTAAAATCACAAAAATTATAATTGCCTCAGTACACCAAAAACAACCTCCACTCAAGGTTGCAAGGACCAAAGGTTCTCCGCTCATTTTTTATAAATTATTTTTAACAATCCTTAGGATTTCGTCAATAATTTGAGCATGCTTATGCTCATCATCCTTGATGATTTTAAATATTTCCTTGACTTCCTCATCTTGAATTTCTGGACTGAGGGCAATGGTTTTGTAAAAACCACAGGTTGATTCCTCCAAACCTCTCATTTCCTGAAATTCTTGGATGATTTGAGTTTTAGTTTTGGGGGTGTTGCTGGTCATGTAATTTGGTAATTAATTTTTTGATAAGAACTTTATGTTTTTCCGTGTCTTGGATTAGGTATTCCACTAAGCCGACTATTTTTTTAAAAATTTCCGGTTGTAAATTAGCCGGCCAGGTACTTTGTAGCAAATACACCCCATAAACCGCTGAGCTCATGTGGTCTTCAATATCCAGGGCTTTAAATAAATAATTATCCAGGATATTTGAATTTTTTAGTCCCTCCATATTTTTTTATTTAATTTAAAGACTATTAATTCCTAATAATATTACGAAAATGATAATTGCTTCCACCAGCAAAAAACCTATAGTGTGGAACATGAAACTTAAAGCTTCTTTTTTCTGATTGTTCAAGAATAAAAATACTGGTCGGCCAAATATCAGCAAGCCCACAATGGCCGCAGAAACGGTGAAAAGCATCAAAAAGGCAATTGGCCCAAGGACATTATCCATGCTGCCAAACCACTTCTCGGCATGCTGCATAAGGCAAGCCACCAGGATAATGTAAACCACCACAGCTAATGAATGTAAAAAACTGTGTGAGCCAATTGAGCGGCAGGGTTTATTTGCTGGCTTAGGTTTCTGGTTTGGTTTTTTGGTTTTCTTGGGCATATTTTTATTTGGTTAAGATTTCTTTTAAGGTTTTAATAGTATAGCTTAAATCCCCATCATTTAAAATAATCACATCAAAACGTTTTTTAAACGAATCCAGGTTTTCATCCACTTTTTCATTCAAAAATCCGATTTTAATCAAGTTGTCATATTCAAAACCCGTAACCATTTCCACGTCGTGGGGGTTGTCACCTAGCAAAATTACATTTTTACGATCTTTGACTTGTTGGTAGACTGGGAAACCCGACAAAACTGTTTCATCTTTGTTTAGGGAGGTTATGATGGGTTTTTTTACGCCAATCATTTTGCCATTTTCGTCCCAGATAAAATTGTTGGATATTATAGAAATATTCGGCAAATTGATTTTCTTATGTTTTAAAAACAATTCAATCGCTTCTCCGCCCAAGCCGCTGGAGGACATAATGATTAGCGGAACGTGATAAGCGTTCAAAATCTGAAAAAATTCTTCCACTCCATCACGAGATTGAAAGTGCGAGGAGGTCACCGCCTTTTCAACGTCAGTTTTGGTCAGACCAGAAGCTTCCAACAATTGGAAGTGTCGGGTCCACCATTCTTGCATGGCCAATTTTTTTTCCGCCAAAGGGATCTGGTTGTCAATTTCAATGGCGTGATAATAGTCAAACATCTGATGGGCCTTTTTTGAGTAATCAGACGATAAAAAGTTTTCGTTCCTTAAGATTGAAATTGTGGATACTACTTCTTGGCCACCCACAAAAGCTTTGGTTAAAGTCCGGTCAAAGTCGGTTAAGACATGGATTGAATTTGGACCCGCTTGCTTAAATTTTTCCAGCAGAGCCTGGAAACTTTGGGGGTTGGGGATAACGGGGTTGGCATTAGGATGCATAAGTAGAACCATTATACCTCAAATAAACTCTACCGCGGGCGCAGAGACCGGCGGTAGCGCGTAAAAGGTAAAATTTAAAGATAATAAAAGCCGCTGCCTTTGGGGCAACGGCTGGAAGAAAGATCAGGTCTGGGGAGTGAAATACTTATCTCGAAAATCATCGGCTGAAGCCAATGGGTTCTGAAGCCTAGTTGCTGCTAGTAGCATATCCCCAATCGCTTTAATTCTGGGACTTCTGATTTGGCCTTTCAATTCTGCTATTCTTCTGGTAGCTTCCTCTATTACCTGATGCAGAAAAGCCTCCCGAGTAGCGATGCGTTGCCTGTACCAATTCGAATCTTTGCAAGCATTATCAACAAGCCAATCAAGGGTTTCAATAAAATCACCTCGGCTAGACGAGAAATAGGCGCTCCAGAGCGATACCCAGGGGGAATCGGACAAGTCTCTGTATCTGGGAAAGATAAAACTGGTTTGGTCGTGGTTAAGAACAGTAGAAATACAGGCCTTGCGGTTAAATCCATTATACTGGATTACCCTGACGTTTTGGAGGGTGATTTTATCGGCCGGCATATTGTAGTCCCACTTAAAGGCCACTTTTTTACGCCAGCCCTGGGGGCCAAAACTACGCCAGCGAGAAGCAACATCAGAATAAAGGTGAAAAGTTTGCTTGAAGCAAGTATTGCATTGCACGATAATCACCTGGACTGGCTGTGCTGGACCATTAATATCCAGAACAAAAGTATCCGAATACATCCCTGGCAGCGGTTCTTTGATTACATGGATACTATCCATTTCCTGGCTAATATGGCCGCAACGGCCGAAAATTTCGTAGGGTATTTCTTTACCATGGGTTTTACATTTGCACAGTCTTGCTGGCAGGGGGATGGTTGGCCTTACGCGATCAAGTAGCGAAAGTGTTTCAGTGCCTGACATAACAACCTCCTTCTCATTTCAACCTTCTTATCTTGTTATTAATAAGCCGGTTCCTATGAGCCGAAAGTTTGACCCCAAGCGTAATTGCTCGCTTTTTTGAAGACGGCATTTTGCCGGGTTCCAGCGGTCTTTTGGACTAGGGTATTTGTTAACGATCAATTCTAAAACACCTTAGCAAGCAGAGGCGGTTTGTCAAGAACAAGTTTTTATTTTTTGTCTGGTAGGTGGAAGTCGTCAGGATTTATTTCTTCTGCCGGCACGACGCCATAGTCGTGACCAGTTTTTCGCAATTCCTCACTAAGCCTCAAAGAGTCTTTTGGATCTTTAGCTCGGAAAGCCAGCCTGCCGTCGCTAGTGGACCGGTCAACAACTACTTTAATTCCTTGCCAAACACCTTCGGCATCCCAGGGAATTATTTTGTCAGGCGGCTGGACGCCGATTTTTTTGAGCTCGGCTTTGGCACGGTCGGCAATGTATGCCAAAAACTCAAAAGACGGGTTTTTACCGGTTTTGTATTCAGGAAAAAAAGCAAAGGCCTTTTCCGAATAAAGGGCCTGGTTAAAGCCGTTAAATGCGCCGGTAATCAGACCTCGGGAGTCTGCCACGATACTATAATTGCGTTTTAAGGCTTCTTCTGAAAAAGCGCAAGAATATAAAATCCGCAAGTACAACGCCGGATCTTCCCGTGAACCAGGCCAGACGGTTCTTCCCAGTTGTTGTCTTGCATTTTTGGCTTCCAGGTCGGCAGGCACAATCCTGTTCAAAACCCCATCTTCCCATAAGACCTCAAATAACTTGTCTTTGTCTGTTGAGTCAGCATTGATAAGTTTTTCTACCTCAGCCTCTAATTTGAAACTCCACTCCCCAGATTTTTGCTTGAGGTATTCTATGTTTTCTGCTTGTGATTCACGATCTGGCATATATTTGATTAATCTATTGTTCAGTCTTTACGTTTTCGTTGGCAAATTCATGGAAAGTTTTAGCTATGATTCTAAATAAGTTTTTAGAGGGCCTAAGTAATATGCTTTCCAGCCCTCGGCAATATCCTGAACTTCGTTTTCTGGCACATCGGTTTGGAATAAATCCAACCGAGTACCGGTTTTTTCCGGTTCCAAAGTAAAAGTCAAAAGTGATGGCTTGGACCATTTACCGCCATACCATTCCTGGACAAGTTTTTTATTAGCCAAAACTTCAATATTTTCGCCCCAAACATCCCCGCCCCAGAGCTGGAATTTGGTGCCGACTTTATCATCCATTTTGGCCGGTCCGCCGCCCCATTTTTCGATTATGGCCGGCTTAATTAGGGCTTGCCAGACTTTTTTGGGAGTTGAATGGATGTGGTAACTTTGCTTGATAGTTTTCATATAGTAGCCCTCAATTAATCTGGATATATAGTATATACTAGACTTATGAACAATAATTTCAAACCCCAAAAAAATTTATTAAAGCAAAGAATATTCGGAATTATCACGGTTGCTTTCTTCTTTTCTCAAATCCCGTTAAGTGTGTTTGCCGGTTATGTGCCCTCGACCTATAGCGGTTATGTGGACGCTTTCCCAAATTACAAAGTTGCCGCTATCTTAGTGACTTTTTCAGACAATCCGGCCAAGCCAAATCAGGACAGCAGCACGCTGACTTGGACCAAGCAATATGTCGATGGCGCGCTTTTTTCCAACACCTATTCCATGGCCGCGTATTTTAATGAAGTATCTAATGGCGAAGTTTCGGTCAGTGGCCAGGTTTTTGATAACAATGGCGCTTGGTACACGATTGAACGGCCAGCCACGATCAATGGCGATTGCGACTGGAACGCCTATTTTAATAGCGTCGTAGCGGCGGCTGATGCGGATATTGATTATACGCAATATAACGCCATTATGGTTTTTTCCCCGCAGAAAACTTGCGCTTCAGAAGGCTTAGCCAGCGATGTCATAGTGCCGGAAGCCGGGAATAAGTTGTACGGGGCTATCGACATTAATGGGCGTATGGGCAGCACTCCGCACCACGAACTGGGGCACTTGATGGGCTTGTCACATGCCAATTCTTGGCAATGCAATTCACCAGGAGTAATGTACGGCACCAATTGCCGGAATGTGGAATATGCTGATCGATACAACATTATGGGCGCCACTGGATCCCGAACGCTGCTTTTAACCGCCCAGCAACTGGAAAATTATGGTTGGCTCCCGGCCTGGGCAGTGACCAATGTAACAACCGATGGGGACTATACAATCCAAGCGTATGAACTGCATGGCGCAACGCCGAAAGTTTTGAAAATTCCTTTAGGCCATGACACTAATGGAAATGTTAATAGTTGGTATTACTTGGAATACCGCCAACCGATTGGCTTTGATAATGTCAGCATCAAATATATCCCTTCTTTTCAAGATCTTGGCGTGGCTAATGGCATTTTGGTCCATGCCGGTAATGCGCAGGGAAGTTATTTTTCTTCGACTTTGTTGGACATGACTCCGGGTTCATTGGTTGGCGGGCGTGATATTTTTGATCCGGCTTTGCCCTTGGGTTATAGCTATAGTGATGCTGTGGCTGGGGTGAGTTTTGGGGTTTTATCTCGGACTTCAACGGCTATGACCATCCGGGTGAAATTCAGCGCCGCCAGCTTGTGTCAACCCAAAGCACCGACCTATACCATCAAAACCATCAAAGGCTCGGGCAAGCCAGGCCAGGAATTGCGTTATGATTTGACCGTGAAAAACAATTCCGAACTTTGCGGCAAGCAAAGCTTGGAATTACGAACTTTAAAAATCCCAGCTAACTGGAAAGTCACGATAGATAAACAAAAGAAGAAAACCATAAGCGTTACCTCGGGTCAAACCCAAAAATTTGTGGTCAGGCTCACTTCGCCAAAAAAATCCAAGTACCAAAAATATTCAATCAGTCTGGAAGCTCGGTTAATCAAAAAGCCGACCAATAAAAAAACCATACTTTTACAGCCCAGGCTTAAATAGCCGGCAAATTATTAAAAGTAAGTCAGAAAAGCCAAGCCGCCGTGAATAATGGCTAGAATTATGGTAATAATTGCCCAGCGTTTGTGCCACTTAAACGCTATCCAGCGAATATTGTGACGGTTGGCATAAGAAATGCTGGCGGTCAGTAGTAAACACAGTAAAGTCAAAATGCCCAGCCAAAAAATAACGGGCTTGCCAAGAATTAAATGATAGGAAATGTTAGTTAACATGGGTCTAAATTTTGATTAATTTTGTCCATTCATCTGCTCTCTCCATTTCACCTTCAGCCAGTGGTCCTTCTTTTCCTTTAACAATAAAACCTTCTGGCGGCATTACTTGTTGGCCACCTTTAGCAACCAAAATTTTTATGATTTTATCCGCCGCATAGCCAATGGTTTTCATAAGCATACGCAAGGCAAAGTTTTGGTCCTTCAGCAAGAATCGAGTGTCAAAGGTAGCAACCTTAATGCCTTTTAAGCCGTCACTTGGAATATCATCAAGGAATTTTTGCAGGGCTGGGGTTGGTCGGCCGCCTTGGGTGGGGGAACCAACAATCAGCAGGTTAACGTTTTTTAGTTCATCTAACTTAACCTCAGTTGGCCGAACCACCCTTGCTTCATCACCAAAAGCACTGCCAATTGCTTGGGCAATTTTTTCCGTGTTACCAAATTGGGAGTCATAAATGATGAGGGTTTTCATAAATCTATTTTAGAACAATTTGTGAATTTTTGGCCAATTGAAATATTGATAGGGTTTTTGGTGGTATTTATCTGACAATTCTGCCTTAATTGGATTGTTTTGAATATATAGGATAATGGTTTTTAAATACCGTTGATTATTCACAATACGAGTATAAAAACGTGATTGGAATATTGAATAGGGAATATCATGGTATTTCCGTAATTGATTTAGAAAATAAGATTTAATGGTATAAATTAAGTTAGAAATGGTAGGAGATTCCACCGCGGGCGCGGAGACTTCGAAAACCGCGGGCGCGGAGACCCGCGGTAGAGGGTTTTTATTTTCATCTCGAGTGCGCCTCTCCGTGGGTGCGCTCGAATTAACCAATAAATGAATATGGTCAGGCATTATTTGGTACGCCAAAATATCAAATAATTTTAATTTCCCAGAATTAACAATAATATCAGTAAGTAATTTTGCATATTTGGTTTCTTCAAATAACAAACATTCCTTTTTGGTCCGAAAGGTCACAAAATACGGGTATTCATCTTGATGAATTCGACGCTGGGTCACATTAGTTTAAATTGGCGGAAGGAGCAGTCCCGCTAGTCAGCGGGATTTCGTCTTTAAATATTTATTGAGCTCAAGATTCTGCTTTACAGATTGGCGGGCCACTCGGGTTAAGTGCCCAAGTTATACAAGTATTATAAGCCTTTCTCGATCATTTTTCCAGAGGATAAATCGAGGCATGTGGGTCGGTAACTACTGGATTAAAAAACTTCACCAACAAAAGAAGACCCGGTTCGTCCTCTGACAAACCGGGTTATGCAATATCCTTACGTTTGACTGCTATTTTTAGCCCTTAGGATAGAGCGTTGCCGCGGCCTCTTTTGCGGCTGTGAGGATCGGTTCCTCTCCGTCTCTTACAAGCGAATCCTTGCGCGAGAAGATCGTCACGTGATCTTCGCAAAAGTCATGCAGTGCCGCTACTTGGACACGATGTTCAGCTAGCAAGACACGTTTTTGCAGCGAGACCGGATCGTCAGAGTCTAGGATTCGCACCTGTTCGCGCTTGATGATTGGTCCCTTGTCGAAGTCCGGGTGAACTCGCTGTGCCGTTGCTTCAGTCCAGAAGTCGCGTCCTACCTTCCGCACGAAGTAGAGGCGTGCCGCGTGGACACGAAGACCATACATCCCATCACCTCCGAAATCGGGCCGCCCGGTATCCAGAGGGCCAGGGTGTTGGTTGATTATCATGTCCCGATAGCACTCGATCACATTAAGAGGTGTTTTCGGCATCCATCCATATTGACCGACGAGATCAACTGAGCGCTGTTTACAGACGGCGATTATCGCTTCACCGAATGCCACTGGTGACGAGAAGTCCTTTGGCCGTAGAACAAGGATATTACCCGGATCCATACCCCATGCATGAACCTTTTCAATACCACCAGCAGTTTTCTTGCTAGCGATGATACAGGCTGGAACGATGTGAGGCAGTCGACCATCACGACTTGCGGAGAGTATATCCATCATGGTCGTTCCGCCACCAGAGATGAGCAGCGCCAGTCGTAGATTACCTGACATTATTTTACCTCCTTCGATAATAATGAGCCGCCCTAGTTTTTACCGGGGCGGCTTTGCACCTGTGTACAGTTAACCACTTACGGCTTGCGAACCCGAATGACCATGGCCATTTTACCGCCATGATGAACGTCGCGGAACCATTGTAAGAACGGCATGCCACATTCACGCACCACGAGTCCCGCGAGAGTTCCTTGAAGGTCGGCTTCAGTGACCGCCTCTACCTGTTTCTCCTCGATTGATTCGATGACACGGGTTACCCGTTCGAGTTCCTTGCCGTCTTGCTTCAAGACGAACTGCACTTGCTGGCCAATCCAACGATCCAGCGAGTCTTCATTGTGCCAGAATTCGCTTGGGTTAGATTTTCGGACACAGCCGCTGAGTTCGGCCAGCTGTCCCCCCGTAATGCCCGAGTGGAAAATTTTTGGCGGTGAACCGATTCCAGCGAGCATGTCGGTATTCGTATTGAAAACGATCTTTCTGTCTTTTGCTTTTGTCACGACATCCTCCTTTGTTAGGGTGACAATATCTTTTTATCACAGAATGGTTTAATTGACAAGGGAATTTCTTGCGAAGCTATGAAGTAGGCTGATCTATAGAATATGAAATTTATTGTAATGAAACAAAAAGCATCAGCTGATAAAGCCACCGTCGTTTTTTGGTTGTTGACTGTTTTCCTATCGAGATGATCCGAAGGGCTTTTGAGGCACTCGGGTCGCCCCATGCACTCGGTAGAATGAGTCATCCGATACTTAGTTCTCTTGGCGGAGAGGGAAGGATTCGAACCCTCGGTACCCTTACGGATACACCGCATTTCGAGTGCGGCCCGATCGACCACTCCGGCACCTCTCCATAGTAAGCAGTTTATCATGTCAAAGAGTATAAAAAAAAGCAAGATATTTTAATAGTATAGTATTGACAAAGTGTTATAATTAAGCTAGTGTAAGTTGATATTTTATCAATAATCAATATGAATGAAAGCAGGCTTAATGGATTGTCAGAGACCGATAAAAATTTTAGTTGGGAGTCATCCAATCCAACCGAAGGGCATATCCCACAAATGCTTGAATGGGAAAAGCAATATGGAGGAACTCATGTAACAGACGAGAGGGGTTTTGAAATTTCTGATCCAAGCTTGCGTGACCCAGAGTTTTTTGAAAAGCAAATAGCCCAAATCAACTTAAATGGCTTGGAAAATCATGGGGACGATCAAAGAACAGTAGTTAAAGAGCTGATCTTATCTTTGGGTAGATTGCCAAGCCCGGCAGAAGTTCAGCTGGAGTTATTTCGTCAGCGGATGTTTGACCAAATAAAAGACGATGAACAAAACCCATTTTATATTAAAGAAGAAGTAGAACCGCAACGGCAGGTTATTGAAAAAAGAAAAGAAGATTTTCCTGCGCCAGAACATGCCCTGGAAGCTTTTAGGGACGGCAAGGTTAGGATTGAAGAATCTGATGGCGTCCAAAGGTTAATAATTGAAGTGCCAAACCAAAAAGGTGAAATGGTTGAACATCCGGTTATGACCAATGAGGAAATTGAGTGGGTTAGGAAATCCGCTGATGCAATAGCCCGAGTCATGAAAGGCAAGAATGATTCAAAAATATTTATTGCCGGTTTAGGTTTGGGGTTACTAAATGCGGAATTGGTTAAACGCGGTATTGATCCCCAGCGGCAGGTGATTGCGGAGTTAAATACCAACGTGATTGAAAAAGTAGGAAGTAAGTTAAAACAGGAGTTTGGCAGTGATTTGGATATTCGATCCGGTACTTCTTTGGAGGTATTTCAAAAAGCGATTGATAATGGGGAAGAACTGGATTTAGTTTCAATGGTAAATTCGACAGAACAAATGATGCAAAGGGAATGCCCACCGGAAAAAGGTGATTTAGACATAAGGCAAGGCGATTTTAAGGCAGTTTTGCAGGAAGCAATTGATAAAGGAGAACAATTTGAGGCTATTTCTATAGACGCTTTCCCTAATACTGCAGAAGAAGTGAATCGTGACGCATCAAGTAAAGAGGTTCTGGAGCTGGCATTAAAAGCTCTTAAGCCTGGCGGCATGCTGACTTTTTATCCTGATTCCCGCTACATCCCCAAAAGAATTTGGGAGGTTCTCCATCAGGCTGGAATTCCAGACACTTCCATGAATTATACGGTAGCCAAATTTAAAACCTCTGATTTTACTCAAGGCTACCATTATGGCGAATTAATGGCGGTGGTTCATATCCAAAAACCACTATTAACAGAAAATAGTAATCAAGAAAAGATTGACGGTATGTTAGATCAGTATTATGAAGAGCTTGATGATAGGGTACGGGAATATGTAGAAAAACATCAAGACCAATTAACAAATTCCAAATCCGAAGATTTTCAGACCGCGGCTTAGCTGACTGGCATCTTTTTATAAATGTAAAATCTTGAACCTTTGGGGTTTTCAGGTTGGGGGTCAATGATTTTCTGCAAAGACAAATCCTTGAATTCAAAACCATAACTGATAATTAAAGTCTCAGGCCTGACCTCGTTTTTTAATTTGTTGTTCAAGGCTGGCAAACCAGCTGGGGCTAGGAAAGTGAAAATTACCGTCGGTTCGGAAAGGTCAATTTGCAGGAAATTCTGTAAATGCATTTTCCATTTTTTTGACCTGCCCGCGCGCAGTTCGCCAAAAAACCAGAAAAAAGGCGAAAGCTCAAAACCTTCAGCCTGACAACCGGTGGCCTTAACTAGTTCGTGCAAGAATTTACCATCACCCGCGCCCAGATCATAAACCAAATCCTTTTCCGTAATCAGTCCGCTTTTTACCAAAGCTTCAATGGCGTGCTTGGGCGTGCGGACAAAGGGCACGCGCAAAATCAATAAGACAATAAAGCTCATGAGTAAGGCGACAATAACAACCCCCACGATCCCAGCTAAAATATAAAGGATGATTAAGATAACGCTGTCCATAATTTAAAAGAGTGAGGTTTGCTCAAGCTTTTTTCGTTCTTTGGGATTGAAGATTTTAATAACCCCAAAAATTCCGTCATAACCGCCCTCGATAATCAGTTTACCACTCCGGATGCGGTTAATGGCTTCAGCCACTATCTCCTGACTGGCACGTTTTATGTCTGCAATGGGGGTTTCCAAAAGTACATTAAATTCCCCGCTAAATTTTTTAATTAAAATTGCCCAAACTTCTTGCACAGCCTTGCTCCCCGCGCCGACATCCAAAGCTTCGGCAATAGCTTCTTCCAAGGGAACTAAGGTGCGATAAGGTGCGCGTTTCGGATTTTTATAACCCTCGGGCCGGTCAGCAATTTTGTCCACCCGGTTCAAGACGCCAATAGTCAAGGGTTTTTTGCAAACCGGGCAAAGTCCATGATGTTTTTTAGTTTGGGCGGGAGTCATTCTTTGTTTGCATTTGGCATGGCCATCAAGGTGGTATTTGCCTTCTTCAGGGAAAAATTCCAAAGTTTCCAAAATATGATTTTTGAGTTTGTTATCGTTTAAGAGGGGATTGAACCAGAGGGCTTCCGTCAATTCTTTGAACCCGAATTTTTCCAATTCAAAAACCGTGGCTTCCCGCCCGAGTTTCCGCGGTGAATGGGAATCACCATTGGAAATGATATTGAATTGGTCTAGCTGTGTTAGCCGCCAATTCATGGCTGGGTCAGAAGACAAACCGGTTTCAATGGCTGGAATTTTATTTAATAATTCCCTGAAGCAATCTTCGGCTTTATCATAACCTGAAGCAGAACCAAAAAGTGAAAACCAAGGAGTCCAGATATGTGCCGGGATGACAATGATATTTTTATCAACATTCAATAATTTTTCGGTCAGGTCATGGGCGCTAATGCCCAATATCGGCCGGCCATCGCTTTTTAAATTAAAATCCCTATCTAAATTTTTATTGATTTTTTCAACCGTGCTCAAGTCTGGCGCCAAAATTTCTAAATGAATCCGGCGGGTTGAGCCCGCTTCAGAATAAATGCAAGAGAGTTCAGTGGTCGGCAAAAACAGGGGATTAGCAATGGCGCTTTTATTACGAAAATTGGGTTTTAATTCCAAAAGCCCCTCTGGGGTTGGCCGTAATTGCTCGCGCATTTCCGAAAACCAAGCTGGATGGGTAAAGTCGCCCGTGCCGATCAAACCAATGCCTTTGTAAGAAGCCCATTCGTGCATGTTGGGCAAAGTCATGTCTCGGGAAACCGCCCGGGAAAAGCGGGAATGCACGTGAAAATCGGCAATTAGTTTCATAAGGCCATTTTAGCATGCTGGAAGACAAAAAGCGGATAAACAAAAATTCAATTACAAACCAGGAAACTTAGTCTATTTAAAAAACACCAGGGGATTGGCCTGATGTTTTGTATTTTAAAATAATTATTTAACTTTCAGGATTTGGCTCGGTTAAGCCTGCTTCATCATAGAGTTCTTCGAAATTTATCCTCTTAACGCCGCCTTGCTTGCCACCATTCCTTCCTAATGATTCTTTTATTGCTTCTAGACGTGTTGGTTTTTCCGTTTCGTCCAGCCCATCAAAAGCCATGGCCGCGGCTTCTAATTTTTCAATATTTGGATAGAGGATGGACTCGTTATCTTCCAGGCCTGAAAGCAAGTTTTTTGCATCAGCAATTAGCTCCAGGCAAGTTTGAATTTCACCTTGCATAAAAGCACTAGCTGCTTCACCATATTTGGCGCAAGCCGAAGGCCCTTTTTCAATCTCTTTGAATTTACCTCGAGCTTCAAAAGCATGTTGGTAGGCATTTTTGGCATCCTCAAAATTTCCACTTAAAAATGCTAAGTCAGCTAGTCGATCAATAGAGTGAAAATTTTCCCCAAGTTCAACTGGGCGTTCATCCTCTGGAATATCATTAATATTTTGGGGAAGTTTTTCGGCAGTCCGTTTTCTAACGCTGTCATAAAATTCTGCAGACCTTTCAAACCTTTCATTGTCAATATTACCGCCATAGAGCAAGCCCTCACCAATCTTGGCTTTAAACTGGTTTTGTAATTCTTCAGGTACTGCATACTCTTTATCCGCAATTTTTTCAGCAATCTGGGCAGCCAATTCTGGATCGGAATTCTCACCGTGAGTTAATTCATTAATAATGTCGATAAATTTATTAACACCAGTTTCTGACGAAGCTTCAAAGGCGCTTTCAACTTCCATTAAATGCGCCTGTAACTTTACTTCTAGCGGAAGTTCTTGTTCGCTATATGCAGCCATAATTAATTGAAATTAATAATTGGTTATTAATAGCCTAAGGTTATATATGGGTTATGTCAATTTACACAAAATACCTGCGTGCCCAGGCGCCCTCCACATTTGTTCGGGAGAAAACAAAATAACCAATGTGTAATAACATTGGTTTGTCTGCAAGAAGTGCAAAATACCCCGCCAGAGGCGGGCAGGCCGGCACCTTTAGAGATATACGATTGAAACAGTGCTTTTGATTTTATATTCAGTACAAGTTACCCGGCATTGACCTACTCTCCCCCAAAAGGAGTACCATCAGCGCAGAGATGCTTAACTTCCGTGTTCGACCCGCAACATTTTTTGAAGTACAGAGTACCCGGCACCGGCCTACTCTCCCCCGAAAGGAGTACCATCAGCACTGACAGGCTTAACTTCCGTGTTCGGGATGGGAACGGGTGTGGCCCTGTCGTTTGGGGCACCGGAAACTCTATACTGCAAAAATATTTGTAAAAAATGTGCGGGGCAAGGGATGCCTGCCCGCCGAACTCGCTTTAGCGAGGTAGGCGGGGGAACGGGTGTGGCCCTGTCGTTTGGGGCACCGGAAACTCTATACTGCAAAAATATTTGTAAAAAATGTGCGGGGCAAGGGATGCCTGCCCGCCGAACTCGCTTTAGCGAGGTAGGCGGGGGAACGGGTGTGGCCCTGTCGTTTGGGGCACCGGAAATTTTGCACTCCTTGGCTTATTGGCCAGCTATGGTGGCCGGGCTTAAAAGTAAGACCACGGCAATTGCCACGCTGGTTAAGATTAAAGCAAGGATTAAGGCCAAACCTTGGCCATTTTTTAAATGCAAAGACATTTGAAATTTGTAAGGAATTACCAAACCGCTTTTGGAAACGGATGACTTAATTTTACCCTCCTTCGTCTCGTTTGACGAGACTTCAAAGGGCAAGTCCATGGCGGCTTTTTTATATAAAAAGCGCGTCCCACGGTTGCCGCTGGCTCGATTAGTACGCTTCGGCTCAAACCCTTACGGGTCTTACACCTTGCGCCTATCAACCTTGTAGTCTACAAGGGAGCTCATAATGATACCTAATCTTGAAGAGGGCTTCACGCTTAGATGCTTTCAGCGTTTATCCCGACCGAACGTAGCTACTGGGCAATGCCATTGGTATGACAACCCATCCACCAGAGGTTCGTCCTTCCCGGTCCTCTCGTACTAGGGAAGAATCTTCTCAAGTATCTGCGCCCGCAATAGATAGGAGACCGAACTGTCTCACGACGTTCTGAACCCAGCTCACGTACCGCTTTAATTGGCGAACAGCCAAACCCTTGGGACCTTCTCCAGCCCCA
>JBAZBR010000008.1:0-28146 GCA_041671325.1 Patescibacteria group bacterium
TTGGCCGTGCGGGAAGCAGTCGGCACATCATAAGCCTTGAGTTGGAATATCCGGCCGCGCGTGGTGAAGAATAACAAATCCGCATGCGTCATGGTGGCGAACAATTGCTCGACTGTGTCTTCTTCTTTGGTGGTCAAGCCAATGACACCTTTGCCCCCGCGGCTTTGGGTTTTGAAAGTTTCTGGGGCTACGCGCTTGATATAACCGTCACGGGTCAGCATAACCACCGTGGCTTCATTCGGGATCAAGTCTTCTTGCTTGAATTCGCCCACGGGGTTGGGATTGACCACAGTGCGCCGGTCATCACCGTGTGTATTTTTCATTTCTTCCACTTCTTTGCATATCAATTTTCGGATTTGCTTAGGACTGGTTAGCAAGGCTTCCAATTCTTTCATCAAGGCTGTCTTTTCTTTCAATTCCTGTTCAATCTTCAATCTTTCAAGATTCGCCAGCTGCTGCAATTTGATTTCCAGAATGGCCAAGCTTTGGATTTCCGAAAGCCTGAATTGCTTCATTAAATTCACTTTGGCTTCATCTTTATCTTTAGATTTTTTAATTATGCGGATTACCGCGTCAATATTATCCACGGCAATTTTCAGGCCTTTCAAAATATGCACCCGATCTTTGGTTTTTTGCAAATCAAAAGCCGTGCGGCGCTTGATCACCACTTCGCGATGGAGGATGAACTGTTCTAAGACGCCTTTCAAGTTCAAGACCCGGGGCTGGATGCCGTCAACCAAAGCCAGCATGTTCACGTGGAAAGTCATCTGCAAATCCGTCATGTCATACAGCCGATTCAGGACTTTCTTGGGGTAAGCATCGCGCTTTAATTCAATCACTACCCGCACCCCGTCTTTGTCTGATTCATCCCGCAAATCCCTGATGCCTTCCAGCTTCTTGTCCCTGACCAAATCTGCAATATGCTCCAAAAGCGAGGCTTTATTGACTTGATAGGGAATTTCCGTGACTAAAATGGTAAAACTGCCGGATTTGGTTTCCACGATTTCAGCCTTGGCGCGCATAACAATAGCACCCTTGCCCGTGGTGTAAGCGGCTTCAATTTCCTTGTGGTCAAAAATTGTAGCACCAGTGGGGAAATCCGGGCCTGTAACGAAATTCATCAAGTCATCAACTGTCGCTTCGGGGTTTTGGATCAAATGAATGATGGCGCCACAAACTTCCCTTAAATTGTGCGGGGGAATGGAAGTAGCCATGCCCACGGCAATACCCACTGCGCCATTGATCAATAGGTTCGGTAAAAGCGCAGGCAAAACGCTCGGCTCTTGCCTGGAGCCGTCGTAATTCGGTATAAAATCTACCGTATCCTTATCGAGGTCTTTCAATAATTCATTGCTAATCTTGGCTAAGCGAGCCTCAGTGTAACGCATGGCCGCCGCACTGTCGCCGTCCATGGAACCAAAATTGCCTTGGCCGTCAACCAACGGGTAGCGCATGGAAAAATCCTGAGCCAGCCGAACCATAGAATCGTAAACAGCCGCATCGCCATGCGGATGGTATTTACCCAAGACTTCACCGACCACGGTGGCGGACTTCCGGTATTTGGCTGTATGGGTCAGGCCCAAATCTTTCATGGCATACAAAATCCGGCGGTGGACTGGCTTCATGCCATCGCGGACATCAGGCAAGGCTCGAGCCACAATGACCGACATGGCATAATCCAAATACGAATCCTGCATTTCATTCACAATCGGCCTTAACTCGATGGATTTTGGCAAAGCTGGCACCGGCAATGGTTCGGGCGACTTTTTCTTAAGAGGCATTGGCATTCTGATTAGAATTGGAATTAATATTCAAATTTGAATTTTGGTTCAGGTTAGAATTAGCATCGGCTTGGATTAATTCAGATGGAAATACCTGCTCGCGTAAATACTGGATTTGATCATTGCTGGGGGAATTTGGGTCAATTTTTTTAATTTCCTCGTTAGCTGGTTTGGAAAAAGAAAAAACGCCGAATACTTTATCTTTTAGGTTCCGCCAAGCCGAATTATTGCTGTTGCCAATCTTCAAACGGCTTTCCAAGGTCCCAAACCAAACAATAACAATGATAATCACGATTGATACTACCGAAAACCAAACCATCTTTTTTCTTTTCCTGGCTTCTTCGCCTGTAGGTCCAGACACCCCAAGAGGTGAGGGCTTAGGTTTCTTTTTTGCTTTTTTGGGATTTGGCGCAATGCCGTCTAGGTTTACCATAAAAAATTAAACTGCTGGCCGCAAAATCACTACCCTGGTGTCTTCCTGGGGTAGGTCTTTTTTGGAAATCTTCAAACGGTCTTCTTTGCCATTGCTGGTAATGCCCATTTGCTTCATGAATGGTTCCACGCCGGTGATCGACACTTTAGCGCTCAAGCCGGGAATTTTGTAATGCATGGGAATAACAATCCGGGGTTCCAATTCCGTAATCAATTCAGCTGCGGCCTTGCCGTCAATGGTGTAATTCCCGCCAACCGGGATAAAGATGATGTCCAAGCCATTCATATTTTCAAACTGTTCATCGTTCAATTTTTTTTGGCCTAAATCGCCTAAAAATCCAAGCTTCATGTCATCAGCTTCTATCCGATATATAGTAATAGCGCCCCTTTCGGCGCCATTCTTTTCATCATGAAAAGCTTGCACGCCATGGGCAAAAACCCCCCGAACTTCATATTCGCCGGGGGAATTTACGATAAAAGGGGTGCCTGTCAAAATTTCCATGTTGTTATGGTCAGCATGATCATGGGTAATCAGGACTAAATCCGCATTGACTTTTGGCATGCGCAAACCGATGCTGGAATCATAAGGGTCAGTCAAAATTACCGCGTTTTGGGTTTGGATTTTAAAACTGGAATGCCCTAGCCATGTGATGATCATAAGCTCCAAAATTAGTTATTTAAAGACATAAAAATCGCCCGGAATTAAACTTAGGATAGCAAAAAAACGCTCTTTTTGCAAGTCATTTTGGGCTATAAAGGTAAGCCTTCCTCTATATTCACATCGTCATCTTTTGCCGGTTTTGGGTCAGTGGTTTTGCTCGAATCCTGGTCTTTTTCTGATTTAACCCTTGAGGGTAGATCCATGATTTTAGCTGGTTCTTGACTGGCATCATCATTATTTAATTTGTCTGCTGAAATGCCGATTCTGGGAACTACCGAATCTTCTCCAGAGTTTGCATGCTTTTCAGTCGGGGCGGCTAATCCGCTCAAACTGGTCAATTGCACTGGGCGTGAGCTTGGACTAGCAGGTTTGTCGGCATTCAATTGGCCTGGAACGGGGGCCCCTGCCGCATGCTGGGCCGCACTTAGTCCGGCGACATTCTTGGTGGGGTCACCAGAAACCGAGCCTTGCGCATTTTTAGGAGTGGTTGCGGAAGTGCCCACGCTGTCATCGCGGCCGCCGGCATACCCCGCTTGAACATTTGGATTGGCAAAGCCTGATGATTTTTTATTTGCTTCTTCTGCGCGCAATCGTTGAGATCGGCCAATAAGAATGTTCGCTTGGCGCAAGCGTTCCTCCCTTGTGCGCTCTAAAGCAGATTTCTCTTCAGTTTTTGGCTCCGCATTTGCTGCTTCTTCTCGAAAATACTCATTTAGTTTATTTTCAACCATTTTTTCCTTTCCACCTTTAATTTCTTGTCCCTTATCCAGTCCCAACATGCGTCTTGCTTTCTCGGTTAGTTCAATCTTGCCTTCGCCGCCATGTATGCTCTTCAGCGCCTTTGTAAATGTCTTGCTAGCGACGTGAGTGCCAAAACTTCCACCGTAAATTACCTTATGCATGTTTGGGTCGCTGTCTGCAACTGCCCGCAAGACTTCTTTCTTGTAGAGTCGTTGGGACGGCACAGAACCAAACTTGCCCCTCATCTGGAGGAGAGACTTGAAACTTGAACCCGCAAATTTCCCTTGAATGCTTTTTATTGCTTTGCTAGCCGTAGAATATCTATACTATACCAAAAAAATGACTTTTAGTCAATTACTTGCACAAACTTTTTATTCCCAGTAGTATTCAAAAGCTCGCACTTTATAAACTTTTAACGTTTCTTTTAATCGGTGGGCTAACGTGTTCGCCGAGCCACTATTCTTTATCTTAAAGAATCAGAGGTTAACCTCTTTTTTTGTTATATGAATATAGTTACTAACCCCCAAACTGAATTCGGCGCCCTCTTAAATTCGCCAGACCAGCCGAAATACCCGAAAGTCGGGGATATTGTTGAAGGCGCGGTCATTGCTTTGTCCAAATCTGAAATCCACCTGGATGTCGGCGGGATTTTAACTGGTGTGATCCGCGGCAATGAATTGGTTGATGAATCAGGGGAAACCGCCACCTTAAAAATTGGTGATATAGCCAAAGCCACGGTTTTGGAATTGGAAAACGAGAACGGCGAAATGGAACTTTCTTTCCGCTTGGCTGGGCATGAAAAAGCCTGGGGCGAACTGGATGAATTGCTGGCCAGAAAAGAACCAGTGGAAGTCAGCGTAGTGGCTGCGAACAAGGGCGGCTTGATGGTCAAGGTTGGCCGGATTGACGGCTTCTTGCCGGTTTCCCAACTGACGCCTGAACATTACCCGCGGGTTGAGGGTGGAGACAAGAATAAAATTTTGGAATTATTAAACCAGTTTGTCGGTAAAAACGTGACCGTCAAGATTTTGGATATCGATGAAGCGGCCAATAAGCTGATTGTTTCGGAAAAAGCTGCCTGGGAAGAACAGCGCACCGAAGCCTTAAAGGGCTTCCAAATGAACCAAATGGTGGAAGGCCAAGTCACGGGCATTGTGGATTTCGGCATCTTTGTGGGTTTTGGCGATAACCTGGAAGGCTTGGTCCACATTTCCGAACTTTCCTGGCAAAGAATTGATAATCCCAAAGAACATTTTAAGGTTGGCCAGACCATCAAGGCCATGATCATTGGCATTGAGGGTTCAAAAATTTCTTTGTCCATAAAAAGACTGGGTGATGACCCCTGGGCCAATGCTGCGGAAAAATTTAAAGTCGGGGACAAGGTCAAAGGCAAAATCGCCAGGCTAAATACTTTTGGCGCCTTTATCGAACTTGATGATATCATCCATGGTCTTTGCCACATCTCTGAACTTTCCCACAAAAGAATTAAGGATCCGGCCGAGATAGTCCAGCCAGGTGAAACTCGGGAATTTAAAATAATTTCCTTTGACCCTATTCAACACCGTTTAGGTTTATCATTAAAGGCTTTGGAACCAGAACCAGAAAAAGAACCAGAAGCCAAGGAAAAACCTGACGAAACTGTGACCGAAGAAAAACCCGCTGAAAAACCAGAAACCCCTGTTGAAGCAGAAGATAAATAATTCATAATCACAGACTAAAAAGCGGGCGGGTTTGAAAAATGGCTTTGCCAGTCAAACTTGCCCGCGCTAAACTAAAATCATTAAAAATACCTTTATGAAAAATTTGGGCAAAAATCTGCTGATTGGGGTCGCGGCTCTTTTTGTTGTTTCCCTGCTTTTTTCCACCATCAATAGCGACAGTACCAAAAGCAAGGCTATTGGCTTGGGCGAATTGATTACGGAAATCCAAAACTCCCAAGTTAAAACCGTCCAGATAACCGGTGATAAACTGAACATCACCTTAGCCAATGGCGAAAAACAACTGGCTTATAAGGAATCAGCTGATTCTTTTACCACGGTCTTAAAAAATTATGGCTTGCCTCCGGAAAAAATCACGCCCATTGAAATTACGGTCAAACAGCCATCCGGCGCTTCGGTCTGGCTGGGCGCCATCTTGCCGATTGCCTTGCCGGTTTTATTGTTTATTGGCTTTTTCTGGTTCATGATGCGCCAAGCCCAAAACGTGAATAATAAGGCCATGTCTTTTGGCCAAAGTACCGCCCGGGAAAATGAAAAAGAGAAGGAAAAAATCAAAGTGACTTTCAAAGATGTGGCGGGAGTGCAAGAAGCCAAGCAGGAATTGGTGGAGGTTGTGGAATTCCTGAAATTCCCGAAAAAATTCACCAGTCTGGGCGCCAAAATCCCCAAAGGCGTGCTTTTAGTCGGCAGTCCTGGCACAGGCAAGACTTTGTTGGCTAAAGCCGTAGCTGGCGAAGCCAATGCGCCTTTTTTCCATATGTCTGGCTCGGAATTCGTGGAAATGTTTGTGGGCGTTGGCGCTTCCCGCGTGCGGGATCTTTTTCGGCGCGCCAAAAAAGCGGCTCCCAGCATAATCTTTGTTGATGAAATTGACGCGGTTGCGCGCCAACGCGGTTCAGGCTTAGGCGGCAGCCACGATGAAAGGGAGCAAACTTTGAACCAAATTTTGGTGGAAATGGACGGCTTTGATACTAACACCAACGTCATTGTTATTGCCGCTACCAACCGGCCAGACGTTCTGGACCCGGCGCTCTTGCGGCCGGGCCGCTTTGACCGCCGGGTAATTCTGGACCCGCCAGATTTGAAAAGCCGTGAAGAAATCCTCAAGGTCCACAGCCGGAAAAAGCCTTTGGCTCCAGAAGTAGATTTGCATAAGATCGCCCAACGCACACCCGGCTTTTCGGGCGCGGACTTGGCTAATCTTTTGAATGAAGCTGCCATTTTGGCCGCTCGCCGGAACCAAAAACAGGTTAATATGGCAGATTGCCTAGAATCAATTGAAAAGGTTTTGCTGGGGCCAGAAAGGAAAAGCCACATGCTGACTGAACAGGAAAAGAAAATTACTGCCGTACATGAGGCTGGCCATGCTTTAGTTACAGCCGCTTTGCCCAACACCGACCCAGTACACAAAATTTCCATAATTTCCCGCGGCCAAGCCGCCGGCTATACCTTAAAACTTCCCGAGACGGATAAGCACCTGCATCCGCGCAAAGAGTTCATTGATGACCTGGCCGTCATGCTGGCTGGGCAAACCGCTGAAAAAGAAATTTTTGGCGATGTCACCACTGGAGCGCAAAATGATCTCCGGCAAGCCACGGCATTAGCTCGCAAATTAGTCATGGATTACGGCATGAGCGACCTGGGCGCCCGAACTTATGGCACCAAAGAAGAAATGATTTTCTTGGGCCGGGAAATTAGTGAGCAAAGGGATTATTCAGAAAAAGTGGCGGAAGCCATTGACCTAACCGTGGATAAATTCCTGAAGCAAGCCGGGGAAACCGCCAAAAAAACCATTAAAAAATATCGAGCGGCCCTGGATACGATTGTAAATGCGCTAATTGACCATGAAACCATTGAGCAAGAGGAATTCGCCAATCTTGTAAAACAATTCCTGCCAGTCAAGGTAAAAACTTAATATTAATACTTAAATAAAGTTAAAACAAAAAGGCAGATAATATCAAATCATCTGCCTTTTTAGGAACAATGATTTTTTCAACGAAATTGCTGAGCAACTTTCTTTATCACCTCGGCGACCTGCGGCCTTTGATGTTGACGGTCGTTAATATAATTACCGACTGGGCCGTCTATCGATAAAGCCACCATCTCTTCAAGAGTCCAATCCGCATGACATTTACGGTCCAACTCAATGCTTCTGATTATGGATTCAATGGCTTTCTTCCTGATGTCGGGTGGAATACTGTCTTTAATAACGGAAAAGCTTGAATGGCCTTCTTTGAATAAAACGCAGACTTCAGTTGCATGTAAGGATGAGCTAAGGTAATCGTTTAACTTGGTAATACATAGCCAAAGGACTTGGTTAACGTACTGTTCTTGTAAAGCTCCCCCGGCAACCAAGAGTGATCGCTCCAAATCACAGGGTTCGGTTATATTTTCACGCCCCCACTTAAACAGCATCTCTCGCGCCTCTTTGTCTGCCTTCACCAGCTCTGAAAACCAAAACAACATCCATTGTTTAAGAAGTTCCTCAAATTTCAAAATAACCTCCCGGCTTTTTAAAGTTTTAAAAAGGCTACCCGTTCAAGTGATTAACGCATATTATAAGTAACCTTTTCTATTGTCAAATCGTAATACTTATGTATTTTTAAACCAACGCAAACGAGGAGCGCGCCCCGAGCGCAGCCCTCGAGCGTAATCGAGAGGGCGAAGTCGAGGGGGAGCACGCGTTTGCGTTGAAAGGCGAGGCTTCGCACGAAGAGCGACGTTTTTGCCGTTTACGCAAAACAGAGCTCGGAGCGCGAAACGAGCCGGTAGCAGCAATTTTTTGCATCTGATATACTTTAAGCCATGGAGGAAGACAAAAAAATGACAAACTCAATCTACCGACAGACCTTAACCGAAGCCTGGCGCATAACCTGGCGCCATAAATTCATGTGGTTTTTTGGCTTTTTTGCCATCCTCTTGAATTCTGGCGTAGCCAGCGGCTACCGGGTCTTAATTAATAATCTTAATTTCATCCAAAACCAAGGCGAAAACCTCTATAAAGCCAAGGTGCTTTATGAATCCAAGACTATCAGTTTTATCTTTGATAATGTCAAAATTTTCTTCAGCAACATCAGCATCACCAACATCTTGACCATCTTAATCATCTTTGCAATTTTTGTTTTTTGCATCTGGCTGTCCATTCTTTCCCAGGGCTCAATTATGGCAGCCACCGACAAATTCCGCCGGGGCAAATTTGTCCAGCCTGAGGAAAGCTTTGGAGATGGTGCAAAAAAATTCTGGCCCGTGCTTTGGCTGAATGTCTTTAATTACCTAATTACCACCGGCGCGATGATTGTCCTGGGCTTGCCTTTCTTGTCTTTATACCTTATCCAAGGCCAGGATTTCTGGGCAACAATCCTGTTGTTCCTAAATTTTATTATTTTAATCCCCGTAGCAGTCATCGTCACCTTCCTGCTCCAATTTGCCCTCGGTTATGTTGTGATCCGGAATAAAAAACTCAAGGATGCCATTGTTTCTGCCTGGAAGCTATTTGCTAAGAATTGGCTCTCGACATTGGAAATGGGTTTAATAATTTTCCTAATCCTGGCAATAATCACGTCCATTATTAGCATAATTTTCCTGCCGAACATCATTAGCCTAATTGTCGGTTCCGGCACCGGCGTAACGCCTGGACTTGAAAATTATATCAACGCTTCCTTCGTAATCTTTGTCCTTATCTCAATTGTCCTGACTAGCATTTTCTCAGTTTTCCAGTTCGTGGCCACGACCTTATTCTTCATGAAACTTGACGAAGGCGCGGTAGTTTCCAAACTAGTCCGTTGGTTTGGCAAATGGGGGAACGTCGGCGGAGGCCAAACGCCAGCAATCAAAGCGGGGAAAAAGATTTAAAATTAAATCCTAAAAAAACACTCGAAAAACCTCGAGTGTTTTTTGTCTCTTCCAAAATTTTACAATCTGTTATATGGTAATAAACTAAAAGGTTGTATATTAAAAGCACGGGCGTGTAGCTCAGCGGTTAGAGCACCACTCTTATAAAGTGGGGGTCGATGGTTCAAATCCATCCATGCCCACCAAGGTTTGAATAAAATAAATGATACTTAACCTTATGAATATCTGTATTTTTGGCGATAGTATCGCTTGGGGTGCACACGATCCTGAACGGGGTGGTTGGGTCAATCATTTAAGAAACTATATTGAAGCCAGCGGTTTAGACTTCAAGGTTTATAATTTAGGGGTCTCTGCAAATACCACTAATGACATCTTAAAAAGATTTGAAGCTGAAGCTAAAGCCAGACAAGCTTTTTTAATTGTTTTTGCCATTGGCATAAATGACACCTTGCTACTTAAATCCAACAATCAAACCTTGGTGTCTGAAGCAGAATTTCGGAATAATTTAACCCGGCTTTTTGAGTTAGCTTTAAAAATCACTAATAAAATCATTTTTATTGGTTTAACACCAGTTGACGAATCAAAAACCACACCAGTCTCCTGGGACAAAGACAAATACTATACCAATGGGGGTATTGAGCGATTTAATAACATTATTAAGAATTTTTGTACAAGCAATAAGCTTAAGTTTATTGAAATCTTAGATTTGCTTAAACCCGAAGATTTAACTGACGGCCTGCACCCAAATACCGATGGACATAAGAAAATTTTTACAAAAATACAACCGGAAATTGAAACTTTCTTAAGCCTATGAAAAGTTTAATTGCAAACAACATCAATTTAAAATCTATTATTAAAATACAGTCGGTTTTACCGAAAACTACCGAGGTATTTTTGGTTGGCGGGGCGGTTAGGGACATCTTATTGAAAAGAAAAGTCAAAGATTGGGATTTAGTGGTCAGGAAAGTTCCTTTGGGCCAACTGAAAGCCTTGCTTAGTAAAGTCGGCAAAGTAAATGTCAAAGGTGAAAAATGGGGTGTTCTGACTATTGAAATTGGCAGGCAGCTTATTGACGTGGCTTTGCCTAGACAGGAAAAATCCAAAGGCACTGGAAAATATTTTGATTTTGACATCAAAGCTAAACCTAATTTGCCAATTAAGACTGATTTAAAAAGACGAGACTTTACAATTAATGCTTTGGCTTGGGATTTTAAAAAAGCCAAACTGGTTGATCCTTTTGGCGGAGTAGAAGCTTTGCATAAAAAAATTATTGCCACGGTTGGTAATCCTAATGTTAGGTTTATTGAAGACCATTCCCGGATTTTACGCGCCTTAAGGCTGGCAACGAAATTAAATTTCCAAATCGAGCCCAAAACCTGGGTAGCAATGGTGAAAATTATTAAAACTTCATCCAAACTGAATATCCGGCCTAAAATCTGGCAAATGGAAATTAAAAAAATCTCCAAACAACCAACACAACCCAAAGCGCACTCTCCAGTGCGCGAACATTTCAATCGCCTCTGCCAAAAAGCCGGATTAGATATCAAAAAATATGGATATTAAAATTCTCCAAGAAACTCCAGATTATCTGGTTATTGATAAGCCCAGCGGTTTATTGGTCCACCCAGCTGAACACCATGAAAAAGAACGGACTTTAACCCATTGGCTGGTGGAAAAATATCCTGCAATTGTAAATGTCGGCGAAGACCCAAGCCGGCCAGGCCTGGTCCACCGCTTGGATATGGACGTTTCCGGGGTTATGGTCATTCCCAAAACCCAAGAGATGTTCATGCATTTAAAAAAACAATTCCAAGACCACACGGTTAAAAAAATCTATCTAGCTTTAGTCCATGGTATACCAGGCAAACCAGAAGACACTATTGATTTTCCTTTGGCCCGCTCCCGCCGGAAAAAAGGCCGCATGGCCAGCCAACCCAGCCCTACCGAAAAAACCCGGGAGGCCATTACCCGCTTTTATGTCATGCAGAAATTCCAGCACCTGACCCTCTTGGAGGTGGAAATCGAAACTGGGCGTTCTAACCAAATCCGCGCGCACCTTTTGGCTTATGGCTTACCAATCGTGGGCGACAAAGTTTATGCCAGCAATAGGGTCAAGCAAAAAGTGGAACTTGACCGGCCATTCTTGCATTCTTGGAAACTGGAATTTACAGACTTGAATAACCAAAAACAATTCTTTGAAGCGTCTTTGCCGGGAAAATTAAATAAATTGCTGGAAAAAATTAAATAAAAAAGAGCGACCATTATTGGCCGCCCTTGAATCTTTAGTGTCCAATTGATTAATCCAGAAGTGCCATTAACCTACGAGCAACTGACGGATCAAGATCATCCCTGATCCCAGGAAAACGTTCAACAATCAAATAAGCAAGTTTAAAATCTTTTCCGATCAAAGCAGTCTCTACCGCACGACACCAAACATCACACTGTTCTTCCAAAGAAAGAGAACCCTTCTGGCCTATCTTCTCTAAAAGAGGTATGACATCTAATTTCGCTTTGTCCGTCTTTCGAATTTCAGCAGCAATCTTCCTGGCTAAACTTTTGATGTTAACATGCTTGGTATCAGTTTTTGCTGCCATTGCTTGTTTCTGCTCAAGAAGGCTAGCGATCACCTCTTGAACTTGCTGTTTCCAACATCCAAGTTGCCCCCAATTTGCCTGGATTGCTGCAATGATTTCATCATGACCTGCCGGGATCTCGGTTGTTATGATAAGTTTAGACAGAAGCAGAATTCCTTCGCCATTCTTGGTCACTATTGAATCAATCAAGTCAATAACAGTTTCATGAAAAGGACGTTTTGATTGCGATATGGTTGACATTGAGCCTACCTTTTTCTAAGGCTAGTTTGTTTTGATTTTCACTGCATCTTACAGCTTAACGGAAATATTTGTCAATCTTAAAAATCTAATTACTAAATCGCTAGTAAAATTCAGGTTAAAAGGTAAAAAGAGTTTCTATTTCAAATCTTTCCCGTCCCACTCGGCCAAAAACTGCTTTAAATATAGTTCGGTAAAATCATGCCGGCTCTTAGCCAACCTTTTGCCGGTTTTAGTGTTCATTAAATCTTTGACATTCAAAATCTTTTCATAAAAGTGGTGGAAAGAGGAAGCGCCTTTATGCGCCAAAGGAATTGGCATGTTTTTAAAAGGTTTGACTCGTGGATCAAAAATCGGTCGACGCTGCCAACCGCCATAAGTAAATATCCGGGCCACGCAAATGGCGCCTACCGCATCCAAACGGTCAGCATCTTGGACCACCTGGCCTTCCAAAGTCTGCATATTTTGTTTCCGGCCGGTTTTAGAAAAGGAGACATTGCCGACAATATAAACGACTTTCTCGATTGCAGACTCATCAAGCCCAATTTTCTTTAACAGCGCTCTGGCTCTTTTCGGACCAACTGAGTGATCCCCATGATGAAATTTGGCGTCAGCGATATCATGGAGCAAGGCGCCAAGTTCCACTATGAACATATTGGCTTTTTCTTGCTTACCAATAAATTTAGCCGTTTGCCAAACCCGCAACATATGATACCAATCATGCCCGCTTTTATCTTTACTAAAGCGGTCTTTTATATATTTAGCGACTTTATTAACAATGGCTTTTTCTTTTGGAGTCATGGATTTAAAATATCACACCAGTATTAAGAAGTGAATTAAAGGCAAGGTAAAGAAAAAAGCGCCCATCCTTGGAGCGCTTAAATTCAAATGAATTATTTGTATTCGATGCTGATACAATCAGGAAGATTGTCGTGGCTCGAGCTTACCCTTAGGAGCTCATATCTGATATTGGTGGCCAAACAACTGGCAATCTGCTCGATAACATTTGAGTCGCTTGAAAAGTTTCTATGTTCCTTATCAACGCCCAAACCTATCAAAACACCATGTTCGTTTACTTCAATGAACCCAGGTATCAAATGGGGCATTCTCCCTTCCTTAACAAACATCTCTGGAATAAAAATTGGGATACGAGGCATCTCGTCCTCCTTATGGTTGAATTGTGAAAAGACCTTTTTTAGAATAATTGAGCTTAATCTATGATTTTAAAGCTGTCAAGTAAAAACACCCACCCCGATAAATCGAGATGGGGTTATTTTCTAGAGCTTTTCAGGTTCTTGTCCACTTTTTTAATACCAGGCGAATCGTGAAATAGGCCGAGACTGCATATAGAATAAAGCAAGGTGCAGCCCCAATCAACCATATTGATTTGTTAAAAAATGCCAGTCCGCCGCTGATGGCTACGCCAATCACCCCCAGTAATCCTACTAGAAAGTATGTAAAGAATAAGTTGGTATCCTGATCGCCCTGAAAATGACAAGCCTACCACCATTTATAAGCTAGGACTGGGGTGAAAAGAAAAATCAAGAACCCCTGCAATTCTTTCAATGCATTTTCCGATCGCATCTTGATTCCTTTCAATGTGCTTGTTTGTTTTTTAAATTAATAAAATTTACCAAATCCAAAGAAAAAGTCAAGCCTGGTGAAAAATTATATTCACTCTTGATCTTTAAATTTTCCAGCGGCGACAAAATCGTCAATTATCGTCCGTAAAATATTAGCAAAATTATAGCTTATTCGTTCTATTAAGGAAATCGCTCGCAGTTCTTGCCCATCCTCGCCGAGTCGTAAATCAGTCACATCTTGATCTAGACGCGACCAAAAAATATGCTTGATGTTTGGATAAGCATCGCCCTCTAATACTTCATAATCTCGGAAGTGATTAATTTCTTTTAATTCTATGCCGAGTTCTTCTGATACCTCGCGGGTTAAGGCCTGCTCTGCTGTTTCATTTTCTTCAACATGACCGCCAAAAAGATCCCAACAATTTGGAAAAGGTATACCTGGTTTATTATCTCGCAAATAAATCAGGAGCTTACCCTGTTTGTCAAAAAGTAAACCGCATGCAATATGTTTCATAATAAATAGTCATCTATGAACATTTCTTTACCAACTCTGGAATCTTTTTAAATGATGAGGTACAGAAGTTAGCCCCAGTAATTATTTTTTTTGAATAAATAATAACTTTCATACCAGCCGCTTTGGCGGCTATAATATCAGTTTCAGCGTCGCCGATGTAAACCGCTTCTCCAGGCTTGACATTCATCTTTTCTGATGTTAGGAGTAATGGCGCTGGATGTGGTTTATGTTTTTCTGTATCCTCATATGTCACTGCAACTTTAAAATATTTTTGCAAAGTAGCAAGTTGGGGAACTGGCCACACTCCCTCTTTTACCCGACTGGTTGTAATGCTCAGCACATATTTTTTACTAAGCGCCTTGAGGGTGGATTCGGAATCCTTCGGAATTTTAAGAAGCTCAAAAGGAAAGAAATGAGCACGATCTTTGCCAAGATTAAAAATCCTCATGACTTCCTTTTCATCAGCTGATCCTGAAATTTTTTTAATTACATCAAGCATGGATAAATGGAACATTTGTTCATAATCTTTTCTCGATGGAGGGGCGTATCCCGAAGCTTGAAAAATATTTTGAAAAAATTTCAAATTAGCCTCAAACGAATCGAGCAAGACTCCGTCAATATCAAAGATGACTGCTTTGATTACTTTATCTTTCATATATTTATTATGCAGGTTTTTAAATCTTCATGGGGCCCAATCTCGCCAAAGGCGAATTGGGGCAAGCGGGACGCTTTTGGAGCCTGGAGCTTTATGGGGTCCCAAATTTTTCGAATGAAAAATTTGGGTAAGGGGCACACGAACGAAATCCGGAGCAGGCTCGCGATAGCGAGAATGCGGAGGGTGAAGTTCGTGATGACCCGTGGTGCCGCGGAGAGGGGTCGAACCTCCACGCCCTTGCGGGCACCAGCACCTCAAGCTGGCCTGGCTACCAAATTACAGCACCGCGGCACATGTAATGCTTATAACACCAACTTTGCTGTCTGTAAAGCACGGAGAACCTTTGTACGTTTTCGATTTAGGGTAATACAATCAGCTTTTGCATACATTTTTCTAAAAATAAGCAAAGCCTCTCTTTTAGCGTACTTTAACTGTTCTACACTCTGACCCTTTGCTCGAGTAATATGCCCTTGAACCCCAAGTAATTGATTTAGTTTTGAACGTAACCAAAGGATATGCTTTGGGCTGGCCGAACTGAATGCTAGGTAGTACATAAAGCTGCTCTTCCAACGTGGATCCCAGTATGAGTAAATGTGTCCGTCACCGTCAAAATGCCCACGGAGAAAGTCAAAAAAATATTTGTCTGGAATGTTAACAGCACCTAAAATCTTACTTTTTGCTGGATGCAAACCAAGCTTTAATAAAAAACGATAAAATCTAACATTGCCAAATTGTACATGAGGAACCCTAGTTCTTGTATAACCTGATGACTTAAGGCTCACTTTAACTTTTAACCCAAGACAGAGCATAAAGTTTCGTATTTGCTCCATGTCCTTGGAAGTAAGCTCTAGATGGCGACCATCTTTTGAAAGGTTGCCGTCAGTAGTAATCAGACCAATCGCATAAGCAAGTTCGCTACTCCAACGGATTGGCGCGTAATCTCTCATCAAGCTAATAGCGTATACCATAAGCAAGGAATTAAATTGAAAAGTTTTTAAAGATTCAATAATCTTTTCGCTTGTGGATAATTAGGCCTTTTTAGCCTTCTTCACTTCTTTCAACCTTTTCTTGTAACCTTTTTTCAAATAACCCAAGGAAGCTTGGCGGACTTTGAACTGCTTCACCACTTCAATCTTGGCGATCATCGGGGTATGAAAAGGATAGATCCTTTCCACGCCAATGCCTTCGGAAACTTTCCTGACTGTAAAAGTCCCATGCAAGCCCTGGCCATGCCGCACATCCAAAACCATCCCTTCAAAAATTTGGATTCTTTCTTTTTCGCCTTCTTTAATCTTCTGGTGAACCTTAACCACCATGCCCGGTCTTAAAACCGGCAAGTCGGTCCGCTCTTTAGTTTTAGCTGATTTGTAGACGCTCTGCATAGTAGTTTAGCCAGTTTAGGGAAAATCCAAACCTAAGTCAACCCCGTTAGAATTTTTATAATAATTAGCATGAATATACTGAAAAAGCAGGGTTTTTAACTAATTTTAGAATAGGAACTTAAAAACTCTAACGGGGTCAAGGCTTTAATAGTTCCTTTTTAAATTTGAATTATTTCCTTAAAACCCAGGCGATATGGTAATCTTGGGCCTGGAAAAATTTCTTGGCAAACTCCGCCACCACATTGGGATCATAGAGTTTGCAAGAAAAGATATCCAGGTAGACATTGTTGCTTTGGTTGGCAAAATGCCCGGAAATTAAGGAAGTTTCGATCAATTGGGTCATGGAGAACCCGGCGACTCTTTCGTCTTCGCCAAAGTCCACAACCATAGTCTCGCCAAAACGTTTCATTTTAATCAGCTCGCATAGTTCTCGGACAAACTGTTTAATCCTCTCGGCGTCCCGTATAGTATCGGGATCGCAGGAATGCAAATCAAGGGCGGTGGCCAGACCCCAGGCGTCTTCAGCCTTGTACCGCTCTGTGAGCTCGGTAAAATTTTCCATCTCTTTTTCTCTTTTTTGGTTAATGAACAAGTCACTCTTTATTTTTAACTATTTTCGCCAATCGCGCAAGGGCTTTAGCTGGCACCTTCAGCAACCCAGTTGCCCACCGGAATGGCTGGATTCTGATAAAATTACCTCATAACTAAAACCTATGATCGCTGGCCAGGAAAATATACCCAAAAATCAATTTATATTAACTTCCAATCACGAAAGCCCTCTTGACCCCATTTTGCTAATGCTGGCTTTAAAAAAACCTGTTCGCTTTTCGGCAGCCGGGCATTTGTTTAGGCCCTGGTGGAAGCCAAAAACCTGGTGGTATTGGTTGACTTTGAAATTAATAGGCCGAACCATCCCAACTGGTGATAAATCCATGGCAAAAATCTTACAAACTTTGCAGAAAGGAAAAATAGTCGGAATCTTTCCAGAAGGGGATGTCCATCCAGCTTTAAAACAAAACCGAATCCACACCGGGGCAATCATCCTTTCACAACTTGCCCAAATTCCAATTCTGCCTGTCCATATAACTGGCAGTGCAAAATTTTGGGCCTTCCCGGCCTGGAAAATCCAACCATGGCATATTGGTAAAATCCAAGTTAAAATTGGAAAATCCTTCCTGCCGGCTAAAGTTGACCTGGCTGATAAACTTGCTTTGCAGACTATTGCTGACAATTTGATGAAGTCCATACTTGCTTTATAATTAATCATAACTTATGGAAAAATTCCCTAAAGTGGGAATAAATATAACCTCAATTATTATAAACTTTCTACTATTCTATTATGAAAAACAATCCAGTAAATATAATTAAGGTAGGGGTTGGGGTAATGGTCATGAAGAACGGCCAAGTACTCTTGGGTAAGCGAAAAGGTTCGCATGGCGCCAATGAATATGCCTGGCCAGGCGGACACTTAGAATACATGGAGTCAATCGTAGACTGCGCCAAACGCGAAGTCAAAGAAGAGACTGGAATGGAAATAAAAAATGTCCGCTTTTTACGCCTATACAACCTTAAAAAATATGCTCCCAAACACTATGTTGACATAGGCATGATTGCCGACTGGGCAGAGGGAGAACCACAAATTATAGAACCAGACCGCATTGCTGGCTGGAACTGGTATGATCTTGATAATTTGCCTAAACCTCTGTTTGACACTATCCCCTCATATCTTGAAGCTAAAAAAACTGGCAAAAACTTTTTTGATCAATAATTATATGCAGACCTACTTAAATAAAATTTTGAGCCGAAGAAATAATTAATATGTCTTGGCTATTTTTTGCCATTCTTGCGCCCTTACTTTACGGCATTACCAATTTTTTCGATAAATATTTAATCGAGAAACGAGTTCGTAATCCCATGCTCCTGACTTTTATCGGAGGCTTGGTCGCCGCAATTCTTGGCCTGGTTATTTGGTTAAGCGTCGGATTACCAGGCATAACCTTTCAAGGTGCAGCCATACTTATTGCCTCTGGCATAATTTTTCAGTGGGCACTCATTCCTTATTACAAGGCTTTACAAAACGAGGATGCCTCCCGCATTACCCCGCTTTTTCAATTAATTCCGGTATTCGCGCTCATCCTGGCTGCAATTTTCTTGGGTGAGCACTTACACGGCAGCCAAATCTTTGGCTTCTGCATGGTTTTAGCTGGAGGAATTTCCTTATCATTAGAAAATTTTGATCTAAAAATCCTCAGGCTTAAACGGTCCTTTTGGTTAATGATGCTTTCCAGTTTGATGTATACTTTGCCTTTTGTTTTTTTTAAATCTGTAGATCTTCCATTTTGGAATGCCATAGCTTATGAATTTTTCGGTTTGGGTTTAGGCAGTCTCCTGCTTTTCGTTCCTTTAAAAACCCGGCAGGGGATTATTGCTGAATTCCCAAGAATTTCAACCTCGGCTTGGTGGCCTATCTCAATTAATGAAATTATTTATATTGCCGGTAAAATGTGTACGTTCTATGCAACCACTTTGGTTGCGGTTTCATTGGTCACAGTCATGGCCGCTTTTCAACCATTTTTCGTTCTGCTCTTGGGTCTGGGACTAACTTTGTGGCTCCCAAACATTATCAAAGAAAATATCCAAAAAAAGACTCTAGCTATTAAATTTGTTGCCATTGCAATAATTATTTTTGGTGTTTGGTATATAAATAGGTCTTAATATGCCAAATACTTTTTTGGGTAAAAGAATTCTTATCTTAACTGCCCACCCGGATGATGAAAGTTATGCTGCGGCTGGTTCGATTTATAAAAACTACCAAAAAGGAGGCCAGAACTTTTTAATTTGCGCCAGCTTTGGGGAAAATGGCAAATCGCACTTGAAAAAACCAATCTCTAAATCGCACTTGAAAAAAATGCGTTTAACGGAACTGAAAAAAGCCGGAAAAATTCTACACATGTCCAAAATCTTGGTTTTGGGCTTGCCTGATGGAAAAATCAAAAAACACATCCAAAAAATTTATAAGCAAGCCGTGTTTTTAACCAAGAAAATAAAACCTGAAGCGATCTTAAGTTTTGGTCCAGATGGAATTTCCGGTCATTGGGATCATATTGCCATAGGCCAAGTTTCAAAAAAATTATCCGAACGACTTAACTTGCCGCTTTTTACTTTTGCCATGTCCCCAACAATTTCCAAACAAGCCAACAAATTCCTGACCAGCCGGAGAAAATTCGGACATTATGTGGAAAATTTAAAATTCCAAAAACCAAACCTGAAAATCCCAATCAACCAATCAATTAAAAAGCGAGCTATTCGCCAGCATCTTTCCCAAATGGACAACCAAAAAACTTTAACGGGCTTTCCAGCCTTTGCGGTAAAAGAATTATTAAAGGCCGAATATTTTATCTCTGACCGATAGAAAAAATCTTTTTATTTATGATAAGCTGACTTAAGTTAGCTCTCTTTTTTATTCGTATTTCGTAGCCTATGATCTCCTTCAAAATCCTTAAAACCTCCAAAAAATCCAAAGCTCGTTTGGGCTTGCTAAAAACACCACATGGAGTCGTACAAACCCCAGCTTTTGTCAGCGTCGCCACCCAAGCCACGATCAAAACTTTAACGGGTGAAGAAATCCCTTCAACCGGCACGCAAATGGCTATTTGCAACACTTTCCATTTGCACTTGAAGCCTGGAGAAAATATCGTCAATGCCAATGGCGGCTTGCATAAATTCGCCAATTTCCAAATCCCTTTAATGACTGACTCTGGCGGCTTCCAAGTTTTTAGTTTTGGTTTTGGGCGGGATTTGGGCATTGGCAAAGTCAGCGAGTTTGATACGACCAATTCGGTTAAAGCTGGCCACCAACCTAAAGAGGTAAAAATTACCAAGACCGGCGTTTGGTTTAGGTCGCCCATTGACGGAAAAAAATTATTTTTAGGGCCACAAAAATCCATTGCTATCCAGGAAAAACTGGGTGCGGATATTATCTTGGCTTTTGACGAATGCCCGCCACCCAATGCTGACTACCATTACAATAAGCTGTCCCTGGAGAAAACCCATGCTTGGGCCAAGTTATGCTTGAAATATAAAAAATCAAAACAAGCGCTTTATGGTATTGTCCAAGGCGGCAAATATCAGGATTTACGAATTGCCAGCGCCAAGTTTATTGGTGCTTTACCTTTTAACGGTTTTGCCATAGGCGGAGAGTTTGGTGCTGACCTGAAACAAATGCGGAAAATGCTGGAATGGGTCAATGCGGAATTACCGGAAAACAAACCTCGGCATTTGTTAGGCATTGGGCACTTAAAAGATATTCCCGAAGTCATTAAATCCGGGGTCGACACTTTTGATTGTATTGTGCCCACGCATTATGCCCGGCATGGTACGGTTTTCACGAGCGGTGGCAAGGTGGATATTTACAAAACTAAGTTTTTATGGGATAAAAAACCTTTGGATAGTAAATGCCGATGCTATGTTTGCCAGACTTATACTCGAGCTTATTTAAGCCACTTGTACCGAGCCCGGGAATTGTCTGGTTTGAAATTGCTGACTTTCCATAATCTATTTTTCTTCAATACTTTTGCGGCAAAACTAAGACTAGACATTCAAAAAAATAAAATATAAAAAATGCCGGCACTCACTTGAGTGCCGGCAAAAAGTGCTTACTTTAAAAAATTTAATTAGAACGAATAATCGGGTTTATCTGGCGATAAAGACACACCAATTCTCCATGCTGGAATCACCAATTTCTGAAATCCCATTTGGCAAATACGTATCAAAAGCAACCTCAAGCTTGCTGGCAGGATTGGTATAGGTAGATATGATTGCGTATCCCGGTTTTCTGCCTCGATAGCAGTAAAACCAACCATGCAAATAATAACCCGAATTGTTTGATAGCCACCGCATGACCTGCAGAAATTCCCCGGCTTCAGCTGGACGGTAACCCATAATATCAGCGAGCCGTTCGGCCTCTTGAAAATTATCACATTCGACGGCAAGCACGCCACGGGGCAGCAAAAGTTTTTGACTTATGTCGCCAATCACGACTTGCGTATCTTGCTCTGTCCAACCCTGTGGAAGGGAATTTGATTTTCCGGGTATAATTTCTTGGAATTTATATTCAGGCTGCGGACCTTTTCCGGCTAGAAATGCAGCGTTATATGGATCCAACTCCCAACTGCACTCACTACATATTGACAGTACTTCTGGACCAGATGGCAAATTATTCTGAATGACGAAGAAACGCATTTGACCAATGAATGACTGGTTACTCATATCTCTTTTCCTCCATCTTTTAGTTTTCAAAATAACAATTAGCTAACTAAACTATCATAAAACAACTTACTTGTCAACCCCTTTTCCTCACCCGAAATCTTCATTTCACCCAATAGTTACTTAGCTAAAACCCTTGTCGCTTGTTCCAACTGATATGGATTACCCTTTCCTATCAACTTATAAAAACAGCTGATTTAAAAAATTCGCCAGGACATTAAAAAGGGTAAAACATAAAGTCCCACCTGCAAGGCGGGACTTATGCAAAATACATTTACTAGCTTAGGAACATTGGAAGCATCAGTAAGACCGATATTGCCATGAAAACCAGGGATGTTCGACTGCAACCTGCAAGCCAGGCATTATCATAACGGCCAGCAACAGCTTTGCAGACTCGGATAATACCCCAATCATTAATTCCCATAAAAAACATCGATGCGGATAAAATCCAGAACATTATTCCAATTATGGCCAAAACTGCTACTAAAGTGCGGTCAGCACCCGCTCCCATGCTCGCGCAATATGGAATGAACATTGTCAGCTTCCTCCTAAAAGTTAACTTCTATTTCTAGCCAACCTAACGCTTAATTATAACGATGTCAATATCTACTTTATAATTTATGGCCAGACAAAATCTTGAAAAAATCCTTAAGCTTTACGATTACCAAGTCCCGAAAAAGCTCATTGCCCAAAAACCTACCTTGCCAAGAGATAAGGCCAAACTCTTGGTTTATGAAAGGCAAATAAAAAAACTTCAGCTTGATCGGTTCTTTAACCTGCCAAAATATTTACCGAAAAATTCAGTTTTGGTTTTCAATCAAACCAAAGTTTTGCCGGCTAGATTAGAATTGACCAAGCCTTCTGGCGGTAAAATCAAAATTTTATACATCAGGAAGGAGAAAGGAGTAATCTGGGCTTTATGTGAAAAAAATTTGACACTAGGTGAAAAATATAAAATCAATAACCGACTTTACTTCACCTTAAACAGCAAGCAAAACAATCGCTACCTTTTCAAACCTTCATTTCCGATTAAAAAATTGGAATCAATTTTGGTAAAATATGGACTAGCACCCTTGCCACTGTACATCAAACATTCGCCCTTAACTGAAGTCCAAAGAAAAGCCCAATACCAAACTATTTTTGCCAAAATTCCTGGTTCCATTGCGGCACCAACTGCTTCTTTGCATTTCACCAAGAATTTAATGAACAAATTAAAGAAGCGGGGGATTAAAATTACTTTTGTGACTCTACACGTGAACCTAGGCACTTTTGCACCATTGACTGAAAAACATTTAAAGACTAAAAAACTCCATTCGGAATTTTTTGAAATTGATAAAAAAACTGCCCAGATATTAAATGTCGCCAAGCAAAGCCACCAACCGATCATTGCGGTAGGTACTACCGTGGCCAGGTCTCTGGAATCAAGCGCAGTCAATCAAAAATTGGATAACTTAGTTGGTGATACCAAGCTTTTTATCCAACCTGGCTATAAATTCAAATTTGTTGATGGCTTGATTACTAATTTCCACGTGCCAAGATCCAGTCTAATGATGTTAGTTTCAGCCTTAACTGGCAGAAAAGAGCTTTTGAGCGTTTATCGGCAGGCGATTGCTAATAAGTTCCGTTTTTTCTCTTTTGGGGATGGTATGCTAGTTTTATAATCTATGTTTTACCAGAAAATCATCCGACCCATACTTTATACCATCCCAGCTGACACTATCCACCCTATCGTGGCAGGTGGCGGGGAAATAGCAGCCAAAATCCCTCTTATTGGCCCGGCTTTAACCAATTATTACCGGGTAGAAAATCCGGCTTTGCGAGTCCAGCTTTTTGGTATTAATTTTCCAAATCCCATTGGCCTTTCAGCCGGTTTTGATAAAGATGGTAAATATTTAGACTTCGCCCATACTTTTGGTTTTGGTTTTTCAGAAGTCGGCTCAATTACTGGCGAACCTTATGCTGGTAATCCCAAGCCTTGGACTAGGCGATTGGTAAAAAACCAAGCCTTAGTCATTAATTATGGCTTGAAAAGCCAAGGTGCAGAAAAAGTTTATTCAGGTTTACGCAAGAAGAAACCTTTTATTCCATTTGGCATTTCGGTTGCTAAAACTAACCGGCCAGACTGCGTGGGCGAAAAAGGCATTGCGGATTATGTTAAAGTTTTTAAGACCTTTAAGGATATTGGTAGTTACTATACGATAAATTTAAGCTGCCCCAACACTTCAGATGGCACGCCTTTTTCCGAACCTGAGGCATTAGAAAAACTTTTAATTGAAATTACCAAAGCCAGATCCGAAATTAAATCAACCAAACCCATCTTCTTAAAAATCAATCCCGATCTAGACAAAAATAAAATTGATCAAGTTATTGAGTTATGTCACAAATTTAATATCCAAGGCTTGGTCATAAGCAACTTGATCAAAGACCACCAAAAAGCCAAAACTTACTTAAAGTTTCCAGAAGAATATAATCCCAATTGGCCAGGAGGGCTTTCGGGCTCGGCAGTCAGGCAAATTTCCACCGACTGCATCCGTTATGTTTACCAAAAAACCCAAGGCTCAATCAAAATCATCGGTGTTGGCGGGGTTTTTACGGGTGATGACGCTTATGAAAAAATCAAGGCCGGCGCTAGTTTGATTGAATTAATCACGGGCTTTATCTTCAACGGCCCAACTACCATCCGGAAAATCAATTTACGGCTTTTGGAATTATTAAAAAAAGACGGCTATAGCAATATCAGCCAGGCAGTGGGGAAAATAAATTAATTTATTTAAGCTTGCGCCTTTTAATCGCCTAGTTTATTTTAACGGTTGTGTATAGCTCGAAATCCTTGATAAACAGGCAAAGTATCATCAATTACATGCTCTAAGGTTTTTCCTTTATAATCTAGCTTTGAAACAACGGGTAAAAATTTTTCTGGAACTCCCAGCTCACGCAACTTTTCTGAAAGGTTTTCAACTGAGCCGCCACTAAATAATGTCACTTGCTCGCCATGATCTGCTTTTGAGTTAATTAAATCCAGCAATTTTTTATTAAGAGACCCATTACGAAGCAAAAGCGTCCCTTCAATGTCAACAAAATATCCTGGCAAAACCTCAGTTTCATCCGCAGTTTCAGCCGCTTGATAATTTTCAGTAAGATCGGTCAGGGAATCGACGTTATAATATTCTTTTAAATAGGTGCTGAGTGCGCTTTCTTCAACATGTGGCGCAATTGCCCGCAAGATATTAATATGGTCTACTGGCTTCCACTTATAGTTGATTTCCTTTAATTTTATCTTTTGTTCAATTAATCTGGCAAAAAAATCTTTTGGTTTCTCTGCTTGCAAAAACAAAAAAATTATATTTCCTCCTGGAAAAAATTTTAAAAGACCCTCTTGATTCTTAATTTTTGGCTTGAAAGGAAAATCATCCTCTAATTTATCAAAAGGAATATTATCCGCATTATATTGTATTAATGGCCCGTAAATCCTCTCTAAACAACTAGGGTTATTATCTCGGATGGCACGATCAACGCAAATATTAATAATTTTTTCCGAGACTGGTCGATATTCGGGGGAATTAAGAAAAGACGCTCGCCCGATATAGTCCTCTGGGGGATAACATTCAAACTCATGGCATATAGAATGATTAAACCCTAGTGCTTCAGCGTAAGTTGTATTTTTAGCTAAAGCATCAGCTAAAGCATCGATGACTTCAGGAGAGGCATTAATTTTAATAAGACGGTCAAAGATATCTGAGACCTCCGCGGCGCATGTATCGTCCAATCGTGCTCTTGCTTCTTGAATATCCCTTTCAACCCAATCATTTCTTTTTTCACTATTCTCTAATTCCTGAAGCTTGCTTTCCTGTTCTTCAAGATACGCGGCTTTTAGGCCATAAGTCTTAATATAAAATTCTTTAATAAAATCTCTTAAACCACCAGCATCAACTTCTCTCAAGCGAGCAGTTATTTCTTTACCATCGCCGAGAAATTCAGCGAGTTTTATGTTGTACTCCTGTTGCTCTCGCATATATTGTTCTTCAGTACTTTCTACTTTTTTTTCACTGGGTTGGTCTGCAGTTGTATGAGATTCGTGCAGATTTGAAGATTCGTTTTCTAAATCCATAATGATATTGTTATTGAAATAGCTACTACCAATCTTGACATTTGTTTATCCATTGTCAATTATAAAAAGATTGCAATAATTCAAAATATTTGTTACATTGGGCCAGCTATCGTATTATAAATAAACCATGGCGTGTGCGGCGTGGTAGCCAATTCCAACGGTTGTCTGTCCCGTCCCGCAAGGGGAACGAAGATCCACGATTTCTGAAACAGACAAATGCAGGGCCACGTAGCCAAGTGGTAAGGCGAGGGTCTGCAAAACCCTTATTCGGCGGTTCGATCCCGCCCGTGGCCTCCACGAGTCAATCCTTGCGTCGGGTTACGTATGCTCAAAATATTGAGCCTACTTCACCCTCTGCAAGGTTGTCTCTTACCCCATCCCGCAATGCGGGACGGGGATCCCAATAAAATATGCGGGTGTAGTTCAGCAGTAGAACGCTTCCTTGCCAAGGAAGAGGCCGTGGGTGCGAATCCCATCACCCGCTCCACGCGTCATCACTTGCTTCACCCTTCGCGTACTCGAAGTTGTCGAGTCCACTGCGGGTTACGCAAGTGCGCCGCTTTCCCCAAATTTTCTTATGAAAATTTGGGGACCCCATGGGATATTTGGTTCTTGCGGGGGCACAAAAACAGTTGAGTTATCTTGCTCAACCTTTAAAATTATTATTTAGTTTCGCCGCCGTGGTGGAACTGGTAGACACTCAGGACTTAAAATCCTGCGGTCGTAAGACCATGTCGGTTCGAGTCCGACCGGCGGCACCAATTCGTTTCGTGCTTAACCCTGCATGAGCTCGCTTTTCGCTTGCTCATTTCGGGTTTCGCACGAAGACTCATTCTCCTGACAAACCCGTACTCCCCCTCGACAGACTCGGGGTGCGTTCCTGGTTTGTCAGGCGTAATTTAAGATTTTAAAATTTCCACCTTCACCCGCTTTACGCCCCATTGCTTGGCTTCTTTAACAGACTTCATCCAAATATCCCCGCGGGTTTTGCCATAACGGGCACTCATGCGGTCTTTAACCACAAAAACTTTGTCGCCATATTTTTCGGGAATGCGAATTTTAGTGCCAAAAGGCACTTGGTTCATAGCAATGACTCCATCGCCGACCTTTTCACCCGAAGCTGTGGTAAAGGGATCTTTATCGGTTTGGGCACGGGTTGAAGAATAGGCAGTCATGACTACAGTCAAAGTACGCTTCACTTTAACTTTAGGTTTCTCTGGTAAGGCAATCTTAACTTTAACCGCAATTGGCACGGCTTGCTTGATTTCTCCTGTAGCTGGAACTATAAACTCAATTCCATCATGTAAAATTTCGCAAGTTCCGACTTCTTGCGCCATGGCCTGGTGGGGAAAAGCAAATTGCCAAAATAAAATAACTGCCATCACTTGCATGAGTTTTTTTGCTCTTTGTAATTGTCGCCTGGTCAAGTTCATAAATTTTTTGGATATGCAAAAAATCCTGCCATATATAGGCAAGGATTTTGCGAAAGCAGACCTTATCATATCTGGGATTTTTGTCAACCCTTAATGTCCATAACCTGTGGATAACAAAAAATCAGGCCTTTAACCTGATTGAATTATTAGCATAAATTGGCCTAAAATACCCTTTTTATAGGCTTGGCTGCTTTAAACACAGCGTTAGTTAAAAAACTAAACAGCCAGAGGACCAGAGCCCCCAAAAAGGCTGGACCAAAACCCTCAACCGTAAAGCCCTTAACAATCGTACTGACCAACCAAAATAAAACCGCGTTGATAATTAAAGTAAACAAACCCAGGGTCAATAAATTGATTGGCAGGGTTAAAATTACCAGAATCGGGCGGATAATTGCGTTCAAAATGCCTAAAATTAAAGCCACTATTAGGGCGGTATAAAATGATTTAACACTTATGCCTGGGACTATATAAGTAACTAAGATGACTATTAGGGCATTAATAAACCAGCGAATTAGTATCATACTGGTAATATACACCCGAAACGGTATTTTTTGAAAATTTTCCGCTAGGTTGACCGCGCACCACTTTTCATTAAAACACTCCTTAAAATATTGATATTTATCACAAAAAATATCAAAAACAAATTTCAAATTTATTTTGGAAAGTGGTGCGCGGTTGACGTAAAAAAGAGGTGTGGTACTCTCATTCTACCCGCTTCTGGGCGGATTTTAATTTAATTCAAAGAATTTTTAATGTCAGAAAGCCAACCCATCAGGAATATTGCCATAATTGCGCATGTTGATCATGGTAAAACCACCTTAGTCGACGCGATTTTAAGACAAACCCACGCCGTAAATACTGAAACTGCCGGAGACTTAATCATGGACTCCATGGATTTGGAGCGCGAACGTGGGATTACTATTAAAGCAAAAAATGCGAGCATAAATTATCAAGGCGTAAAAATCAACATTGTTGACACGCCTGGACACGCGGATTTTGGCGGCGAAGTCGAAAGGACCTTGCGTATGGTTGACGGGGTTTTGATTTTAATTGATGCCAAAGAAGGTCCTATGCCCCAAACTAAATTTGTGCTGAAAAAAGCCTTGGAACTGGGACTTAGGGCAATTGTGGTCATTAATAAGATTGACCGCAAAGACGCCCAAATCGAAGAGGTGACTAACCGGACTTTT
>JBAZBR010000009.1:0-3455 GCA_041671325.1 Patescibacteria group bacterium
GAACGGGTAGCCACCTTTGATACGGCTAAGCAGGCTTTTCAAGAACAACCTTGGGTTGGCATCGGACCCGGGCAATTCGGGCCTTACGCCTCCATCAATCCATTTTATGAACCAAAAGAAGGCTGGAAAATCGTAAATAATTTGACCTTGGAATTATTGGCCGAAACTGGCATCCTTGGTTTTCTGGCAATTGTCACGACTTTTATTATAATCTTTTGGCGGAGTCTGAAAGCTTTAAAAGCAGGGCCTTCAAACTGGCTCAGAGCATTGTTAATCGGTAGTACCGCCGCCTTATTAGGCATCCTGGTTCAGTACCAGACTTTTTCCATCCTTTATATAATGCACGTTTGGGTTGCCATTGGTTTCTTGCTTTCTATCCAGAATATTATTTTCAAGCAAACCAAATGATTTTTTTAGCCATATTTTTGGGTTTAGTTTCATTAATTACCGCTTGGCATAAGCCAGTCTGGGCAGCTTTGTTAATTTTTGCTTTGTTGCCAGCTTATAATTTGCGGCTGACAATTTTTGCGCTTCCAACCACGATTTTGGAAGTGATTATTTTAACAGCGGTTTTAGGAGCGATTGCTAATTGGTTAAAACATCGTTCGCCTTTCCCAATAATTCCTAAATGGCTTTGGTCAGCCATTGGCGCCTGGCTAATAATCGGCTTGTTTGGGGTTTGGGTTTCAACCAACCATTATCAGGCCCTGGGCTTATTCAGGGCATATATTATAGAGCCAGCTTTGCTAGTCCCCCTTTTCTATTTATTGGCTGAATCAGAGAAATACCGGAAACAATTTTTATTTTTAGCCAGTTTACAGCTGATAATCCTAAGCTTAGTTGCAATTGGCCAGCGCTTAGGCTGGTTTTATTCACCCAAGCCCTGGATTAATGAAAACCCAGTAAGGGTCGTGGGCTTGTTTGCCTACCCAAACGCCTTAGCTTTATATGTAGCGCCTCTAACTGCCCTGCTATTTGGCACTTGGTTGAAGTTAAAAAATCAGGTTTTATGGCCAGAAAGGCACCTGTGGATAATTAGCGCCTTTTTTGGCTTGGTAGCTTGTTTTTTGGCAAATTCCAGGGGCGCAATACTGGCTTTAGGCCTAGGTGTAGTCGTTTCTGGATTTTTTGTGAAGCGGAAATGGCTTTGGTTAGGGATTTGCGCTTTAGCCCTTGCCGGTATGTTGGCCATACCCGCAGTCCATCAAAAAGCCATCCAAATTGTCAGCGGCCAAGACGTTTCTACTGATGTTCGGCAGGTCTTGTGGCAAGGCACCTGGCGATTGATTAAAGCCCGGCCATTGACGGGTTCGGGCTTAGGGAATTTCCCGACAGTTTATAAAAAATACAAACTTCCCCAGCATATTGAGTTTCTGCAATATCCGCATAATTTAATCCTAAATGTCTGGGTAGAACTCGGTTTGCCAGGCTTAATTTTTAGCATTGTGCTGATTTTTTGGCTAATTATAAAGCTTTTTAAACATTTTAAAGAAAAAAATCCATTTGCTTTGGCTGGTTTATTGGCTTGGTTGGTTATCATCAGCCATGGCTTGGTTGATGTGCCTTTTTTTAAAAACGATTTATCGGTTTTGACGGTCTTGTTGTTTTGTTTGGCGATTTTTTTACCAAAAACAGATAAGGATAAAAACAAAATTCCGTCATAAAAGATTTAAGACGGAATTCTGCAACATGACTTCGGCTTTTTAGTTTTCGAAGCCAGTTTTTTTCTGTTTAAATTTGACTTAACGCTTCTTTTTCTTTTTTGCAACCTTCTTTTTCTTTGCTGCTTTCTTTTTTGCCATGGTAATGACACCTCCTCTCAATATAAACTCAAAATAAAATGTTAAAAGTAAATTTTTTTATTCGTTATGCCTATTATAACACAAAAAAAGCAGTCAAGCAATCAGCTTAGTTAAAAATTTTGTAAAAAGTTGATCTTAAGCGCGTGCTTCGCGTCTCCGGTCACCCGAATTAAGCAATCTTTTTCTAATCCGGATGCTTTTTGGCGTCACTTCAACCAGTTCATCATCGCCAATATACTCCAAAGCGAATTCCAGAGTCAATTTTTTCGGCGGAGTTAGTTGGATAGCTTCGTCTGAACCCGAAGAGCGCATATTGGAGAGCCTTTTAGTCTTGCAAATATTCACTTCAATGTCTTCGTCTCGGCTGTTTTGGCCCACCACCATGCCAGTGTAGACCGGCTCAGCCGGACCGATGAACATAATGCCCCGCCCCTGGGCGATTTCCAGGCCATAGGCATTGCTTTTGCCTGTTTCCGTGGCAACAAGCGAACCATGGGGAAAGGGATTAAGCTCTGGAGCAGCTGGCTGAAAATCATCAAAGACATGGTGCATGATTATGGTGCCGCGGGTCTTGGTAGTTAATAAGTTTTTTAAGCCAATCAAGCCGCGGGTGGGGATTGAATATTCTATGCGCAAATGCTTGTCAGCTGAAATCTCCATATGCGTGAGTTGGCCTCGGCGCTGGCCGACCTCGGAAATTATTTCACCTTGGTATTCTTCCGGGATTTCGATACTTAAAAATTCCCAGGGTTCGTAAACTTTTCCCTCAATAGTTTTAGTAATTACTTTTGGTTGGCCAATCTGGATTTCAAAACCTTCGCGGCGCATGGTCTCAATTAAAATGCTTAAATGCAATTCACCCCGGCCAGAAACTAAGAATTGATCCGCGTTTGAACCGGGTTCAACCCGCAAAGCCACGTTGGTTTCCAATTCTTTATCTAAACGCTCTTTAATGTTCCTGGAAGTAACTTGTTTGCCTTCCTGGCCGACGAAGGGACTGGTGTTGGCGCCGAAAGACATTTGCATGGTGGGCTCATCAATAGCTACTGGCGGTAAAGGTTTTGGATTGTTGGCATCAGTAATGGTTTCGCCGATGTTTATTTTGTCAAAACCTGCCACGGCCACAATTTCCCCGACTGTGGCCTGAGGCGTGTCAATTCTTTTCAAGCCTTTATAGGTCAGGATTTCCGTTATCTTGCCCTTAACCAGGGAGCCGTCTACTCTGACCAACGCTGCTTCCTGGCCTTGTCTAAGCTGGCCAGCGGTAATTTTGCCAATACCCATTTTGCCTTTGTAATTATCATAGGCAATGGCCAAGACTAAAATTTGTACGGGCGCGTTTATGTCCCCTTGCGGTTCAGGGAAAAATTCAATGACTTTATCCAAAAGCGGCAAAATGTCTTTACCTGGTTCATTAATGTCTAAAGTGGCAGTACCTTGGGTTGCTGAAGTATAGACAATCGGGAATTCCAATTGTTCATGGCTGGCGTTTAATTCGACAAATAAATCAAAAGTCCGGTTAGTCACCTCTTCGATTTGGGCGTCTTTGCGGTCAATCTTATTAATGACCACAATTGCCCTAAGTCCCAGTTCCAAGGCTTTTTTCAGCACAAATTTAGTTTGGGGCATAGGACCGTCTTTGGCATCAATTAA